>NZ_JMQC01000008.1:3060000-4260000 GCF_000746925.1 Bacillus clarus
GAAGCTCTGAACTGAAGCCCCAGTAAACGGCGGCCGTAACTATAACGGTCCTAAGGTAGCGAAATTCCTTGTCGGGTAAGTTCCGACCCGCACGAAAGGTGTAACGATTTGGGCACTGTCTCAACCAGAGACTCGGTGAAATTATAGTACCTGTGAAGATGCAGGTTACCCGCGACAGGACGGAAAGACCCCGTGGAGCTTTACTGTAGCCTGATATTGAATTTTGGTACAGTTTGTACAGGATAGGCGGGAGCCTTTGAAACCGGAGCGCTAGCTTCGGTGGAGGCGCTGGTGGGATACCGCCCTGACTGTATTGAAATTCTAACCTACGGGTCTTATCGACCCGGGAGACAGTGTCAGGTGGGCAGTTTGACTGGGGCGGTCGCCTCCTAAAGTGTAACGGAGGCGCCCAAAGGTTCCCTCAGAATGGTTGGAAATCATTCGTAGAGTGCAAAGGCATAAGGGAGCTTGACTGCGAGACCTACAAGTCGAGCAGGGACGAAAGTCGGGCTTAGTGATCCGGTGGTTCCGCATGGAAGGGCCATCGCTCAACGGATAAAAGCTACCCCGGGGATAACAGGCTTATCTCCCCCAAGAGTCCACATCGACGGGGAGGTTTGGCACCTCGATGTCGGCTCATCGCATCCTGGGGCTGTAGTCGGTCCCAAGGGTTGGGCTGTTCGCCCATTAAAGCGGTACGCGAGCTGGGTTCAGAACGTCGTGAGACAGTTCGGTCCCTATCCGTCGTGGGCGTAGGAAATTTGAGAGGAGCTGTCCTTAGTACGAGAGGACCGGGATGGACGCACCGCTGGTGTACCAGTTGTTCTGCCAAGGGCATAGCTGGGTAGCTATGTGCGGAAGGGATAAGTGCTGAAAGCATCTAAGCATGAAGCCCCCCTCAAGATGAGATTTCCCATAGCGTAAGCTAGTAAGATCCCTGAAAGATGATCAGGTTGATAGGTTCGAGGTGGAAGCATGGTGACATGTGGAGCTGACGAATACTAATAGATCGAGGACTTAACCATATAATATGAAGCAAATGTTATCTAGTTTTGAAAGAATATAAAAAACTTATTGACTTTATAAAGTCAATAGGTTACAATGATTCTTGTCTTAAATGAATACAGTCTGGTAATGATGGCAGAGAGGTCACACCCGTTCCCATACCGAACACGGAAGTTAAGCTCTCTAGCGCCGATGGTAGTTGGGACCTTGTCCCTGTGAGAGTAGGACGTTGCCAGGCAAAATGGAGGATTAGCTCAGCTGGGAGAGCACCTGCCTTACAAGCAGGGGGTCGGCGGTTCGATCCCGTCATCCTCCACCATATATGTCGGAGGGGTAGCGAAGTGGCTAAACGCGGCGGACTGTAAATCCGCTCCTTCGGGTTCGGCAGTTCGAATCTGCCCCCCTCCACCATTTCTTAAATATTGGGCTATAGCCAAGCGGTAAGGCAACGGACTTTGACTCCGTCATGCGCTGGTTCGAATCCAGCTAGCCCAGCCATTAAGAGCCATTAGCTCAGTTGGTAGAGCATCTGACTTTTAATCAGAGGGTCGAAGGTTCGAATCCTTCATGGCTCACCATTTTTAAAAAAATATGCGGGTGTGGCGGAATTGGCAGACGCACCAGACTTAGGATCTGGCGCCTTTGGCGTGGGGGTTCGACTCCCTTCACCCGCACTTTTAATGAAATATCTCATACATGTCTTGCGGAAGTAGTTCAGTGGTAGAATACAACCTTGCCAAGGTTGGGGTCGCGGGTTCGAATCCCGTCTTCCGCTCCAATTTTCAATATGACATGCCGGGGTGGCGGAACAGGCAGACGCACAGGACTTAAAATCCTGCGGTGGGTGACCACCGTGCGGGTTCGACCCCCGCCCTCGGCACCATATGCGCCCGTAGCTCAATTGGATAGAGCGTTTGACTACGGATCAAAAGGTTAGGGGTTCGACTCCTCTCGGGCGCGCTTTTATTAACGGGAAGTGGCTCAGCTTGGTAGAGCACCTGGTTTGGGACCAGGGGGTCGCAGGTTCAAATCCTGTCTTCCCGATAGTTTTAAAATTTATGGGGCCTTAGCTCAGCTGGGAGAGCGCCTGCCTTGCACGCAGGAGGTCAGCGGTTCGATCCCGCTAGGCTCCACTTTAGTTATTATTGGAGGTATACCCAAGTTCGGCTGAAGGGATCGGTCTTGAAAACCGACAGGCGGCGAGAGTCGCGCGGGGGTTCGAATCCCTCTACCTCCTCCATTTTCTTTAATAATTAAAAAGGAATGGATTAATAGTTAATAAAACTATTATATATATAATAGTAACTAAAATATAATAAGCATTTCCTTCATGGAGGTATACCCAAGTTCGGCTGAAGGGATCGGTCTTGAAAACCGACAGGCGGCGAGAGTCGCGCGGGGGTTCGAATCCCTCTACCTCCTCCATTTTTCAAAATAATATTATATCGTCGCGGGGTGGAGCAGTCTGGTAGCTCGTCGGGCTCATAACCCGAAGGTCGCAGGTTCAAATCCTGTCCCCGCAACCAATGGTCCCGTGGTGTAGTGGTTAACATGCCTGCCTGTCACGCAGGAGATCGCCGGTTCGACCCCGGTCGGGACCGCCATTTATGTTGGCTCGGTAGCTCAGTCGGTAGAGCAGAGGACTGAAAATCCTCGTGTCGGCGGTTCGATTCCGTCCCGAGCCACCATTTTTTTTTGCCGGCTTAGCTCAATTGGTAGAGCAACTGACTTGTAATCAGTAGGTTGGGGGTTCAAGTCCTCTAGCCGGCACCACTTAGGGGCATAGTTTAAAGGTAGAACTGAGGTCTCCAAAACCTCCAGTGTGGGTTCGATTCCTACTGCCCCTGTATAAAGTAATATGGGCCTATAGCTCAGCTGGTTAGAGCGCACGCCTGATAAGCGTGAGGTCGATGGTTCGAGTCCATTTAGGCCCACCATATTATTCCGCAGTAGCTCAGTGGTAGAGCTATCGGCTGTTAACCGATCGGTCGTAGGTTCGAGTCCTACCTGCGGAGCCATGGCCCGTTGGTCAAGTGGTTAAGACACCGCCCTTTCACGGCGGTAACACGGGTTCGAATCCCGTACGGGTCATAAAGAAGAGTCAGCAATTTGCTGGCTCTTTTTTCTTATGTAAATCTAATTTAGAAATTCTCTTTTTTCTCATGCTATTTTTCTGAAATAAATAAAGGGATTTGGGAAAAGCTATGGTATGTATTAAAAGGAGGGAATAAAATAATGACACAAGTTAGAGAACTGATGAGCACAAATGTTGTGCAGTGTACAACACTAGATAATGTATATGAGGCTGCTGTGAAAATGAAAGAAGAGGAAATTGGAATGATTCCCGTTGTTGAAAATGAGCAAGTTGTCGGCCTCGTAACTGATCGCGATTTAGTTGTTCGTGGAATTGCTGAAAAACATCCAGGTTCTAATAAAATTACAAATGTAATGACAACAAATATTGTGTCGGTTTCACCTGATGATTCTGTTGAAAAGGCAACGGAGTTAATGGCACGATATCAAATTAGACGATTACCAGTAGTGAAGAACGGTCAACTTGTTGGTATGTTAGCCTTAGGTGATTTAGCGATAAGAGAATCTGCAGATGATCAAGCAGGATTCGCTTTGAGCGAAATATCGGAGCATACAAAATGAAAATAAATATTTTATTATAAACTTTTGATGAAAATAAAAATCAGATACATTGTTCTAACAATTATAATTAAAGGAATTCCGTTAGTATGATGTATCTGAAAAATTATGTTAAAATTGTATAGGAATATATTTGAAAATTTTTTAAAATTGTTATTCTTAATCTTTAATAGTGAAAAAAATGATATACTAATGAATATAAGTATTATGAGAGATTCTGAATATATCAATATTAATGATTGGTAATGTGTTTAATGAATGGGTATTTCTTATAGAGAGAAAAACGGAAGGGGAATTATATGAGGGCTGTACAAGGCGATCCTAATTGGAATTTGGTTACAGATACATATGTGGAACCGAAGAGTTTCGCTGATTTATTTTCTTTGCTTATACCTTGTCATCCAAAAGGTCAGGGGAAAGAAAGAACAATTTTAGTGTGGAAAGAAAAAGAATTTTATAAAGAAGAAAATTTAGCGCCGTTTATCTTATATGGAATGAATAAAGTTAAAGATTTACCACAGTTTCATAAAGATGAAATCCCAACTTTAGTACGCATTATTCGTTTATGTCAGGAGATGGGATGGTATAAAGAAGCATATACATTTATGATAAATCAAGGATTAGATGAGTTTGTACAAACTTCAATGGAATATGAAACGTGGGATTTTTTGACACAAGCTGTTGCCTTTAATTATTTAATTATTAAATATCGTGTAGGTGAATTAGTGGATGAAGATGTACAGATTTGGGAAAGAGTTAAATTCAACGAAAAATGTATAAACGACTGTAGTAATTTATTATCTCATAAAGAAGTATTAGAGTTTACGTTTTTTTACATATGCAAGCAGGCAAAAACATTATCAAAAGAACAATTAAATTATGAGATGATGAATCTAGCAATATATTGTAATACATATGTTTGTGATCTATATACATTTGATTTATTAAGAAAATATCGTAAATGTACGGACTATTTATCATATTACGGGCCTAGTCAAGCTGTTATAGCTTGTCAAAGAGCGGTACTTTCCCAAATTTCTGATCGACTAGATCCATTAAAAACAACACATGTAGATGATTACTTGTATGTAATGAAGGAAATGATGGAGCATATGACGGTGGGATTAATGAGCCGATATGGACACTTCATTGGAAAGCTATTATCATATGTACCATTTTTCGAGATGATTCAAGTTCCACAGCATGCATATTATTGCGAAGAATTAATGTATGTTTGTAAAGGAATTGAATATAAAGAAGAGGTATTAAAAAATTATATATTTATACAATTACACGATTGTTTGCCATCATTTTTTAGATTATTTCTTAAAAATAAACGCTATGCCACAATTCATGATATTCTCTTTTACTGGTGTGATGATGAACAGAGGTTGGGTTTGGAGAAAAAATATAATTTGAGCTTTATTTATGAAAAATATGCTTGTGGTTAAAATGTAATCACGTATAGAATAGATACAATAATAATAAAAAGGATCTCATATAAGATGAGATCCTTTTTATTTAGTAATATAGGGAAAAGGCAATGAGGATCAAAAATAACATGCCATATACAAGGAATTGTGCATGATTACTGTCTTGTATACCGAAAAATATATTCATTTTTTTATATAAACTAAATATATATTTTACTAAATTATCTTTGAAAGATTGGTACACAGTGTTTCCTCTTTCTAAGTTTCTTGTTGTTGCTTAGTTGTATTAGGAACATTAACGTATTTAGATATAACTAATAAAATGCCCATAAAAAACACGGGGAATACGGTAGATAAGTAGAATCCATTACTAACTACATTGGTAATAAAAGCACTTGATAGAAAAAGTATAATGTAAATATGAGCAATTTTTTGTTTGAGCCGAATCTTAAATGCTTCCATCATAATTTCTAAAACAACAAAGGTTATAATAATAGATAAAAATACAGTATTTGTATTATAGATTATTAAACAATAGATTAAACCGAAAAAAGCTAGGTATTCAATAATTAGTGGTATATTTATTTTACGTGGCATACAAGTTACCTAACGAAGTAAGGCAGCGGATCGACTGCATTTATTTTTTCGAAATTCCATTCCCCGTTATGTAATTCAAAGTGGAGATGTTGTCCGAATGAGTGACCTGTATTTCCCATATAACCTACTAATTGTCCTACTTGAACTTGATCACCAACTTGTACAGTACGATCTTTCAAGTGAGCATAAACTGTTGTGTATAATTTCCCGTTTATATGATGGGCGATGAATACGACATTGCCATAGCTAGCTGAATAATAAGATTTTATAACTTTACCTGCAGCAGCAGCTTGAATGGAGACATTGCCCTGTGCTGCAATATCTATGCCATAATGCATTTGTTCCCAACGCATATCAAATGTTGAACTGATTTTTCCTTGAGCTGGGAATCTGAAAACAGCTGGAATTGAAGGGGTAGTAGCTTTAGCCTGAGCTTGATTTTGTACGATATAATGTTTGGCTACGTATCCATAACCTGTGCCAAAACGAATTTTATACCAAGTACCTACCGTTTCTACTACTTGCACTTGTGTTCCATTTTGCAGGGAACCGATGGCAGTACTATTTGTACTAGCGGCACTACGTACATTTAAATTTGGTGTCGCAACAGTATAGGAAGGAGTGCCTTGTACAGTCACACCTTTTACTAGTGGAGTGGATCCATTGGATACAAATATTTTTTGTACGTATCCAATTTGTCCATTATGTAATATTTTATACCAATCGCCTTGTTCACCTTGAATTGTAATAAATTTCCCATTCGGCAACACATCAAGAATAGAAGATTCTGTATTAGGTTCAGAACGAACGTTTAACGCATTTGCATTTACGATATATTGGCTATTAGATTGAACTGTTTTTTTCGATAGAATAGCATCTTTTTTCATATAGCCTACTTTATTGTTAACAGATACTTTATACCAATCTTGAATTGTTCCAAGGATGGTAATAGGGGTGTTGAAGCGAAGGTTATCAATTAAGGTACTGTCTACTTGGGCGGTTTGATATAATGCGACGTTGTCGACTTTTACATATCCAGTTTTCGCTTTAGATGTTTGTTCAGCAGCTACTGTTTGCACGTTCGTTTCTCCCATAGAAGGAAGTAAGGAAGCAATTGCAACGGTAGATACTGTTAAAGCTGTAGCTCTCATCTTCATGTAATAACGGCCTCCTCTAGTTGTATTGTTATAATTTTATTATAGTATAAAGTTATAATATATTGGGGTTTATTCACATAAATGTAATATGAAATCAACATAAATATAATTTTTATACTATGGTAGAAAATTTTCGATTTTTAAAATGGGATATACGTATTTTATATCTTAATCAATTTATATACAATTGAGAAAATTAAAACAGTTGATGATGAGTTATGACAGTGTTATACTGACAATGATAATTTCATAGTATGCTAGGAGAGCTGGTGTTGCCAGCTGAGAGTAAGGCCGTAAGCCTTTGATCCTTTTCATTACCTGATCTAGATTATGCTAGCGTAGGGAAGCAATTCGGACATTAACAATGGGTCCCCGTTTCTTTGCGCATAGAAACGGGGCTTTTTTATTTGAAAATTTCATATTGAAACCACTAGGGGTGCTTTTCGTGCTGAGAGAGGAATAATCCTTAACCCTTACAGACCTGATCTAGGTAATACTAGCGAAGGGAAGTGGCGCAACGAATAAATATAATTTTATTTGCTGTAACCACTTCTTGTATATAGAGGTGGTTTTTTTATTGAGATAAATAGATATGTAGGAAGGGGAATTATAAATGAAATTTTGTGAAAGATTATTTGAGACGGTGCAGCCTGTATGGGAGAAAAGTCATAATCATCCGTTTGTAGTAGGTATGGGGGATGGAACGTTAGAAAAAGATAAATTCCAGTATTATATTATTCAAGATTATTTATATTTGTTGGATTATGCAAAACTATATGCAATTGGTGTTGTAAAGGCAACGAATCCACAAGTTATGGCAAAATTTGCAGAGCAAATAGATGGTATTTTAAATGGTGAAATGACGATTCATAAACAATATGCAAAAAGACTTGGTATTTCTGTAGAGGAGATGGAATCTGCAAAACCATCTGCTAAAAATTTAGCTTATACAAATTACATGATGTCTGTATCTCAAAATGGCACACTTGCAGAATTAATAGCAGCTTTACTTCCATGTATGTGGAGCTATTGGGAGATTGGAAAGCGTTTAAATGATATTCCTGGAGCAAGAGATCATGAGTTTTTTGGGGAATGGATTCAAGGATATAGTTCTGAAGAATACGGTAACCTTTGTATTTGGTTAATAGATGTATTAAATGAAATGGCAGTTGGAAAGTCAGAGAAAGAACTAGATCGATTAGAGGAGATTTTCTTATATTCCAGCCGATTTGAATATTTATTCTGGGATATGGCCTATCGTAAGGAGATGTGGGGTTTTGAGGAGCAAGAACATACTACAGTTTCGTAATGTTTCCTTTCATTATGATGAGAAACCAATCATAGAGGGACTAGATGCCAATATACAAGAAAAAGAGTTTGTGAGCATTATTGGACCGAGTGGCTGTGGGAAAAGTACTTTATTTCGCCTTATTACAGGTTTAGAAGAGGCGAGCACTGGACATATAGAGCTCATAGAAACAAAGAGTCATCCTGTAGGGTATATGCCTCAAAAAGATATGCTCCTGCCGTGGAGAACAATTATTGAGAATGCAGCTTTACCGTTAGAGTGCCAAGGTGTGCAGAAGAAAGAAGCACAAGTCAAGGCAAAGGAACTGTTACATAAATTTGGTTTACAAGGGTACGAGAAAAAATATCCGAAAGATTTATCTGGTGGTATGAGACAACGCGTATCTTTTATCCGAACTTTATTAACAGGCGGAGAGATATTATTGTTAGATGAACCGTTTAGCGCATTAGATGCCTTAACGAAGGCATCTTTGCAGGAATGGTTGTTTGAACAATGGAAAGAGTGGAAAAAAACAATCTTATTTATTACACATGATGTTGAAGAAGCTCTTTTTCTTTCTAATCGTATTTTTGTTGTAGAAGAGCAACCGATAGCAACTTTAACTGAGCGAATTGTACCGCTGGATCGTAACCGAACAAGAAAAGATTTATATAAGCCTGAAGTGTTAGCGCTTAAAGAAGAGCTCCTTAGTATGTTACAAAGGCAGGTACTCGTATGATGAGTCGTTTGAAGGAGCTATTACCTGCCCTCACATTAAGTGGAATTTTACTTGCTCTGTGGGAAGTAGGAGCAAGAATTGTAGATGAGATGTACATTTTGCCATCACCTTCTGCAATTGTAATGAAGATATGGGCACTGAAAGATATATTATTCACGGTTCATTTACCAGCAACGTTGTACGTCGTTTTAATAGGCGTTGTTATTTCTATCGTGCTGGGTGTAGGGCTAGCAATGTTAATGAATGCGAGTACGTGGATGGAAAGAGCATTTTATCCATTATTAGTTGCTTCACAAACAATTCCGATTACAGCACTTGCACCGCTATTTGTTTTATGGTTTGGATATACCATTTGGAGTAAAGTTGTTGTTACAGTTTTAATTACGTTTTTCCCAATTGCGGTCAATACGTATGATGGACTCCGCAGTACGAAAAAAGAATGGGAAGAGCTCTTAGTTACGTATGGTGCAACGAAAAAAGATGTTTTTCTTAAGTTAAAGTTGCCATCTGCTCTTCCTTACTTTTTCTCAGCATTAAAAATTGCAGTTCCACTTAGTGTAATTGGAGCAGCAATTGGTGAATGGCTCGGTGCACAAGCTGGACTTGGTTACTTCAGTAAAAGGATGATGACACAGCTGGACGGTGCAGGTGTATTTGCACCAATTGTATTGTTATCATTATTAGCTATTTTCTTCGTTATCCTTATTTCTATATTAGAGAAGAAATTCATTAGTTGGAGGAAACATTCATGAAATTATTAAAACGCATCTTTGTGTTTACATTATTAGTTGCAATGATTGCAGGGTGTTCGAGTAATTCAGCATCAGACAAGAAAAAAACAGAGAAAGAAATAACGGTCATGCTTGATTGGTATCCAAATGCGGTGCATAGCTTTATTTATGCAGCGATTGAAAAAGGATACTTCAAAGAAGAAGGAATAAAAGTGAATATTAAATTCCCTTCTAATCCGACCGATCCATTAACGTTAGCAGCGGCAGGAAAAGTAACTGTTGGTTTATATTATCAACCAGATGTTGTTATCGCAAAAGCAAATGAACAAATTCCAGTGAAGTCAATTGGAGCTGTTGTACGTTCACCATTAAATCATGTTGTATCGTTAAAATCAGCTGGTATTCAGTCGCCGAAAGATTTAGAAGGAAAAACGGTTGGATATTCTGGAACGCCTTTAAGTGAAGCCTATTTAAAAACGATGGTAAAAGAAGCTGGTGGTAATCCAGATACAGTGAAAGTAGTCGATGTTGGATTTGATTTAGTACCAGCGTTAATTACGAAAAAAGTGGATGCTGTAACAGGTGCATACATCAACCATGAGGTTCCTGTTATGCGTCATCAAGGTCATGAACCAGCGTACTTTAATCCAGCTGACTACGGTGTGCCGAATTATCATGAGCTTGTTTTTGTAACAGGTGATAAAACATTGAAAAAGGATAAAGAAGCATTGCAAGCCTTTTTACGTGGTGCGAAAAAAGGATATGATTTCATGAAGAAAAATCCGGATGAAGCACTGAATATTTTATTAGATCATCAAGAGAAAGAGAACTTTCCACTTATTCCAGAAGTTGAAAAAGAAAGTATGAAAATTTTATTAGGAAAAATGGAGACGAAAGATGAACCATTCTTATCAGATTCAAAAGAATCATGGGAGAAACAAAATAAATGGTTGAAAGAAAAAGGGATGACGAAAGAAAGTGTTCCTGCCGATGAATTATTCGAAAACATTTTAAAGTAGGCGAATGAATATGAAAAATGAGCTCCACGTAATCTCAAATGGTCAAATGCCATTCGAAGAGTTAGTGAATGTAGCGATGCAAATTGAGAGTGAGATAGACTACTTGCATATTCGTGAGCGTGGGAAAAGTACAAAGGAATTGTATGAAGGTGTGGAAAGTCTTTTAAAGAAAGGCTTTCCGGCATCTAAGCTTGTAATAAATGATCGAATTGATATTGCTATTTTATTAAATATCCCGCGTGTGCAGTTAGGATATCGTAGTGCTGATGTAAGATCAGTTAAGGAAAAATTTTCTTATTTGCATGTTGGCTATTCTGTGCATTCTTTAGAAGAAGCGATAGAGGTGTTTAAAAACGGAGCAGATTCGCTCGTTTACGGTCATGTATTTCCAACAGATTGTAAAAAAGGTGTGCCAGCGCGTGGGTTAGAGGAAATTTCGGATATGACAAGGTGTTTATCGATACCGATTACGGCAATTGGAGGAATTACTCCTGAAAATATAGGGGACGTTCTTACAACTGGTGTGAGTGGTGTTGCTGTTATGTCTGGAATTGTAAGTAATAGTAAGCCGTATAGCCAGGCAAAATCTTATAAGGAATCAATAAGAAAGTGGGCGGAAAAACATGTGTAAGAAGTATGATGTAGCGATTGTTGGCGGAGGTGTAATTGGTAGTTCAGTTGCACATTTTCTAGCTGAAAGAGGATATAAAGTAGCGATTGTAGAGAAACAAAGAATTGCATCTGAAGCTTCGAAAGCTGCTGCTGGTTTACTTGGTGTTCAGGCGGAATGGGATGAGTATGATCCGCTGTTCGAGCTTGCTAGAGAAAGCCGTGCTATATTTCCACAACTTGCAGAAGTTTTACGTGAAAAAACGGGTATTGATATTGGATATGAAGAAAAAGGGATTTATCGCATTGCTCAAAATGAAAGTGAGAAAGAACGAATACTTCACATTATGAATTGGCAACAAAAAACAGGTGAAAATTCGTACTTTTTGACGGGAGATCGTCTGCGTGAAAAAGAGCCGTTTCTATCTGATTCAATTATTGGGGCCGTGTATTATCCGAAAGATGGTCATGTCATTGCACCAGAGCTTACGAAAGCATTCGCACATTCTGCGACTATCTCTGGAGCTGATATATATGAAGAAACAGAAGTATTTGATATTCGAATTGAAAACGATAAAGTGACTGGAATTGTTACAAGCGAAGGTGTAATCACATGCGAAAAAGCCGTTATCGCTGGTGGTTCGTGGAGCACAAAGTTACTGCGTCATTTTCACCGTGATTGGGGTACATACCCGGTGAAGGGAGAAGTTGTTGCGGTTAGAAGTTGGAAACCGTTATTGAAAGCTCCTATTTTCCAAGAAAGGTTTTATATCGCACCAAAGCGCGGTGGACGTTACGTAATTGGAGCAACGATGAAGCCTCATACGTTCAATAAAACTGTGCAACCAGAAAGTATTACTTCTATATTAGAGCGTGCTTATACAATATTGCCTGCTTTAAAAGAAGCAGAGTGGGAAAGCACATGGGCAGGATTAAGACCACAATCGAATCATGAAGCTCCTTATATGGGAGAGCATGAAGAAATAAAAGGTTTATATGCTTGTACGGGCCATTATCGAAACGGCATTTTATTAAGTCCTGTTACTGGTCAGTATATGGCTGATTTAATAGACGGGAAGCAAGAAAATCATTTGCTAGATTCATTGCTTTCTAAATCGGTTTAAAAAGGGGATGGAAGTTTGAATTTAAAAATTAATGGTAAACAAATTGAAATACCAGCGAGTGTGAAAACAGTAGCTGAGTTACTTACACATTTAGGGTTAGATAAAAAGATTGTAGTAGTAGAACGTAATAAAGATATTTTGCAAAAAGATGATCATCAAGATACATCTGTTTTTGATGGAGACCAAATTGAGATTGTAACTTTCGTAGGAGGCGGTTGATTATGTTAAACGTTGGACCATTTTCATTTCATTCTAGACTTTTATTAGGAACAGGAAAGTTCTCTGATTTTGATGTGCAGCAGAAAGCCATTGAAGTATCTGAAGCTGAAATTTTAACATTTGCAGTACGCCGTATGGATATATTTGATGCAGACCAACCGAATTTATTAGAAAAACTTGATGTAAAAAAATATACGTTATTACCGAATACAGCAGGAGCAAAAAATGCTGAAGAAGCTGTTCGTATTGCGAAGTTAGCCAAAGCTTCGGGGCTTTGTGACATGGTAAAAGTAGAAGTAATTGGTGATGATAGAACGTTATTACCTGATCCGGTAGAAACATTAAAAGCATCTGAAATGTTACTGGAAGAAGGGTTTATCGTTCTTCCATACACATCTGATGATGTTGTATTAGCACGTAAATTACAAGAGCTTGGTGTACACGCCATTATGCCAGGAGCATCACCAATTGGTTCAGGACTTGGAATTGTAAATCCGTTAAATTTAAGTTTTATTATTGAACAAGCAACAGTACCAGTTATCGTTGATGCTGGTATTGGTAGCCCAGCTGATGCAGCATTTGCAATGGAATTAGGAGCAGATGGTGTGTTATTAAATACAGCTGTATCTGGAGCAAAAGATCCTATTAAAATGGCACAGGCAATGAAATTAGGTATTGAAGCAGGTCGCTTAGGCTTTGAAGCGGGGCGTATTGCACGTAAACGTTGTGCAACAGCAAGTAGTCCTTTAGAAGGAATGAGCGTAGTTGAATAATCGATATTCTCGCCAAGAGCTATTCTCTCCAATCGGAGAGACAGGACAACGAAAGATAGGGGAAAAACACGTCCTAATTATTGGGGCAGGTGCACTTGGTAGTGCCAATGCGGAAATGCTTGTCAGAGCTGGAGTTGGCCACGTAACAATTGTTGATCGTGATTATGTCGATTGGAGTAATTTGCAAAGGCAGCAATTGTACGCTGAGGAGGATGTTGAGAGTAATCTTCCTAAGGCTGTAGCAGCTAAAAGGCGTTTGCAGGCGATTAATAGAAAAGTAATGATAGAGGCTCTCGTTCAAGATGTCACAGCTGAGGAGTTAGAAGAGCTCGTTATAAATGTGGATGTAATCGTTGATGCGACTGATAATTTTGAAACACGTTTCATTGTTAATGATATATCGCAAAAGCATTCTATTCCATGGGTTTATGGAGCTTGTGTAGGAAGTTACGGTCTTTCCTACACCATTCTTCCAGGGAAAACGCCGTGTTTATCTTGTTTACTACAATCAATCCCGCTTGGCGGGGCGACGTGTGATACAGCGGGGATTATATCGCCTGCTGTATCTCTTGTCGTTTCTCATCAAGTAACAGAAACGCTTAAACTTTTAGTAGAAGATTGTGAATCACTTCGAGATGGACTTGTGTCGTTTGATGTGTGGAAAAATGAATATTCATGCATGAATGTGCGAAAACTTCGCAAGCATAATTGTCCATCGTGTGGTGAGAATGCATTATATCCATATTTAAGTAAAGAAAATACATCGAAAACAGCAGTTTTATGTGGAAGAAATACAGTTCAAATTAGACCACCTCATAAAGAGGAACTTAATTTTGAACGATATAAAGAGATATTACATGATCGTGTTATAGATTTGAATGTAAATCCATATTTACTATCGTTTTCCGTTGAAGGAAAGAGATTAGTTGTCTTTAAAGATGGACGTGTACTCGTGCATGGAACAAAAGATGTAAGTGAAGCAAAAACGATTTATCATCGCTATTTTGGATAGAAAAGGATGAGTGAGATGAAAGTAAATAAAGCTTTAACAATTGCTGGATCAGATAGCGGAGGCGGTGCAGGAATTCAAGCAGATTTAAAAACATTTCAAGAGCTTGGTGTGTATGGCATGACCGCTATTACAGCAATTACTGCTCAAAATACGCTAGGTGTTCAAGGTGTCTATCCTGTTTCTCTTGAAGGAATTACGGAACAATTGAATTCAATTGGTGAAGATTTAACACCAGACGCTGTTAAGTTAGGTATGTTATTTAGTAGCGAAATTATTAAAATTGTTGCAGAACATATTAAGAAATTTGGCTGGAATAATATTGTACTAGATCCTGTTATGATTGCTAAAGGCGGTGCGTCGTTATTACAACAAGAAGCAGTGCAAGCATTAAAAGAATATTTATTGCCGCTTGCAACTGTTGTAACGCCGAATGTTCCTGAAGCAGAAGTGTTAACGGGGATGGAGATTCAAAATATAGAAGATAGTAAGGAAGCTGCGAAAGTATTGCATGAATTAGGGGCTAAATATGTTCTTATGAAAGGCGGGCATGCGGAATATCAAGGTAATGAAGTAATCGATTTACTCTTTGATGGTGAGCAGTTTATCGAATTTAGAAGTGAACGAATTGCTTCTAAACAAACGCATGGAAGTGGCTGTACATTCGCGTCGGCGGTTACGGCAGGACTTGCCAAAGGATATCCAATTCAAGAGGCAGTCCAAGAAGCAAAAAGATTTATTAGTATAGCGATTGAAGAGCCGTTAAATATTGGGAGTGGTCATGGGCCAACGAATCACTTTGCATATAAGTTGAATAAATACGCATAAAGAAAGAAAAAGCCAGTTTTGTAACGGGCTTTTTTTATTGTTTACTTTTTCCAAATTCAGGAGTATTATATCAGCCAGAATCTGTTTTTTATTTCTGTATTGTGCAGGATAAAAGATTATTTTGTAAAACGCTGAGTCCGATTTTATGGAGCGGAGGAACCAAATTGTGCATTGTCACTAGGGGTGAATCTTTCAAATTTGAAAGTAGGGCTACTCTCAAAGTCCGAATCCGACAGCTAACTTCGTAAGCGTCTTGGGAGAGGACGGTGCCATGATGGATACATCACTTCATCGGTCTGATTAGTATAGGGGAATATCAATCTACGTTTGAATTCTTTTATGCTAAGGAGGATGAGGTACATGGAATTAACGCTTATTTGTGTCGGAGAAGAAAAAAAGGTAAATAGTTTAAGAGAGCTAGTAGCATTTCAGCATGAGTTAATTATTTTTACAGCAAATGAAGAGATAGCAGCTGAAGTCAGGACCTTTGGATTTGAGTCGGCTTATAGCTGTAATAAGGAGCAGGATTTTACTCGTATTTGCGATCGTATTAAGAAAGTGATTTTACTAGGAGATGAGCTTCCAATAGTTAGTTTCTTCACAGAACGTATTCGTTTTTCTTTTCAAGCACCTATTACTGTTGTTACAAGGAATAAACGATATCCGGCCAGGCTCTATGAAACAATTGGAGCTAAATTTGTAGTGTTTACGAACTGTGATAATATTTCTTTTTTATTCTTTGAATAGGGCAGGGGAAGCGAAGATGAAGGTGTTATTACTTGGAGATATAGCGAATCGTTGGGCGGTATCGGTAGAGCGAGTTCAAGAATTGGTGGCGCTCGATCCCATTTTTCCAAATCCGTATATAATATTGCCATCAAAAGATGCTTTATATTTAGAAATGGATATTATTGAATATGAGCAGCTACATGCAGAATTGACACAAGTTTATATTCGAGGGAGAAATTTACGTGCATTTTTACGTAGAGAATAAATTTTGAATGAAAGAAAGAGCGAATGTTAAGTGCGACTAAGGTCGGCACTTATATGCATTCGCTCTTTTTCTTTCATATTTAAAAGATGATTTCTATGAAAAAGAAAGAAATGATAAGAAAACAGATGAAAGAATATGAATAATAACAAATGTAAGCGTTTAAATGATAAAATATTTTCTTATTTTAAGTAATTTCCCTCTTTACAAGTTAAATATAGAGGAGTATATTTACTCTCATAAATCATTCATAAAATTTCCAAAAAAAACCTGATATCGCTGAGTCCAGAAATGGAGCGGGGGAACCAATTTTGTGCATCGTCACTTGGGGTGAATCTTTCAAATTTGAAAGTAGGGCTACTCTTTAAGCCCGAATCCGACAGCTAACCTCGTAAGCGTTTGGAGAGGAGGTTTACTTTTTGTTGTTCATTTTTGAACACTGAGTAGAGCCTCAGTGTTCTTTTTTTGATAAGTTAATGGTAAATTTTTACATTTAGAAAGAGGGATAGTTATGCTAGATGTTGTGATAATCGGAATTTTTGTTGTATTAGTAGCATCGATGGCAAGTCTTGCAAGTTGGTCAGATAAAGTTGTGAAAGAAGGGAAGCAATCATGATGATTGCCTTATCGGTTATTGTTGCAGCAATTACGGTGTACTTAGTTTATGCATTATTAAATCCAGAGAAGTTTTAATTAGGGGGAATCATTCATTATGATTTGGGTTGCAGTTGTCATTACAATGCTATTGTTTATTATTGTGGCAAAGCCAACGGGGATTTATTTAGAGAAAGCCTTTCAAGGGAGCAAGACGTTAGATAAAGTATTTGGGCCTTTTGAAAAACTTATTTTTAAAATTACGGGTGTAAAAGCATACAATCAAACGTGGAAACAGTACGCATTATCATTAGTTTTACTCAATGGATTTATGATTGTGGTTGTATATTTTATTTTCAGGTTACAAGGTGTATTGCCATTAAATCCAGCGCATATTGAAGGGATGGAGCCTACGCTTGCTTTTAATACAGCGATTAGTTTTATGGCTGATACAAACTTACAGCATTACAGCGGTGAAAATGGTTTATCTTATTTATCACAATTAATCGGAATTACATTTTTAATGTTTGCAGCACCAGCAACGACTTTAGCACTTGTTATGGCTTTTATAAGAGGACTCGCTGGGAAGGAACTTGGTAACTTTTTCGTTGATTTTACTAGAGCGTTAACGAGAGTTTTTCTTCCTATCGCATTTGTTGCAGCGTTAATCTTTGTCGCACTTGGTGTACCACAAACGTTAGACGGAGCGGTTACAGCACAAACAATTGATGGTGTAAAACAAAGTATTTTACGCGGGCCTGTTGCATCATTCGTTTCGATTAAGGAGCTTGGGAATAACGGCGGTGGTTTCTTTGGAGCAAACTCAGCGCATCCCTTCGAAAATCCAGGGCAAGTCAGTAATATTTTGCAAATGATGCTTATGATGTTATTGCCAACAGCACTACCATTTACTTACGGACGAATGGTTGGAAATAAAAAGCAAGGACGTATTCTTTTCGTTTCACTGTTCATGGTATTTTTACTCGGATTTATAACAATTACTACATCTGAATTACATGGCAATCCAGTGTTAAACCAAATGGGGATAGAACATGTACAAGGAAGTACAGAAGGGAAAGAAGTACGATTTGGAACAGTATTTTCTTCACTATATGCAACAGTAACGACAGCTGCTGAAACAGGAGCGGTTGATACGATGCATGATACGTTAACACCGATTGGCGGGCTAGTCCCACTCGTAAATATGATGCTAAATACAGTATTTGGCGGTGTTGGAGCAGGTTTTGTCAACATTATCATGTATGCAATTATTGCAGTCTTTATATCTGGGTTAATGGTTGGGCGGACACCAGAGTTTTTAGGCAAGAAAATTGAAGGTAAGGAAATGAAATTAATTGCAGTAACGATATTATTTCATCCATTGCTTATTTTAGGATTTTCAGCATTAGCTCTTTCAACACATTTAGGAACGGATGCAATTTCTCATTCAGGTTTCCACGGTTTAACGCAAGTTGTATATGAATATACATCGTCTGCTGCAAATAACGGATCTGGATTTGAAGGTTTAGCAGATAATACACCGTTTTGGAATATTACGACTGGTTTAGTTATGTTTTTAGGGCGTTATTTCAGCTTAATTACGATGTTAGCTGTGGCAGCTTCATTGAAAGAGAAGACGGTAGTACCAGAAACAGTCGGAACATTCCGTACAGATAATAGTTTATTTGGTGGTATCTTCATCGGAACAATCGTAATTGTTGGTGCATTAACATTCTTCCCGATGTTAGTATTAGGCCCAATTGCAGAATTTCTTACATTGAAGTAATGGAGGGTAAATGATGAGACCGGTAGTGGTAAAAGAAAAACGAGTAAATCAGTCACAAATACATGCTGTAGAAGATGAGGTTAGACAAGCGAAAACGATGGACCGTGATATTGTTACACATGCGATGAAACAATCTTTTGCGAAATTGAATCCGAAAGTAATGATAAAAAATCCTATTATGTTCGTTGTGGAAATTGGATTTATAATTACGTTAATTTTATCCTTTCTTCCGAATAATGTTAGTAGTGTACCAGGATGGTTTAATATAATAGTTTCTCTCATTCTATTATTTACAGTTTTATTTGCTAACTTTGCAGAAGCGTTAGCAGAAGGGCGTGGTAAAGCACAGGCCGATTCTTTAAAACAATCGAAGAGAGATGTGTTTGCAAATATTGTGAAAGACAATGGAGACATTGTTCAAGTTTCAGCAACTGAGCTGAGAAAAGGTGACATTGTCATTGTAAAACAAGGGGAAATGATTCCAAGCGATGGTGAAGTGATTAAAGGGTTAGCATCGGTAGACGAATCTGCAATTACGGGGGAATCAGCTCCTGTTATAAAAGAAGCGGGTGGCGATTTTTGTTCTGTAACAGGCGGTACGATGGTCGTAAGTGATGAGATTACAATTATGATTACAAGTAATCCTGGTGAATCATTTATCGATAAAATGATTTCTTTAGTAGAAGGAGCTGCTCGTCAAAAAACGCCGAATGAGATCGCTTTAAATACAGTATTAACGAGTTTAACTCTTATCTTCTTAATCGTTGTTGTTACACTTCCGATTTTTACAAATTATTTAGGATTTCAAATTGATACAGCTGTACTTGTTGCGTTGTTAGTTTGTTTAATTCCAACGACGATTGGTGGTTTATTATCAGCGATTGGTATTGCTGGGATGGACCGCGTAACAAAGTTTAATGTATTAGCGATGTCAGGTAAAGCAGTAGAAGCTGCAGGAGATATTAATACAATCATTTTAGATAAAACAGGTACAATTACGTTCGGGAATCGTATGGCACATACACTGCTTCCTGTAGGAAATGAAACGATTGAGCAAGTAGGGAAATGGGCTGCAATTAGCTCAGTTTTAGATGAAACACCAGAAGGTCGATCTGTTATAGAATATGTGCAAGCGAAATCTATATCATATAATAGAGAAATTGCAGAACAAGGTGAATTTGTTCCGTTTAAAGCAGAAACAAGAATGAGCGGTGTAGATTTATTGGATGGCACAAAAATAAGAAAAGGTGCAGTTGGTGCCGTTATTGAGTGGGTACAAGCGCAAGGTGGAACAATTCCGAAAGACGTGAATCAAAAAGCGGATTTAATCTCAAAAGAGGGCGGGACACCACTTGTAGTTGCAGTAGACAATCGTATATACGGATTGATCTATTTAAAGGATACAGTAAAACCTGGTATGCGTGAGCGTTTTGAACAGCTTCGTCATATGGGGATTAAAACGGTTATGTGTACAGGTGATAACCCATTAACAGCAGCAACAATTGCGAAAGAGGCAGGGGTAGATGAATTTGTTGCCGAGTGTAAACCAGAAGATAAAATTGCGGTTATTAAAGCAGAGCAAGATAAAGGGAAACTTGTAGCGATGACAGGTGATGGTACGAATGATGCCCCAGCGTTAGCACAGGCGGACGTTGGATTAGCGATGAATAGTGGTACGACAGCTGCGAAAGAAGCAGCGAATATGATTGATCTAGATTCGAATCCAACAAAAATCATTGAGGTTGTAGGAATTGGTAAGCAATTGTTAATGACACGTGGTGCGTTAACGACGTTTAGTATTGCAAATGATATAGCAAAATACTTTGCTATTATTCCAGCGATGTTTACACTTGCAATTCCGCAAATGGAAGCATTAAACATTATGAAATTAACATCGCCGCTTTCAGCGATTTTATCAGCATTAATATTTAATGCGATTATTATTCCACTGCTCATTCCGTTAGCGATGAAAGGTATCGCTTATAAGCCGATGAGTTCTAATGCACTACTTAGCAGAAACTTACTCATTTACGGGCTTGGCGGAGTTATCGTTCCTTTCATTGGAATTAAAGTAATTGATATGCTTGTCGGTTTGTTCATATAAGGAAGAGGGGAAAAAGATGGCTAAAAAACATAGTATAATTTCGCCAGTCATTCGTGTTACGTTTACGTTTTTAATCTTATGCGGGCTTTTATATCCATTACTTGTAACAGGTATTGCACAAGCGGTAATGAAGGATAATGCGGATGGAAGTCTTATATATAATGAAAAAAATGAAGTGGTTGGTTCTAAGTTAATCGGTCAAAATTTCAAAGATCCACGTTATTTTCATGGGCGTGTCTCTAGTATAGAATATAAAGCAGAAGCATCGGGATCCAATAACTATGCACCATCTAATCCAGATTTAACGAAACGAGTTGAGAAGAGTATCGTAGATTGGAATGAGCAAAATCCAAGTGTTCCAGTTACAGAAGTGCCGATAGATTTAGTTACGAATTCAGGTTCAGGGCTTGATCCTGACATTAGTCCGAAGGCAGCTTACGTACAGGTAGATCGCATCTCGAAATTAACGAATATTCCGAAAGAAAAGCTTGATCAATTGATTAAGGATCAAACAGAAGGCGCTGCACTCGGTTTATTTGGAGAAGATCGTGTAAATGTCCTAAAGTTAAATTTAGAACTACAGAAATTAATGAAATAGTAACAGTGCTACCTCAATCTAATGGATTGAGGTAGCGTTGTTTCAAAAGAAAGGTTGTGCTTGTCATGTATGCGGATGACTATAAACCGACGTTTCAAAGGCGAACGCCAGAAGAGTATTTAGAATACATTCGTCAGCAAAATCGAGGGAAATTAAAGTTATATGTAGGAGCGGCGCCAGGAGTTGGGAAAAGTTATAAAATGCTCTTTGATGCTAGAGAGATGCAGAAAGATGGTATTGATATTGTAATTGGTTTAATTGAAACGCATGGGAGAAAGGAAACAGAAGAAGCAATTGCTGATTTAGAAAAAGTGCCTTTAAAAGAAATACAGTATAAGGGAAAGGTATTTTATGAGCTTGATGTAGAAGGAATTATAAAGCGTGCGCCACAAGTTGTTGTAGTAGATGAACTAGCTCATAGTAATATACCAGGTTCTAAACATAAAAAGCGTTACATGGATGTGCAAGAATTGTTAGAGGCAGGCATATCGGTATTATCAGCATTTAATATTCAACATTTAGAAAGCGTTCACGACATTGTAGCCCAAATTACGAACGTCAAAGTACGAGAGCGTATTCCGGATTTTATTTTACAAAAAGCAAATGAGATTCAACTTGTTGATGCAACACCGGAAGTATTGCGGAAGAGATTAATAGATGGAAAGATATATAAGGAAGAAAAAATTCAACAAAGCTTACACAATTTCTTTACGATTAATAATTTAGGGGCACTAAGGGAGTTATCACTTCGTGAAGTTGCAGATGACATGGACGAGAAAATTAGCCAAACAGTAATAGAACCGATCGGTGTGAAAGAAAAAATTCTCGTTTGTGTACAATACAGTTCAACAGCAGAGAAATTAATACGCAGAGGGTGGCGTATGGCCGATCGATTAAATGCCGAATTATATGTATTAAATGTTGAAAGGGAAGATATAGAGTCCATTTCAGCAGGGAAAAAGCAAACAATTGATGAGTGGAAAGTGTTGACGAATCAATTTGATGCGAGCTTTGTATTAGAAGAAGCGAAAGGAAGAAAACCAGCAGATGTCATTATTGAAGTTGCCAAAAGACTACAAGTAACACAAATTTTACTCGGACAATCAGCGAGAACAAGGTGGGAAGAAATAAGAAAAGGTTCCATTGTAAATGAGATTATGAGGCAAACGAAGCATATTGATATTCATATTGTTGCTGATCAAAGAGCGTAAATAAGAGAGAATGCCCTAATATAGCAAAATAGCTATTTTCGGGCATTCTCTTTTTATTTAGCGTTCCGCACTTCTTCTTTACTTACATGATAAAAGCCTATCATTTTCATTGTACATAAAACTATAAGTAGGAACATAATTGCACCTATGAAGAAAATCCAAAAGTAATTTTGAGAAAATAAGAGAAGGCCACCTACAATTGGTCCTGTACCCATTCCAAGATAGCGAATAAAGTTGTAAATTCCGATAGCTGTTGCTCTTTCTTGTGCGAATTCTTCAGTTAATAAAGTTGTATGAGTTGGCATAGATAATCCCATACTAAGACCATATAAGGATGTCATAATAATTAAGATGGGGATGCTTATATGATATGTGAACGAGAATAAAATCACGCATATGATATTGAAAAAACTAGTAATTAGTAACGCCTGTTTTGTCGTGATTAATGTTTGCAAAAGCTTGTAACAATAACTTCCTAGCATAATAGAGAGGGACATCGGTACAAACATAAGACCGATTTCACTTGCATTTAGGTGAAATAAATTTGTTAATATGCTAGGTAAAAAAACGAGGAAACAGAAATAAATACAAAATTGTATAAAGCCAATGAGTGTAATAGAAAATCCAGTTTTATTTCTTAGAATACGCCAGTAATTCTTTGTTGCTTTAGGCTGCTGAATGACATTTGGTTTTGTTTCTGGAAGTAGTGAAATATTTGTGATTAATAAGATGATGCCAATTGTAGATAAAAAGAGAAAGGTAGATAAGTGACCGTTTATATTGCCGAGATAACCACCTAGGAGAGGACCTACCGCAGGGGCGAGAGCAAGTAACATTTGATAAAGACTCATTGCATCTCCCCGTTCTTTTCCTTCGAATAAATCGCCGATTATAGTTGCGGCAACTACAGGTATAGCTGCTATTCCTGCAGCTTGAACAGCTCTAAAAAATAGGAATACATAAATGTCTGCCGAAAAAGCGCAGCCGATTGAGCCAATCGTACTAATAATTAAACTAGGAATCAAAATAGATTTTCTTCCTTTTGTATCAATTAATGGTCCGTAAACAAGCTGCATAATTGCAAGAATGAATGTGAAAAGGGAAACTGTTAAATTTACAAGATAAAGAGAGGTATGAAAGGAATTTTGAATCATCGGTAAAATAGGTGTGTAAATATTTTGAGCGAAAGAACCGAGTAAGGCGCTAATGCAAATAACATATAAAATGAAGTTTAGTTTGGTATGTCTCATAATGTAACCTCCTTAATTTTAGTTTCCTTAGAAACTAAAATTATTTTAACATGATTTTCTCACTTGTAAAGATAAAAAAATGATTTTAAAATGGATATATAGTTAAATTGTTTCTATGGAAACTTATACACCTTAATGGAGGGGAACGGATTGGGACGTACAGTTAAACAAATAGAAATACTTTCGGATATTCGTACACTTTTTCATAAGAAAGAAGAGCATATGAAAGAGAATGATGAGAAGTTTCTTCGTGAGACAGGTGTAAGTGGCATGTCTTTATCAGAGTTACATGTTATTGAATGTATCGGAAAAAATGGTTTGATGAATGTAACAGCGATTACGACAGAAATGGGCATGACGAAGGGAGCAATTTCTAAAATTTGTACAAAATTGTTTCAGAAGCAATTCGTTGAGAAGATGAAAATGTTAGATAATCAGAAAGAAATTTTCTTCCTTTTAACAGAGAAAGGGAATGAGGTTTATATTGCCCATGAAGAGTTACATAAACAAGCTGAAGAGAAGTGGCTTTTACTTTTAGATAAGTATACGAAAGAAGAATTAGCTTTTATTCAAAGATTCGTAAAGGATGTATCATCTCATATGGAAAAATAGTAGGAAGAAAATATTCTTTAGTTCGAGCCTTCTGAATATGGTTTCTGAAATATCTCATATATAATAGAAGAAGATACTTAACATAGTGAATAATTAAGGATTCAATATATAGAGAAAGAGGAGAGAAGAACATGCTTGAAAATACGGGTTTAGTATTAGAAGGTGGCGGTATGCGCGGTGTGTATACGGGCGGAATACTAGAATACTTTATGGAACAAGATTTATATTTTCCATATGTAATCGGTGTTTCAGCTGGTGCTTGTCATGCAGCGTCGTATCTTTCCAGACAAAGAAATAGAAATAAAACAGTAAATATTGATTATGCGTCACATCCGCAGTATTTATCGTATAAAAACTTATGGAAAAAACGTCAATTATTTGATATGGATTTCATTTTTCATGAAATTCCAGAAAAGCATGTACCATTTGATTTTGACACATATTTTAATAGTCCAGAGCGTTTTCTTGTAGGGACGACAGATTGTGAAACGGGGCAACCTATGTATTTTGAGAAAGAGGGTACGAATGAAGATGCATTGAATTTATTGCAAGCTTCTAGTTCATTACCGTTTATTGCACCAGTAGTAAACTACCGCGGGAAGCAATTATTAGATGGCGGAATTTCTGATCCGATTCCAGTCCGTAAAGCGCAGGCAGATGGTTATGAGAAATCAGTCGTTATTTTAACGAGAAATCATGGATACGCTAAGAAAAAATCAAAATTTGGCTGGATTGCAGAAAAGGCTTATAAAAAGTATCCAAACCTTGTCAATACGATGCTTACTCGTTATGAAATATATAATGAAACACTTCATTATATTGAAAAAGAAGAGCAGGCAGGTAATTTGTTTGTAATTAGACCAGAAGTTCCACTTCAAGTAGATCGTATGGAGAAAGATACACAAAAACTTCAAAATCTATATGAACAAGGTTATAAAGATGCTGAGAGACAATTTGCAGATTTACACGCGTTTTTGCAGAAGTAGAAACCTCTATATAGAGGTTTTTTTATTTGTAGTGAAAGTGTTATGGGGTATAATTTGGATAAAAGTATATGAAGGAATGATCCATATGGAAAATGTATATAAAGGACTTAGACATACTGGATTTACTGCGATGCTTATTTTTGGCGGGGTATTTTTGCTTCGTTGGTTGATTCATGATGAAATGCTACTGGATCAACTTATTGGTTTTAGCGTAGGAATGGTGATGGTTATTTCATCAGTCTTCATTCAAAAGTATAGTAAAGAATTACAAGTAAATGAGAAGTATTAGAAAAAGTCTTCGTTCAGAGAGTACTTGAACGAAGACTTTTTCTTATTTACGATTCATTTTCTTTTTTGTAAATGAAAAGGCTAAAGCAGCAATTAAAATACTACCCTTTATAATATCTTGTGCATAATAAGGGACGTTCATCATTGTTAAGCCATTTAATATGATTCCAATTAGTATAGAACCAAGGAATGTTCCGATTACATTCGGTTTTTTTGCGCCAAACATTGCATAACCAATATAGGCAGCAGCAACGGCATCCATTAATAATGGTGCACCTGCTGAAACTTGCCCAGTTCCCACTCGGCTGCTTAGGACAATCCCACCAATAGAGGCAAGTAAACCGCTAATCATATAAGCATATACACGATAACGATTTGTAGGGATACCTGCTAATCTAGCAGCCTCTCGGTTTCCACCTGTCATATAAAAGAAACGACCGTATGTTGTTTTTTCTAAAAATAAGTATGAAATGAGAACGACGATAAGCATAATAATAACAGGAACTGGAATACCAGCGATAGAGCCTTGCCCGATAAACAGAAAGGATGGAATAAAATGTCCTGGGGCGGTTCCGCTTGCGTCAGACATTCCTTCATAAATAGAAGATCCTTTTGAAAATGTTAAGTGTAATCCATTCACAATATACATGACACTTAATGTAGCTAATAGATCAGGTAGCTTAATTCGAATAATTAATAGAGCATTTATTAATCCGACCAATAGACCACAAAGAATAGGGATAAGGAGTGTAATCCATAATTCTTGACGGTATAAAACGAGACAGGCTGCAGCTGCAATTGTTGCTAGGCTAGCAGTAGAACCGACTGATAAATCAAATCCATCAACGATTAATGTGAAGGTAACACCGATTGCCAGTAATGTCACAATAGAAACGGAACGTAAAATATCACTAATATTGTTATAGGTAAAAAAAGAATCATTTACAATAGAGAAAAAAATGGTAACTCCTATAATAATAGCAACTGTACTAAATTGATAAAAAAGATGGGTAGGTAAAAACGTTTTTTTAATTTTAGTTTTATGAGCGAGATTCAATGGAATAGCTCCCTTCAGATAAATGTAAAAGTTGTTCAGGAGAAAGTTCTTGAGGAAGATATTCTCCTACAAATTTGCCGTTTACTAGTATGAGAATACGATCAGCAATATGTAATGCTTCGTCCTGCTCTCCTGTGAAATAAACAACAGAGCTTCCATCTTCTGTAATGTTTCGAATGAATTGAAAGATATCTTGTTTTGCAGCTATATCTACACCTTTTGTTGGTTCATCTAAAAGAAAAAGATTAGGTTTGAAGCCACTCCATTTTGCAATAGAAACTTTTTGTTGATTCCCACCACTAAGTGAATGAATGGTAGCTTTTGGATCGTTTGGTGAAATGCCGAAAGAAGCAATCGCGGTTTCAGCGCAATGTATTTCTGCTTTTTTTTGTTTCCAACCTAGTTGATGCAAATTTGTATGTTCAATAATATTTTCAGTTAGGAACAAGCCTTGTTTTCGTCTTTCTTCCGGCACGAGTGCAATTTTTGCTTTAATAGCATCTCGTGGAGTTTTAATAG
The DNA here is from genome assembly GCF_000746925.1 of Bacillus clarus. Taxonomy (GTDB): domain Bacteria; phylum Bacillota; class Bacilli; order Bacillales; family Bacillaceae_G; genus Bacillus_A; species Bacillus_A clarus. Next base: position 3,087,180 of record NZ_JMQC01000008.1, read on the forward strand.
TTATATGTTGATCGTATATTTGGGCACGATAAGCATGATGAGCACCAAATAATGTTTCAGCAAGTGTTGTTTTTCCGCTCCCAATGAATCCGTATATGACAACAGTTTCTCCCTTTCGTATAGTAAGAGAAAGTGGGGAGCAATTTCTGTGTAATTGAAGCCCCTCAACTTTAAATATTTCTTCCGTTTTTTGTTTTGCTTTTGTATTGGTGGAAAGTGCAAGTTGTTTTCCTGTCATCGATTCAACAATTTGCCGGTCAGTAATCTTTGCAATCTGTCCAGATAGTGCAACTGTACCGCCGTGTAATACGGTCACACTATCAGCAAATTTTCTAATTTCGGACAAACGATGAGAAATTAAAACAATTCCAATTCCTTGTGATGTTAATTGTTTTAATAACTTACCAAAATTTTCGACTTCTTTCGGCCCAAGAGAAGAAGTTGGCTCATCTAATAAAAGATAATTTGTATTATTAGATAATGCCCTTGCGATAAGAAGTAATTGTTTTTCATGTAAAGAGCAGTTTGAAACATCTTCCCAAACATTTAAATCAATATGTACAGCTTGTAAATATTGTTTAGCAAGTGCTACTAATTTTGATTTTGAAAACAGTTTCTTACTCTGCAGTGCTAAATAATCGATTAGTACATTTTCTAATACTGATAATCCAGAAATAAGTCCGTGATCTACTTCTTGTGTTACGAAAGAAATACCATGTTTTTTTGCATCTCTTGGTGAAGCAAAGGAAACGGGCTCGTTATGAATTTTTATGTTTCCAGCAACTGGCTTGATTTCCCCAGTTGCTATTTTTAATAAAGTACTTTTCCCTGCACCGTTCATTCCGAGTAAAGCGTGAATTTCTCCTTTTTGTATATGTATAGAGACATCTTGTAGTACTGGGATAGCTGTATTATAAAAATGTGTAATGTTTTGAAGAGAGAATGTCATCATTTTTTCTCCTTCTCTAATTTATTCATCCAAGGTGAGTAAGCATCTTTCGAATTTCCCCAGCCACTTATGTATTTTGATAATTGATCCATCGTTACATGTTCTGTAGGTAAACTATTTTTCTTTACAAGGTAAGGTTCTAGCGAATAAATATCTGGTGTTTGTTCCTCAGCAATTTTTTTATATAAGAAGCGCACTTGTACTTTACCTACTTCAGCTGGATCCGTTGCAGCCGTTGCAGTCCAAGGTGAATTTTCCTTTTGCATTAATTGTAAATCTTCATTACTTAAATCAATACTGTATACTTTTATATCAGTGCGACCAGCTTGTTCGAGTGCTTTTACAGCACCCTTGGCAAACTCATCCCAAGAAGCAAAAATAGCTTGTAAATCACCTTTTTTCGGATATTTTTTCAGTAATGCCTCGACTTGTGTTTGTGTATCTAGTGGGGTGTTGTTACTAGCAGTACCGAAACGAGCAACTTCTTTTATATTTGGATAACGTTTATAAAAAGCATCAATGATGACATTGCGGCGTTCCATTGGAGCAAACCCACCAACCCATACGACTGCTATATTCCCTTGTCCATTTAAATCTTCAGCTAATGTTTTTAATGATTTCCATGCGAGACTATAATCATCTTGATCAATAACCGTTACGCCTGGTAAGCGTAAGTCGTTATCAAATGCGACAACCGGAATATTAGCTTGTAATGCTTTTTCTACGCCTGGTTTTAGTGCTTCAGAGCGGCCGTGGTCAATTAAAATACCATCCACTTTCGAATTAATTGCATTATCTAAATTTGCTGCCATTTTTGCTAAATCATTATCAGAATTGTAGACTTGTACGCTACCACCGAATTGTTCGATTTGTTTTTTTACACCCTCAATATATTGAGAGGAGAACGTTCCGATAGACATTTGCATAATTAACGCAATTTTTAATGGTTTTTTTACTTGGCTCGGAACTTCTGTTTGTGAATGAGTTTGTGATGTTGTAGTTTCTTTCTTCACAGTTTGTTGCTTTTGTGAAGAAACCACATCTTGTTCATTTGTACAAGCCGATAATAGGAATAAGAGAACAACCAGTAAGATAGAACATAATTTCTTCATAAAAAAATCCCTCCTAAATATAAGAAGAGAGGGGAGGGAGTGAAAATAAAAGACGTCTTTTCATAGAAAAGACGTCTTATCACATTACTCTTATCTTTCAACACAATACGTGTTGTAAGAATTAGCACCGTGCCCATTATGGGTCGGTTGCCGGGCTTCGTAGGGCTCATCCCTCCACCTGCTCTTGATAAGACATCGGATATTTAACTATTTTGAATTATTCCATAAATGTATAGTGTTGTCAAACACTTTTCAAAAAAAAATCCCTCATTACGAAGGATTTTAATGCGGTAAGAAAACTAATTGATAAGCGAACAAAATTCCAAATAGATACACAAGTGGGTGAACAGCGCGGAATTGTCCTTTTGCCATTTTCATAAGTGGGTATGAAATGAATCCAAGCGCAATACCTGTTGAGATACTTGATGTAAGTGGCATGCTCAAGATTACTAAAAATGCTGGGAATGCTTCATCGAACGTATCCCAATCGATATATCGAACTGAACCCATCATAAGGCTACCAACGATAATTAATGATGGTGCTGTAATAGCTGAAACGCCAGAAACAGCGCTCACTAAAGGTCCGAAGAATGCTGCTACTGCAAATAGTACAGCTACTGTAATTGTTGTTAAACCAGTGCGACCACCAGCTGCAACACCGGCAGATGATTCGATATAAGCTGTTGATGGTGTTGTTCCGAACATAGATCCAATAGTTGCAGAGAAAGAATCAGCTAGAAGTGCTCGTCCTGATTTTGGAAGCTTTCCATCTTTCATAAATCCGCCTTGCTGAGCTACACCAAGTAGTGTACCTGTTGTATCGAATAATGTAACAAGGAAGAAGGAGAATACAACGCCGTATAATCCGTAATTAATAACATCAGAAACAGCAGTAATTGGATTTGAAACGATAATTCCTTCAGGTAATCCAGGCATTGATGTAACGCCGTTTGAGAATGTTAATTGTCCTGTGAAATAAGCGATAATACCAGTTAGCAACATTCCAATGAATAATGCTCCATTTATATTTAAAGACATAAGGACAAGTGTAATTCCAAGGCCAGCTAATGCGAGTAACACAGGAGGTGAATGAAGATCACCAAGTCCAACTAAGTTAGAATCATGTTTTGTTACAATACCTGTTAAGCGTAAACCGATAAAAGCGATAAATAAGCCAATACCAGCAGTAAGTGCATGTTTTAAATTCTCAGGAATTACTTCCATTAATTTTGTACGGAATGATGTAAATGATAGCAAAATTAAAATCATCCCTGCTACGAATACAGCAGAGAATGCAATTGCGAAAGTCATGCCTTCATGTGCTTTTACAACAGAGTAAGAGAAGTAAGCATTTAATCCCATACCTGGAGCAATTGCGATTGGTAAGTTTGTAAAGATTGCCATAAATAATGTTCCGACAACAGCTGCAATAATTGTCGCTGTAAATGCTTGTTCAAACGGAACGCCTGCATCTCCAAGAATAACAGGATTTACGACAATGATATATGCCATTGTTAAAAAGGTAATAATACCTGCCATAATTTCAGTTTTGATAGAAGTTTTATGTTTTGAAAGGTTAAACATATAAACATCCTTTCTGTTTACGAATAATTTCCACAACAGTTATATATAATATTCGTTTTTATAGCTTTTTGCAAGAGTTTTACTTAAAAAGTTTAGAACAATTCATATTTTATGTCTTAAATTCGAATATTAAGCGTAAACCTGCATACGAATTGTAGTTTTTTCATGTATAAGTACTTTTTATTATTGTGCGCATGATAAGAAAAAGGCATAAAAAGGAGTTGAAATAAAAGATGACAGGGCAACAAAAGTTTTTAACAATGCCAGCACAACATCAAAATAAACAACCTGGGATTGAATCGTTAATGGATCCTCTTCCGAAGTTTGAAGATCCGAATTATAAAGGAAGCGAAAAGCTAAAAGGAAAGAATGTATTAATTACAGGAGGAGATAGCGGGATTGGACGAGCTGTATCGATCGCTTTCGCAAAAGAAGGAGCGAACGTGGCAATTGCTTTTTTAGATGAAGTAGAAGATGCAAATGAAACGAAGAAGCTTGTTGAAAAGGAAGGGGGGAAATGCATACTGCTTCCTGGTGATTTAAGCAGTGAACAGCATTGTAAAAATGTTGTAGAGGAAACAGTTTCCGAGCTAGGAGGTTTAAATGTTCTTGTAAATAATGTCGCACAGCAATATCCGCAGCAAGGTTTAGAATATATTACAGCGGAGCAACTTGAAAAAACGTTTCGAATTAATATTTTTTCTTACTTTCACGTTACAAAAGCGGCGCTTATCCATTTAAAGCAAGGAGATGTCATTATAAATACAGCTTCTATTGTTGCATATGAAGGAAATGAAACACTTATTGATTATTCCGCAACAAAAGGGGCTATTGTTGCTTTTACACGATCGCTTTCGCAATCGCTAGTACAAAAAGGGATTCGAGTAAATGGTGTTGCACCAGGTCCAATTTGGACACCGCTTATTCCGTCAAGCTTCGATAAGAAAAAGGTTTCTGAATTTGGTAGTAATGTTCCGATGAAAAGGCCAGGGCAGCCGTACGAGTTAGCACCTGCGTACGTATACTTAGCGTCTAGCGACTCGACATATGTGACGGGACAAATGATACATGTAAATGGTGGAGTAATTGTGAATGGATAGTTTTCTTCTATAGGAGCAAAGTAAGGCTAAGTACACTTATCATTATTGACTGTGCTAGGGGGGATGTTAATGAAAAAAGTATGGATAATGGTAATACTATTTTTCTGTCTACCAATTAGTGCTTTTGCTGAAACAGATCATTTAATATTAGTGAACCTTACGACAAATCAGTTGTCTTTTTTTGAGGATGGAAATTATACGAGAACATTTTCGATAACGACAGGGAGAGCAAGTACACCAACACCTGAAGGTACATTTTGTATTATTAATAAGTATAAAAATAAAGAATATCACCGTAAAAAAATACCTGGTGGTGCCCCTAACAATCCACTCGGAACACGTTGGCTTGGCCTTAATGAAAAAGAATACGCCATTCATGGGACAAATCGTGAAGCAACGATTGGGAGAAGGGAATCGAATGGTTGCATTCGAATGCATGACCGCGATATACAATGGTTGTATGACAGAGTAGATGTGCAGACGAAAGTAATTATTTCGCGTTTTTATACGTATCCAGAATATGAGGCTAATAAGCTTGGGTATCGTGTTGTAAGCTGGAATGGTCGTAAAGTAGAGCGAGAACAAATTGGGGTACTTACGCTAGTAGATCAGTTAAATATATATTGGCAAGAGCCAAATGGACAATTGACGAAGGTGAAAACAGTATTACCGAATGAAAGATACGTGGTGTATTCTAAACGAAAAGATGGAACCTACTATATAGGAAATAATTTGTATATTATAGATGAAACTGGAGAAAAAATTCGTTATGAGCAATTACCGTATTCAATTTTAAATAATATATATAAAAGGGAATATAATGTTCCGTAATAGCTACCGTAAATGGGCGGTAGCTTATTTGTGGTAAAGTTTAATCATTTTTATTGATATTAGTCATACCAATCGTGCTGCCTGCAAATTGCGGGATAAAAAATTGAAACAGAAACTATTATGTTTTGCTGAATATAATACAGTACAGTTTGGGGAGGCGGTTACATTATGAAAAGTGAATTTGCATTTAAAATTTTCTTAGTAACAACCTGTTTATTTATCGTGTATTTGTATGCGTTTCTCGTCTTTTCTTTTTATGTTCCATATGTTGATTTAATTTTGTTCTTCGGATTTATTTGGGCGTTTGTTAAAGCGAGGGAAGGGGAGAAGAGCATATACCGACGCATTACTTTATGCGGGACGGTTCTTCTCGTTATTTTATACTTTTTTATAATGCATGATTTTTGGAGAGGAATGTAAAAAGCATACGATTAATCGTATGCTTTTATATCTGTTAATGATGGAAGAGAGGCAATTGCTCCGTAATTTGTACAGGTTATAGCGCCTACTTTATTTGCAAATGAGATAAACTCTGTCAAATCTTTGAAATTATGAGAAAGAGTTTGTTCGCTTTTTGCAATTTGATATAACATCGCTCCGACGAAAGCATCGCCAGCACCGGTTGTATCTACTTGTTTAATGGAAATAGAAGGGATAATAGTTTGACCTTCTTTTGTTGCGAGAAGGGTACCGTCTTTTCCGAGTGTAATAGCTACTACTTTAGCACCATAATTTAATAACTTGAGTGCAGATTGTTGTAAATCACTCTCTTTAGAAAGCATGATTGCTTCTTCTTGACTTACTTTTACGAAATGTGCATGTTTTATAAAGGCTAAACAATCTTGAGCAAATTGTTCTGTATCTGTAATGAGCGCACTTCGATAATTCGGATCAAAAGAAATAAAATGGCCATTGTCTCTTGCGTATTGCATTAGTTGGAAATATGTGTCCTTTAACGGACTTGATAGTAAAGCTGTTGCTGAACCGAAATGTATTAAATCATTCGTCTTGATTTTTGATAAATCGATGCTATTAAAGTGATATTCACCATCCGCACCACGCATAAAAATAAAATCACGTTCGCCATCTTGATCGATCGATACGAATGCAAGTGTTGTTTGTTTATCTTTTATGAGCATTGAAGTGTCAACATGAGCATGTTGCAAAGTTTGTTCTAGAAAATCACCAAATGGATCATTTCCTACTTGCCCCATAAATGTAGCGTGTCCGCCTAATTTTGTAATAGCAGCAGCAACGTTAGCGGGAGCTCCACCAGCTTTTTTTTCAAAATCTGAACCGTCTACTAAAGAAACATTGGAATTTCGGCAAACAAAATCAATTAATAATTCACCTATACAAAAAACATTTCTCATACAATCCCTCTTTTCAGTTTATATTGTGTAATTGTAAAGTTTAGTTTTGCATCTGAAAAGATTGCGATATGATGTTTCATGTCTTTTCGCGGAAAGACTCTGGACGTAAAGACTGTTGAGCCATCGTATAAGAAAATTTCCGCGATGCTTTTATCTACAAATATTCGTAGTTCTATCGTATCTTGAATATCGATTTTTTTATAGCGTTTATACCCATATTCTCCGCCAAATTGATGATGGAAGTTGCTTCTGTCTATAGAAACGTTTCCTTTTTTACGGTTAAAAGTAATGGGGAAAGATTCCTCTTCATTATGGAAGAGAGAAAGACCAAAGTTGCTTGCATCAGCTGTCTTAAGAGTAATAATTAATTCGTATGAGTCTTCATGATCTAGGGTTGCTAATATGTGTAGCCCAGTTGTTATATCGCCTGAAATTTCTTTTTTTGCTGTTCGTAGTTTTCTTAGCTCTAAAGCTGGTTTTTGTTTTAGTATGTCATCTTCTAATGTTATTTCTCGTGGAAGTGTTAAACAATGAGCCCACATATAATCATCAGAAGGGTATGTGATTTCACTTGATCCTGCCCAAGCAAACAATAGGCGGCGACCAGTAGAGTCTTCTAAAGTTTGAGGAGCATAAAAGTCAAATCCTTTATCGATTTCATAATATGAATCAATATGGAAATATAAATTTTTAATATCGAAATTTCCCACTGCGTAAACGACATTGTATACATTTTGAAAATTTTCCTCGTCTTTTTCAATTCCTTGAGGTGAAAAGAGTAGTACATCTTTCCCTGATAATTGGAAGTAATCGGGGCATTCCCACATAAATCCGAATTCTTTTAAATTGGTTTTAACTTCACCTTGGAATTTCCAATTATATAGGTCCTGTGACTTGTATAGTAATAGGGTTCCCGTTTTATTTTCACGTTGTGCACCAAGTAACATATAGTACGTATCGTGATGTTTCCATACTTTTGGATCGCGTACATGTTTCGTATATCCATCAGGAATTATATCAATAACAGGATTATTACTATATTTCGTCATCGTATATTGAGAATCCATTGTCACCATACATTGTTTCGCGTCACGGGAATCATCAGATTTTTTTATATTACCTGTATACAATAAATGAAGAAGTTCATCTTTTATAATAGCACTACCAGAATATGCGCCGTGTGATTCATAGCTTTCAGTAGGGATGATGGCTACAGGCATTCGCTCCCAGTTAATAAGATCTTTTGATTTCACATGTCCCCAATGCTTCATTCCGTGAATCGGGCCAAATGGATACCACTGATAAAAAACGTGATATTCATCATTGTAGTATGATACACCGTTAGGATCATTCATTAATCCAAATGGTGGATGGATATGATAAGTTGGTTTCCATGAATCTTGATTTGCAATTTCATATAAAGAATGTAATTCGTCTTTATTGGATTGCAGTATTGTTTTATATTTCGCCATAGGTTTTCACCCCGTTATTATTTACTTTCTTTATATAAAATGAATGTGGCAACAAAAGCAGTAATAACTGCAATAGTAAAGCCGATTATATAGTGAATCATATTCATCATGCCAAGCGGTGCGACAATTGTAAGCATTGGAATACCTGTTAAACCGTATGCATTCGCTGCAACTTGCATCCAAACAACATAAGCGCCTCCAATTGCTCCACCAATAGCTGCTGCAATAAATGGCTTGCCAAGTTTTAAATTGACACCAAAAATAGCTGGTTCTGTAATTCCTAAAAATGCTGAAGCTGCCGCTGGAATTGCGATTTCTTTCGTCTTTTTATTTTTTGTTTTGAAATAAACGGCTAAAGTAGCTCCGCCTTGTGCAACGTTAGCCATTGACCAAATAGGGAGTAAGAAATTCACCCCGATATCTTTATTTGCGAGTAATCCAGCTTCAATTGCGTGGAAGCTATGGTGTAAGCCAGTAAGGACGATTGTTGAATATAATCCTCCGAATATAAGACCAGCTACTGGTCCTGCAAATTGATAAATAGTGTTTAAAAGGTATGTAATACCGTCACCGATTTTATATCCAATTGGTCCGATAATAATAAGTGATAAGAAGCCAGTAATAATAATTGTTAAGAATGGTGTGACTAATAAATCTAAAGAATTCGGAACACGTTTTCGAAGTTCTTTTTCAATGATACTCATCACGTATACACATAATAAAATAGGTAAAACTGTACCTTGATAGCCAATCATACTAATATCCATACCAAGGAAATGTAAAACAGTTGGTTTTGCGTTTGCAAGAGTCCAAGGATTCGTTAAGCTTGGGTGTGTTAATATACCTCCAATAACTGCGCCAAGGAAAATATTCCCTCCGAATTCCTTAGCTGCACTAACACCGATTAAAATAGGTAAAATAATGAAAGCTGCACTTGAGAACATATCAAGTAATTGAATGAGTGAATGATCTCCGGGAACCAATTTAAACGCTTTCAACATTCCGAGTAAGCCCATAAGTAAACCGCTTGCGACGATAGCTGGAATAATGGGCACGAAAATATTAGATAATGTTTTTGCTAGGCGAGCAATGGGATTCATTTTTTTCGTAGGAATATCGTTTGATGCTGTAGAATTAAGTTCGGCTGTTCCAATTAGATTTGACAATTCATCATACACTTTGTTTACTAGGCCAGTGCCAAAAATAATTTGGTATTGTTCAGTCGTTGCAAAAGCCCCTTTAACTCCATCGATGTTTTCGATTTCTGCCACGTTTATTTTTGTCTCATCTTTTAGTACAAGACGAAGGCGAGTAGCGCAATGTGTAGCACGAACGATGTTCTCCTTTCCGCCAATATTCTGTAATACTTGCGTTGCAATTTGTTTCATATTCATAAAAATTCCCCCTTATTGTAGGTTTTCAATTTACGGAACCGGTTCCATAAATAATTAAAATAAAAAACAGGGAAGTGATGTGAAAAATCCTGTTTTCAAAATGTGGAACCGGTTTTAATTTTATTATAGAGCGCCTTTAAATTTTGTCAACGCTTTCTCGAATTTTTAATGTATAGCGGGAGTGTAAAATTTTTGGTATAGCTTTGTTTTCAACAAGCTGTGAAAGAGAAGTAGCAGCAAGCTCACCAGCATACTCATAGTCAAATGCAATTGTCGTTAAGCTAGGGTGCACCATTTCAGAAATATCATATCCACCGAATCCTGTTACAGAAATATCATCTGGTACAGAAAGGGAATGAGAGTGAATGACTTTCATTGCTCCAAGAGCGATATTATCTGTAGCACATACAATAATAGTAGGACGGTCATAATCTAAAATATGTTGTACTTGTTTCATTGCATCTTCTATTCGGAAAGTTGTTTCGTAATAAGAAACAATGCAAGTGGGTTCTAGATTCTCGATAGCCTTTTGAAAACCATTTTTTCGATTAACCCCAACTGAAATATCATCTTTTTCTACTCCTAAATAGGCAATATGCCGGTGGCCTTGTGATAATACGTAAGCTCCTAGCTCATAAGCAGCGTCAAAATCATCGTGAACGAGGCAATATTGATCTTTATATTCTTGCCCAACAAATAAAATAGGGATATTTGAATTATCAATGATTTGTTGATGCTCCTTCGTTAAAGCTTTTGTTAATAAAATAATGCCAGCTACTTTTTGCTTTATAAAATTTTCTACCGCTTGGATTTCTGTTTCGATTGTTTGATTTGCATTTGCAACAAGCATTTGATAATTATTTTCCTGTAACGTATTATCAATCCCAATAAGTGTTTTCATTGTAGCGAAGGAATCTAATCGGGGGATAATAACACCAATCAAATTTGTTGTTTTTGCTTTTAAACTTTGAGCAAATGTATTGGGAGAAAAATTTGTTTCCTGAATAATACTTTCAATTTTTTGTTTTGTTTTATCACTTACATATCCTCCGTTTAGGTAACGAGAGACAGTGCTCTTTGCAACCCCAGCTAATTTGGCGATATCTGCAATTGTTTTAGCCATAGTATTCCACCTTCGTATTCATAAAAATGTTAATTTTATTATAAGGAGAATTAAAGGTCACGTAAATAAGAAGAGAAAAAGAAAAAAACCACCTCACGTATATGAGGTGGAATAAGTGTTAATATCTTGGCTTAAACGTTTGACAACAAGTTTCAACACTTGTTGCTACCGAACTTTCAAGTGTTTCACCTGTTAACGTTGTATTTGTATAAGAATCAGTTGCAGTTTCGTCTGCATTTTGTGCATCGGGCTGAACAACGATTGCACTTGCTTGACAAAAGTTACCTTGTCCCCAAAATGAGCAATTGGAAACAGAGCATCGTACTTCTGGCATAAAATCCCCTCCTTATACATTAGTGTGGGGTATTACACCCGTTTCATGTATAGAAGGAGTTTCCTTTTCTGATTATTTCTTGGTTTGTTCAAACCATTTTTTAAAGTTTTCTTTCGATTGTTCGCCACTAATACGGCTCACTTCTTTACCTTCTTTAAAATGAATAATTGTCGGAGTTCCCTCAATTTTATACTCATCCCAAGCAGCATCTAACTTTTCGATATCAATTACTTTCATATCAACGTTTAAATCTTTTGCAAGAGGTACGACAATAGGAGATACTTTTTGGCAATGAACGCATGATGTTTGATAAAAGTATATCGTTTGATCTTTTTTATCTTCCATATTTTTACGAAGATCTGTAAGAGAAATTTTATTTGAATAGTAATCTTTTTCCTTTGTTGTTGCACTTTTCTTTTCCATTTGTGTTACAGCAAAGATCGCTGCAAGTAAGACGATAATAATACCGCCAAATATAAGCATTTTCTTCATTCTTTCATCTCCTTATTTGTTTTTAATTACAATAAAGCTACAAATAGCGATTGTAATAAAGCCAATTAACGCTAAAAAAGGGATTGTAATAAAGCCGAACCAATTTATGTATTGTCCCGTACAAGGTACTCGGCCACATGCTGCTCCTGCAGCTGATAGTACTGCAACTTTTTGAATTGCGTAGTGATATAAAGAAATACAAGCACCGATACTAGCGATTGGTAAAGAATAGTTCGCGATGCGATAGTCCTTTTTTACGACAGCAATACCAAGCCATAAAACAAACGGATACATAAAGATGCGTTGATACCAACAAAGTACACAAGGCTCAAACTTCATAATTTCAGAAAAATATAAGCTTCCAAGTGTAGCGATAAAAGAAGCTCCCCATGCAATAAATAAAGCATATTCTTGCTTTTTTTCTCGTCCCATATTTTATACCTCTCTTATAATAGTTACATACTAAATTATAGTATGAAGAGGTAGAGAAAATAAAGAGAAAATGTTTTTTATCAATAAAAGTTTTATGAGGAAAAACTTCAGAATTATAAAAAATAGATAAAAAGCGCCATTCCCTTATAGAGAATAGCGCTATATTTTACATTTGCATTTGTTCTACTTCTTCTATATGTGACTTTTGAGATGCATGGTCAATATATTGAAATAGAAGTTGCAGTTGTTTATCGACTTCAGGTAATTCTTTACTGTATTGATAAGCGTGTAGAAAATGCTCAATACGCTTAGAAAATAATTGATCATTTGTTTGAACCATTAAAACGAGCAGCTTATCCCAGTTACAACAATATGTGTAATAGAGAGCTTTATCATAGTCGTTATATGTTTGCATCCTGTACCCTCCTTACTGAGGAGTTATATATAGTGTGTGACAAGCGAGGAGAAATACACTTGAAAGAATTTGTTAAGAAAAAGAGTGAATGAAAAGAAAAAAACGAGGAATCTCCTCGTTTTTTAAGCTTTCGGCATTGGCGTAGGTGTTGGTTTGCCATACCCTTTTTTATATTTATTATCAATGTAGTTGCGAATTTCAAGCGTTGATTTTCCTTTTTGTTTCATAGAAGCAGATTCAACTGCGATTTCTAAGCAATTTACACAAGTTGTTGCATGGGAGTCCCAAACAACTTCCCCATTTTTTTTGATTTCACGAATAAAACAGTTTTTATTATTTTTATGTCCTACACTTTCACCGCACCCGCAGTAACAAGGGATCCAATCTAATAATTCAGCATTTTGTCCTGCCACAGCGTATATGTCTTTCATTTGTGGATCTAGCTTTTCTAGGAAGGTTGGAAGTGTATCGATTCCTTTTGTTTTTTCTTGAATGTCAGCTTGTTGAGTGTGCGATGCATGATCATGTTCTTTTTTAGATTCAGAAGATTTTTTGTCGTTTGAGCCAGCATTATCGCACCCTGCAAGAATGAGGCTAATTATCGCAAGAAGAGAAAATAAATATTTTTTCATACGCTTGTCCCCTTTACAAATGTATTAATAAAATTGTATCAGACTCTCTCCTTTATGGAGAAGTTTTTTTAGAACGATTTTTCATTCTCCAACGTAGTGAGTGAAAGACGAAAAGAATCGGAATATAAGCGTATACAATATATAGACCTGCTTGGGATAGTACTGTATTTAATGTGTTGATACTTTCACGGTTTGTGAAGAAAAGGGAAGCGAAAAATACAGTTGCAATAAAAAATGGCAATGTAATTTTAAATGGTATGTGAAAAGAGCGCTTAATGGTACGACAAGAAGACCAAATGGTTAAACAAAGATTAGGTAAAATAATAAGAAACCAAATGAAAAGAATAATGTATTCGAACCGTTGGATGAAAGGGATTTTAATAATTTTTAGCATCGTTAATGTAGGCCAAATTGTATGAGACAATAACCCTTCACTATAATACATAAAGGAAACGATTGCTAAAATTACATAAAGGATAGTTGTAAAAGCGATTCCTCCATGGGCCCATTTTTTTAGAGATTTTCCCTTTTCAAGAAATGGATAGAAGATGAGTATGGCTTCAAATCCGAGAAACTCTAATGCAGAAGCTTTAGTAGAATTTATAATTTCTACAGGTGAATGTGTGAGAATCGGTAATATATTACGGAAATGTGCATATTTCATCGGAAAAACTAAGAAGAACAGGACGAAAATAGGTAATAGGATACCCAAAAAACATATTCCTGTTACGGAACGGAACCCTCCTTTTATGACGTAGTAAGTTACTAATAAAAATAATAAAGTAAGCTTCCATACTTTAATTGTAGGGAATACCCAAACTTGAATAACTTCAATATATGTGCGAAGAACAGTAAGACAAAATAATAACAGGTATACGGTAAAACAAACGGAAAAAAAGGATCCAAGCCATTTTCCGAAACATGTCGTATGGATATTCATTAAATCATTATCTTTTTCTAGCATTTTTAGCATGCAAAATAATACGATATGAGTGGCAATGCCTGCAACAATAAGAGAAATCCAAGCATCATAGCCAGCATTTTTTATAATAACTCGTTGATATCCTAACACGCCCACTCCAATTTGGAGGGCGTGTAATAAAAGAAATGTGAAGTAAGGGGAAACCGTATTCGTTTTATTTTGCTCAGTCATCTTAGCACCTCACTATTCTCCGATACCAGATTGTACAATATTAAATTGAACATCAACATGAACGTCTGCCTCAGGATACATCTTTTGAATTTGTTTTATATTCCATTTCCTTGAGTGGCTACGAATTTCATCTGATATGCCTATTGGATCAATTTCTTTTCTTTGGAATTGCTTTATTAATTGGTTTAAATGATCCTCAAGTGTTTTTTCTACATGTTTTTTAACGTAAGTTATATTTTCTTTCTTCGTTAAATTAAGCCAATCTGGAGCATTTTTTATTAATCCATTTAGTTTTAAGTGAATGCGAACTTTAGGAATGTTGCCAGTTTGTGTTACTTTATAAATGCTTTTTCCAGATAAGTTTTGAGTCGCGATTAATCCTTTATGTTTACCTTTCTGTATTGGAACTTCATACCGTCCATTTTTAGTTGGATTAATAAGCAATTTAAATAAAAAAGATCCTTTTTTATCTGTATACATGACAACTTTATCCTTTTTTAAAAAGGCGAGCCCTTTAATAGAAACAGATTTTTCTTCATCAACTTGAATGTAAGGAAGAAATGTATCACATACAGATGAATAATAATTATATAAAAAAATATTTAAAGCAGTTTGTGGGATTGTTTCATTCTTTATATTTTGTTCGAGTAAATCAGCAAGGTATAATGAACCATTTGTTCTTACTGATTTAAGAAGCTCTTCTGTTGAACCATCTACGATTGCTAATTGTACATCTCGGCCAACGTTAGGATCACGTTGTAAATTGCTAATAATATCACCGATGCCATATTCGCCAAATGATTTTCCAAATAGGATAACACGCATTTGGCCTACAACGACATTATGGGGAGATTTGGCGTTTAGGCGTGAAGAAATTGTTTCAAGAGTGTCTGCGGTAGTTGATTGAGTTTGTGGCTTTGATTGTACGCCTTTCGTATAATCTGGATATAGGATGGTCCCCCGAAATTTTTTGTTTTTCGTTATATCGAATCCACCTACATGAATAATTCTTTGTGTATCCACTATGTACGTTTGTGTACAGCCAGATTGGAGAAGGAAAAAAGCAATTGTAAAGCATAATAAAATAATTCTCATTCTTCTTCACCATCACGTTTTTGTTTCGCTTGATTTGGATTATAGCGCCATTTTGATTTCGGCCTAAGGACAGAAGCGCGTTGTGCAGTTTGACTAAACGGTAAGCGAAGAAAGCCTTCCGCTGTACCTAAACCACGAAATGGATATAAAGGTAATAAATAAGGTGATCCAAGTGATTTTAAGCGAATTAAATGAGCTAATATGAATACAAATCCTACAATAAGTCCTAGACCTCCAAATGCACCAGCTAAAAGAATAAGCGGAAATCGTAGTATCCGGATGGTTGAAGACATTTTTACAGTTGGTGTTGTAAAGGAAGCAAGTGCTGACAAAGCGACTGCGATTAATAAAATGGTACTCGTTAAAGCTGCTTGAACAGAGGCCTGACCAATTACAATCCCGCCAACAATACCAATGGTTTGGCCGACTTTTGTAGGTAAGCGTGCTCCAGCTTCACGAAGTAATTCAATTGTAATTTCTAAAAAAAGTGCTTCTAAAACAGGTGGAAATGGTACGTTAGCTCTCGAAAAAATGATTGGACCTAGTAAATCTGCAGGAATCATTTGATAATGAAACGTTAATACAGCTGTATAAATAGCGGAAGAGAAGAGAGAGAACGCTGCTCCGAAGAAGCGAACAATCCGGAGAAATGAACCCGCTATCCATGGCAAATAATAATCTTCTGGAGAGACAAAAAAATCAAGTAATGTCGTTGGTCCGGCTAATGCGTAAGGTGAACCATCTGTTAAAATGACAACTCCCCCATTAATTAATGCATAAACAGCACGATCTAAGCGTTCTGTCGGTAATAGAACGGGAAATGGAGAGTTACTATTATCGCTAATAAACTGTTCAATCATAGTCGCATCAAAAGGAACGTCAAAGTCAATATCTTGTAGGCGCTGCATCGCAGTGTTAACATGCTGCTCGTTCGTGATACCTTCTATGTATGCAACGAAAACTTTTGTTTTTGAGATAGAGCCAACAATAACTTCTTTAAAAACTAATTGCTCTGTTACAATATTTCGGCGAAGTAAGTGTGTATTTGTATCAATGTTTTCGACGAACCCGATTTTTGGACCGATGACGCTATATTCATTTTCCGTATCATTATATAACCGTGTTCCTAATACTGAACTTTCAGAACGAATGAGTGCATAATCTTCTGCTTGAGAATCGTTTTTCAGCTGTATGAGTACATACCCACCTAATAATTTCTCACGAATATCATCAAGAGAAGGGGAGATGATAATGTCTTCAATCGTGACGATATTAGTTATGTCACTTATATTGTTAATATGTTCCCATTCTCTTTTTAGAGGCGTTAAAATAAAGCGTTTAATGATGAGTGATTCTACTGTAGAGTTATAATAAAACAAACACAATGTTCCATCTTTTACTATGTTATAAGAAACAAAATCACTAGATTCTTTCATCGTGTGAATAAATTCTGGAATGGTACAGGTTGTGCTTTTATTCGCTTTTTTGGATTTTTCAGATGATAAACCAAACATTTTCTCACCCCTTACCCATATAGTTTTCTTATGTTAGTTTTTGGGAAAGACGTAAATTTATACTTGAAAATTGGAAAGAAAAATGAAAATAGTTGAAGGGCATAAAGAAAAGGAAGTGCAATGAATGCAGCTTCCTTTTTGGCCTGTTAGCTTGTTTTATTTTCTTTAATAGACTTCACTAATTTCATCATTTCTGCTCGTATATCTTCTTTTTTTACATTTAATTTTTCTGCAATTTCTTTAACGTGCATACCATCTTTTTTCATTTTCAGTACATCGTTAAGCGGAGTGTTACTCTTTTGAGCGATAATTGTTAACACTGCAAGATGGCGTAAGCCGATGTTATAGTCTTTCATCGTTTGTTTTAGCTGATCTGGTGTAGATTTTTGCATATCAGCTAGTTTTTGCAGTAATGCTTGTTTCATTTCTTTATTCATATGATGATGCTTTTTCAATTTACTTAGATCTACACCGAAATGCTCTGCTGTTTTCTCCCAAGATTTATTTTGCTTATAGTAAGATAAAACGTCTTTTATCTCTTTTTTGCTTATTTTTGCAATATGGGCAGCTTTCCAAATTTCATGTTTGTTATAGCCGAGTTTTTCTAATGATTGCATTTCTTCTTCTGAAATTGGTTTATGATGATGCATTATCACTTCTTGTTGGGTAGCGGCTGCCGCGGGGAAGACAGATACGCCACATAATAATGCTGCCATAGTCATGCTGACTGCGATTTTCTTGTACATGTAAACTCCTCCTAGATGGATAATGTGGAAAACTTTACACTTATCATTTCCATAAAATGTGAAAAACTTGTGAACATTCCAAGTTTTTTTATTCACAACGAGAAATTAATTTTTTGAATGTTTTCCAACATAAAACATTGATTAATAGTGAAAAACTAGGTTATAATCGAAATTGAAAATCAATATCAATGAAAAGATAATACATATAGATGAAAATAGGGGAGAGATACATATGACTACATATACTTCCATTGCAAATGTCATTAAAGAAAGACGATCAATTCGTACATTTACAGATAAAGCAGTTGAAAAAGAATTATTAATTGAACTATTAAATGATGCAACATGGGCACCAAACCATAAACATCGTGAGCCATGGAATTGTAAATTATACATGGGAGAAGGCCGCAAAAAATTAGTGGATGCTGTATTAAACTCTTTCACAGAAGAAGAAAGAGCGAAACGTGGTAAAATTTTATCTGATCGTTTCTTAAGTACGCCTGCTCAAATCGTTGTTTACATCGATGAAGATCCACGTCAAATTCAACGTGACGAAGATTACGCAGCGACATGTGCGTTTATGCAAAACTTCCAATTACTTGCGTGGGAACGTGGTTTAGGATGCGTTTGGAAATCAGGTGGATTAAACTATAATCCATTATTTATAGAAGGACTTGGATTAACAAATGGTCAACGTATCGTTGGTATTCTTCATATCGGTTATTTCGATAAAGCGCCAGAAGGAAAGGCACGTACGCCGATTACGGAAAAGATGGATATTATTGAAGGTTAAATAGATGAGGCATTCTCGTTTTTACGAGGATGCCTTTTAATTATGCAATCATCTTTCATGAAAGCTTGTTTTCCTTCATACACTTTCTTAAGGGAAAGTGTAAGGAGGGAAAATAATGAGGGCAAGTGATGATAAAGCACTGCAATATGCGATTGCGGAAATTACTGAAATTGCGACTGGATTTGGCCTTGATTTTTATCCGATGCGTTATGAAGTATGTCCAGCGGAAATTATTTATACATTTGGTGCGTATGGGATGCCGACGAGGTTTTCACATTGGAGTTTTGGAAAACAGTTTTTCAGAATGAAATTACAATACGATTTAGGACTTAGTAAAATATACGAACTCGTTATTAACTCGGATCCATGTTACGCCTTTTTATTAGATACAAACTCTTTAATTCAAAATAAATTAATTGTGGCGCACGTTTTAGCGCACTGTGATTTCTTCAAAAATAACATTCGTTTTTCAAATACGAAACGCGATATGGTGGAAAGTATGGCCGCAACAGCGGATCGTGTGAAAGCATATGAACATAAGTATGGAAAAGCAGAAGTAGAAACGTTTTTAGATGCAGTACTCGCAATTCAAGAGCATATTGATCCGTCGCTTATGCGTCCGAAACTGGCGTGGAGTATTGAAGATTTAGAAGAGGAAGAAGGAGAGAAGAAAAAGATATCACAGTACGATGATTTATGGAATTTAGATGATCGAAACAAGAAGCAAGAACGATCCAATATACGTAAAAAGAAGAAGATTCCGCCACAACCAGAGAAAGACTTACTCCTCTTTATTGAAGAATATAGCCGTGAACTAGAAGAATGGCAGCGCGATATATTAACGATGATGCGTGAGGAAATGTTATATTTCTGGCCACAGCTTGAAACGAAAATCATGAACGAAGGCTGGGCATCCTTCTGGCATCAACGCATACTTCGTGAAATGGACTTAACATCTTCCGAAGCAATTGAATTTGCGAAATTAAACGCAGGTGTCGTACAGCCATCAAAAACAAGCATTAATCCATACTACCTTGGTATTAAAATGTTTGAAGATATTGAAGAACGCTATAACAACCCGACGGAAGAAATGAAACGACGCGGTGTAAAACCAGGATCAGGCCGTGAAAAAATCTTTGAAGTGCGGGAAATTGAATGGGACGTATCGTTCCTTAGAAACTACTTAAATAAAGAACTCGTAATGAGAGAAGATATGTACTTATTCCAGCGCCAAGGAAAAGAATATAAAGTCATTGATAAAGAGTGGAAACATGTGCGTGATCAACTCGTAAACATGCGTACAAATGGAGGATTCCCGTACTTAGTAGTGGAAGATGGCGATTACTTAAAGAACGGTGAACTATATATTAAACATAGTTACGAAGGAATTGAGCTAGATTTAAAATACTTAGAAAAAGTACTGCCGTATATTCATCAGTTATGGGGAAGAACGGTGCATATGGAATCAATTGTGGAAAGTAAAGGTGTAGTGTTTTCATATGATGGGAAGATGGTGCATCGGAAGTATGTGTGATGAAAAGAACGGACATAGAATTCTATGTCCGTTCTTTTCATTTGGAGAATCTTTGGTTCATTTGAATTAATATATACACATGATTTTAGAAAAACGGATGATACCCCAGCAGCACTAGCTGGAGAAATGGAATATAGCTTTAAAACGACAATCTAGATATAAATATAGCGCTATTTTTCAGAAGGAAGTAGCAAGCGTAAAAGAGAAAGCTATTGATTATGATAACGAAATTGTGGGCTGTTTTACTCAATATTATGCAGTATCTAAAATAAAATTATAGAGGTGTTTCTTATGACTAATATCGTTAAAATTAGAGCCAGTGTATTTATTCCAATGTCTTGGACTGAAGCTAAAAAGGATATGGAAACAGGAAAAGTAATCCAATTCGAAGGTGATTCACGTGAATTTACACCACATGCGGTAAATACTATGCGCTCTAGAGTTGAGCAAGAGGTAGTAGTGGATTTTTATAAAGAAGAAGTGTTTTCATATGCGAACACGGGTATTACGACAGAGAAGGTTACAAACCCAGACGGTTCTGTGAATAAAAGAACAGGAAAAGCGAGTACTGAAAATATTGTGTGTACTCATATTATATGGAGTTCTGACGGTGTGCAATTCAAAATGAGTGCAAGCGCTAGTAATCCATTAAATGTATATGCACCTCCTGTAGATTATTTATTAACTGTATGTGTGAAAAAGGATGGTAGTATCGATATTCAAGGAGAACATGATGGATTCCCTTGTTTTGAATTTTATAAGCAAGTAGATTTCGGTTCATTTGAACAAATTTATACACATGACTTTAGAGAAACTGGTGATACAGCTGCAGCGTTAGGTGGCGACATGGATTATAGTTTTACAAAGAGTTTATAAGAAATAAGGTAGTAGACCGGTTAATCCCTAGAAGGTTGAGAAAAATAACCTCCTTTACAATATACCCTAAAGGGTATATGATATTATACAAAGTTACAAAGTAATGTATAATTACGGAGGTGGGCTACAGTGGAATACAATCAAGATATGAAAAACAGATTGAAACGTATTGAAGGTCAAGTTCGTGGTGTACTGCGGATGATTGAAGAGGGAAAAGATTGCCGAGAGGTTATTACACAGTTAACGGCATCTCGTTCTGCATTGGATCGTACAATTGGATTAATTGTAGGAACAAATTTAGAGCAATGTTTGCGTGAACAGTTTGAAAAAGGGAATGGATCAAATGAAGATTTAATTAAAGAAGCTGTTCAATTACTAGTGAAAAGTAGATAATCTGTCAACCGAATGTGTTGACAGATTTTAAAAAACATTTTAATATACCCCTACGGGTATATGTATGTTAACTATTAGAGGAGGAAGTAAATATGAGTATAAAAGTTGATACAAGTTTAGATTGCAAAGGTTTGGCCTGTCCGATGCCGATTGTGAGAACGAAGAAGGCGATGGAACGATTAGAATCAGGGCAAGTTATTGAAGTAGAAGCGACGGATAAAGGTTCTACGGCAGATATTCAAAGTTGGGCGAATAAAGTAGGGCATCAATTTATTGGAACGAAGCAAGAGGGAGATATATTCAAACATTATGTAAGAAAAGTGCATGAACATGAAATGAAGGAAGTTGTGAAATATCCTCATACGATAACGAATGAGGAATTGCAGGCTAAATTGTTAGAGGGGGAAGAGTGTACCATAATAGATGTTCGCGAAGCAGCGGAATTTGCCTTCGGTCACATTCTATCTGCCATTTCGATTCCATTAGGTGAATTGGAACATGCTATGCTAGATGCTAAGAAACCAATCTATGTTATTTGTCGCACAGGTAATCGTAGTGATGTAGCGTGTCAATTGTTACGAGAGAAAGGTTTTTCAAATGTGAA
Source organism: Bacillus clarus (assembly GCF_000746925.1). GTDB lineage: Bacteria > Bacillota > Bacilli > Bacillales > Bacillaceae_G > Bacillus_A > Bacillus_A clarus. The sequence continues at coordinate 3,109,131 of NZ_JMQC01000008.1, forward strand.
AAATGTTATTCCAGGCATGTTACAGTGGCAAGGGAATATAAAACAATAAGCGTATATTTTTTTAAAATGAAATATACCATAGGGGGTAAGGTAATGGGTGTTAAGCCTATGCAAGCACAATATGCGGCAGAGAGAGTTTTATTTGGAGAGTTATTTATTTTGGATGTTCGTAATGAAGCGGACTATGCGGAATGGAAAATTGAAGGAAAACAAATTTCTTCGATTAACAGACCTTACTTTGATTTATTAGATGGTGTAGATCATATTTTAGATGAACTACCGAAGGATAAAGATGTTTTAGTTGTATGTGCAAAAGAAGGGTCTTCTCAGTTTATCGCAGAGCAGATGCTAGAGGCTGGATTGGAAAAGGTTTATTATTTAGCTGGTGGTATGAAAGCTTGGAGTGAATATGTGAAGCCAGTGAAAGTAGGTGATTTCAAAGATGGAGGAAGTATATATCAATTTAATCGCCTTGGAAAAGGATGTTTATCTTACATGGTTATTTCAAATGGCGAAGCAGCGGTAATTGATGCGGTGAGAACGATTGAAGCGTACGAAGAGTTTGCGAAAGAGCAAGGGGCTGTCATTACGAATGTGATGGATACACATTTACATGCAGATCATATTTCTGGTGGGCGCAAGTTAGCTGAAAAAGTGGGTGGTACGTATTGGTTGCCTCCAAAAGATGCGGAAGAAGTTATTTTCTCTTATGAACCGCTTGTAGAAGGTGCTGTTATTACGGTAGGGGGTACACGAATTCATATTGAGGCCATTTATTCACCAGGGCATACGATTGGCAGTACATCATTTATTGTAGATAACGCTTATTTATTATCAGGTGATATTTTATTTGTAGACTCTATCGGGCGTCCAGATCTTGCAGGGAAGGCTGAAGATTGGGTGAGTGATTTACGTAGCACGTTATATAACCGTTATAAAGAATTATTTCAAGGTTTAATTGTCTTGCCAGCTCATTATTCGAAAATAAGTGAAATGGATGAGAGAGGTATTGTGAGTGCGGATTTAAAAAAGTTATTTAAGAATAATGCGGGGCTAAATATTAATGATGAGGCAGAGTTTCATAAAATTGTTACAGAGAATTTACCGCCTCAGCCAAATGCATATGAAGAAATTCGTCAAACGAATATGGGAAGAATTCATCCAAGCGTAGAAGAAGAGCGTGAAATGGAGATTGGCCCCAATCGTTGTGCTGTTCACGCGTAAGGATGAAATGAAAAATTGGAGGTATAGATGATGAATGTAAAACAAGTATTAGATGCGAAAGGTTTAGCATGTCCGGTTCCGATTGTAAGAACGAAGAAAGCGATGGATACTTTACAATTAGGAGAAGTATTAGAAGTGCACACAACGGATAAAGGTGCGGTAAAAGATATTCCAGCGTGGGCAAAAACAGGTGGTCATGAAATGTTAAAACATGTAGAAGAAGATGGTGTGTTGAAATTTTGGATTAAGAAAGCGTAAAGAATAGTTAATTTTTAAACATTTAAATACCCCTATAGGTATGGAGGAGAGCAAAGTGGAAGAAAAGAAAAAGACGACAATTGTTTTATTTAGCGGAGATTATGATAAAGCAATGGCAGCTTATATTATTGCAAATGGTGCAGCGGCGTACGATCAAGAAGTGACTATTTTTCACACGTTTTGGGGATTAAATGCGCTAAGGAAAGATGAGCATGTAAAAGTGAAGAAAAACTTGTTAGAGAAGTTATTTGGAAAGATGATGCCGCGCGGTGCAAATAAGATGGGATTATCGAAAATGAACTTTGCAGGTATGGGACCGAAAATGATAAAACAAGTTATGAAGAAGCATAATGCAATGCCTTTGCCGGACTTAATTGATATGGCAAAAGAGCAAGGAATTAAGTTAGTAGCTTGTCAAATGACGGTAGATTTATTAGGGTTAAAAGAGGAAGAGATTATGGCAGATGTAGAATTTGCAGGAGTAGGTGTATATTTAGCTGATGCTTCAGATGGAAATGTGAATTTGTTTATTTAAAGAAGACAGTACCTTCTTTTCAGAAGGAGGCAGATGAGGTATGAGTTTTAGTTTTATGTTGTTACTTTTTGTCATTGGTTTTATAGGATCATTTATATCAGGGATGGTTGGGATTGGTGGAGCCGTTATTAATTACCCAATGATCTTATATATTCCGGTAGTACTGGGGTTTGCAGGTTATACAGCGCATGAAGTGAGCGGTATTACAGCGGTGCAAGTGTTTTTTGCAACTTTTGCAGGTGCGTGGGCATATCGGAAAAGTAATGATATGGATAAGACGTTAGTAGTTTATATGGGAGCTAGCATATTAATGGGAAGCTTCATAGGAAGCTTTGGTGCTAATGTGTTAGATGAACATGCTGTAAATATCGTTTATACTGTGTTAGCTACTATTGCGGCTATTATGATGTTTATACCAAAACAAAATAGCTGTGAGGATTTAAAAGGTGTCACATATAATAGATGGCTAGCAAGTATGTTAGCATTTATTGTAGGAAGTGCCTCAGGAATTATCGGTGCAGGCGGTGCCTTTCTTTTAGTTCCGATTATGCTAGTCGTTTTAAAACGATCAATACGTACGACCATTGCAACGTCGATAGCCATCACTTTTATTTCTTCAATCGGAATTACTGTGGGTAAAGTAGTTACCGGGCAGGTCGTTGCCATTCCAGCTCTTATTGTAGCTGTTGCAAGTTTAATTGCATCACCGCTTGGAGCACGTATAGGGAAGCGAATGAATCAAAAAGTTTTACAATATGTATTATCTACCTTAATTGTAGGTACTGCTATAAAGATGTGGATTGATATGATATTGAAGTAAAAAAGGGTGCTGCATGCAGCACCCTTTTTTTACGCCCAAATAACCTGCATTAATTTCTTTTGCTCATCATTAGCTAATTTGTATAACATTCTCGTATGTTCAAAGACAAGTGCAGGATTAAAGTGTGGCTCTGAGAATACGAGAGAAGCTGAAATGTCGATAGAGTTTTTATTATTGAGTGTGAACTTCGCAAATCGATAAGATGTGTTTAGCTCATTGATTACGTGTAAAATATCATTTTTTGACGTTGAATCGGCTAAATGAGCGACATTGAAACAGTATATATCCACAGTAGGATGATCATTATGGAAAGCAGCGATAAGGTGGATTTTTGCGCCACTTTCTAAATCTAAGTTTACTGAGAAGTATACAGAACCGTCATTTTCATCTATATTTTCTTCCATATATATATCATTGGATTTTAGGTAGTCTTTAAAATCTGAAATGTTATGTTTTACTGCAGCTTTCATATGTATGAGCCCCCTGATAATTGGAATAGATTACTACCATTTATTATAATTTAAAAATATTAAAAAAGATAGTTAGAAAGTTCTGATTTTTGTACGTTTAAAAGAAACCGAGCTCTACCTCCATAGAACTCGGTTTCTTTTTATTCGTTATTATTAGATGATGTTTCTGTATCTTCTTCGTTATTTTTATTGTCTCTGTTACTTGATTCATGTTTATTATTTCCAGACTTGGACTCTTTTGTACTCTCAGACTCAGATTCTTTTGTTTTCTCTGTATTTGTTTTTTTCGTATCAGAGTTGGATGATTTATATTCAGGTAACCCAAGGTGAGTACGAAGTTCATTCGTTGTAGTTGTTAAGGCCTTCTCATCTGGTTTGTAGTAATATGTTCTTCCACCGCCAGCAGACTTACTGCATGTATCATCGCCTCTCGCCATGTAGCAGTCGTCGCCTGTAATTTGTAACTTCTCAATAGAAGAGTCTGACCCGTATTTATAGAATGAAAGCATATCATCAAATGTTAAGTTTGTAACGAATTGTCCGTTAATGTCATCGATAATATCGCCTACTTTTGTTACAGATCCAACACTTGTAAGCTTTTTCAAAATCGCTTCAATAACGAGTTGTTGACGTTGTCCACGCATCGCATCACTATCAACGTGTCGTGTTCGAGCAAGAGCAAGAGCTTCCTCGCCATTTAACTTTTGAATACCTTTTTCCAGGTGAATTGCCTCAGCGTTATCATTGCTGTCTTGTTCAGTAAATTCAACTGGTACATCGACTTCGATGCCTCCTAGATCATCAACAATTTTTATAAATGATTTGAAGTTAAATTTTACAAAGTAATCGACAGGAACATTTAGTAATTTTTCAACTGCATCAATACTCGCTTGTGGTCCACCGTTTTTTCCATTTTTAGCTGAACCAAATGCATGAGCATGTGTAATCTTATCTTTTTTCTTTTCTATTGGGATATAAGTATATGTGTCTCGTGGAATACTTAAAAGTTTTACAGTTTTGCTATCTTTATTAAATGTTGCAAGTAATAATGCATCAGTTCTTATAGCTTCACCATATTCTTTCCCACGGACGTCGCTTTCATCAACGCCCATTATTAATACAGATACGTTATTCGTAATAGGTTTTACAGCCTTATCACGTAAATCAGATTTATTACCGCGTGCTAAGTCGTGAGCGGCATTTCGAATAGCAGAAGATGCTTTATTTACTAAAAACCAAGTATAACCGCCGCCTATTATTAAAAATAATAGAATAATGCTTATAATAATCTTTGTTTTTTTCTTTCCTTGTTTCGGCTTATTTCGTGTATTTTTTTGCAAAGATGGGTTTTGCTCCATTTCTTGTACTCCTTCATTTGGATTAAAATACGATACTCATATCAACTAATTATAATGAAGTTTAGCGAAAAAAAACATTACAAATCATTTACATTTCGCAAAAATTCAATTTATTTTATAAAAAGTCAGATTATTAATATTTTACTTTTAAGATGTAAAATAAGTATAAGGCGTTTTAGTAGAAATGAAAATATGTATTATCAGAAAGTGATAGAGAAGTAAGATTTGTTGAAATATAGCCAAGAAGAGGATACTATATCTTTTTTCATTTCTTATATAATGAAGGAGAATTTTGACGGATAGAGGAGAGAATCATAATGAACCATACACCATTCCGAACGATTCTTGTAAATGAGAAGGAAGAAAATCAATTTGAAAGAGATGTTGTAAAAAGAGCAATAAGCGATTTACCTGAAGGAGAAGTGTTAATACATGTTCAGTATTCTTCATTGAATTATAAAGATGAACTTTCAGCTACTGGTAATAAAGGTGTGACAAGAAAATATCCACATACACCGGGAATTGACGCGGCAGGAGAGGTTATTAGTAGCGAAAATCCTTCTTTGAAGAAAGGTGACCAAGTTATTGTGACTGGATATGATTTGGGAATGAATACATCTGGTGGCTTTGGAGAGTATATTTGTGTGCCAGCTGATTGGGTTGTTCCTTTACCTGTAGGAATGTCTTTGAAAGAAAGTATGATGTATGGAACAGCGGGATTTACAGCTGCTTTATCAGTATATAAGTTAATGGAAGCGGGAATTTTTTCTAATATGGGAAGGATTTTAGTAACTGGTGCAACCGGCGGAGTAGGTAGTGTAGCGGTTAGTATTTTAGCGAAACTAGGATATGATGTAGTAGGTGTAACAGGAAAGATAGAAGAGAAAGATATGCTGCTAAGTTTAGGTGCAAAAGAGGTTATCCAGCGTGAAGAGATGAATGATAGATCAGGAAGACCAATGTTAAAGGGCATATATGCGGGAGTAATTGATACAGTGGGCGGAAATATATTAGCAAGTGCTTTAAAAGTTGTGAGGTACGGAGGCTGTGTAACGACATGTGGTAACGTTGCAGGGCATGAACTTCAAACGACTGTATTTCCTTTTATTTTGCGTGGTATTAGTCTTCTAGGAATCGATTCTGTTCAATGTCCAATGGATGTGAGACGGAAAGTGTGGGTATTGTTAGCGAATGAGTGGAAAAACTTAGAGTTATTATCGTATACAGCAGAGTGTACGTTAGAAGAATTAAATGAAAAGTTTGAGCTTATATTGCAAGGGAAGTTAAAGGGAAGAACAGTTATAAATATGAAGTGAAAAAAGAGACGCCAGTTTAAGGCGTCTCTTTCCTATTATAGTGATTGTTTTAGAGCGATTTTTCCTTGCTCACCTAAAACTCCATCTGCGATGTTTACAGCGTGATCGCCGATACGTTCTAAATTACTTACCATATCAACGAAAATAATGCTCGCATCACCTGAGCAGCTACGCTCGTTTAGACGTAATACGTGGCGTTTGCGTAGAACGCGTTCCATTTGATCAATCTTACGTTCTTTTGCAATAACCGTTTGTGCTAGCTCAGTATCGAAGTTCATTAAAGCATGGATTGCATCTTGTAATGTTGAAATTGTTAATTCAAGCATTTCGTTTAATTCAGCAAGTGCCTCGTCCGATAGCTTAACACGGTTAGAAATTTGGAAGTCCACAAGTTCCACAAGATTTTCTACGTGATCTCCCACACGTTCAATATCACCCACAACACCTGCTAGGACAGAATGCTTTTCAGATTCTATAGATGAAAGTGGTTTTTCTGATAGTAAAACTAAATACTCGGTAATTTTTTTATCTAAATTGTTAATAGCTCCTTCTAATTGAGTAGCCATATCAGCGTGTTTCTTTTCTTGTGTATTTAAAAACTGGTTTGCTTCTTTTAGACCATGCAGCGAAAACTCAGCCATACGAACAATCTCTTTTTGCGCTTCTGTTAGTGCGATAGCAGGAGATTGTTCAATGAAAATTGGGTTTAAATGTTGCGGTTTACAATCAATAGCAGAATCTTCGCCGCGAATAATTTTTGTGACAATCCATGCTAACACTGCAATGAATGGGAACTGGATAATTGTATTCGTTACGTTAAATGTTCCGTGTGCAAAAGCAATTGTCATTTCTGGATTTAAATTTAATGATGTTTGGAAATAGTGAATTAAGTTTGTAAATGGTACTAATAAAATTGTAAAGATAATTGTACCTACGATATTGAAGATAACGTGAACTAATGCTGCACGTCTTGCTGCAATAGAAGTACCAATTGCTGCTAATACAGCTGTAATTGTTGTTCCGATATTATCACCGAATAATACAGGAAGAGCAGCTTGTAAATCAATGGCACCTTGACCGAATAGTTCTTGTAAAATACCAATTGTTGCGCTTGAACTCTGTACAATTAAAGTAAATACTGTACCGACGATAATTCCTAAAACTGGACTATTGCTCATACTAACTGTTAATTCTTGGAATGACTCTAGAGAACGAAGAGGTTTCATACCTGTACTCATTAATTCTAAGCCGAAGAATAACATACCAAAACCGAAAACAACTTGTCCTAAAGATTGTACTTTTTTATTTTTAAAGAAGAATAATAAAATAGCTCCGACTGCCATGATTGGGAGAGCATATTCTCCGATTTTAATTCCGATAATAAACGCAGTAACTGTCGTACCAATGTTGGCACCCATAATAACACCGATAGCTTGTCTTAATGTCATAAATCCAGCACTTACAAGTCCGACTGTTAAAGCTGTTGTTCCTGAACTAGATTGAATTAATACAGTAACTAACATACCTGCTAGTACACCCATAAGTGGGTTTGTTGTAAAGCGATCGAGAATATCACGAAGACGATCTCCAGCTGCTTGTTGCAGTCCATCGCCCATGTATTTAATTCCGAATAAGAAAATACCTAATCCACCAATAAATTGGAAGACCATATCTTGAACATTAAATTCCACGCATTCCACTCCTTAAATTTCATGTACGATGTAATTATTAACTAAACCTTGAATCACTGTAAACGATTTATCGACAAATTTTACACTAAATTTACAAAGTGATAAAAAATTTACAATTAGTTAAAAAAAACCTAGGTTTAATTGGTTTTAATGTGGGATATAGGATTTTCTTGTAAAGAAATAACATACATTATGGTAGTTCTGTGCATGTTTTTTGATGAAATTTAGAAAAATATGTGGAGAAATGGATGATGTTTGAAGTGGATTTATTTGCTGAAAAGTAAAAGGTTAAAAGCAGTGTGATTTCATCTAGGAAATCCACTGCTTTTATACTTGTTTTTATATATGAGTTTCAAATGCGAGTACCTCAAAAAAGAACCGATTAGCATTATCCAACAGCTTTTTCGTTTGTTTTATTTCTCTGTTTTTGTTTCCGTAAGTTTGTGATGTAAATGAAGAGAAAGGCGATAAGTAATAGGGACGAATAGCGATATACAGTTGCATAGTCTGTAAAATGTGCAACGAATCCGAAAATAATTGCACCAGCACCAATACCAAGGTCGAATGCAGAGAAGAATGTTGCTGTTGCAACTCCGCGGCGATGTGGTGATACACGGTCAATCATCCATGCTTGTAATGCTGGTTGAATCGCGCCAAATCCACTTCCATAACAGCTTGCGGCAATAATTAGACTTGGAATGGAAGTTGTATAGGACAATAATATAATCCCTACAAACGTTAAAATAACTCCTGGAATGATTACAAATGTATGGCCTTTTGCATCATATAATTTTCCGGAAACTGGACGTGTTACAGCGATTGCAAGTGCATTAAATAAAAAGAATAAGCTAATGTCAGCAATTCCAACTTGGGCGGCAAATAACGTAATAAAGCTTCCAATTCCTCCGTACATTAATGTAATACACAATATTAATAATGAAGGAAGTAAAGCTTTTCGTTCAATAAAGCTGTCTAAAAAGCTATTAGCTGCTTGTTGCGGTGGTTGTTGTGCTTTTTGGATCTTAAGTAGTTTCGTTAATAGTAAAGAAACAATTGTACAAGATAGTGCGCATAAAAAAAGGATAGTAAAGTTATAAGTTTGCATAAGCCATAGTCCGATAAGAGGACCAAGTGCCATAGCAATCACCGAAATATCCCATGCCTTCTCCGCGGCGGGCTTGTGGAATTAAATCAGATACAACAGTTCCGTATGTAGTAGTTGTAATGCCGAAACCAGCCCCGTGTAAAATTCGGACGGTGAGTAAGAGGAAGACAGTTGAAGCGAAAAGGTAGCTACCCATAGCAAGTAAACAAATAGCGGTACCAATCATTAAGATGATTTTTTTATTGAATTTCTGCAATGCATTTCCAGTTAGTGGTCTAATAAAGAGTGCGGCAACAGTAAACATACCGACAACAAATCCGATGCTTGAACTTGTGCCACCAATTTCTTTTACGTAAACAGGTAAAGTAGGAATTAACATTTGAAACCCTAAAAACATGCATAAGTTTGCTAGAATTAAAGCAATAAATGCTTTTGTCCATAACGGTTCTCGTTTTACGAGTACTGCTTCTCCCATAAATTCATCCCCTATTTAAGTTTTTCTCTGCTCTTTCGAGTATATGTATTGGTCAATGTAACAGTCAAGGAAGGCGCATTGAAACCGTATAACAATTTTTAAGGCGGAAAAACTGACAAATTTGTGGAAAGGCTACACAACTATGAAAAAAAGAAGTAAAGTATAGATGTATAGTCTGCTAGTTGTTATGAATGATAGAATTGTTTTTTGAAAAGAAAGCGGATTCAAATTGTAGTGAAATAGATGGGGATTTATGCTTTTTTACTACATATATTTGAAAAGGTTTACAATATGATGAAGAAAGAGGCGTATACATATGAAACGATTAGGTATTTCTATTTATCCAGAACACTCGACAGTAGAGAAAGATAAAGAATATTTAACCCTAGCGAGTCAATACGGCTTTACACGTGTATTCACATGTTTATTATCTGTAGATGGAGAGAAAGAGAAAATCATTGAAGAATTTAAGGAAACGATTTCTCATGCAAATGAATTAGGTTTCCAAGTATTAGTGGATATTAGTCCGGTTGTTTTTGAACAACTCGGAATTTCTTATCATGATTTATCGTTCTTCCATGAATTGGGTGCATACGGTATTCGTTTAGATGTCGGTTTCTCAGGGCTAGAAGAATCAATTATGACATATAATCCGTACGGCTTAAAAATCGAGATTAATATGAGTAATGGTACGAAATATGTTGATAACATTATGAGCCATAGACCAAATCGTGAGAATTTAATTGGTTGTCATAATTTTTATCCACATCGTTATTCAGGCCTATCATATGACCACTTCATTAAGTGTTCGAAACAGTTTAAAGATTGCGGTATGAGAACAGCTGCTTTTATTACATCATTTGATGCAACATACGGACCGTGGCCAGTAACAGAAGGGCTATGTACGTTAGAACAGCATCGTGAATTACCGATGACAACGCAGGCGAAGCATTTATTTGCAACAGAATTAATTGATGATGTTATTATTGCAAATGCTTACGCGTCAGAAGAAGAATTAAAGGCGCTTGGAGAATTAAATAAAGATAAGCAAACATTTGATATAGAATTATATGAAACAACAACGGAGTTAGAAAGAATTATTGTATTAGAGGAACCTCATTTTTATCGCGGGGATGTATCTGAATATATGGTTCGTTCTACACAAAGTCGTGTGAAATATAAAAAAGAAGAGTTTAAACCTCACAATACGATAGTAATTAGACGAGGCGATATTTTAATTGATAATGAACAATACGGTCAGTATAAGGGCGAACTGCAAATCGCATTAAAAGATATGGTGAATACAGGGAAAACAAATGTTGTTGGCCGAATTATAGAGGAAGAGATTTTCTTATTAGATTATTTACAAGCATGGGATAAGTTTAGATTTATGTTAAAGAAATAATGAGTATATAGAGAAAATAGAAAGGAAAAAGCTACTGATCTCAGCAGCTTTTTTCTTTTGGTTCTGGTGCTTTCTGGTGTTCCGTATTGGTCATTAAGAAGTGTACGAAAATATATTGATTTGTTGAAGCTTAGTGGGATATCAATTTGTAAATTAGATAGAATAGCAAGTTATACGATTGATACTTCGGTGGTAGATAAAATTGATAGAACAGAATAAAAGGGATACACCCGATGAAAAAACGCTAATGTACATGCCCGTTTGCATGTGCATTACCTATTTAAGTACAGTGAAGAAAAGAAATAGTATCATACAGGGAGAGAAAACCCGTGTCGAATCAATTAGTAAACTTGCGTATTGATTTTGCGTTTAAACACTTATTTGGTACAAGCGGTAGTGAGGAGATTTTAATTTTATTTTTAAATGCGATGTTAAAAGATGCTATTATTACCAGCCAATGAAGATGAACATCTTACAAAAACATTGGAGGATATTGCCATGAACCAAGATCCTGTTTTACAAAAAGCGATGAATAAGTGGGAACGAATGAGTCAAGATTCTTCTTTCCGTCAAGCGTATGAAGCAAGGGAAAAAGAGTTAATGGATGAGGCAGCTAAGTTCGCTCATGCAGAGCAACAGGGAATAAAAAAGGGATTGAACAAGGAAAAGGTACAATTAATTCGTGGGATGCATAAAAACAATGTTTCTGCAGAAGATATCGCAAAGTTTACTGGTATTAGTATAGAAGAAATTCGAAAAATTTTAGTATAAATTAATACAACAAATCATCTTGAAGGAGATGCCGATAGATGAACGGAAAAATATCTTCGGTACAATTGCAGAAGAGGAACTATTTTTACTAGATTATATTGGGCCTTGTACGCAGTTTGGTTGTGTAGAGTGACATATGCTTCTTTATATTTAGCCTAAAATAGGAGTCAGTCTCAATGTAGAGAACTGACTCCTATTTTTTATAGCAATTAATTAGTTTAAAATTTTTACTTTAACTGTTTTACGTCCCCAAGTACTTGATTCATCTTTTGAACCAAATAGAACGTCAATACGGTTACCTTTAATTGCGCCACCAGTATCACCAGCGATTGCTACTCCGTAACCCTCTACCCATACTTTTGAACCTAATGGAATCACGTTTGGATCAACTGCAATTAGTTTCATGTTTGGATTTGTTGTTAAGTTATGTCCCATTGCTGATTTTACATGTTCTCCTGGCTTGTAACCATTTTCAGCGGGATCTGCCGTGTAAGCTGTTGCTACAACTGTTAACTCACGAGCACCGGCTGGTGTGTTCGTTTCAGTTTCTTTAGCAACAGGTTGTTGTGTTGCTGGTTTTTGAGTTTTAGCAGCTTGACGGGCTTCAGCCGCTGCTTGAGCTTCAGCCGCTTTACGAGCTTTAGCTGCCTCTTGAGCTTTAGCTGCTGCTTGAGCTTCAGCCGCTTCCTGAGCTTTAGCCGCTTCACGAGCTTTAGCTGCCTCTTGAGCTTTAGCTGCTGCTTGAGCTTCAGCCGCTTCTTGAGCTTTAGCTGCCTCTTGAGCTTTAACTGCCTCTTGAGCTTTAGCTGCTGCTTGAGCTTTAGCTGCTGCTTGAGCTTCAGCTGCCTCTTGGGCTTTAACTGCTTCACGAGCTTTAGCTGTTGCTTGAGCTTCAGCTGCCTCTTGAGCTTTAACTGCTTCACGAACTTTAGCCGTATCTTGAACTTTAGTTACTTTTTCAGCTTTAACTGCTGGCTGAACTTTAACTGGCGCTTTACCTGTTAAGTAAGGAACATGTACATAAGCTGTTTTTCCGTTATATTCAAATTGGATCCAATCATTTTGTACTTGGTGAGTTGTTTCGATTACATCATCTTTTTTCAATTTACCAAGAATCTCTGAATCTGTATTCGCACCAGCACGTACGTTTAATACGTTTGCTGTTACGTAGTAAATATCTTTTGTAAAGTCAGCACTTATGAAAGCCTCTTTACCACTATTTAATTTAACTTTTGACCATCCATTTTCTGTATGTAAAACATTTACTTTATATCCATCTAATACTTTACCGACAACTTTTGATTCAGTAGTTGGGTTTTCTCGTACATTTAATACATCAGTTGTTACGATAGTTTCTGCTTTAGCAGATGTTGTGAAAATCCCAAGACCAAAAACTGCTGCTGTTGCTATACCCATAAATTTTTTCATAATAGCCTCCATTGCATTTGTTTTCGTTGACCTCATTATAGCAACCATTATTTTCTTATTTGAGGAAATCACAAAATTACAAAGCATTCGTAATAGGGTATTAACATCCTGTAATAATTCCATTAATATCCTGATAACGTTTTCTTTTTGTTTTTTTGAGGGTTTAGAACTTTGAATTCATAAAATCAACACTATTTTGATTGCTAGTAGATTAGTAATGTGTCATTCATGTTACAGAGAGTTTGATGGATGATTACAAAAGGGGTGAATTTTACTATTAAAAGAATAATATAGTTATATATATATAACTTTTATGCTTATAAAATTATATATAGGGGGTGAATTTTAATGAAATAGCGATATAATTGTTACAAAATAAGTTGTAGTATGGAAAAAATTACTCCTTGAATTTGTTCTGTTACATATTGTTTTTGCAATAATACGATTGCATGATAGCTTTTGCGAGAAATATAAGTTTAAAGGATAAAAAGATTTAGAAAGGCTTTTGTAACGTGCAACATATATAATAGAAGAAACCTAATTTGAAGGAGAAATATCGTCTTTAATTAGCTGGTGAATAAGTGTAGAGTTCTATAGTAGAAGTTAGAGGTTCTTATATTTGTCGGAGCGCCGATATAATTTACTAGAAAGTTTCTTATCTTCAACAGAATAAAAAACCGTAGGGGTGTAAATTCCTACGGTTTTTTTGGCCTTATTTATTCATATCGTAAACATTCAATTGGATCAAGTTTTGCAGCTTTGTTAGCTGGTAGTAAACCGAATGCAATACCGATTAGCATTGAAATACCTACTGAAAGAAGTCCAAGTTCTTTTGAGATAACAAGTGGCCATCCGGCAAAGATTGAGACGATCCAAGCGAAGAAAATACCGAGCATGAATCCGATGAAACCACCTAATCCAGTTAAAATACAAGATTCGATTAGGAATTGTGTTAATACTTTACCGCGTGTTGCACCAAGTGCTTTACGAATACCAATCTCACGTGTACGTTCTGTTACAGATACAAGCATAATGTTCATTACACCAATACCACCAACAAGTAGAGAGATAGCGGCAATACCACCGAATACCATTTTCATCATACCGATTGATTCATCTAGTTGCTTCGTAAATTCACCCATATCTTGAGCTTCAAATTTATGCTCAAATTTAGGAGCTTTCATTTCGTTTAAAACGGAAACGGCTTGTTTTTCTACACTTTTACGCTCTGCTGGCGAATTTAGTATTAATTTTACAGAGTCATACTCAGTTACTCCTGAAATTACAGGAGCGTTTTCAAGTGATGTATATCCTTCTGACATAGCCATTCCGAAATCGTTTTTTGCTTCATACACACCGACTACTTTATACGGTTTCCCTTTTATATCTGTATATAAATTTGATTCCCAACCGTTAAATAATTTATTGAAAGCTTCTTCATTTAAAATAACAGCAGGGATTGCTTGTTTTAATTCACTATCATTTAATTCACGACCGTGAACTAATTTTATTTTCGCATCTGTCATGAAGGCGCCTGTTCCACCTTTTAAATCAAGAGAGACATCTTTTGAACCAGAAGATGCTTTTACTTTCATACTCACATCAGGGTAAACATCTTTAACGCCTGGTACAGTTTGAAGACGTTTTAGCATATCAGCTGTGATTTTGGCACTATCTGTTCCGAAATCAGGATTGTTGTAGTAAATCGTTACTTCAGTATCTTTTCCTTGGCCTAATTCTTTTTTAAACTTTGCATTTGTACCATCACCCATTGAAATGATAGTAATAATGGCACTAATACCGATAATAATTCCTAGCATTGTTAATATAGAACGCATTTTATGAGCAAAGATAGAGGAAAGGGCCATGCGTATATTTTCACTCGTGTTCAAAATTAACCTCTCCAATCTTGGACGATATTTCCGTCACGAATTACAATTTGTCGAGCTGCGGCTTCTCCGATTTCACGATCGTGGGTAATCATAATGATTGTTGAGCCTTGTTTGTTTAATTCGTAAAAGAGGTCCATAATTTGTGTACTCGTTTTCGTATCAAGTGCTCCCGTCGGTTCATCGGCTAAGATGAATTTCGGGTTATTTACAATTGCACGGGCAACAGCGACACGCTGTTTTTGACCACCTGACAATTCGTTTGGTAGGTGGGTAGCACGATCTGCTAAACCTACTTTTGTTAAAGCGGCTAATGAGCGCTCGCGTCTTTCTTTTTTATCAACTCCAGCGTAAATAAGAGGTAATTCTACATTTTGAAGCGCTGTAAGTCTCGGTAGTAACATGAAGTTTTGGAATACGAACCCGATCTCTTTATTACGGACATGCGCCAGTTCTGTTTCAGACATGTTTGAAATGTTTTGACCAGCTAATTCATACGTACCTGTCGTTGGTTTATCTAAGCAACCGATAATATTCATTAACGTTGATTTACCAGAACCAGATGGTCCCATAATAGAAGTGAATTCTCCTTGGTTCAGTGTTACGTCAATTCCGTGTAATATTTGAACGGACTCTGCACCGTTTTGGAAGGATTTCGTGATGCCTTTTAAGTTAATCATTCAACGACAACCTCCATACCATCTTTTACACCTTTTTCAGGTTTAGAGATAATTTGTTCTCCTTTTTTCACTCCAGAAACCTTTGCTTCACTATCTGTTTGGAATTCAACAGTAACAGCTTGTTCTTTCGCTTTTCCGTCTTTTACAACAAATACAACATTTTTATCTCCTTTTTTCACAATGCTGCTTTTAGGAATGATAGTACCAGTTGCCTCACCAGATTTACTTGTTACGTATACGTGGAAGCCGTTTTGTAATCCTTCACTATTATCTAATGTGACAGTGAATTGATAATTAGAAACTGTTTTGTTTTCGTCCACGCTCTTTAATGGTGTAGAGCTGATTTCTGTCACTTTTCCTGTCCACGTCTTACCAGCAACCGTTTTTGATGAAACGGTTACTTCTTGCCCAACCTTTATGTTAGAAAGTTCATATTCAGATAGCTGCCCTTTTACTTTTAATGGACCAGCGTGACGAAGTGTAATACCGCTCATGCCTGTTTTTTCATCTGTATTTTTAACGATATCATCAATTACACCATCAACAGGGCTTGTTACAGAAAGGGTATTTAGTTTTTCTTTGTTTGATTTAATCATTTGATCAGCTTTTTCAACTTCAAATTTTTTCATTTCAAGCTGTGATTCTAATTGTTGAATTTCAGTTTCTGATGCCTTTAACAGTTCTTGAGGTGAACCAGCATTTTTATCTTTTTGTAGTTTTTGTTTTGCTGTATTTAGTTGTTTGTTTAGTAAGTCAACTTCTTTGTTAGCGAGTTTCTTTTGCATCTTTGCTTCAGTTACTCCTAGTTGCATAGAAGGATCATTATATTTAAAGAGAAGCTGTCCTTTTTTTACTTCATCGCCTTTTTTGACAGCTAATTCATACGTACCTTTTGTTGGGTCAAATGAGATCGTTTCAATACCATTTGGAATAACTTCACCGCCAAATTTTTGTGCGTTCTCAATTTGTTTCTCTGTCACTTTATAACCGCTATATGCCATTGCTACTTCAGAACTACCGCCAGCAAAAGCAAAATATGATCCAGCTGCAATTCCGATTGCTACTACACTAGTAATTAAAACTTTATTTTTCTTCTTCATTTATTTATCACCTTTTCGCTCGTTTTTGTATCTGCTTTCAGTATAGAAGAAGAAAAGAATGTGACAAATCGTTTTAGCTTACAATAACATTACACTTTTGTAAGGTTATATATGAAGATGTGAACGTATAGGCTTTATGCGGGACAAGCTTGAGTAGTAAGCAAATTGATTGACTGTTTTTTCTTTCTTAAAATAATATTGTATGAAGGAGAGGAGGAAGGAAGATGGAAGCTTATTTTGGAGTGGCACCACTAAAACCATTTATTCCATACTCAAAATAACATGTCATTATATTACTTATTATTTTGGTAGGGATTTCTTTTTTGTACCAATACCAAGATGTACTTCTTCAGCACGAATGGAATATAACAGTTCGGTATGCAGTTGCTTTTTTGTTTATCGGTAGTGAAATTGGACTTGATGTATGGCAAATAAAAGCTGGTATTTTTCAGCTTAGCACTTCGTTGCCGTTTGAGTTATGTACGACTAGTTTATTATTAGCGTCAGTTATGATCATAAACTAGCGATTTTTTTGCGTGCGGAAAATATTTACAATTCTGAAAATTGTGCGTAAAATAAAAGAGATTATGAAATTGGATAGAAAGAAGGGGGAAAATGGCAAGAAAGGTTATTTTTAATAGTATAGAGATTGTAATTCAATTTATACTTTCCATTCTAGGCATTATCTGTTTAGGTACATTACCAAAATTATTCCAAGGTTTAGAGTTTAATGTTTTAGGCTATGTAACAAATTTACAAGAAGTGTTTAAAAGGTTATTGGATGTTACAAATTTACAGTATGCCCAGGGAAAACCGATATTTCCACAGTTGTTTTTCCATTATAAAGAAACGATGATTATTTTTTTATCGGCATTTCTAATTTCCTTATTAGTAGCATTTTGCATTGTTTATATCATTATGAGCAGTCATCCACGTATACAGCATCGAATCAAATCTTTTCTTCTCTTTCTAGAATCTATTCCGGACATTCTTCTTATTATTGGTTCTCAAATTTTAGTAGTATGGTTTTTTAAAAAGACAGGTTTTCTACCTTTCAAAATTGCTGCAATAGGAGAGGAGTCTATTTGGGGATTACCTATATTTTGTTTAAGTATCCCAACTACAGTTATGTTCGTAAAACTATTAGTATTGCGTTTTGAAAACGAATTGGAGCAAGACTATGTTTTATTCGCGAAAGCAAAAGGACTAGATCGATTTCATATTTTGAATCATCATATTTTACGAAACGTATTGCTTAGTACACTCTTTTTTGCGAAGACGAATATTTGGTTTATGTTATCTAATTTATATATTATTGAATATATTTTTAATACGAGAGGTATTTTTATATTTGTTAAAAGTTATCCAATGATTGAAACATTCATCGTTAGTTTAGTACTCATTTATATCCCGATTTTTATTTTATTTAAGGCATTTCATTATTTTGTTCCAGCTGCGATGAAGGAGAGATTATAAAATGTGGGCATATGTAAAACGTGATAAAAGGTTTTGGATAAGCATTGGATTTCTTCTTTTATTAATTCTTTTAAGCATTGGAAATACGATATGGAATGATAGTCACATTCGACAAGTAACATTGCAATATGATGCAAAAGGGAATCCAGAAGTACCACCATTTCCTCCTTCATGGCAATTTTTATTAGGTACAGATCGAAAAGGTTATGACCTTTTAAATTTAGTAATTGAAGGGGCAAAGTGGACAATTGGTATATCGCTCCTTATCGCAACATTACGTACGATTATCGGTGTGTTGTTCGGTGTCATACTCGGAACATACATAAAAAGAGGCTTTACAAAAATTGAAGCTTTTTTTGATGGACTAACAGTCATTCCAACAGTAATGATTGCGTTTTTCATGCTTCAATCTGCGAATGCATTTAGAAATGGAGAAGAGACATCTACTTTTTTTGAGAGAGCTTCTTTTCAAGTTACATTACTTGTAGTTTTAGCAATTCCAATTATTGCACTTTATGTTGCGAATGAAGTTCGTAAGTTACAAAGCGAGGAGTTCATTGATGCCGCACGTATATTAGGGGGAACGCGAAGGCATATTGTCATAAAACATATTTTTCCGCATTTATACATGAGTTTTATACTCGTATTTATGCAACAATTTATTCAAACACTTACTATTTTTCTTCATCTAGGATTGCTTGAAGTCTTTTTTGGAGGAACAGTTGTGTTTGGGGGAATGGAAAAAGAGTTAGATTCCTACACGCATGAATGGTCAGGGTTAATAGGCGTGTATTTCCGATCTTTAACAGTACATTCATGGATCCCTCTCGTTCCAATAACTTTCTTTGGACTTACTATTTTTGCGGGAAATATGATCGTAAAAAGTATAGAAGAGGCGATGCTGAAAGTTCGATTAGGAATAGGAGTGAAAAGAGAAGAGGCGGAAACGGTGCAACCGGCTATACAGTCGAAAGATGAGTTATTTACATTTAAACATATGATGTGAAGAATCTAGTGCAAGGCATATATTAATTGGGTATTTAATAAGTAATGGTAATGTAAAAGTGATAAAAGAAGCAAGCATTGACTTAATGCTCGCTTCTTTTCTTTATTTCG
Organism: Bacillus clarus; assembly: GCF_000746925.1. Classification (GTDB taxonomy): domain Bacteria; phylum Bacillota; class Bacilli; order Bacillales; family Bacillaceae_G; genus Bacillus_A; species Bacillus_A clarus. Next base: position 3,128,248 of record NZ_JMQC01000008.1, read on the forward strand.
TAGAAACTTCACCTTCTGCTTCTGTTTGTGGAATAAAGTATCCGATTATACCTCCGACGATTGCTGGAACAATCCAGCCGATTCCTAATTTATAAAAAGGAATTGTACTTACGATGGAAGTAATAGCATTTGGAATCATTCCCATGTTATCAAGAGCATGAATACAGCTAATAATGAATGCGGCAATCATTGCACCAATATATACAGAAGGTTTACGTTTCGTGTATTTATCAATAAATGATACGAGAATTAAAATGATTGTAATTGGATACAAAATAATTAAAACTGGCAATGTGATTTTAATTAATAAGCTTAAACCTAAGTTTGAAATGACGAAGCTAAACATACATACATATAATACGAGCTTTTTATATGAAACGTTAGTTAGTACTGTTGTGAAATAGTTTGCGAATGCACTTACAACACCAATTGCTGTCGTTAAACAAGCAAATATAATTGCAATGCTTAATAAAAGATTCCCGCTTGTCCCAAAGAATTGATACATAACAACTGCTAACAGCTGACCACCGTTTTCAAATTGGCCTAAGTTTCCGTTTGAAGCCCCAATATAACCAAGTAAGAAATAAACAATTGTTAAGAAAAGGGCTGCAATGCTTCCGCAAATGATTGTATATTTTGCAATCGATTCTTTCTCTTGTATACCGTTTTGGCGAATCGCATTTACAACAATTGTTGATAGAACGAGAGCACCAATTGCATCTAATGTTAAAAATCCTTCGAGAAATCCTTTGAAAAATGGAATTTCTTTATAGTCACCAGTAGGTGGTGTGAAAGCCCCTGGTGAAAGAATCGCTTTTGTCGCCATAATTGCAATAATTCCAAGTAAGATTGGTGTTAATATTTTACCGATATGATCGACTAATTTGGATGGGTTTAACGATAAAAAGTAGACGACTGTAAAGAAAATAGCACTAAAGATTAACATCGAATACCATTGGTCTGGGAAAAGTGGTGCAATTCCAATTTCGTAAGAAACAGAGCCAGTTCGTGGAATAACAAATAGTGGGCCGATTGAAAGATAAATAATGATGGCGAGTACTACTGCGAATTTTGGATGAACACGGCTTGCTAAATTGTTAAAACTACCACCCGCGAGAGCGACAGCAACGATAGCTAATAAAGATAGACCGACGTCTGTAATAATGAAGCCTGTAATGGAAACCCACATATTTTCTCCTGAAGAAAGTCCGAGAAGTGGTGGGAAAATCATATTACCAGCGCCAAAGAAAACTGCAAATAGTAATAAGCTAATCGAAAGTATTTGCGCTGGCTTTAAAGTTGTACGCATATATAGAAAATCCTCCTAAGAAGTATTTTGTCGAAAATTCAAACAATTTGTCGAGTAACTGTTATTATTTTAAAGGTCTGATGACTAGAAAGCAATAGGGAATTTTAAAGATACTAAAAAATAATTCATATAACTGAATAAATATACTATTTATATCTTGAATAGGAAATATTTTACTTTTTGTATTCATAAAAAATACACATATCGGTATGATATGTGTTGTTAGCACAAATTAAAAATAAATTTTTCGATCGCGTTCTTCTTTTAAAATTTCAACAGCTTCTCGGAAACGTTGAGAATGAACAATTTCACGTTCACGTAAAAAACGTAAGCTATCATTTATGTCTGGATCATCAGATAAGTCAATGAGCCATTGGTAGGTTGCACGTGCTTTCTCTTCAGCAGCGATATCTTCATATAAATCGGCGATAGGGTCACCTTTTGCTTGTATGTATGTAGCAGTAAAAGGAACGCCACCTGCATTATGATAAAATAATGCACTATCATGGTTAGCATACTGTGCATCTAATCCAGCGGTTTTCATTTGTTCAGGTGTTGCATCTTTTGTTAATTTATAAATCATCGTTGCAATCATTTCTAAGTGTGCGAATTCTTCTGTCCCAATGTCTGTCAGTAAGCCTACTACTTTATCAGGAATTGTATATCTTTGGTTTAAATACCGAAGGGCTGCAGCTAATTCACCATCTGCTCCTCCGTATTGTTCAACCAATAGTTTTGCAAGTGCTGGATTACAAGTACTTACTTTCACTGGATATTGTAATTTTTTCTCATAAATCCACATGTTTTCGCTCCTTTATATTTGCCATGGCCAAGGACCTTTGCTCCATTCCCAAGGGGCGTTAGAATAACTATTTCCAAACTGTTGAAGCGGGCCATACTTTTTTTCAATTTTTTGTTGTAATACTCTTCTTTTATAAGAAAAATCATTGAATTGATGTATAGCTACAGCATCTTCAGGATGTGTATCTAAATAAAGTGTGAGTTCAACTAACACGAAGTCTAGCTCTTGCAGTTCTTCTATCCATTTGTAATATTCATCTGGTAATGTTTGCGTCACGTTTTCGTTCACCTCTTCTTTTTATATGGATTTTCATAGTGATCATAAAAAGCAGGCCATAAAGTACCTTTTTTTAAAGCTTCTTTTGGTGGGAATTGGGGTAAATTAGTTGGCTGGAATCCCATATATAAATGGGGAGGAGTAGAGTAATATTTTTTTTCGATTGGAGGACAAGGATCTTGTGGGCTATGGTAAGGAACGTATGATTTCATGAATTTATCCACAATACAAACCTCCTTTATAAACTAAATATTCATCACTATGTATTGTATTCGTACATAATTAACATTTATGACTCATATAGAAAACTAATAAGGGTAGGGGGAGTGCGGATGGAAAGTATGACAAACTGCGTCGTATTAGAATCAAGCAGTTTAAAGGAAACTTTATATTTTTATGAGGGAATTTTAGGGCTTAAACCGAGCGTGGAAAGACCGCAATTACATGTAACAGGTGTTTGGTATGACGTTAATTCAACAAGAATTTGTTTTGTCGTAAATAGAAATTTAAGAGAGAGAGAAAAGGTTGTTACTTCTTCGTGTGAAGTAATCACTTTCTCAATTCCGGATATAGAAAAAATAAAGAAAAAGTTAGAGTATTATCAAATAGCGTTTTCAGAAGAATATCGCGCTGACGGGGAAGTGATTACTGTTTATGATCCAGACCGTTATAAGCTTCAAATTGAATCGAAGCTATTAAACTAAGGAGATTTTATGAGTTGTAAGGGAGAGATAGGGTGAATAGAACCTATGAAGAAAGCGCACTATTTGAACATAAATTTTGGCTCAAAGTTCTTGGGGATCATGCACAGTTTTTATATATAAAGAAGATGAAGGATTATCATTTTTGTTATTTTTTTAGTGTTAGGGAAGACTAATCAGACAAATCGTAAAAGTAATAAACGTATATGAACGGTTCTCATCATGAAAAAAATATTGACAAGACTAACCAAATAATTTAAGGTGATTGTATAAAATTGTGTATATAAAGGGGAGTAACTTATTACAATAAAGTCGTCATTACAGGGAGAAACCCTCGGCTTTATTGGCAACGATTTGTTGTTAGTGAGACCTTTACCAGCAATGGTAAGGCCCCTTATTGTCTTTTTTAGGACCCTTACCATAGTTGGTAAGGGTCCTTTTTGTATACAAAGAAAGGAGATATAAATCATGAAAAAGTTTATAAATAGATTTCGATTTGTGTTCCATTTTCGCCGTTTCGGTCCATTCCTATTTGACTTTTTTACTTCAAAAGAAGTCGCAGTAAAGAAGAAAATAGTATCTATTGCGTTTTTAGTAGCCTATGTTGCGTTGCCGATTGATCTAATTCCAGACTTTCTACCCTTTTTTGGCGTGTTAGATGATATTGGGGTTGTTTTATTTATCTTGCAACGAATAGTGAAAATGGCACCGATGCATTTGCAAGAAAAATATAACTTAAATAAGGAATAGGAGTTAAAAGTATGGAGCAAATTATTCTAGATATAATTGAGTATTTAAAACAGTTTTCTTATTTTGGCGTTGTTGCAGCTTTAACATTCGAGTTTATTCCAGCAGAAATCGTATTACCTCTCGTTGGGTACTGGGTGTATGAGGGGGATATGAATTTTTGGTTAGCGGTATTAGCGGGTACGATCGGAGGAACAACGGGACCATTAACGTTATATGCTCTCGGTTATTATGGTGGTCGCCCTCTATTAATGAAATATGGAAAATACTTTTTCATTAAGGAAGAACAAATTCAAAAAGCGGATGATTTCTTTGCGAAGTATGGACCAGCTGTAGCGTTTGTCGGTCGTTTTATTCCTGGAATTCGAACACTTATTTCAGTACCGTGTGGTATGGCAAAAATGAATATATGGCAGTTTAGTATATATACATTTATAGCAATGCTACCGTTAACGACTCTTTATATTTATATTGGAATGAAGCTTGGACCTCATTGGAAAAAAGCTGGTGAGATTGTTGGACAGTATACGTTACCGATATTAGTAGTCGTTGCCATTATTGTGGCGAGCATCTTAATCTATAAATTTATGAAAAAACGAAATAAAACAGAGTCTGCTTAAAGATACGGAGTGCATAATTTTTTTGAATATAGATGAATTGTACAGGCAAACGTTAAACCAAGGAACGAGTATTGTTTTCACGTATCGCCGCTTTGATAGTATACAAGTTGTATTACCTGCAACACCTGCTGGAACGTATCAAGGAGCGTTTTGTATTACAGTGCGTTATCCGATTTCATAAAAAAAAGCATGCCATAGATGGTATGCTTTTTTTTATGGAATTGAGGGAATATAAAATTCTTATAAGCAACATGTAAATTGGCAACAGTATTTACCTTCTAAATATAAAGAAGGATTACTCGGAATGTTTATAATACTAACAGATTGTAATGCTTTCCCTGTATAAGATATTGTATGACCAGGAAAAATAGTAAAAGTATTTGTCACTTGTCCGGAAATTTGAACCGTAATTGCTTCGGTGCTGCTAGTACTATTGTAAATTGAAACAGTACCTGATATAAGTAATATTCCATCACCTTGCCAGAGTATCATTGTTCGTAATGTATTTTTTGATATGTTATTTTCAGTAGAAAGAGAGATGTCGTTAGTAATAAGGAAGTTTCCAGTGAGTTCATTTGTTACTGGCTCACAATTCGGATTGGCGGGGGGAATGGTGGACAAGGGGTGGGCATATGATAGATAAGGGAGCAAAACAACCGATATTTTTTTGTTTTTCAAAATAAGCCTGCTCTTTTAAAGTTTCCTTTTACAACTATTAATAGAAGAAATTGTATGTAAAGGGACACATGAAAAGAATGATAAGAGTCTTTTAGACAAAAAGTGGCTGTTTTACAATAATACAAGTATGTGGAAATTCACACCTAATTAACTGTATATTTACAAAAGTGAAATAAATTTCATTTCTCATTTAAACGAAATTAATATGTATTCGATACAATAGCCCTTGTAATCAATCAATTATTACGAGGGGGATTCACGTGGAAAGAACTATTTTACGGAAAGTAAAAGGTCTTATTCGGTTATTTGTGGTTTTTGTATTAGCATTTGTATCATTTCCGTGGGGTACATCTGTAAAAGCGGAAGAGAAAAAACAAGAAACGAAAACGAGCGAGAAAAAACTTGTTTTTCCAGTTGTAAGTGATGTGCATATTAAAAATAGTGGAACGGACGATATGTTCCGCTGGAAACGAGCAATTGAGCAATTTAATACACTTGCACCAAAGCAAGATGCATTTGTTATTGTAGGTGATTTTACGGATACAGGTTCAGTGCAGCAATACGATCGTTTTATGCAAGTTTATAATGAAAATGCTAATAAAGATGCGGTAAGAATGAATTCTCTCGGCAACCATGATTATTGGAACGGATTATCAGCTGAGGGAGCACAGAAACGCTTCTTAGAAAAAACGGGTATGGAATCAATTTATTATCATAAAGTAGTAAAAGGTTATCATTTTATCGTTATGTCACCAGAGGATGGAACAACGCATGGTTACTATTCGGACAAGCAAATCAATTGGCTAAAGGGAGAAATGGAAAAAGCGAAAAACGATGATCCGGAGAAACCGATTTTTGTATTTTTACATCAACATATTAAAGATACAGTGTATGGTAGCCAGGAATGGGGAACGAAAGATAGCACAAAAATTAATGCGATATTAAAAGAGTATCCACAAGTCATTACGTTTTCAGGTCATTCTCATTATCCGTTAGATGATCCAAGATCAATTCATCAAAAAGATTTTACATCAGTTGGTACATCTTCTGTAAGTTATATGGAAGTGGAAGGTGGTAAAGTTCAAGGGAATATTCCTCCAGGAGCTAGTACATTAAGCCAAGGTTTATTAGTGGAAGTGGATGATAAAGAAGTAACAATTAATCGCCGTGATTTCCATACAAATTCTTGGACAGGTGAACCTTGGAAAATTCAGTTGCCAGCAAAGAGGGAAACGTTTAAATATGTAGAAGATCGTGATAAGGAAAAGCCATCCTTTACGAAAGATGCGAAACTTTCAGTATCGAACGTAACAGAAAGTGCTGCAACAGTAATACTCCCTCAAGCTGTGGACAACCTTCTCGTTCATTCTTATCGCGTACAAGCACGAGATAAAGAAACAGGAGAAATTAAAAATAAACTGTTAGCATTCTCAGAGTTTTATCGTGATCCAGTGCCGAAAGAACTTACATTTACGTTAGCAGGATTAGATGGTGGTAAAACATATACACTTGAAGTAGTGGCTATTGATTCATTTGGTAATGAAAGTGAGCAGCCGTTAAAAGCTGAAGTAACAACAAAAAAAGATAATATTGATCCAAATGTGAAAGTACCAAAAGCGGATATTTTTGATGTGAATTTCTCAGATGGAACATTTAAAGATAACTCACCGTTTGGAACAAAAGGTGATGTGAAAGGGAATGTATCAATTGAATATGATAAAACATTGAAAAAGAATGTTATGAAATTAAATGGAAAAGCAAATGCGTTCGGTTACATTCCATTTTCAGCAGCGCAAAAAGAAAAAGCAGCGAATACATTTACTTTAGAAACTGTATTCTCTATGAATGAAATTCGTGGGCAAGGAATTTTGCAAAATACAGAGAGCGGTGGAATTGGATTTGAGTCTACAGGCAATGGATATGTAGAATTATGGGCTCATATGGGAGGTAGTTATAAGCGCGTTGGGACTCAATTAGAAGCAAATAAAACATACCATTTAACAGGAACGTATAATGGTAGTGAAGTAGCAATTTATGTAGATGGTAAGAAAGTAAATAGTCAGCCGGCTCAAGGAAAAGTATATCATCCGAATGTACCATTTGCATTTGGAGCAGACCCAGATAGCAATGGAAATGGTGGTATTCCGTTAAATGGAAACATTGCACTTGCTAGATTATATAGTAAAGCGCTGAATTCTTCAGAAGTATTAGCAGCCTATAATGAGTTTTCTAATCGTACTAAGTTAGAGCAAGTAAATGCATTATATGAAGAAATTGGAAAAGCGAAAGAAGTATTAGCTGGTTCTTATGAGTTTGGCGAAAAGCCAGGTCAATATTCACAAGAAGCTTTTAAAGAGTTGCAAAAAACTTATAACGATGCAAAAAAAGTGTTCGAGAATATGGCAAGTACAGGAGATTTAGTAATTCAAGCGTACAACGAATTAAAAACAGCAAATCAAACGTTTGGGCAATCAAAAGTAGTAGAAAAACAGCCGAAAACACTGAAAGAGAAACTGCAAATCCATATCGATGCTGCGAAAGCTTTATTAAGGAAAGTACAAATTGGAACAGCGCTAGGGCAATATCAAGAAGGGTTAGTGGGAGCATTAGAGAAAAAGGTTACCGTTGCTGAGACGGTGTTGAAAGATGCAAAAGTAAAAGATGAGCAGGTAGAAACGATGAATCGTACATTAGAGTATGCTATTTCACTCGTTGAAAACAGTGTGAATAAATAAGGAAGATAAAAAGAAGCTTATCATGATAGGCTTCTTTTTTGTTATACTAAAAATAGAATAGAAAAAGGGAGCGAATAATTTGGAAGAGAAAAAGCTGAAAAGAATTCTTGAATATGTATGGATCGCCGCTGTGCTCCTTGTAGGATATTATTTCTTAAAAGATAAAAGTATATGGGTTCTATTTTTAATGACATTCTTATTAGCGGGATTAGGAACGTTGTTTATTAACTTTTTCTTTGATAGTGTGAGTGCGTGGAAGAAGAAAAAGAAGGAGACGAAGTAAAGGAGGAAAAGTATGCAAAAGTGGAAACTCATGTACCAATTTATCGTGTTATTGATACTTGTTATAATAGGTATTTACAAGTTTTCTACACTGCTAGGAAATTGGGCATGGTTTACAACTTGTATTGGCATATTTTTTATTTTACAATCGTTAACGAAAAAGCATAATAGAACATGAAGAAAGCTCGCCTTTTGTGTAAAGGCGAGCTTTTTTATGCTTCTTTTTTCTCATTGTTCGTGTTTTCAGTAGCCAAATGACTATGCTTTCTAGAGTAGAAGAAATAGACGCATAAACCGATAATAAGCCAAACTGAAAAGCTAATCCATGTTTCTTTTGATAGGTTAATCATTAAATATAAACAACAGAGAATAGCGACAACTGGTAATACTGGTACGAGCGGTGCACGGAAACCACGTTTTAAGTCCGGATGCGTTTTCCGTAAAATAAGTACAGCACAACAGACGAATGTGAAGGCTGTTAACGTACCGATATTCACTAAATTCGCAAGTAAATGCAAGTCTAAAAGTCCTGCTAATAAAGCTGCCACAACACCAGTAATCCAGGTATTTAATAAAGGGATTTTTACTCTTTTATTTACGCGTGCTAACGCTTTTGGAAGTAAACCGTCGCGGCTCATCGCATAAGAGACACGAACTTGTCCATACATAACGACTAAAAGAACGGTTGTCATTCCTGTCATTGCGCCGACAGCAAGTAATCCTGCAATTGTATCTTCACCAACGAAATGTAGTGCAAATGCAACTGGATCAGAAACGTCTAATTGTGTGTAAGGAACCATACCTGTTAAAACGAATGATACGACCATGTATAAGACTGTACAAATAAGAAGGGAACCGATAATACCAATTGGTAAATCACGCTGCGGATTTTTCGTTTCTTCCGCCGCGGTTGCAATTGCATCGAAGCCTAAAAAGGCGAAGAAGACAGTGGCAGCGCCAGTAATAATACCGTCGTATCCGAATGGAATGAACGGTGTCCAATTTTCAGGCTTTACATATTTTGCCCCTGCTACGATAAAGGCAATAATAACTGCTAATTTTATAAGGACCATAATATTATTAATGCGTGCGCTTTCGCGTATACCAAAACTTAAAAGTCCTGTAATGAGAAGTAAAATGCATACAGCTGGTAGATCAATGAGGCCACCTTTTCCAGTGCCGGGGGCCGAGGCAATCATGGCGGGAAGATGTATGTTGAACCCTTGAAGCAATGATTGCAAATATCCACTCCATCCAACAGCAACCGCTGCGACGGCAAGTAAATACTCTAGCATTAAACACCAACCAACAATGAAAGCGACGACTTCTCCTACGGTCATATACGCATAAGTGTATACGCTTCCTGAAACTGGGATGGAAGAGGCAAATTCAGCGTAACAAAAAGCTACACAAGCACAAGTAAATGCGGCAATAAGAAATGATAGCATAATACCAGGACCGGAATGTTTAGCTGCTACAATGCCTGTTAAAACAAAAATTCCTGTTCCAATTACAGCACCAATGCCTAAAAAGGTTAAATCTAATGCTGTTAATGTTCTTTCTAGTTGTCGTGGCGATTCAGTACTAAGTGCTTTTTTTCGTAATAATGATTTCAATATGGACTCCCCCCTCATTCTTTCATCTCCACAACTGCGAATATAGTACGAGCCCATTAGAAAATAGTATGTAAGTAGAGGTACAGTTGTGTATGTAATTTTTTAAAATTTCTGGATTAATTTTAATATAATTCAGAATATTTTGTCAAATAAAATTACAACAAATAAAAATCCGTATATAAGGAGAAACTATCAGCAGAAATGGATGCAGTTTATAAAGTAGGAGAAGATGCTATGTTATTTTATTTCGAACTTGTCGTCATTTTACTTTGTACGAAATTAGCTGGTGATATTAGCGTTAGACTTGGTCAACCGTCTGTACTAGGTAAATTAATTGTTGGAATTATTATCGGTCCTGCTGTTTTAGGTATTATTAATAGTTCTGAACTTATTGATGAACTGAGTGAAATTGGTGTATTGTTACTCATGTTTATGGCGGGATTGGAAACCGATTTAGAAGAATTAAATCGTAACTTGAAATCTTCATTTGCCGTAGCAACTGGAGGAATTATTTTTCCTTTCATCGGCGGATATGTAACGGGACTTTTGTTTGGGATGGTGCAATCCCATGCTATTTTTTTAGGATTATTACTTTGCGCAACATCGGTTAGTATTTCTGTACAAACGCTGCGAGATTTAGGGAAAATGAATACGAGGGAAAGTACAACAATTTTAGGGGCAGCTGTATTTGATGATGTAATCGTCGTTATTTTATTAGCATTTGTGATGAGCTTTTTAGGTACACAAGATGTAAATATAACACTCGTTATCGTGAAGAAAATTATCTTTTTTGTAAGTATCGTGTTTATTGCTTGGAAAGTCGTTCCGTGGATTATGAAACTGCTCGTTCCACTCAGAGTATCAGAAGCATTAATTAGTGCTGCACTCATTATTTGCTTCTCGTTCGCCTATTATAGTGAAAAAATGGGGATTGCGGGCATTATCGGGGCGTTTGCGGCTGGGATTGCAATTTCTCAAACGGCATATAAGCATGAAGTGGAACACAAAATTGAGCCAATCGCCTATGCAATATTTGTACCAGTTTTCTTCGTAAGTATCGGAATGGAAATTACATTTCAAGGTATCGGAAGCCAAATTTGGTTCATTATTATTATGACGCTCATTGCCATTTTCACAAAGTTAATTGGATGTGGTTTAGGAGCGAGATTAACAGGATTCAATTTACAATCTTCCATTAGTATCGGTGCAGGGATGGTATCGCGCGGGGAAGTGGCGCTTATTATCGCAGCAAACGGACTCGCGGCGAATTTATTAGCGAAAGAAAATTTCACGGCTATTGTCATTGTTGTTATATTAACGACGATTATTACGCCGCCACTTTTGAAGAAGTATTTTGTATAAGGAGAAAGAGCTTATCTTATGTGGGTAAGCTCTTTTTTGATTGCAAAAAGCAATAGTCATTAGCGTGAAGAAATTGTAATTATGTTAAAATCTATGTATGTGATACGGCAAGGAGAGGAATGTATGAAGATTACAAGGGGAAAAGTTATAGGCGTAGTTATACTCCTTTCACTGTGCATACCATTTGTAGCATGGAAAGAATCGAAAGTGAAAGATTTTCCTGTTTCTATTTTTTCTTCTCATGTGGAAGGTGGATATCCACATGAATATAAATACACTGCATTTTTACCAGACTTTGCAATTTGGATAAATGGATGGGAAAAGAAGTGGACGGAAGGAGAAAGAACAGTTTATCAAAAGGGGAACCGAGTAGTGAATGTATTTCATCCTCCTGGCGATGATGGCTTTTATCTTCATGAAGCAGGGAATGAAGGGGTAGGATATACGAAATAAAATGCAACCGTAAGAAGTGGAGGTTAGATGGTGAAAGCTTCAACGTTACTATTTAAAATTGAAAATTATATGGATCAATTTTCACCAGCTGAAAAGAAGGTTGCCATGTACATAATGGAGAATGCAGAAATTGTTCCAAATTTAACGACAAAAGAAGTGTCTACGAATGCGGGAGCGAGTGAGGCGAGCGTTGTACGTTTTTGTAAAACGATTGGTATTGGAAGTTTTAAATCATTTAAGCTCGCGCTCGTTCGTGAATTAACGATTGCTGATTATAATATTAATGATTTTTCAGTGATGAATACAGAAGATAGTCCATTTGATTTATTTAATAAAGTTACATACGTAAATAAAGCTGCGATTGAAGCAAGTGTTACAGCAATGGACAAAAAGGAACTCGAGAAAGCAGCAGATAGCATTGTAAATGCTGGGAAAATTGTATTTTACGGTGTAGGCGGATCAGCTACGACGGCAATGGATGGCGCTTATAAATTTACTCGGCTCGGATTTACTGCGATGATGCTATCTGATTTTCATATGATGTTGCCACTCGTGACGAATTTACGGGAAGGTGATATATTTGTTGCTATTTCAACTTCTGGACGTACGAAAGATGTACTTGAAATGGCGCAATATGCGAAGAGGCAAGGTGCAACTGTTATCGGGATTACGAAGCTGGATCAATCATCACCTTTATATAAAGAAGTAGACATTCGCCTTTGTGTGCCAGATGTAGAGCAAGATCATCGCATAGCGAGTATTGCGTCAAGGATGACACAACTGAATATGATTGATGCTTTATATGTTATTACGTTCAACCGAATTGGTAATAAAGTGTTAGATCAATTTATGGAGACGAGAGAAGAAGCGGTGCGGTTACGGAAGTTAAAGTAGAAGAAAAGATGAGGAGACTCATCTTTTTTTATTATCTTTGACACAAATATGTCATGTTGTGAAATTTTATTTCATAAAATAAGAAAGAGTTATTGATTTTTAGTTTCTTAAAGTTATAATAAAAGTGTGAAATAAAATTTCAGAGAAGGTGACAATATGTTAGAAAATTTATCTACAGAACATCGCAATGAAAAGACGACGAATTTAGATGAGATGAGCGTAAAAGAAGTGTTACAAACGATGAATCAAGAAGATCGAACTGTTGCATTAGCAGTTGAAAAAGAGATAGAAGAAATTGAAAAGGTTGTACAGACCGTTATGAAGTCTTTTGAAAATGGAGGTCGATTAATATATATTGGTGCTGGTACGAGTGGTCGCTTAGGTATATTAGATGCAGTTGAATGCCCACCGACATTTGGAACAAATGATGAGATGGTACAAGGATTTATAGCAGGCGGATTGAAAGCGCTTACTAAAGCGGTGGAAGGTGCTGAAGATCGCGAAGAGTTAGCAGGAGAAGATTTAAAAAGCATTGGATTAAACGAGAAAGATACGGTTATTGGTATTGCCGCAAGTGGTAGAACACCATATGTAATTGGTGGATTGAAATATGCAAACGCTGTAGGCGCGAGTGTGGCGAGTGTTTCTTGTAATAAAAATGCTGAAATAAGTAAATATGCAAAACTAAATGTGGAAGTGGAAACAGGTGCAGAAATATTAACAGGATCTACACGTTTAAAAGCTGGAACCGCACAAAAGCTAGTCTTAAATATGATTTCAACAGCTTCGATGATTGGGATAGGGAAAGTATATAAGAACCTAATGGTTGATGTTCAATCAACAAATGAAAAATTAGTAGAGCGCTCGAAAAGAATTATTATGGAAGCGACTGGGGTAGATTATGAGGCAGCAGCTGCGTATTACGAAAAAGCAGGGCGTAATGTGAAAACCGCTATTGTCATGATACTACTACAGTGTGAATATGGGGAAGCGCTTGAAAAGTTAAAGGATGCGAAAGGATTTGTGAGGAGGGCATTATAAACTATGGGGAGGGCGATTCTATTATGAAGAAAGAAGAGAGAATGGCAAGTAGAATAGCGGAGCAACTTGGGGGAATAAAAAATATTCGCGCTATTACTCATTGTATGACGAGGTTACGATTAACACTTCATGATGAAAGTAAAGTTCAGATGGACCTTTTGAAAAAAGTGGAAGGTGTCATGGGTGTTATTGAAGATGAAACGTTTCAAGTTGTCGTTGGTCCAGGAACGGTGAATAAAGTAGCAGCCGAAATGGAAGCTTTAACAGGCTTACGAATTGGTGAAGTGGCAGATTATCACCTTGAAGATATCGGACAAGAGATAAAGTCAGAGATTAAGAAGAAAAATAATACACCAGTGAAAAGCCTTTTAAGAAAAATAGGTAGTATTTTTATTCCGTTAATTCCTGGTCTTGTCGCCTCAGGTATTATAAATGGTGTTGCTAACTTTGCGAAAAATGCAGGTGCTGATCCGAATGCCACATGGCTACAAATGTTACTTTTAATTGGCGGCGGTATCTTTACGTTTCTAGGTATTTTAGTCGGTTGGAATACAGCAAAAGAATTCGGCGGGACACCGGTTCTCGGGGCAATTGCTGGTATTTTAATTTTTAACCCAGCGATGGCGAATGTAAAATTATTTGGAGAAGCAATGGTACCAGGACGGGGCGGTTTGTTTGCAGTTATTTTTGCAGCGTGGCTTATGGTTGTAGTTGAAAGACGAGTTCGAAAAGCAGTGCCAAATGCAGTTGATATTATTGTGACACCACTCATTACTGTATTAGCTGTAAGCGTAGTAACGATGTTAGCGATTCAGCCAGTAGCGGGCTTCTTATCTGATGGTATTACTAGCGGTATTAATGCGATTTTAAATGTTGGCGGAGCGTTTGCGGGAGCTGTACTTGCCGGAACATTTTTACCTCTCGTTATGGTTGGATTGCATCACGGGTTAACACCGATTCATATGGAGTTTATTAATCAAACGCATGTAACACCGTTATTGCCAGTTTTAGCAATGGCAGGCGCAGGGCAAGTAGGAGCGGCAATCGCAATTTATGTGAAAACAAAAAATAAACGACTTCGAAATGTCATTAAAGGCGCATTACCAGTTGGATTTTTAGGAATTGGTGAACCGTTATTGTACGGGGTTACATTGCCACTTGGGAAACCGTTTATTACAGCTTGCTTAGGAGCTGCAGTTGGTGGCGCATTCCAAGCAGTTATGAAAACGGCTTCACTTGGAATTGGTGTATCAGGACTATCATTAATTCCATTAATTGCTGATAATAAATATTTACTATATTTCTTAGGCTTAGTGATTGCATATGTCTTTGGATTTATATTTACGTATTTCTTCGGATTTAAAGAAGAAATGACAGAAAACATATAGAGAAAGGGATTCCTTTCTCTTTTTTTATATTGATAGAAGGGGTGATTCATATGATAGGAGTTTCAATTTATCTTTCAAAAGAGCGAATAGAGAGACAAGAAGCATGGTTGAAAATAGCACAGAAATACGGATTTTCATCTGTTTTTACTTCTCTTCACATTCCAGAAGACGATCCGAATACGTATAAAGAGTTAATTCAAATACTTGGGAAACAAGCTCTCAAATATGAAATGGAGTTAATGGTCGATGTTTCTCCAAAATCGTTAAACCATTTAGGGATGACGTATGAAAATGTGGAAGATTTAGTAGAGTGGGGCATTACGGGGTTACGTATGGATTACGGCATTGCCCCGAAACAAATTGCACGTATATCTCAAAAAATGAAAGTTGCATTAAATGCGAGTACGATTACGGAATTGTTTTGGCAAGAGTTACTTGCAGAAAATATACGAGTAGAGCATGTAGAAGCTTGGCATAATTTTTACCCGCGCCCAGAAACAGGACTAGCAAAGTCATTTCTACAAAAGCAAAACAAGTATTTACATGAGTGTGGAATAAAAACGATGGCGTTTATTCCTGGAGATGGTGAAAAACGAGGACCCTTATATGAAGGGGTACCGACGCTTGAGAAGCATCGATACATGCGTCCGCTTGAGGCATATTTAGAATTAGTCCAAGATTGCGATGTCGATAAAGTGTTAATTGGAGATATAAGCGGAAGCTTGGAAAGTGTAAAAGAAATTGCGAGTGCACATAAAGGTGTTATTCCAATACGTTATACACCACTTATTCATAAAAGTGAAATACTTGAAACAGTGGAAAGAGTTCATACGAATAGGCTTGATCCAGCACGTGATGTTATTCGTTCCGTAGAATCAAGAGAAGGACAAACTATTATTTTACCAGCGATGAATACAGTTCAAAGAAAGCTGGGGAGTATTACAATTGATAATGAACTGTATGGTAGATATGCAGGTGAAATGCAAATTGTCATAAATGATTTACCGGAAAATAAAAAAGTGAATGTAGTTGGAATGATTATGGAAAAAGATGTATCGTTATTGCCTTACGTAAATGCAGGAAAGAAATTTGAGATTCACGCTAAAAAATAAAAATATTTATTTTGAAAAATAGGAAAAATTGTTTGGATTGTTAATTCATGTTGTTCTATGTTGGGCCTTGTAGGGGCTTGCATTTTTCATATATTTTTTGTTAAACATTATCTGTAAAATGGATAATGTTTTTTTTATTTTCTTTAAAAAAGTATTTGACGAATAAAAAGAAACAATGTATTGTTTTGTCTTGTGAAAAAAAGTTCACTATAACAAAACAAAAGAGGAGAGTTCAGAATGAATCAATATATTGGTAATTTAATTATTCGTATCGTGCTAGGAGTTACTTTCTTCGCACATGGTTTAGCGAAGTTTCAATCAGGTATCGATAATGTAGCAGGATGGTTTACAAGTATGGGCTTACCGGGGGTGCTTGCGTATGGCGTGGCAACTTTTGAATTAGTTGGTGGTATATTATTAATCGTCGGTTTAGGTGTGAGATATATAGGATTGTTATTCGCTCTTATTTTAGTTGGAGCAATTGTAAAGGTAAACGGAGCAGCTGGTTTATTAGGAGATGGAAAGAATCCAGGATATGAATTAGACCTTGCACTATTAGCAATGGGTGCATATTTATTTGTAGCAAAAGCTGAAGGATACGTAGATCGATTCGTAAAAGAAAAAATAATGAAAACAAAATAAATGATTATATAAAAACGCTGTTCTTCAGAAAAGAACAGTGTTTTTTGTTCCGTAAAAAAATATTTACAAAAGTATTGACTTAACGTCTAGTTGTAACTATACTGATTACAACGAGTTACTTAGCAACAAAGTGTGAGCTGTAAATAGGAAACATATTTTTTTGATCAAGTTGTAACTTATTTTGTTACAACTTGATTTGATCATAACAAGTAAGGAAATGTAAAAGATAATACAAGCGTAACTTATATAGATAAACGGAGGAAATCAAATGTCAAAATTACATTTAGAAGTTTTTACAGGATCTAAGCAAGCATTTCAAGTTACATCTACAATTATTTATGGAGAAAAAGATGCGATTCTTGTAGATGCACAGTTTTTATTAAGTGACGCGCATCGTTTGGCAGCTCAAATTATTGAAACAGGAAAGAATTTAACTCATATTTACGTTACTCATTTTCACCCAGATCATTATTTCGGATTAAATGTATTACATGAAGCATTCCCAGAAGCGAAAATTGTAGCTTTACGAAACACTGTAGAAGATATTCGCAATACGTTTGAAAAGAAAGTGGAACAATGGAGACCATCTATTGGGCATAATGTTCCTCATCAACCGATTATTCCAGAGGAATTAACGGAAGAGAAATTGATTTTAGAAGGAAACGAGTTAATCATTAAAGGCGGCCTGCAAGGTGATACACCGAATAACAGCTACGTATGGATTCCATCATTAAAAGCAGTTGTTACAGGTGACATCGTTTATAACAATACTTTCGCATGGACGTTAGAAACAGATATGGAAGCTCGTCATAAATGGTTAGAAACATTAAATGAACTTGAAAATCTTCATCCTGAAATTGTTGTAGCAGGTCATCGTGATTATGATGCACCAAATACAGCAGACGCGATTGAACATACTCGTAAATATTTAGTTGTATTTGATGAAGTTCTTGCAGGAAATCCTTCAAGTGAAGAAATTCAAGCGGCAATAAAGGAACGATTCCCGCATGTTAAAGCATTAGAAATTGGACTTGTTTTAGCAGCAAACGCGTTTGGAGTGAAAAAATAATGAAACGAAAAACAAACTTAGAAATAATTCGCAGCACATATGAAGGACCAACTTCTTCAAATGCGAAACATTTAACCGAAGCTCTTTCGGAAAAAGTAGAGTGGACAGAGGCAGCTGGTTTTCCGTATGGCGGAACGTATATTGGTGTAGAAGCGGTAATGGAAAATGTATTTAGTCGTTTAGGATCAGAATGGAATGATTATAAGGCGAGTGTAAATACGTACCATGAAGTAAAAGGAAAAGACGTGATTATTGCTGAAGGTGTATATTCTGGAATTTATAAAGAAACTGGAAAAGCGTTTGAAGCAGGTTTCGTTCATGTGTGGCAATTAGATAATGGAAAAATAGTAAAATTTAAGCAGTATGTAGACAGTCATATTGTTAGGGAAGCAATGAAGGCTTAAAACGGAATAAGGAAACAAATGGAATCGGCTATGTGCAGGCGATTCCATTTGTTTATGTAGTCATTAAGGTGGACGGGAGTACATAATATGAAAAAGTGGATCATAGGGACGATTACTACGATTGTAATTGTAATGGGTGCTTTATTGGGCGTTAATAAATTTCTTAATTATATAGAAGAAGAGGATAAACACCTTAAAGAACAAAAAGTAATGGATCAAAAGGAAAAGAAAGTAGTGGAAGAAAAGCCACAAGTTAGTGTAGATGAAATTATTTCTACAATGCATAGGATGGTACATCAAAAAGTGAAATCCTCTGAGAAATGGGGATTTATTGAAATGACAAATAAGGAAATTCGTAGTGCGAAGAACGCAGTAGAAAGCAGTACAAATTTTAAATATAAATCAAAGCTGCTTTCCACTTTGGAGCGCTGGGAAAAAGGAGATTTTTCACAAACGGTTGAGGAGCATAACTTTTTATGGGAAATTCAAGGTGGTGATACCGGAAAGGCAACAGAACGTTTATCGCCAGAAGAAGAAAAGCAGTATGTGAAAGAAATGAAGGGTAAATAAAAACATCGCCACTATGATGGCGATGTTTTTATTAAGAATGCTTTCGCACTAAGGCTCTAGTTGGCCCATGAGGCATCGTTTTGAAATGAGAAAATAAATAGCAGCCTGTAACGACAATGATCGTACCTAAAATTTGAATCCAAGTTAATTCTTCACCGAGGAAAAGAAATGCTAAAATAGCGGTGAAAATTGGATTGAAATTTAGAAAAATGCCAGATGTAGTAGCTCCTAACTTTTGTACGCCAATATTCCAAAATACCATACAGACGACCGTTGAAATCAGTCCTGTATATAAGAGTGACGTAATGAAGGAAGTATTGATATTGGAAACAGTGAAGCTTCCTATGTTAAATGGAAGTAATAACATAACGCCAAAAATGCCGGAATATAATGTCGCCATCATTGGCGTAATTGTTTTCGTCGCCCATTTACTACAAACAGAATACATACCCCAAATACAAACGGCTGCCATCATCCATAAATCGCCGTTATTAAAATGTAATGAGAATAAGAGTGCAAAATTTCCTTTTAAAAGGACGAGAATTACACCAAAAAACGAAAGAATCATTGAGAGAATTTGAAGTGTATTTACTTTTTCTTTTAAAAATAAGGCTGAAAATAAGGCAATGGAAATAGCATTTAATGTAGAGATGAGACCGACATTTGTTGCGGATGTTTTTTCTAATGCTAAAAATTGAAAGATGTTAAAAAGAGCAACGCCTGTAATTCCCATAAGCATTAAAGGAAGTATGGCAGAACGCGGCGGAATGATTTTCTTTTCTTTAAACCATACAACTGGTAATAAACAAACGATAGCGATCATCCATCTTAAATTTGTAAGTGTCATCGGAGAAGCGTGATCAACGAGTGATTTCCCAACGACAAAATTTCCTCCCCATAATAAGCTCGTTAATAATAATAAAAAGACATAAAAATAAGGCATAGTTTTAACCCCTTTTTTTAAAATAAGAATGAATTGTAAATAATTTTAGCATTTTTCTTTGTTATCTAATATATTCTTTTGTATAATGATTGAAATTCGATAAAATGTTTCGTTTAAGGTTGTAATTACAAAATTTTATTTAAATTTATTAAGGTTAGTATACGTTTTTTCGAATAATCGTCGGTAAGAAAAAAGGGGGATTTTGATGGAGTCGTCTATTATTAAAGTTTTAGATGGTTTGGATGTACAAATTTTAGATATACTGCAAAAGGAGTCACAAGTAAGTAATGCTGAACTTGCACGCCGTGTTAATTTATCACCGGCTGCGATGCATGCACGAATCAAAAGGCTTGAGAGTGAAGGATTTATTGATAAGCAAGTTGCGATTTTAAATCAAGAAAAGCTTGGATTTGATCTGTTATGCTTTATTTTTATGAGTACGAATATTCATCAATCCGAGAAGCTTGAGGTGTTAGAAAGAGAATTAGAATCTATGCCCGAAGTGTTAGAATGTCATTGTTTAACAGGGGAGTACGATTATTTGCTAAAAGTTGCAAACCGTGATCGAAAGGAACTGGAGCGGTTTATTAGAAAGTTAAATAAACTGGGAATTACGAGGATACAAACTAGTTTAGCACTTCGTGAAATTAAATACTCAACGGTATTACCAATACGAAATGAAAAGCCAAGTACTGAATGAAATAAGTACTTGGCTTTATTTGTGTAAAATTCAGAATAATAATTGACGAGAAGAAAAGAGGGATGTATTATTATATGAAATTATGAATTATTATTCATTTGTTATTATAAATATTTATATGTATTGTAAGGGGATAAAATATGAAAATTTTTAGTGCGGTTACAAATGATGTGAAAAAGATTTATAACTTAATTGAAATCTATGCAAACGAGGGAGTTGTTTTACCTCGTTCTCTTTTATCGCTCTATCAATATTTACAATGTTTATATGTTGTGAAAGAAGAAGAGGAAATTATAGGAGTTGCTGGACTGCACGTATTAGGAGAAGATCTTGCTGAAATACGTTCATTAGTTGTGTCGCATACATATGCAGGAAAAGGGATCGGGCGTATGCTAGTGAATCACGTAATGGATGAGGCAGCAAAAATAAAAGTGAAAAGGGTAATTTCTTTAACGTATGAAACAGAGTTTTTTCAGAAGTGCGGGTTTGATTTTGTGAATAAAGAATTATTGCCAGAGAAAGCATGGATTGATTGTAGACATTGTCTAAAATTCGATTGCTGTGATGAAGTGGCGATGATTCGGTATGTTGGGTGAATGACAAAGTGGGGGAGTACCTCATAGTTTTCAAGCCAACAAAAAACGGTATTCTTTCTATTTAATAGTGTAGAAGGACTATCATTTTTTGTAAATAATGTATAACCAATTCATCATAATGTGGCAATGAAACATAAAAGAGCAGCTAGCAAAAGCTAACTGCTTAGTGTAAGTAATCTCCAAGGGGGGGATGGAGAAAGTATCGTGTCTTTCATATTGTTGACGGAATATTGCGATTTATTCAATTGGAATAAAGAAATTTAAACAAAATAATCTTTTTACTAGAGTGTTTTTTCGAAATGTGAATGCTATCCCATCGTTATCAAGCTAATGTTTTGAAGCGTTAATGGAAACCAACATTGAAATACAAGTTAATAAAAGACGAGATGTTGTTAAGAATTTGAATTAGTTTTTCTCACTGCAAAATTATGAATTGGATCTTTAAGTTCATATTTATACGTATAGCCATCTACAATTCCTACAACTTTATCGTTATCATAAAGTTCGAGCATGAATTCTGCCATTTGCTTTGCAGTATGAAATTTCGGTACAACACCATCATATTGAAACTCTTCAATATCAAAAGAACGTTTTGCAAATTCTGTTTCAGTTGCACCAGGAGCTAAAACTTTTACTTGTAACTTTGCGCCTTGTTTTTTAAGTTCATGAGCAAGTCCTTCTGTAAATGCACTCACATAAAATTTAGTAGCACAGTAAGTAATAGCATTTGCAATAATAGTATATCCACCGCCCGATGAAACATTGATAAGTTGTGTACCAGCAACCATTGAATAATCACGAACAAAAAGAGAGGATAGTATTGTTAGTGCTTCAATATTTAAATGTAACATTGTTTCTATTTTGTTCAAGTTTTGTTCGGCAATTGAGTCAAAATTACCGAAACCTGCGTTGTTAATCCATGTTTCAATCTGAAAACTTTGAAGGCTTTCATAAAGTTTATAAACATTTTCAGTAACAGATAAATCAGTTTTACGAATTATAACATCTAAATTAGGATTTATTTCAATGATTTTTAATTTGAGCCCCTCTAATTCTTCTTTTCTTCGAGCTACAAGTATTAAGTTTTTCCCACGATTTGCAAAAGCAAGAGCGGTTTCATAACCAATTCCGGAACTAGCACCAGTAATAACAGTATATTTCATGTAAATTCCTCCTGAATTCAAATTATTTTATTATAAAATTTACTATGATTAGATTGTATTGGTTAGAGTGTACTCTAAGTCAAACTTTTTTTATAATGTTGATAAGATAGTAAATGTATGGGACTGAATGAGATACGGAGGTTGTTATGTACACGATTAGTGAGGTGGCTAAATTATTAGGAGTGAGCACACATACATTACGGTATTACGAGAAGGAAAAAATATTAGTTGCAAATCGTAATGCAAATGGGAACAGGTGGTATGATGAGTCGCATATTAAGTGGTTACAGTTTGTAATGAAGTTAAAGCAAACTCAAATGCCGATAGCGCAAATAAGAGAATATGCTCGATTATATACAGAAGGAGAGCACACAACTCAAACACGTTTAAAACTTTTAGAAGATCATAGAAAATCTATTCAGGCTCAAAGAGAAAATTTAATGTTCACCGAGAAGATGCTTGAAAACAAGATTATTGCATACAAAGATTCATTAAAAAATAAATAGCATACAAAATATTGAATCGATATTTGTAAGAACCCCAAAACAAGAATTCATCTCAATGTAGTTAAGTATGAGACTTAGAGTTACTTTTTTCGTTTTGGGGTTGTTTGACTAGGGGAAATCCTCTGTCTCAACAATTAAATTAACGTATGCCCACCGTCAATATGCAAAGTCGTTCCAGTGACAAATTTATTTTGGATTAAATATAGTACACCGTCCGCGACATCTTTTGCTTGCCCAACTCGTTTTACAGGGAGTTTATTTGCTAGTTCTGTGTAAAATTTATCGCGCATATCCGAAGGCATTTGACTGCGTGACGGTGTATCAATAATGCCGGGAGAAACAATATTTACACGGATAGGAGCAAGTTCTAAAGCAAGTGTTTGACCGAGATTTGAAACAGCCGCATTTACTGCGCCTAAAGTTGCAGAACCAGCCATCGTTTTATAAGCAACGACGCCTGAAAATAACGTAATAGATCCATTTTCATTAAGTTTAGACGCACCATATTTCGCTGCATAAAACTGTCCCCAAAATTTATTTTCGAATAATTGTCGTGCTTTACTCACTTCTGTAGTAAGGAAAGCACCACCAGAAGTCTCAGCAGCTGTAACAACTAAATGGTCAATTGTATTTACTTCTTCAAAGAAGGATTGAACTTGTTTTTCATCCGTTATATTAAGTGAATACGTCATTACATTTCCAGGTAATAATTCTTTTGCATGTTTTAACTTCTCCTGTGATCGACTCGCAATCACAACATTAGCAGATTGTGCTAATGCTAATTTTGCTGTTGCGAGTCCAATACCTGAACTTCCACCAATAATTACTACCTTTTTTCCTTTTAACATTTTTATGCCTCCTAATCATTTTGTTTTTGCTTTGTTGCCATTATTGTAGTTTTAAAATTTTTATATTTGAAGTAGTGATATTTATTTCATAAAGTTACATTTAGGAAAGTTTTTTATTATATAAAGGGGAGGAGCTGAAAAATAATTTTGTGAAATAGCTTAATTGTTTATGGAATTTTGGTATTGACACTTTATAAATTATCCATGTACAATATTTATGAATGACATTCAGTCATTTTGTGAGAGGATGCGTAATAAAAAATAAATGATGAGTCATTGATTATAGTAGTATATGAAAATTCAACTTAAAAATGAATGACATTCATTCATGAGAGGTGAGAGATATGAAAAATAAAGCTTGGTTATATGTAGTATTAACATGTGTTTTTGAAGTTTTTTGGGTGTTTGGTTTTAATACGGCCCATACTTGGTGGCATTGGGGAATCATTGTAGCAATTATCGCGGTTGATTTTCACTTTCTTTCTAAAGCGTGTGAACATTTGGCGACAGGGACGGTATATGCTGTGTTTGCCGGGGCTGGTACTGTAGGAACTTTCTTAATGGACGTTTTTCTTTTCGGTGGAAGCTTTAGTTTAGGAAAGTTATTTTTCATAGTGATGGTCGTAGCCGGCGTTATTGGTCTGAAGTTAGCTGATAACAAAGAAGAAGTTATGAAAGGAGCTGCTTAAGAATGGGTTGGTTTTTCGTATTTTGCGCCGCAATTAGTGAAATTATCGGTGTCATAGGTCTTAAAATGTATAGTAAGGATAAAACATTAGCTAATGGAGCGATTTATATAGGTGGATTTGGTACTTCTTTCGCATTCTTATATACATCTTTCCTATTTTTACAGGTAAGTGTAGCCTACGCAGTTTGGATTGGTATCGGAACAGCGGGTGCGGTTTTGTTAAATATGTTCCTGTTTGGAGAATCAAAAAGTAAGGCACGTATTATTAGTGTGGCTCTTATCGTATGTGGAGTGACGGGGTTAAAAGCTCTTTCTTAAGGATTACACTATAGTCTAAAATTTATATTGGATTTTCATCTCCTAATAGGAAAATAAATATTCTATTAGGAGATTTTTTCTATATCATAGATGAAATAATTCACCATGATTGACAGTACAATACACTTTCTTATAAAATGAGTGACAGTCATTCATTACGCGTGTGAAGGGGTTTAGATAATGAATAAAAAAGAGAAAATTGTCTATGCAGCTATTGAAGTGTTTCAGGAAAAAGGCGTTGAAAAAACAAAGATCTCTGATATCGTGAAGCTGGCTGGTATTGCGCAAGGAACATTCTATTTGTACTTTCCTTCTAAATTATCTGTTATGCCTGCAATAGCAGAAGTCATGGTTGAAAAAATGATACGCGCAGTCAAAGAAAAGGTACAGGATAATGAATCTTTTTCAACGAAAGTTATGCAAGTGATAGATGCTGTTTTCGATTTTATTGCGGAATATCGTGAAATACAAGCGTTAATGTATGCGGGTCTTGCATCAACTGAGCATATTAAAGAGTGGGAAGCTGTATATGAGCCTATTTATATGTGGCTAAGTGAATTTTTAAGTGAGGCAAAAGATTTGGGCGCGATTCGTGATTCTATTCATGCCGATAGAACTGCGAAGTTATTTATCGCTCTTGTTGAATCAGCAGCTGAACAAGTTTATTTATATGATCATAAAGAGGATGATCAAGTCGAACTTCAGAAAGCAGAAGTATTCGATTTTTTAACACATGCACTACATATAAAAAGATAAAGTGAAACTGTAATTAGTGGTTTTTTTTTTATTCCCCACTGATTATTAGTTGAATCCATCAGAAATAAAAGGACGGATTCATTTCAAGTACAAACTGAATGATAATCATTCAGTTTGTTTTTATGGGTAGATGGATTGTTGTGAGGATATGAAAGGGTGGAAGGATAAATAAAAAACTACTGGGGCATTATTTTTGAGAGGAACTGTATGTACATCAATGAGTTTTACGGGAAGAGGTGTTAATAATTGAAGAAATCAATAAAAGAACAAAAGATGGTATTAATTATTCTTTTAAGTAATATATTTATTGCTTTTTTAGGCATTGGTTTAATTATTCCGGTTATGCCGTCCTTTATGAATATAATGGAGTTATCAGGAAAAACGATGGGGTATCTCGTTGCTGTATTTGCAATGGCTCAACTTCTTACGTCACCATTTACAGGGCGATGGGTAGATCGTTACGGTAGGAAGAAGATGATTATCATTGGATTATTCATTTTTGGTGTTTCAGAACTTATCTTTGGATTAGGAAAAGATGTATGGATGCTTTATATAGCAAGGGTGTTAGGAGGAATTAGTGCCGCGTTTATTATGCCTGGTGTTACGGCATATGTTGCGGACATTACATCCATTCAGGAACGGCCAAAGGCGATGGGCTATCTTTCTGCGGCTATTAGTACCGGCTTTATTATAGGACCAGGCATCGGCGGATTTATTGCAGAATACGGTATACGTGTACCTTTCTTTGTTGCAGCAGCTATTGCCTTTTTAGCATGCATTATTTCCATATTTATTTTGAAAGAGCCGTTAACGAAAGAGCAGCTTGCGGAAATTTCTGCTAATACGAAGCAATCAAGTTTTATTGGTGATTTAAAGAAATCATTAAATCCACTTTACTCAATCGCATTTATAATTGTATTTGTACTCGCTTTCGGTTTATCAGCATATGAAACAGTTTTTAGTCTGTTTTCTGATCATAAATTTGGTTTCACACCGAAGGATATCGCTGCGATTATTACAATAAGCTCGATCTTTGGGGTCGTTGTACAAGTATTTATGTTCGGAAAATTAGTGGACATATTCGGCGAAAAGGTTTTGATTCAAATATGTTTAATTGCAGGTGCAATATTAGCAGTGGTTTCAACTTTAGTCTTTAATTATTGGATCGTGTTACTTGTAACTTGTTTTATCTTCCTCGCATTTGATTTACTTCGTCCGGCTTTAACGACGTTTTTATCAAAAGCAGCTGGAAAAGAACAAGGATTTGTTGCTGGAATGAACTCAACTTATACGAGTTTAGGGAATATCGCTGGACCGGCTCTGGGCGGAATATTATTTGATATAAACATTCATTATCCGTATCTTTTCTCTGGTGTTGTTATGGTTATTGGTCTCGGCATTACATTTATGTGGAGAGAGAAGCAGTTAGCTGAAAGCTTGGCGAAGTAATGAAATACAATTTATAAAGTAAAAACCCCTTACCATTGTAAGGGGTTTTTACTTTATAAACTTAATCCAAATCGTTTTAATTCAATAAAAATACCCTCTAATTGCTTTCCTTTATCCGTTAATGTGTACTCTACACGAGGCGGAACCTCTGGATAAACTTTTCTCGTTATAATGCCCTGGGCTTCTAATTCTTTTAGACGAAGTGATAATGTTTTCGGACTAATACCGTCCATTGATTTTAATAAGTCGCTAAATCGTAACGTTCCTTCAATAAGAAGGTCACGAATGATTAAAAAAGTCCATTTTGTACCGATTACGTCAAGAGTTTTGGCGATAGGACATGGGATGCCGGGTGAGCCTTTCGTTAATACAACCTGATCTATATTGCTCATGGAAATAGCCTCCATAAAATTTTTTTGGATTGATTTGCTATATAGTATCACAAAACTATCTTTTTGGTAACTATATGAAAAAAATATCACTACTTTCAAAAGGGAAATTACTGCATATAAAATAGCAATAAGAAATACAAAGAGGTTGTAGCAAGAGGAGGTGATTTCCATGAGTATGAAAAAGCTATGCGCGTTCTGTAGTTTTCTTGTCATTTGTATTGTACTTGTAGCGTGCAGTAGTGAACACAAAATGGCTTCTAATAGCGATATTCAATTATTGAAGGAAATGCCGAAGCCTAAAACAATGACAATTGATTCTTCGTTAAGTAAAAAGGAAGCAACAGAAATGGTTCATGTAGCACAGCGTTTTTACGCATTTTGGGATACAGGTAAAGAGGAATTTATTCCGCAGACTGTTACTGAAACATTTTTCGATAATACGTTGCCGAAAGGTCGCCCACAAGGTCCTGAAGGGTTAAAGTTTGCCGCACAAAACTTCCGTAAAGTAGTTCCCAATATACGTTGTGAAATTGAAGATTTATTAGTTGTTGGTGATAGAGTAACAGCTCGTCTTTCTTTTACAGGAACGCATAATGATAAGAAAATCAATTTTTTCGCAATCGATATTTTACATGTGAAAGATGGGAAGATAACGGAAGATTGGCATTTAGAAGATAACCTCACTTTGAAGCAACAACTTGGATTAATAGCGGAAGAATAGAAAAATATAGGGGAGAGAAAAGTGATGAAAAATATATTGATTATAAATGGGCATCAAAAATATGGTTCAGCGGAGGGGCGATTAAATGAGACGTTAGTAGATAATATGACTAGCTTACTAAGCGAAAATCATCATGTGAAAACAACGAGTATTCAAGAGGGATACACGATTAAGGAAGAACAGGAGAAGTTTTTATGGGCTGATATTATTATTTATCAAACACCAATTTACTGGTTTAGTATACCAGGATTATTTAAAACATATATGGATGAAGTATATGAATATGGTTTGTTCTTTAAAGGTGCTGAAGAGTATGGAGCAGGTGGTTTATTAAAAGAGAAAAAGTATATGTTCTCTACGACTTGGAATGCACCTGAAAAGGCATTCGGGGATACTACGAAATTTTTTGAAGGGGAAAGTTTAGAAGGAGCGATTAGCCATTTACATCGTGTACAGAAGTTTATCGGTATGAGTCCGTTAAAGAGCTTTGCTTGCTATGATGTAGTGAAAAATCCGAATATGGAGCAGTTTTTATTAAACTTGAAGAATCATTTGGCGGAAGTTATTCAGTAATAATCATCCATCCCCGTACTTTAGTGCGGGGATAAAACTATATGAAAAGCGAATCAGCGATACTGGGACTCGCTTTTTACATAGCTTTTAAAACGGATTGACTTCAGCTAAGTCAGGGGTGGTATTAGGGTTTGTTAATAAAATTTTCAGTTCACCTACTTCTGAGAGAGTGACGAGTATATAACCACTAATGAGGACGATGAGTCCAATGACTCGTAACGTTTGCAAAGTGATGTCACGGCTATTTTCTTCCGATTTATTTGGGGGCGTTAAAGTTTCAGTGTTGTTCATAGTATGGCTCCCATCTTTTTTGTTTATATATGTGATAGAGAATTATTGGACTTATGGATAGGAATTATATAGTCATTTTCACTATATGAGAAATGCCTAAGAAAAGTGAATTAGTACTTTTAAATGTTTATGGGGCTTTTATGAAGTGGTTTTCTAGAAAGGTCGAAAAAATTGTAACGCTAAGGAATAATGAAGCTAAGTATTTTTATTTTGGGGACTTAGATGAAAATAGGTTCGAAGCGGCTTGGTCGGTGTGGGATGAAACTGTATAAAGAATATTGATATGTGAGGGTTTTATCGCCCGTGAATAGCGAGATAAAATGAATGCGGGTATCTTTACATATGAATCTATGAAAAAGTTGATGAAATTGTCAGTTTTTTATTTTTATAAAAAAATATTTTTTTGACCCCCATAAAATTTTTATTTCCTCCGAATATGTATAGTGAAGAAAGCAAATGGAGGAAAAATCATTATGAAAAAAACACTATTAAAAGGCACTATGGTAACTATGATGGCATGCAGCCCGTTTTTGATGGGAACAGCAGCGTCTGCTAGCGAAAATACAGATGCGGTAAAAACAACGGAAACTGAAAAACCATCTTTCGTACAGGGTGACGTCTTTTATTGTGTGAAAACTATGGTTGAAGATATTAAAATGGCTCTTGCGACAAACGATTTAGAGAAAGCGAAGCTATTGTCTGAGCAAGCCGCGGAACGAATTACTGAAGCAAGTGTACTAATTGAAAAAGGAAAAGGCGATCTTACACAAGATACATTAGAAAAAGCGGCGGAAGACTTAGAAAAAGCAGATAAGCTTTCTGGCGAAGAGAAAGCAGAAACAGAAAAACCTGCTGGCGAAGAAGAAAAAGAAGCAGCGAAAGTAAAAGTGCACATCGGAAACAACATCGAAGCATTAGCAAAAGTGCTAGATCAAGTGAAAAATCCGAAAGCAAAAGCTGCAATTACAAAAAGTATAGAGAAGAGTTTTTTAAAGATTGCAGCTAAAATAGAGAAAGAGCAAGAAAAACAAGCGGACGCTATTGCAAAAGAAAACAAGAAAGCAGGTCAAAATACAGAAGTAACTCCAGCAAAACCAGAACAAGTAACGCAACCAGAACAAGCAGCACAGCCAGAACAAGCAGCACAACCAGAACAAGCAGCACAACCGGCAAAACCAGCGCAACCGGCAAAACCAGCACAGCCAGAAAAACCAGAACAACCGGCAAAACCAGCGCAGCCAGAAAAACCAGAACAAGCAGCACAACCGGCAAAACCAGCGCAACCGGCAAAACCAGCACAGCCAGAAAAACCAGCGCAACCAGTACATAAACCGGCTGTTTCTCATGATACGCGTGAGCAATCAAACCAAAAGGGTCAAACAGAAAAGAATGATCATCAAGACAACGGTAAAAAAGTCGGTCACGAAAAGCATGAAGAACAGCAAGAAGACAATCACAAAGAAAAGTAGTAAGAAAATGTGGTAAAATGGTCACTTCTTTAGTGACCATTTTGCTATTTGAAGCAAAAGGAGGGAGGGGGATTACTAGTGTTGAGTTTAGTGATGAAGATCATAAAAAAAACGACCATAGAAGATATCGTATTGAACATACAAAACAACGGAGGAGATAAGGGAGCTTTTATCGCACAGTATCGGCCTTTTATTCGAAAAGCAATCTCGTCTGTCTGCCACCGGTATATTACGGAGCAGGATGATGAATATAGCATTGGATTGTTTGCGTTTAATCAAGCAATTGAACAGTATTCATATAAAAAAGGAAAATCTTTTCTAGCGTTTGCTGAGCTTCTTATAAAAAGAGATGTAATTGACTATATACGCAAGGAGTCTAAGCATAATCTCGTCTTTTTAAAAGAAGACCAACAAGAGGAAATAGTAGAAATGCAGGTATCGCTTACGGAGTATATAAAAGAGATGGAAAACAGTAACCGTAAGGAGGAAATTCTTCATTTTCAAATTGTGCTAGCTGAGTTTAAAATCACATTTTCAGAGCTTGCTAAGGAATCTCCAAAGCATCGTGATACGCGTGAGCATTTAATAGAAATAGCAAAGATTATTATAAAAGAAGAGAAAATGATGGAAGAGCTGTTCCGAAAGAAAAAGTTGCCGCTTAAACACATTGAACCGCGTGTTAGAGCAAGTCGGAAAACGTTGGAGCGGCATAGAAAATACATTATTGCAATGTGTATTATCTTTGCAAACAACTATACATATATTCTTGATTATATAAGAGGGGGGAAGCATGATGAATAAAGGGATTGTGATGGATATAAAAAAACATAGCGTAGTTGTTTTAACTCCAGATGGAGAGTTTATTACGTTTAAAAGAAAATCGCACTCTTATATGATTGGAGAGGAAATCTCGTTTAACGAACAAGAACAAAGAGTACCGCGTTTTTCAATCCCTTCTTTCTTAAAGCCTGCATCATTACTTGTTGTTTGTTTTCTATGTGTGTTTCTGTTTTTCTACAACCAACCGGAAGAAAAAGCATTCGCTTATGTCTCAATTGATATTAATCCAAGTTTAGAGGCGAGCGTAACAAAGGATCTTCGTGTTGTAGATTTGCGAGCTTGTAATGATGATGGAAAGCGCATTTTAAAAGAAATGAAACGATGGAAAAATGAACCTTTGCAAGACGTAGTACGTACCATTATAAAGCAAAGTCAAGAGGATGGATACTTAACGAATGACAAGCAAGTTATGCTAACAGCTGTTACAAAGGAAAAGTCGCTAGAACCACAGTTAGAAAAGGCTATGCAAGGATTAAAGAAAGAGTATGAGACAAAACATGTTACAGTCGTATATCAAAACAGTACGATGCAAATGCGAGAAAATGCCAAGAAAGCAGGAATTGGCACAGGTGTTTATATAAAGCAAGAGAATGAGAAGAAGAAATCGCTTACTCCTCCTATACCGCCGTCTAATCAGGAGGAACACGATGAGGAGATACATTCGCAACCAAAGTCATCTCCTGATGCATCATCGGATTTGTCTCCTGTAAAAGAAAAAATATACGAGAAGCAAGAGCATAAAGAACAAAAGCAAACCCAGGAACAGCCATCCAAGCAAATAAAAGAAAATAATGGACATCAGCAAGAAAACAACGGTAGAGGGTCTCAGCAAGAAAATAGTGGACATCAGCAAGAAAACAACGGTAGAGGGTCTCAGCAAGAAAATAATGGACATCAGCAAGAAAACAACGGTAGAGGGTCTCAGCAAGAAAATAGTGGACATCAGCAAGAAAACAACGGTAGAGGGTCTCAGCAAGAAAATAGTGGACATCAGCAAGAAAACAACGGTAGAGGGTCTCAGCAAGAAAATAATGGACACCAGCAAGAAAACAACAGTAGAGAATATAACCAAGAAAATAAAGAGTCTCAACAAGACAATAAAGGCAATATAAACGAAAACAACGGGCATAAAAAAGAGGACAAAAACGTTCCTGCCACGCAACATCAAGGGAAAGAAAAGAAGAATCCATAGAATATGGAAGATGGGGATTCGTTTCATGTTAGGAGTGAAATCATTTCGTACAGCAACCTTGATTTTGAGAGGTATCGAAGCCATGCATATGATGAAAAAAGGGCAACTTCACCAAAGGGTGAAATCTGCCCAAAATGAGGTTGAAGTCATTCATAAATTATTTGGATTAGTCGTTTGATCTCAAAGTTAACAGGAAATTACTGTTCTATATTCCTATTAAGCTATTTTCGTACCAAAGCCCTAGAAGGTCTATCTATTAAAATAGTTTGCGTTTGTACTTAGAATAAAAAGAAAAGGAGTATGTAAAAAAATAATGGAGAAAAAAATTCAACAAGAGAAAGATAACTCAAAACCCGTTTTTTATGACCCTAAAGGAAGAAGAAAAATAGCTTTCAGTTGGTTTTTATGTATCTCAATAGTTAGCATAAGTATTGTATTTTATTTTTTCTTTCGAAGTATTTTTTCAACACCAGAAATTCCAAATATGAATCCTTCCGTAAAGCAAGATACAAAACTTGTATCTATTAATCAAAAATTCAGCGATCAGCAGTTAAAGAAGGAAGAATTCAAATCTCCTAATACTGAAATGAACAATAATGAAAATTCGGAAAAATCAACAGGCAATGGCGAACGATCTAAAGAAGTTTATGGTTTTTATGTAAACTGGGATGAAAATAGTACTACTTCTTTAAAAGAAAATATCGATTCATTAACTATGTTAGTTCCAGAATGGTATCACTTAAAGGCTAACTTAACAATTAGTAGTGAGATAAAACCTGAGATTGTAAAGTTAGCAAAAAAAAATCATGTGAAAATTATGCCTTTACTTACTAACTATACGCAAGAAGCTTCTGGTCCTGATAGTAAACTTATTCATCAGTTACTGAATGCTCCAGATCATGAACAGACAAAGTTTATTAATGATTTAGTAAAGCGGATTGAAGAGAATCAATTTGCGGGTATTAATATTGATTTTGAGTCAATACCTGAAGGAGATAGAGATAAATTAACAAATTTCATGAAAGAACTTACTACGGTCTTTCATAAACACCATTTGCTCGTGACGCAAGATGTCCCTGCTAATGATAAAGCTTTTGATTATGGTGCAATTGCTAAAGTAATAGATCGTATGATTGTAATGATGTATGATGAACACTATGGAACAGGGACACCAGGACCAATTGCTTCGAATAAATGGTTTGAACATACGCTCAATCATCTAAACATTCCCTCCGAGAAACTTATAGTTGCTTTCGGTAGTTATGGGTATGATTGGGAAGTAAAAAGCACAGCACCTGCGAAGTCTTTAACTTTCTCAGATGTGATGACAATGGCTCATGATTCAAATATAAAAATTCAATGGGATAAGATCAGTGGAAATCCTTATTTTCGATATAAAAAAGGAGCGAAAGAACATACTGCTTGGTTCTTAGATGGTGTTACTCTTTATAATCAAGTAAAAATCGCAATGAACAACAATGCAAAGGGATTTGCATTATGGAGACTAGGAGCAGAAGATCCTACTGTATGGAAAGCTTTAAAAAATCCTATTGAGGTCCAAAAAAATCCTGATGCATTACATAAAATCGCTAGTTTAGATGAAGTAAATTATTCTGGACAAGGAGAAATTTTACAGATTGAGAATGAAAGACAAAATGGATTGAGAGATTTTAAAGTAGGAAAAGATGGTTATCTTACAGATGAAGTGTATCAATCACTACCATCTACATATCAAGTGCAGCGCTACGGAAAACCAAAAGGAAAACAAGTAGTACTAACATTTGATGATGGACCAGATCCTAAATACACACCAGAAATTCTAGATATCTTAAAAGAGCATAAAATAAAAGCTGCCTTTTTTGTACTTGGTGAAAACGCTCAACTAAATCCTAGTATTGTTAAAAGAATATACGATGAAGGGCATGAAATTGGCAATCATACCTTCAATCATCCTAACGTAGCTGATACGTCTTTACTACGAACAAAAGTAGAGCTGAATACAACTCAGCGCCTGATTCAGGAAATAACGGGACACTCTACGGTTTTATTTAGGCCACCATATGAAGCAGGTACTGAGCTGGATTCACCAAATGAAATATTGCCGATTTTGCGTGCACAAAATATGAACTATACAATGGTGGCAGAAAAAGTTGATCCTGAGGACTGGGCGACGCCATCACCAAATGAATTGGTAAAGCGTACTCTTACTCCCATTTATAAGGGGGAGGGAAATGTGATTCTTCTCCATGATGCAGGAGGGAATCGTACCCATACGGTAGAAGCGCTGCCAATTATTATTAAAGACCTTAAAAAGCATGGATATAGTTTTGTAACAATTTCAGATTTAATGAATAAAGAACGAGATGAAGTTATGCCTCCGGTTTCTTCTGAGGGTAAGCAATATTTACTTTACAATAAAGCTGTTTTTTCAGGAGCGGGATATTCTAAGCATATATTAACAACTATTTTTTATATTGCTATTGGATTAGGGATTTTCCGATTCCTATTTTTAATTTATTTTGCATTCAAACAAAAAAGAAGGACAAGATCTCGTTTATTTAGCAATTCGTCTTATCAACCTTTCGTGAGTGTTGTAATAGCAGCATATAATGAAGAGAAGGTTATAACCAAGACGATTCGCTCAATTTTGGATAGTGATTATAGAGAATTTGAAGTTATTGTTGTTGATGACGGATCGAAAGATGGTACGTCAAAAGTAATTCAAGAAGCATTCCATAAACATCCTAAAGTTCGTTTCATTCAGAAAGAAAACGGTGGGAAATCATCTGCAATGAATTTAGGATTTCAAAAATCACGAGGAGAAATCATTGTCACTTTAGATGCGGATACTATTATTGCGCAAGATGCTATTTCTCTAATGATTAGACACTTTGAAGATCATAATGTTGCGGCAGTTTCAGGTAATGTCAAAGTGGGAAATAGACGGAATTTATTAACTACTTGGCAACATGTTGAATACATTACAGGATTTAATTTAGAACGCAGAGCTTTTGATGAGTTGAATTGTATCACGGTAGTTCCTGGGGCTATTGGAGCATGGCGTAAAAAAAATGTAGTTGAATCGGGATATTTAAGCGAAGATACACTTGCAGAAGATACGGATCTTACTATAACATTTTTACGTCAAGGGCATAGAATTGTATACGAAGAAAAAGCCTATGCTTATACGGAGTCGCCTGAAGATGTGAAAAGTCTCATTAAACAGCGATATCGTTGGTCATATGGTACACTCCAATGTCTTTGGAAACATCGAAAGGCGTTGTTTAATCCAAATCATAAAACATTAGGGTTTGTTGCATTACCTAATATGTGGTTGTTCCAATATGTCCTGCAATTCATTGCTCCTTTAGCAGATATATTAATGATTATGGGGCTATTTGGTAGCAATCCTCTAAAAGTTTTAGGATTTTACCTTGTGTTCTTTGCAATAGATCTTCTCGCTTCTCTTTTTGCATTTAAATTAGAGAAGGAGAATCCTAAACCATTAGTTTGGCTAATTTTACAACGCTTTATTTATCGTCAATTTATGACTTATGTTGTAATTAAATCTGTATTTTCATCTATTCGAGGGGTAGCGGTAGGATGGAATAAACTAAAGAGAATGGGGAGTGTTAAGCATTCTTCTGAACATAATGAGGCATCATAAGAGAGCAGACCATCTGCTCTCTTTTTGTTAAAAGGGCTCACCATATCAAAAAAAGAAAATTGTATGTTTATTGTGTATTTTTTATATAAAAGAGAAAAAAGCACCCTACTTCTGCCATTTTATTATACTTTTTCTACAGAAATAAGGAAAAACAAATCATGTTTTATTCTGCATAACCATACTTTATATATAAAAATTCAAATAAGTTTATGTTTTTACAAATAGAGCTGGATATTGAAGTACATCTCTATAAAAAAAACATACAACCTTACCAACAAATACAAGGTTGTATGTTTTTAATATTATTTACATGTATTCAGGTGCAATCCGGTCCTTTTTGCACAATCCCTTCTATTGGTTGTCCTATTTGTACAATCTCTCCATTTTGTACAACCTTAGCACCTTCATATAATTTATCTGCATAATTTTTAAGGTCCTGCCAGCTATCCTTCGCTATCTTCAGATCTATTTTTAATAAAGCAATCCGGTCTGGATTAATTTTGTCAACATTTTTTAGTAAAGAATCATATTTTGCTCCGATTGTATGCCACTGATTCGATATATTTTGAAGAGCAGTAATAGCTGTATCAATTGTTTCAGTCATATGTTCCGTTTTATTTTTGGCATCTGTCAAAATAACTAATTCTGCCTGTGCTCCAGAAATTCTGGACTTTAATTGTTCTATTTCTTGTTGTGCAGATGCGATATTCTTGTCAGCAGTGACAATCAATGGTATACCAACTGGAGGCATAAATACAGATAAAGCTATATAGCCACCACGTTTATCATAGTTTTCTTTAATTGTATTATTATAATTACTGATTTGTTGTTCTAGAAGTGGAATACCGGCGTTCGTACTTTCTAAAATAGACTTCAATTGATTGGAATCTTCTTTAAAACTTCTTGTATCTTCAGCCATTTCATTTCGGAATGTTATCAACTTTTCTAGTAGTCCATCCACTTCTTGACTATTTTCCAAAATACTACGATATAACCTCACCAGTCTAAATTTAAATGTCACTATATCTTTTTTATCTATAGCAGCTAGTAATTGATCATAACTCGCTTGAAAGGTATCATTATAACTTACACTATTCTGAATCGTTTTCATAATATCAGGCTTTAGATTATCTAACCAATATGTTGCATTCGTTTGCGCATCCTTTTGATGCTGAATCATGTTTGCTTTGAAATCACCATTTATAGAACTTATTTTACTTAAATCTGTCTGTTGTTGATTACGAATTGTTTGAGCATATGAATCCATTGTAAGGATATTTGCCCCCATTTTCTCCATTACTTCTTTATATTTATCAGGACCCAAATCATAGCTCTTACTATCTTCTTGCTGTTGGGACACACTATTTTGTACAGTTTGTTCTGCTGCAAAAGTATGAAGTGGGATTACATTACTCGCTGCCATTCCAGTAATGATCGTTGATAAAATAACCTTCTTATACAATTTTTTATTCACCTTTTTCACCTATTCTTTCAAATGAATTACGTATTTTATTACATTCATAAGCTTCTATTCTTTACTTCAAATGAATTACGATTATTGCAAATAAAACAACATATTAAAATAGGGGTTTTCATACTTTCTTATTCTATAATCTTTATCAAGTTTCATAACTATATAGGAAATCTCCTGTTCAAACTTGAACAGGAGACTCACATTATGTGTTCTTCAAAAGGGAAAGTCAGTATATTATATTTTTCATTACTTCGGCAATTTCTTGAAGTAATATTATTTTTTCTCTTCTACGAATGAAATTTCAGCCTTTTGAATATTTTCAGCATACTTGTTAACCTGTTCCCAGCTACCTTTAGCTATCTTCAAATCTACTTTTATAATAGTAGCAAGCTTGTCTGGGTTAATTCTGTCAACATTGTCATTCAATGATTTATATTTTGCCCCCATTGTCTGCCACTGATTCTTTACATTTTCAAGGGCAGTAATAGCTGCATCAATTGTTCCTGTTAAATTATTAGTATTATTTTTCAAGATCGTTAACTTAGCTACCTGTTGTTTTGCAGTGGAAATATTTTCTGTTAGATTTTTAATCTCTTCTTGTGCTTTCTTTATCTGCTGCTGCGATGTAACAACTCCGTATATCCCGCCTCCTAATGCACCTGCACCAATAGGCGCAAAGATAACTGTAGCAGTTAAGTATGCACCGAGAGCAGTTGCAACCGAAGATCCAATATAAACTTTGTTATTCTCATCAATTAATGTTTGATTTGTTTCGATTTGTTTCTGCATCAATGGAATTCCAGCATCTTGACCAGATAAAATATCTGTGATTTTGTTAGCATCAGTTTTTAAATTTTGTGTATCCAGTTCTAATTTGCCGCGAAAGGCTTTCAAATCTTGCACTAACCTGTCCACTGCACCTTTATTCTCTGAAATACTATCATCTAAACTTGTAAGCACAGCTTTTAGCGTTTCTTTGTCATTATTATTTACAGCTTCTACCAAAACATCATAATAATTTTGAAATTGTGTATTATAATTGATAATATTTTGATTCGTCTGGATTATTTGCGGTTTCAAACCATCTAACCATTGTTTTGCATTATTTTTAGAAGCATCGTGGTTGTCCTTAATGCTTTTTTGTAAATCATTGTTAATTACAGTTAAACCATCAAAATTAACATTTGCTTGTTTAACAATAGTTAAAGCATACAGGTCCATTACCAACATATTGGATCCAGTTTTCTCTAACGCATCTTTAAGTCCTTCTGGTCCAAGTGAATACTCAGGGTATTCAGGGGAGTTATTTTCTGCACCTGCATAAATAGGTGCTGATTTTGTTGTATTTTCCGCTGCCGAGGCATATGATGGCGTAATGCTACCCGCTGCGATTGTTGCTATTAAAGTAGATAAAGCCATTACTTTATAAGGTTTTTTCATTATATTCTTCTCTCCTTATATTATATTGTTAAGAATTATTGTTCTTCATTTTACTATTTTCCTTCTGTTACTTTTATGTTTGTAACACTATTTTCATATTCCGTTGTTTGTTTATTCAATTCATCCGTAAACGTTTTGAGTTCTTTTAATTGTGCTTGTAATGCATGGGAATCTATTTTCGCATCAGTACTAAGACTTCTCTTCATTTGAATCATTGTGTCATTAAAGATGTCCCAACTACTTACTAGCTTGTCAAAACTCTCAATTTGCTTTTTAACTACTCTTGTAAAGTTATTTAACTGTAGATCAATAAGTGTCATTTGAGTTGCTTGCACTTCAATTTTCGATAATTTTTGTAGCAATAGAATTTTTTGTTGTTGCTTCTGACGAACATCATTATTCAGTTTTGTTACTTCATCATTTTGGACTTGTCCAACTTGGTTATAAATCACTTCCAAATTAGACGTGTCTAAAGTGTGATCTTTACCTGCGTCTATCCAAATATCAATAACCGTCTTTCCAATATTTATAGAACCTTTTACATTTTCTTTTGGTAGAGCTAGAAGTTTTGTATAATCATCTTGAATGTTTTCATCAAGTTGTCTAATTTCCGTTCTGAATTTTTCAATGTCTCCGCCTGAACTCTTATACAGTTCAATCGCTCTGCTAACTTTACTAGAAAAGCTCTTACTATCTTCAACCAAGTCATTTTTATAATTGTTTAAGTCTACTGAAGTTCCTTTCATATCATACTGAATTGCTTGCATTTGATCTTGAAGTGCATTAAAAATACTTACAAAGTCTTCTTTTGCTTGTGAATCGTCATTCACTTTTCCAGCTAGTTCAACCAATATATCATAATAATTTGTAAATCTTGTCCCAAAATCCTGCAGGTCTTGATTTACATTGAATAGTTTTGGATTATATTTATCCAGCCAGTCTTGAACATGGTTTCTTGCAGTACCTTGATCAGTTGTTATTCCAGGTATAGCAGTTACTTCAAGGTTTGGTTGCTTTAATATGATTAGCCCATATCCTTGAATTAATGGCGTCTGTGATCCTAATGTCTTAATCGAATCTGATAACCTATTCATAGCAACTTGATTTTGACTACTTGTTAGTTGTGAATAAGTTGTTTTACTTTCTGCAAAAGTATTTACAGGTAAGAAGCAACTTGTAGATACCGCTGTAACTAATAATCCTGCGACTAACGTTTTTTTCATGGTAATTCCTCCTATTAATTGTGATTTTTTAGATGAAACTGTTAGACTGAATCTTTAATTTTTTTTCATTCCTATATGGGGTAGCGTCCTGAAAATGCAGATTTACAACGGTAAGGTGTTTATAGCATTAAAAATCAATAACTTAACAACGATAAGGATTTTGAGACAAGTCATACGAGACACTTGCAAGCCTTATTTGAAGAAAAATCAGTTAAGTATCAATAGAGTAAATCCTATTGATACAAGGATTTTAACCTTAACGTTGTAAATCCGCAAAATCCTGATGCTAACCCTTCTAGATTGTTTTCAAATTAAATAAACTGAGTATTAAGACTATTAAAATCGACATAATGCTACTGGCAACTTTACTAAACTCCTATTTAGTGTAATCTGCTCCTTTCTTGGTGGTCATACCAGTTATGTTGTTCATTAAAACATTAAATTTCCGATGCGTAAATAGTAATATTTTGTCGTAAATAGTAAAATTTTATCTAATATAGTCGATGATTTTATTTTTACATACTTAATATGAGTGAGTAATATTATACTAATAAAATTAATGTTGAATTCTATTGTAGTAATTATAATGATTACAACTTAATATACCTAGTGATAAATAACTATTTTAATTTAATAGGGGTTAGTTTTACTTTAGAAAAAATACTTATAGAATAATTTAATGGCATTACTTATACATTTTTCCCTTTATATGGGTATGCAAAATTACATAAAATATAGAAATATCAAGTGTTAATAGTAATATTGATAAATACTTAATTTATCATACTTTTTAATTCACCATATTCTTCAAAAATATCTTTATATCATCGTAAAAAACCTTTGGGATACAATTTATTCCAATTACCGTAATGCTTAACATGAAGATAATAAGCTGGATTCTTATCGACTGTTATAACACGAGGCTTTGAAACATGAAAAGGCCGCAAAGCTTTCTTGAAAAAGCGCTTTGCAGCCTTCTGTTTTTTTCTTTTGCTTAGGAAAAAATCGATTGTGTTTCCTTTCGAATCAACACCACGATATAAATATATCCATTGCCCTTTTACTTTGCTATATGTTTCATGGACTCTTCAAGAATCATTGGTTTGAGACGACGTCAGATTCGTTTATCCAATTCAGAACCATACTGA
Organism: Bacillus clarus; assembly: GCF_000746925.1. GTDB lineage: Bacteria > Bacillota > Bacilli > Bacillales > Bacillaceae_G > Bacillus_A > Bacillus_A clarus. The sequence continues at coordinate 3,169,346 of NZ_JMQC01000008.1, forward strand.
TGAACCCAACGCATAATCGTTGTATGAGAAATGGATAAGCCCCGTTTCTCCATCATTTTCACCAAATCACGAAAACTGAGGCTATACCGTTAATAAAATAATATCAGGCTGATAATGCGTTTATTTGAATACATGTTCCTTTTCCAGACCAATCACGTACCCTTTCTAGAGTAATAGGATCAGTATGTCCAAATTTTAGAGATTACTTACACGTATATTAAAGTTTTTACACCAGAACCAGATATCAAGCTTATATTACGGTATATTTTTCACGATACTGTCTAGGAGTCATATTAGTGGATTTTTTGAAAACCCTTGTAAAATAACTTTGGTCATTAAAGTTAAGCCAAGCACAAATATCTGATAATGGATATGTAGTGAGTGTTAATAATTTTTTTGCTTCTTCCACTCGTACCTTTTGAATATATTCACTTAAAGGAATTCCCATTTCTTTTTTAAATAGTTTAGATAAATAAGTGGGGGTAATACCCAAATGATCAGCGAGTTCATTGAGAGATATTCCATCGTAAATATTTTTACTAATATGATTCATACATGTAGTAATCGCATTTGAATACTTTTGCGCATTGTATTCTTTCACACGATCTGCAAAAGTACGTAAAGCGTCTCCTGACAATCGCTTTACAGAGTCTACGCTATCTAGTTGTTCCATGGTTTGTATATACAAAAAACTAAGAGAAAAAGCAATATCTGATGGAAGGTTACCATCTATCGCATATCGAGTAGCTAGAGTAATCGCAATAGTTCCAAGAATCTTTTGGTTTCTGATTGGATCTGCTGCTAAAACAATTCCATCATCTTCTTTTGGAATTGCATACATATATTGTAATAACTTTTCTTTATTTCCTTCTTTGATTGCTAAAAAATAATTATGTACTAATGCCATGTTGTGAGTTTTAGGATTATTTTGTCGGCGTTTTAAAATATATAAATCAGGTTTCACAATTTTATAGGGAACTTCCTCTAGCAATTTATTTTTTTCTAAAACGATACCTACATCTAACTTTTCATTGAAAATCATGTAATGTAATAAAATTCCCATATCAATTAAAGTAGTTTTTTTAATCTCAGGTAGGCGCTGATAATAGGCTAGTCTTTCTTGAATTTTATCATTTGAGTTAAATTCTTTTCGAAGTTTAATGGTCATATCATCTGATTCTTTTGGATGTATAGTGGGACCGATTATAATAGTTCCTTTTATATAATCATGATTTTCTATATGAATCAGGACGAAATTTTCAAGATAACTGTTACTTCTGAAAAGTGGCAAGTTATAGGGATCATTTTCTTGATAAATGTCACTAAGATGTTCTTCTTTAGAAGAATAAAAAGGACTACAAACATCATCAGAAGTAGAATGATATAAGATTTTTTTGTCTGTAGATAAAATATGAATAGGTACATGAAAGGCGTTATGTACGAGATCACACAAGTGCTGTAAGTCGATGGAATTATTCATTATCTTCTCCTTTTAATTAGATTAAATGATAAGTTTTCTCATAGTTACGGTATAGATACATAAATTAATTTCCATAAGGTACAATCAATGACAAAATACTACTATAAAATATCAAAATAGTACAATTAGCGACAAAATTTTACCATATTTTTTTATGAAAATCACATATTATTTAATAATTAGCATTTAAATATTGAATGAAATCACAGCAGTAGCGAAGAAGCCTGGAAGCGAGAAAGAAAGCGAGCCAGTGAAACTGTTACCAAGTACAGGTGGTCAATTATCAGCGGCACCATACGCAGGTGGATTACTTATTATAATTGGTTTACTGTTCATGCTTAGAAGTAAAAGAAAATATAACTAGGTTCTGGTACAAATATATATAAACATAATGAATAAATTCTTTCTGATTTTGGACAGACTGGTTTTGTAAACCAATCTGTCCCTTTTTTATTATATGCATGGTTAATATAGAGGTCGCTGTCTTAAATGATTTGAAAACCCAGTATAGAACATACACGTTTCTTAATAAAACGATAATTTTGTTCTACAATGGTATTCAAATATTTTACATGTCTTATTTGTTTTGTAGCCTTGTGATTTCTTATTCTAGTTAAATAAAAATCAATCGTATCTCCTTCTGAATCAACTGCACGCTGTAAATACATCTACTTTCCTTGGATTTTAATATAACGCCTCGTCTACTCGCCAAGTCGAACATACCAAAAACGAGGATTTAGGTTGTTCGATTTGGACTAGCAATTGTACCTGCTGAATCGTCTTGATTTATTGGCCAATACATTCATTTACGCTATATAAGGTTGCGTTAAACTCGTGGGGTTTAGTCCTCATACATAAAAACAAGGGAGAAATCTTTTGTTATCAGCAAAGTTTAATTAGTTAATTGATTTTTTTCTTTTAATTTTTCTTCTTTAAACTTTATTCCAAACGAATATTTGAGCTATAAAGAAGAAATCCTTTTCTTCGTTTTTGGTATGATAATAAATTGAATCCATAGTATCCCGATTATTATAATGATAAAAACATGTAATAATTGTACTGTAGCAATGAGTATGAAAACCGAGAATATAGCTAATTGAATGCTTGTTATTGTGAAAATTAGGCTAAGAAATTGATTCGTTCTTTCGTCAGTATGAATCGGATACAATGCCACAATAATATTTCCCGAAAAATATTTCCACAGAGAATGAAGCTGCATAGCTGTCATATATATAATGCAGTAAGTGATAGCGCCTTTTACATATATATTCGGTATGAAATATATGATGAAGGAACCGATAATGCTCAAGCGAATATATATACCGAAATAATCATTCGCACGTAAAAACGATAACATATTTAAATAGAAGAAAGTTGCTCGTTTTTTATGTAATATAGGCTCGATCCAACTGGTGAGCCACTTTCTTTGTTTTACTTGTTTTTTTAGCTGCGGGACATCTGTGAAAAAGTTAGCGAATTGATAAAAGCGTATGTCCATTTTTTCTTCTTGCTCGATTATATATTCCCAGCCGATTCGTTTCGTCGGCTGTTTTATTGTATATAGGAGTAGAAAAGCAAGGAGTAAGAGTAAGCCGCCTAATACAATAACATTTGCAGAATAAAACAGCATGTAAATCATAAGCACATTACAAAAGGCTCGTATGATAAGCCAAATGTTTTTTTCATGATTATCACGCCATATCCAATGTATGTATATGTTCCAGCCTTTTAGCATTATTAAAATAGTAAAGATTGTACATAAAAAAGGTACAGTTACTTGTAATGATTGCATGGCAAGCGGCACGATAATAAGGAAAGTAAATAGCAATGGAAAAAGCTGAACGACATAATTAAATAGAAGAGATTGTTTAAAATAAGATGTTAATTTCTCTTCTAGTGCTAGCAAATAGACAGCGTCAGGTTTTTGAATAAATGTGCGAATTGGACATCTCGTTATAATAATTGTAAGGATAGTTGTAATTAATAATAATGCGAATCCTTTAGAAGGAGATGTTTTGAGAAACTTCGCGTAATAATATGCGCCCACACATGAGATAAAGATGAAGCTATATAATAAACCACTAATCATACGTGCAAAGTACGTGATGACATTTTGAAGATGTTGTTGGAAACGAGTACTCCATAGTGTTTCAATTGACATGTTTTTCACCTCTTTTTTCTATTATATAGGTTTCTTCCGTATACAAAAATAAAAAACGAGCAAATTGCGTTAAGCAACTTGCTCGTTTTTGTTTTGTTTATTTTTTTTCTTATCACGATTCATTAATGGATAGAAGGCAAAACCAATTACGAATAAGCCAATTCCGAGAAGGAATGTTTTTATATCGGATGAGCCTGTTTTAATAACCCATAGTGCATAGCAAAGCGCGATAACTGCAACTACGCCATCCATAATTCGGGATCCTAATTCATTTTTATATGTTTCACCAGTTGCGACCAGTTTTAATTGGAAGATTGGTGAAACGAGATAAGGAATGAGGTAGGCTAAAGTTGATACTGTAATAACGAATGTATAAGCTTCTGCAATCGTTCCTGATAATGTTGAGAATAAGAACACTTGCGACATAATGTTTGTTAATCGTAGTGAATGAATTGGACTTCCTTTTTTGTTTGTTTTTGCGAAGAAGGAAGGGAAGAAACCTTCTTTTGCTGCTTGATAAGGTACTTCTGAGCTTAATAAAATCCAGCCTAATATGGAACCGAATAGGGAAGTAAGGGCAAGTAATGCCATAAGTTTCCCGCCGCCGTGACCCATTGCAGCATTTAATGCGTCTGCTAATGGACGTTCAGAAGCTTGTAATTTATCAACGTGAAGTACACCCATTGTTAAAATTGTAATGCCTAAGTAAATTGCAACAGTTAGTAATAAGCCAGCAACAGTTGCACGTTTTACCGTTTTTGGAGAAACAGCTCGGTTTGATAAAAGAACGGCTGATTCAATGCCGATAAATGCCCAAAGCGTTGTAAGAGCAGCTAAGTTTACTTGTGAAAGGAGGCCATGTGATACGCCTTCTTTATCGATCATTGGTGTGTACCATTGTCCGAATTTTGAAGCTTGGAATGCAAATAAAGTAACAACGATGAATAATAGGAATCCAGTTACTTTCGTTGTTGTTGCAAGGAAGTTTAATTTTCCAGCTCCGTTTACACCGTTTGTTAAAATTAAATGAGTGCCCCATAGTAAGAAGGAACAAATAGTAAATGTAATTAGTTTTCCAACTTCTATATTGAAAGAGCCAATTGAAAATAATAGGCGTGTATCTTTCATAATCGGGAAGAAGAGTGATAAATATCCCGCGAAAGATGTAATGATGGCAACGTTACTTGCCCAGTTTGCGACCCAATAGCCCCAAACCATGCTGAAACCAGCCATTTTTTTCTTTTTTGGTGATGAGAATAATGCGTATGCATGACTTTGTGGTCCTGTCGTTAAATCAGGACGACGAATTGCTAAATTACCGAAAACAAGAGCTAACATTAAAACACCAAACCCTGTTGTTAACCAAGCTAAAGTGACACCGAGAGGGCTCGCTGTTTGTGCTAACGTACTTGGCACCATGAAAATACCAGCGCCAACCATGTTACCGACAACGAATGCTGTTAGTACCCAAAAGCCCCATTTTTTTTGTTGCATAGAAAATACCTCCAAAGTTAGTATAACCAAGTCAAGCGAGGAGATATGTATGTCTTCCGAAAAGGGAAGAGAAGTTCCAAACAAAACAAAAAAAGCACGTGAACTTGTCGTAACGTACTTTCTATCTTATAAGAAACCCACGCGACATACCTCTCGATAGCTCTCCACAAACGAAACATTTGTGACAGTTCTGCACTTGTTAAATAGCAGACCCAGCAAGCGTGCACAGTGGGCACGTCTTACTTCGGCAACCATTCCTTTCTCATTCATTCACCGATGCCACTACATCTCCTGAAATGATACTCTTAATGATTGCAACCTCTACCTCACCGAGATACGAATGAGGATTTATGTATTAAATTCAACATGTTTAAGGGTAACAAATGAATTTTTGTACGTCAATGGATATAGTAATAATCAGACTATAGAGAAGAATTTGTCATTAAGAGAGAATGGTGTTTTGGAATAAAAAGAAGCTGATCTAAACGTTAGATCAGCTTCGATATGCAAAATTAAACTAAGTTTAATACAGTTACTTTTTCACGTGTCATAGACTCAAGGCTCTTACGAATACCTTGTGCGCCCATACCGGAACCTTTTACACCGATGAATGGGAAGTGGTCAGGACCGCGCTCTGTGCGTCCGTTAATTTGAACAGAACCCGTATCGATTTTGTTAGCAATTGCAAATGCTTTGTTAATGTCTTTTGTGAAGACACTTGCTTGTAAACCGAACTCTGATTTGTTCGCAATTTCAATCGCCTCTTCATCAGAAGAAACACGGATGATTGGAAGGATTGGACCGAATGGCTCTTCCCAAGCAACTTTCATGTCTTCTGTTACGTGGTCGATTAATGTTGGATAAATTAAGTTGCGCTCACGTTTGTTACCGATAACGATTGTTGCACCTTTTTCAGCAGCGTCGTCAACTAAACCTTGAACGAAGTCAGCAGATTTATCGTCGATTAATGGAACGATTGTGCTGTCTTGTTCTGGAGATCCAACAGATAGTTCCGCTACTTGCTCTTTTAATAAGCCAACAAGTTCGTCCGCTACATTTTCGTGTACAAGTACACGTTTAATAGCTGTACAACGTTGACCTGAGTAAGAGAATGCACCGCTCACGATATGTTTTGCAGCTTCTTGTAAGTCAGCATCTTCACGTACGATACCAGGGTCTTTACCGCCAAGTTCTAATACAAGTGGAATCATAGCAGCTTTTTTCGCTAAGTGAGCACCTGTGTTTGTACCACCTGTGAACGATACCATATTTACGCCAGGATGTTCTACTAAGTAATCACCAATAACAGAACCGCGTCCTGTTGCTACGTTTACAAGACCTTTTGGAAGTCCTGCTTTATGAAGTGCTTCAACCATTTTAATACCACTGATTGCGCCTTGTGTTGCTGGTTTGAAGATAACAGCGTTACCCATAATAAGTGCTGGTGCAAGTTTTGCAGCAGATAAGTTTACAGGATAGTTAAATGGTGCGATTGCTAATACAATTCCGCGTGGTGCGCGTTGAATGATGGCAAGTTTAGATTTAGATCCACCTGGGAAGCTATCACCCATCATGCTTTCGCCATGCATATGAAGTGCTTCATCAACTGTGTAACGAATTAAATCAGCTGTACGAACAACTTCTTTCTTCGCATCTTTATAGCCTTTACCGACTTCTTTCATAATAACATCGGCAATTTCATCTTGCATATTTACGAGCTCATCAGCCCATTTATATAAATATTTTGCGCGATCTTGTAGGGAAGCTTCAGCCCATGATTTTTGAGCTTCTTTTGCAGATGCAATTGCTTCATCTACTTCGCCGCGAGTAATTGCTTGTACTTGACCAATTACTTCGTGTAAGTATGGAGATGGAATGTCGATTGTTTCTCCAGAAGAGCTTTCTCTCCATTCTCCATTTAAATAAAATTTGTACGTATTGCTAGTCGTCATGATTTGTCCTCCTAAAATAGCAACTTGTAAGAGTGAGTATAAGGTGATTGTAGGTGGTTTGATAATATTTTTCAAATGAAATGTTTGTGAAAACGATTTCTTATTATTTTTTTATTTTGTATGCCCTTTCTTACGATGATTTTCCTTATTTTGAACTAAGTTATAGTGTGAAGAAATGAACGTAAAGTATAATCAATCACTTTCATTTTTTGTGATTAAAGATTATTTTATTCTATAATGAAAAAAACAATTGACAGAATACTCAATAAAGTTGTAAGATAATAAATGGAAAATAAATGAAAAGCAAATGAAGGGGGTGTGCGTAATGACTGTAATCATAAATGTAATGGGCTTAGCTGTTGTGTTATACAGTGAAAAACATTCATATCATTACGCAACCTGTGCGGATATATAGGACTTTTTTGTCTTATGAAAAGCGTACGTTGCGTATATCGTAACGTACGCTTTTATGCATTTTTTGCATATCGTCAAGCGACGGTATGCTTTTTTTGTTTATGTTGCTTGTTTCCATACTCTGTATGGTTACTATAAAAACAAAATTTGGAAGGTGGAAAAATGTGATGAGATGCTGCGGTTTTCAAAATGTAAAAGAGATGACTTTAGATAGCGGATAAAGAGCCTTGATTCAAACGAGAACGAGAAGGGAGAGGTTATATTGTTTTCAGTATTACAAAAATTAAGATGGTTTTTTAAAGAACATTGGAAGAGATATAGTATCGCGATTGGGGCACTTTTAATTGTAAATATTATTGAGGTCACTCCCCCGAAAATATTAGGAATGACCATTGATCATATTAAATCAGGTTCTTTAACAAATGAGGAAATTATGCAATATATTTGGATTTTATTTGGGGTAACGATAGGTGGTTATGCACTTACCTTCGTTTGGCAACATCAACTTTTTGGCGGTGCGTTCGTACTTGAGAAAACGATGCGTTCTAAGTTTATGGGGCATTTACTCAAAATGACACCGACCTTTTATCAAAAAAATCGTACTGGCGATTTAATGGCAAGAGCGACGAATGATTTAAAAGCAATTGCGATGACAGCTGGTTTAGGTATATTAACACTCGTTGATTCTAGTTTATATATGCTTACGATCGTTTGTATGATGGGCTTTTCAATTAGTTGGCAACTTACATTTGCTGCGCTTATACCGCTTCCAATTATGGCGTATGCAATGAATATATACGGAAAGAAATTACATGAACGATTTACGGTTGCGCAAGATGCTTTCGGAGATATGAACGATAAAGTGCTTGAATCAATTGCGGGTGTACGTGTTATTCGTGCGTATGTACAAGAAAATGCCGATCAAGAAAGGTTTCATCATTTAGGAGATGATGTATACGAGAAAAATATGAAAGTAGCAAGAATCGATGCATTATTCCAGCCAACTGTGAAAATGCTTGTCGGTCTTAGTTATTTAATTGGCTTAGTGTACGGTGCATATCTCGTATTCCAATCAAAAGTGACACTTGGTGAGCTCGTTTCCTTTAACGTATATTTAGGGATGATGATTTGGCCGATGTTTGCAATTGGAGAATTGATTAATGTTATGCAAAGAGGAAATGCTTCGTTAGATCGTGTAAATGAAACGTTAGCTTATGAGCCAGATGTGAAAGATCCAAAGAATCCAAAGGTTGTACAAGAACCGGAATACATTGATTTTGACAATGTTTCTTTCTCATATCCTTCAGCAACTGAAACGAATTTGAAAAAGGTTTCTTTCTCATTAAAACAAGGGGAAACACTTGGGATTGTTGGGAAAACAGGAAGCGGGAAAACGACTCTCGTTCGTCAGCTTCTTCGTCAATATCCACTTGGAGAAGGCGATATCGCGGTTTCTGATGTGAAGCTTGATAAAATTTCAAATGAGAACGTACTCGGATGGATTGGATACGTACCACAAGAGCATATTTTATTTTCAAAAACAGCAAGGGAAAATATTTTATTCGGAAATAGAGAGGCGAGTGAAGAGGAGCTTCAAAAAGCGATTGAAATTGCAGCGTTTAAAAAGGATTTAGAGTTTTTACCAGAAGGCTTAGAAACACTTGTTGGAGAAAAGGGTGTTTCTTTATCTGGTGGACAAAAACAAAGGATTTCAATCGCAAGAGCTGTCATTCAAAATCCAGAAATTTTAATTTTGGATGATTCTTTATCAGCTGTCGATGCTCGTACTGAAGCAGCGATTATTGAAAATATCCGTACGGAAAGAAGCGGAAAAACGACGATTATCACGACGCATCGTTTGTCAGCAGTACAGCATGCGGATTGGATTCTCGTTATGGATAACGGTGAAGTGATTGAAGAAGGTTCACACAATCTGCTTGTGCAAAATGGCGGCTGGTACGCTGAACAGTTTGAAAGGCAGCAAGGTGAAAGTGTGGACAGTGAGGTGAAAATATGAGCGTTTCAAAAAGATTATTTCAATACGCGATGAAGGTAAAGGGGCCGATTTTCGCAGCGATGGCGATGCTATTTGTTTTTGTAATTGCAGAGCTCGCAGGTCCTTTCGTCGCAAAAACGATGATTGATGATCATATCGTTGGAATAGAGAGACCTTGGTATGAAACAGAAAAGAGTGAGGATACTGTTTCATATAATGGCGCCTTTTATAAGCGAAGCGATCGCTTTGAGAAGGGGGAGAAAAAGGGAAAAGAAGTACGCGTGATGCAAGTCGGTTTTCAGTACTACTTTATACCAAATAAAGTGAATCTTGAAGGGTCACGTTCTGTAAAAGATAATATGATTACCGTTCAAAGTGGTAAGGCAGTGCAAGTGTATAAAGCAAAACCATTAACGAAAGAAGAAGTATTTGCGTTTTATAAACCAGAAATAAATCTTTTATTACTTCTTGGCGGTGGTTATTTCGCTTTATTAGTAGTCGTATCATTATTTGCGTATGGGAAGCAGTTTTTCTTACAGAAGGCGGCGAACAAAATTATTCAAATTATGAGGGAAGACGTCTTTTCTCATATTCAAACGTTGCCAATTCGGTATTTCGATCATTTACCGGCAGGGAAAATTGTTTCTCGTGTAACGAATGATACAGAAGCGATTCGTGATTTATATGTAACGGTACTTTCGACATTCGTCTCTAGTATCATTTATATTATCGGGATTTTCGCTGCGCTATTTTTACTCGATGTAAAACTTGCGATGTTATGTTTACTCATTATCCCAATCTTAATTGTTTGGGCGATTCTTTATAGAAAGTATGCGTCTGTATACAATCACAAAATGCGTTCTCGTCTATCCGATATTAACGGAACGGTGAATGAATCGATTCAAGGGATGCCAATTATTCAAGCATTCCGTCAAGAACGTGAAACGAAAAAAGAGTTTGAAGAACTAAATGGCGATTATTTTAAATACCAAAATAAAATTTTAAATTTAAATGCAGCAACATCGCATAACTTGGTTGCCGTATTAAGAAATATCGCTTTTACAGGAGTGATTTGGTATTTCGGTGGTGCATCATTAAGCGCTACGGGTATTGTTTCTCTAGGAATACTGTATGCCTTCGTTGATTACTTGACGAGATTATTCTCGCCGATCACGAATATGGTGAACCAGCTTGCAAACTTAGAGCAAGCGCGCGTTGCTTCAGAGCGTGTCTTCGAATTGCTTGAGGAAAAAGGAGAGGAAGTAGCAGAAGAACGTGTTCCTCGCTTAAATGGAAATGTTAAATTTGATAATGTTTCATTTTCTTATAATGGAAAAGATGAAGTGTTAAAAAATATTTCGTTTGAAGCAAAAAAAGGAGAAACGATTGCACTCGTCGGGCATACAGGATCAGGGAAAAGTTCGATTATGAATGTACTCTTTCAATTTTATGAGTTTCAAAAAGGGAAGCTTACAATTGATGGCCATGATGTGAAAGAGATGCCAAAGCAAGCGCTTCGTGAACATATGGGAATTGTTTTGCAAGATCCATTTTTATTTAGCGGAACAGTTGCTTCAAATGTAAGCTTAGAAAATCCAAAGATTTCAACGGCTCGCATCGTAAAAGCATTACATGACGTTGGTGCTGAAAGGTTCGCGAACAATATAAATGAAGAAATTACGGAAAAAGGAAGTACGCTCTCAAGCGGAGAACGCCAGCTCATATCGTTCGCTAGGGCGCTCGCTTTTGATCCAGCTATTTTAATTTTAGATGAAGCGACTTCAAGTATCGATACAGAGACAGAAGCGATGATTCAACAGGCGTTGGAAGTTGTGAAAAAAGGGAGAACGACATTTATTATCGCCCATCGACTTTCAACGATTAAGAGCGCCGATCAAATTATTGTGCTTGATAGAGGAACGATTTTAGAAAAAGGATCTCACGATGAATTAATGAAAAAACAAGGGCGTTATTATGAAATGTATAAAACACAAGTAGAAGGAAACCAAAGTGCTTAATATTCATTAAATGTTCAGAAAACTTTAAAGTAATGTTTACAAATGAATCGCTTTCTTTCCTTGTCTATATGATAAGTTGGAAGAAAGGGAGGGATAGGGATGGAAGAGCTATCAGTAACATTTAATATTGCTTTCTTTTTATTATTGTGTGGAATGATTGGATATTGTGTATTAGATTCTTAAAAGAACTTGCGTTAGTAGCAAGTTCTTTCTTATAAATAAGTAAGTATTGTTTTACCTTTTTCTTTATAAATGCTATATTAAAAAATGTTACTTATTTTTTGTATGTAGTGTTATTTTGCCGTTTTGTTTGATTATGAAGAAAAAGGATAGACTAATGGAGAACATTTTCATTGAAAAATTGTTCAAGATTGCATACAATCAATATAGTTTTTAAATTCCTATCAGAATACTTGGAGGATCGACGGTATGAAAAAATTATTTTCAGTGCTTGCAGTAGCTACATTAGCAGTTGGAATTGTGGCTGGTTGCGGTAAAGAAGAGAAAAAAGATACAGCTAGTCAAGACGCATTACAAAAAATAAAACAAAGCGGTGAGCTTGTAATTGGTACAGAGGGTACATATCCACCGTTTACATTCCATGATTCAAGCAATAAATTAACTGGATTTGACGTTGAGTTAGCAGAAGAAGTTGCAAAACGTTTAGGTGTAAAACCAGTATTTAAAGAAACACAATGGGATAGCTTACTTGCAGGTTTAGATGCGAAACGCTTCGATATGGTTGCAAACGAAGTTGGAATTCGTGAAGACCGTCAAAAGAAATATGATTTCTCTAAACCGTATATTTCATCTTCAGCAGTTTTAGTTATTGCAAAAGATAAAGATAAGCCAGCTACATTTACTGATGTAAAAGGATTAAAAGCAGCTCAATCTTTAACAAGTAACTATGCGGATATTGCTAAGAAAAATGGCGCGGAAATCGTTAGCGTAGAAGGATTTAGCCAAGCGGCAGAATTACTGAATACGGGCCGCGTTGATTTCACGATCAATGACAAATTATCAGTATTAAACTATTTAGAAACGAAAAAAGATGCAAAAATTAAAATTGTAGATACAGAAAAAGAAGCATCACAAAGTGGCTTCTTATTCCGTAAAGGTAGCGATAAGCTTGTACAAGAAGTAGATAAAGCGTTAGAAGACATGAAAAAAGATGGTACGTATGACAAAATAACGAAAAAATGGTTCGGTGAAAATGTATCTAAGTAGTGCATTGATTTCAGATCGATTATCTACATGGATAGATATTATGCAAACTTCCTTCACGCCTATGCTGAAGGAAGCCATTTTTACGACAATTCCATTAACGCTTACTACATTTATCATTGGTATTATACTTGCGACGTTAACAGCGCTTGCGCGCATTTCAAATAGCCGCATTTTACAATGGATTGCTCGTATCTATGTATCTATCATTCGCGGGACGCCACTTCTTGTACAATTATTTATTATTTTCTATGGTCTTCCAACTCTTAAAATTGAGATTGAGCCATATACAGCAGCTGTAATTGGATTTTCATTAAACGTCGGTGCGTATGCATCTGAAATTATTCGTGCTTCGATTCTTTCTATACCGAAAGGACAGTGGGAAGCAGCTTATACAATTGGGATGACATATCCACAAGCATTAAAACGCATTATTTTACCGCAAGCAACGCGCGTGTCAATTCCGCCTCTTTCGAACACATTTATTAGCTTAGTGAAGGATACTTCATTAGCATCGTTAATTTTAGTAACAGAAATGTTCCGAAAAGCACAGGAAATCGCGGCGATGAACTATGAGTTTTTAATTGTTTATTTCGAAGCAGGACTTATTTATTGGGTCATTTGTTTCTTATTATCTATCGTGCAGCAAATATTAGAAAAACGTGCAGAACGTTACACTCTAAAATAATAATCCTTTCATAAAAGGAGTTTTTGTTTTTATGATTTCAATTCAACATTTACAAAAAAAATTCGGAGATAATACCGTACTAAAACATATAGACGTATCAGTAGAGAAGGGTGAAGTTGTTGTCATTATTGGACCATCTGGATCTGGTAAAACGACATTTTTACGTTGCCTGAATGTATTAGAAACACCGAACGCTGGTAGCGTTCGCATTGGTGATAAAGAGCTTGATTTTTCTCAAAAAGTAACGAAAAAAGATATTGTAAATCTTCGTACGCAAACAGGAATGGTGTTCCAACACCATAACTTATTCCCGCATTTAACAGCACTTCAAAATGTAATGGAAGGACTTATTACAGTGAAAAAGAGCGGGAAAGAAGAAGCGAAAAAGAAAGCGAGTTATTTCCTTGAGAAGGTTGGTCTTGCTGATAAAATGGATTTATATCCGTTTCAATTATCGGGCGGGCAACAACAGCGTGTAGGAATTGCTCGTGCACTTGCGATGGAACCTGAAGTGTTATTATTTGATGAACCGACATCAGCACTCGATCCTGAACTTGTACAAGAAGTTCTAAAAGTAATGAAAGAACTTGCAAAAGAAGGAATGACGATGGTGATTGTAACGCACGAAATGCGCTTTGCTCATCAAATTGCGAACCGTGTTATTTTTATGGATGGTGGCGTCGTTGTCGAACAGGGTACACCGGAAGACGTATTTACAAATCCAAAAGAAGAAAGAACGAAGAAGTTTTTACAAATGCTACAGTAAGAAAGAAAGGTCTCAAGCGTATGCTTGAGACCTTTTTTGCCATTTATATTTATTTTTGGAATCCGCCAAGGCTTTGCTCAGCCATTGCTACTAAACGTTTTGTAATTTCGCCACCAACAGAACCGTTAGCACGAGATGTAGAATCAGCTCCTAATTGTACACCAAATTCTTGAGCGATTTCGTACTTCATTTGATCGATTGCAGCTGTTGCGCCTGGTACTACTAATTGATTGTAAGAACTTTGGTTTGCCATAGGAATATATCCTCCTTAGAGTATAAAAGTTTTTTTGGTTGGACTAGCTGGATTTGAACCAGATGACCGCCCCGTTTGGCGCTAATCCATCGTTGATTAAGATTGTACTCATAGTATGGGTGTTACCTAGAAAGATATGCAGAATAATAATTTGTAAATTTTGTAAAAAAAATTTGTGGTTTCGTAAATTATGAAATAAGAGTAGCCGTTGTATTTTTAAGAAAGAAGGTCAAACTAAGAGCGATATCATATGTAAGTTTGCTCTTTTGATATGACTTCATGTGATCAGCTACTTTGTGAGTAGAGATAATAAATAAATGAACGAAAAGTTGCTAGCTTTTTTTGTTTGTTAAAGTGAGAGAAAGTACAGCTCAGTAGAACAAAAACTAGGTCGGCATCTACCTTGTATATATGTTTTAACGCTGGATGTGGCAGAAAAAGGAACTGGCGGCTCCTAAGCATGGTTAGAAGCGCTCTTCCAACCTAAAAAAGAAAAAGGTTTAAACCTTTTTATAAGAAATATTGTATGGAGGAATAACGATGGGAATTTGCCCGCTTTGTAACGCTTTAGAATCTCAAACATATTCTTGTCCAAATTGCCAAGGTGTACTCCAAGACTATGGGAAAACTGTAGATTACATAGATACTTATAGTGCATATATGGATCAGGAATTATTAAGTGAAGTAGATGGTTTAACATATAATAATTCAGAGAAATATTGCAATCATGTTTTTTATTGCGGAGTATGTCATGTAGAAACAGAAATTATCGTGAAGCTTGTGTAAATAGAAAACTTCCACCTTATGAATGAGGTGGAAGTTTTTGTTCTTGTATTTTTGTATGAATCATAGGAGAAGGTATACTTTCGGTTATTGAGGAAGAGGTTGATTTTGTTTTTAATATTATTTCTTTTTGATCACGTGAAGCATGCTCTGTTAAATAGATAGCATATTCATAAAATAATTGGCGTGTGAGTTCACTTTGCTCCTTTAGCCGTTCATCTTGAAATACAGTCCGCCCAGGCTTAGAGTTCGCTTCAAATAACCAAGGGTTTTCTTGAATATCTAAACCGATGTCGAAGCCGATTTCGCCGATATTTCCAGTTACACGTCGATCGAGAGCTGAGCTTATTTGTAAGGCTGTTTGCTTTAATTTATTTTCAATTTGAATTTGTTTCGTTGAATCAGGAAAAAGCTCTTGAAGTAGTTTCGTATCACCACCGCTATTTACATGAGTTGTTAAGCTACCTTTTCCAGCGATTTTTGCGACAATTGCACTGACTCTCCAATTACCGAAATGGTTTTTATTTGTATGAATCCGAAAATCGACGGGTTGCCCATCAAAGCGTAATAATGAGATACCTTGCTGAACGATGAATTTTTTCAAATCATGCCCTTTTAATACATGATTGAGAAGTGTCTCTAATGAATGATACTTTCGTAATTTATTTTCGCCATTTTCACGATAGCGACAATAATAGCGATTATCCGTTTTGGAATAGAAAACTTGATGAATATTTCTCCCAAAGCTACCATGTATCGGTTTCATATAAATATGCTTATAATGAGCAAGCAGCTGTTCTACTTGCTCAAAGTGTTGAAACGCTTCTGTTTTCGGTAATAAAGAGGCGATAGAATCTTCTTTCACAAGAAGTTGATGAATTTCCCATTTGTTGAAAAACCCTGGGTTAAACCATGGAATGGCATAGTCACCTTGCAATCGTTTTTTTGCTCTTACGATCGGTTTATAATTTTCTGCTTCGCGATTTGGTAATCGGTCGTAAATTACATTCGGCAGCGGAACTTTATTTCTTATCCAACGCCCCTCTTTAAAGAAGTAGCCTTCAATTGTTTCCTCTTCCCAGTTTATATGTTGAACGCCAAAAGCAAATACGAATGGGCGTAATGTGAATGGTGGTGTCAGCAACTCACTGAGAGAAGTTGAGCGACTTCCTAAAGGGGTAGGTGAGTCAGCGTTAAAACCAGTTGTGAAAATCCCGATTAATGGGCCGAAAATAATTGTTTGATTCTGAGTAAAGGCAAAGATTGTAGTCGAATGTGGAAGTAAAAGTTTTTCTGCGATTTGTTTTCCGATAATGATTTCCCGATTAAATGTATAGTGAATTTTAATATCTTCACAGGCGATGTAACGTGCTCCGAAGGAAAGGGATGTAATAGGCGGTGTAATAGAAAAAATGTAAGGTAAAGTGATACTATCCGGAAGTTCATCTGAAATATGTAATGTGTATATATAATCTTTCAATCGTGTTTCGCCTCCTTTCGTTACGGTGTGAAGCGGCTGAACTTCAGTGGACCGTGAAAAATTTCTTCGGCGAGCGAATGGTTGTGCTGAATAAAGGGTGTATAAGATGGTCTTGTATTGACATACATAAGCCAAATAGCACCTTTTTGATCCATAATGGTGGAAAGCTCTAATTCAAATAGTGAAGAATAGGAGTTATCCAGTAGTTTAAGGACTTCGGTTACAATGTCATGTAATGCGTCTTGCAATAAATGTACGCCAGTAGAAGAGAGTAAATATTGTATTTTGGAAAATGGATGTAATGTAGCGTTTTCTATAGTTGGAAGTAAAAAGTGTGAAGGGGATGTACTTTTTTGTATAAATTGACCAAGTACATTCCATTTTTGTTCTTTGTTCTTTTGCATAACGGTGCGAATATGAATCGGATACGTTAATTGATTTGGAGGATGTAACATTGGATGAATCATGTAACGAGATAGTTGTATTTCAGATTGGCACCATAATATGAATTGGTCTGTTCGTTTGAATTGAATAGGAGCGTGCTTTTCTGTGTTCAGTGTATCTATGTGAAATATTTTATCTTTATAAGTGACTCGATATAATTTTTCATTTGAATATATAGTGACTGGCCTTATAATGATGTCTTTTGTCTTTTGTAGTAATTTGAAAATTCCTCTTATAGTCCCTTTATCGATTTGTGGTATATAAGGAGAAAGGCGTTTATTAGTGAGAAAAAGATTGTGTACTTCACTTGGATCGATAAGAGTGTTATTTAAAACAATAGTTGAAGAACGCTTTTGCAAGGAATGAATAATCGGTTTCGCTTTTTGAAATTCAGCATCCTCTTTGAAATGACAGCGATCATATATATATGAAGGGATGGGGAAGAGTTGTTCAATCCAGCTCCCTGTATCTGTGTCATAAATAAGACCTGTGACAAGATCAGTCTTTGAATCGATGCCAAAAGGCGTAAATTGGGCGACGACGTTGTAATATTGACGAGCGCGCTTAGCGATTTCGGTGTAATACGTTCGCTCATGATGAAATTGTAACGTTAAAAGTCCAAGAACCAACGAAATCACTCCTTTGTATATAAGATACTTTCGTAACAATGAACAGAAAAAGGTGAGTTATTCATTGCAAATACTTTTTTATACCATTATACTTTTGTCCGTATGACGATATGCTATTTTTTCAAGTACATGAATGAGGAAAGGCATTAGAATTGTGTATTGACATATGAAATATAGCTTTTGGAGAAATGAAAGGTTGATTGTAATGAATATATGGTTAAACATGTTAACTACAACAGGGCTCGGGGCAGTAATCGGTGGATATACGAATCATTTAGCGATAAAAATGTTATTTCGCCCTCATCGTCCTATTTATATTGGAAAGTTTCAAGTACCATTTACACCAGGTTTAATTCCGAAACGCCGTGATGAACTTGCTGTTCAACTTGGGAAAATGGTTGTTGATCATTTGTTAACGCCAGAAGGAATCGGAAAAAAGCTAGCAAATAAAGAGTTTCAACAAGAGCTCATTCGCTGGGCACAGGTGGAAGTTGATAAAGTGATTACGAATGAGCAATCATTACGAGATGTGTTAGAAAAATGGAATTTAACACATGTCGAAAAAGAGGCAACGCAAAAAATTGAAAGTGTTATTGCGGAAAAAATCCATGCATTTTTAGCAGAGTATTATACATATACATGGGAACAAGCTTTACCTAGCTCTGTTCATGAGAAAGTAGAGGAAGCAATTCCAAATGTCGCATCCTTCATTTTAGAAAGAGGGAAAAGCTTTTTTGAAAGTGAAGAAGGAAAAGCAAGGCTCACAAAAATGATTGATGATTTTTTCGCTTCTCGAGGTACGTTACTAAATTTAGTCGGTATGTTTTTAGGAAATATAAGCTTAGTGGATCGTGTGCAACCAGAAGTGATTAAGTTTTTAGAGCAAGAAGGAACGAAGCAGCTTTTAAGCGATATCCTGCAAAAAGAGTGGAAGAAGTTAAAAGGAAGAGAAGTAAAGGAATTAGAAGTGTTTGTAGAGAAAGAAACAATTGTGAACTCGGTGGTTTCAGTAGTGAAAGTTGAGGAAACAGTAAGTAGATTTCTGAATCAATCTGTTCAGCACGTATGCGAGCCAGTTAGAGAGACAATTGTTGAACAAGCGATTCCTAGCCTCGTACAGAAAGGGTTAGAGTGGGGAACGAAAAACGTAGAAAGCATATTAAAAAATTTACGTCTTGCGGAAATTGTACAACAAGAAGTAGCTACATTTTCAACAGAGCGACTAGAGGATCTCGTATTATCGATTACAAAAAGTGAATTAAAGATGATTACCTATTTAGGTGCGTTATTAGGAGGAGCCATTGGTCTCTTTCAAGGGTTGTTACTCTTGTTCTTCATGTAATAAAAGCGAGTAGATATAAATAAAAGTGAAATTTCTTCACAACTCTTGCATAGTTTGATATGGTAAGAAGGTACGTATCCTAAAGATGCTCAAAAGGGCAGTGTGTATAAAGACACTCGCCTGCTAAAGGAGGAAAATAAAATGACAAAAAACATTCATGATGTTGCATATGAATTACAAAAAACAATTGCTGAAAACGAAGATTTTCAAACATTAAAAGCAAGTTACGCAGAAGTACAAGCGGATGCTGAATCAAAGAAATTATTCGAAGAATTTCGTACGATACAAATTGGCCTACAACAAAAAATGATGCAAGGTCAAGAACTTACGGAAGAAGATAACAAAAAAGCACAAGAAGTTGTAGTTCTTATTCAGCAAGATGCAAAAATCACAAAATTAATGGAAACTGAGCAACGTTTAAACGTTGTGATCGGCGACATTAACAAAATCATTATGAAGCCACTTGAAGAATTATATAGCGCGCAACAAGCGTAATGAAGAAAGACGTCCCTTGAATTTTTAGGGGCGTCTTTTTTTGTTTTATGTTTTTCATACTAATCACGCCCTTTTTTTAGTTGATAGTATCAGTACGTCCAAGTTTTATAGATTTTTTGCACCAGAACCTTTTATTCCGCTATTTGTGGGCACCTCAAAATTTGGTGGAGGCAAGGAAGTTAGGGGTGGGGGATGAGAAAAACTTACTGATTAAAGTTTCACTTTATCGTGTAGCAACAATGCACTATGTTAAAAGTAGGGAATAGGAATAAATAAATTCGTAAATTATATTATTTTAGAATAATTAATAAATGTAAGGGTTTTCTTTTGGTATTGTCAAAATACTGTCAAATCATATTGTTGGAAAAATAATGCATTTGTAATATAATGATAAACGAAACATATTTCACCATCTTAATTAACTAGGTGAAGTTTTGAAGGTAATTAGCTTTATTGT
This sequence comes from Bacillus clarus, assembly GCF_000746925.1. Taxonomy (GTDB): domain Bacteria; phylum Bacillota; class Bacilli; order Bacillales; family Bacillaceae_G; genus Bacillus_A; species Bacillus_A clarus. Next base: position 3,189,422 of record NZ_JMQC01000008.1, read on the forward strand.
ACAAGATTATGAAATAAAGGGATGATTAGTTTGAGTACAGATGTAAAAGCAAACAACGTGAAAGCAAAAACAAAAGGAGCCGATCTTGTTGTTGATTGTTTAATCAAACAAGGTGTTACACATGTTTTTGGTATTCCAGGAGCGAAGATTGATTCTGTTTTTGATGTACTGCAAGAAAGAGGACCAGAATTAATTGTTTGTCGTCATGAACAAAACGCAGCGTTTATGGCAGCCGCTATTGGTAGATTAACAGGAAAACCGGGCGTATGTCTTGTAACTTCAGGACCAGGAACATCAAATTTAGCGACAGGTCTTGTTACTGCGAATGCGGAGAGTGATCCCGTTGTTGCTTTAGCTGGTGCGGTACCACGTACAGATCGATTAAAACGTACGCATCAATCTATGGATAATGCTGCACTATTCGAACCAATCACAAAATATAGCGTAGAAGTAGAGCATCCTGATAATGTGCCAGAAGCACTGACAAATGCATTCAGAAGTGCTACTTCTACAAATCCAGGTGCAACTCTTGTCAGTCTTCCGCAAGACGTTATGACTGCGGAAACGACAGTACAATCTATCGGTGCGCTTTCTAAGCCACAGCTTGGAATCGCTCCCACATACGATATTGAATATGTAGTAGAAAAGATAAAATCAGCGAAATTACCAGTTATTTTACTTGGTATGAGAGCGAGCACAAATGAAGTGACGAAAGCTGTTCGTGAATTAATTGCTGGTACAGAACTTCCGGTCGTAGAAACATATCAAGCAGCTGGTGCGATTTCACGTGAGTTAGAAGATCATTTCTTCGGACGCGTTGGATTATTCCGTAATCAACCAGGTGATATTTTACTAGAAGAAGCGGACTTTGTTTTATCAATCGGTTATGACCCGATTGAGTATGATCCGAAATTCTGGAATAAACTTGGCGACAGAACAATTATTCATCTTGATGATCATCAAGCAGATATTGATCATGATTACCAACCAGAGCGTGAGTTAATTGGTGATATTAGCTTAACTGTAAATAGTATTGCAGAGAAGTTACCGAAACTTGTGTTATCAACGAAATCAGAAGCTATTTTAGAACGTTTACGTACGAAATTATCCGAACAAGCTGAAATTCCAAACCGTGCTTCAGAAGGTGTTACGCATCCACTACAAGTCATTCGTACACTTCGATCATTAATTGATGATGAAACAACTGTTACGTGTGATATCGGTTCACATTCTATTTGGATGGCAAGATGCTTCCGTTCTTATGAACCACGTAGATTACTATTTAGTAACGGTATGCAAACGTTAGGTGTTGCGCTTCCTTGGGCAATTGCGGCAACTTTAGTAGAACCAGGTAAAAAAGTTGTTTCTGTGTCAGGTGATGGCGGTTTCTTATTCTCAGCGATGGAATTAGAAACAGCTGTCCGTCTAAATGCGCCGGTTGTACATCTCGTTTGGAGAGACGGTACATATGACATGGTTGCGTTCCAACAAATGATGAAATACGGCAGAACATCAGCTACAGAGTTTGGCGATGTTGATCTTGTGAAATATGCGGAAAGTTTCGGTGCAATAGGTCTTCGCGTCAATACACCAGACGAATTAGAAGGTGTATTGAGAGAGGCTTTAGAAGCAGAAGGTCCTGTCATTGTTGATATTCCAATCGATTACCGTGACAACATTAAATTAAGTGAAAAGTTATTACCAAACCAATTAAACTAATTGGAAAGGAGTATGAGAGAAATGAGCGTGGCACAATTATTAGAGATTGATGCAAAAAGAACGAAAACGAACAATGAAGTATATCAAACATCAACAATGCTTGCATTATTAGATGGTGTATACGATGGTATTATTAATTTTGAGGAATTGAAAAAACATGGCGATTTCGGTATCGGCACATTTGATCAATTAGACGGCGAAATGATCGCATTTGATAATGAGTTTTATCATTTACGTTCAGACGGTTCAGCAGAAAAAGTAGAACCGGAAGAAACAACGCCATTTGCGACTGTAACATTTTTTGAAAAAGAAATGAGTTATACGATTAACCGTCCGATGAATCGAGAAGAAGTAGAAGTGTTATTACATGAATTAATGCCAAGTAAAAACCTATTTTATGCGATTCGAATGGATGGGACTTTCCGTGAAGTAAGAACGAGAACAGTTCCAAGACAAGAAAAGCCGTATACACCGCTCGTAGAAGTGACGAAATCACAGCCAATCTTTTCATTTGAAAATACAGACGGTACAATGGCAGGTTTTTGGACACCAGATTACGCACAAGGCATTGGCGTAGCGGGTTTCCACTTACATTATATTGACGATGAACGAAGCGGGGGCGGACATGTTTTTGACTTTGGCGTAGAAAACTGTACAATCCAAATTTGTCAAAAAGCGCATCTGCATTTAGCACTTCCAGAAACAGCTGATTTTATGGCTGCGGAATTATCAAGAGAAAATTTAGAGAATGATATTGCGACTGCGGAAGGTGCGGAGTAAAAGGAAAGGGAAGCTAGTAGGCTTCCCTTTTTACTTTGAAACAAACGGATGCTTTTCATAATAAAAACGCCACGGATAGTGAATGGCTTCTTCTGCATAATCGATATTAATGCGAGGGCCCGCTGTTATGTTGTATTTGAATGATAGATGTTTTTCTTCTGGAACGAATTCAATATGTAATGTATCACTTTGTAATGATACCCCGCGTTCTTCTAAAGTAATTCCGAGTGCACGGCATAGCTTTCCGGGGCCATTTGTTAAGTTTTTGTACTGCGCCTTTGTAATGTCTGTTTTGTTATAGCGTGCCAGTTTCATTTGTTCGATTCCGTCTGTAGGTTCAAGAGCGCGAATGAGAACTCCTTGAGGTGTACCGATTGGTGCAGTAATGACATTAAAACAGTGGTACATGCCGTAAATAAGATATACGTAAGCATGACCTGGTGTACCGAACATGACTTCAGTTCGATCCGTCCGTCTTCCGCCGTAACTATGCGCTGCTTTATCATCTGGTCCTTTATACGCTTCCACTTCCACAATAATTCCGCTCCGTTTTACGCCGTCTACAATGTGTACAAGTTTATGCCCAAGTAATTTTTTGGCGACTTCTAACGTATCGCCTTCATAAAAAGAAGGTGGTGCCTGCATTGTACTATCTCCTTTGCCAGTTGTATATGTATATATTAAACCAAATTTTTAGTAGCGATTCTAACTCGTTCTATTTAACAAATGTATTTCATAAATTATGGATAGAGTATAACAGCGAAGAGGGGGAGTGCGACATGATTTATCGCTTACTAGCTCTTAATATAGATGGGACACTACTATACAACAATGGAAAAATCGCAAAAGGACTACGGGAAACAATTGAATTTGTGAAGAGAAAAGATGTATATGTCACATTGTTTACGAGCCGTAATTTTCAATCCGCTCATAAAATAGCGAAAGCGTTAAAATTAGATTCTATATTGGTTACGCATGGTGGTGCTTTCGTTTCAGCCACATTAGATAAACCGTTTGTTCAAAAGAGATTATCTGAAGAGAAAACGTTTAATATTGTGCAAGTGCTGGAACATTTCGAATGTTATACGCGCCTTTCTCATGAAAGGTTTTCGATTGGGAATCGTGAGAGAAATACACCGAATTTAATTGCGCGTACTGTATTATCAAGTGCAGATCCGTTATTTTATCCTGTTCAGTTTGTAGACTCATTAGGCGATGCGCTTCGTGATCATCCAGTCGCTGCACCAAAAATTGATGTTGTATTTCATAGTAAAGGGGAAAAGGAAAGAGCTCTTAAAACGTTACAAAAAGCGTTTGATGATATAGAATATGTCGAATGCGATGCGAAACGAATCGAAATTCTTCCTCAAAATGTATCGAAATTAAATGGATTACAATTACTCGGAGAACATCTTGGTATTTCTTTAAACGAAATGGTCGCAATCGGAGATAGTTTAGAAGATCTAGATGTTATTGCAAATGTAGGACTCGGGGTAGCGATGGGGAATGCACCTGTAGAATTAAAGCAAGCGGCAAATTGGATTACACGCTCTAATAATGAAAATGGCGTGGAGTATATGATTAAAGAGCATTTTCGTAAGCAATTCCCGCTTCCGTTTTTAAAGAACCATGGGCAAACGCCGAAGCGATAATAGAAGAAACGTAGCTTTATAGCTACGTTTCTTTTTTGTAAGCTACGTTTTCGAAGGTGAAATGAAACTATTCTAGAAGTAAATTGTGTGTGAAATCTAGACAATTCACTTGAATATTTTAGCAAACTGTTGTAGAGTGGATGGTGTTGCCAGATCGTAAACCACATGAAATATTCTTCAAATTGTTTTTTAAGCTCCTATAAGTAACATGTAATTCCGTATTTAAAATTCACTTATTATCACAAAAATGAATTGCACGAGCTTTACAAATGAATTGTAAAGTATCTTTGTATTGTCTAAATGGATTGGTTGTAAATTAATATGAATAGGTTTTGGGTACATGTGAACCTTGTTTTTTTTACTAGTTTTTATGGGAATTTGAAGAGGGGGAATGAATTTCTTGCAGAAATCATTAAATCAAAAAATAAAAAAGACGGTTAGTAGTTTAATAGTTGTATTACTAGTATGTATGAATTTTATAATCCATTTACCAATGAAAGCAGAGGCAGCTACAAAAGAGTTGAAAGGCTTAGGTGATGCTTCTTATTACAATGCAATCATTTTTGGAGATCACAGTGCAACGAGTGCGGATATTGAAGGTGCAATGGCTGTTCAAAGGAATATGAATGCGTCAAGTTATACTGTTGTAGCAGCTGCAACTGGAGCATCGAACTTAGCAGGGGCAACATGGACAGATGAAGGGTATCCATCATTACTACTAGGTGGTCAATTTACGAAAGCTGGAGCAGGGCAAGTCATTATACAAGATGGAACAGTGGTGATGACAAAAGATGGTGACCCGGAAGGTGCGATGAAATCATCGTATGACCATATTTCTTACAAAGAACAAGCAGCGATTGATTCTAAATTTAAAGAGTTTAGAAAAGACGTTGATGGTGTAATGGGAGATGCGAGTCAATTACATACAGATAAACCAGAACCGAATATGAGCTTTGGAATCGGAGAAGATATTAACAATCCCAATATTTACGTGTCGTCAGGCTTAACAGGAAAGAAAACGTTTGATGTAAGCGATGTTTTTCTTCCAAATGTAGATAACAAAGACTTTATTGTTATTTATTCGGATGCGGAAGAAGTTAATTTTGCTAAGGGTGCAATTTTGTACGACACAAGAAACACTGGGACGGCAACAGACTTAATTAATACATCACAAGCATATGATCCTAATTCATCTTTTACTGAGTTAGCTAGTAAAGTAATTTGGGTGTTTCCAAACGCTACAAAAATATCGACAACGGGATATGGCGTAGTAGGAAGTGTATTTGCTCCAAATGCTGTTGTAGAGACAAAGGGTGGTTCTATTAACGGACAAGCATACGTTGGAGGATTACATCAAAGAGATGGATTTGAAGTTCATAATTTTAAATTTAACTGGCCAAAATGGAAAAATCCATCAGTTGAAAAAGGAAATTTACAAATCAAAAAAGTTGATGCAAATGACGAAAATATTGTTTTAAAAGACGCAAAGTTTGATGTGATAGACAAAGATAATAAAGTCGTGGCTACTGTTACAACAGACGACAAGGGTATTGCTGAAGTGAAAGATTTACCACTTGGTGATTACTTTGTAAAAGAAATAAGTGCACCAGAAGGATATATAAAGGTTGATACACCAGTAAAAGTAACTGTTGATAGTACAAAAGTAATTGAAATTGTTATGAAGAATACGAAAAAAGTAGAGAATGGACAATTTAAATTATTAAAAAAAGATAGTGAATCTGGTCAACTTTTAGCAGGTGCAAAATTTGATGTAATAGATAAAGATGGAAATGTTGTTGAAACAATTATTACAGATGGTAAAGGTGAATCTTTATCAAAACAACTTCCAATTGGAACATATACATTAAAAGAAGTTGAAGCGCCGAAAGGATATGAATTATCCTCTAGCTCAGTTCTTGTTGATGTAGCAGCTAATAAAGTAGTTACTGTAGAAGCGTTGAATAAAAAAATTGAAGAAAAAGTTACAGGACAATTTGAAATCGTAAAAGTAGATGCGAATGATAAAACGAAATTACTACAAGATGCAGAATTTGAAGTGTATAAAGATGGTAAAAAAGTAGAGACATTACGAACAGATAAAACGGGTAAAGTCATCTCTGGAAAGTTAGAACCAGGAAAATACACGTTAAAAGAAACGAAAGCGCCACAAGGATATAAATTACTTGAGAATGAAATTGAAGTTGTTGTAGAAGCAAACAAAGTCGTTCAAGTACAAGTAGAAAATGCAAAAGAACTAGGAAGCTTACAAGTAATCAAAAAGGATGCAGAGAGTGGAAAAGTTCTGGAAAGCGCAGAATTTAGACTAAAAGACGAAAATGGTCAAATGGTTGGAGAGACGAAAACAACAAATAAAGATGGTGTTGTTACATTTGAAAACTTAGTGCCAGGTAAATATACGTTAGAAGAAACGAAAGCGCCAGAAGGTTATAAAGCAGTAGAAGTTACAGTAGAAGTAAATGTTGTAGCAAATGAAGTGATAAAACAAGAAGTATTGAATGAAAAAATTAAAGGTCAAGTAGCAGTTACAAAGGTAGATGCTAATGATACAGATAAAACATTAGCAGGTGCAACATTTGAAATTTTGAAAGATGGAACAAAAATAGGCACATTAACAACAGATAAAAATGGAAAAGCAACTTCTAAGGAACTAGAACCAGGAAATTACGTTTTAAAAGAAGTTCAGGCGCCTGAAGGATACAAGTTATCTAATAAGGAAATTAAATTTACGATTTCTAATCAAAAAGTAGAAATTGTAAAGCTCCAAATTACAAACGAAAAGGATCCAGGCGAAGGAACGGATAAACCAGGTGAAGGAACAGATAAGCCAGGCGAAGGAACGGATAAACCAGGTGAAGGAACGGATAAACCAGGTGAAGGAACAGATAAGCCAGGCGAAGGAACAGATAAGCCAGGCGAAGGAACAGATAAGCCTGGCGAAGGAACAGATAAGCCAGGTGAAGGAACAGATAAGCCAGGCGAAGGAACGGATAAACCAGGTGAAGGAACGGATAAACCGGGCGAAGGAACAGATAAGCCAGCTGAAGGAACGGATAAACCGGGCGAAGGAACGGATAAACCAGGTGAAGGAACGGATAAGCCAGGTGAAGGAACAGATAAACCAGGTGAAGGAACAGATAAGCCAGGCGAAGGAACGGATAAACCAGGTGAAGGAACGGATAAACCGGGCAAAGAAGTAGGAGAGCCTAACTTATCAGAAAAAGAACAAGGCGGTTCTAATAATCAAAAACTTCCAGCTACAGGGCATAATACGAATTACCTTCCATTGATAGGTGTAATTCTCGTGTTATTAGGCGTACGTTTAAGATTTATGACTAAAAACAGCTAATAGATTTATAAAAGGCATAAGAGAAAATGTTATCTCTTATGCCTTTTACTTTTATTATAGAAGAAATAAGGTAAAACCTTCTGTATTGACCTGCAAACGCCCTTCAAGTAAACTAAAGAGAGTTTGCAAATGAAAAGGTGATAATGTTGTTAATTTCAATTAAAACGTTACAAGATGATCGTTTTTTACGTCCGCTGCAAAATATTAGCGGCTTATTTTTTGAAGAAAGCACGGTAGGGTTTGGTCAAGAGGAAGCAAATCTTATTGTTGATATACAGATAGAAGGTAATGTGACAGCATCGGCTCGTTTAACAGATGTTGCGACTGGAAATGTATATGAAGAAACATTCGCAAAAGATTTATCTGCTTTCACAGAAGAAAAAGAACGTATGAAGCAAGTGAAACATGTTGTTTCTTATGTATATCTTTCTGTGCTTCAACAGCTAACTGGACTTGAACAGAGCTGGGGGATTTTAACTGGGGTACGTCCAACGAAACTTCTTCATAAAATGCTTCAAAATGGTATGTCAAAAGAAGATGCACATAAAGAGCTTCGTGAAAGCTATTTAATTCATGAAGAGAAAATTGAACTTCTTCAGCGTATTGTAGATTGTCAATTAGCGGTTATTCCGGATTTATATCGCTTGAAAGAAGAAGTAAGTATTTACATCGGTATTCCGTTTTGTCCTACAAAATGTGCGTACTGTACGTTCCCAGCTTATGCAATTAACGGACGTCAAGGATCAGTGGATTCTTTCTTAGGCGGATTACACTATGAAGTTCGTGAAATTGGTAAGTTCTTAAAAGAAAAAGGTGTTAAAGTTACGACGATTTATTACGGCGGTGGTACACCAACAAGTATTACAGCTGAAGAGATGGATATGTTGTATGAAGAAATGTACGAAGCGTTCCCAGATGTGAAAGATGTACGTGAAGTAACAGTTGAGGCAGGTCGTCCGGATACGATTACACCAGAAAAGCTGGAAGTATTAAACAAATGGAATATTGACCGCATTAGTATTAACCCGCAGTCATACCATCAAGAGACGCTAAAAGCAATTGGACGCCATCACACTGTAGAAGAAACAATTGAAAAGTATCATTTAGCACGTGAAATGGGAATGAACAATATTAATATGGACTTAATTATTGGTCTTCCTGGTGAAGGACTAGAAATCTTTAAGCACACGTTAGATGAAACAGAAAAGTTAATGCCAGAATCGTTAACAGTTCATACGTTATCATTTAAACGTGCTTCTGAAATGACGCAAAATAAACGTAAATATAAAGTAGCTGGTCGTGAAGAAATTACGGCAATGATGCATGAGGCGGAAGAGTGGACGAAGAACCATAATTACGTACCATATTATTTATATCGTCAAAAGAATATTTTAGGTAACTTAGAAAACGTTGGTTACGCAATGCCTTCGCAAGAAAGTATCTACAATATTGTTATTATGGAAGAAGTACAATCTATTATCGGACTTGGATGCGGGGCATCAAGTAAATTTGTTCACCCACAAACAGGAGCAATTACACATTTTGCGAATCCGAAAGATCCGAAATCATATAACGATGGCTTTGTTAAATATACAGAAGATAAACTGAAAATTTTAGAAGAGCTATTTGTGTAAAAAGACTGGCCTAAAGGTAATTCCTTTAGGCACAGTCTTTTTTTATTTGTCAGACAATGTCGAGAATAATCAGAAAACTTAGTCGGAAATCTAGAGGATAATGTCTACTTATAGACGAAATGATAGATTTATGAAAGAGAAAAGGGGGCATATTTTGGGATGTACATGACGATAGGGAGAATTTTTGACTTAGCAGTTGGCAAGTATCCGAATAAAGAGGCGTTAGTAGAACCAGAAAAAAATATTCGCTGGACATATAACCAGTGGGATGAGCAAATAAATAAAACGGCACACGCTCTATTAGATGAAGGGGTAAGAAAGGGAGATTGTGTATCTGTTTATTTATATAACTGTCACGAATTTGTAAACGTTTACTTAGCTTGTTCGAAAATTGGTGCAATCTTTAATCCAATTAATTTCCGCCTGAAAGCAAAAGAAGTTTCTTACATTCTCCAAGATGCGGCCTCAAAAGTAGTTGTCTTTGAAAAAGCCGTTGAACCAACAATTGCCGCTATTGAACGTGATTTTCCTCATACTTCTTTCTTGTACGTAGAAGATCACGCACCTTCCTATGCTAGTTCTTACCATGAAAAAGTAAATGCAGCTTCATCAGAAAAATTAAACATTGTAATTGATGAGACGGATTTTTGTTCTATGCTTTATACGAGTGGTACGACAGGTCATCCGAAAGGCGTATTGCATCGCCATCGTGATATGGCTGAGCATAGTATGATTTGTACGTATTTCTTAAAATATAACAGGGATAGTGTCGGGCTTGTAGTAGCGCCTTTATATCATTGCGGGGAATTAAATGCTGGAATCATACCGCGCATTCAAGTTGGCGGAAAGAATGTTATTTTACATCACTTTGATACGGAAACAGTATTACATACGATTCAAGAAGAGAAGATTACGACGTTTTTTGCAGCACCGACGATGTGGAATATGTTACTGCAAAAAAATTTAGCCAAGTATGATTTAACTTCGATGAAGATCGGTATATACGGCGGAGCAGCAATGGCACCAGCGCTAGTGAAGGAATGTAAAGAACGCCTTTATATTGATCTTGTTCAAATTTACGGAATGACAGAAATGGGACCAGTTGTTGCGTTTCTCGTAGAAGAGGATCAAATTACGAAAGCAGGTTCAGCTGGAACACCTTGTTTTAGCCATGAAATTCGGATTGTAAAACCGAATGAGGATGCGCCGGCAGAACCAGACGATGTGTTACCTCCGTATGAAGTAGGAGAAATTATTTTGCGTGGACCATGTATGATGGCAGGCTATCATAATCGTGAAGAAGCGAATGCAAAATCGATGTATAAAGGATGGTATCATTCTGGTGATTTAGGTTACTTCGATAAAGACGGTTATTTATATGTTGCAGATCGCGTTGATGATATGGTTATTAGCGGTGGAGTAAATATTTATCCTCGTGAAATTGAAGATTTCCTTCATAGCCATCCTGGTATATTAGATGTTGCGGTATTAGGTGAGCCAGATGAACTATGGGGTGAGCGTGTCGTTGCGGTCGTTGTGAAGAAAGATGAAAACATTACAGAAGTTGATTTAGAAAAGTATTGTAAAGAAAGTAATGAACTAGCTGATTATAAACGCCCGCGTCATTACTTATTTGTAGATGAGCTTCCCCGTAATGCGAGTGGGAAACTGCAAAAGTTTGTGCTGAGAGAGTCTTTAAAAGAAGCAAAAAAATAGAAGGTAGGCTCGTTAAGCTAAGTTGGAATGAAAATGTATTCAATTAGACTTTTTTCATTTGTTAAGTAAGCCACATGAGTGGTTAGTAATAAAAAATGTATATGACACCCAATATATCAAAGACTGTTTTCTTTCTTTTTTCTATAAAAAATTAAGTGAACGAGGAAAGAGCTTTGATCATTATTGGGTGTTTTGTTGTCAAAAAGTATAATAGATATTTTTAAAATTTTAAGCCCAATCGCCCAGTAAAGGACTCTTTTTTGTTTTTGAACAGAATACTGTTCGTATTAGCTTATATTTTTTACAAATACATGCTTTAATTTTTCGCGAAAACGAATAATTAATATGATGGCTACAATGATAATCATTCCGAAGAGAATTTGCCCAATGTGCGGTCCAAGTATCTTGAATATATTCTGGAAGTTTCCGCCTAACCAATAACCACCGATTAAGAAGAAAGATACCCAGAATAGGGCACCGGAGTAGATTGTTATGGCAAAGCGACGGAACGGTAAATTAATAATCCCTGCAAAGTACCCAGTGAAATGACGTACACCCGGGATAAAGAATCCAATAAAGATAAGGAAATATCCATATGTATTAAACCATATTCTTGTTAAATCAATTTTTTCTTGTGTTACAAATACATATTTCCCATATTTCTGTACAAAGGGCATACCAAGTTTATTACCTAAAAAGTACTGAATTGTCATCCCAACACTCGTTCCAATAAATGATAAGTAAGATGGATAATTGTAATTCGCCTGTATATGCTAAATAACCTGCATAAACTAACGTTGGCTCTCCTGGAAATGGAAATGCAATATATTCTAATAGTGTTCCAACAAGTACTACATAGTAGCCGTATTGTTGGAATAATTCATGAACCCATTCCATATCGTGCTCCTCTTTTTTCTACAGTATGAATCACGTACAATAACGGATCGTTACACAGATGTTGCTAGGTATATCGTCCTTTCGATGCTGAGTAGTTCGAATTCCAGATTATAGTATTTTTATCCTTTGTAATGGCGTTACCCCAGCAATTGAAATGTAGTGTACGGCAGTAGCAAGAGATCCTGTCTGGAGAACTTATAATGGCATCTGTTTCTTTGATAAACCAACCATATCCTATTCATTTTTCTATTTAGGATTGATGTTATGAGTAGAATAATGATTTACTGAAATTGATAATTAAGAAAATAGAAGTTTATGCTAACTATAAAGCGAATCATGTATTCGTTTGATTACGATCATACTTAAGATAGCTCTTTACTAATTAGTAAAGAGCGGAGAACTGCATCATAAATATGGAAGATGATTTTTTACTATTAGTTAAAATCATAACAGTATAAAAATACATTGAATGTTTCTTTCATTGAATCAAAATTAATTTCTTTTTCATTTACACGTTCAAAATTTTGATTGTCATAAAATCCATAGTTGCATCTATTGTCTGTATATAAATATAAAGATGTTACATCCTGACTTTTCATATAGTGAAACAAATGATTCATTAGAGTCTTTCCAACCCCAAGACCTCTGGATTCTTCGGATACAATGAATAATTGTATACAACCTTGAAAATTATCTTCTTTCCCTTGTATCAGTTCTTTATATGCATCTTGAACTTTTGTAAATTCTTTTATAAATTTTTTATTCTCTTTATTGGTCATGAATACTTTAAGCATGGTGTAGGCAAAGCTTAAAGTATTATGAAATTTCTTTAAACGGTTTTTGTCTTTTTTTGAATCTCCCAAAATAACGCCAATAATTGTATTGTTTTTTTCTGCTACTTTGCTAAAGGAGCTGTCTAAAATACAACTTTGTAGATAGATGTTTAGTATTGAATCTAAAAATTGTTTATCTTTAATTATTTCATTAAATCCAAATGCTTCACCAATCAAATTTTTAATAGATTCATAATCTTCTTTAACGAGACTTCTGTACGTTACTGTCTTCATATTTATATACTCCTTTTATCATTGTAAATAACTTATTATAATAGCAGGGTCTCCTCTAAGGGGAGAGTCAATGGTGCCAGAAGAAAAATATAAAGGAAGAGATGAAGATGAAAAACTTATTTTCAATTGGAGAAGTTGCTAAAATAAAGGGTATTACTATAAAAGTATTAAGGTACTATCATAAAATGGGAATTCTTATTCCGAGATATATTGATGAGGCAACAGGTTATAGGTATTATTCCATAGATCAATTTATTCACATAGATATCATAAAAAGCTGCAGAGAGTTAAACACCAGTATAGTAGAACTTCAAAAGATTTTTAAGGAATGTGATACGGATCATTTGCTACAATTTTTACAATTAAAGAAATATGAAGCAGAAGAAAATATAAAGAAAATGCAAGAAGTAATCGAAACTATTGATAGTTTAAATATGAAAGTAGGGATTTCGAAGGATATATTAAATAATGATGAGATATCTATTAAGTTCTTTGAACAGCGTTATGTAATTGTAGCACCTTGTAAAGAAGTGGGGAGTTTACAGGAGTTACTTTACTATTCGGATTTAGAGAAAATCATTCACGATAATGAAGGGAAAATGTCAATGGAAAGAGGGATCTTATATCATGTTAATTCAGAGGGGAATGTAGAACCAAAGTATGTTTTTAGTAAGTTGCAAGAGGATTTTAATAAAGAAGAGGAACAAAATATAAGAATATTACCAAAGGGAAAATATTTAACATTAGCCTATAGTAAAGAGAATGAAGAGGAACGTAGAAATACGATAATTAAATATATCAAAGAAAATAATATAAAAGTGAAAAGTTTCATTGAAGTGGAGTTATATAATGATTTCTTTAATACGGAATCTTATAGTTGTCAAATTCAAATTTTTATAGAAGATAATGAGGATAAGAAGCTTTAAATCGGATAATTTATTGTCTATGACAATTGATTTTGTTCGAGATGAGTACGGGATAATCATCAGTGGGGATGAAAACAACCCCACTGAGTAAAGTTTCCCTTTATTTACGCGAGAAACCTTCTTCGTCAAGGTATTCTGCAGCTTCTGGGTAAGAGTTAAATGTACCGTCTAAGTTTACGCCAGCGTAAACGTTCCACATGTCATCCTCCGCTATAAGAGTAAGAATATGACCGTCTTCGTTATGCCATTCTTCTTCTTTTGCAGGTTCTGCAGGTGCTACTACTTCTTCTTGCTCTTGTGATAGTAGTTCAATTGATTTCTCAATTACTGAACGTAATTCTTCTTCTGAAAATTCACGGATGTTAATCATGCCTTTATCATCTGTTTTATAGCCTTTCATACCACTTGCATATACAAATCCGTTTCCATTGGGGTGTAAGTGATATACAACGTTCTTTTTATCTAAACGACTTTCTTCAAAGTGAAAGTTTACACGTTTTAATGATACGTTTTTTCTTTCTAATTCTGGGAAAGATTCAATAATCGATAATTTTTCTTCAAAAGTTAGCATAGTGCCTCCATGTATATAGTAAAAGATTTAATTTGTTCATTATAGCATAGTTGCAATTGTTTCCAAAGGTAAGGGGAAAACTTTTATTTGGAGGCGTTTACTTCACGAGACTGTAAAGAGTTTTTTATAAAAGTCACTGACGAAAGACTCTTTTTCAATGTACAATGGAACGTGGACTTTATACGAAGGTGGTTTTTTTATGATTCAAAAAATAGCAAAGGAATGTTTAGCGGGGTTTACTGTTGCAATTGTTGCTTTGCCGCTCGCGATTGCGTTTGGTATTGCGGCAACGGGAACGTCTGAAGGAGCACTAGTTGGACTATACGGTGCCATTTTTGCTGGTTTATTTGCAGCATTATTTGGCGGTACACCAGGACAAGTAACGGGTCCTACTGGGCCGATTACAGTTATTGCAACAGGAGTTATTGCCACTCACGGATTAGAAGCAAGTTTTATTGCGTTTATGATGGCGGGGGTATTCCAAATTTTATTTGGTGTATGTAAGCTCGGTTCTTATATTCGTTACATTCCGTATTCTGTCGTTTCAGGATTTATGAATGGAATTGCACTTATTATTATTTTAGGTGAAATGAAGCATGTGCAAAATAGTTTTTTACTTGTTTTATTAACGATCATTGTGATGATTGTTTCTGGAAAGTGGATTAAGGCGATTCCGGCAAGTTTAGTTGCATTAGTAGGTGTTACAGCGCTATTACCATTATTTTCTTCTGTACTACAAGGGCTTACGGTACAATTACCGATTGTAGGAACTCTTCCTTTAAATAAGGTTATCGAGAAGATAGGTACGATTCCAGAGGCGATGCCATCTCTTCATATACCATCTTTAAGTGGTGCAGGTATGTTAGAACTTGTATTACCAGCGCTTAGTATTGCATTACTAGGATCAATTGACTCATTATTAACGTCCGTCGTAATGGACAATGTGACAGGAACACGTCATAAAAGTAATAAGGAGTTAATTGGACAAGGAATTGGTAATATTGCAAGTGGATTGTTCGGCGGATTAGCAGGTGCAGGTGCGACTGTTAGATCTATCGTAAATATAAGAAGTGGCGGGAAAACGGCACTTTCAGCTTGTATGCATAGCGTGATATTATTTATTTTCATTATGGGACTTGGGTCAGTTGTACAGTATATTCCGCTTGCTGTATTATCAGGTATTTTAATTTTAACTGGCATTGGGATGTTTGATTGGGAGAGCATGAGAAAAATACATGTCGCTCCAAAAGGCGATGTGATTGTTATGCTCGTAACGATGATTGTGACAGTGAAGTTTGATTTAATGATTGCTGTTGCATTTGGTATCATTCTTTCATTTATTATATATATAATGAAATGTAAAGAACGTAAAGCTTCTATTGTAAAAGAAAAAGATGCGACGTATAAGATTAAGGGACCACTTTCTTTCTTATCAGTAGATCGTATTTTTCATTCTTTGCAAGATGTGAAATCTCCTATCGTTTTACACATGAAGGGTGTAAGGTATATGGATGTATCAGGAGCTATGGGATTATTAAACTTTGTAGAGCAATCAGATAAAGTAGGAGCGAGTGTGACGCTTGAGCATGTACACCCAAGTGTTGAAAAGACGTTAGTAACAATGGCGAATGATGAACAAAGAGAAAAATTACATGTATTGAAGGCAAGTTATTAGCATAAAGGTTGAGTAATGAAGAATCCATCTGGAAATATCGGTATAATAAAAAAAGAGATGGATTCTTCATTATTATCCCGCATTAACTGCCCGTAAAAGCCCGATTGATGTGGGCTAATAATCAGTGAGGGTGGAAAAAACTCCTACCGATTAAAGTTTCACTTTATATTATCTAATCATTTGTATAATTTGGATTTCATGTGAAAAATTACATGAGAGAATTTTATGTTTACATATGTGAGAGAGTATTCAATATATAAGAAATTTGGTATGATGACTTAATAATGCAAGGAGAATACTGTATTACTTTCCATTCTCCTATAAAATATAGTGGCGTACGAGAGTTTATAATGAAAGAAAAGAGAAAAAAGATGAATAAAAAGTTCGTAAAAGGCGCTGCAATTTTAACAATTACAACGTTTCTATCGAAAATATTGGGAAGTTTTTTTCAAATCCCGCTGCAAAATATAGCAGGTGATGAAGTACTGGGGATTTTTCGTCTCGTTTTTCCGGTATATATGATTGCCTTAACTTTATCTGTAGCAGGTGTACCTTTGGCGATTTCGCAGTTAACAGCGGAACTTTATGAGAAAAATGATGATGACGGAATAGCTAAATTATTTACGTCAGCATCTATTATTGGCGTAATATTTGGAGGAATAGGATTTTTAGTCATTATAATGGGTTCTAGTACGATTGCAGAGTTGCTTGGAGGACAAGAGACGAGACTAGCATTAATTATTACTTCCTTCGCCTTATTAATAGCGCCGTATATGGCGGTGTACCGAGGGTATTTCCAAGGGTTTGGAGATATGGTACCTACTGGTGTATCGCAAGTAATTGAACAGTTGATTCGGGTTTTCTTTATGTTAACAATTGCTTACGTATTTGTATATTCGAATGAGAGTAGTGATATTGTAACTGGTGGAGCTATGATCGGTTCTTGCCTTGGAGTGATTAGCTCACTTGTATACTTGCGAGTGAAGTATGTAAAAAGTTCATATCGTTATAAGGCTAATACGTATTCAATACAAGACTTTAAAAGAAATGCGATAAGAATACTTCGTGTGTCTGTTCCAATTGCGATTGGAGCATTATCCATGCCAGTGTTAAATTTGATCGATTCCGTTACGATTCCACATTTGTTAGAAGAATCCTCTACAACGATTCAAGAACAGTTCGGTATATATAGTCGTGGGTTTGCATTTACACAATTAATCATTGTTTTTGCAAGTGCGATGATATTTCCGTTAATTCCAATATTAACGTCTGCTTTAACGAAGAAAGATATGGGTTTAGCAAAGCTTACAGTACAGCGTGTGAATGAGCTGGCACATGTGTTAACAATGCCGCTGACAGTATGGCTCATGGCATTAACAGTACCGCTTAATGTTGGATTGTTTACAGATACAAAGGGAAGTAGTATGATAGCGGTTCTAATTGGTAGTTCGTATTTCGCATCATTTATGGTATTATCAATAGGAATTTTACAAGGGATTAATCGTTCCATGCAAGCCGCTTGGATTGTTATTGGAGCGAGTTTTATAAAAATAGTATTAAATATAGCACTAGTGAGCAAATTCGGTATAAGTGGAGCAGCTTACAGTACACTAATGATATACATAATGATTTGCATTGTAAATTATATGTATATTCGAAAAAACTTTGCTTATCCGGTTCATATAAGAAGATTTTTTGCGGTAGTAGGTGTATCTTGTATTTTAGGTATAGGGTTGTACCTAGTATCTACGATGTTACATATAATGGATTCTAGATTTTTAGCAATTATATATAGTGTGGCGGCATTAAGTATAGCATCACTATTGTACGGTGTATGTGCATTGAAAATGAATTGGATATCGAAGAAGCAAATACCGTTTTTACGCAAATAAATTTGTTCCTTGTAACAAATGTACATTGAGTTATTAAGTAGTGTATGATCGATAAGTGTTATGGATTGTGATTTGTTTAAGTATGAAAAGAGTCGATTGCAAGATGTTGGAGGAGATTAAGATTGCGGTTAGTTTTATCAGGGTATTACGGTTTTTATAATGTGGGAGACGAAGCAATTTTGCAGTCAATTATTAAAGATTTAAACAAAGAAGATCCCACTCTTGAGCTTGTTGTGTTGTCTAATGATCCTGAATATACAAGGAAAATGTATGGTGTAGAAGCGATAAACCGTTGGGATATAGGAGCAGTTTATCGAGAAATAAAGAAGAGTGATGGTTTAATCAGTGGCGGTGGTAGTCTTCTACAAGATAAGACAAGCATGAAAAGTATTTTATATTACACAGGTATCATGCAACTTGCTCGTTTACTGAGAAAGCCATATTATATTTATGCGCAAGGAATTGGTCCTATTACGAGGGGGCATAATCGTTTATTAGTGAAATGGCATGTGTCAAAAGCTAAATATATCTCAGTACGTGATGAAGATTCTTTCTTATATTTAAAAGAAATGGGTATTAAGAAAGATATTGAAATTGTCCCAGATCCTGTTCTTTCTTGGAAGGTAGAAGATAAGAAATCCAATTGGTTAGAAAAGCATTCGATTGGTGGGAAAATAATTGCAGTGAGTGTACGGAATTGGGATGCTAAAGAAAACTATATGAGAAAGCTAGCTAAAACGTTAAAAAAATTCAAGCAAGCAGGCTTTCATATTTTGTTTGTGCCTATGCATGGTCCGTTTGATCAAAATGCGTCACGAGATATTATCAATTTAATGGGAGAAGAGGCACATATGCTTCCATATAAAATGGATATTCATGAAAAAATCGCAATTTTATCAGAGTGTGTCCTTTTAATAGGAATGCGACTTCATGCCCTTATTTTATCAGCTGTGGCGAATACACCTATGGTTGGGATTTCGTATGATCCAAAAATTGATTCGTTTTTACAACAAGTCAATCAACCGATTATTGGTAATGTAGATGGAGACTGGACTGTTGAAACATTATATAGTATGGTGATGAAGCAGCTGGATCAAAGTAAAAATGTTAAACATATGTTAGAACAACAAGTAAATGAATTACGTGAACAAATTTCAAAAGCAGCAAAGTATGTTGTTGAAGATATAAATGTAAAAAAATAAAGAAGAGAAATGAAATCGATACCCTAGAAATCATTCTCTACTTGAAATGAATATATAAAAAGCACCCTCTTGTAGATCATCTCCAAGAGGGTGCTTTTTAATGTTTAAACTTAAACATTTCACCACTTAAATTCGAGTCGCTATATACAAACAAGACCATATTAATATCGTTGTCTTTCACGTATTGGTAAACATCTTTTTCATGATAGTGACGAAGATCAAGGATGGATGTTCGTTTAAAGTTCTGTGCTATATGCGGTGCGATTGCATTAGCGAATGAATCTTTCAAAATGAGCGCACGGACATTGTTCGGCGCGTCGTCGTTTTCAAAAACGATTTCTGGATAATCGTTTGTGTAATAGCCTGCGTACGATGTCGTATCATTTTGTTTCTCTACTCCGTATAGTTCGTCGAGTGAATGATAGACGGTACCATGTATATCTTTTGCAGCTACACTTGTAAAGTGAAAACCACCTTTCGGTGTGTAATAGCAAAGTTTTTCTCCAGAAGCATCAATAAGTTGATACAATTGATTGTTAAAGCTACCGACAAGTTTTTTATGTCTGGCACATGTACGTGTGTAATCTTCTTTTTCAATTTCTTTTCCTTTATATATAGAAGACTCTTGGTTAATTGTATTCATCATGTATTGATAGCCGAGAAAGGCCCCATCCATATTCCAATGATGATCTGTTTGGAAATACATGTTTTGTATTTCTTCGTTCGTATAGTTTTTCTTAAAGTACTCCATCAGTTTGATTGGCTTTACATCTGCCGGAAGCTTATTTAGAAAATAATTTACATTTTCCTTCGCATACGTTTGAATATGAGAAGGTAATTTAAATGATAATGCATTCGTTTTAGATGGTGGTAAAGCAAAGTAAAACTCAATATTTTGTTCTTTTAAAAACTGAGATAATTCCTGAATAGCCGGCATGGTTTGGTCAATTTCACTATATTTTGTTGTCCATGCTGGGTTTTTTAGTAGCCACTTGTCATCGGTTAAAATAATATCGTTAATAAGAGATTTGTCCATTTTAATTTGAGCGAGTGTGTAGTTTTTAATGAGCTCGTCTCTTCCGATTAATTGATCGTTCGTATATGTTTCAAAATCTTTAAAGAAGCTTCCTGTTGTAAGCGACTCTTTCGTTAAAGCAGGTTTTTGTGCGAGTGGACGATTTTCAACAGGTGAAATATCTCGATCAGTTTTGAGAAACGATAATATGCCAAATGAAAAAATAATGGCGAGAAAACCGATGCATAAAATGATGTTCCCCAATTTTTTCATAATAACTTTTCCTTCCTAAATAAGTTAAAACCTAAAGTAAATAAATGGATTATACGTCGAATTAATCAAATACATAATCGAAATCATAAATAATGTTAGTAATAATATAGGACGTATAACTTGCATTGTGAACATATACGTTTTTGGTGCGAGTTCCAACACATTTTTAATACGTTTTAAAATGGGTGTTGCTGCAATAAAAGCAATCATAAATACGATGATGTACTCATGTATATATAACATTGTGTTGTCATCTGTAAGTGATTGATGCTGTAAGCCGAACATCGCTTTTAAATATTGGAACGAATACGTAAAGTTATCGGCACGGAAAAAGACCCAGCCAATCATAACGATGAATAGTACATATGCATGTTGCAGCGGTGACCATAATTTCTGTAATAATTTCTCTAGGCCAGCTTTTTCAATAGAGATAATGATCCCGTAATATAATCCCCAAGCGATAAATGTCCAGCTTGCACCATGCCATAAACCAGTTAATCCCCATACGATGAAAAGGTTACGATAATTAGCTAGTTTGGAGACACGGTTCCCTCCAAGCGGGATATAAACGTAGTCTCGGAACCAAGAACCGAGTGTAATATGCCATCTTCTCCAAAATTCCGAGATAGATTTGGAGATATATGGGTAATTGAAGTTTTTCGGGAAATCAAACCCAAACATTTTTCCGAGTCCAATTGCCATGTCGGAGTATCCTGAGAAATCGAAATAAATTTGAAGTGTGTAAGCAATAATTCCGATCCATGCTGTACCAGCACTCATTTCAGAAGGTGGCATGGCGAAGATTTTATCTGCGACAAGTCCAACTTGGTTAGCAATTAATATTTTTTTAGCTAGTCCTAAAACAAAAATTTGAATGCCTTCTGTAAAGCGTTCAAAAGAATGGATCCGTTTTTTGATTTGCTCAGCAACGATATTGTAACGAACGATTGGACCGGCAATGAGCTGCGGGAAAATCGATATATATAGTGCTAAGTTAAGCGGGTTTTTTTGGACATCTCCATCTTTCCGGTATATATCAATGACGTATGACATTGCTTGGAACGTATAGAACGAAATTCCAATCGGTAATGGAATAGGCTCTACGTGGATAGAGAGGTGGAATGTTTGATTTAAAATGTCTGTGAAAAATGAAATATATTTAAAATAAGAAAGAAGTAAAATATTTCCGACCACAGCCATAATTAAAAACGTGACTTTCATATTTTTTCGTTTATCATAATGATGCACGAGCAGACCGAAACAGTAGTTTAATAAAATGGAAAAGAGCATTAAGAGTACGAAGCGCGGTTCTCCCCATGCGTAGAAAATTAAACTAAATGCTAGTAATACGAAGTTACGTAGCTCGGCACGTACGAGAAAATAGAAAAATAGTACGAGCGGTAAAAAGATAAATAAGAAAATAGAACTACTAAATACCAAAAGACTCTCCTCACTTTTGCAAAAGTACATATATAATACGAAGATCAAGTTCTTCTATTTGTTTACATGTAGAAAAACAATATATCTATTATATATTGTTTTGTATAAAAGTGTCTTTACTAATTAAAGTATGCTGCATATTGTCATATTTGGTGAGCAGAATCTCTTTGATACTCATTATTTTGATATGATAATGGTTCGTAAAAAGAAGAGAGCAATATTCCGAAAGAAAATAGATGAAATGCTGGACCACATTCATGCATCCTTTCAATAGAAAAAGCAACATCCAAATGGATGCTGCTTTTTTATTCTGCCTTCAAGTCGACAATTAAGTAGGCGAGTATAACAACGAAGAAAATACTAACGGACGGCGCTGTTAACACATGGCCAGACATAAAGCTAATGCCAAGTGATAGGACGATTGTACTAGCTAATAGCATATATTTTACAGTTAATACTTTTTTGAAATTCGTGATAAAGCGTATGAATAATTTAATACCGAAATAAAGAAATGGTAGTAAGTAAATAAGAAAACCGACGATTCCAAATGCGAAGAATAGATCATGGAAATCCATCTCAATTAATTTAATTTTTGTCGTATAGTTTCCAGCGTACCCCATTCCGAATAATTTTTGTGATAGAGGCGCGTTTTTATAGTATTGTTTGTATACTTCTAAAAACTTATCACGATCACTATAAATTAAGCTTTTTACTTCAGAATCTGTTAATTCACCTTGCGCATGTTTTCTCGCTTCTTCAGGATCTTTTTTAACAACTTTTCCTTCTTTCCGTTCTTGCTCTTCTCGTACTGATTTTTTGTATTCATACATTTGTAAATGAATGCCCATATTTTTCGCAATAGGGGTATGTGGCGTAGCAATAACTAAACCACCTAGCACAACGAAGGCAACGACTGTATTTACAAGATATGTGAATCCTTTGCCTTCCTTCTTACGATTCATCATATATTCAATAAATGAAAATAGAAGTGCGACGCCGAGTGTAAGAACAATTGCCCCATATCCAACTTTTGTTCCGACCATAATACTTGCATACATCGCTAAAAGCGTTGGAATCCAGTAATATACTTTAGAAAAAGACGTTGTGTGATGGATAGAATACAGCACAACAATCGGGAACATAATCGCAAAAATAGCACTTAAATCATTTCCTGCAAAGAACCAACCTCTTGAACCGATTTTTGAGTTGGGATAACTTGGGAAATCTGTTCCAGACACAATTGCGACGATCATAACGATACTTAAAATCAATGTTGCATATAAGAAATATGTAATGATTTTCTGGAAAGCATATTGTTTATTTTGTATTTCTTTACATACAATGATATATCCGAACAGCAACACAATTGGATATATGCTTTTTAAAATAAATTTAATTTCTTCACCAAATGATACGGGAGATTTGACCATCATGTTGTTTGCAAGGCCAGCTATTAGTACAATCCCGAGTAAACATAAATAGAGAATGTATTTTTTGTTTCCTTCCTGTTTTCTGTGAAGAAGAAGATAGCCTAGTGCGAGAAGCATAAAGGCAAAACGTACTACAATTCCAACTGTTGCACTCATGTGTAATATATAGATTGAAAAAGATGTTAATAAATCTAAAATCGGTTGAAACACAATGAATAGTAACAGGAAATGTGGGAAGTAGTTATCCGTTTGTTTCAACTTAGTAACCATATTTTCCTCCAATCCTTCATTCCTTCATTCCTTTATTGCAGCATCTTTTCATCTAAAAATGAAAGGATAGGCAGTGTATAAAAGTCCTTATGATACAGTAAGGAGAATGAATTTCTATATTTGTTTTCATATATCAAGCTTAAGAATACACCATTTCATTTTAATGGTAAATAGATGAAGGGAGGCAATAAAGGTACTTTCATCAAGTTATTTTTCTACGCTATTGTATGTTTTATACAGGTATATATACAAATTACGAGATTATTAGACAGAAAATTGAGAAAAAAGAAGGATTTTTCGCGCTCTACCTATAATTATATAAGTATAATCTTTAGGTGGGAAAGAGGGATATGTAATGGAAGTAACAAGTAAAGCAGAGACTGTAGTTGTAAAATATGAAGGACGCGTAGCAACAGTTATGGTAAATCGTCCAGAGGTGTTAAATGCGTTAGATGAGCCAACTTTAAAAGAGTTGTTAAAAAAATTGAAAGAAGTAGCTGAAAGTTCTGCTCATATTGTCGTATTATGTGGAAATGGCCGCGGTTTTTCTGCGGGTGGTGATATTAAATCGATGCTTTCAAGTAATGATGAAAGCAAGTTTGAAAGTATAATGAATACTATTTCTGAGGTTGTTGTTACGCTATATACAATGCCGAAGCTTGTCATTAGTGCGATTCATGGACCGACTGCAGGACTTGGATTAAGTATTGCATTAACTGCGGATTATGTAGTAGCAGATATATCGTCGATTATTGCCATGAACTTTATTGGAATCGCTTTAATTCCAGATGGTGGTGGACATTTCTTCTTACAAAAACGTGTTGGTGAAAATATGACGAAGCAAATTATTTGGGAAGGTAAGAAGCTATCAGCAACGGAAGCGCTAGATATCGGTTTAATTGATGAAGTAATCGGAGAGAATTTCCAAGATGCTGTAAAACAAAAAATTAATGAGTGGTTACAAAAACCAATTCAAGCAATGATTCAAACGAAACAAATTTTATGTGAAGTCAATCGTTCTAGTCTAGAACAAACATTACAACTTGAAAAGCGTGGACAATATGCAATGAGAAAAACAGCTGATCATAGAGAAGGAATTGCTGCATTTTTAGAAAAACGTCCGCCGGTATTTAAAGGAGAATAAAGAGAAGAAAGTGCTAGCACATTTTAGTATAATTGTGTTAGCACTTTTTTTATAGAGAAAAGATATGCTGATAGTGGAGGAGAAATTATGTCAACTTATAATAAGCTAGTAAGGGATCGTGTCCCAGAGAAAATTTTAATGTCTGGAAAAACATATACATCGAAAAAACTAACAGGGCAAGCTTACATACAAGCGTTAGCGAAAATTGGAACAGAGGAAATTCGTGAATTTGCTTCGATGCAAGAACGTGAACATGCATTAGATTCACTTGCTGATGCATTAGAAGTCATTATATCGTTAGCACGTGCAGAAGGCGCAACAATTGAAGAGGTAGAACGAATTCGTAAACAGAAAGAAGCGGAGCGTGGTGGATTCCAAAAAGGAATTTACTTGCTGGATGTTTCAGAAGAATAGTTGAATAGAAAAAGCACGGCTTATTTAATAGAGCTGTGCTTTTTTACGAATATACGTTTTCCTGCAAATAGGCTAATGATGAAAAACAAGGCTGTTAGTGCCCAGCCGATTGTAATAGAAGTAGTAGTGTGAATAACGTAAGAAACTTGCAAACAAAGTAAAGATGATAAAAACCAAATAAGTGCAATTTGAACATATTTTTTCGTTAAGTGCATTCTAATAACCCCTTTCTTATCTACTAAAATAAATTTTACCATAATGTTACTTTACCTATAAGTTGGCCGCAGTTGGAAGCATAAGTTGGCCAGAAAACACTTACTTTTGTAGATAATTATCTAATTATTCAACGGAATTGGAAGCATAAATTGGCCTTGAGTTAATGATTAACCCATAAGCTGGCCGTTAGTTTATGCGGAATTTTATACATATGGAATAAAGGAAATAAAGACAATGATTGCTTTTAACCACTGATATAATAGGATGAATAAGAAACTGCATACGTAGGTGAAAAGGATGTTTCACAGAATGTTGATAAGCCGGGGATTGTTGGTGAGGAGAACTTCTCATAATGAGACGTTATGTCAACCGATTATGTATACGATATACAAGAAAAACTTCTTTACTACCGCATTATTCAGATGGTAAAATTTAGAAAAAGAGGCGAGGGTGAGTTCAGTGGACAATTTATTTTTAATTTAAAAACTTTTATTTTGTCTTAGAAAGGTGTAGATTTTTTTGAATACAAAATTAATCATAGTAGAAGGGCTTCCTGGCTTTGGGAAATCCACCACTGCAAACTTGCTTTACGATATTCTAATTGAAAAAAATATTGACGTTGAGTTATTTCTTGAAGGGAATCCAGACCACCCTGCTGATTATGATGGGGTATCTTGTTTTGATAAAAGTGAATTCGAAAGTTTGTTAGTGAATAGTGGTAATTTTAGGGAAGTAATTAGTGATAGAGTCACGAAGCGAGGAAACAATTATTTATTGCCATATAAAAAAATTAAAAATGAATACAGTTCTAATTTTCCCGAAAGTTTATTAAATACCATTTTCAAAAATGATATATATGAATTACCGCTAGAGAGGAATATTGAATTAATAACTGAAAAATGGAGGGATTTTGTTGAAATAGCCAACAACGAAAATAAAACTTATATTTTTGAATGTTGCTTCATACAAAATCCATTAACAATCGGAATGGTTAAATATGGTGAAAAAAAAGAGAAAGTTATAAGTTATATTAATGCATTAGCGAAAATCATAGAGAAATTAAATCCAGTATTGTTTTATATAGAACAAGATGATTTGGAATTCTCATTCAGAAAGGTATTTAATGAAAGAGCAAAAGAATGGTCTGCTGGATTTATTGAGTATTATACAAATCAAGGGTATGCGAAAATGAAAGGCTATCACGGTTTAGACGGAACAATTAAAGTTTTAGAAGCAAGAAGAGATATTGAAAGAGAAATATTTGATATGTTAAATATAAAAAAGACAAAAATTGATAATTCACAGTATGAAGCTATCAAATATAAGTCAATGATAATTGAAAAATTGAAATTACTTGAATTTCTAGATTAATGTAGTGCTTTAATTGAGCAAGAAACTAAGAATTTTTAACTTCCGCTTTCGAATTTTACGTCAACTAGTACCTCTTACGAGGGGCTAGTTGTTTTTTTGTTGTATACATATTAGAAGCATAAGTTTACCGCAAGCTAAAGGAAGCATAATTATGAAAATTAATCTGTATAAGTAGAGGTTTTATGATAATTTCGGTATACTGAATATTAGAAAAAATCGAGGGGGAAATGAAAGTGGCGTATCATGCAAAAGAAACGATGGAATTAATTAAAGAGCTTGTTTCTATTCCAAGTCCGTCTGGAAATACAACGAAAATTATTAACTTTATTGAAAACTACGTAAAAGAATGGAATGTAGAAACGAAGCGTAATAATAAGGGCGCTCTTATTTTATCGGTAAAAGGAAAGAATGACGAGCAGCATCGCCTTTTAACAGCACATGTAGATACATTAGGTGCAATGGTGAAAGAAATAAAGCCTGACGGTCGTCTTCGTTTATCGATGATTGGTGGATTCCGCTGGAACTCTGTTGAAGGTGAGTATTGTGAAATAGAAACATCAAGCGGTAAGGCGTATACAGGAACAATTTTAATGCATCAAACATCTGTCCACGTTTACAAAGATGCAGGAGAAGCAAAGCGAGATGAAAAAAATATTGAAGTGCGCATCGATGAACGTGTATTTTCAGCAGATGAAGTGCGCGCGTTAGGAATTGAAGTAGGAGACTTTGTTTCATTTGATCCGCGCGTTCAAATTACAAAGAGTGGATACATAAAATCACGTCATTTAGACGACAAAGTAAGTGTAGCAATTTTATTAAAATTAATAAAACGATTAAACGACGAAAATATTACATTACCGTATACAACACATTTCTTGATTTCTAATAATGAAGAAATCGGTTACGGTGGAAACTCTAATATTCCAGAAGAAACGGTAGAATATTTAGCTGTTGATATGGGAGCATTAGGTGATGGACAATCATCTGATGAATATACAGTATCCATTTGCGCAAAAGATTCAAGTGGACCATACCATTATGCATTACGTAAACATTTAGTTGATCTTGCTAAAACGAATGCTATTGAATACAAAGTAGACATTTATCCGTATTACGGATCAGATGCATCAGCTGCAATTCGTGCTGGATTTGACGTGAAGCATGCGCTAATTGGAGCGGGCATTGATTCCTCTCATGCATTTGAGCGTACGCATGAGAGCTCAATTGCACATACAGAAGCACTTGTATATGCGTATGTGTTATCGGCTATGTTGGAAGAATAATAGAAAATGATTTTTTGAAAGTGATTGGTATGTATATCAATCACTTTTTTCTTTACAAAAATGAATAAAATAATTTCCAGTAATTTACTTTGTAATAAACTTTTAATATTTTGTTATAAATATGCATATTTACTCTCTAGTTATAATGACATACACTAATTTAGGCACTATTAAATAATAAATTAGTAGGAAAAAATAGGTGAATAACTATTTTATTATTTAATAGAATATATAACTAGTGTAAAGGTTTGAGAGGAGAAAAAGTTTAATGAAATACGGAGTAATCGCAGCAGGAATTCTAGCAGTCAATTTACTATCTTATCCATTAAGTAGTGCAGCTGCAGAAAAGAGCTTTCCAGATGTACCAAGTTGGGCGCAAAGTTCAGTTGATTATTTAATTGAGAAGCATGCACTTGATGGGAAACCAGACGGAACATTTGCACCAACAGAAACGATTGATCGAGGATCAGCCGCAAAACTAATGGCGATCGTACTCGGTTTGGAAATTAATAAAGATGCAAAACCATCTTTCAAAGATTCACAAAATCATTGGGCAACACCGTATATTGCGGCGGCAGAAAAAGCTGGTGTAATTAAAGGTGATAATACGGGGAACTTTAACCCATCAGGCAGTATCGATCGTGCTTCTATGGCATCTATGCTTGTAAATGCGTATCAATTAAATAATAGAATTATTGGTGATATACCAACTCAATTTAATGATTTAAAAGGCCATTGGGGTGAAAAATTGGCGAATACGTTAGTTGTTTTAGGTATCTCTAAAGGAACTGGTGACGGCTGGAAACCAAATGGTATTGTTACGCGTGCGGAAGCAGCCCAATTTATCGCACAAACTGACATGGGAAAAGCTGATACATCAAAAAGAATGTATATGAATAGAAAGTTTATCACATATCATCAGCCATCATTATCATCTGGTATTACAGATATTCAACATAACCCGCAAATCGTTGTAGTAAAAGAACAACGAGCAGATGGTTGGTTAAAAGTCG
Source organism: Bacillus clarus (assembly GCF_000746925.1). Classification (GTDB taxonomy): domain Bacteria; phylum Bacillota; class Bacilli; order Bacillales; family Bacillaceae_G; genus Bacillus_A; species Bacillus_A clarus. The sequence continues at coordinate 3,218,389 of NZ_JMQC01000008.1, forward strand.
TAACAAGTAAAGGTGATAAATGGACACCTTTAAACGAAAAAACAGAAACAATTAATCAAGAATTTACTACATATGAAACGGCTTCACATTCTGCTAAAGTGCTAGGGAAATATGGACCGCAACAAGTAACTGTTATTGAAGAAAGCGGTAGTTGGATTCGTATTCGTACAGGTGCGGGCTTCCAATGGGTAGATAAAAATCAATTAAATCCACCAAAACAAGTGAATTTCCTAGAGGGAAAAGCAATTATTATTGACCCAGGTCATGGTGGTATGGATTCCGGTAACCCAGGCTCAAACATGAAAGAAAGTGAAATCGTGTTAGATACATCTTTACGATTACAGAAAATATTTGAGAAAAAGACACCATTTACTGTGTTATTAACACGTACGGACGATACACGCCCAGGAACTGATGCTAAGGATTCATTGAAAAAACGAGTAGAGTTTGCACAGCAAAATAATGGTGATATTTTTGTTAGTATTCACGGTAATGGCTCTGAAGGTGGACTTGGACATGGTACAGAAACTTACTATTATGACTCCGCGACGAGAGCAGCAAACCCGAATGTAAGCGAAAGTCGTTTATTAGCAGAGAAAATTCAAAAGCGTCTTGTAAGCGCACTTGATACAACAGACCGTGGTGTGAAACCAGGTGATTTATATGTAATTCGAGAAAACACGATGCCAGCTGTATTAGCAGAATTAGCATTTGTAGACAATACAGGTGATGCTCAAAAACTAGCTTCTCCAGAAATGAGACAACGTGCAGCAGAAGCAATTTACGCAGGTATTCTAGATTACTATGAAGAACAAGGTAACGACGTTTCATCTTACCGTTAAACATGTATAATTTTAGAATGTAAAAAAAAGAAGAGATTGCCAATTGGCAATCTCTTCTTTTTTAATAACTTAACAATAGAGAAGGGGTAAACTTCATGAATAAAAGTTTCTCTTTCATTATGGCGTATGATATCATTTAATTTTATATGAAAAGTATATGAGTAGCGATAGAGATTACGGATGTATTCCATCCTAAGACGAATGTGAGGGCAATGGAATCACAACAATTTAAAATGATAAAGGATGATAATAGATTGGATAATCATAGTAAAACATCTGCATGTATATATACGTATGCATTCCGCGAAGATGAACGTTCTTTATGTTATATGGAAATGCGCTCTCTTTTTGGAGTAGAGTCTCACGTTAATATTTTGAAAAGCGAAATCAAAATTGACCCAAGCAGAAGTCCATTTATTAAAGAGCGAATTGAAGTTATGTATGAAGGAGACGACTTAGAAAGTATTTTAAAGCAAGTAGAACAAATTGACTTGGCAGGAGCGACGTTCAAAGTCATCTTCGTTAAAATTAATGACCTCGATGGAGAGAACAAAATAGAATATGGAGAAAGACGCTTAATTGAACGAGACATCGGCATGCACATTGAAGGAGAAGCAGATGTACGTAATCCAGAGCGTGTATTTGGAATTGTTCCCCTTGGAGGACGTTGGTACTTCGGGCACTATATGGAAAGTGAAGCGGTTTGGTACCATCACATAAAAAAACCACGTAGCTATTCGACGTCACTGAGCACACGTGTTGCGAGAGCTGTCGCAAATATCGCTGTACCAAACCCAGCCGGTGTACAAGCAATTGATCCGTGTTGCGGCATTGGAACGGTACTAGTAGAAGCACTTTCTATGGGCATTAACATCGTCGGCAGAGACATAAATCCACTTGTTGTTATCGGATCTAGAGAAAACATCGCACATTTCGGATTTGAAGGAACTGTAACGAAAGGCCCAATTCAGGAAATCAATGAGAACTACGATGTGGCAATTATCGACATGCCATACGACCTATTTACTCACGCAACACCAGAAGATCAGCTCTCCATCCTTTCAAATGCGCGCCGCATTGCCAAAAAAGTAGTCGTTGTAACGATGGAAACGCTAGATCACATGATCCAAGAAGCCGGATTCGAAATTACAGACCGCTGTGTAGCAAAAAAAGGAACATTCTCTAGACAAATTCTTGTCTGCGAATAAGAGAGAAAGGTCACCCGAATGGGTGACCTTTTTTGGGTGTGTTTGAGGATGGGACGAGTTGCCCAGCGTTCGATATATTCAAAAAATCATTGATATATTGTGAAGAACAATCGATATCATTTGGAAGGTTACTTTTCTTTTTGTTTTTCCTGTTGTTCGGCTAATAAGTTACGCAAAACATGGCCACGGTAACTTTCTAATTTCCGCCCTTCATGATAACGAACACCTAATTTTTTCAGCTCGGCTACGTACCAGCCTTTTGTTCCGTAGTACATGGGATCACTTCCTTGTTTGCTTTTGAACAGTATATGTTGGGATGATTTGGAACTTTCTTCTTTTTGGGGGGATTTATCGGAAGATGATAAATGATTTTTGTCAAGGAAGTACAGGACGGAGTTTAGATCCCCCGGGGTGTCGGAGGATCTTTATTAATGTGGAGTGTAAGTTCTAGGTGTGAATCGCCGATATATTTAAGAGCGATCTTTGTTGAAAGTAATTCTATACTTTTTCAATTTTTTATATAAATTAGCTCGGGACATTCCTAGTTTTTTAGCGGCGATACTTTTGTTTCCGTACGTGTCCTCGAGAGTTTGTACAATGCGAGTTTTTTCTAAGTTTTCTTTTTCATCGGTTAGTGAAGGTTCAGTTTGTACAGGTGCTTTTGGCAAGGGTAATAGCTGCAAAACGTCAGATTCCCGTATTTCTTTCCCTTCATGCAGTACAATTAATCTTTCTATTATATTGCGTAGCTCGCGAATATTACCTGGCCAAAAATATATTTGTAGTTGTTTGATTGCTTCTTGATGAACGAAAGGAGTTGGCTTGTTATATGTAAAAGAAAATTCTTTTAAGAAATGATGAGCTAAGAAGGCAATATCATCTGCTCGTTCCCTTAATGGAGGGATGCAAGCTGTGAATACGTTTAGCCGGTAAAATAAATCGGATCGAAACGTTCCATTTAACACCATATCTTCCAATATGCGATTTGTGGCAGCGATAATTCTTACGTTAATTTTCTTCGGTGTTTGTCCCCCAATTCGATAAATCTCTTTTTCTTGTAAAGCGCGAAGGAGTTTCACTTGCATATCTAACGGAAGCTCCCCAACTTCGTCTAAAAATAAAGTGCCGCCGTTTGCTAATTCTAGTTTTCCTGCTTTCCCGCCTTTCGCAGCGCCTGTATATGCTCCTGATTCATAGCCGAATAACTCACTTTCAAATAGAGCAGCAGGAATAGCACCGCAATTAATGGGAATAAATGCTTTTCTGTTTCTAAGGCTTGCCTCATGAATTGCTTGGGCAAAAAGTTCCTTTCCAACGCCGCTTTCTCCAGTAATTAAAATCGTCGCATCTGTCTTTGCTACCTTTTTCATGTTGTGAATAATATGCTGAATTGCCCCGTTATTGCCTTTTATATTGCTGAAAGGGTCATCTCGCTGATGTTGTATCATATGCTTTAGTTGTTGTAATTCTTCAGAAGTAGAGGACAATTTTTCGTTCAATTTAATCGTAGCGGTAATATCTTTTTCTACAGACATAGAACCAACTAATTCTTCTTTCTCATTATAAATAGGAGTCGTACTAATCAATACGTGCTTATCTGGCCGAGGAAGGTGATAAATATCCCGAACAGGTTGTCCACTTTCAAGAACTTTTAAATTCATAATATCTTCTTTTGAAAAGAACTCTTGCACATTTCTTCCGATAATATCTTCCTTTTTAATGTTATACATTTTTTCTGCTGCTTCATTCCAATACAGCATAACGCCCTTCGTATCTACGATAGAAATGGCTTCTTCTACGTAAGAGAGGAGCGTATGCAATGTCGGAATTGCAAAGCTATCAAATTGTTTCATAACATATCCCCCAACATTTTTATAAAAAAGTAGACAGTGGTATACAAATTTGTTGCCAAAAGGATACACTTTTTTCAGAAAAATGTAAACAAAATAACGGTTTTCATTTTGGCATGATACTTGCTACTAAAAAGGGAAAGACAGTATATGAAAATGGAGGAGAGATAGAAATGAAGGTTAGTAAAATCTATACAACAGTTGATGCACATGTAGCGGGGGAACCACTACGAATTATTACGGGCGGAGTACCAGAGATAAAAGGGAAAACACAATTAGAAAGAAGAGCATACTGCATGGAACATTTGGATCATCTTCGCGAAGTTTTGATGTATGAACCGAGAGGACATCATGGGATGTACGGCTGTATCATTACGCCTCCCGCAAGTTCTCGTGCTGATTTTGGTGTATTGTTTATGCATAATGAAGGCTGGAGTACAATGTGTGGTCACGGGATTGTTGCTGTCATTACAGTAGGAATTGAAACTGGTATGTTTGAAGTAGCAGGTGAAAAACAAAAATTTATTATTGATAGCCCTGCAGGAGAAATTATTGCGTATGCAAAGTATAGCGGGAACGAGGTAGAGTCCGTATCATTTGAAAATGTTCCTTCGTTTGTTTACAAGAAAGACGTTCCTATAAAAATAGATGACTATGAATTTCAAGTAGATATTGCATTTGGCGGAGCTTTCTATGCGGTTGTAGACAGTAAAGAATTCGGGTTAAAGGTTGATTTTAAAGACTTACCAGCTATTCAAACGTGGGGCGGAAAAATTAAACATTATATTGAAAGTCAAATGGAAGTAAAGCATCCGCTTGAAGAAGATTTAAAAGGAATATACGGCGTGATCTTTTCAGATGAACCGAATGGAAAAGACGCTACTTTACGAAATGTAACCATCTTTGCTGACGGGCAAGTAGACCGTTCTCCTTGTGGAACTGGAACTTCTGCAAGACTCGCAACTCTTTTTGAAAAAGAAGCCTTACAAAAGGGAGAAACTTTCATCCACGAATGCATTACGGACGGACAATTTGCCGGAGAGGTTTTATCAGTGACAACAGTGGATCAATACGAAGCAATTATTCCAAAAGTGACGGGTCAGGCGTTTATTACAGGATTTCATCAGTTTGTAGTAGATCCGAGGGATTCTTTGAAGCGGGGGTTTTTGTTAGGATAAAGTGAAACTTTAATCAGTGGGGGGTTTTGTCCGTCCCCCACTGATTATTAGTTGAACCAATCGGGCTTTTACGGGCAGCCCGACTCCCGCCTAACTTCTTTGCTCAAGCTGAATTTTGAGGTGGGAGTCTTACTGCCCGTTAATGCGGGAAAAAGGAGGAGGTAAAAAAATATGCTAGTCATAAGCGCGAACGAACAAAGAAACTTAGTAAATATGAACGAAGTTATTGAATACGCGGCGCTTGCTTTACAAGAGTTTTCCGCAGAAAGAACGATTACACCAATACGCGGCTCATTACCATTTGCGAACGAGCAAAATACGGCATTAATTATGCCTTCAGTAGCGGAAGGACTGGAAGCGCTTGGAGTAAAAATAGTAACGGTAGCTCCTCATAATAAAAAGATAGGAAAGAAAACGATAAACGGAATTGTTATGCTATCAGACTTTCAAACGGGAGAACCACTCGCACTTTTAGAAGGTTCCTATTTAACGATGATCCGAACGGGCGCCTTATCAGGAGTAGCGACAAAACATTTAGCCCGTCATAACGCAAAAACTTTATGCATCATCGGTACCGGTGAACAAGCGAAAGGAATTGCAGAAGCTGTATTCGCGGTTAGAGATATCGAAAAAGTCCTACTGTATAACCGAACGGAAGAAAAAGCGTATGCATTCGCGCAACATATGCAAGAAAAATTCAACAAACCTGCTTACGTTTACAGAGATTCAAATGAAGCATTAAGAGAAGCAGGCATCATCGTCACAACAACAAATGCATCCACACCAGTCTTCTCAGAAACACTACAAAAAGGCGTCCACGTAAACGCCGTCGGTTCATTCAGACCGAGCATGCAAGAGCTACCATCTCACGCCATCGCAAACGCAAACAAAGTAGTAGTCGAATCAAAAGAAGCAGCACTAGAAGAAACAGGTGACCTTCTAGTGCCAATAAAAGAAGGTTTATTTAAAACTAGCAACATTCATGCCGAACTTGGTCAAATTATAAGCGGGGAAAAAGCTAGTAGGGAGAACGATGAAGAGATTACCGTGTTTAAATCAGTTGGTTTAGCAGTAGTAGATATTATCGTTGCGAAGTATTTGTATGAAAAAGCGGTGGAGCATGGAGTGGGGAATAAGATTCAGTTTTGAGACTACCTTTTGGTGGTCTTTTTTTGTATGGTGAGGTGTAGAAAGATATGAAAGTGGGAACTAATTTTATAGTATGCAATGTGGAATTATCAACAAAAGTAATTCATTTAGTATTCACTGTCTTGTCCACATATCAAGACAAGAAAGTAGATACTTTTTAAAATGGAGACACCAAAGTAGGGACTTTCTGAATAGACATTAAATTGTAGAGTTGAAATAAATTCATGATGTTTGTAAGAAAGACGCGAAGTTTTGAATAAAATTGCAACGTTCCTAAAAAAATAAGATGCTTTATCTCTTCAATTAAAAAAATAAAAGTTCATAATATAATAATTTTTAGGTTTATCAACGCATTGCCATCAAACTAAGACCTTAAAGTACTCCTTAAATGGGAATTTTATGTTTTTTATAACACGAAAATTCATTTTTATTTTTTGGGAAGAAGATGTTCCTTTACTTGATAGCGATGTAATTAACCCCTAAAAGGTTAAACAATCATTAGTTTTAATTATTCTCAGATAAGTTTGTAACTTTATAGTTTTTATTAAAATCTACAATTACAGAAATTCTTTGGTTTTTATCCTTACCGGCGTATCCAGACACATAAACCTCATGTGTGTAGTACTCTTCTGGAGGATTAACTATATCAATTACGATATCGAGATTTTTATCTTTTTTAAAGTAGCCAACAGTTACTAATTCAGCAGTTCTTTTTACATTTGGCCAATCTTCTTTAAGAAATTTTTTGGGGACGATATGAGATGATACAATTGTTATATAGAGAATTGGGATGGTAATAAAACAAAAAGATATAAGTATATAACGGAATATGTTTTTCATCATTAAATGTTCTCTCCAAATAGTCTTATATTTAACAAAGTTAATAAAAATATTGTAAACTGGCGTAAACCCGTTTACTATTTATTCGGGTGACAATACCCTTACAAATTTGTAAGAATATTTGAAATTTTTATAAAAAAGTAGATAGTCAAATAAAAAAATATCTCTGGGTTAGTAATAAAAGAAGTGGAAAGGGGGATTTAAGGAAGAAGAACTGGTGATACAGCCAAAACTCTAGGGGGAGAAATGGAGTATAGTTTTAAAAAGATTATATGGCGTTTTATTATTACCAAACGCTAAGGATGAAATGGAACCAATATAAGAGATCCTCTTTACCTTAGATTATATTTGAAGTAAATCAGCGAGAAGAAAAGCCAATAAAGCTTAAATAAAATACCTTTTTTATATTATATTAACAAATTTTCCCGAAGGGTTGCAGATGGCCCATTCAATTTCACAATGAAACTAGTGGTTCAAAAAGTTTTTTTAACACCAATTGAATAACTTTACATTTTTTGAACATTGGTAAAAATACTACAAGATTAAGGTATAAGATCAAAGTTATAACAAAATAGGAGGATTAGATGTATAAATTATTAATTGTTGAAGATGAAATGAATATTGCGAGTACATTGAAAAATCACCTGGAAAAATACGGATATCATTGCTTCATTGTAGAAAATTTTGAAAGGGTACTAGAAACTTTTCAAGATTTTCAACCTCATCTTGTTATAATGGACATCACCCTCCCTGCCTTTGATGGCTATTATTGGTCTCGAAAAATAAGACAGGTATCGAATTGTCCTATTGTAATTCTTTCTGCTCGTATGAGTGAATTAGATCAAGTGTATGGCATTGAAAATGGAGCTGATGATTTTATTACAAAACCCTTTTTATTAGGAGTGGTCCTTGCAAAAATAAATGGACAAATTCGTCGTGTATATGGTGAATATGCAAGGAATATACAAGTAAGAATTATAACTGAAGGAAATACAAGCTTAAACTTAGATACTATGCGATTAAGCACACCTAGTCAAGAAGAGCTATTAACGGTAAAGGAATTTCAACTGTGTACATTGTTTTTTGAAGCATCTCCTAATATTGTGACAAGGCAGCAACTACTTACAGCTATATGGAATGAAGAAGAATTTGTGGAGGAAAATACCTTAACGGTGAATATTGGAAGGTTAAGAAAAAAATTAGAAGTAATCCATTCTACTTTAGAAATTACAACTATTCGAGGAATTGGTTATCAGTTAGTGGAGAAACCTGTATGAAATTATTTTTAAAGGACCATATGAGTTTTATTATCCTATATATCATTACATTTATTAGCTTACCAATAGTAATTCATCTATTAGATGGCTTTGAAAATCATTATGCCTATTTTCTATTTTTGTCCTTTTTTTTATTAATCGTCTTACTTTTCTTGCGGTATTTACGCCGCAAAAAAATGTATAGAAACATTGGGAATCAGGACATATATATAGGCGATTTCATGATTTATAAACCAGTTGCTTCATTTGAGAAAGCATACGCAGCACACTTACAATCGATTCAATCATTATACCAATCAAAAGAAGAGGAGTATAAGCATTCCTTACACAATCAGCAATTGATGACTTCTCATGCAGTTCATCAAATGAAAACGCCACTTTCTGTCATTCAATTACTTATACAATCCAATCAGTGGAAGGAACCAAATTCAATTGTTGAATGGCAAAAAGTAAAAGTTGAATGTGATAAGCTGAATTTTTCTTTAAATCAATTACTAACTTATAGTCGTTCGACTAAATTATTAGCAGATTTAAAAATAGAAACCATTCTTTTAAAACAACTCGTACAGGAAGTTATTAATGATTTAAGGGATTATTTTATTGAAGCAGAAATATTTCCTAAAAGCACCATACCGGAACATATACTGCTTTATTCAGATCGTAAATGGCTAAAGGTAGTTATTTACCAGTTATTAAGTAACGCTATTAAATATGGACAGACACAATCATCCATTATGATTGACTATGAAAAGGGGCAGTTACTCATTAAAAATAAAGGAGAAACGATACCTCAAAGTGAAATAAAACGTGTTTTTGAATTATTTTACACAGGAACAAAAGGGCGTACAAATAGCGAAGCAACTGGTATCGGCCTATACTTAGTAAAAAGTATTCTTTCTACGTTAAACCATCCATACACTTTATATTCAGCAAATAATGAAACAGTGTTTATGATAGATTTCTCAGGAAGTACAAAAACGGCTATCCAATAAGGTAGCCGTTTTGAATGTGACAATTTTGTCATATTGCTGTCACGTTGAGAGATGTTAAGAGACAAAGAGCTCATTTATAATCAAATATTGAAGGAGACAAAGGAGTGACTTACTGATGTCAAACACAATCTTAGAGGTAAAGGATCTTCAAAAGGAGTATACAGGAGAGTTTACTTACAAAGCATTAAAAGGTATTGATTTTCATTTAGATAAAAATGAGTTTGTTGCAGTAATGGGTCCTTCCGGTAGTGGTAAAACAACATTCCTTAACTGCATTTCAACAATTGATCACCCAACTAAAGGTTCTGTTACGATTAATTTAAAAAAACCTTACCAATTAAATGATGATGATTTAGCAAAGTTTCGTCGTAAAGAATTAGGATTTGTATTCCAAGACTTTAACTTGGTCCATACCTTAACGGTAGAGGAAAATATTTTATTACCTTTAACGCTCGATTCTATAAACGTTAAGGAAATGTATAACCGCCTAGAGAAAGTTACAGTCTTTTTGGGGATTAAAGAGATTTTAAAAAAGCGTACATTTGAAATTTCAGGAGGACAGAAACAGCGTGTTGCAATTGCACGAGCTGTTATTCATGAACCAAGTTTATTATTGGCTGATGAGCCAACTGGAAACCTGGATTCTAAAGCGGCAAATGATGTTATGACATTATTTGAATCAATTAACAAAACCTTTAACACGGCTATTTTAATGGTGACGCATGATGCCTATGTTGCTAGTTTTGCACATCGCGTGATCTTTATAAAAGACGGTATTCTTTATAATGAGGTGCATCGAGGCAATAATAAACAGAAGTTTTATCAAGAAATTATGGACACACTTGCATTTTTAGGCGGTGGACAACATGAGTTTTAATCATATTGTCCTTCAAAACATTTTGCGCGATAAATGGACATATATTTCCTATTTTTTAAGCAGTGTATTTTCCATTTTGATATTTTTCTTATTTTCGATTGTAGCATTTCATCCAATGCTGGCGATCATTCAAAAAGAAAGCACACTTAGTCTTGTAATGATACTTACGAGCTTTATTGTGTATATTTTTTCATTCGTTTTCATCATTTATTCGATGTTTTCGTTTTTGAAAAAGAAAACGAAAAGTTTTGGCATTTTTATGATTACTGGAGCATCTATGAAGCAAGTGCGTAAGATGGTGTTCAGAGAAAATATGCTTATTGCTGGTGTAGCAATTCTAACAGCGATTGTGCTTGGGCTTGTAATCGCCCCTTTGTTTTTAATGGTCACCAAAAGAGTGTTACAGGCTGATAGCTTTGGTATGTATATACCAATACAAGCTATCGCGTTAACGATTGCTCTATTTACAATGTTATTCTTTATCGTTTCTAAATTTATAACACGTTTTATTAACAAAGAAGAAGCTGTTCATCTGTTAAAAGCAGATGTAACACAGGAAAAGTTAATAGCGCCTGCACCATGGAAGTTGTTACTATCCGTAATAACGAGCGGATTCTTAGTACTATCGCTCATATTAGAAATGAATTGGGTTGAATCATCTGGAACGCTCTATTACATTTTACTATTTGTTAGTTCGCTATTAGCCATTTATTTTATTATAACGCAAGGAATGCTGTTATCGATTCGTGTATTACAAAAACGATCGTCGTATTACAAAAAAACAAATATGCTTTACGTTTCGAACATAAAGGCTAAAGGACGCTCACATTCCCATCTTATCTATTTATTAACAGTCTTGTTGCTAGGTGTGTTTGTATGTACAAATGTACTGTACAGTTCCTATTACAATATAGATACGAGAGTAGAATCAATAGCGCCGTACAGCTTCGAATACATCTCACTCTCAGGAAATGCACCGGAAGTTGAAAAGGAAGATATTGCATTTATTGAAAAGACATTAGCAAACCAAGGTAAATACGATGCATATTATTCTGCATTTAAAACAGATAAAAGGCATAATATCGGTTTTATGTCGGTTTCAAATTATAATGCACTTGGCTTTCATAAGGCGATTTCACTAAAGGATGATGAGTACTATGTTGCAGCAGGAATTCCAGATACCCTTCCAAGTACGGAATTTATTCATGACTACCCGTTTGGAAACCTTAAATATGCGGGCCTTGAGAAACGAAATATTTTAACTTCAGGTTTTCGAAAAGTGTACTATATCGTCCCAGATGCGGTTTATGAAACAATCGATTATCCCGTATTGAAAGTATTTGCTTATAAGGTTGAGAATTGGATTGAAAAACTTGACCTACCTGAAACCATTTTCTCTAAAATTACCACGATACAGAATGAGCACCTAATTCTTTCAAAAATTAATTTATACAATACGGAGAAATCTACTGTTAGTCTCTTATTCTTTATCGGTTTCATGCTGAGCCTTATCTTCTTAAGCGCGGCAATGAGCATTCTTTATTTCTACCTGCAAATGTCATTTGAAGGAGAGAAAGAAAAATATGCAGGAATCCGAAAACTTGGCTTTTCTGTGAAAGAACTAGCTTCTGTTGTGACCAAGAAGTTAGCGACACTAATTTTTATCCCGTTTACACTTGCATCTATTCTTCTATGTGGAATAGCGCTTGGAATGCGTAACCATTTTTCATCAGCATTTTATGGAGTCACAGCAATAGGGGTAGGAATATTTTTATTGCTATTTGTCATAAGCTTTTTCATCATTCGACGAAGTTATTTGAAAAAACTTATGAATTAACAATGCATGATTCTAATAACATAGATACTTCATCTAAAAGTAACATAGAAAGTATACCTAAAATTATACTTTTCAAGAGGTTCTTTTCATTGCAAAAGAACCTCTTGGATAAATAATAGATACTCTTACTATAGAAACTTTATAAAAGTATATTGTTTATGTAAGAAAACAATATAGTGTTTCTAGAAGACTAATAGTATTTGAGTAACATAGAAAGTGGAGGTTTTATATTTTATGAGGTTAAATGCTTTTCAATTAAAGATTTTTGCAATGATTCTTATGGTCATTGACCACGTGTATACTTACATTCCAGGTATGCCAATGTGGATGCATCATCCAGGACGTATTGTATCACCAATTTTCTTCTATTTTGTAGTGGAAGGATTCTTCTATACGCGTAACCGTACAAAATATGCTACGCGTGTATTTATGTGGGCAGCGATTATGTTTGCAGGATCAACGTTAATTCAGTATATATTCCCAAGAGAAAATGTACTAGGCTATAATATTTTCTTGTCACTTGGGTTTGGAATAGTTTTATTATGTGCGATTGATTATACAAAGCGTACGAAGAACTATTTAATAGGAATTCCAGCTGTTATGATTGCGGCAGTGGCAGGAATGCTTACAGAGGCAAACTTATATGGAGTAGGAATGACTTTAATTTTCTACTTCTTTAGAGAGAAAAAATCTTGGTTAATTATCACATATACTTTACTTTCATTAATGGACGTTCCAGGTTTAATTATGAGTGGAGAAATTTTCACGGATATGGGACTATTCGGTTACAATAACCAAGGGCTGATGATATTTGCATTACCATTCTTCTTCTTATATAACGGGGAGCGTGGTTTAAATAATGCATTCACCAAATATATGTTTTATATTTTCTATCCAGTTCACTTATGGATTATCTATACAATTGGATATTTCATGAGTAAATAAAGACAAAAGCTTTGCATAGTATGCAAAGCTTTCTCTTTTATTCTAGTATCCTATCATCACTTCACCAAAAACTTGGCCTTTTAGCATGAACACAACTTTGTATACAAGGCATACTTTTATGACAATATCTTTATATTATGTCTCTCCTAACTTTTCTTTCACTTTTGCAGGGAGTCTATTTTCCTTAACCTCTTATCAAGATTTCACGTCTTTTTCCTTAGAATAGTATATACATAAAAACGCGTCCTTAAGAAGATTTTTGTTTGCTTTAAATTCCAGTGTTTTCTCTGTATTTTCCTCGTTAAATTCAGATAATTTAGATTTAAACTCTTTTCTTATTAATTCATCATCTATAGATTTTGCAATCCCTTCTTTCCCATCTGTTGTAATTCTAACATAATATTTATCTGTTCCAATACGGTTTAAATTTCAACCTGTTAACACTATTACTTGATTTTTTATATTTTAGTGTCAGGAAAAATCAAAAATAAAAAAGAATTTGTCAAACAGTTACTATGCGGTCTGTAATAATAACCCAGTCAACTACCCCTTGTATTTATATTTCCTTCGTCTGAATACATTTAAACTTGTTCTGTGTTAAATAAGACAGCTATCTACACACTCGCGTTTTATGCACATGATATAAGCGATATTTTTTATATTACAAAAATGTAAGGTGTTTGTAACATTCACAGATGTTAGTTTATGTCGAAAAGGCGCAAAATAAGAAAAGGAAAAACAAGTATAGGAGGTATATGAATATGCAAAAACCTGTTGTAGACGTAAAAAGTGTTAAGAAAGTATATGGTAAAAAAGGTGAAAATCAATCATACGCATTAAAAGGTGTTTCATTCTCAATCAAAAAAGGTGAGTTTGTTGGGATTATGGGACCATCTGGATCAGGGAAAACAACATTATTAAACGTCATTTCTACATTAGATAACGCGACGGATGGCACAATTGAAATTGATGGAAATGATATTACAAAAATGAAGCAGAGTGAACTCTCAGATTTCCGCTCACAAAAGCTCGGATTTATTTTTCAAGATTTTAACCTATTAGAAAACTTATCAATCTACGAAAATATTGCATTACCACTTTCGCTACAAGGTGTACCTTCACGAAAGATTGGACCGAAAGTCGAAAAAGTAGCGGAAATGTTAGGGATTTCAGCGTTACTTCAGAAGTATCCTTCAGAAGTGTCTGGTGGACAAAAACAACGTTCTGCCGCAGCGCGTGCACTTGTTCATGAGCCAGCGATTATTTTAGGCGATGAGCCAACTGGAGCGCTAGATTCTAAAAACGCAACCAGTCTTTTGGAAGCAATGAAGAGTTTAAACGAAGAACAGGATGTTTCAATTATGATGGTTACACATGATCCATTTAGTGCGAGTTACTGTCAACGTATTTTATTTATTCAAGATGGGGAGCTGTATAAAGAACTTCGCCGCACAACAAATCGTGAAATGTTCTATAAAGAAATTTTAAATGTACTTGCTGACCTAGGTACAAACAAAGCATAAGAAAGGAAGTTGTAATGTGTTGTTCAAACTTTCCATGTCAGGACTGAAAAGTAAACTAAAAGATTACATTGTCTTATTAGTCGGCCTTATTATGTCCATTTCAATCTTTTATATGTTTCAAACATTAGCATTAAATAAAGCATTCATTGAAGCGAATTCTGTTATTAAGTCAATTGGATTTGTGTTCCATGCTGGTTCAGTTTTATTAGCCATTATCACATTCTTCTATATCTTGTATGCAAACTCTTTCTTATTGTCACTTCGTCAAAAAGAATTTGGTATGTATATGATGTTGGGAGCAAAGAAACATAAAGTTACACTACTTATGTTTCTTGAAACAATTGTCTTAGGTGCCGCATCACTTGTAGTCGGGGTTGCTGTTGGTATAGGGCTTGCACAGTTAATTGGTAAATTACTGATGCAGCAACTTGATTTTGCAGCACCTGGATACCATGCATTTTATATTCCATCTACGATTGTTACTTGTATTTTCTTCCTTGCATTATTTGTGCTATCAGCAATTATGAATAGTATTAAGTTATCACGTATTACAGTTCTGCAACTTGTCCATGCAGATTCAAAAACAGAACGTGTTTCTGTGAAAGGTGCGAAAACTATTTTCTTTGCTGTCATTGGTATTATTTTATTAGCAATCGGTTATGCTTCTATGATTTATATGGAAAAATTAAGAGAAATAGGAATCATAATCGCATTAATTACTGTAACGTCTGGAACTTACATGTTATTTGGAACGTTCCTACCTCTGTTTATTAAAAAGCTGAAAAGTAATAAAAACCGTACTGAAAAAGGACTGAATGCTTTTACATTTGCGCAGTTAAACTTCCGTATTAATAGCTTAACAAAAGTACTAGCAACAGTAGCGATGCTAGTTGCGCTGGGAGCTGGTGCAATTTCTGGTGGTATGGCATTCAAAAATAACATTATGCTGACTGTAGATGATTTTTCAATTTATGATGTTACGATTCACAACCCAACAGCTGAAGAAAAGAAGATTTTAGACGGTATTACATTTAAAGAGAAAGGCGAATACCGTTATAAGACTGATGATAAATATGTTTATTATCTAAAAGAAGATTTAGAGAAAAATCCTCCGTTCATAATGGATTTTAATAGTATTAAAGAAAGAAAAGTGAAAAAAGCTTCTGAAGAATTACCGGTAGGAGCGATTTCAAGATTCAGCCAAGAAAAGTCTGATAATGTAATTCCACAAGAATGGGATGTTGCTTTCGGTTCGCTTGAACCATTGTATGTACACCCTGATCAAACAATTAAAATTGTCGATCAAAAAATGTATGTTGGTTTAAAAGGAGCAGAGGGCGCTGTAGTCATTGGGAAAACAGATGATTTTTTAACATACAAGAAAGAATGGAAAAAAATCGACAAGTTGCAGCAAGCTAAATATAAAAATGTAAAAGCTGAAATGATGCATAGTAAGTATCAATCTTATGAAATGAACTATGGTATTGCCAGTGGAACAGTCTTCATGGGCTTCTTCCTCGGAATTGCTTTCTTAGCAATGATGGCAAGTTGTTTAATGTTTAAAATTCTATCCGGTGCATCAAGCGATATTACACGTTATCAAATGCTACGTAAAATTGGTGTTCGCCGTGAATTATTAACAAGATCAATTTATAAAGAGTTATTCTTAGTATTCTTATTTCCGGCAATTGTCGGGATTGCACATGTATTAGTTGGTATGAATATCTTCTCGTTCATATTGGCTGATCCATATTTCAAAATTTGGTTCCCAATTGCCATTTTCGTAGTCATTTACGCGACTTACTATTTCATTACAGTGCAATTATATAAAGGAATTGTCCTTTCAAAAGAAGACTGAGAACTAAAAACTACTCTTGCATTGCTAAACTAAAAATATAGCAGTATATATTGTAGTCTTAGCAAACACATTGTATTTACTATTACGTATATAAAAAGGAGACAAGAAAAAATGAAAAAATTAGTAGGAATCGGATTAGCAGCAGCAATTTCATTCGGAGCATTATCAGGTTGTTCTTTAATAGGAGAGAAATCAAATGGTTTGGTAGTATACGGAACAGAACAACAAGTTCAACAATTAGCAGATCTGAAGAAAAATGATGTAAAAGAAAAAGATGTGTATAAAATGAAACTTGCAACATTAGAAGACAAAAAAGTACTTGTAATGGATAAAAAAACTGGTGAAGAGCTAGTGAAAAAAGAGCTACTTAAGAAAGTAGAAAAAGATGATAATACAAAAGCAATTGATAAATTACCAGCTGTAACAGCGGATCAAGGTGTATTATTTACGAAAGAAAAAGTAGAAAACATGACAATTGACGGCGTTAAATTAAAATACGAAGGTAACACAATCATCGGTAATGGTCGCTCTTATGCAGATATGTTTGCAATCGTAGATGATGTTGCATATAACAAAGTAAAAGGAGAAGAAAAATCTGTAGGTGTATTAGAGTTTGATAAAGACCCTAATAATGAAATGCAAGATACTAAAATCAAGGTAGAAGAAGTACAACTTGTTAAAATCAAAAAATAAGTCATACGTTGAAAAAAGCTTTGTGAAATTCACAAAGCTTTTTTCTCTACTCATAAGCTATCTACTAATGTCGTGAAGGTGTGTTTTATGTTAATTGGTTGGCGGGGGGCATTTATAGAACTTCATATTAGCAATAAACACATAAATCTTAAAAATAAATTAAACTTTTCCTCTAAATCACTAAATAATGTAACGAATTCCCCGAAAGAAGTGCGAAGGGCGAAGAACGATAGGTGTAAGATAAATACGAAGTTGTGGTCGATAAAATTGGAAAATCGCTGATAAAATTTTGGGGAATGTGGTATTCGTTTCTGTTAATAGATTTCAAACTTTCCACATTTACAAAAAAGTTTGACTTTACATACGGGCAGTGGTAATTTAAAACTTATAAGAAAACTCGGGATTAATTCCGAGTTTTCTTATGGGTATAAACAGTTCGAGGGGGCCGAAAGATGAAACGGAAGTTATTTGCATTACCATTTGTCCTAATACTACTTATTGCATTAGCGGCTTGTTCTGGGGAAAAAGATTCTTCGAAGAAAGCGGGCACTAGTAAATCAGGGAATCCGAAAGACGGAGGAACGTTAACGATAGGTGTTAGCGATAATCCTGATACGATGAATCCGCTCTATGCGAACGATCGTGTGTCATTAACGATACAGCAAGCTTTATATGCGCCGCTATATCACATGGAAGACGGTAAGAAAAAGTTTGTTCTTGCTGAGAGCTTTACGCCTTCAGAAGATCAATTAACGTGGACGTTGAAATTAAAAGATAATTTAAAATGGCATGATGGTAAGAAAATTACATCAGACGATATAGCATTTACATTCCAATCTATTTTAGATGAGAAGCAAAATAGCTCAAGTCGTGAAAACTTTATTTTTAAAGGAAAGCCGCTTGAGGTGAAAAAAGTAGATGAGTTAACAACTCAATTCGTTTTACCACAAGTAAGTGCATCTTTCGAAGGGGTTATGAATGATTTCTTCCCAATTCCGAAACATGTATTTAAAGGTGAAGCAGATTTAGTGAAGAGTAAGAAAAACTTACAGCCTGTAGGATCAGGTCCGTTTAAATTAAAAGAATTCAAATCAGATGAATACGTTGCGTTAGAGCGATTCGATGATTATTTCGCTGGTAAAGCGAAATTAGATTCTATCGTATACCGCGTTGTAAAAGACCGTAATACAGCAAATGTTTCCCTGCAAAATGGTCAAATCAATATGAAGATGATTGAGCCGCAAGATTTTAAGAAATTAGATAGCACTGGGAACTTCTCAATGGTGACATTCCCTGAAGGTAGATTATTCTACTTAGCTTATAACTTTAATACAGACCTTATGAAGAAAAAAGAAGTGCGCCAAGCAATTGCGCATGCATTAGATAAGAAAGAAATGATTAACTCAGCATTCGTTTCTAGTCAATTTGCTGAACCAGCAAATTCGATCTTAACACCAGACGCTATGTATTATGCGAAAGATATAAAAGAGTATAAGTATGATCAAAAAGAAGCGAAAGATTTATTAGCAAAAGCTGGTGTGAAAGATAAAGAAAAAGTACGCGTGATGTATGTAACGAATAATAAAATTATGGAAAGTTTAGCGCTATATACACAACAAAAATTACAAGAAATTGGCTTACAAGTTGAACTGAATGCATTAGATGCTAGTGCGGCAAGTGAAAAAGGATTAGATAAAGAGAATAAAGACTATGACATTACATTTGGTGGTTACATTATGGGACCTGAGCCAGATTCATATAAGAGCCTATTCTTAAGTAATGCTGAATATAATTATGCGCGTTATAAAAATGCTGATTTCGATAAATTATGGGAAGAAGCTGCGGTTGAAACAGATAAAACAAAACGAGCAGAGCTATACCATAAAATTCAAGAGACAGCGAGAGAAGACTTACCTTATCTACCAATCGCATATCCGAAAGCGGTTATTGCAGTAGATAAAAAGTTTGATGGATTAAAAGAAGCGAAAGCAATTCCTGTCACAATGTTTGAAGATCTATCTAAGATTTATGAAGTGAAATAAGAAACAGTAAAGAAGCTGGTAGAAATCAGCTTCTTTATCCCGCTTTAACGGGCAGTAAGACTCCCGCCTCAAAACTCGACGAATGCGAGGAAGTAGGGCGGGAGTCGTCGGATTGTCCGTTAAAGCCTAATTGGTGCAGGCTGATTAAAGTTTCACTTTATCCTGAGGGGGGAAGTTTGTGTATAAAGTAATTGCGAAGAGGCTTTTAAATGCAATTCCGCTTTTATTTGTTATTTCTATTATTTCTTTTCTATTAATAAAATTAGCGCCAGGGGATCCGGTTCGAAACTTTGTTACGCCGAATATGAGTCCAATTGATGTGGAGCGTATTCGCAAAAGTTTAGGGTTAGATCAACCCATTTACGTGCAGTATTTTTTATGGTTAAAAAATATTTTAACAGGTAACTTTGGTTACTCACTTCAAAATCATCGTCCTGTTTTGGAACTTATCACAGAAAGATTACCTGCAACAATTGGGTTAATGGGATCATCTTTACTCGTCTCATTCGTAATCGCAATACCACTTGGACTATTTACAGGTGTGAAAAAGAATTCATTTTTTGACCGCATTGTAAACTTTATTTCATACGTTGGTATTTCTATGCCGGTTTTCTGGTTTGCATTACTATTAGTCTACTTATTCTCTTTAAAATTGAATCTGCTTCCGAGTATGGGTATGCGTACAGTTGGACAAGATTCCTTCTTGGATATTGTGCAGCACGGCATTTTACCTTGTACAGTACTTGCGTTCCAAAACGTCTCTGTGTATATGAGATATATTCGTTCGAGCACAATTCAGCAATTAGAAGAAGATTACGTACAAATTCAATATGCGTACGGCGCTTCAAAGAAAACAGTTTTATTTAATCACGTACTTCGAAATGTATTAATACCGATCATTACAATTTTCGGATTATCAATTCCAAGTTTAGTAGGTGGAGCGTTTATTACAGAAACAGTATTCTCATGGCCAGGACTCGGTTCACTCGGGGTAAATGCTATTTTTAGATTTGATTATCCAATTATTATGGCAATTACATTACTATCATCATTCATGTTAATTCTCGGTAACTTAATTGCTGATATTTTATATGGCGTAGTAGAT
Source organism: Bacillus clarus (assembly GCF_000746925.1). Lineage (GTDB taxonomy): Bacteria > Bacillota > Bacilli > Bacillales > Bacillaceae_G > Bacillus_A > Bacillus_A clarus. Next base: position 3,238,605 of record NZ_JMQC01000008.1, read on the forward strand.
CCGCGCATTCGAATGAGGGGGTGAGTTGGAATGAATAATAGGAGATTTCAAACGATAAAAAATAGTTTTACGAAAAATAAGTTCGTTGCAATGGGAGTTATCATACTTGCGGTTTTAACGATCGCATCGCTTTTTGCATTCGTATCACCGTACGATCCTAGTAAAATGTCGATTCCAGATCGCTTACAAGAACCGAGTATGAGTCATCCGTTCGGAACGGATGATTACGGAAGGGATTACTTAACGAGAGCGTTATATGGCGGACGAGTTTCGCTTGCGGTTGGTTTCCTTGCGATGGTTGTGTCCATTACAATCGGTACCGCAGTTGGAGCAATTAGCGGATATTTTGGCGGAAAGTTAGACAACTTTTTAATGCGAGTTGTTGAAGTACTGATGTCAATTCCATCATTCTTTTTAATGCTACTATTAAATGCGTATTTAAAACCAGGGATTACGACGTTAGTTCTTATTATCGGATTACTAACATGGATGGACACCGCGCGTATTGTAAGGGCAGAAACGTTATCTGTAAAAGAGCGTGAGTACGTTTTATACGCAAAAGTATCAGGACAAAAATCACTCATGATTATTATAAGACATATCATTCCGAACATTTTATCAACCATTATAATAGCCGCGACATTAACAATTGCGACATCGATTTTAATGGAATCATCACTTAGCTTCTTAGGTTTAGGTATTAGAGAACCAGATTCTTCTTGGGGCAGCATGCTAAACAATGCGCAAGGCTATATTGGTGAAGCTTGGTATTTAACACTCTTCCCAGGATTCCTTATCCTTTTAACGGTACTAAGTTTTAACGTAATTGGTGAAGCGCTTAAGAAAGCTTTCGCACCAAAAGGAGCTGGACATGAAAACTAACGTGTTAAGTGAAAGGAGTGAGAAGCGTGTTTGAAAAACTACTAGAAGTGAAAAATTTAAAGACTTCTTTTTTCATAGAAAGCGGCGAAGTTGAAGCGGTTCGCGGCGTTACATTTCGTTTAAATAAAGGAGAAGTAGTTGGTATCGTTGGGGAGTCTGGAAGCGGAAAGAGTGTAATGGCAAAGTCCGTTATGTCTCTCGTTACGTCACCAGGGAAAGTGAAAGAAGGAGAGATTCTTTTTCATAATGAAAACATCCTTTCTAAATCTGAAAAAGAATTGCGTTCTATTCGAGGAAATCAAATTTCACTTATCTCTCAAGATCCAATGTCGGCGCTAAATCCAGTCGTGAAAATTGGGAAGCAAATGACGGAAGTAATTATACGTCATCAAAAAGTAAAAAAGAAAGAAGCACAAAATATTGCCGTCAACTTGTTAAAACAAGTCGGTCTCTCTTCACCAGAAGAAAGGGTAAAACAATATCCGCATGAACTAAGCGGCGGTATGAAGCAGCGGGTTATGATCGCAATGGCGATGTCTTGTAATCCAGACCTTCTCATTGCGGACGAACCGACGACAGCGCTTGATGTAACGATACAAGCACAAATACTAGATTTAATGAAAAACTTAAAGAACGAAACGAATATGGCGTTACTTCTTATTACGCATGACTTAGGAATTGTTGCGCAAAACTGTACACGAGTTATCGTTATGTACGGCGGGCTTATTATGGAAGAAGGACCTGTACTTGATATATTCCAATTACCGAATCACCCATATACGAAAGGGTTATTAAACTCTCTGCCAAAAATATCGAACGGCGTAAAAGAAAGGTTAGCGCCAATTCAAGGTGTAACACCAAACTTACTACATCCGCCAAAAGGTTGTCCATTCGCAGAGCGTTGCCCACATAAAATAGACATTTGTGAAAAAGAACGTCCGCCATATTTTGAAATCGGAAACGAAAGACGTTCCATGTGCTGGCTAAACGATAGGGTGGTAGGTGATTCCCATGCATGAAGAAAACTTAATTGAAGTTCGGAACTTAAAAAAGTATTTTCCTATTAAAAAAGGACTATTCGGCAGAAAAACAGAGCAATTAAAAGCAGTCGATGACCTTAGCTTCACAATTAAAAAGGGTGAAACATTCGGATTAGTAGGAGAATCTGGCTGCGGAAAATCAACGACAGGAAGAAGCATCATCCGTTTACACGATGTCACTTCAGGGAACATCCTATTCGACGGAAAAGACATCGCGGATCTAAAAGAAAGTGAACTAAAAGAATATAGAAAACGAATGCAAATCATTTTCCAAGATCCATACGCGTCATTAAATCCGACGATGAACGTGTTCCAAATTATTAGCGAGCCGATGAACATTCACGGATCTTACGCAAAAGAAGAACAAAAAGAAATCATATTAGACCTGCTGAAAAAGGTAGGTTTAAAAGAAGAACACTTATATCGCTACCCGCACGAATTTAGCGGAGGACAAAGACAGCGCATTAGCATCGCACGCGCACTATCTGTAAAACCAGATTTCATCCTATGTGACGAACCAATTTCAGCACTTGATGTCTCAGTCCAAGCACAAGTCGTAAACATGCTGCAAGACATCCAAGAAGAAACAGGCGTCACATACTTATTCATCGCACATGACCTCTCCATGGTAAGACACATATCAGATAGAATCGGAGTCATGTACTTAGGAAACATAGTAGAAATTGCCGACAGCGAAGACCTATACACAAAAACGGCACATCCATACACACAAGCACTACTCTCATCCATGCCAGAACCAGATCCAACAAACACTGGCAAAGAACGGATCATCCTAGAGGGAGAAGTACCAAGCCCACTCAACTCACCATCCGGCTGCAAATTCAGAACGCGCTGCAAATTCGCCACTGAAAAATGCGCACAGGAAGTACCGAAGATGGTCGAGATTGCGAAGGGGCATGAGGTGGCTTGTCATTTGTTTTAGATTTGAGGAAAAGCATTGGGGGGACCTGGTGCTTTTTTGTTCCTGGATTTTAGATTCTTTTATTTACAATGTTTTGAATGTATACTTTTGTTTCGTGAATTGAGGATTTCAGGTTATTTAGTGAGGAGTCAATGATTTAGTGGTAATGAAAGTAAACTAATATTTAAAAGTTTGCTTTCAAAAATAAACAATAAAAAACAGTATTGATTTTTGAACTGACCCCATAAAGTTAGACATGTTATTTCATTAAGCGGCTGTTAGGGCGTGAGTTCGGTATTGTACCGGACTCACGCCCTTTAATTTCGCCTTAATTCGTTTGTGATTATAATAATCGATATATTTTTCAAGTTCTTGTTTAAAGTGTTCTATACTCTCAAAATCTTTGAGATAAAGAAATTCAGATTTCATAATACCAAAAAAACTTTCAATAACCGCATTATCGTAACAGTTCCCTTTGCGAGACATACTTTGAGTAATTTTATGTTCTTGTAGGGCATGACGATACTTCTTCATTTGATAATGCCAACCTTGATCCGAGTGAATCAAGAGTTCATCTTCTTTTGTTAATCGTTGAAAGGACTTCTCTAACATTTTCGAAACAAGTGAATAGGTTGGTTTTGAACCGATTGTATAAGTAATAATCTCCCCGTTAAATAAATCTAACATCGGTGATAGATAGAGCTTCTCGCCGAATAATTTAAATTCTGTTATGTCTGTAACCCACTTTTCGTTAGGCTTTTCAGCTATAAAGTTACGTTCTAAAATATTTGGCGCAATCTTACCTACTTTCCCTTTATAAGAGCGATATTTTTTCATACGAACTAGGCTTTTCAAACCTAATTCTTTCATGATTCGCTGAACTTTTTATGGTTGACTTTGTGTCCTTGATTCGTCAATTCATCACGAATACGACGGTATCCATAGCGACCTTCGTGCTCGTCATAAATCGTTGAATTAGGTTTTTTAATTCTCTATCTTTATCTGGGCGATTAAAGTTTTTTACCCAGTAATAGTACGTGCTGCGTGGAATCTCTGCTAATTTCAGAAGTGCTTTCACCGAAAAATCGTTCCTCAGTTCATAGACTACTTGTGATTTGTCTTGTTTGGTGATTTTTCCTGTTTTGAACTAAGGCATTCAACTTTTTTAGATAAGCATTCTCCATACGTAAACGCTCTAACTCAGCTTGTAACTCCTCGACTGATCCTTCAGCTGGTGTTTGATTTTGGATTGATTTTGGATTTTTTTTGGTCATGGATAGACGCCCCTTCTTCTTTGATGCAAGGGCGTCTATTCCTTGTGTACGTAATTGAGTGCGCCATTTTCTAATAAGTGCAGGTGAAGAAATATTAAAAATAACGGCTGTTTCATTTGGAGACGTCCCATTCTCATTCATATAATTAAGTACGTCTAGTTTATACTCCATGGAATAGGATGTATAGCCTTTTTTAAATGCATGTATTCCGTGAGATTCAAATTGCTTTACCCACATTCGAACGACTTCATAATTCGCACCAAATGATTTCGCAATATCCCATATACTTTCATTTCCATTTTGATAACGTATTACAGCATTTATTTTCTGTTCTGAATTAAATTTAGTCATAAAAAACTGCACCTCCAATTGTTAGACGGTGTCTAACAATTGGGGTGCAGTTCATTTTATACACCACTGTTTTTTATTGTAAGTGAATTATTTATATTCCTGTCTATATAATTTAAACGAATAAATAGCTCCAACGAAGAATACAAAGGCTTCGAATAATATAAAGATTTGACGGAAAGTCTCAATATCTTTACCAACTAAAGAAATAAATATAGCATTCATTAGAACTTGAGTAGTAAACATACGAGAAGTAATTTTTAAATAAATAGCATTTGTTCTTTCATCTGGTCTACCAATTTTCTTGTAGATGATAATAAGTGCAATTACTGAACTTAAAAATAGAATCGTTGTAAGTCCTACAACGATATTGAAATTGTCTGTGCTTTCTAACATCCATTTGTTTAATAGATCAATCATTATTATCTTCCTTTCCTACATAAGAGAATATTTCGTTTATATCAACTTCAAAATAATTTGCTATTCGATATGCTAACACTAGTGAAGGAGAGTAATTATTCTTTTCCATAACAAATATTGTTTGTTTAGAAACCCCAACAGCATCAGCTAAATCTTTTTGTGACATTCTTTTTAATACCCTATATTCATAGACTTTATTTGTTATAGAGTCACCATGTTTTTCCTTCATAGTTAACACCTTCCTTTCTTAAGACTTATATTAAACTTATTTCACAAAAAAGTAAAGTTTAATTATACAAAAGATAAAAATTTATATACAAATTAAAAGAAAACCTATATATTTATTGAATGTAAACTAATAATAAAAAGTTTGCTTTCATATTAGAAAAGGTTAGTCCCTCACTCCACTCCAGCTAAAAACCTCACACCCAAAAACAAAGGGGAACTCAATTGTTCAAACTCATATAAAGTTTCAATCTTGTCTAAGCATCCATTAGGATATACAATTGATCATCTATTTTTCTTTACATAATCTCCAGATACAGTCCATATCAACTATAGATTCTTGTCTTATGCTAAATGTAATCAAAAAGCAAGTAGATAAAGATAATGACTAAAACATTAACTCTAGATACTTTTTTGATGAATATTACAAATAAACAGGAGGTAATGAAAGATGTTTAAAACATTATTAGCAGGAGCACTTTTAAGTACAGGATTGGTAGCGGGAGGTGCAGATGATGCGAAAATGGACAATTTAAAGTCAAATGAAAATAATTCAAATCAAGTAATTACACAGAGTGCAGATGGAACAACGTCTTTCTCACAAAACTTTGATGCACCTAAAGATGCAGTGCCAGCAACTCCTAAAGGAGACGTAAAAACTGTTGAAAGAACAGAAGGTACAGGTTCTCAAGAAGGAAAAATGGTAACAACAAAAGAAGGTATAGATTCTCAACCTGGATTTGAAATGGGAGCCCCTGAAAAACCAGAACATGCAAAAACTGTTGAAAGAACAGAGGGTACAGACTCTCAAGAAGGAAAAATGGTACCAGCAAAAGAAGGAAATTAAATAATATATAGTTATAACGAGGAGCATCCAAAAAGTGGTGCTCTTTTTATATTATAGGGATTAACTAGTTTTACTGAATATAGAACTGGAGGAGGAATTGAGGCTAGAACATGGGGGATTATCTCTTCAAATCATGGTGTTTGGAGTAATAGTTTTGGTGGTAACGTTACAATACAAACATTTTATTAGAGATTTTCTAAATTTACATACACTCTAGATAGACTACATATCAACTTCAGATACTTGTTTTATGATTCAAGTAATCAAACAAAAGGAGGGCAATACAAAATGATTAAAACAGTATTAACAGGGCACTCTTTTAAGTACAGGAGATTATTAGCTGGTGGAGCAAATGTTGAAGATGTACAGACAGATAACCATATTCCATATGAACAAAATGAATTGCAGCAAATTCTAGAAAATTACGATTCGAAGAAGTTTGAGTTATAAAAAGAAAATAGATAAATATAGTGAAAATAGATAAATTAACAAGAGAAAAGTACTTTGTGTATATCATAGGTGATTTTTATTTTCATTTGGATATAGGACTTGAATCAAACTTTTATACTAAAATATATACGGCAAAAAGGGGGGAGCACATTGCACAAAATTATTTATGGAATATTAATTTTAATTTATACTTTGTATTCATTTTTTGTAAGTGATGGAAGTGAAGTAAGGTTTATTATGCTGTTAACTATAGTACTTATCTTTTCGGTGGTTTTAGAAAAAGGAAATGCAAACAAAACGACTGATTAAAGGTCGTTTTGTTTGCATCTTTTTAATTGGCTATTACAGTCCAGATGTTTTAGGGATAGCACCAAATCGCCATCAAGCTTAAAGAACGATTTATCGCCAAACAATAAAAATGAGCTTTTTATTACAAGTTAGCACCAAATTTCGTTTTTGGGACACTATTAAATTTTTAGTTGATGAAAACACCCGCCTAAAATAGAAAACTTTTAACCTATTATCATTTATTCCGTAGCTTTTAAGGTATTTAACACGACTTTGGTTGCGTCTGCAATAAGTTTATCATCGTATTCAGCATCTTCTTTATCATGATTAGAAAGTATAGCAAGAACAATCGGCTTTTTATTTGGTGGCCAAATAATTGCGATATCATTTCTTGTTCCGTAAGATCCCGCGCCTGTTTTATCAGCTACTTCCCATCCTTTTGGTACACCCGCGCGAATCAATTTATCTCCAGTTGTATTTCTCTTCATCCAATCTACTAATAGTTCGCGTTTTTCTATTGGAAGTGCAGTTCCTAATGTAAATGATTGAAGTGTCGTAGCTATCGCTTCTGGTGTACTGGTATCGTGTGTTTCTCCTGGATGCACTTCATTTAATTCAGGTTCAAATCGTTCTGAAGTAGTAACAGTATCTCCCATTTCTCTCAAGATTTTTTCAAATTCAGAGGGACCTCCTAACTGTTTAAGAATCAAATTATGTGCTGTGCTGTCACTATATCGAACAGAAGCATCTGCAAGTTCTTTTAACGTCATTCCTGTATCAACATGCTTTTCAGTAATTGGATTATAATTAGAAAGATCTTCATGAGTATACGTAATCCTTTGATCAAGAGCTTCTAATGAGTTCTTGCGTAAAAGAGCGCCCACAGCTAATGATTTAGATGTGGATGCAAATGCAAAACGATCATCTGAATGATAAGCAACAGTTTGATTCGTACCTGTGTCCAGTGCATAAATACCAAGCTTAGCATCATATTCTTTTTCAAGTTTAGCAAAAGATTGATTACCTGTATTTTCTTGTTTAATTTGATTAGCTTGATTCGTTTGTTTAGGTAATTCAGATTGAGTGTTACTATTGGAACAGCCTATAAGTGATACACATGAAAGTAATACTACAGGCACAATCTTTTTGTAATGTAAAATGTTAAAGAACTTGTTTAAAACGAACATAAATTTTCAACCTCTTTCAAGAATATATGGATTTTGTCTAGGTATTCTAAATACCAATGCAATTAAAGATGGTATAGGGGAACAATACTACTGCAGCTAAAATCTCACAGGTTAAATGACATTCAAAACGTTTATATGATTGATAAGTCACGGTTTGGGTTGTTTCTTTTTTATTTCCACTTGTAATGGTTCACCTGTGAAAGTATTAAACTTGTAATACTTAACCGTAGTATTACGATGCATATTTTTCACTTTTTGGGATAATAAGTCCTTTCATTTTTTTGTAATACATAAAAATAGATGTCAAACGGGATATGTTGTATCCAATCTGGACAACTCATATTAGAAATACACTTATTAGACACTCTAAGTAATAAATTTGTTCCACTTTAAGATGAGGGAGAATTTGGGGTTTGTAAAATAACAATGGAACTACGTGTTTTTTCGTCATACAAAAACCTCTACTTATATGTAGAGGTTTTTAAATTATATATTAATGAATTATGCTTTTTTAGATAAAGCAAATCAAGTTCAGGTAAATGAAGAACATAGAATACATAATTTTTAACTAGATTTATTATTAGCTAGTTTATCTCCACCACCAAGCTCCGCCTCAATCTGCGAAGTCTTTGATGACTCATCCATACGCCAATACGTAATAAAGCTGATCGCGATACATCCAGCTACGTAGAAGTAGAATAGTGATTCCATTCCGATACTCTTTAGCCATAATGCGATGAACTCAGCTGTTCCGCCGAATATGGCAACTGTTAGTGCATATGGCAAACCTACGCCAAGTGCGCGGATTTCAGTTGGGAAGAGTTCGGCTTTTACAATTGCGTTAATGGAAGTGTAACCAGTAACGATAATAAGACCGACCATCATAAGTAAAAATGCTATAATTGGTTCTGTCGTTTTTTCCATAAAGAAGAAGATTGGTGCTGTGAGTAAAGTTCCAAGAATACCGAAAGCCATTAATAGTGGGCGGCGTCCAATTTTATCGGATAGTAGCCCTGCAATTGGTTGAAGTACGACGAAAATAAGTAGTGCGACAAAGTTAATCCAGCTTACAACTTCTTTCGGAAGACCGACTGTGTTTACCATGAATTTTTGTAAATATGTTGTGTACGTATAAAATGCAACAGTGCCTCCTAAAGTTAGGCCGACTACTGTTAATACTGCTTTCGGATGTTTCATAAGAGCGCTAATGGTTCCTGCGCTTTCGCGTTTTTGCGATTTTATGTTTGCAAACTGCTCCGATTCATCCATCGTGCGGCGAAGCCATAATACAGCTACAGCGCCCATCGCTCCAATAATGAATGGAATACGCCATCCCCAAGCTTTCATATCTGGTTCGCTTAGTAATTGCTGAAGAACAATTTGAACGCCTAATGCAACCATCTGTCCAGCAACGAGCGTTACATATTGAAAGCTTGAATAAAAGCCACGACGTCCGCTACTAGCCATTTCAGATAAATATGTCGCTGAAGTTCCGTATTCTCCGCCAAGTGATAATCCTTGAAGTAAACGGGCAAGCACTAAAATAATTGGTGCCATAATACCGATGCTTTCGTAACTAGGCGTACAGGCGATAATCAAAGAACCACTCGCCATAATTGTAATCGAAAGAGTTAATGCCGCCCGGCGACCGTGTCGATCGGCATAACGTCCCATTAGTAAACTTCCGATAGGGCGCATTAAAAATCCAACTGCGAAAATAGCCGCTGTGTTCAGTAATTGGCTTGTTGAATCTCCTTTAGGAAAGAACTCTGCTGAAAAATAAACAGCAAAAGCAGAGTAAACGTACCAGTCGTACCATTCAATTAAATTGCCGACGGAACCTTTGAAGATATTGCCGGCGACTCGGTTCGATTTTGTTTGAGCCATAGTAATTCCTCCTCGTGCTTATAAATAAAAGTTATATATGAAAGCGCGTTCATTGTAGTTAAATTGTACTGTTCTTGAATAGAAATCTCAATATTATGACAATTTTATTCTTTTTGTACTTTATGTACATGGAGATTTTTAATAGTTGCTTCATTTTCAGTTTTGTCATAATAATAGAAAAAGGAGATTGATATTTTTGAATATTTTATCAAAGGATATGAAGCATGAAAAAATCACGTAAAGTGTCATTACAAACGAAAATATTAAGTTTAATTATTACATTAATTTTATTTGTCGTTCTCCTTTTAGCGGGAATATTTGTTTATATGCAGTCTGTTGATACGAAGCGTCAAGTGGAACAGTTATCGTTGCAAACGGCTAAATCTCTTTCTTTTATGCCAGCTATAAAAGAAGCTTTTCAATATAACGAGCATAAAAGTACCATTCAATCAATTGCGGAACAAGTTCGCGAGCAAGCTGGTGCAGATTATGTAATTGTCGAAGATCGCTATGGAGTTATGTATTCGCATTCTAATTCGGATTTGATTGGTACGAAGAGCGACAATCCATATAACTATGAAGCACTTACTTTTGGAGGATATTATACGCTTGAAGGGAAGGGCGAAAGCGGTCCGGCTTTAATGGCGAAGGCGCCAATTATTGTTCATAACGGAGACTACGATCAAGTCGTAGGTGTCGTTACAGTAGAGTTTTTAATAAAAGGTATTGAATCTAACATATTGAATCGAACGAAAGAAATTATACTCTTTTCCGTAGCGGTTTTACTAGTTGGAATCGTTGGTGGTATCCTTTTAGCGCGTAGTATTCGCAAAGATACACTCGGCTTGGAACCAAATGAAATAGCAGCGTTATACAGGGAACGAAGCGCGATACTACTATCTATAAAAGAAGGAATTATCGCCATTGATCAAAACGGTTTTATTACTATGATGAATACGTCTGCAGAAGAGATGTTACATGTAAATGGTGATTATATGCATCCGCACATTTCAAAAGTTTTACCGGATTTTAATATGGAGAGAGTGCTAGAAAACGACCAAGAAATAGCGTTTCAAGATAAAGTGTTTATTTTAAACATGACACCGATACTCGAAAATAACAGTACCGTAGGCGTGGTATGTAGTTTTAGAGATAAAACGGAATTGCAAAACCTAGTTAATACGATTTCTGAGGTGAGAAAGTATTCTGAGGATTTACGCGCTCAAACACATGAATTTACAAATAAGCTTTTCGTGTTATCTGGTTTATTGCAGTTAGGGCACTACAGAGAAGCGATTGAATTTATCCAACAAGAATCTAATATTCATCAAAGCCAAAATCATATTTTATTCCATCAAATTCATGATGCGAAAGTACAAGCTATTTTATTAGGAAAACTCGGAACAGCATCCGAGAAGAAAATCGATTTTCATATTGAAGGAGATAGCACACTTCATCCGTTACCAGACCATATAAAAGTTTCGCACCTTATTACGATTGTTGGAAATATTATCGACAATGCGTTTGATGCGGTGAGTACACAAGAGGAGAAGAATGTTTCATTTTTTGTTACTGACATTGGACACGATATTGTGTTTGAAGTAATAGATAGCGGAGTAGGAGTATCAGTAGAAAAAATCACGACTATTTTTCAAAAAGGATTTTCAACGAAAGGAACAAATCGTGGTTACGGGCTAGCAAACGTGAAAGAAATGGTAGATCTACTAGGGGGAACAATTGAAATTCAGAATGAAAAAAATGGGGGAGCTATTTTTACAATTTACCTTCCGAAAACATTGAGAGAAAGTAAATGACAAACAGGGGGATGGGCATATGTTGAAGGTTGCAATTGCAGAAGATGATTTCCGCGTAGCGCAAATTCAAGAGGAGTTTTTATCAAAAATAAAAGATGTAAAAGTGATTGGGAAAGCATTGAACGCAAAAGAAACGATGGAACTACTACAAAAGGAAGAAATCGATTTACTTCTATTAGATAATTATTTACCAGATGGAATTGGAACCGACTTATTACCGAAAATCCACGCTGATTTTCCAAACGTTGACGTAATTATGGTTACAGCGGCGAATGAAAACCATATGTTAGAAAAAGCAATTCGAAATGGCATAAGCAACTACCTTATAAAACCGGTCACGTTAGAAAAATTTATTCGCACCATTGAAGACTATAAGAGAAAGAAGCAATTATTACATAGTAACAATGAAGTAAATCAAGCATTAATCGATAACTTTTTCGGTACTTCGCAAACGCAAGATATGAAAAACTTGCCGACAGGAGTTGATCCACTAACACTGCAAAAAGTGAAAGGAATTATAAAAGGATTCGAAGAGGGAATTACAATAGAAGAAATGGGAGAACAAATGGGAGCTTCCAGAACAACCGCAAGAAGATATTTAGAATACTTAGTGGCGACAAACGAATGCACAGTAGAATACACATACGGCATTATCGGACGGCCAGAACGAAAGTATCGAATAGGAAGAGGATTATGAAAAAACGATTATTACTATGTATGTGGATCATGACAGGAGTAATAGCTGGTTGTTCCTCGGAAGAAACTCACACAAATAAAGTGAACATAGAAGAAGTAGAAATCGTTGCGCCGAACGTTCAAGGAGCGGGATGGGACTTAACAGCACGAGCGATGCAAAAAACGCTTGCCGAAGAGAAAATCTTCACAAAACCAATCAAAGTTACAAACAAAGTAGGAGGCAGCGGTGATGTCGGATGGAAATATACGAAACAAAAAGGCGGTCATGTACTTGCGATTAACTCAAGCTTACTCATAACGAATAACCTATTAGGCCACAGTAAACTAACATATAAAGACTTCACACCGCTCGCAACGCTAGCGTCAGACTGGGAGGTCGTTGTCGTATCAAAAGACTCAAATATAGAAAATGCAAAACAACTAATGGAACAACTAAAACAAGATAAGAAAAACTTCAAAATCGGCGTTGCCCCCGGCTTAGGAAACGACGATCACCTATCCTTCGTACAAGTAAGCAAAGCATTCGGCATAAACCCTGCCGAACTCGAATTCTTCGTCTACGAAAACAAAGAAAAAATCATAAACGCCCTAATGAACAAACAAATCAACGCCGCAACAATGACCCTATCCGAAGCCGAAAAACAATACAAAGCCGGCAAAATAAAAATACTAGCCGTATCCTCCGAAAAACGGCTAGAACGATTACCTGAAATTCCAACGTGGAAAGAACAAGGAATCGACGTCATATTCCAGCATTGGAAAGGTATTATGGGACCGAAAGATATGACGGAGGAAGAGGTGGCTTATTGGGATAGTATTATTAAGAAGATGGTTGAGAGTGATAGTTGGAAGGGGATTTTGAGGGAGAGGGGTTGGGAGAGTTTTTATAAGGATAGTGGGGAGACGAGGGGATTTTTGGAGGAGAAGAGTAGGGGGTATGGGGAATTGGTGGGTGGAGATGATTAATCTTAGTATTTGGTGTTTTCGTGTCAGCTCAAGGTGTAAATATGGTATAGAACATTTGGATAAAAGAGGAATATGATTGTTTATCCCGCATTAACGGGCAGTAAGACTCCCACCTCAAAATTCGGCGGGAGCAAAGAAGTTAGGTGGGAGATCCACTGCCCGTAAATGCCCGATTGGTTCAACTAATAATCAGTGGGGGATGAACAAAACCCCCACTGATTAAAGTTTCACTTTATGGGACATGATTTATCTATGGTAAGATACATTTCAAATTGAATCGATGATATATTGGGAGAAACAGTATATATGTCGTAAATAATACCGCGTTTCAAGTTATAATTCAGTTGTAACAAGTTCTTGAAAAATGGATTATCATTTTTATTAAGTTACATAAGCAATCTCTTCAAGACTTAGAAGTTTTTCGCGAAGTGCAGGCAAATAATAATAAGCGAATTGATATTTTAGCAATATTAGAAGCGCAAAAAATTGTGATTCGTATTGAAAATAAATATAAGTCATCAGAATCAGATGGATAATTACAGAATTACTTAAATTATATGAGGAGTATACTGTTACTTCTATATTTTTAAGTTTAGATGGTAGTGCCCCAGGCTTATCAACTTAAGAATTTTATAACATCCCCAAAACAAAAAGTGTATATTTTTTGTTTTGGGGTATTTGCTTTTCTTAACTTTATGGCGATGTGGTGCTAACCAATATAATAAATATTATTTTATAAAAATACTAATTATTCAATTATTATTCATATAATGTTAAAGGAAAGTTAACAAAATAAACAGAAAATTCATTCTTTCGCATGATAATATTAAGCCACATCGAGATGTTCCATAATAAATTATATGAAAAGGAGGAATCTATTTCTGGAAAATATGAAGTTGTAAACCTAGAAGAAATGAAAAAACATTTCTAAAGTAACGGGTATTATGACGATGATTCTTGGCAGTATTGCGGGTATTTCTTTAGTCGTGGGTGGTATTGGTGTTATGGATATCATGTTGGTATCTGTAACCGAACGTACATGTAAATGTGGCATCCGTAAGATTCTTGGGCAGCACGGAGTAAAATACTATTACAATTTTTAGTGGGGCTATTATCCAGAGTATTCCGATTGTTTATCTTTATATCAAGAAAGGAGATCTTTCGTGGATTTATTTCTTGTAGCAAGTAAGTTTAGAATTTCACAAGTTCTTGCAGGTGGTGTTGTTGCTGCAGTATTAAATGTAGGTACTTTAATTAGTGCAATTGGGGCAGTAACAGTTATTTTATCAGGTGGCATTGATGCTATCCTTGAAGTGGGCTGGGCTGCTTTCGTAGCAACAATCAAAGAACAAGCAGCAAAACGTGGTACTGCAGGCGCAGTTGCTTGGTAAGAAAGCATTAAAACTTAAAACAGTTAGGAATCTATGTCCTAACTGTTTTAGTTTTAAATAAGGAGATTGAATAAATGAAATTAGTAAGATTAATTAGTTTATATATCCTAAATTCTTATCAAAGAAAAGGTTATTTGCTAAAAAAGATTTTAAGGTTTAAAAGTATTAAAACATATATAATATTTAGTTTAGTCTTTGATACATGCTTCTCGCTATTTTTAGTGTATTTACTTTCTAGATTTTTACTACCAAGTTATGAAAATCTATTTGTTATCACAGTTTTAATTTTATCATGCTATCATGTTATAACTGTTGTCACAAAGTCTAAACAACAATTGGATAAAGAATATCTCATTTCCCACTTTATGTCTTATGTTAATGATAAGTATACCTTGATAAAAAAAGTAATACTTATTGACTGGATGATGGGATTATTTCATAGTTTAACAGCTCTTATTCCAATTTCTTTTTTTATTTTATTCGAAACAAAAGAATATTCTTATTTCCCATTGTTCATTCTTGTGCATATAACGTTATTTTCGTTAAACCTTTTATTCAAATCATCGGCTCAAAAGAAGTGGTTTAGTACAATCGTTCATATGGTTTTAAAAGGTGTTTTAGGTCTTATAACATATACAGGAGCATCCATATTTATTAATATCATTGCCATAACGAGACGTAATATTGATGTGTATGGTTATAAATTAACAGCTATATCGAATTTAAATAATCAGACTAACGATATTTTCATTCATTCAAGTATTTATGAATTTTACAAAAAGATGGAAGAGATATACAACAATTACATTCATTTTAATGGTGTAGTCATAGCGATAGGAATATTATTTGTTCTTAGTTTAATTGTCTTTAAGTATTCTAGAAACTTTAAAGATAGATATTTTAAAATTAAATGTATTGACGGTTTATATAAAGGGTTAAATAAAAATCATTATTATACATTTGCAGATTATTATACGCTAAAAAACATGTCTAATTCTTTTAAGAATAATCCATTAGATTTGTACTTAACAGGAGAGTTGGCTATGAGCATAGGAATTTCCTTAGCGATAGCTCAGTACGTTCATAATGAAATTCTTATTATGTTGATAATGTTTTTCCAATTACATTTAATCTTTAAGGGTGTAATTGGTACAACGAGTCATGTTTATTCCAAGGTTTTTAAATTTGAACAAGAGTGCTCTCTGCTTTCATTATTTCATTTACATGATATTAAGAAAGCAGATATTTTGTTCTCTAAATATGAACTTTTAAAAAGAACATCATCAATATATTTATTAATAAATATATCAATTTTTCTCATAGCAACTATATTTATTTCACTACAGCAAACACTGGCTTTATTAATAGTAGTGGTACCGTTTGGATTAATGAAAAATGAATATATTTTATATTCATTACGTACAAACTTTGATGTTTTTGCTATGCTGTCGTCAGAAAAAAATCCTCCTGAAATTAGCAAGTTGAACGAGTTTAACGGATATACATTAATTGCTACATCTAATAATATGTTATCTAGGCTTATTATGCAGTTTGTAGTGTTAGGATTTATATTGATCGGGGCGTTTAAACTTGTGAGTGGTATATCGTGGGTCTATATTTTATTTGTTGTTTGTTTAGCAATTTTTATACAAGTAATCATTAGTAATAGAGATTATAAATCGTTTAAATTGATTAAAAAAGCAATACTTAATCATAGAAGAAAAAAGGAGACATTATGACTTTCAAAGATAGATTTTTGATTTATAGAAAATTCTTTATTTCATCTTTGATTATTTATATATTGAGTTTTATTTTTGGGGCTTTCATATCGAACTTTTTAAAGTTTGATTTGTTGCCTCATGCAGAAGCTTTTGATGATTTACTTTACCATAACCTTATTTTGGGAATGAAATTAATGGTTTTTGGCTGGATTAGCTTAGGGGTTTTGAATACGATCTCTTTAGGGTATAACGGTATTTTCCTAGGAGCATTGACTTTCTCAATAATTAAGCATCATGGATTTACTCCGATTTTAACTGGAATATTACCACATGGTATCATTGAAATTTTTGCTTTTTTACTGTTTTCAACAATTGGATTTGAGTCATTACGGTATGTTGATTTTCTAAAAAAGAAAGCAAAGTGGGACAATACAATCACTTATCAAAAATCGTTTGAAAATTCAATTTTAATCATTGTTTTAGCCGTAATTTTATTACTCATAGCAGCATGGATAGAGACATATGTTTCTCATATATAAGATGGAGGTTATGAAATGAATATGGAAAAACTAATGATAAAGAATCTGAACTATGCATATGAAAATCAAGATGAATTGTTTAGTCAGGTTAATATTTGTTTAGAGAAAGGTAGCAAGGTTAGGTTATTTGGAGAGAATGGTTCTGGTAAAACCACTTTGCTTAAAATAATTGCTAATATAATAGAAGATGAAGAAACACTTTCATATGAATTAAACTATTTTGGTGAAAATGTAACTTTTTCTGATATTAGAGAAAATAGAGTTTTTATTGCTGATTCTTCTACATTTTATGAAGAACTAACTATGGAACAAAATATTCAATTTTATAATTTATTCTTTAATTATGGAGAAGATTTTTTAAAAAATGTTTATAAATTAAGTAAGAAGTTTAATGTTTATTCTTACTTAAAGCAACCCGTAAAAAATGTATCTCTAGGAACTAGGCAGAAGATATGGTTAGCAATTAATTTATCTACTCCAACAGAATTAGTATTATTAGATGAACCGTTTAACTCTTTAGATAAAGAAAGCAGAGGGATTTTATCAGATCTCATTAATGAAAGTACAGGCAGAACCTTTATTATCGTTTCTCATGAAAATAATGAAGGCGTGTTATTTTCCCATGAGTTAAATAGTAATAATTGGTCTGTTAGTCAATTAACTATGTGATAAAGGGTGAATGTATGTTAAGAAGAATCGTTTCTTTATTGTTCATTTTAGGATGTGTCATTTACTATATGAAAACTACACCAGCAGAGGATATTTCATTTTTAAAGTTATTATTGATTCCCTTAGTCCTGGTTATTGGATATTTTATTGATAAAAAATTAGGGGAAGAAAAATAAACTTTATTGATAAAGAGGCTCTGTTGCAAAGCTTTTTAACAGATAAAAAGCGAATTGTTCAATGATGAAGAATGTCAAAGTGTTATAAAACTGCTAACGGATATTGCTGAAGAAGGCATCCATATATAAAAGCGAATTGCCAAGTACAGAGGATGTACTTGACAATTGTTTTATATAAAGTGAAAGAGGGATAAATGTTATAATCAAGGTGTTTAGGGAGATGGAAATATGAAAGTAGAAACATATTCTTATAGATATGCAGAAGAAATATTGCAACACCCTCGTTTTGAATCTGTATATAACGAGTTAATAAAGGTTTGTCTTGATTGTCCTGTTCCAATATACAAAGGAAAATCGGAAAGCCAGCCAAAACTGGAAGTTATACAGCAGATAATGAATACTTATTTTCTTTTGAGATTCGAACAGCTTGATTGGGAAAAAGAGCCTCTAGCCACACCAGATACATCTGAGGATGCATTACGCTCTGATTTTCGAAAATGCTATGTTGATCCTGAAACAGGGGAGATTATTCTCAAAATACAAATTGAGGTTGAGTTTGGTAACGTTGCTTCAAGCTATCGCAACTATTTCAAATTTCAACTTAGTTTTTCTTATGATTTAGCGGATATATGTGTGTTAATTGTTCCTTCAAGTGAACTTTGTAAAAGAATTGATAGTGGGGTTTCAAATTATGAGAAAACAATAAGGGAGATCCCATCTGCAAAACTCTCTGTTACCGTTCCAACTCTAGTTATTGGACTTTTTGATGATGGTTCCACGGCGTGGAATGTAAAAGATATTACAGAAGATTTAAAAATTCTTAAAGGAGCAACAAAAGGTGCTTATGCTAAACATTGTGAGATAGTGGAAGGATACATAAATGGTTTAACAAATGTAAAAGGTTAGGTATAGCACTTATTTTATATGAATTGTAGTGTTTATTTTTATTGCTGGTGTTGTTTTGGAATGTATGTCGATTGTTTATGTTATTAGAAATTTAAAATTCAAATAATGTTGGAATGAAGGAATGAACATATAATAGGTCATAATAAACAACACTGTATTTGTTATATTGCCTATAATAATTACGAATTAGCTTGGCATAATGATTGATGAGAAGGAAAATTATAACACCCTTATTTATAATTTTCTATTTTTCTTTAGACGTACTATTTGTAAAGTCGTAACAAATCGATAAAAAGCAGATATCTTTAGGAGGAAAGTGATATCTGCTTTTTTTAATATGGATGGTGAATTCTTCACAAAGTAAATTGAATCCCTTATTATTTTTGGTCAATAATAATATTAGCTATGTAAGAATTGTTTAACCAATAACACTGCTTTGTAATTTGCTGACCATCAGGTAAAGTTACTTTATCAGCACCATTGCGAGCTTTTGGTCTAATATGCGCGACACCGTTGAAATTTATTTTTGGTAGGTTATTTGCTTCAACGACTTTATCCCCACGTTTTTTATATTTAATTTGAATACCCTCATTTATAACTTTATTAACTTCTTTCCATAGTTCATGTATTTCTTTTTCTATTGTAGGGGCAGGCATGTTCCAAAGTTTAATACCTTTAAAGTAGAGTTTACGGTTTGGGTTTTCTTTTTTTGTTTGGTTAAATTCGAAAATTACGAATAAAAACTTGGTTTGATAGAAGCGTTCTCGAATTTCGCTTTCTTCCCATGATTCATTTGTCCATTGATGAAAATCAATCGTTTCAAATGACATGCTTTGTTCTGGTTTTCCGTTTGGTTCTAAACGAATTGTTTTGAATTCTATATTCGCTTTCGCAAATTCTTCAATTTTATCGAGTCGAGTTCCTTTAATGCCAAGTAAAGAACTTACTAATAATGGAACAAAACTCTTGGTTGTAGGTTTGTAATCAATAGATAATTTTTGAGCGATTTCTTGATCAGTTAGGCCTATGTAATTCTCAAATTTTGAGTAAAGGATTTCTTCTAAAGATTTTCCTTTTAGTTCATTTTTTGTTGTAAAACTTACTAGTTCTTCGTTTAGGAGAAATCTGCGGACTAGTGCTGTCATATAAGAAGGCTTTAATGAAAAAGCTCTTTGCATTGCTTGAATTTCAGAACACGGTTGTGAGCGAAGTGAATTTTTATTGGATCCTTTTGTACAAGCCCCTAGATAGTTTGTATCACCTTCAGATAATTCATGTGCTTTGCCAGCACGAATTTTATTTACGATGATTTCCCAGTCTTGCTTAATTATTTCTAAATCAGCTTCAGGATAGGTGAACAGAAGACTTTTTGTAATGTGAAAATCTTTACGGTCTACGCCAGGTACCCATTCATAGAACATTAATAGGAGTTTCTCGTTTTTTTTCCAAAAGCTTGATGTCTCAAAGTGTGTATGAACTTCTTCCAGATAGTTGATAATATTTAAGACTAGTCGTTCTTTGGCTGATAATGAACCGTTTTTATTTTGTTTAAATGCAGTTACTTTGAGTTCAATACCAAGGTGTTTAAAGTCAGCTTCTGCGTTTGAATTGACTTCATATCCAAAAAAGCTTTCCTCGATTACTTGCCCTAGTCCACCTTTTGATTTAGCATTTGCAAGTCGGTTAGTCGAATCAATTTCACCAAATGTTTTTCCTTCAGCTTCATGTGCTTTTTTCATTAGTTCTTCTATTGTAGTATAGTCCATAATAATCTCCTTTCTGTATCCAGTGCTGCGTTGTATGATTTTAAACAATAAATATTAAAATTATGCTATAATTAAAAGCTGTTTCAATTTTATATAAGTAAAATTTATAAGAAGGAAAAGGTAGTTGTTACCACTAAAAAACAGTTATATTGGATCTTTTCAAGGTAATTTATTTCGTTTATAATATTGATATGGTAGCAAAGTATGCTCTTAATTGTTATAAGCTAAAAAAGGATGGTTCTTAAACTTTTGTAGATAACCTTTTCCGCACTTTTAATTATAAAGAAGCATAAGTAAATAAAACACCGAAAGGATGTTCGTGTATTTATGGTGAAAGTAGTAGAACTTTTTGCGGGAGTAGGAGGTTTTAGATTAGGACTAGAAGCAAACGAAAACTTTGAAGTTCTTTGGGGGAATCAGTGGGAACCCTCAACTAAAGCACAACATGCATTTAATTGTTATGCAACTCGCTTTGAAAATAAAGGAATACATGTAAATAGAGATATAGCTGAAGCTTGGCCGGAAGTACCTGAGCATGATTTATTAGTAGGGGGATTCCCTTGCCAAGACTATTCTGTTGCACGTACTTTATCAAATGAAAAAGGAATACAAGGGAAAAAAGGTGTTCTTTTTTGGGAGATAATGAACATAGTTAATTCTCGCAAGCCAAGGTTTGTTTTGCTAGAGAATGTAGATAGATTGTTGAAGTCACCAGCAAAGCAAAGAGGTCGTGACTTTTCTATTATGCTGGCGAGCTTTAGAGATGCAGGGTATGCAGTGGAATGGAGAGTTATTAACGCTGCGGATTATGGAAATTCACAAAGAAGACGAAGAGTATTTATTTTTGCGTACTTAAAAGAATCTTATTTCGCATCTGTTCAAAATGAAATGAAGTCGTTAGAAATATTATGTGAAAATGGATTCTTCGCTCCGATTTTTAATGTGCATGAAGCACCTGAAGAAAACAAAAAAAGAGGGCAATTTGAGTTGCCAATGGATATTATTGAGGTTTCTGATACATTTAAAGCTGAATACTATAATTCTGGCGTGATGATAGATAGACAAGTATATACTGAAGAAGTAGTCCCAGTAACTGAAAATCCAGAGACTTTAGGTGAGATTGTTCAGAAAGTATATAATAAATTTGGTCCTGCAGATGAATCATATTATTTGAAAATGGATAAGGTTAACAAAAAAGGCAGAACAGAATTTGAGGAACTTAAGTATCTTAAGGGTCCTAAAAAAGAGGAAAGAGTATCAAAGACGACAGGACATAAATATTTCTACTCTGAGGGAGGAATGGCTTTCCCTGATGATTTAGATAAGCCTGGACGTACAATGTTAACAAGTGAAGGAACATGTAATAGAAGCTCTCATGTAATTGAAGATCCTTATACAAAAAGGTTAAGATATTTAACGCCTGTCGAATGTGAGCTGTTAAATGGTTTCCCGATGGACTGGACAAATACTGGTATGCCACAAAGAAACAGATATTTTTGTATGGGGAATGCTTTAGTGGTTGATTTAGTGGAGCGAATGGGTGAGAGGATTTTAGAGATTAACAAAGAAGAAGAAAAGATGGATAGTATTGTGCAGTTGAGTTGGTTTTAATAAATAAAGAAGGAGTAGAGTGAATTCACTCTACTCCTTTTCTATTTATTGTTAAGAGTATATCTTACTTGATAGCGGATATTATAAGAGTATGAAATTATATAAAAGATTATAATTTATTTTTGAATTTAAAATCGGTGTTTACATATATTAGGATTAGTTGGTGGTAATCTTATAGTAGAGCACTGACAAAATAGAGGAGAGATAAATAATTCTACTAATAAATTATGGTTAGGTATTCTATATGTTGATATGTTTTTGTTATTATGCACTAAAATTTATAAGACATCCTTCTTTGTAATTAAAAGTATATTGAGTTTTATAGAGAGATAATGATTTCAAAAATAACCTTGAAATCACAGTCGGGTTCTAATTTGTGGATAAATATTTCTGCATCAGCGAATAATCTTATTAACTATATTTTTACAAATATATCTCGAAAAAATACTAGAATTACAAGGGGTATTATAAATAAATCTTATAATAAGTTAAATCCTCTTTATGAAGGTGATAATATATAATTATATTCTCATAGGAGGTTCACAATGGATTTTATAGTATACTCACATCGTCATGGTAAAAATAACCTTGAAACGGACTCGCAATTTACAAATACTTGGCTAGAAATTCAACAAGCTCTTTCTAATATTACAGATGAAATGATACTAGAACTGCATAGAGAAAAATATATTGAATCAAACAAAAGTTTATCAAAGGCAATTAACCAACTAATTAAAGAACAATTAGCTGCATTTAGATGGTCAAGTGAAAGTTATATTTTTAAGGATAACAGGTATAAAAATAAAGCATGGCGTTTAGATTTTGCTAAAGATAGTATTTCCGTAGAAGTTGCTTTCAATCATAGTGGAACAATTGCCTGGAATTTAATGAAACCAGTTATTGCAAGTGAATTAAACCATGTTGAAAAAGCTGTACAAACTAAAATAGGAATTATCATTTCCGCAACTAATGAATTAAGAGACTCCGGAGGCTTTGATTCTGCAATTGGAACATATGAAAAGTATATCGAGCACTTAGTTCCTTTAAATACTCAGTTAACTGTACCTTTAGTAATTGTTGGTTTGAAGAGGCCAGAAACATTCTATATTGAAACATATAAAAACAGTGAAGGTAAAACAAGAGGAAGAATTAAATACTATGATAATGCAGAATCGCTAATTTAGATGTAGTTATATCGGCAGTAGCGGTTTTTTATTTATAACGTGATAAAGGGTTTAGGGCATAGGGTATCTACCTTGAGTTATAAAAATAAGAAAGTTGATACACTATAAAGTTCACATTAATTTTTGTCTGTGAAGAAAATTTAATCTACCATGTGTACTGAACTTGCTGAAAGATATAGAGATGGAATAGTACTATAGACATTACATTTTATTAATCGTAATCTAGTATATTGAGTATAATTAGTTAGATTTTGATTGTATCAGATGTAATTGAAAGTTCAGTAAATCTAAGTAACAATAAAAATCACTTCCTTTCTAGTTTGAAATTAGTGAGGAAGTAATTTTTATTGTATCATGTGTCTATCCGCAATCACTATGTTTTATTACTTTATAAAACTTTGAAAATCCAGTAGTATTAAACGATTATAATCTCTCCTGGCCTCAAACCAGTATCCTTCACACTGTTAAGGTTTCCGATAGCGATACGATAACACCATTCGAGCAATTAAGCATAAAATCATTTGTTCAATCAACGCCAAAATATACCGTTCCTATTTTGTTACTAAGCATTATAGCATCAGTACCGCAAAACTAAAATATTATTCATGATACCTCTTTTTTATCTTGTTCGAATGATATGCTTTTAACAACTTCTATAGCCTTAATAAGTTGGAAGAGCTTTAAAGTATCCACTTTAGTTAATGAATGATAGAGAGGATGTGTCTGGACATGGAACAAAACATTATAACAAGGAATTCAAGAAAAAGGTAGGTGGGTCTTTTCAAAGCTATATAAATGCACCGTTCTAATCACATAGATTCGCAAATATACTAAGATATTCAAAACCTTAAAATGATTTTTCTCACAAAGGTATGTCACGAACAAATGCCTCCCATAATATAACATACTAAGGTGGTGGAAATTTTGTTTTGGAGACATAAAAAAAAGTTACCTTTGTCTTGTTGTGTACCTGAAGATTCAAGTTTAAGGAATAAGAAAGGTGTAGAGATACTAAAGGCCTCTTCAATCACGTTTACACATCGTATTCCCCCTGCAACATATGGAATTGCTATTTTTGATGGGGGGAAATTCAAAAATATCCCTTGAGAAGGGATATTTTTTGTTGATGAAATTAATATATTATGACAAAATGATAATAGGTAAATTATGGTTTGGGGGAGTTTGGATAGTGGGATTATGGTTTAAGGAACAAAAAAAAATTATTATTAGCACATTGGGTTTTATTACACTACAGCTGGTGGCGATTACAATTCAAGAAGCGTATGTTGTGGCTGATTTTTTATGGAAGCCATTTGCTGCAATTCATAATTGGAAGTTACCGATTAATAGCGATCCCAATTTTAAATTATTGGCTCTTCTGAAATTTGACACAATTCTTGCTCTATATGCCTTATTTATTGGAGCAGCTTTATTAATAGCTAAATCATTAAAGAACAGCCAATCACAACTATATTCATTTGAAGAGGAACTGTCAGCGGCCTTAGAGGCTGTTGACAATGGTTCGCTTACCCCAGATGCTGTTAATGGGGAGGTTAAGCGACTATTTACTCGAATAAAAAAAGGTGTTTCGAATATCGTGAATATAGATGATAATAAAGTTCGGGCGGTTGTAGCGTACCAAGACAATGTTACAGCAAGTCAAGTTTTTTCTAAAATGACATGGGGAAATTCAATTACCTCACAGCAAGAAAAATGGGATGAGGCCGCTATGCGGGTACTTCTCGCAGGGGGGAAATCTCATGTATTTTGGCCGCATCCAAAATCTACAATGCCCGATGGAGATGCTGAAGCGTACCTATTGGTTCGAAATGTAGGGGAAGAGTACCGCTTGGGCATTCTTTTTGTTTTTAATGTGCCAGTAACAATCTCAGAAGACAAATGGAATCGATTGATGCTGGAAATGGCACCAATCACACTATTAGGACACGTGGACAAAGTTCGGAATATTGTAGTAAACTATGCATAGGGAGGGATATTCAATGTTATTTTCTTTTTTCATTTCAATAAGAAGAATAAGATAGGCTCTCATTCACCAGTGATTGTTAAAGAAGTCACATTAGCTGATAACAAGGCACCTAGGAAAGCAAAATTTGGAGCTGCAGTAATTAGTGAACATGTTGAATTTAAAACGGCAGATGGCTTAAATGCTAACGAAGTGTTCAATGCAAAGAAAGTTAAAGAACATTTCTGATAATGGAAGGCGCCAAAATAGAATTTTGTTTTGTATGTAGCTGTCCTTACTGATGAAGGAATAACATTCTACTAGCTGAATAAGTTCGGGGAAGTGGTGGATATTTATACTTAGCTGATTTATTTTGTTCGGTTATAATTCCACATTGCAAAAAAAGCTGTTCTTTTTAGTGTGGTTTTATGTTGTATTGTAGATAATAAATATATATGATTAACTATTTATTTTTTAAATGATTCACATCTCAGTGGGTCATTTTTTTATGTTAGAATTCAATGGAAGGTAGTCTCCATCCTAAACAGGACAATATTTTTACATGAAGACAAACATATATTCAGTTAAATATTTATCTATTCGAGTTCTCTGGCATGACAGCGGGGGAATGGAACAGTATGCCAAAATCCTGTAAAGAATAGTAATAAGTTTCTTTTACATTGATATAGAAGAAAAAAGAAATGGAGGCCCCCCCATGCCAACCTACAACAAACTAATCCGAAACAAAATCCCACAAATAATAAAAAACAACGGAAAAACACCCACAACAAGAATCCTAAACGAAGACGAATACATAAAAGAAATCTGCAAGAAAACAGAAGAAGAACTAACCGAATACCTAGAAGCAACGACAAAAGAACATAAACTAGAAGAACTATCCGACCTACTAGAACTAATAAACGCCCTAGCCGAACACGAAGGCACAACACTAGAAGAAATCAATAACATCCGTAAAAAGAAAGCAGAAGAACGAGGTGGCTTTTCTGATCGAGTCTTCCTAATCGAAGTAACCGATAACTAGCCCCTCATAAGCCCCTTACAAGCCCCTACCAAGTAATAAATCACTAAGAAAAAACAAAACAAAAACAACTACAAGAACCAAGCATCGTAGTAGTAGTAAAAAAATTTGAAATAACACGCCAAAAACCCATTCTTCCTTCCTATATATAGTACAAAGAGGCAAAATTCAAACTTACGATGAGGAATGGGAGGAATACATATGGCGGTGTATCGTAATGTGCAGGTGAATTTTTGGCAGGATGATTTTGTTTTGGATTTGACGCCGGAGGAGCGGTATTTTTATGTTTACTTATTAACTTGTTCGAAGACGACGCAGTGCGGGATTTTTCCTTTTCCGAAGCGGTTAGCTGAGATGGAGACGGGTTATAACAGGGAGACTGTTGATAAGTTGGTGCAGCGTTTTATTGATTATGGAAAGATTCTTTATGATGCGGAGACGAAGGAGCTTTTTGTTTTAAATTGGCTTCGTTATAATCCTGTGACGAATACGAATGTGGAGAAGTGTGTGCTTCGTGAGCTGAAGGGTGTGAAGAATAAGGAGTTTGTACATATGTTTCTTCAGAAGTGTGTGGAGGAGGAGCTGAATGTTCCGATGCTTTTAGCACATTTCGGTATGCCTGGTGATTTAGCTGTGGATGATGTTGATCCAGTTTGCGAGGAGGCAGTGGAAGAAGAGGTTATGGAGGAAGAAACGGGAAGTAAGGTATTCACGTTTTATGAGCAACATTTCGGTAGTTTGTCTCCTTATGCGGTAGAGGAATTGAATGTGTGGATGGTTGATTTGTCAGAGGAACTGGTGCTGAAGGCTCTTCAAATTGCGTATGAGAATAATAAGCGAACGGTTGCTTATGTGAAGGGGATTTTGAGGGGATGGCACGGGAAGGGATTTACGAAAGTGTCTGAGGTTGAAGCGGATACGGCGAATTTTCGGAAGAAGGAGTCGTCTGTTAGTACTGGGGAGACGGAGAATTTTTTGGCGAAGTGTGAGGAGTGGGAGAAGAATGCGCTGTCTGAGGAAGAGTTGCAGAGGTTCTTGAAGGAAAAAGGGTGGCGCCCATGAGTATTCAAAATGTGGAGGCGGAAAAGACGGTATTAGGCTCTTTATTGCTTGAGGGAGAGCTTATTAAAGAGTGCCGTTTGACGGAGCATCATTTTTCTACGACTGTGCATCAGGCAATATTCAGGTTAATACGGAAAATTGAGGAAGAGGGGCAACCAATTGATCTGGTGACGCTCGTTTCTCGAATAGATCCCACCTTTTTGAAGGAGATTGGCGGGATAGAGTATTTTACGAATTTAATTGAATGTGTTCCTACAACTGCCAATTTCTCTTATTATGAAGGGCTTGTTCGAGGTGCATGGAAAATGTATCACGCGGGCGTTCTCGGGCACAAAATGGGAGAGCGACTTCTCGCGGAGAAGGATGAGAAAATAATTGGTGAGACGATTACGGCACTTTGTGAATTAGAAGAAAAGGATTGTACGCGTGATTTTAATTTAAAGGATGTTTTAGTTGATTTGTATGAAGAGCTTCATCAAGATACGGATGAGATTACAGGGATTGAGACTGGATATAAAGCGTTAAATAAGATGACGTGCGGTTTGCAAGATGGTGATTTTGTCGTAATTGGCGCACGCCCTTCTATGGGAAAAACAGCGTTTGCTTTAAATATCGCTTTGCATGCGGCGAAATCAGGCGCGGCAGTTGGGATGTTTTCTTTAGAAATGAGCAGTAAGCAATTATTGAAAAGGATGGCTTCTTGCGCAGGAGATGTGTCAGGGGGAAGGCTGAAAAATCCGAAGCATCGTTTTACAATAGAAGATTGGGAAAAAGTGAGTAAGGCGTTTGCGGAAATTGGTGATTTACCACTTGAGATTTATGATAAGGCTGGAATCACAATGCAGGAAATTTGGATGCAAGCTCGTAAGTTAAAGCGGAAGCATGGAGATAAAAAACTTTTAGTCATTGTTGATTATTTACAGCTCATTACAGGAGATTCAAAGTATAGGGGCAACCGATTTCAAGAAATTAGTGAGATTTCACGTAAGCTGAAGTTATTAGCGCGTGATTTGAATGTATGTGTAGTAGCGTTGTCGCAATTGTCTCGCGCGGTAGAGTCACGTCAAGATAAGCGTCCGCTTTTATCTGATTTAAGGGAGACAGGACAGATTGAGCAAGATGCGGATGTCATTATGCTTATGTATCGTGAAGATTATTATGATAAGGAAACAGAGCAGAAAGAGATAACGGAGATCCATGTGGCGAAGCACCGGAATGGGCCTGTTGGTAGTTTGAAATTGAGATTTTTGAAGGAGATTGGGCGGTTTGTGGAGAGGGTGAATTAGTGGAGGGAGAAGTTTGTGTTTTGAAGAACGGAGTAGAAGCGGCTTTAATTATGAAAGGAAAAGAGAAAGGGAAGATTATTCGTTTCATAATTGTAGAAAATACAGATCTTAAGACGGAAAAAGGGATTGGACTTGGTGATACGAAACAAGATTTCATCAATATTCTATAACAGTAGTATTAATTTCATTAAAATATCTCTTTTTTTGTATGTTATTTTCATTTTCTTTGGCGGTTCTGGTGCAAAGATAAAATAAAGCACTTCATTCATTTATAATATTGCTAATGTTTATCTCTGTTCCTGTCCTGTTTACACATCGCTAAACAAATGGATTAGGTTGTTACAAGACAAAGGGAGTCCATTCTACTGGATTCCCTTTATTATTTCTTCTTTCATATCAACATGAATGTTTAACAAATCGTATTACTTAAAAATCTTTCGCAAAATTTTAATTTTGTTCCTATACGGTGGAAATACAAACCCTAAATCTATCCTTGAGCTTTTCTTTAAAATGCTTTTACGATGTGTAAAAGCATCAAAACTATGTTTCCCATGATAGGCGCCGAATCCTGCATTTCCTACTCCGCCAAAAGGTAAGTGGATATTAGCCATATGTGACATTGTATCGTTGACGCATCCTCCTCCAAAAGAAATTCGTTCTAATACCTGCTTTTCAACATTTTTATTTTCAGTAAACACATACAAAGCTAACGGTTTGGGATGGGTGTTAACCGTATGAATGACTTCATCCAAATCATTGTAATCCATAATTGGTAAAATCGGTCCGAAAATTTCTTCTTTCATAGCTGCATCATCCCATGATTTTACTTCAAGAAGTGTTGGTTCAATATATAAATGGCTTCTAGATGAATTTCCACCAAATACTATATAATTTTTGTCTTGCTCTAATATAGAGATAAGTCTATCGAATTGTCTCTCATTAATAATTCGACCGTAATCATTGCTTTTTAATACATCTGGTCCATAAAAGTTTGTAATGATTTCTTTCATTTTCGAAATCAATTTTATCTTGATAGATTTGTGGGCAATAACATAATCAGGTGCAATACAGGATTGGCCAGCATTTATGAATTTTCCCCAGATAATGCGCTTGGCTGCTATATCGAGGTTAGCAGTTTCATCGACAATAGCAGGTCCTTTTCCACCAAGTTCTAATGTTACTGGTACAAGGTTTTTCGCCGCAGCTTCCATGACAATTTTTCCAACTTGAACGCTACCAGTAAAAAAGATATGGTCAAAAGGTGCATGAATCAATAAAGAAGTTATTTCCCTGCCTCCTTCAATTACACGAATGTATTGCTTATCAAATGTTTCACTTATTATTTTGTTAAATACAGCTGAAACATTTGGTGCATTTTCTGAAGGCTTGAGAACTACACAATTTCCTGCTGCAATTGCCCCAATGAGAGGTTCAATTAATGATTGGAATGGATAATTAAAAGGTCCAATAATTAGCACGGTACCATATGGCTCTTTTATTATGTAGCTTTTGGATGGGGCAAAATGAATAGGTGTTTTTACTTTTTGAGGTTTCATCCACTGTTTTAGGTATTTCATTATAAAATTGATACTGTTAAATGAGAAACCAACTTCTGCAGCGTATGCTTCAAACTCGCTTTTGTGTAAATCTTGATATAATGCGCTTAGCACTTGACTTTCATATTTTTGAATAGAATTTTTTAGCTTTTCTAACTGTTTAAGCCGAAATTGAAGACTTCTTGTATGATCATGATGGAAAAATTGTCTATGTTCTTGAATAAGTTGTTGTATATCATCAACCATTAGGAAATCCCTCCAATAGCAAGAAAATATTCACATGCCATGTCCATCAATTGTATAGAGTATTTCATCCATATATCCTATGTACAAAATGCGTCAATTACTCCTCAATAAAAAGAAGCGAGAACTAAGTGAATATAAAGCAACCTAAATTATTAAGGATTACTATTTATATTTCAATTTCTTACATAAAAATGAGCGAAAGCCCCATCGCTATGAGAAGAAAACAGTCTTTGATATTATTCAAAACGATGTTTTATTCCTTCAAGTAAAACATTCTAAGTGAGTTTTGATTAAACTTTTTTCAAAATGGAGTCTATTTGTTTGCTAAAAAATAGGGGGGCAGCATTTTTAATTAAACTTTACTCTAAACTAACATCAGCAACAGGAAATAAAATTCCTGTCGCTGAATAAAAGGCATAGCACAATATGCTTCAGTCACCTGAATATTACTCTGAGGGACAGATATTCACTTAGAAGTACACTTAGATTAAGAGAATAATACAAACGAATTCTCTCAATGTGGATGTGTAGGTATTTATCCCGCTATTTGCGGGCAGTAAGACTCCCACCTTAAAATTCGGCGAATGCGAGGAAGTTAGGTGGGAGATAACTGCCCGTAAAAGTCCGATTGGTTCAATTAATAATCAGTGGGGGATGAACAAAACCCCCACTGATTAAAGTTTCACTTTATTTGGATCGGCAGAAGGAAGGTAAAGTTTTGATTGATGCAACTTTGATATTAATGTTTAATCAATGGTCTTCAATAATGGGGCGCTATTCTTTTATAGAGAAAGCGTCTTTTTCTGGTATTTCCATTGTTCTCATAGTTAAGTAATAGGAACTGGTATATCACAAGGTTTTCTTTATCACGCAATTTATAAGTGGAGACTTGAAGGAACGCAGAGGTGGCAAATTTCTGTGTTTTTACTTTGCGGTCTATGGCAGCAATCCTGTTACTACCCCTATTGAGGGAGCTAAATGAATAGATTTTGCTACTGCGGATTCCGAGTTTAAGAATCGAAAACCATGAGTGATTTCAATAGCAGCTGTCTCCATGGGAGGAAAGACTTCAATAACGATGTGGGAAACTAAGACATCAATGTTGTAGTCATTATTTTTAGGGGAAAACAGTCTAGAGTTCCCTTTTTTGTAGGAAGCTTGAGCATTCAACCCACTGATAAAGGGAAACCCAAAGGGCATACTAAGATTATATTTAAATTGGGAGGATATAAATTTGAGTACAATAGAAAATGCATTATCTATCTTCGCCTTAGGCGGCTTGAATGAAATCGGGAAAAATATGTATGCAATCGAATATTCAAACGACATCGTGATTATCGACTGTGGCAATAAGTTTCCAGATGAAAGTTTTTTAGGAATTGATTTGATTATCCCTGATATAGCCTACTTAGTAGAAAATAAAGATAAAGTCAGGGCTTTAATTGTCACACATGGGCATGAAGATCATATCGGGGGGATCCCGTTCTTCTTAAAAAAATTGAATGTACCTGTTTATGCCACACGCTTCACACTAGGATTAATTGAAATCAAATTAAAAGAACATAAACTTCTAGGAGAAAGTGAACTTATTGAAATCAACTCAAACTCAAACTTGATAATCGGAGAAATGAGTGTAAGCTTTTTCAAAGTGACCCATAGTATTCCTGATTGCTTGGGAATAGTCTTTCACACACCAGAGGGTAATATTGTACATACGGGCGACTTCAAGTTCGATTTAACCCCTGCGAATAATGAGAATTCGGATATTCATAAAATGGCTGAAATTGGAAAAGGAGGAGTCTTGCTTCTATTGTCTGAGAGTACCAATGCAGAACGTCCTGGCCTGACCCCATCGGAACAAATGGTAGGTGAACATGTGGAAGCAACTTTCATGAAAGCCGAACGCAAAGTTATTCTTTCTACCTTTGCTTCAAATATTAGTCGCGTTCAGCAAGTCGTGAATGCAGCGCAAAAAACAAATCGAAAAATTGCGTTGCTTGGACGAAGTATGGTTAATGTCGTAGCGGTTGCTATGGAACGTGGGTATTTAACAGTTCCAGATGGAATGTTAATTGACCCACATGAAATCAATGAAATGGCTCCTGAAAGTGTGGCCATTTTATGCACGGGCAGTCAAGGAGAACCAATGGCTGCTCTTGCTCGCCTGTCCACTGGAAACTATCGCGGTGTCGACATTTTACCTGGAGATACGGTTATATTTGCAGCAGGTCCAATACCCGGGAATGAACGAAATATCACGAGTATCGTAGACAACTTATTTGCACTTGGAGCCAAAGTGATTTATGGATCAGGAAGTACATCCGGAATGCATGTTTCTGGCCATGGTTATCAAGAAGATTTAAAACTAATGCTTACATTAATGAAACCAAAATATTTTATTCCCATTCACGGTGAATTTAGAATGTTACACCATCACCGTTTGTTAGGTGAATCCGTTGGAGTAGAGCAAGGAAACACGTTTATCATCAATAATGGCGATGTCGTCGATATTGAACATACCATTGCCCGTCAGACCCGGAAAATAC
Organism: Bacillus clarus; assembly: GCF_000746925.1. Classification (GTDB taxonomy): domain Bacteria; phylum Bacillota; class Bacilli; order Bacillales; family Bacillaceae_G; genus Bacillus_A; species Bacillus_A clarus. The sequence continues at coordinate 3,271,512 of NZ_JMQC01000008.1, forward strand.
CGGTTGGGAATACCTATGTAGACGGGGGAGATGTTGATAATATTGGGGAAATTGTGTTACGAGACCGCAAACAACTTTCAGAGGATGGGATGCTCATGATTGTTTTAACTATGAGCAAAGCGGAAGGAATACTGATTTCTGACCCCGATACCATTTCTCGTGGATTTGTGGATAGAGATTTCTCGGAACTCCGAAGAGACGTTAATCGACTTACTATAAAAACTGTTAACGAGCTACAAGAAGCAAATAGAAACCAATGGAATGTAATGAAAAAACAAATAAAAAAATCAATACGACAATATGTATATACACATACTAAGAAAAAGCCAATGATTGTTCCTATACTTATTGAAATTTAAATGGAAGAAAGTCGTTGAACGTTCTGAAAATGCTCAACGTAATTTAAGACAGGTATTGAATGCAATTTCCGAAAAAGAGCTTGAGCAAAATTCACTTGAGGAGAAATTACAGGACATCATGCTTCATGATGCTTATCATACAGGCCAAATTATTCAATTAAGGAAAATACAAGGGGTCATGGCCATCAAATCGTTGACTGAACGTTCTAGTTATTCCATTAAAGGGTGCTTTAATGGAGGAATGATCACAAAAATTATCAAACTTTTTTATAAAAGGATGATTCAATTGAATATCGAAAAAGCGTGTTTAGATCAAAATTTGCAAGAAGAAGTACAGCGGGAGTTAGAGAAGTTAAAAGAGAATAAATAGTATGTAAAAAAGCCCATTTCATATGGGTTTTTTGTTGGGAAAATTATTCTTTTTCAAACTGAAAAATATCTCGATTAATGAGTTGATGGAAATGTTGATCCATTTCTGCCGCAGGAACTTTTCTTTCATTTTGAAACCACCATGCGCTTAATGATGTGATTACCCCTGAATAAAATTCAATGATTAAATCATTTGGTATCGTATGATTTTTGCAAAGGCGATTTAACGCTTCCGTTTCCTGTTTTCTTGTTTCGTGACTTAAAAAATGTGTACGGCTAATAAATTGTTCATCAGACATTTGTGCCTCTAATATTTTACCGATTTCTTCATGTTGAAGGAATTGTTCCATCACTTGAAACGGTTTACTTAATCGGTCTAAAAGCGGTATTTCAGCGACCATCTTGCCATATCGTTTAAATCCAAATGCTAATAAAGCATCTTTATCTTCAAAATGTTTATAAAAGGTTGTTCGGTGTACCATCGCGCGATCACAAATTTGGTTAATGGTGATGGAACTATATTTCTGTTTTGATTGTGTCATTAATTCAAATAAAGAATCAGTAATTTATGTGTACGTCTAATGCGTAAATCAAGTTGTTTTTCATTATCGTTCATCTACAATTCTCCTTTTTTGTAGATTAAATATACAATGGCTGAAAATTGATTCTCCCTTTTTAATCTACATATGTATATTATATTACATGTGTTCCAGTGTATATAAAGCTTTTTGAGTAAAAAACAGGAGGAGAATTACTAAATGAATATGACAACTAAGAGCCCTACAAGTGGCAAAGTTGATACTTCTAACATGAAACATACCCCCATTTTAATTGCATTACTTTTAGGGGCGATGGTTGCGTTATTAAATGAAACGTTACTTGGTAATGCGTTAACGGTATTAATGAAAGAATTTGATGTAACGGCTTCAACCATTCAGTGGCTTTCTACAGCATACATGTTAGTAGTTGGGGTTTTAGTACCAATTACAGCGTTACTTCAGCAATGGCTCACAACGAGACAAATGTTCTTGATCGCTATGGTAACATTTTTAGTCGGTACATTAATTGCTGGATTCGCACCGACATTTTCTGTTTTATTAGTCGGTCGTATTGTCCAAGCAGTAGCGACGGGATTAATTTCACCGTTATTAATGAATACGATTTTAATTATTTGTCCGCCTGAAAAACGTGGTGCTACGATGGGGTTAATCGCACTCGTGATGATGTCAGCTCCAGCAATAGGTCCTACATTATCTGGAGTAATCGTTGATTCACTGAATTGGCGCTGGTTATTCTACTTTGTCGTTCCGATTGTAATTATTTCCATTGTAATTGGAATGAAGTACAGTGAACCTCTCCACCTCAATCATAGATTTTGATGGAGCATCCTTCATCATAAATACGGTTAACTCAAGCATTTTCACACCGCTGGTGCGACCGCCTGAAGAAAACTAATGAATGTAGATAAGGATTGCTGTGTTCTGGCTGAAACTTGAGGTACTTTTGCCTCGAGTTCCAACTTTTTCTTTTCAGAAAAAGCTTTAAGGTGCTCACGTAAGAAATAACGTGCGCCTATATTGTAAGCTGCATTTAAATCAGCATGATAGATTTTTCCATTTTGGAATGTTGCAAGGTTTTTTTTATGACTACGTACAACTTCACCTGAACCATCATAGGCTAGTTTGCTGGTATTTGTAGCATTTACTCGGCGAATACGAATCTCTCGGTAGTGCGCCATTTGTTGTACTTTATTTTGAATACCATTTTTGCACCAATGATGCAATTTTTGTTTGAGTCGTTTGGCTCCGTATGTGTTAGGTGGAAATTTTATTTTCCCTAAAAATTCGAATACGATCACATCCGCATGGTGCTGTTCCGCAAAGTTTACGATGCGACGAGCTGTATCTATTATGATATGTTTTTGTAGACCGTTTATCTTTCTCCAAAGGTTAGGTGCGGAAATGTACCCATATTTCTTTTGTGCGGTTTTTACGTTCTTACTCATTCGATCCATCCGGTCTTTTTCTACTGGCTGGTTAATGAATGTACGGCCAATGACAGTTCCATCCGGACGAATGGCAGAACATACCGCAGAATTTGTCATTCCAAGGTCCACAGAAATAATCGTTTGGTTTTTTATGTTTGTTTTATTTAACAGAATTTTCTTCTCATAGGAGATAGCTAGGTAGTATTTCTTACCACTTTTTATGAGCTTTGGATTACATTCTTTCCAATCTGAAACGCCCCTCTTCTCTAAATCCATTGGTTTATATGTAATATCTATCCAAACCCAATCTTTTTTTATAAATAACTTTAATTTCGCTTCATGGTTACTTCTTTTTTCAAACATGTTACCTCGGTAGAACACAGGAAATTCATTGTGTTTCAGTTGAAAAGAAGGTGGACGTTTTGAAAAACGTTTCCCCTCTTGTTTCGCTTGTTCTTTTTCTTCTACCCAGTTTTGGAATAAGGACCGATAACTTTTCACTTTTCCGAAGGCAGAAGCAATAGCCGCGCGCCTGAAATAACTAGGGAACTTGTGAAACCTTTGGTTGAACTCTGTATATTTAGGAAGTGGGTTTGTTTTCGTCGTATGCGTCAACCTTTCCACGGCCGGTACGATTCCTTTTGTGTTCCAATCGTCTAAACTTAAAAATTCTTTATCAATAACATTCATAAAGTACGAAAGAGCTTCATTAAAAATTTGAATCGTCGGTTCAAAAATGTTTGTTTGATTTGTTATTTTATGTTTTAACGTTTTAGATTTTGTCGTGGACATCCAACAAACCCTCCTTCCTTTTTGTATTTAAGTATATTAAAATCGTAACCTATATGAATTTAGGTGTAAAATAATAAGAGGTGATTTCATGCATGAATTTAACAAGAATAGACACGCCATATAAACTAACAAATCTTTTAGTTATTTTCAACATCCTTGTATCAATGAAAACATAAAAAAATAGGCTCGTGGAAATTGCCCACAACCTATTTACAAAGTGGAATTGTATCATTATTAAAATGAACGGTGAAGTGGATCGCATACATATCCTGTTTGATGCTCCGCCACAAATTCACTTAGCTAACGTTGTGAATAGTTTTAAAGCAGTTCCTTCCCACTATATACGAAAAGAATTCCCAGATGAGTTGAAACCTTTTTACTGAAAACCTTATTTTTGGAGTAGAAGTTACATGTTACTCACAATGGGAATCGCACCAATTGAAATTATAAGTGCATACATAGAGGATCAAGGGAAGTAGATTACAGAAGGCTAACCTCCACTAAACCGAAGATTTTGAAGAGGAATGCGCCTTCTTATTTTTGGTTCAAAATGTTTCAGAGTTAACAAGGCCAAAAGTAGATTATCCATCTATTCTTTTATCGACATTAGGATTCGGTGGGATTGTGTATAGCTTTAGTGCATTAGGTGATTTAGGATGGTCGGATGCGAAAGTGTATGGTGCTTTAATTGTTGGGCTTATATCACTATCCATTTTTGTCGTTCGTCAATTAAAAATCGAGAATCCAATTTTAGAGCTACGCGCATTTAAAGTTCCGATGTTTACATTATCAGTTGGATTAATTGTCATTGTTATGATGTCGTTATTCTCAACGATGACTTTATTGCCGATGTTCTTGCAAACAGTTTTACTTGTTACAGCCTTTAAATCAGGAGTAATAATGCTCCCGGGAAGTATCATTAGCGCCATAATGGGACCGATTGCAGGTAAACTATTTGATAAATTTAGTCCGAAAGTTATTATTATTCCCGGCATCGTGTTCGTAGGGATTGCAATGTTCTTATTTAAAGGCCTTACTCCTGACACATCAATGCTACAAATTATTATTATGCATAGCGTATTAATGGTTGGACTCATGTTTGTGATGACCGTACAAACATATGGTTTAAATCAATTAACACCAGAGTTATATCCACATGGTACAGCACTTTTTAATACGTTGCAGCAAGTAGCTGGCGCAGTTGGTACGGCTATATTTATTTCGAAAATGTCTTCAGGAACAAATCAGTATATGGAAAGCTCCGCAAATCCAATGGATCCAGTAGAGAAGTTAAACGGTTTAACATCAGGATTCCAAGGTGCATTTACACTTGGATTAATCTTTATCGTTGTTGCTTTTATCGTATCGTTGTTCTTAAAAGAAGAGAAAAAGGGAGTAAAAGCAACGCAGCTCTTACAGAACGAGAATTAGAGGAAGCTACATTTTATAGTAGCAGTAGGTTGATTTAAAAGAACATGAAAAAGACATCTTTACGAGTTAAAGATGTCTTTTTTATTACATTTCTTTCGTTATATCATACTGTAACAATTGTCGTTGGTCATAAAACTTCTCGAAAATGATGCCCATTACATAGAAGAATAATAGACCAAAGCAAATGTGAATGAGTGTAAATGTAGCTCCAAATGAAGAAAATTCATACACCATAACTGGTAATTTCGCAGTTGTCCAAACGCCTAAGAAAAATACAATATATCGTATACTTGCTCCCTTTTTTAATAAAAGTGCTGCAATCGGAAAAGCGACGTAGAGGGGACCAGCTGCAATTCCTCCTAATAATAGAGAGAATAAGATTCCATAGATGCCGGATTTTTCTCCCATATATTTCATTAATGTTTCTTTCTTTATCCACTGGTCAAGCAACCCTACAAATAGTAGGACAGGCGGAAGGAGAAACAGCATATCTAAAATGCTTTTCCCTGTTAGTTGTAATGCGTGCCATCCTACAGATTGATTTATAAAAGTTAAAATTATGAGCCCAAATAGTAAAATGAAAAAGAAGCGATATCGTTTTAATTCATTCATGCCATCACCACCCAAATAATATAAGAGAATAGGAGAGACATTAATAATGCAGATGCATTACGAGCATAAGCAAAATTTCGCCCAAATATTTTTTGTTCCATCGGTAAAGTTGTGATTCCTACTGACATGAGTGTAGACATTAATGCCGCAACTTGAGGGAGGCCCGCACCATGTTGGACTAATGTATTTCCAAGAGGAAACACGACAAAGCTTGGAATGAGTGCAACAGAGCCAAGTATTGCTGAATAAACGATGCCTAGGAATCCAGACTTTTCTCCAATGATGGAAGAAATGAAGGATGGCGTTAATATAGAAAGTGATAGTCCAACGAAAAGCATAATGGATAGCATGGCAGGTAGAAGATTTCGAAACATTTTCCATGACTTAAATAACGCATCTTTCGTTTTATTTCGATCCTTCATAAAAGAAATCCCCGTAAGAATAATGGCTAAGGCATAAAGGATAGCGCCATTAATCATGATTAGATTCCTTCCAATCTTTATATTTGTCTAAGAAAAATGATAAGTTTTTCATTTTTTCTTCAATATCCATTTGGAAATCGGCTAATTGTGTCTTTCCGGCTATAGTAATTTTGTACATCTTTCTTGGCTTATCTTGATCAGATGTATCTAAATAAGATTCAATAGCACCTTCTTTTTCTAACTTCTTTAGTGTGCGATATAGGATCGCACTGTCAATTGGGTTGACGGGAAGTTCTTCTTCGCATTTCTGCAGCAATTGCCCGCCATAGTTATCGCCCTCTGCTAAAAACAGCAAAAGAAATGCACCTGTATGTCTTCCTGTATGTTTCATGAATAGACCTCCTTAATGAAATATAACAATGATTTTTGAATATATACTGTCATTAACAGTATACTGTTAATGACAGTATAAGGTGAATGTAATGCCATGTCAATTTTAAAATATACAACTACAAATATTATCGAGATGAGAAAGTGCGTTACATGCAAACGGAAGGAAGAAAATGTAGACGGTTTTCTTATAGATGAGTTTCATGTTCCGTAAATCCACATTTATCAATTCTTGTTATTACTCCACACAAATGGTGACTTCTAGGTAGCGAATTCACCATTTGTGGTAGTTTATTTAATCTTTTCTTGCTAAGCTATCCAAATTTCAATTAAATTTCTTAAATAACTAGTATTAATCTCACATTTATCTTCTAAGACATCTTCCTATAATTAAGTAAAATTGTTCATTCGATGGTATTGTATGAGTAAGATTGTTTGACTTTAATAATCCAAGATTATAGTGTTTTGTAATATTGGATTATTAAAGTTATAAAGGAGGTTGTTATAATATGAAAAATATTTTAAGCGTGGAAGTCAATGGACGTCCTGCCCAGATTGAAGAATTTCAAATTCTTAGTCTGTTTAATTATGGTCACTTTACCTCTACAATTGCAATGAATGGAAAGATTAGAGGAATAGACTTTCATTTAGAAAGACTTCATAAGAGTTCTCGTTTGTTGTTTGGAAATGGTATTGATAAACAGCGCATTCGTGAATACATAAGACACGCTATGAAAAATATTAATGAACCAGTAATTGTAAGAGTTAATGTGTTTTCTCGTGAAACCGATTTAGTGAATTTAGGCAAAACCATAGAACCAGACATTTTAGTAACGATAATGAAAGCCCAAATTCCAACATTATCTTCTTTACGTTTACAAATAACTGAGTTTGAACGGGATATCCCTCAGGTGAAAAACGTAGGGTCATTTGGACAAATTTACCGTGGTCGTATAGCAAGAATGAATGGATTCGATGATGTTCTTTTTTTAGATTCATTAGGACGCATTTCGGAAGGATCAATATGGAATATTGGTTTCTTCGATGGAGATCGAATTATTTGGCCTAAGGCTGAAATTCTCCCTGGTATAGCCATGCAACTTATTCAAGCAGGTTTAGATAAAAATAACATCAAGACAGTTACATGTGAAATTTATCCTAAAGACCTACTGGATTTTAAATCAGCATTTATTACTAATTCTTCAATAGGCTCGCAAGCAGTGTCAAGTATTGATGATTACGAATTTTCAATCAATCCCAGATTAAATTCAATTCTTTCTGATGCCTATCAAATCAATCCTCTAGAGCATGTATAGTAAAATAAGGTGCAGTTTTTAAGCAGACCACCTATGTATTTCTGTTGCTTGTTACCAGATAACAGGGCACCTTACGATTGCCTGAAGCATAGGTACTTCCTACATACCTATGCTTCATTATTTTTATATTTATGGGGAGGAACTTGCTTGGGGATTGTTACACATTGAAGGACGTACGAATTCCCTGTCATGTCTGGTGGCCCTTCTTACATTATCTCTTTGAAGAGGTAACACTATACCCCAACGCACACGGGAAACCTTAAGTCTTGCAAAAAACTCGGTATTGCCCACAGTTCAACATAAAAATGCCTCGTAGATACATCCATATACCGAATACACTCCACGAGGCTTTCTGCAATCTTTTTTCTTCTTATTCAGTCTTTTTTCATTCTGCACACTTTATTTTGTTTTGACAGTGTGTTGTAGCTTTGAAAGAAAGTTTGATTAAAATTAAATACAGTTGTTGGTATAGCGGTATAATATTGATTTTGATACACGTAAAACAGTTAAACTTTATTCAAAACGGTTAATCTTTTTTATAAACGGTCAAACTTCATTTCAAATCCACATAAATACTCCCGATTTTCAAAGTAAAGATAATTGTAAAAATCCTATGCTAAGAAATTATCAGTAAAAAAAAGCCGATTTCTTCTCCACTAAATATAGAAGAAATCGGCTTTTTTTTACGATTTTTTTGCATTAGTTTGGTAGGCATGTGATGTCACCCAAATGATGTAATGATACACAAGCAATCGATAAGGGCTGATAGTAAGGATGAACAGAAAATGGTTCAACCCTTACTTTTATCATTAGCACCTTATTCAATCATTTCTAGGTTCACCTGTAAAATAGCTTTGAGCATCCCTGGAAAAAGTTCTTCTAGATCATCATAACGTAACGAGTAAAAATGTTGCGTTCCTTCAATCCTTACTTGTGCTACACCTGCCTCTCGTAGAACTTTTAGATGGTGAGTTAACGTCGATTTGGGCATCAAATCATGGTAAATTGCACAGTTCTTCTCTCCATCTTTCCCTAAACTCATGACAATCTGTAATCGCCTCGGATCACTCAGAGCATGTAAAACAGAAGGTAAGCGAATATCGTTTCTGGACGGTTGAAATGGTTTTCTCATAAGAAGAGGATAACATATCAACTAATAGAACTCAAATTACTGATGTACCAAAAAACTAGTACATTAAAATGTTGACTCTATTTCTCTCTATGTGCTATTATCCTATTGTACTAAAAAACTAGTACATTAGTTGATTGATGATAAATTTGTTTTAACTGAGAAGCTAATCATTTAGGTTTATCTCCAAACACATCCATCTACCAACTAGATCTTTATTACACTAAAGAAGAGAGGTAAATAAGAAGAAATGAGTAATCACACAAGATACCAATCATTCATCGTTTTCATTCTTGCATTTGGAGTTTTTGGCATCATTAATACAGAAATGGGGGTAATCGGGATATTACCTCAGATTGCGGAACGTTTTCACATTAGTGCATCCCAAACTGGATTACTTGTCAGTCTTTTCGCACTAACAGTTGCCATTGCAGGACCAATTATGCCCTTATTATTTTCGGGGGTAAACCGAAAAACAACCATGCTATTGGTCGTAGGTCTTTTCGTCATTACCAATGTCATTTCCGTCTATGCAACTAATTTTCCTTTGCTGTTAATTGCTAGAATCATCCCGGCATTTCTTCACCCGGTTTATTTCTCTGTTGCTTTTGTTGCGGCATCAAATACAGTAAGTGAAGATCAGGTCACCAAAGTAAATGCCAAAATTTTTATGGGTGTTACTGCCGGAATGGTGATTGGAACACCAATTGCAACCCTGATCGCGGACTCTATCTCTTTGGAGGCTTCCCTCTGGTTCTTTGCCATCGTAAATGCGATTGCATTTCTATTCCTTTTGCTCTTTGTTCCATCGATGCCAGTAAAAGAAAAACTTTCGTATGGATCACAACTAAGCATTTTAAAAAAACCATTGGTATGGTTAAGTATTTTGACCGTTATTCTTATTAACTCTGCGATGTATGCCGTTTATAGTTTCTTTGCCGAGTATATGGATCAAGTCATCCATATGTCAGGCAAACAGATCAGTCTGATGTTAGTGCTATTTGGTCTAACAGGGATCATTGGAAACATGATCGCAGGAAGAGCGCTTCATAAAAAAGCAATGCCTACAGCGCTTGTGTATCCATTTATTTTTACAGTTATTTATTTGCTCGTATATTGGTTGGCTGACTTTTCTGGTCTGGTGATGTTCCTGATTGCAATCTGGGGTGTCCTCTTTACCCTAGGGCTCAATATCTCCCAATATTGGATCACATCTGCTGCGCCAGAAGCACCTGAATTTTCAAATGGTTTGTTTGTAACGTTTGCTAACTTAGGTATTACTATCGGAACATTTTTCGGAGGATGGTTTATTTCCAGCATGGGAACCCACTCCGTTGTGTGGGCTGGCATCTTATTCCTAGCACTCAGTCTTATCACGATCGTATTACGGGCTCTGATCTACAGTCCGAAAAAAGCAATCTATCAGCCAAAACAAGTGTCCTAATTTTTTGCTTAAAAGTTTGCCAATGTTAGCTTTTCATAAGGAGAAAAGTAGAAATTTATTTCCATAAATAAGGAGGAAAACAAGATGAATTTACAACTCACTGATAAAGTAGTCGTGATCACTGGAGCAAATTCTGGCATTGGTTTGGCCACGACCCAATTATTTTTAGACCAAGGGGCGAAAGTAGTAGGAGCAAGTCGAAGTATTGATACCCTATCGCGTATACAAAACGATAAGCTCATCGCCATATCTGCTGATTTAAGTAAACAGGAAGGGGCCGACCTAATCATTCAAACCGCAATCGATACGTTTGGTAGAGTCGATATTTTGATTAACAATGTGGGAATTGCTCCTATTCGCAATGGATTACTTTCAATCAAGGACGAAGAATGGGAGAACGTTTTTAACACCAACTTTATGAGCATGGTTCGTGTCACTCGTGCTGCCCTACCTTATATGATTCAGCAACAAAAAGGATCGATCGTTAGTATTTCTTCTGAAGTAGGGCAACTACCAGATGCTATGCTCCCAGATTACAGTGTATCCAAAGCCGCAATGTTAAGTCTTTCTAAATCCGTTGCCCAAGAATTTGGCCCAAAGGGGATCCGCTCCAATATTGTATCCCCTGGCCCTACCAGAACTCCATTATGGGATCGCCCAGATGGCTTCGCGGATGGTCTTGCGACAACATTTGGATTAGAAAAAGAAGCTGCAATTGAACATTTTGCGAAAAACGTTAGAGCTTTACCGCTTGGACGGTTAGGAACTTCGGAAGAAGTAGCAGCCGTTATTGCCTTTGTCGCTTCTGATCAGGCTTCGTTTGTCACTGGATCAGAGTACATGGTTAATGGCGGTTCCTTAAAACAACTATAATCAAATAACTTTATATCGATAGAACTAGACTTTCTGTCTTTTCTATAAATCAATCTATGTAGAGGAGAAAAAGAAATGAAAAGATTTAAATCCCTTATCATTGGTAGTTTTGTTGCAGCTCTTTTGGTTTTTACCTTTGTCCAAACAACTGTTTTTGCAAATGGTAATAAAGATAGTAGTGCTCCCACGAAGGAAAAAAAGGGCTGGGTGACGACTTGGAACGCTAGTCCGGAGCCAACTTGGGGAGCTGATATTCCTCTGCCGACAAAATTACCAGCGAAAATCGAAAATCAAACGATTCGTCAAGTCGCCAAAATTAGCCTTGGCGGAAATCAAATCCGTATTTCTTTTTCCAATGAATATGGGAAAGAGCCATTAACAATCGGGGAAGCACATGTTGCACTAACGGATAATGGATCCAATATTGTGAAAAATACAGACAGAAAACTAACATTTGGTGGGAAAACATCAGTTGTCATTCCAGCAGGAGCATCTATTGTAAGTGACTCCGTTCCTTTTAAAGTTAACGCACAAACCAAAGTAAGTATCAGTTTGTATTTACCAAAAACAACGACACCAACAACCTTTCACTGGGATGCGCGTCAAACAACCTATATCGGAAAGGGAAATGTTTCCTCTGCGACAAGGATGAAAGCTGATTCCACTACCGATGCAAGCATGTATGTAACAGGGATCTCAGTTCATGCTCCTACAAACAACGGTACAGTTGTCGCAATAGGGGATTCGATCACAGATGGCGATGGTGCAACCGTTGATGCAGATACCCGTTGGACCAATTTCCTTGCTGAACGGCTCGTATCACAAAAAGTTTCGGTAATCAATGCGGGAATCTCCGGAAATCGCTTGTTAAGAGATGGTATGGGAGTTAGTGTGTTGTCTCGTTTTAACCGAGATGTACTAAGTCAGCCAAATGTAAAATCAGTGATTGTGCTTATTGGCATTAATGATATTAGTTGGCCAGGTACAGGTTTTGCTCCTACCGAAACAAGACCTAAATTTGATGAATTGGTCGCTGGCTATCGTCAGTTGATTGCCCAAGCTCATGCTCGTCATATCAAAGTGATTGGTCTAACTCTGACTCCATTTGAAGGAGCATTGTCCGGAACAAACCTAGATAATTACTATAGTAAAGACAAAGAAGAATTGCGCCAAAAAGTGAACAGTTGGATTCGCAGTGGAGAATTTGATAGTGTAGTGGATCTGGATGCTATCATGAAAGATCCTGAACATCCAACACGTTTATTAGCTAAGTATGATTCAGGTGACCACCTTCACCCTGGTGATGTAGGAAACAAAGTGATAGCAGATTCGATGGATCTGAATGCTATTATAAAGTAACTACAGGACCCAAGCCAATCAATATGAATGGATATCGACTAGATGAGGCTAATGCTAAGCATCAGCCTCATTAATCTGGCGCTTTGTTAATTAAGAAGAGTGCTTTAGTTTTGGATTCAAATCAAATACCAAATTAAATAAATTATTAGTATATTTATAGAAGTAATGATTAGACGTTATTACTAAAGACTGATAAAAGAATAATCAGTCTCCTTCTTACTTGTTAAATTCGCATTAATAACATAGAAAATATAAGGAGGGTTCCATATGGACTCACTCAACAATAATAAAGTAAGTCTTTCTAAAATTAAAAGTTCAACAGTTGCTCTGTATGCCCTCACTTTAGGTGCATTTGCCATTGGCTTAACGGAGTTTATCATTATGGGACTACTTCCAGAGGTGGCTGAAAGTATGCAAGTCTCTATTCCGATGGCTGGCTTTTTAGTTACTGGATATGCGCTAGGAGTTGCTATCGGTGCTCCGATCATTACAGTAGCAACTCATAAAATGAAACGTAAGGAACTCTTGCTATTTCTTATGATTCTGTTTATTGCAGGAAATGCATTAGCGGCTTTAGCGCCTAATTATACTATCTTAATGCTGGCACGTATTTTAGCAGCGTTAACACATGGTACTTTCTTTGGAGTTGGGTCGGTTATTGCAGCAGAATTAGTTCCAAAAGAAAAACGAGCAGGGGCTATAGCCATCATGTTTACTGGTTTAACGTTAGCCAATATTTTAGGTGTTCCCATTGGTACATTCTTAGGACAAGCATATGGTTGGAGGTCTACATTTTGGTCAATTACCATCATCGGTGTTATTGCATTGATTGGAATCGCAATTTTAGTACCAAAGGTTAAAGCAGCCCAATCAAGTTTACTTCAGGAATTGAAAGTTTTACGCCGACCTGCCGTTCATGTCGCACTATTAATGACCATATTTGGATTTGGTGGAGTATTTACTGCATTTACTTACATCACTCCAATTCTGGTAGATATCACTGGATTTTCACCTAAATCGGTATCTTATATACTAGTACTTTTCGGCATCGGTATTACAATCGGAAATATTTATGGGGGTAAATTGGCAGACAGAAAGTTATTATCTTCACTTATTGGTATTCTTTTAATGCTATCAATTGTACTTGCTCTCTTTAGCATAACAGATCAATATAAAATTCTGACGCTGTTTACGGTATTCATATTTGGAATCGCTGCATTTGGGACTGTTCCCGGATTGCAATTGCATATGTTGAATACTGCTAAAGAAGCACCAACTTTAGCATCTACCTTAAATATCGCTGCCTTCAATCTTGGTAATGCACTTGGTGCATATATTGGGGGAGTAGTAATTGATTTGAAAATAGGCGGCGGGCTTCCAGCTGTTCCGTTAGTTGCATCACTGGTAACGGTTGTTGGAATACTGTTCACGTTATGGGGTGCTCAGCAACAAAAAAGAAATAATCAGCAGGGTTTAAATAATTGAAAAAAAGAGACCATTTTAAGTAGAGGACACTGCAAACATAGATTTTATAATAGAAGAAACCCACACATTTTGAATAAAGTTTGATCAAAATGTGTGGGTTTGGTTTTTGAATTGATTTAGTTTTTAAGGAACAATTCAGATAAAATTGAAAACAATTGAACTGACTATCATTGAAAAAATGTTTAGATAAAATATTATTCAAGCATTTTTTTATATTGATACACTTTCATAAAAAATCATAACCCCTTAGTTATTAGGAAAATAGGTTTAAAATAATAAAGTAGAATAAAAAGTAAAATATTATTTATGAACTGGAATAATGAAGAGTAATTGATAAGCATAATGATATGCTTAATCCAAGGTGAAAATAAATTTCCTCAACAACTAATAGGGGAGTTCGCGGAATAAGGATCATGGAAATGATCAAATTTTATTATAAAAAGTTTATATTTAGATAAAAAGAGTAACTCCATTTTGATAAATCTTTTTTCAAAATGGAGTTTTTGTATGTCTTGTTAAATAAGTATTGAAGGGGATTTTTTAATCAATCTTTATTCAAAATCAACAGTTATACGAAAAAGATACGTCAGAGGAACGGGCTCTCTCACTTAGTACGAAATGGGGAATAGGTGAAGATGAAATGACCTGGGATATTTCAAATTATTTGGAGAGAGAAAACCCTAAGTGGGAGAGAGAAGTTTTTGCTCGGATTGGTCATGCTTCGTTTGACGAAAATATTACTATTCAATTTTTTGATTAGTTTTTGTTTTTTAACCCAAAGATACATGTACTATCAAGTAAAAAAGTGACCCTGTCAGAAACAATTGCCATCTGTGCTAAAAACGAAGCAAATAAGGAGGCTTTTTTGTCTATGTTTTATGGTACATTGGACCAAGAAGAGGGATAAATATTATTCTTGGTAGCATAAGAACCTCTTTTCTTTGCGAGAGAGGTTCTTTTCTGAAAAATAATAAAGTGATTCTATTTCACGTGCTATTAATCTAGAGTTTCTGTTTTCGGAAGCAATGCCTTGTTTTCAAACTTGTTTGACAGCACCATTAAGGTGGTGAAATTTCCATGTTTATTACAGGCATCACTAAATTCCTCTAATGTCTCCATCGATTCGGTGACCACTTTAAGTAAATAATTGAATTGACCACTTATTCGGTATAAATCGATTACCTCAGGTGATTGCTCGCAAAAGTCTATAAAGGAATGACAGTCATAGGATTGGATAAGGATAAACGCCGAGATACATTTTCCAATGCTATGCGGAGAAACAGAAGCCTGATATCCCGTAACGATTCCTTTCTCTTCTAGCTTTTTCACCCTTTCTTTTACTGCTGGTTGTGTCATGTGAACCTCTTTGCTTAATTCAACCATCGAAATTCGCCCGTTTGTTTGTAACAACTCCAAGATATCTACATCAATTTTATCCATTTTACAACCTCCTTTTATTAATAAATTAAAAACAACATTATAACTATTTAAATAAGGTTTATAAGTTGTTATACGTTATTTTATATATGTATATCGTACTTTTTATTTTATAAAATGACAATAGTCTTTATAAAGGAGCTACACAGCTCCATATAAAAGCATCTTTAATAGAGAGAGGAGGATTCTATCATATAAAAATAAAGTCATAGAGTATGTGACAAATAAATTAAATAGGCTGAATGATGCTCTTCTTACTTCATAAGCATTCAGTTTATCATAGGAGGTCTTTATAATATGAACAATGTAAAGTTAAAAGCGAAAACAATCACCGTACTTGGTACAGGAATTATCGGTGCCCCTGTTGCTGCTAATTTACAAAAAAATGCGTTTTATGTGCATGTGTGGAACCGAACGCTTTCTAAGGCAGAAAAGCTTCAATCTACTGGTATTCACGTGTTTGATACGCCACAAGAGGCGGTAAGTGGTGCTGATGTGATTATCAGTCTTCTCAAAGATGGACCTGCCGTATTAGAGGTCATGCAATCTGTAAAGCAAAGCTTGTCTAAGGGGATGATATGGATTCAAATGAGTACCGTTGGAATAACAGCGATTGATGAATTAGCTTCCTTTGCCAAACAGCATGATTTGATCTTTTACGATGCACCTGTTCAGGGGACGAAACAGCCAGCGGAACAAGGACAACTTGTTATTCTCGCCTCTGGGCCAGCGGAAGAAAAGGAACGGATTAAACCCATTTTTGATGCGATAGGAAAACGAACAGTATGGGTTTCCGATCAAGCAGGAACAAGTAGTCGTTTAAAATTGGCATTAAACAGTTGGGTTTTTGCGTTAACACATGGTGTTGCAGAGAGTCTTACAATAGCAAAGCAACTGGGCATTGATCCAACACTTGTTGTCGATGTCGTTACTGGTGGACCAATGGATAATGCTTATTTTCAACAAAAGGCGGCAGCAATGATAAAGGACGACTATACAACCAGTTTTTCCATTGCTAATGCAGTGAAAGATGCACAATTAGTTGTGGAAGCTGCAGAACAAATGGAGATACCTATAGATATTACTCGTGCCGGATTGCAACGATTCCAACGTGCGCTTGACGCGGGACATGGGGACAAAGATATGGCGGCTTCCGGGTTAGTAGGAAGAAAACAGTGAGCGGGTTTAAATCAGCTAGCCATTCAAAAACATCCCATGCAGTTCAACTTCCTATATGGAATTTAATCGCCTTATCGGTTGCTAGTTTTCTTGCCATCATGACCGAGACGATACCAGCTGGATTACTGCCACAAATCAGTAAAGGGCTCAATATTTCAGAGGCACTAGCAGGGCAATTGGTGACACTCTTTGCCATCGGTTCGGTTGTAGCGGCCATTCCCCTTGTTGCGTTAACAAGAGGATGGAGGCGAAAGAAAGTGTTGTTACTGGCACTAAGTATCCTATTTATTGCAAATATGGCAACGGCGATCTCTTCTCACTATGTCTTCATCTTAGGATTACGCTTCCTTGCAGGAATGTCCACCGGTTTGCTATGGGGACTTGTGGCCGGATATGCGCGCCGGATGGTAGCACCATCTTTACAAGGTCGTGCGTTGGCGATTGCAGGGACAGGGCAACCAATCGCTTTGTCATTAGGGCTACCCATGGGTACTTGGTTAGGAATGTTTTTGGAATGGCAATCTATTTTTATCATTATTGGTGTGCTTACACTTTTCTTGATGATATGGATATATATAAAAGTTCCAGATTTTTCTGGACAATCTGCTCAACAACGACAACCTATTTATGAGATTTTCCGATTGCCTGGCGTTCGCCCGATATTGTGTGTCGTCTTCGTTTGGATCTTGGCTCATAACATTCTCTATACCTATATCGCCCCATACATGGCGTATATTGGACTTGCTACTCACGTCGGTCTCGCTTTACTAACGTTCGGTATCTCATCGATAGTAGGGATTTGGGTGATGGGTATATTTATTGATAACTATTTACGGATGATGTCAATAATCAGCCTTGTTGGTTTCGCTGTTGCATCACTTGTGCTAGGGATTGCAAATGGTTTACCATTACTCATTTTTATTGGAATAGCCGCTTGGGGTTTGACATTTGGCGGGGCACCAATATTATTACAAACGGCCATAGCAGATGCTGCTGGGGAAGGGGCAGATGTGGCTCAATCAATTTTTGTCACCATTTTCAACCTTGCAGTAGCTGGAGGTGGATTTGTTGGCGGAATGATGCTGAATCAATTAGGTGCGGGTTCTTTCCCATGGATACTCGTATTATTAAGTCTCATCGGTTTCTTGATTGTGTATGGAGGAAAAACACATGCATTTAAGCCTAATCGAAATCAAATCGATGGTAATTAATAATCCTTTCACTTTTATTGCGATTCCTTTTATTTATGTCAAAAACAGATCCATAAGTTTATTATTTTTAATTGAAATGTCACTTGCGTCGCATAAATTCAGATCGAATATTCAGACATACACTCAATCAATTTTTTGCAAAAAGGGAAACACCTTAAGAAAGGTAGCGCTGTCCATTTGGCAGTTTTACGCTAATTTTATTCGTTAGAAAAAACAGGGATATTACCCTGTTTTTTTTCATTATTATAAATAAAATAATCAATATTTTTTATAAAAACTAAATACAGCAACAAAACGAAAGAACCCATTTTGATCAAACTTTATTCCAAAACTACATCTACAAGAGTCTGTTTTATTTGAGCCCAGCTCACAACTCCTTCATTTTTTCATTGGTGTCCATGAGAATTGAGATCATTTTTCATTTTGGGATAATTTTGAATTCTTAAGTTGGTGGATGTGGGGTGCTATCCCTTAATGTCAAAAGTTTTTTTCTTTGTTATATAAAATTTATATAACAAACGTGGCATGTAATAAAGCGGACAATTGTATCCTGTAACTCATCCTCATATCTCATACATTGATTCATTGCCACAATATTTTAACAAACGTTTGTTTAATTTCCCCACAATTGATTTCTTCATCATATAAGTAAAAAAAGATAAGAAAACTCCAGTTACATATATCCAAGAATTATATTTAGTTATAACATGAAATTTATTTTCTTATAGTTAATTTAATCTTGATTAAAAATATATGTCTTTCTGTAAGAATCGACCATTCTTCTCTGTTTACCTACACTCACATTTTTCATAATTTATTATGATACAGATATTGTTTTAAAGTGTTTTGTACAAAATAAAAAATTGGGATTTTTAGGAATTATAAGCAAGGTTTTATTTTCCCTCTCTAAATTAACGAAATTTTCAAACGTTTAAAAATCACATATTAAGATTTGGTATATAATGAAAGCAACTCGTAGTTAGAGTGTTTGCTCCGATCCAAATTATGAGATAGTTTGTTTTAACTTTTTTACATTATCAAAAAAGAACTTGTAGTGATTTCTACAAGTTCTTTTTGTTTTTGACGATAATTTCGAATGTTCATTTGGCAACAGGAGATGGAATATCATAATATTTTTGAAACAGTCTTATTAGAGCTATTGATATATAATTCTTCTTCAATAGCATTTTTGATTTTATTAAAAATTGAATTTACATCTAGAGTAGAATCGATGATTACTGGTTTTACAGATAACCTATCAAATGTTTGTTTATACTTTAATCTTTGGTCCTCCTGATATTGGAGGAATATTTCGCTAATTTTAGTCTTACCAGAATAATTCATATCTTTTCCAATAACATATGGATTTCTAATTTTGAGATCAGTTACTCTTTCTAAAGTAAGCGATGGATCTATGTCAAAGTAGAATACTAATGAAGGTTGAATTATTTCCGCATAAAGTGTATCTAAAAGATCATCACTTATACCCCTTAGGCCATCTCGGACATATGAAGTAAAAATATAACGATCGACCAAGATGATTTTGTTCTCTTTTTCAGCAGGAAGTATTTGTTGCTCGTAACGAAGTAGGAAATCTAAAGAATGAATCAATGTATGAGATAAGGGTGTAAGTGCATTTGTATATTTAAGTTCACGGCTGATTTCAAAAAGCTTAGGGTATGAATTCCAATCCGTTTTTATCATTTGTAATTTTTTTTCATTAACTAAATATTGTTCTAATAAATTTATTTGGGTACTTTTTCCACATCCGTGTATTCCTTCAAAAGCTATTATCATTTTATTCATATCCTTTCAATTAATTTCAATAAAGAGGTTATGCCAACAAAACGCGAATTTCGTATACTAAGAAATTCCTAAAAACGGTTCAGAATATTTTATATGGTAATTTGTTTTGGATTCTTATATTAAAGGTCCTTCTGTATAAGGGGTTACGGCCTTAGCATACAAAATCTGTGAAATGTTTAAGCGACTCCAAATAAGTAATCTATATATTGAAGATCAGAAATTCCCCTTTAAAATGGTTTATTACTTTTAAATTTATTTTGTAAAATAATATATGACGAGTTTGGTTTGAAATTAAAATTAATATTTGTTGGGTATTTTTCAAGGTTTATGGATTTTCCTAGAGATAATAATTCTTCGTCATCAATACCTTTTTGAAAAGTACCCTTCTTTTTATGGGACCAATATCCATCATTGATTGGTTGCCAATTTTTACGTATTGCTTCCCGATTAATTTCATTAGATGACCTGGTTACTATAATCATTTTCCCTTTTGGAGAAAGATATTTACTTGCTTCACGTAAAACTGCAATACGTTTAGAGCGACTTTCAAGTACATTTAATACATAGTTAATAACTATGAGGTCATACATTCGACTAGGAAGTTCAGACCATCCATAATTTAAATGGGGATCGTATCCATCCGCGTCTATACCAGAATTTCGATAAAAAGCTACATCTGTGCCTCTACCACATCCAAAGTCTAGAAGGTTAGAGGGGAGTAATTCTTTTTGATATTTTTCAACAATATATTTAGCTATTTTCGATGGGCCAGTACGTGACATAGCTGTTTTGTGGGAATTTACTTGTATAGAATTCAACTCTAATGGAGTATTGATTATTAGTGCAGAATGATCAGTAAATTTATTGTTAGTACGTACCGTATGATCATATTTTAAAAATGTGTTTTTAGAAATCTCTTTAGAAATCAAAGCTAAATCACATCTGAATTTTATCCATTTATCCTCTACCTTTTTTTCGTACGTAAATTCTTGTTGCTTATTTGTATTTTGTGCTTCAATTAAATTTAATTTTTCAATAATTAATTGTAAAGGCATTCTATCTATGTGTGAGTTAAATTTACTGATATTTTCTCCATATAATCCATCACATGGTCTAGGTGCAATGTTAAAGTCACCAGAGATAATAAGAGGATTATAATTAAAACCTTCCAGAAAGCTTCGTATCATTTCCAGTTGCAAGGCTCTTTCCTTTGTTTTATATGAATTTAAATATACATTTAAATAGTGTAAATTATTGATTTGAATATACTGGAAATAATCAGTGATTAACCTTTGAGTTGGTAATTCATAAATATCCTTTATATAACAACAAATATTATGGTTACCCCCGACATTATGATAACCAGCCAATTCAGGAGGGTTTTGGTCTATATGTTTATATGGTTCTTGAAATACAGCGAAATCAATATTATTTTGACAAAGCCATTCCTCTATTTTAATTCGTATATTGTTGTTTTGAAGTCTCTTATTAAGATTTATTGAGGCAATTATCATAACGGATAGCTCCTTTTTAGGATGATATAGAATAAGAAAAAATTCCAAAACATCTTTGGACGCCAAAATTATCTTGTTAACCCCCACTACAAAAGAAAAGTTAGTAATACCAAGCTCTCTTTTGTAGTGATGGATCCCGAAAAATTATAACTATAAAATATTTATTATATATTAAATAGCGCTTCTTATTTTAAATGATTATTAATAATATCAATCTAATAATTGAATTGATATCTTATCAATAGTTTCATAGCATGAGAAGTTATCAGTCTCTACTATTGAATACTTTCCGTTGGAATCGTTTAACAATTTAATGAACTGTTCTTGATGCAAATTAATATAGTCAGGATTATCGAGGTATT
Source organism: Bacillus clarus (assembly GCF_000746925.1). GTDB lineage: Bacteria > Bacillota > Bacilli > Bacillales > Bacillaceae_G > Bacillus_A > Bacillus_A clarus. Next base: position 3,292,989 of record NZ_JMQC01000008.1, read on the forward strand.
GCTGATGAACACTGGTTAACTTACCAATATTTTTTCTCTCAATTAGTCGATCTATTAAAGTTTTTTCTTTTACCTGACACAGTATAGTAATATCAGGTTGTAGTATTAAGCCTAAAGAATGATACAATTCAAAAATAGGTTGTATATCAACTAATTCGTCGTTAACAATTCCTGAAAAATTATTATATGAAATTATTGAGTCAGTATACCGATCTTGAATAACATAAACACCTTTATCCAATAGGGGTTTTATAGTATTAATTGAGTCTTGTAATATATCTGCAATAAAAAAAGGCGTTACTAGTGCAGATTGTTTATTATTAAAAGAGTTATTTACCATCATTTTTTTTAAGTTTTTTCCGAATTCACTATCTGTACAAGCTCCATGATGATATACAGCTTCTACTCCATTTTTTGTGAAATTATCAATTAATTTATTTGCCGTAGTAGATTTACCTGCACCTGACAAACCTTCTAGTACTATGAATTTTCCTCTCATAAAAACGCTCCTTTTTATAAAGTTATTGAATTTTAATATTATTGAAATGCGGAATAAGTGTAATCCTTGCTTTTTTCATTAGTTCATAACCAGGATGTTTTCTCCAATTTGCTAATTCTGGCTTACCAATACCATCTGCAGTCAAGAACCTCAAATATTGTCTTCTAATAGGTCTATTAATATTAAATATAAATTTTTCACTATTGCTATTTTCGAAATACAAGTAATGTCCTAACTTTTTATAATAACCTTGTAATTCTTCGTATGTCTTTAATTTGATTGGAATAAAGGATTCCTGAATTTTTGATAATAAATCTACATCAACTGGTACTGCATGGAGATGTGCATGATAACAAAGTTGTTCACCTGGTTGAACATCACATACACCAACCCTGCCATGTTCATAAAAAATGCATGATCCGTAGGTCTCAGTTAATATTTTTCTTACATGATTTTTTAAAGTTAGATATTCATTGCGTAAATTCTCGGGTAAAGATCCCATACAATGGTAGTGATCGTTAGGAATAATTAAACAATATCCTTCAACAATTTGACCTACAGAAAATCTAACTTGAAAATTAGGTGTCTTTAACAAAGTTTTATCTTCTTCTTCATCACAAAACGAACAGCGGTCTTTAAGTTCTCGAAGTAATACTTCTGTTTTATTCATGGCTAATTTGCATCTCCTTTAATATATTTTTTATCCAAATCAAAGCATCTTCTTTAACCATATCTATTTGCCTATTATTATCTAAAATTAAATCAGCAAATTTTTTTAATTCTTCTACCTGCGCTTCAACAGGATGAAAATCTAATTTTTTCTCTGTTTCTACACGTTCTTTTATACGTACTCTACGCACTTCATCTAAAGTGTCTATATAGATTAAATAAAATTTATTTGGGTGTATATCTTTCTTTAATTGCTCGTATAATTTAACATTGCGGATTCCTGCTATTAATAAATTTTTTTCATTAGACCAATTAGCGAAATTTAACAGTTCTTTAGAGAAATAATCCCATCCAATAGAAATAGTTTCATTCCCTAATTGCTGTAGAGTACTTCGATCAGTAGAGAGGTTTCTTTTTAAAGAAATCGCTCTAAAATAATCGCCCGTATTTATAGTGTTACACTTTAAATGTTTAGCAATTTCATTAGATAGAGTACTTTTACCACTACCTATTTTCCCAGCAATTCCTATGACCACATTCATAATATATCAACCCTTTTTATTGTTGTATTGGTATCTTTAAAGCTGTGACATCAGCAGTCGCATTATGTATTTCTACAATCGCTTCAATACAGCCCTTAATTTCATCGACAGTGTTAAAGTAACCAGGACTAATTCGTACCGTTCCATTTGTTCCTGATCCGATACGATTATGAATTAATGGAGCGCAATGTAATCCAGTGCGCACTTGGATATCGTAAACAGTATCTAATAAATAACCAATCCTTCCTGGTAACAAATTATTAATATTGAATGAGAATAGCCCAGTATTATGAAAGGCATTATTATATATCGTTAAATTTTCAAGCGGTGAAAGTTCTTTCATCAATAAATCGAATAATAATTTTTCATGTTTTGCTACTTTTTCTAAATTAGTTTCCATAAGGAAGTTTACTCCAGCTCCTAACCCAACAATCCCTACCGTATTAATGGTTCCGCTTTCATATTTGTTAGGCATAGCTTCTGGTTGATCTAAAATTTCCGATAGAATACCCGTTCCTCCCACTTTTAAAGGACTAACACTTAATTCTGGGGAAATATATAATGCACCCGTACCTGTTGGACCGAATAAACCTTTATGACCGGAAAATGCTACGAGATCCGCTCTAATTTTAGAAATATCGATCGGAATATGACCCGCGCTTTGTGAAATATCTAAGAGGAATGGTATGTTATTCCTCTTAGATATTTCCCCAATTTTTTCAACTGGTTGAATTGTCCCTGTTACATTAGAAACATGGTTAATCGCAATTAACTTTGTGTTTTTTTTAATACTATTTTCAATTTCTGTATGGTTAATTAATCCTGTATTATCACATTCGACAACGGTTAAATCTATAAAACCATTTTCTTTTAACTTCCATAGAGGACGAAGTACAGAATTATGCTCTATAACCGTTGTAATTACATGGTCTCCTAAGTTTAAAATACCAAAAATAGCAGTGTTTATAGCTTCTGTTGCATTTAATGTGAATATGAGTTGAGTTGGATACTTGATACAAAGTAATTTTGATAAATTATCTCTTGCTTCCAACACCAATTCTTCACTTTTTAGAGCGGCTTTATAACCTGAACGTGAAGGGCTTGCACCTATTAAATTCATATAATTATTCATTTGTTGAACTATAACTTCTGGTTTAGGCCAGGAGGTAGAGGCGTTATCTAAATACATATATCTTCATCTCCTAATAAAAGTTATTTTCAATATAGACTTATATTATAAAAAAATTCACTTAAAAGAATATTGAGAAATATAAAATTAAAGAAAAATCTCCCTGGAAATTACTAGACAGCTAATATGTTAAATTAACAACAATATAGTATAGAGGATTTCATAAAAGCTTTTAAATCAGGATATTTTCTCCGTTGGTCTGTTAATAGAAGTTACTTTGAATTTCCAATAACATAATAAACTAGTGCATATAAGGATAATTGTTAATATAAAAAAGATATATCTAATACCTATGAGATTGGTTGAAAAACTAAATAATACCGCAATTAAAGGGGAAATTGAAGATATTGACATCCAATTAAGACTTTCAACCCTCCCAATAAATTCCCCGTCCACATTTTTAACTAATAAACTTTTTCTACTTGGTAGGGTTAGCATTATTGAAGCTCCTAACATGAATAATCCAATTAAAGATATATATAAGTTATTAGCCCATACAAGAACAAGGAAGCTTATTCCGACAAGCCCAAATCCATAAGTAAGTAGTTTTTCTTCAGGTATATTTTGGGTTTTTGAAGTTAATAAAAGACCAATTATTACGGATCCTACAGCAAAACTAGCATCTAACATTCCATATTCAGTAGCGCCTAATTGAAGTGTATCCTTGGTAAAGACAGCTAATAGTGAATTGATAATATTGACAATGGAGTTTTGTACTAACCCAATAAAGAATAGAAATAATATTAGTTTACTCCCCCATATATACTTGAGTCCCGCTTTTACATCTGCCAAAAATGTAATCTTATTTGCTGAAGATTTTACTATAGGTGTATATTTCACACAATAAAGCAAGACGGCGGATATTATATATGTTAAAGCGTCGATAATAAACACAAAGTTTATAGACCATTTAGCTATTATTACTCCGGACAGGCCAGTACCAGCAATCATACCAATTTGAATTAATGTTGAATTGGCACTAAAAACTTTTATTAAAATTTCTTTTTGAAAAGATTCTTTAATAATACCTGATAGTGCAGGAAAGAAAAAATTACTGGTTGTACTTATGAGAATAGTTACAAAAAAGAGGTACCATAATATTGAGTCAAACAAATATACAACTGCAGGAATTGATAGAACTAGCCCGCCCCGAATAAAATCTGTTAAAATAACTAAAATTTTTTTATTGAATTTATCAACAATTACTCCTGCAAACGGAGAAATGATGATACCTGGTATTGTACTTGCAGCTACCAGTATGCCCACATATACTGGATTATTTGTAATTTGTAAAACCAACCAAGATATTGCAATAAAATGCATACCATTTCCTAAAAATGAAAATCCTGAAGCGATGATTATTAATAAAACCTTGTTGTTCTTTGTTACGTTCATTTGTGATATTCCCTCCCTAAAAATAGAATAATTAAATTATACATCACGTGCATATAATCGTATATATATATTGACGTAATTATAATGTTATATATATAATGTGGTCAAGGAGGGGAATGAAATGGAAGTAAACAAAATAGTAGAAACGGCTAAAAAATCTTTGAAAAATTTAGTGATAGGATCTAATGTTAAATTTATTTATGTTGCAGGATCCTTGGTAGAAGGATTTGGAAACGAAAGCTCGGATGTAGATATGTTTGTTATAACTGAAGATATCCCTAAAATTGAAACAAGTGAAGAGCGGCCAGAATTACTAGTTAATATTGGTAGTTATACAATTCATAATATTTTAGAAGGCGGTATTAGATATGATATTGAGTACCATACGATTGAGAACTTTGAAGAAATTGTAAGGAAATTAAATACAATTAAATATGATGGAGAAACACTATCAAATCGATTAACTGATCAAGAATTTGATTTTTTGCATCGCCTAAAGGATGCCTTACCAATAGAAAATGAAGAACTATTTTATTCTTATTTAAAAAATATTAACTTTAGCAATTTAAAATTATATAAGGCTATATTACATCTTGAAGAGTTTGGAGGGATTTTAGAAGACGCCAATGGAGCTTTTCAAAGTGGAGATTTTGGTTCATCTTTTATTATGCTAAATATATTACTCGATTCAGCTATTAATGGATTTATTTCTATACATGGTGAGACCAATCCTAAAAATAAGTGGCTATATCGAAAAATAAAAAGATATCAAAATTCATTCCAAGACAATGATTTTTTCGAGAAATATTGTAAATTAAAAAGTTTTAAATTCACTGAAGATTTAAAGAGAGAGCATTTTGAAAAATATGTTAAAGAGATTTTCTCATATGCTCAAGAACTAAATATAAAGACTCAGAATTACGTTAACAGTAAATTAAACGAGGAGGTAATGACTAAGTGATTAAACCTGATAAGAATCTTTTAGCGAGATACAGAATTATTAAAGGGAATCCTTATATTATTAATGGACATGATATTTTTCAGCTTGATGATGTAGGGATTTTAATATGGGAAAATATAAATGGCGAAAATGATATAGAAAAAATTATATCAATAGTAAGTAATAAGTTTAGTGTAAGTATGGAGGAAATCAAGATAGATATAACATCATTTATAGAGGAATTACATTCTAATAAACTAATTGAGTACTAGAATATAATTTTCAACTATGAAAAAGGCGCCTTTATTAGTGGGAGGTGAAATAATGTATAAGAAACCTCAATTAAAAAAAGTAACTATGCCATCTGCAGTTATTCCTACTGTGTAATAAATAAAGTACTTAATAAAAGTTAGTAGGGAGGTGAAATAATGTATAAGAAACCTCAATTAAAAAAAGTAACTATGCCATCTGCAGTTATTCCTACTGTGTGATAAATAAAGTACTTATCTAAAATGCTTTTTCAATCATAAAAATTAAAGGCGTCTTTTTCCTTATTTGAAGTAAGTTTTAGAAAGGGGACAGTGAAATAAAATATATTATTGAGGTTATTGAATATTTATATATTATCTCTGTATCACTTTTAGCTGCATCGTACATTAAAGAAAATCTTAGGGGGAGTAAAACAAAAAGGTATATAAGAATATTTGTATTCTTTTTACCTCTTTTTCTCCCTATTTGTTTATATAATATCCCAAATATTACTCAGTGGAATATTAATTTCGGATGGTATTTACTGGTCATTATAACATCCATAGTTGCCTTGGTTATACAAATAAAGGATTTCAAAGGATACCTTAATAAAGATATCTATTTCTTTTTATCTTATATGCCAACAAGTGTTTTTATTACTGCTGAGATTAGTTTATTAGGGGGAGTTTTTTTTGAAGAATTATTCTTCCGGGTATTTTTACCAGAGATAAATATTTTTCTGGACACGTTACTGTCAGGATTATTTTTTTCGTTATTTCATATGATACAAAAAAATACTAGAGAAAATCTCTCTTATAAATCATATATTATACTGTTTATAGTAGGTGGAATATGGTATTTATCTTATAGATATTCGGGTTCAATTTTACCAGCACTTATTGGACACTTTGTTTATAATTTACCGAATATGTTAATGGTATTTTATCGTTATTATGTATCAAAAAAATACAAGGATGAATTTGACCTAAATATAAATATTGATTAGGTGGTGAGGGTAAGATGGGTCTAGAAATTGAAACTGAATTTAAGATACTTATTAATAGGATAGATTTTATTGATATTTTAAAGAACAATAAAGTGTATGATTTTAAAACCCAAAGTAATTTTTATTTTGACACTAGTAATAATATTTTATGTGAAAACAATATTACTTTAAGAGTAAGAAAAGAAAATGATTCTAATATGAAACTAACAATGAAACAAAAGATAAGGAATGAATCTTCAATTGTAACCTCTCGAGAGTATTCGGTATTTATTTCGAGTGAGGATTTTGCATTACTATTAAAAACTCCTGATCTTTTAATGTCATTTTTGCCTTGTGAAGCAAAAGAGGTAATAGGTGAAATTATAAATGAAAATATTAAAGAAAATAAAAAACTGACTTTTTTAGGGGCATTTATAAATAATAGATTTATAATTAAGGACAATGACTATACACTTGAGTTAGATCAATCTATTTTTTCTAATCATCATATTGATTATGAATTAGAAATAGAGAATATCACATCAAATGATATAGAGAAAATAATTAACAAATATAGATTAAATAAGTATACTGTTAATACTAAGAGTAAGTATAAGAGGTTTGTTGAAATAATTAATTCTTCTTTAAATTAATTTTATAATTGATTTTAAATATACTTTCTGAGAGAATTAAATCGAGAGAAGCTTATATCTTATTTAATGGTATAAGCTTTTCTGAATTAATTACATTTGTGCAAGTAAATTCGTGAATTTACTTGCATGTTTTGAGTAAAACAGTAAAGATTTTTTTGAATATAAAGATTGAATATTTTAACATGCATTAAATTATTCAAACCCCTTGAATGAGAATAGGAGATTATAATGAATAAAAATTTTTTAAAAATGGAAGATTTCAAAAAAATGTTAATAGAAATACAGGAAAACGTAAATGTAGATAAACTTACTATGATAGCACTGGATATTGATAATTCTAAGGAATTATTAGGAGATGAAATTACAGAAGATAACATGGATGTTATTATAGAAGGGTTTTCAATTAACTTTTCTAACTTTATATTTTCACAGTATGGCAGAGATTCTTTTGTAGCATTTTCGACTAAAGATATCTCTGTATTTAATTTGGCTAAGAATAAGGATGATTTACAAAAATTTCTAACTGATAGATTTAATAAATCAATTACATTTTGTATGGGAGTAGGGGTATATCCAGATAACTGTAAAAATATAGAGGAAATATTATCGATTGCTTTTGAATCACTTTTTAGTGCTAAAAAAGAAGCCTTTAATACTATTAATATGAATTCAGAGACTCCCATGAAGTTAAAGTCATTATATTTTCGTGTAGGACAACTAACTCAACTCGAGCACTACTCAAAAAAAATAAAGAAAAGTGAATCATTAATAATAAGAGAAGCTTTAGACGAATATTTACAAAAGAAATTTTTCTAAGAAAATTTCTTTTTCTTTTAACTTTTTGTCGTCTCTTAGCAATGTCATAAGGAGCGATGTAATGAACCTAGACAAAACTTCAGGACAGGACAATTGCAATAAATCTTGGACATACTAATAGTATTAATATGAAGAGGCGTGTAATCAGTGTGTCCACATCCAGGAGATAGATAACAAAATTAATCAGTCAATCCTTCGGTATTCTTTTCGCTTGCACAAGGGTCTGGTGTACAGCTTGGTGCAGATACAATATCTCGTACAAACGGTTCTATTGATAGTGAAATCACAAAACGTTTAGTATCAATGGCTAAGCAACAACTTGGCCGTGGATTTACTCGTTAATTTTGCTGAGATTATAGTAAATTACAGTAAGCTGTCATATATAGCATACACATTTTTGGTCAGTATTTAGTTTATTTCATATATAATAAACACTTATGTGAGCACCCAAATAGGGTGCTTTTTTTCTGATATATAGAAACTACATAATAAAAATAAAATTCAATAAAATAGACATTAATTAAACAATCCCATGCATTCTATCACTTTTGACAAAGTGTCTTATTTATTAAACTCAAATTTTTTTCGGTTCTGGTGCAAAAATCATTTGATAGAGGCATAGAAACCTGCATAGACTGTTTAATGGTAGATTATGATGCAATTCCAAATAATTTATGTATGAATCTAACTTCATTTTGGGCAGACTTCACCTGTAAGTGAAGTTGTCCTTTTTTCATCATATGCATGGTTTCAACGCCACTCAATATAGAAGTGGCTGTTTCATATGACTTGAATCCTAACATAGAACGTACACGTTTCTTAATGAAACGGTGATCTTGTTCCACTATATTATTGAGATATTTAACTTGCCTTAGTTGTATGCCTTCAGGCATACGTTTCTCTTCTTTTAATTCTTGAATTGCTACAGGATAGGCAGGGTTCTTATCTACTGTTATTACGCGAGGTTTACAAATATGAGAAGCAGCCAAGGCTTTCTTGAAAAAGCGCTTGGCTGCTTGTTTATCTCTTGATTCACTTAGATAAAAATCAATGGTATTTCCTTCTGAATCGACTGCGCGATATAAATACATCCATTGCCCTTTTACTTTCACATACGTTTCATCGGCTCTCCAGGAATCATTTGTTGTCTTAAGATGACGTCGTACTCTTTCATCTAATTCAGGTCCATATTGATGCACCCAACGCATAATAGTGGTGTGAGCAATAGACAAACCTCGTTCCTCCATCATTTCCACCAAATCACGAAAACTTAGGTTGTACCGTAGGTACCATCTTACCGTTAATAAGATAATATCAGGTTGATAGTGCTTCCATTTGAACAAATTTTCCTTTTTCATACCGATCACACACCTTTTTTAGAGTAATAGTATCAGTATGTCCAAGATTTAGAGATTATTTGCAATTTCCCTGAAGTTTTTGCACCAGAACCAAAAATCCTATGGACAAACAAAAAGTACCAGAATCTGAGGTTATTAAACAATCTAGTTAATAAGAGAGTTGAAATATGCTTTCATTGAAAGGAGGTGAATATAATGGAGTACATCGTAAAACCAAATACATTAAATCCTAAGGATAACAGTGATCGATTAGAATGTGGTATTAAGTAGTTTTTTCAACAAAAAGGATATGCCTTTACCATGGTATATGGAAAGGTATATCCTTTTGTGGGTTTAGAATTTAAAAAATATGTCCAAGATTTGAAGATTCATTGCACAAGCTTTAGAGTTTTTGCACCAGAACCGTTTTTTATTCTATGTATTTTCAATCACATTGATTATGTGATTGAAGAGTTTCTTTAGATCCTCTGAAGAGGTCCCTGATATTAAAATGCGTGTATATGGTAATGCATTTTGTAGAAAATAAAACCTTCATTTCCTCACGTTAAGTAGGAAATGAAGGTTTTATTTTATTCTTAGCGGTATAATTTTATAAACGAAAAGTCTCTTAAAGAGAAGCTGAATTTGTTTCAATGATATTGTATGTCCAAAATTATTTATCTCACTTTATTTAAAGAATAAATTAAATAATTAAAAAGTTCATTATAAAAATATTGTCAAGAGTAAATTTACCGCTTAACCACGGCTTTATATTTTTTATATAAATATATAATTTATCTCCGTGCTATAATCCATTCATGAAATGTGCACGTTTCATCAATTTATAATCAGAGGAGTAACTCTGTTGAAAGAAATATTTATAACCAGCTTAATAATAATCGGATTCACTATTCTATTATTTAATTTTATAATCTCTTAATTTTTAATACAGAGAATACACGTACTATAAAACAATCAAGTGAACTAAAATCAGCTAAAAACCTATATAAAAATATATTAAAGAAAAATGAAGGTTTCGATGTTACTCGATTTGGGTCATGTAAAGATCAAATGGTCTTAGAATATATTCAAAAGCATACAGATAAAAAGTTTATTCAAGTTGACACAGGTAATATATCGAAAATGGAAGGATTAACATGGGATTGACCAGCAACAGTACTCCCTAATAAATTTAAGAGTTTGCAATTAGATGATGGTAAAGCTCAGGTTTGTTTTTTCATACAAAAGTTTTTTTAACCCCTCTAAGTAAAATAAGGTTAGGTATTGTATTTTCAAATAATATCCAGCTGGTATTATGTTGAATTTGATTACCGTAAAAAAATATAAATAAATTAATAAAGAAAGAGGTTTATGTAAAATATGGTTCATTACAACAATCAAGATAGTTTGCATCGAGTATTTACGTTAAAAGGAACAATTATAAGGGATATTTCCCCTCAAATTTTATTATATATATGTGTTTCAATAGGTATGGTTATAATTAATCACTATTATGTAGAAATAAATATAAATCAAACTCCATGGGTTATTGTTGGTGGGGCTTTAGGTTTACTGTTAGTATTTCGGACGAATACGGCCTATGATAGGTACTGGGAAGGAAGAAAGTTATTTGGCGCTATTGGTGGCTCTACTAGGAATTTGGCGGTGAGTTTTTTAGGTCACTGGGATTCTAAAGGGAAAAATACAGATCAGGAGACGCTGAAATTTTTACATCTATTAATTGCTTTTCCAAAATTGGCTAAACAACATTTGAGAGATGAAAAAGATTTATCTGAAGTAAAAGATTTGTTTGAATTATGTTCTGATAAGGAAAAAGAGATATTGATGGAGTCAAGCTATTTACCGATTACGATTGTTTTTATGTTAAAAACTATCCTATCAAAAGGGTTGAAATCTGGTCAACTTCACCCAAATATAATAATTAATATGGAAGCTGATTTGAATAATCTGCTTACTGCTATTGGTGGATGTGACCGTATCAAAGCAACCCCTATTCCTTTTGCATATTTCGCCCATATTAAAAGTTTACTTATCATTTTTTGTGGGACTTTACCAATTGGTCTTGTTGATAGTCTAGGATGGTTTACAGTGCTTGCAACTACATTTATTAGTTTTGCATTTATAGGGATTGAAGCGATAGGAGTGGAAATCGAAGATCCATTCGGTCATGATCCAAATGACCTTCCACTAGAAGGGATTTGTATAGGAGTGGAAACTCATTTATTACACTTATACAATCAAAATAATCTATTAGAGTCGTCAGCTTTAAATTCTCATAAAAAAATCATCTAATTGCATATTTCATGAGACTTTTTAAATTATTTATTCATATCATTAACAAAAAGAGTTCTATTCATTTAGAACTCTTTTTATATTCTCTTCATAAATGAATTCAAAAGTAGAAATACATTTAATAAAACACACACGGACTTTTCTTTATATCATAGCTTCAGTTTAATGATAGATAATTACCATGTAATTAGCAGTACTAAAAAAATACATATGATATTTTTATCTCCAGAGTTATATAATAGTGAACTGTTTTACGTTAATACCACGAAATTTCTTCAATTTCTTTCTTATACTCTTCTTCATCGTGTTTGTTTAACTTTTTATTATTAATGTAAACATGGTGCCATTCATAATTTTGTTTTCCTAAATATATATAGAAAACTATTTGTACATGTTCTTTTTCACTATTATCATAACCTGTAAATTCAACTACATAATGTTTTCCTTCTTTTTTTATATACTTCCATTTTGAGTTAGTAGTAAAGGATTCTAATGTCTCTCCTTCTTCACTCCAACGTACAACATTTTTCACATTTGTTTGGGTTGGTAAATATGCTAATTTTATGTCCATAATGTAAAGAAATGAAAATAAAAATAGATTGAGGCATAGCATAATTCCAATGTGAGTGCCACCTTTTGCTCGTAAATACAAATCTTGTTGGGTTTGAGGTAAACTCTTCACTTTCCTTAGAACTTGTACAGTATGTTTAAAATACCAACGATTACCGTTCCACCCTATAACGAAACAAAATTCTAAATACAAGATTATATCTACCCAAGTTGGGATATCTATTAGATGGAAAATAATAAACCATGGAATTTGTAATAGTCCCAAGAAAAAGAAAAGTTTATACATTTTCCGATATGCTATCCAAAATAATGAGAAGAAGAAGGATATCCAATTCCAAGTATTTTCTTTTGCTGGATCTTTAACTTTTCTCCATTTAAAGTCATAATAAGATTCATTATTTTGGACAATTTTAAGTAGTGCTGGAAATGATGTATCTTCTCCATCTAAATTAGTTATTTTCATCAAAAATTCCTCTCAGTACTGTTTGCATATAATTAGAAAGTGAAAGTAAACCGACAATTTTGTTTTTCATACTTCTTCATTATGTTATGTATTTTTATAAATTTAATTTTGGTATTTATCATTTTTCTCTAAAGTATTTTGAGGGAAAATAATTCTTCCTTTTTGATATAATTTAATATTAACTACTTGAGATTTATCTAAAGGTCACTATTACGCAATTTACTAATAACAAATAACCAATTAAATTCCAAAACACTATTACGAGGGTGTAACTTCTTTATTATGTAATTCATTTTAAAAGTTGAATTTATATCGATAATTTCTTGGTTTTTAAATCTTGTCAAGAGCGAATTTACCGCTTAACCACGGCTTTATATTTTTTATATAAATATATAATATTTCTCCGTGCTATAATCCACTCATGAAATGTGCACGTTTCTAAAATGTAAAATCATAAGAGAATTGAATTGAGGAATAGTTGTATGTATCCAGCTATTTGCTGGCAGTAAGAACCCCATCTCAAAATTCGGCAAAAGCAAAGAAATTAGGTGAAGGTCGGGCTGCTCGTAAAAGTCCGATTGGTGAGAACTAATAATCATTGAGGGATGAATCCCCCCACTGATTAAAGTTTCACTTTATCTTGACAATGACTTGTTCAATCAGTTACTCAATAACCCTTAAAATAGTGAGGTAAACAATATGAATCAAATACACAATGGAATTATTTTTACTGCAATACCAAATAAATCGAATCAATATTATCGACCATTTTATGAAGATCTTATTTATTTTAATGAGAACCTAAATGAAAATAAATCATTTACCGATCAACTTATATCTTTAACTGTGGAAGAGCAAGACTTTGATACAAACTTTTTTGAGTATGATGACATTTGGTTGAGAGACGTTGCACCAGTTGTAACAAATCACCTCGTTAAATTTAAATACCAACCAGAGTACTTACCTGAAAGTCAAAGTCGATATTTAAATCAACAATTCAATAAATGGCTGAAGAAAAATGACTTTGAATATATTACTTCTCCATTGATATTAGATGGCGGTAATCTCATTTGGAATAAAAAAGATACAATTATACTAACGGATCGTATACTTGACGATAATTATGATTGGACAGAAAAAGAAATTATAAAGCAACTGGAATGGGATTTAGATGTCAGTCGTGTTATTATCATTCCTGCTGAGCCGGGAGATGTACTTGCACATGCGGATGGTATGGTTAAATTTATTGATGAACATACAATGTTTATCAGTGACTTTCTAGGAGATTACGAATTTAGGCATAGCATTCAAGAAATTATTCAAGAACAGATGCCAGAAGCTGAATTTGTAGTTGTTCCTTCTTCCTATACAGAGAAAGGGCAATATGATCAAGAGATAGCATCAGCCAAAGGTTTATATATAAACCTGTTAGAAACAAAAGATGCACTCTATGTTCCTAGGTTTGGATTATCTAAAGATCAGGAAGTCTTACAATACATCCAAAAACATACTGATAAACATGCGATTCCAGTTCATGTAGGAGATATATCGACAATGGGAGGCGCAATTAATTGCTTAACGTGGTATTGTCCCATTCATTTGTTACCTCAAAAATTTAAAAGAATGAAAAGTCGGGAGGATGAATTCTCCATTTCGAATTTTTTTAATTGGAAATGATGTCTGTTTGCAAATTCCCTGTGAAAGGTATTATATAAGCTTATAAAAGACGTAGTAAATAAAGTTACTCAAGGAGTATTTAAATGTATACAATTACTGAATTTTCTCGAATTTGTAAAATGAGTACTCGGATGTTGAGACATTACGACCAAGAGGAAATACTAAAACCAGCATATGTTAATCCCATAAATGGATATAGGTATTATGAACAGGGTCAATTCGAAGTGGCATTACAAATCAAGAAACTAAGAGAGTACAGATTTCCTCTCTCGAAAATCAAAATAATTCTTCAGTCATCAGATCCAAATTCACTTATCAAACATATGAAATCGCAAATTATGGAGTTGTCTCATGAAGTGAGACAACATTTACAGGTTATTTCCGAAATGAGTGAAATGATAAATAGGAACACAGATTTCATTTCAATCCAACGTAGACACTACGATATATTAATTGGAATGAGAAGTGAAATAACTGTCATAACGCAAAGATTACAAATCGATATTAATGATATGGATGAACATTTTGATTCCTTATATGAAAAAGTACAAGTGAACAATTTTCAAATAGTAGGTTCTCCATCCGCCATTTTCTATGATGAAGAGTATATTCCGAACCACAGTGATATTGAATTAAGGATTCCAATTATTTATGAGAACACTGGAAATGTATCACGGGAATGGGAGATAAAAAAGCTAGCTCAGCAACAAATTGTTACTACCTTGCATCATGGGAGTTATGACGATATAGGTTACGGTTATATGGCACTAGAAAAATGGATTGAAAGCAATGGATATTTGATAGATGCCACGCCATGTGAAGTCTATTTAAAGGGTCCTGAATGCGATTGCCCAGTAGAGGATTATGTGACGCAAATTTGTTATTCGGTTATTAAAAAGTAACAACAATAATGATTTGACATTGACACTATGTTAACGTTTATTCTATTTTCAAAAGCAGTTTATCTTAATATAAGGAGTAAAAATATGAGGAAAATTCCGAAGAAAGCAATGATGGCCATTTGTCTGATTTTTAATATGATATTGATTTCAGCATGCACTCCTAAAGTAGGAGCAGCCAAGCAAAGCAAAGCCAAGCAAAACAGTACTGTCCTTCCTAGCCACTTGCCAGACAATGTAGTATTTAAAAATGGCGCAATTTATACTTCTAATCAAAAACAAGATATGGCAGAAGCTGTAGCCATTAAAGATAGTAAAATTACATTCGTTGGTTCCAACAAGGATGTAGAAGAATTTATAGATAAAGATACGAAAGTCATAGATTTACAAGGGCGTTCCGTCCTTCCCGGTTTTGTGGACAATCATAATCATATATTTGAAGCAAAATCACCAGCGGCAGGGAATTGTAGTGTGTCACCAGATGCTTCATTACAAGACCAACGTTCGCATTTAAAGGCTTGCCAAAAAGATTTAAAAGAAGGGGAATGGATAAGCGGATCAGGATTTAGTTTGGAAAGTTTGTTAAAAGATATGGACAAAAAATCAGAAGAGCAAACGCCATTACAACTCCTTGATGAGCTGTTTCCTAATAATCCTGTAGTAATTATGGAAAGAACCTCTCATTCTGTATGGGTTAACTCGAAAGCAATGGAGTCGGCTGGAATGAATAAAGAGACGAAAGATCCACAGGGGGGAAGAATTATTCGGGATCCGGAAACAGGGGAGCCTTTTGGTATTCTTTATGATTCAGCTGGTGATATTGTGATGGAAAAAGCATGGAGTTCACAACCAAATCTGTTTGAAAAAAATTACGAAGGTTTGTTGGATGGCTTAGATGAGGTTGCGAAGAATGGTATTACTACAGTTGGTGATGGACGTCTATATTGGAAACGAGGTTGGTTAGATGTCTGGAATAAAGTTTATGATGAGAAAAAGTTAACATCACGAGTAGTACTTCGTCCGTGGGTGTATCCAAATTTAAATGAAGCAGAACAAATTGAGTATTTCAAAAAAATTAAGCGTGATGATTCATCTTCTCGAATGCTGATTAATCAAGTGAAAATGTATAGTGATGGAATTAGCATCAACAGCACAGCTAAAACACTGGAAAAATATAAATTTGAGTGGTTTAAAGGAACTCCATATGGTTTGAACTATATTCCAGAACAAAAAATGAAATGGTGGTTGACCGAACTCGATAAAATTGGTTACGGTGCACTGATTCATACGATTGGAGACGGTGGGGCAAGAGAGAGCTTAAATGCGATTGAAGCAGCAAAGAACGATGGGGCAACTCATCCATATACCCTCACTCACGTGGAAATGGTAGAAGATAGTGATATTAACCGTTTTGCTGATTTAGGTATTAGCGCTGATTTTCAGGTAGGCCATGATTTTGCAGAAGATCCTAAGCAAAGCTGGGCAAGTATGTATTTTTCAGATCAACAGATGAAACGAATTATGCCGTTAGGACGAATTTGGAAAACAGGAGCAAATGTATCGCTTAGTAGCGATTGGGATGTAAATGAACTGAATCCACTTGTCACTATTTCGAATTCACTAAGCATTGGTGAAAAAGGTTTACCTGATGTATACGCAGCTATTGATGCTTATACAATTAAGCCTGCCAAATCATTAGGACTTGATAATATAACTGGTTCTATTGAAGTGGGTAAATCTGCTGATATGGTAGTACTTGATGAGAATATAACTGAAATGAGTAAGGATAAGATTCCAGATGCAAAAGTTTTAATGACAGTTTTGCAAGGAGAAGTAGTTTACTACAAAAAGAAATAGGTGAAAGGAATAGCTTATGAAATTGATGCAAGCGAATCTAAGACTCTTTAAAGATAAAATGATTAAGCCGTCCAACTATTTAATTGAGCATGTCGGAAACGACCAATATCTATTGCATAGAGAAATTGCAGAATATGAAAAAGAAGCATTTAGAAAAGAAAAGTTATTTCAATATAAAGGAAGAAGTTTTTTACCAAATATTGAACAGTTTACTTCAGAAGAGCAAGCTAAATTAGCTGTATACTCTTATTGGGAAGCAATTAGACAATTATATTAAAAGTAGATTAGATCATTTATTGTTACTTACACAAAGAAAAGAAAAATAATTTTTTATTAACGAGCTAAAAAAGAGAGCAAGATCAAATGCTCTCTTTTTATTTTTAAGCTATGTTAAAGAATAATGTTGATTTCTAATAGAAGATGAATACTTGTGCTAATTTTATACAGATTTTGTAGCTGTTATAGATTATACAAATTTGATAAAAGTTGGAAGGGATTGGAGTCAATGATTTTGAGAAAAGCATTAGTTCTAAGTAAGAATATTGATGAATATCGTCAAGAAATGTTTCAATCATAGGTTGAAAAGCAAGGTTGAGCCTGTAAGTATCACTCATAATAGGTTAATTGAGATTAACAACATTGTGCTTTAACAAAGCCTATTTTTAAAATAAAAGAAGCATAAATCCTGACTTTATATGGTTAACAAGCTGTTATAAGCTATTACAGCTTTTATGTAATGTTGTTCTTGCGCAGATGCTCTGCGTATATTAAAAGTGTTTCGTCTGTCTACTAATTATATAATTTATATGATTAGTTACTATAAATCTAAGAAGGAGAATCTAGAATTTCTTTACGATACGACGGAACGATAGAGAGTGCAAGGATACTAGCACATGAACTAGGACATGCATGGCATTTCAAACAATTAAAAGATGTTCCTTCAATTTCCTTTTTAGAAGAACGTTTTCCAATGAGTATCGCAGAGTGTTCATCTATTTTATTTGAATTAATTTTTGTTGATCATTTAATTACAGTTACGAATGATTTAGAAATTAAACAATCTTTACTTAACTATAAAATACAAAGTAGCTTAAATTATTTGATGGCAGTTCGAGGATCATTTATATTTGAGCAACTTTTCTATGAAAAAAGTAAAGATGGCCCATTAAGTCCTATTCAGATAGAGGAATTATCAATCGAATCTCAGAAAAGAGCCTATGGTGATAGCTTAGAACAGTATCAACCTTTTGTTTGGATGAAATATGGGCATTTTTATGAACCTACCATTCCTTTTTATAATTATCCTTATACTTTTGGTTATCTATTAAGTTTAGGTCTGTTAGCAATTGCAAAACAGGAGGGTAGTGAATTTTATACGAAATTTAAAAGGTTCTTAAGTGAAACTGGAAAAAGGCCAGTTGAAGAATTAGTATACGACTACTTTAATATTGATCTTTCTAGCCCGGAATTTTGGCAGCAATCTGTTGATAAAATTATTAAGGATATGGAAGAATATATTCACCTTTCAAATAGTTAAGTTTAATCAGATAGTCCTATAAACGACCGTTTATGGGACTTTATTTATTTTTAACGTAACTAACAAACCAGTTCTAAAACTCATTACCAAAAACAAAGTACCAAACAAACATTAAAAATCGTTTATGGAACCTTCTTAACACACAGTAGACCCAAGTTCTTTAACTGAAAAATTCCTTAGCGTACGAAATTCGCGTTTTGTTGGCGAGACCCCATTGCTATCAAGCTAAGGTTTTGAAGTACCCCCTAAACGAAAATTTTGTGTTTTTATAGCACCGAAGTTCATTTTTATCGTTTTTGGGGCAATCTGTTCTGTTAGGTTGATAGGCATGTGGCAGTACGCCATAAAGTACATTTTTCTTGAATGGCTCCAAAAGTAAAGAATCGTTGCCGTACCCCTACAAGAGAATGCACGAAAGAAATGGGATCCTCTATGTGAGCAAGCCACGGTGTTACGCAAAGAACAAAGGTGGAATTATAGGCAGATAGCTTTACAATTAGATTGTAATGAAGCCTCACTAAGAAAAGAGCTGAAGAAACGTGGACTGTATCGTAAATTTCACAAGGATATCAAGCAAGATGATTACATATAAAAAGCTTTGCGAGATTTTCCGCAAAGCTTTTGTAATGCCATGTAATTATAATAATAATTTTCATATTTCTTCCGTAGTAAGACCTGTGAATTTTGCAATATCTTCTAATGGCATACCATTCTTATGCATACCACGGATTAATTGGATTTTTCCTTCTTCAATTCCTTCTTTTCTTCCTGTTTGAATCCCTTTTTCTAAACCTTCCTCTAATCCTTCTTCACGAGCGTGTGCCAACTTGGCTTGTTCATCTAAAAGTAACTTTTCACGAGCTTCATAAGCTGTTCGGAATGAGGAGTCATGGCTCATATTTTCCCATTTATTCATTGCTTTTTGTAAAATTGGATCTTGATTCATCGCAATCTCCTCCAATGTTTGAGTTAAATGTTCATCTTCATGTGCTGGTAGTAATAACATCCAACGAACAAATACATTTTCCCATGGATTTACTTTTTCTTCATGCCATTGTTTGACCAATTTTGGAATTTCAACAAAATGGATTTCAATATCATCACTTAGTATCTGCTGTTTTTTGCTATTCCATAAATGTATGAATTCATGAAATCACCTAACCTTTACAAGAAAATTTTATCATAAAGGGTAGTTAAAGTTAATTTGATTTTGATAATAGTTTTGATAACGTAGTTAAGCGATTTATAAGGATTAAATTTTGTTCACTTTATAATTATCAAAAACCATCATTTTTGATAATTATAAATCCAACTTTTCTATTTTTGAACGTCCCAAAAAGTAAAGTTTTTGGAACCCTAGTATTTACCAATAGATTTAAACGTGTAACTTTAGGGAATAATTTACGTCAAAATAAAACCAAAAGATATCTGTGGTTTTGAAATAAAGTCGCGACGTTTTAATAGAAGATGTGAAACTTTGAATTTTGACGTGAAAACAAGTGATTGTAACAACGCTAAATTACAAGTTAGAAGTTTCCGAGGTGCGTAGTTCCTGTCACCATAATATTCGTGTTACCTTTTTATAGATGAATAAAAAACATTGTTTTTTTGTATTAGTCGGGATATTCTGGTTATATATTTATTTATGAGTGATTAGCGGGAACAAGAATGGCAAGCTTTTGTTGATACAATGAACTATAGGAGGGAATAAGATGTTAATTAAAGATGTCGTTCTCTACACTGAAGAAAATGGAATCGCAAGAATTACTCTAAACAGGCCGGAAGCACTAAATGCATTAAACAAAGATGTACTTGAAAAACTTTCATCCATCTTGGACAGGGTTAAAACTGATTCAAGTGTAAAGGCAGTGATAATTACCGGCGCCGGGAAAAAGGCATTTTCTGCAGGGGCAGACATTCGATTTCTCAATAAAGGCACTCCTCTGGAAGTAAGAGATTTAGCTCAGCTAGCTGTTACGGTTACTAATAAAATCGAGTCATTGGGAAAAGTGGTTGTTGCTGCTATTAACGGCTTCGCACTGGGAGGCGGGCTAGAGTTAGCTGAATCCTGTGCGCTCCGTGTTTCTGCTAATCATGCTAAATTAGGACATCCTGAAGTCCGTATTGGAGCTGTTGCCGGTTTTGGAGGAACTACGAGACTTCCCAGACTTATTGGTAAAGGACGTGCTGCAGAACTGTTGCTCACCGGAAACGCTATAAGCGCAGACGAAGCTTATAGAATAGGACTGGTAAATCGGATTGTTGAACCCGATAAGTTACTATCAGAAGCAGAAACTCTTATCCTAGAAATTCTGTCTCAGGCTCCTATCGCAGTAAAAATGACTTGGGAGGCAATTCATCGGGGGTGTAATCTAACTTTAGAAGAGTCCGCGCTTCTCGGTGCAGATTATTTTGGTTTGATAGCGTCTACAGAGGACTTCAGAGAAGGAACTAAATCATTTTTAGAAAAGACTCAACCATCATTTAGAGAAAGATAGTTAATCGAACCCATCATTTGTATCAACCTAAAGATTGCTTTTGTGTAAGAACGTAGACCAAAATAATTAAACTTTTTTATAAAAATAAACCTATCAATATTAAAAAATGACCTCGTTATGATCAATCTTTGTTCATAACGAGGTTGTTTTCTTTATACTAAAGTCAATATTTTCGAATAACTTTCAATTGAAATTTATTCCAAATATGCAATATCAATCTTATGATGTATTAAAATGGAAATACCCTTTCAAAGTATACTGACTCCTTTCACAAGTCGTGGAAGGGGGCTATTTATGTTCATAAAGGTATGACTTTCCGAATACTTTTTATTTTCGCATATCTAAAAACGCAAGAAGTCCTTGGTGCGTTTCAAAAGGTACACCTTTTAGAACGTGTTTAATATTTGTAAATTAAAAATGAGTTTTACAAAACATACAAAACGTTAAACTCATAAAACCCAGTGATATCAGTACGTGTGCATGATATCACTGGGTTTTTATTTGGATACTTAACGATGTGTTTTACAAATTATAAAAAGATGTAAACTTAGTTTTACTTTTTACATAGGAACCGTCCTAAAAAGTGAACGAGTGTTTGTAAAGGTATGATCTATTAAGTGGACAGTTCCTACATATTCATACAGGCCCAGGTAAATAACATGATCGAACCTATGGTTTTCTGTGTGTCCCAACTGTGACAGCGAATGATTTATGTATCCGAGATTTAGGTTATTTTCATTTAAAAGACATTCAATATATACAAGATAAAGAGGCCTACTATATCTCTCGTATCAAGTCGAATACACGTATTTATCAAAAAAATCCCAACCCTGATTATTTTCAAGACGGAAGAATTAAGAAAGGTACAGCGTATATACAGATAGGTATGGAGACGTTAATGAACTCACTTCAACCAGGACAAACATGCGAAATATCCGACGCTTATGTAGGAATGACTAATAAAGTACCAACTCGTGTGATTGTTCATCGACTAACAAAAGAACAACAAAAAAAACGATCCCTATGAATCTAAAGAATCGTTTTTAAATTTGTATTCAGTTCTCCTAATTTGCGATATAAAGCCGCTTGACTTATACCTGTAATCACACAAACTTCTTCAATTGTTTGTTGGTATAATCAGTTATTTTTGTTATTTATTTATTATCCAAAAGTAACTAATCCTATATAATATACTAGATATGATGAAATATACAGTTGTTGGAATAACTTTTTTTTTTGAATTATCATATTTATGATTCATTAATAACTCAAATGAAAATATATTTAATACTATTAAAATAAACAATATAAAAGTAGGATATACAGTTCGTGTACTATTAAAAATGGCTAAACATGTAAATAATGCAATGGGTGTAAAATTAACAGTAAGTTGATATGTGTTTAAGTATAATTTTAGTTTGGACACGCAAGTGCACCTAGATAATAAGTTGCAGCCATACCAGTACCCAGTACCCACTACCCAACTACTCCATCCTCTTCCTACACGAGCCGGTGCGGTCTCAGTTCCATATTGAATAAGATTTTTAGATTTAACAAGCAATTCTGTAGTTTTTCCATTTCCGTTTTCTTGAGCTAATTTAGTATTGATTTCAACTACAGCTGAATGAATTTCATTAACAGTAACTGAAGAACCAATATTTTTCAATTCTTTCCCTAACTGATCAACATTAGAAAACGTAAAAACACCAATACCATCTTTTTCTTCAAAAGATAAATAATTTGCTATAATTTGAGATTCTTTAATTTGTTGTTCAGAAAATCCTATCATATTTTCGTTTTCTGTTACATTAATTTCTACATTTTTAATAGACTTGTCTAATTCACTTGCTTTTGAAACAGATGGAAATAATGAAAATGCTGAAGCTGTAATAGTGGTCATAGTTTTTTTGAAATTCATAATATATGCCTCCTTAATTTTGTGAACACCTAAATCGTATTATTGACAGAATGTTTAATTAAATGTAATTTTTGTGAACACCTAAATCGCATTGCTGACAGAACATTCAATTAAACTGAAATATACACATCGCGTTTATTGGATTTAAAAATCGATTTATACGCTAAGTAGCGAATTCTGAATCAGAAAGCTTATGTTTTCGCTTTATAAATCCGATTTCTCTTGCAAGTTCTTCTAGAAATACAGGTGTAACATATCGTTGTAATTCATCTTGAATTGAAAAATTCATAAGAAAACGTTATCATTTCTATTCTAGCTTGTAATGAAGTATTTGGTGTGCCTGCACTATGGACAGCCCTATTTATGAAAGAATCTACTAAATAATAGGAAAAGATGTATTGCTATAAGTAAATTATTTTATTTATTTTCACAAGCAAGGATTACATAAAAAAATAGCCGATCCCTTAACGTACAGGGATTTGGCTATTTTTTGTCTAAAATGTGTCTAAACGTACAATTTTCCCGAAATGATATGGTGACCACATGCCCATCAACTTAAGAATTTTATAACACCCCCAAAAAAAATTTATACATTTTGATCTGGAGGTGTCAATTTTCTCGTTTTGGGGTATTTGCTTTTCCTAGCTTGATGGTGATGGGGTACCACCACATCCATCAACTTAAGATTGTAATATAGATTATTTTTATCCCGCTATTTGAGAGCAGTAAGATTGGTGTGGGCTAATAATCAGTGGGGAATGGAAAACTCCCCCCACTGATGAAAGGTTCACTTTATGATTTCATTCACGACAAGTGGAATGATGCTTAATAAGAGAACAAATCCCCAATCTCGTATTGTTATTGCATGCATACCAAATATATTTGCAAGAGGAGGGATGGAGATCATACAAACTTGCAAAAGAACACCGATAAGAAGTGAGAAGACTAAATATTTATTTGTAAATATCTTAGCGGAAAAGATTGATTTTGTTCTTGAGCGTAAGTGAAATGAATGAACGAGCTGAGAAAAGCTAAGCACGATACATGCCATCGTTTGAGTATGTAATAGAGCATCTTCATCAATTTGATCTGGGAAGAGAGGGGAGAGATTTATATGTCAACGGTACATCACAACCCCACCACATGTTTAGCTAGCTAAAATTCAGCAAGTTTTTCAAGATAAAAGGATGCTTTTTCATATGTAAGGATGAGCGATGAATGCAACTTTTATATACTAAAGAGATTTATGGAACAATTCCAGTACATCTTTCATAACAAAAGGACCATCTTTTTTTACATGTTCAGCAAATTCAGAAATAAGACGCAATGTTTTAATACTTTCAATCGGATGGCCACCTGATGCACTTTCAGCAGAAAGCATAACCGCATTTGTTCCATCCAGTACAGCCTGAAATACATCAGTCACCTCAGCTCTTGTAGGAATAGAGTGATCTACCATAGATTGAAGCATTTGTGTTGCTGTGATTACATATGTGTTCGATTGATTGCACTCACGAATCATCATTTTTTGTAAAAGTGGAATAAATTGATACGGTAATTCTACACCTAAATCTCCTCTTGCAATCATAATTCCATCCGCTTCTTTACATATATCTGGAAAATTCTCGATAGCTTCCAGCGTTTCAATTTTTGCAATTATATTGGGGGAAGCTTCTTTTTGCTGATGTATAAAGTTGCGAATTTCCTTTATATGAGAAGGTTTTCGAACAAATGAACACGCAATAAAATCCACACCTTCTCCTAAAAGAAACTGAATATCTTTTTTATCCTTCTCTGTAATAGCCGGTAAGCTAACGGTTGCACCTGGTAAATTTATCCCTTTATGCGAGGCAATATCGCCACCTATTTTTACTCTTGTTTCTATTTTTTCCATACTTACCTTTTCAACAATTAATTCAACTTGTCCATCATTAATAAGAATTCTACTCCCAACTTTCACATCATTAGCAATTCCTACATAATCAACACTTGCTTCTTCTTTACTCCCTGCAACTGAATGAGTATATAAAATAAATGAATCCCCCGCTTGAAGTGTAATTTGTTCTTCATTGATTACACCCAATCTTATTTTAGGACCTTGTACATCACCTAGAATTTTAATAGAATCATCTAAAGATTTTACTAAACGAATTATTTCTTTATGACTTTCATGTGAACCATGTGATAAATTTAACCGAACAATTTTCATACCATTTTTTATTAACTGAGCTAATGTCTCTTTATTATTGCTTGCTGGTCCAATTGTACAAATTCGATCGATTGTCATATTTCCACCATCCTTTTTAAACATGATTCCCATAAAAAGAAAAAATAATGTTCTCCAACATAATTTGTAACGGAAAGCCTGTAGTAGCTAAGACAGCACGATAAAGAAAGATAAACATACAAAAAAGATCGGTAATTTCTGAACATAGAAATGATCGACCTTTTCATGATGAAAAAATGAATACTAAAGTATATACAAGCCTACAAATAGTAGGTGGGGAATATTTGACGCTTACTTTATAAATATATTCAACCATTTCGATATGTAATATTTCATAAAGCATGGGTTGTTTATTTTAATATAATACTCAAGGGAAGTAGGCGAAATGCAACATAATAATTTATTAGACGGAGAGAGAATAATCATATGTATCCAAAATTTATTGATAAAATGGCGTTTTCGAAGGCGCATAAGGATTTATTAATTAAACTGTATAATAAAGAAATTTCAAGAAGTGAGTATAATCAATTGGTAGATACTTTTTACCGCCCGCAACAAAAGTAAATATGAAATAAGTGTTTATGGTTTTATAGCAATGTACTGTGAGCCTTAATTGATAATTATAATAAAAGTTCAAAACATTTATTATAAATAGACAAATAATGGTGACATTTTTTGCATCTGTTAATCTCCCTAATGTTATATGCTGAACTCATAAGGTCTTAAGGTTTCTATGTAATAAAAAATCTTAAACACATATTGAAGAGAGGTGAATTTCATGGGTGGCGTTTTATTTTATCAAGTAAAATGCGTAGCTATTGCTTTGGAATAAAGTTTAATTCAAAACAACTTACAAATCCTTATTCTACAGAAAATAAAACAAATCCATTTTGAAAAAAGTTTAATCAAATTGGATTCGTTTCTTTTTGAATGAACATTTAGTTTTATAAAAAAGTTTGATCAAAACGCATTTAGAATTCTTTGATTGAAGAGATAAAGTATCGCATCTTTTTCATAAACAAAAAAGAATCTCCTTTATCTGAAATAAAATATGAGATTCTTTTTATTTATTTGATATACGAAATAAAATTAAAACAAACAAAGTTTAAAGGGGAGGGATGATTTGATCATCTTTTTAGAAAATATACAAGCATTCGCTTTTTTATTAATATTTATTTCTAGTATTTTTTATTGTAGACAGCTTAAATTAAATAAACAAAAAAGAAAACTTTCTAAATTTGAAATGTCAATGTATATAATCACTTCAATTGCAATACCTATCTATACAATGATTTATTTTATTCTTCTTTTAGGAAAATAAATCATTGCAATTCTTTTTTCTCTCTATTTTTTACTGCGTATTAATATAACCCCTCATTAAAATCTTTATCGATTTACAAAAAAGCTTCTTAATCCAATTTATAATTCCTTCAATTTTATAATTTATTCTTTAGTTATGGGGAAGATTTGTTAGAAAACGTTTATAAATTAAGTAAGAAGTTTAATGTTTATTCTTACTTAAAGCAACCCGTAAAAAATGTATCTCTAGGAACTAGGCAGAAGATATGGTTAGCAATTCATTTATCTACTCCAACAGAATTAGTATTATTAGATGAACCGTTTAACTCTTTAGATAAAGAAAGTAGAGGGATTTTATCAGAGCTCATTAATAAAAGTACAGACAGAACCTTTATTATCGTTTCTCATGAAAATAATGAAGGCGTGGTATTTTCCTATGAGTTAAATAGTAATAATTGGTCTATTAGTCAATTAACTATGTGATAAAGGGTGAATGTATGTTAAGAAGAATCGTTTCTTTATTGCTCATTTTAGGATGTGTCATTTACTATATGAAAACTACACCAGCAGAGGATATTTCATTTTTAAAGTTATTATTGATTCCCTTAGTCCTGGTTATTGGATATTTTATTGATAAAAAATTAGGGGAAGAAAAATAAACTTTATTGATAAAGAGGTTCTGGTGCAAAGTCACATAAAGTCCGCCTACGGAAATAGGTGGGCTATTTTATATAAGGAAGTTTGTACGAGTGTAACAGAATAAGCTTAACTATATATTGCAAGTTTGGAGGGTACGACGTTCTTTTTCTCATTTAACGGGGCCGAATGGTGCTCCATTTTCTAATCTTGTTAGATAACAAAATAAAAGCCTGCTGTTTTCTTGTGACAGTGGCCTTTTATAGTTGGTAAACTACTATATTGCGCTTAGGAATCTCGCACTATGATAGTCGCATATATATGTTAGTCGTATATTGAGAAATATAAAAAAGGACACTATCAAGAGTGCCTCTTCTTAGCAGTCGAATCCGCCGCGACAACAGCTAGCTCCAACTATGATTAATAAGATAAAGAGCACAACAAGTAAGGCGAATCCGCCACCAAAGCCACAGCCTCCACCGCAACTACCGCCATAGCCCATATGAATCCCTCCTTTCATTAAGAGGAAAACTTGAGGTCACACATGTACGTTAATGGATTCACTTTACTATATGTTTTTACGGATTAATTGAGCAGGTCCTTTTGAAAAAAAGAAAAGACACTCACCATTTTAAGTTTACGGCACATATGTAAAGGAAACGTTCGTAAAGATTTCAAATCTAAGTTTTTTAGTTATCGTCTTATCATACATTTTAAAATTTTTTATAAGTATCCTGAAAAAGAACGAATCGTTGCCATGCCACTTTTTGTTTGTGTATGGGGAATTATTTTAAGAGAATTGACGACCTTGTTTTTGTCACGGGTATTGTGTCGTTTACATATTGTATTTTATTCTTTTGATTGGGGGATATTCATGACTAATTCTGAGATGATTTTACGTTTACTTACGGATTTAAAGGTTGAACAACAGGCGTTGAGAGAACAGCTGGAAAAAATGCAAACAACATTGACTACTCTTGAAGAAAAAACAGTTTTTACAAAGCAACGTGGGTATTCTGGATTCCCAACATCTTTTCGTGATTGGAGAGCAGCTACTCAAAAGGATTAGGGAAGCCAGGTATATTAAGTTATACAAAATCGAAAATGAAAAAGGTGCAGCCTACTGTAGTTAAAACAGAGGCTGTGCTTTTTGTTATGTCATTATAAATTGTTATAGGGTGCCGAGAGTAATTTCAAATATGATGGCTTTATTAGAAACAGCCGAAAGTAAACGGTTGGAAGCTAAGATAACAAATATACGTGCCCATGTAAAACATTTAAGTTTTTGGTATATATGAACAGCGAAAGGACTCTCAGGCTTTATTGAGAAATATGATTCAAATCTATATTTTATTCAAAACAAAAGTGCGCTTTTAAGTACCATTGACTATTCAAATTTCACCTCAATCTCTTTATCCAACATATTACTATTAACTTTTAAAACTAACCCTTGCGTATATTTTGGTACATCGAATACAATTTTTCCTGATGAACTTGAATCAGGATTAAGAGTACCAAATGTAAAGGTAGAATTATTTGCAGCTTTAAGTGCTAATTGAGATTCATTAGAACTGTAATATTCTCTCCCTAGATCGTCAATTAATTTAAAGTTGTTGCTATTTAGTGTAATGGGCTTTTTTTGATTATTATAAACGTAGACGTCTAAAGCTTTAAATACGCCTTGTGTTTTTATATCTCCATTACCTATAACATCTAATGACTCGACGGAGTTTACCGTTATATATACATTAGTAGAATTTCCTTGGTTGGAAAGTTCTTTTTGAGGATCCTTTTTTATTACCAACTAGCTACGTCAACATCCACCTTCAACCACCTCTCCCAATCGGAATCCTCTAGTTTAAGTAAACTTAGTGAAGTACCTTTCATATCTAAAGAGGTTAGATGAGTCCCGACTTTTACGAACCGGACGTTTAATCCTTCAAGTTCACATAAACGGCGAATGTCGTTTGTGAAAATATATTGTTCCATTAATGGTGTCGCGCCTAATCCGTTAATGAGGAGGGCGAAATAATCACCTTTTTTCCAGCGATAAATGCTTTTTAGCTTATTCATAAGCTCGATAGCTAGCTTTTCAGAAGAAGATAATATTTCTTTACGGTATCCTTTCTCACCATGAATGCCGACTCCGTAAAAGACTTCATCGTCTTGTAGCGTGAAAGACGCTTTTCCTTGAACTGGATCGTTTGCGGAAGAAAGTGCGACTCCTAATGTATGCAAGTTATGAATGACAGAGCGGCCAATCACCTGTAATTCTTCTAAAGAATGGCCTTTGAGAGCTGCTGCTCCGAGTATTTTTTGAACGAAAATGGTACCAGCTACTCCCCGTCTTCTTTTATTAAAGGAAGCATCGTCTTCAATGGAAACATCGTCATGTACAATGACGTGATCAATTTGTCTTCCTTCTTCTTTTGCGATCTGTTCAGCGGCTAGAAAGTTTTCTACGTCAGCTTTAAAGTTTTTAATAATGAATAGAATACTTTTTTCTTTCGGTATGAGGCGAGTGGCCGCTACGATTTGTTCTACTGTAGGCGGGGTGAAAATTTCTCCGTTTACCGCCGCCGCAAGCATTCCTTTTCCTACATAGCCAATATCAGCTGGCTCATGTCCGCTCCCGCCACCGCTTATAATGACAACATCTTGCTGTATTTCTGCAATGTTCTTTTGATAAATGATGTTGTGTTTTTCGTCGTAAGATATTTTGTCATTATGTTCAAAGTAAAAGCCACATAGCATATCTTGAACAATATTTTGCACATCATTCATAATCTTTTTCATTGTTTTTTCCACCTTAGTATTTGTTTACGGATTGCTGGAGTAAAAGTAATAATTGGTTGTTTATCATATTTTTAATGAGAGAAGACATAATAGATGGGTCTACTTTGCAATGATTTTCGATCCAATCTTTTATCGTCCCGACAAAGCCGTGACTATAAAAAGATGCAATTGTATCTTTTTTCTCTTCAGAAATGATTATATTACAACCAATTGATAGTTCATCAATAATCTTCATATATAAGTTTTTCGTGTGCTCAAATAAATAGTGATTGAATGAGTTTTGTTCAGTTACTTTAAACGCATTTCGGTAAAACTTTTGATTTTGATGAAAGTAATCAAATAATAGGTCGAAAATATTTTCCCACTTTTCATAATCGAGAAAGTCTATAATGTTTTCTTTCGTTTCTTCTCTATAAATCCAACTTAATAGTTCGAATTTATCTTTAAAATGATAATAAAAAGTTTGTCTACGCATCTGACAATCGAGCATAATATCACTCACTGATATTTTATGAAAAGATTCTGTTTCCATTAATTTTTTCAATGAGTTCGCGATTATTTTTTTAGAAATTATAGAAGAGGTCATTTTAATCATCCCTACAACTTTATTCATATGAAAATCCTACCTACAAATGAAGGAAGTGTCTTTAGACAAATTGTCCATTTTGTCCGTTTACTATAAAACGCTTTCATTTTAACATAAGTAGTAACAAAAATATTTCACATATATCACAATATGCTAAAGGAAATGAGGGAGGATCACAATGAAAAAAATTATAAACAAACCTGAAACATTAGTAATGGAAATGTGCAACGGAATGGTTATGGCTCACCCAGAACTTGAGCTTTTGAAAAAGTATAAAGTAATTAAGAAAAAAGAAATGAACGAAAATAAAGTAACATTAATTAGCGGTGGTGGTAGTGGTCATGAGCCGGCGCATGCAGGGTTAGTCGGAAAAGGAATGTTAGATGCGGCAGTATGCGGAGATGTATTTGCTTCACCTTCACAAATTCAAGTATATCAAGCAATTAAAGCGACAGCTAGCAAAAAAGGTACGCTATTAATTATTAAAAATTATAGCGGAGATATTATGAATTTTAAAAATGGAGCACATTTAGCGACTGAAGATGGTATTGAAGTAGAATATGTGAAAGTAGACGATGATATCGCGGTAGAAGATAGTCTGTATACAGTAGGACGCCGCGGTGTTGCGGGCGTTGTGTTCGTGCATAAAATTGCCGGTGCAGCAGCGGAAGCAGGTATGGACTTAGTAGAAGTGAAGGCAGTAGCGGAAAAAGCAGCGGCTAACGTTCGTACAATTGGTTTAGCATTCACTTCTTGTACAGTTCCTGCGAGTGGATCGCCTACTTTTAAACTTGGTGAAGATGAAATGGAATACGGCGTTGGTATTCATGGAGAGCCAGGTATTAAAAGAGAAAAAGTTATGACGGCAGACGAACTAGCTTCACGCATGACAAATGATCTTGTGAAAGATTTAGATTTACATGGTGATGAGGAAATTGCGCTTCTTGTAAATGGTTTCGGTGGTACGCCGTTGCAAGAACTGTATTTATTTAATAATGCGGTTACGAGAGAGTTAGATAGTAGAAATATAAAAATTAATAGAACATTTGTCGGTAATTACATGACGAGTATTGATATGGCAGGTATGTCTTTAACGGTGATGAAGCTAGATGATGAGCTGAAAACATTACTATCAAAAGAATGCAATACACCTGCGTTTAAAGTGGATGGACCAGTTGAGAGTGTAGAGTATGTTGATATTCATGAAGATGTAGAAGAGAAAGAGGTTTCTTTCGAGACGGAAACAGCGGAAGAACACGCTATTATTCAAAATGAGGTAATTACGTTAAATAATATGATTTATATTGTTGATAAAATGAGTGAAATCATTATTAAAAACGAAGTTCCATTTTGTGAGTTAGATACGCATGCAGGTGACGGAGACTTCGGAATGAGCGTTGCGAAAGGGTTCAAGCAATTAAAACGTGAGTGGAGCTCTATCTTGGAGCAAGAAAATTTAAATATCGGAACGTTCCTTGATGCATGTTCAATGGTTATTATGGAACATTGCGGGGGAGCTTCTGGTCCGATTTGGGGCGGAGCTTTCCGTGCAGCAGGTAAAGCTGTAAATGGCAAAATGGAGTTAACAATTGGTGAGTTTGCTGACATGCTACAAGTGGCGATTCACGGTATACAATCTATTGGTGAGCGCTCTTTCGGAAGAGGAGCGGAAGTGGGCGATAAAACGCTTGTAGATGCACTTGTTCCTTGTGTAAACTCTTGGTTAAAATGTGCTTCCTCTGGTGCGAACTTTAAAACAGCTTTTGAAAAAGGAGCAGAGGAGGCTGTTAAAGGTGCAGAATACACAAAAGAAATCGTCGCTCGAATGGGGCGAGCTGGCACAGTTGGTGAAAGGAGTTTAGGGTATCCTGATGCTGGTGCTTATGCGCTTGGAGTGATTTTTACAGAGATTTCTCGTAGTTTAAGCTAGTTTTATCCCGCTATTTGAGGGCAATAAGGCTCCCACCTCAAAATTCGGCGGAAGCAAAGAAGTTAGGTGGGAGTTGGGCTACCCGTAAAAGCCCGAATGGTGTGGGCTAATAATCAGTGGGGATGGGACTCCCCACTGATTAAAGTTTCACTTTATATGAAGGAGAGAAGCAATGCCGATGAGGTGTTGCTTCTTTTTTTGATTCGTCTTCTAACCTATTGATGAAAAGGCGAAATGAAGCGGAAAAGTTAAAGTATATTTTTCTGCACGACTAATATAATGATTCATACATAAGAAAGAGGAAGGCGCTTAGGAGGTGAAGTGCCACTTAGGTAATTACGGATAAGGTGGATAGTGAATTGTTATTTTTAGAGCACGTAGTACATGAGATTTTAAATAAAGTAGGAAAGGAAGACATTGATGCAGAAGGTAAAAGTCATTTTAATGTGTTTGCTCATTATTACTTTTTGTATGCCATGGTATAACGCATTTGGAGAGAAAGATGTAAATGGTTTTACAATTCCTACTTGGGAAGAGATTTCGTTTTTTTATTTTCTTTACTTTACTCCCATTTTTGCGGGGATTAGCATTTACCAATGTATACAGAAGAAGGATCCGGAGATCTTTTATCTATTGTCTGGAATCCCGAATATACTCTTTTGGTTTTTATTATTTATTACAGATAGTTTATATGCACCGTTGAAATATTCTTATATTGGCGGGAAAGCAGGGCTGCTTATTTCTTTGCTAGTTATTATAACGTACTTTGTACCGTCTACTTCGGAAGATGATTCAGTAGTAAATGAGAGGACGAAGAAAAGTGAAAGAGTGTAAGAATACCTAAATGAATACCCTCTTCATTTTTTTAAAATTTGCGATTATCTTATTATTGATATTCGACATAATACGACAAAAAATACGATTGTTGTTTGCTATGATTAGTTCGGAAATCTTACGTTTTGAATTTAAGAGAATGGGTTTATAGTCAAAAGAATCGCTACAATTTGAGTATTAAGTTTAGTTGCTTTTGCTGAAATGAAAGTGAAAGAAGGAAGTAAACGAGATGCCCGAAGCAAGAAGAAATTTATAAAGTTGGCGATACGATAGAAATGAACCGAGTAAAGGTTGCTTTCAATATTAAAAATAATGGTGAAAAGATCTTTATTTCACTATTTAAAATTGAAATTTGCTAAAGATAACGAATTGAAAGAGTGAAGAATCAATTGATTAATGAAAGTATTGTTTCTAGCAATCACATATAAGTGGGAAGTTTATTTTCATGTAGCTGAATAAGATGAATGTACAGGTACATACAAACTATCATTTATTATGGACAATAAATCTGTGAAGCTTGAATTCATAATAATAAAATTAGAGGAGTATTTATTCCAATGAAACGTACAACTGAATTTGTATTAGGACTTATTGGCGGTATTTTTGGTATTTTATGTGCATTTATTGCATTATTTATCGGTGGTGTTGCATCTGCTATGGAAGCAGATGGTGCAAACAGTGTTATTGGTTTAGGCTGGGGAGCTGTTGCTCTTTCAATTTTAGGAATTGTTGGATCTGTAATGGTTAAGAGTAAAGCAAAAGTTGGCGGCGCTATGATGACAATCGCAGCAATCGGTGGATTTATTTGTATTTCCTTCATTTATATTTTACCAGCTGTTTTATTATTAATCGGTGGATTAATGGGGATCTTCCGTAAAGGAAAAGATTCTGTATCTGCTTAAGTAAGAGCACTCGAATGAGTACTTTTGTTATGTGCATGATTTATTTTGTTTAGGTAGCACCTGTATAGTAGGTTGATAGAATGAAATGAACTGCATATTATGAGGATGACGTTATTCTTTTTTCTAGTTGGACGGAAGAGGTGTAAAAGCATCTCTTCTTTTATTTTGTGAAAAATTTCAGTTTTTGAGCGATTGTATGTGTCTAATGTATTCAGCTAGTTATGAGTAGTAAGTCTCCATCTTCAAATTTGGTGAACAATGTAGGTTCAATACGGGTTGAAATTTTACTGTATGCTTTTTTGCATATTCATAAATTTAATGTATCGTTTGAAAGGTTTTAATTGTATAATGTTTTTTGTTGTCTTTTTTTTGTCAGATTTTTCGACATAAATCGAACATAAAGAAAATAACTAGAATAAATGATATATCAGGAGAAATCATCATGTACACAAAACTATTAAAATCAATTACATCAATAACACTTATAAGCGGTGCTTTAATATACACAAATGATAGTATTGTTAAAGCTGCTGGAACCCAGTCTTTTTCTGATGTCCCAGAAACACACTGGGCATATCCTGCTATTAAAGATTTAGCAAGCCAAAATATTATTGCAGGTTATGGGGATGGAAAATTTGGGTTAGGTGACGTCGCAACGAGGGAGCAGGTAGCGGCTTTAATTTATCGCGTACTGTTTCCAAGCAAACAGGGTGGCACTTTTAGTAATGATAATGCCTTTTATGTATTGAAAGATGGATCGAAAGTTAAAAATCCTTATCGTGATATTCGTTCAGATGCTACCATGTTTCCTGAAGAAATTTTAGCTTTAACGAATGTAGGGATTTTTAAAGGGGATGGAAATGGAAGCTTCCGACCGAAAGATTCTGTAAGTCGTGCAGAAATGGCACAAATTATTAAAAATGCTTTTCATGTTTCTGCAAACCAAAAACATACATTTACTGATGTGCCAAATCATTTTTGGGCAGAAGAGGCTATTAGTGCCGTACAGTCAAATAAGATTGCAGCAGGTACAGGAGATGGAAAATTTGAGCCGTATAAAACGGTAACGCGTGAACAATATGCGCAGTTTCTATACAATGCTTTAGAATATAAAAAACGAGTAAATCAAGACCCTAAGGAAGTAGTTGGTAAAGGGGATCAGCAACTATTAGAAGAATTTAAAAATGAGTTGCAAACACATATTAATGCGTATGAAGGAACGATTACACTTAATTACAAAGCAAAAAATAGTAATAGGCAAGAAGTGATGGACACGCTTGTTAATGCCTATACAGAAGCTGTAAATAAAAATGAATACGCAAAGCATACGATAAAACAAGTTTCATATTCTCTTTCTGGTTCATCAGGAGATTATACGTTTACTTTAAATATCTCATACCGTGAGTCAAAAGAGCAAACAGCATATGTAATGAAGCAAGCGAAAGCAATTGTTCAATCTATGATTCAAAATGGAATGGATGAGCATGAGAAAGTAAAAGTTATTCATGATTATGTTGTAAAACATGTTTCTTATGATACTTCCTACCAAGCTTATACAGCATATGAGGCACTAGCAAATCGTTCTGCGGTTTGCCAAGGTTACGCTCTATTAACTTATCAATTGCTGAAAGAAGCTGGAATTGATGTTCATATTGTAACGGGTACTGGAAACGGACAGGCACATGCTTGGAATTTAGTAAAAATCGATAATAAATGGTACCATCTTGATACAACATTTGATGATCCAATACCTGATGAGCAAGGACGAGTAACGTATTCTTATTTCAACCTATCTGATGGGCAACTTGCAAAAGATCACGAGTGGAATCGAAGTGAATACCCACAAGCTACTACAAATTATTATGATGTACTTACAAATAAGATAGCAGCTGGTGGAGCTAAATCATCTGTATATAAACAAATATTAAACGATACAAAGTTAAATTATTTATCAGGTGAGTACATTGCGAATAGCTACAATGAGTTAAAAAGTAAGATGCAACAACGCTATGTAGCAAAGCCAGAGAAAATTGAAGTTCTTTATAAACAATCGATGAATGGTGCGATGCAAGATGTACAGAAAGCAATTGGAGAAATAGGTTTCCCAAAAGGTGCGAACAATGTTTCCTACCAAGCAGCGCCTTATAATGCAAAAGAAGGTTATTCGTTATTAACGATTACGTTTACATATTAAAAATGAGGAAAGGTATCTGAAACAGATGCCTTTCTTTGTTTTTTACAGATAAAGAGAAAGGAACAATTGTATGTCATTAAGGATGCATTGGAAGGTTTTTCTAATGATTGTATAGAGGTTATCATTTATTTTTGATACATTAATAATTGAAAAATAAAAATAAGGGGTAGAGATGTACAAATGGAATTGTTTGATTATTACAAAAGGAAAGCGAGTGTTAAGTTTCTTATTGGAACGGTTGTTTTTATTTTTGCACTATGCGCTATATATGATCAGTGGGGAAATGTGAATTGGGGAGAGGCAATATTTATTGTTATCGTTTCGCTTGTTTTTTTCGGAATTGGATTTTGGCAATTTAGAAAAGGGAAGTTAATACAAAAGAATGCTGTGAAAAGCAATGAAACATTTTGGGATATAGATACTTTTGTTTTATTAGGATTACCTAAAAGAAATAAGCAATTTGGCCTATATCATCCTGATGGTGGATATATCGCAGGAACAAAGACAATATCATCTAATATTATTTTTTCAGTCATACCTTTTTTAAGGAATAGGGACGTTTTTGGATTGGAAACGAGTAATGGGGAAATTCTTGCATATTTTCATAGTGGAAAGAATGGTTATGATTGGGTTATTTGTGATTCAAATTATTACGAGATAGGTATGTTTAAAGAAAATAGGATACAAACATTTGGAACGATCCGTGGTCCTTTAATGACTGATAAAGCAACAAAGTTGTCTGATATAGAAGTTGAGTGTGATTTTATTCAAACGACTCTTCGCACAATAGATGGACGTACATTAGCAATTGGTAAGCAAGGATATATGCCCATAGAATGGAGTGAAAGGTTTATGGGATTAAACGTGCCTACGATTACGTTAGGATCAAATCTATCTAAGCATGAAAAAATGATTGCTGTAGGAGTCTTTCTTTATATTTTAAGCATAATTGAAATGAGAAAAAATAGAACGAGTGTGTAAAGGGATTTGGATTACTTATTATGCTGTAGATTTATACATCATAACGATTCCATTACAAGTAAAGAAAATCAATACCCTTTAATTGTAAAATAAGCTGATATCTTACGAGATATTGGCTTTTTGATTTCTCGCTTAACTTTTAAAGAAATTTGAATAGAAAACGAGTAAAATAGTTTATCTTTTTATCTTTATTACAAAAATGTCACATTCTTGTAAGGTAATTAAATAGTTTAGCTACTTTTTTCATGTCATAATAAAGACATAAGAAACGCCAATTAAAAATTATAGGTTATAGGAGAGTGTCAGTCATGATTGTAACAACAACGTCTGGAATTCAAGGTAAAGAGATTATTGAGTATATTGATATTGTAAATGGTGAAGCTATTATGGGTGCAAATATTGTCCGCGATTTATTCGCTTCAGTTCGTGATGTTGTCGGTGGCCGTGCTGGTGCATATGAAAGCAAATTAAAAGAAGCGCGCGATATTGCAATGGAAGAAATGAAAGAACTTGCAAGACAAAAAGGTGCTAATGCCATCGTTGGTGTTGACGTAGACTACGAAGTTGTTCGTGATGGTATGTTAATGGTTGCCGTAAGTGGTACGGCTGTACGTATATAATAAGATAGAAAACAGGCTCTCCCCTTAAAGTGTATGTACTTTAAGGGGATTTTTTATTGGGGAAATTTTAATATTGTCCTGTTAGGATAAATGGTTCTTGTTTAAAGTCTGCTCACACAAATGATCTGCATATCAATTCATCTTTGATATGCAGATCATTTGTGTGATAATTCTTATAAATAATTAAATAATTGCTGAATGATAAACTTACATGAATGCTTTTAAAAGTTCTTGAACTAATGGAATGACTCCACCTACAAATTTTAAAACTGCCATTGCGATTTCCATATTATTCCCTCCTTCTTTAAGTAGTAAGATGTAATAAATCTTTATACCCCTATTATAGTGAGCGCCTACAGAAGCATCAATACATTTTGATATGCAATATTTCATATTTGTATTTGGTAATGATGATACAGGATAATCAGTATTTTGCTAAAAATAGAGTATTTCATTATACATCGGAAAAGACGCTTCTTTTGAAGCGCTTTTCCTCGATTTGATAACCTGTTTCTTCCTAAACCTCACGAATACAATACTCTTCAAATGTTTCATTTTTTTCTACTCCACCTGAAGGGATAGAGCAAAGTTTAGACTCATTTGTTTTCTCCTTTGCTACCATTCGTATTGTATCACTTGATTTCAAAGGAATACGATATTACCCAAAAATCACTACTAAAGTATTTCTCAAAAGTGTAAGGTGCACGTTTAAACCACTTATTGGAATGTAATTTGTACTTTCTAGCGCAGATGCTCCTTCTAACTCTTGATAGGTATGTTTATACATAGTCAAGCTTAAATGAAATATTCAGAATAAACAGTTATATTATCTGTAAATTTAAATTATTTACAATTTACAGATAATATAATATTGTGTGAAGTATAGGTTCAAATAAAGAAGGAGGTTTTTTATGTTGAAGAATGAGTAGTTGGAGTTTTAACAATTGGGATTATGTTCTCCGGAGCTGGAGGCGTATTCGCTGCAGAAGATTCTCCGTATGAAGTAAAAACAACAGGGTTCAATGGACAACCAGTATCTATTGGTTTTGATAATAAAACAGATTTTGAAGATTATTGAAAGACACATCCCGTTCCAGTAAAAAATACGATTCAAACATGAGCAGAAATTCAATCTCGCTTCTATCTAGATAATGATGGAAAAGGAGCAAGTTTTACTGTGAAATCGAGCAGGAATCCCGTTCTTGTAGTGAATTTCGGTGGAAGTTTTAATGTGAATTGGCTGATATATGAATTTGCTTCTATTACATTCATTAAAGGAGGATTATAAAATGTCTGATCTTTATTCTCGTCTTTCTAAAAATGATGCCGCTGTTCTTCTAGTGGATCATCAAACTGGTCTTATTTCTAGTCTAGTACGTGACTATGGTGTTGATGAATTTAAGAACAACGTTTTGGCTCTCGCTAACACCGCTAAGTTTTTTGATTTACCGGTTATTTTAACAACAAGTTTTGAAAACGGACCAAATGGCCCACTCATGCAAGAATTGGTTGAGCTTTTTCCTGGTGCGCCAAAAATAGCTCGACCTGGACAGATTAACGCGTGGGACAATGAAGAATTTGTTAAAGCTATTGAGGAAACAGGTAAAAAACAACTGATTATCGCAGGGGTTGTTACTGACGTTTGTGTTGCGTTCCCAGCACTATCTGCTGTAAACGCAGGGTATGAAGTGTTTGTTGTAACCGACGCATCGGGAACTTTTAGTAAACAAGTTGCAGATGCAGCTCTTATGCGTATGGCTCACGGAGGGGTTCAATTAATGAACTGGTTTAGCGTTGCAGCAGAATTACAACGTGACTGGCGAAATGATGTTGAAGGCTTTGGGGATTTACTTGCGAAACATCTTCCTAGCTATCAAAATATTATCGGGAGCTATATGGGAGCTCAAAGGGAGCTTAGCAAGTAAAATAACTTAATTCATCATGCTTTAATCTTAACTCATAATGAACGACTTTCACTAATAAACACGGATTTTAAACGAAATTAGCCTTTTGCGTGGTGCAATCAAGCGAAAGAGAAAGTGAATTCATAAAACGAAAAAAACGCTATTCTTTTTGTAGAAATATACAGAAAGGGTGGCGTTTTTGGTGTGAACTTATCGATATATCAAGGTTGAGGGGGGGGGAGTAGTCAGCTCCTACATGTTTATGTTGGATTGGGAAAACGCAATACTTATATATATCAAAAAATAGGGAGAATAATGGAAGTTTCACTTTATTGTATAATGTAATGGTGGAGGTCGAATATGAAAAAATTAAATTCAAATATAGATTTGGATACAA
The DNA here is from genome assembly GCF_000746925.1 of Bacillus clarus. Taxonomy (GTDB): domain Bacteria; phylum Bacillota; class Bacilli; order Bacillales; family Bacillaceae_G; genus Bacillus_A; species Bacillus_A clarus. The sequence continues at coordinate 3,333,301 of NZ_JMQC01000008.1, forward strand.
ACGTATTAGAAGCGGTGTTTATTCCGAGAAGGTTTATTGTTTTATGGATAACGCTTGTGTATATAGCTTCAATGCTTTTAGAATTTCATAAAAACATTTTCTCTATGGATAGTTTCTTCTTTACAGTCATCATTGTTATTCATACGATCTTTCATTGGTATGCGAGTTCGCTACAGAATAGGCAATTATTGTACTTCTTTTTCGTACAACTCTTCATTGTATTTTTCGCTGCCTTTATTGTGCCGAATGGGTCAATAGCGGTGTTTGTTGGATTAACCCCTATTTTAATTGCACAAAGTTTATATGTGTATAACAATATATTTAAAGTAATTGCAGGATTTGCTTTCATGTATGCAATATTTTGTGCTGCAATTAGTATCAATTATGGTGTGAATAAATTATCTATTCTTCTCTCTATGTTCCTTTTAGTATTAGCAATTATTGTTCCTTTTTCTTACATTAATAAGCAACAATTTGATGCACGTAATCGTATACAGAGATACATTCAAGAGTTAGAGTTTGCATATACGAGAGTGGAAGAACTGACATTAGCTAATGAAAGACAACGAATGGCAAGAGATTTACATGATACGTTAGCGCAAGGTTTAGCAAGTTTAATTATGCAATTGGAAGCAATGGATGCTCATATGCAAAAAGGGAATACAGGGCGATCTCAAGAGATTCTTAAACAAACGATGGTAAGAGCGAGACAAACATTACATGATGCAAGGTTAGTTATTGACGATTTACGTCATACTACGAATTCGTTTCATAAAGCGATAGAGGAAGAGGTTCAACGGTTTTCTGAGGCTACGTCTATACATGTGGGATTTACTATTCAAAGTCCTCCGTATGTTTCAAGTTTAGTAAAGGAGCACTGTTTATATATAATGAGTGAATGTTTAACGAATATCGCAAAACATTCACAGGCAACAGATGTAAAGTTAAAAGTTGAATATGTAGATGACCTTGAGAAACTTACTATCATAGTTGAAGATAATGGAATTGGTTTTGATACTAGATATATCGGTAAAAATCCTGGACATTATGGTTTGATTGGCCTAAATGAGCGTGTTCGATTGATTAAAGGAGAAATACACATATCGAGTGAGAAGATGAAGGGTACAAAAGTACATATTCAAGTACCAATAAGTAACGAAGGAGATAGACATGAAGTATAATGTATTAATTGTTGATGATCATTTCGTTGTAAGAGAAGGTCTGAAATTAATAATAGAAACGAGTGACTCATTTCAAATTATAGGTGAGGCGGCAAATGGAGAAGAGGCTCTTTCTTTCATAGAGGAAAAGAAACCTGATGTCATTTTAATGGACTTAAATATGCCTAAAATGAGTGGTTTAGAAACAATTGAGGTTTTAAATAAAAAACAAGATAATACGCCAATTATTATATTAACTACTTATAATGAAGATGAATTAATGATAAAGGGAATTGGGTTAGGAGCAAAAGGATATTTGCTAAAAGATACGGATCGTGATAATTTGTTTCGAACGTTGGAAGCGGCTATTCGGGGTGAGATTTTACTACAACCACATATTATGGAAAAGATAGTGAATTATAAAAGGAAAGAAGTACATACCGATAGGATTGAAGAAAATAATTTAACGGAAAAAGAAATGTTTGTGTTGAAAGCTATTGCACGCGGATATAAGAACAAAGAAATTGCATTTGATATGGGAATAGCTGAGCGAACGGTAAAAGCGTATTTAACGAATATATACAATAAATTAGGTGTTAATTCACGATCAGAAGCGGTAGCTGTATCTATTGAAAGGAAGTTAATTCATTTTTAAAATATTATATATGCCCAATCGTACATTACAGGCTTGCCCTTTTGTACGATTTTTTTATTTCTTCTTCCTGATATGCTACAGAGAGTACCAAAGATTAGTAACGTTACAGACGTTTCTCATATAGGAAAGGAAGCAGAATAATTAATATGGTAACTTTGTTTTTACTTTCTGTAGTCATTTTCTTTATTTGGATGCAAAGCAAACAAAGAAAAGTGAACTGGATAGATATTTTAATCTTTCTAATGATGATAGGGATCGTTACATATACAATGCCGCATCCCATGACTTGGGATTTACAAGCGGAGTTACTGGCGATTACACTTTTTGCTCTTGCTATTGGTGTTTGGCAAGGTGGGGCAATTAAAGTCTATTATGAGGATGAAATTTTATATATTAAAAACGGAAGGCAGTATTTCGTTTCATGGATTTTCTTAATAATTGGTAACATAATTATTTTTCATATATTTGAGGGCGGAGTTACATTGAATGGGGCATGGTTCTTTGTATATAGTGTTGTCATTGCATCTGGAGTAAAAAGCTGTATTCTATATGCTCTGTACAAATTAACAGTACGAAATTGACTAGAAAATCAAAGCCGTTTTCTTTTATCCCAAAATAGAAAGTATAGCTGTAAATTCATTCAGAGATTGCAGTTGATAAAAAATGAGAAGGAAGTTTTAGAAAAATGGGGGGAGTTAACGCAGATGGTTCTACCTATTACTACATTTTATAGGTTTAGTTGGCAGGGAAATTTGGTTTTCTCTTCAGAAAAGGTTGGTAGGAAGCGTGAGTTTTTGAGAGCGGAAGACCTAAATGTTAATTTGAATGAAAAGAAATGCATGGATTTAGTTGATTATATTCATGAGAAACTAACGATAGATTCTGTGAAGTATGGTGATAATTGTGTATCAGGACGTGCGGAACCTCATGCAACAATTGTCATAACGAGTGGTGATATGTTTATTGGGAGCGGACGGGTTAATAAGTATGGAGAATTTAAAATATTATCGAATAATCATCTGGAAGATTATTCGATAATAAAAGTTCAATTAATATTAGGTGGTTTCTATCAAGAGAGCATAACAGTAAGGATAGACTGTTAATGTATGATGATTCCATTTTAATCTATTGAATAAAAACGAAAGGAAGCAACAAATAGTCGCTTCCTTTTTCTATTAAGCCGACTCTCTGTGAGCTCTTTCAAGTAAACTAGCTAACACATGCGTACGATATGATTCTAGTTTTTTACCTTCGTAAGTGCGGATACCTAATTTTTTAAGTTCTTTTACATACCAACCTTTGCTTCCGAAATACATGCGATCGCTCCCCTTCAACTTTGTTTTTTATTTGTTCTGATTGTACTTGGAGGTACGGGAATGATAATGAAGGAAATGAATTTCGTGTAAAAATGGTTAACTTTGTTGCAAAAGACATATATACTAAAGGTAGTATATAACGAGGTGGACAGACGTGATTATAGAGAAGTACGAAATTCAAATTGACCAAATTACGAGCGGAAAAGTGAATATCTTTACTTTCTACCGAAATAGAAAGCAAATCGATGATCATTTTTTACGATTGCAAGAACCATCGCTTACAGCAAACTACTTCTTCCATTTTCATTTTGATGCAGAGAGCTTACATCTTATGCAGGAAGAGTTTCCAAGCGTATATCCGTACAACGGTAGTGAAACGATTCACGACTGGACGGAAAAGATGAAAGCGGAATTGCAACATCAGATCCAAACAGGAAAATGGAATAAGCGCGTACGTATCGGTAATCGCATTCTCGATGTAGTGTTTACGTGGTGTGATGAAGATATAATAGAGTGAAAAAGAAGCGGATGACGCTTCTTTTTTTAGCGCTGGAATAAAACGAGCTTACCTGCGGAAGATGTGCAGCGATGTGTGTGCTCATACAATCCTTTTTCTCGTAAAATAGATTCGCCTTTTGATTTCGCTTCTTTTTCTGTTGTGGCCTCGAATGATTCATCTAATGCTTTTGAACCATCTTTTTCAAAGACTGTTAGAACGTATACTCCCATGAAAATCCCCTCCAATAATTAAAATCAGAATCTTATAACTATTTTGTCACAAATCGATAGAATATGCAAAGAAATATGTGACATTGCATGGTAAAATAGAGTGAAAGCTTTATGAATAGTAGGTATTACTATTCGTAGTTGAGTACGGAAAAAAGAAAGGATCGTTTATTTGTGAAACAAGTAAAGTTTATACATGCGGCTGATTTACATTTGGATAGTCCATTTAAAGGGATGGAAATGAATGTGCCAGCATCTGTTTGGGAGAGAATGAAGCAAAGTACGTTTCAATCATTTGAGCGTATTGTTGATAAAGCAATCCAAGAGCGCGTTGATTTTGTATTACTAGCTGGGGATTTATATGATGCGGAAACGAGAAGTCTCAGGGCGCAAGTTTTCGTGAGAGAACAAATGAAAAGGCTCTCGCAGTATGAGATTCCTGTTTATATCATTCATGGTAACCATGATCATTTAGGGGGAAGCTGGGCGGCAATTGAGTTTCCGGAAAATGTTCATGTGTTTACTGAGCCATATGTAGAGGAGAAGTCATTTTATAAAGATGATGAACTTTTAGCGTCTATTTACGGATTTAGTTATTTGCAGCAAGCGGTAATAGATAATATGACGGCGCAGTATACGAAAATGAGTGACGCGCCTTTTCATATCGGAATGCTTCACGGAAGTGTGGAAGGGGATGCGGAGCATAATCGCTACGCGCCATTTCAAATTCGTGAGCTGAAAGAAAAACAGTTTGATTATTGGGCTCTTGGTCATATACATAAGCGTGAGGTTTTAGCGGAGGATCCGTACATTATTTATCCTGGTAACATACAAGGGCGTCATCGTAAGGAAACAGGGGAAAAGGGAGCGTACTTTATTGAATTAACGAAACAAGGATCGTACTGTTCTTTCTTTCATACTGCGGATGTAGTGTGGGGAGAAGTAGAGGTTAGTATTGATGGACTTGAAACTGTGGATGACCTTATGACGGCGGTGTCGGAAGCGATGAGTGAATGGCGTAAAGAAGAGGAAGGGACTCTTTTAACGGTCATATTTACAGGGCAAGGACCGCTTTCTCCTTATTTGCGTGATGAAAAACGTGTGGAAGAGATTTTTCATATTTTAGCAGCGGGAGAAGAGCGAAAAGATTTTGTATATGCGATGAAGTGGAAGAATGAGACGGTTTCTTTTGCGGAAATTGAACGCTTGAAAGAGGACAATCATTTCTTCGGAAGTGTACTTCAAGAGCTAGATTCTTTTACGAATATGGACGGAGTACTGCGCACGATTTGGACATCTCCTGTAGCGCGAAATATCATTGAATCTTTTTCGGAAGAGGAAAAGAAAGAGATCCAAAAGGAAGCAGAAAGTATTATTTTAGAGCAATTATTCCGGCAAGAGAGGGATAAGAAATGAGAATTAAAAAACTCCATATTTATGGATATGGAAAATTAGAAAATGTGGAAATGGATCTTTCATTGCTGACGGTGTTGTACGGTGAAAATGAAGCGGGAAAATCGACGATTCGCTCGTTTATGAAGAGTGTTTTATTCGGTTTTCCAACGAGAGGGCAGCGCCGCTATGAACCGAAAGAAGGCGGAAAGTACGGTGGAGTGATCACTGTTCAAACGGAGAAGTACGGCCTTGTGAAAATTGAGCGCCTGCCAAAGACGGCTTCTGGTGAAGTGACAGTTTATTTTGAGGATGGAAAAACAGGCGATGAAGACATTTTAAACGATATATTAAGCGGGATGAATGAAAGTTTATTTGATTCGGTCTTTTCATTTGATATGCACGGTCTGCAAAACATTCATCATCTCGATGAAGTGGAAATAGGAAATTATTTATTTTCAGCAAGCGCAGTCGGAAGTGATGCGTTATTACAGCTAGATAAAAAGTTAGAAAAAGAAATGGATCAGCGTTTCAAGCCAAATGGTCGTAAACCTGAAATTAATGTGTCTTTACAAGAAATAAAGAAGCTTCAGGAGAAGCTGAATGAGTGGCAAGGGAAGATTAGTGCATATGAAAAACAAGTGGGACAGCTAAAAAAAAGTGAAGAGCAGCTCGCTTACGTTCGTACTGAGAAAGAATCGGCAGAAAAGCGAAAACAAGATTATGAAATATTGTCAGCGCTTGAGCCTCTTGTCATTGAAAAACGAACATATGAAAAAATGTTAGAAGAAGACGCTAGGAAGTTTCCTATTAATGGAACAGCACGTTATGAAGCGATAAAAGCGAAGATTGAACCACTACAAGTACAAATAGATTCACTGCATAAAAGGATAGAGATGGTGCAATCAGAAATTGATTCCACCCAAATAGATGAAGAGCTTCTGCAAAAAGAAAGTTACGTAGAAGAGCTTCGTATGCAGCATATGTCGTATGAAAATGCACGCCAAGAAATGCGTGATATTACGGGAAGTATCGGAAATATAGAAGAAGAAATCGAAGAGTTGCAGCAACAAATTGGCGTTACTTTTGAAAAAGAGAGGGTTCTTTCTTTTGATATAAGTTTAGCAACGAAAGAATTAATTACACAAACGGTGCAAAAAGCGAGAGAGTTAGAAACGAAAAAAATGCAATTAGATGACCGTTTTAAAGTGGCACAAGAGCAATTAGAGGCACAAGAGGAAAATATAAGACATATAAAAAAGCAAATGTTAGCCGATAAAGAGCGAAATGCGCTAGTTGAAAAGGAAAAATCATTTCAAGATGTTACCTTTACGAGTATGGGTGCAGAGAGAGTGAAGCGGAAATATGAGGAACGAGCACACACGCAGCAAAAGAAAAAACGCTGGCAAACGGTTTGTCTTCTTTTATTACTCATTAATACAGGCGTGTTATTAACAAGTTTATTTTTAGATAATCGTGCGATGTTATTGATTAGTGTCATTATTTTTGTTGGGATCGTACTTTCGCTCGTTTTATATAAAGATTCTTCAGGAGGACTACAAGAAGAGCTTCTTGCACTCCAGCAAAGTGCCGGCGGGCATCATAGTGAAGAAGCGATGTCGGTTCGCTATCAATTAGAAAAAGATGAAGAAATTCGAAAGTTATTTGAGAGAGAGTCTTATAAATTGCAGCAAATGGAACGTGCTTATGATAAAGTTGTTTCAGCATACGAAGAATGGGAAAGAGAGACGTTCCGCGTAGGAGAACAAGTAGATACGTATAAAGCACGTTATATGTTTCCAACCTTTTATACGCATGCGCACATATTGCCAGCATTTGAACGCATTGAAAAAATGCAGCAATTATACCGTGAACTAGGGAAACAAGTTGAGAGAAAATCTACATTATATGAAATGATTTCTAGTTTTGAGCATAAACTAGAAAATGTTATTGGCAGTGCAGATTTCGATAATTTGCATGTAGCTAGTGAGCGTATGCAAAAGGAAAAAGAAAAAAGACAAGCGCATAAGCAATTGAAAGAGAAGGTTGCGGAGTGGCAAGAAGAATCGGAATTGCTACTGCATCAATTGAAGCAACTTCTAGTAGAACGAGATGGGTTATGGCATATTGCAGATTCTACAAATGAAGAGATGTTTTTAGAAGCAGGAAGATTAGCAGAAAAACGTGATGATGCTGAGAAACAAGTGGGGCGTCTATTACCTCAAATTGACTTGTTAGAACAGCGTTTAACGAGTTTGTCATTAGCTGAAAATTATAAAGCCGAAGGTTATGAAGAAACATTAAAACAAGAAGTAACAAGTATACAAAACTTCCTCACGAAAGAGAAAGAACTGACTGAGCGCATTGCGAAGCATCGTATAGAGATTGCGAATTTAGAAGAAGGTAGTACGTACGGGGATTTATTACACGAATGGGAAATGAAAAAATCACAAGTACGTGAACAAGTGAAAAAGTGGGCTGCATATGCGACGGCGAAAACAGTGTTAACGAAAACGAAACAATACTATCATGAAGTACACTTACCGCGTATTTTACAAGAGTCTGAAGAGTACTTCGTTTATTTAACGGGCGGACGATATAGTAAGATCTTTTCACCATCAGAAACAGAACCGTTCATTGTTGAACGTAACGATGGTATGCGTTTTTACAGTCATGAGCTAAGTCAAGCGACAGCGGAGCAGTTGTATTTATCACTGCGATTTGCACTCGCAAAGACATTTGAGTATGATTATCCATTTATTATTGATGATAGCTTTGTACATTTTGATGCGCTCAGAACAAATCGAACGATTGAGCTTATAAAAGAAATTACGAAAGATAGGCAAGTGATTTTCTTTACATGTCATGCTCATTTATTATCGTTCTTTACGGAAAAACAGATTATAAAATTAACGTATGTGCGTAAAGAAAATAAGCAGTAGTATGCTATACTAAAAGTAATTGATTTGGTGGAGGAATTCGAATGAAAAAGAAAATTGCAGAGTATGAAGTTGGTGAACAAGTCGATATCTTCTTGTTAATTAAAACAGCGACAAAAGGTATCGCGAGCAATGGGAAGCCATTTTTAACAGTGATCTTACAAGACCAAACTGGAGATATTGAAGCGAAGTTATGGGATGTATCACCAGAAGTTGAGAAACAATATGTAGCAGAAACAATCGTGAAAGTAGCTGGAGATGTTCAAAATTATAAAGGACGTATTCAACTACGTGTGAAACAAATTCGTGTTGCCAATGAAAATGAAGTAACAGATATCGCGGACTTTGTAGAAAAAGCTCCAGTGAAAAAAGAAGATATGGTTGAAAAAATTACGCAGTACATATTTGAAATGAGAAATTCGAACATTCAGCGTCTCACAAGACATTTATTAAATAAGCATCAAAATGAATTTTTAGAATATCCAGCAGCGACGAAAAATCATCATGAGTTCGTATCAGGACTTGCATACCACGTCGTATCAATGCTAGATTTGGCAAAAGCAATTTCTACACTATACCCATCTTTAGATAAAGATTTACTTTATGCGGGCGTTATTTTACATGACCTTGGTAAAGTAATTGAACTGTCTGGCCCAATTTCTACGACGTATACGTTAGAAGGAAATTTACTTGGCCACATTTCAATTATGGTGAACGAAATTGGTAAAGCAGCAGACGAACTGAAAATTGATGGAGAAGAAGTATTGATCCTTCAGCACATCGTTCTTTCTCATCACGGAAAAGCAGAATGGGGTAGCCCAAAACCACCATTAGTAAAAGAAGCAGAAATCTTGCACTACATTGATAACTTAGATGCGAAGATGAACATGATGGATCGCGCACTAGGACGCACAAAACCAGGTGAATACACAGAGCGTGTCTTTGCTCTTGATAACCGTTCGTTCTATAAACCTTCTTTTCATAATTAATTGAACTACCCGCCACTTAGCTACGCTTGAAGTGGGGGATTCCTACGAACACTAGCGTATCCGCCAGTTATGTTAGTAGGTTCTACCCGTAGTTCCTACGGTGAAATGAGTGTCTTTGTACATTAAACTCACACGCTGATCATTTTTAATAAGAATAAACAAAAGGACCTCAAGCATAGAGGTCCTTTTGTTTATTTTAAGGTGTAAATAAAAATTCAAAAAGAATTGACTTACTTTTGTTTTGTAACTATAATGGTTACATGTAAGGGTAGTACCGATTAGGTAATCTCTTTTAGGAGACCTTATATTTTTTTAGTTAAATTGTAACCTGTATAGTTACAACTGATAAGAGACATAAAACAACCAAAAAATGTAAAAACTTATTTTAAGTAAACGTATTTATAAATACCACCATGAGAAAGGAGACGGGAAATTTGAAACGGTTTAAGTTTTATATCATTAGTTTTGTCGCTCTTGTTTTGTTAGTAATTTGTAATTTCGTTGATAAGCCGATCGCCAAAGTAGAAGAGGCGAAAGATGCTGTCATGATGAAGTTACAGACGAAAGAGAAGATGGCGCAGATTGATGGGCAGACGATATATTTTAAGCAAATTGGTGAGGGGAAGCCGCCATTACTTATGCTTCATGGGTTTGGAGGTTCTTCGGATGGGTTTAGTGATATCTATCCAGAACTAGCGAAAGATCATACGATTATTGCGGTTGATATTTTAGGGTTTGGTCGTTCTTCTAAACCGACTGATTTTCAATATTCGTTTCCTACGCAAGTAAATTTATATTATAAGTTAATGAAAAAACTTGGATACGATCAGTTTGCGGTACTTGGTCATTCAATGGGGGGAGAGATGTCCCTCAATTTGACACACTTATATCCAGAGGCGGTTACACATCTCATTTTAGCTGATTCAACAGGGATAGAGTCTTTCCAGCAAAAAGAGGGCTTCCAGGCGCCAGAGTTATCAACGGATTTACAGACTGTAACGGCGATTACTGATTATGATAAAAACGAAGTGAAAAATAGTAGAGATGATAAAAAGCATTATGATGAGCTTACGAAAATGAGAGAGCGCCGCATTGTGATGGATGCAAATGCAATAAAGGTGCCGACTTTAATTATATGGGGCCGAAACGATAAGAGTGTTTCATGGAAAAATGGTGAGCTGTATCATCAGTTATTTAAAAATAGTACATTTCATATTATTGAAAAGGGATATCATGCTCCGTTTCGCCAAGAGCCAGCAGAGTTTATAGAATATGTACAAGCATTTTTTGAAAAGAATCCACAGGCGTAAAATATTAATCATAAATCCGTACTTTCCTTCATAGAGTGAAACTAACAAGGCTTGTCTTAGGAAAGGAAGGAAATAGAGTGGAAACTTTACCATGGTGGATTTATCTTATTATCGTTGGGATTGTTGTAAGTGGCTACATGGTTTTATATACTTCTAAAAAAGAGCAAGAGATGGATAACGAGTTTATTGAAAAAGAAGGCGAAGTATATATGAAGCGTTTAGAAGAAGAACGGGAGCGCCGTAATCAAGATAATGATAAAGACTCCGTTTTACTATAAGTGCTAGTAGGTGGATAACAAATTAGTTATCCACTTTTTTATTTCCCGAAATATATCGATCACTCGGTCAAATCCGACACGCGCAGACTAAAGAAATTTCCTTCATCCGCTGTTCTTTTCACCCAAATTGTGTACTATAAAGAGTAGGATGACGTAAAGAAGGGGACTTTTTGAATGGAATTTCATGAGCAGAAGATTTTACCGGCAGTAAGGCAAATTAAAGATTTGGAAAAGCTATTACATAGTTCGTATGAGTATATCGTTATTTTAGATATTCATATCGGGCAATTGAAGAGTGTTGTATCACTCGCGAAACAGTATGGTAAAAAGGTATTTTTACATGTAGATCTTATTCATGGTTTGCAAAGTGATGGACATGCGACTGAGTTTTTATGTCAGGAATATAAGCCGTACGGGTTGTTGTCAACGAAGGCGAGTGTCATTATGAAGGCGAAACAAAAAGGTGTTGTTGCAATTCAGCGCATCTTTTTAATTGATTCTAGTGCGATGGAGAAGAGTTGCAACCTTTTAGAAAAGACAAAACCGAATTATATAGAGGTGCTTCCTGGAGCTTTAACAGATGTAATCGCTGAAGTGAAAGAGCGGACGGGCGTACCGATTTTAGCAGGTGGTTTTATTCGTACTGTAGATGATGTGGAAAGGGCTTTAGGGGCTGGTGCGACAGCAATTACGACATCGAAAAAAGAATTGTGGAAACATTACCAAAAAAAGTGACGAAAATGTGAATATTTTCGTTGACACCGCTTTCATTTGGGGTTAACATTATAGACAAGTTAATAAACGTGACGGAGAAAAGAAGAGATCCACATTTCATTGTTTCTATATTTTTATATGGAAGCGTGTAGGCTGTGGATCTTTTTCTTTTGGAAAAAACGAATGGCCATTCATTTTACCTCTATCACATTTGAAGCGTTTAAATTGATTATGGAGGGATACTATGTCAGCATTTTTAGGGGAGTTAATAGGGACAGCGTTGTTAATCGTTCTTGGTGGCGGCGTTTGTGCTGGTGTAAGTTTAAAAAAGTCGTTTGCAAAAGATTCTGGATGGATTGTCATTACAATGGGCTGGGGCTTAGCGGTTGCTGTCGCAGCATATGCAGTTGGATCAATTAGTGGGGCACACTTGAATCCGGCTTTAACCATTGGGCTAGCTTTTAAGGGAGCGTTCCCATGGAGTGATGTACCAGGTTATATCGTAGCGCAAATGATTGGGGCAATCATCGGTGCAGTTATCGTATATTTACATTACTTACCGCATTGGAAAGAGACAGAAGACCCAGGAACAAAATTAGGTGTATTTGCAACAGGTCCAGCAATTCCGAATACATTTGCAAACCTTTTAAGTGAAATGATTGGAACATTCGTTTTAGTATTTGGTATATTAGCAATTGGTGCAAATAAATTTGCAGATGGATTAAATCCATTTATCGTAGGTTTCTTAATTGTAAGTATTGGTTTATCATTAGGTGGAACAACAGGATATGCAATCAACCCAGCTCGTGATTTAGGTCCGCGTATTGCGCATTTCTTCTTGCCGATTGCAGGAAAAGGCGGTTCGAATTGGAAATATGCATGGATTCCAGTTGTTGGTCCGATCTTAGGTGGATCACTTGCAGGATTATTCCATCAAGTTGTATTTGAAGGAAAACAAAATGCAGCACTTATTTATGTGATTATTGCAACTGTGATTGTACTAGCAATCTCTTATATGACAAGTAAAAAAAGCGGAAGCGATACAAATAGTAGAAAAGTAGCATAAGGGGGAAACCGATATGAAAAAATATATTCTTTCATTAGACCAAGGAACAACTAGCTCACGCGCAATTCTTTTCAATAAAGAAGGTAAGATTGTTCATTCAGCTCAAAAAGAATTTACACAACATTTTCCAAAGCCAGGTTGGGTAGAGCATAATGCACAAGAAATTTGGGGATCTATTTTAGCGGTTATTGCAACTTGCTTAAGCGAAGCGGATGTAAAACCAGAACAAATCGCTGGTATCGGTATTACAAACCAACGTGAAACAGCAGTTGTATGGGATAAAACAACTGGTAAGCCGGTTTACAATGCAATCGTATGGCAATCTCGCCAAACAGCTGAAATTTGTGATGAATTAAAAGAAAAAGGTTATAGCGATATGGTTCGCGAAAAAACAGGTCTTTTAATTGACGCATACTTCTCTGGTACGAAAGTAAAATGGATTTTAGATAACGTTGAAGGTGCGAGAGAAAAAGCAGAGCGCGGCGATCTATTATTCGGAACAATTGATACATGGCTTGTATGGAAATTGTCTGGTGGTCAAGCGCACGTAACAGACTACTCAAATGCATCACGTACATTAATGTTTAACATTCACGATTTACAGTGGGATGATGAGCTTCTAGACATGTTAACAGTACCAAAGAGCATGCTTCCAGAAGTACGTCCATCATCTGAAGTATATGGTCATACAATTGATTATCATTTCTTCGGTCAAAATGTACCGATCGCTGGTGTAGCTGGTGACCAACAAGCAGCATTATTTGGACAAGCTTGCTTCGGTGAAGGTATGGCGAAAAACACATACGGAACTGGTTGCTTCATGTTAATGAACACGGGTGAAAAAGCAGTTGCTTCTGAGCATGGCCTATTAACAACAATTGCATGGGGTTTAAATGGTAAAGTAGAATATGCGTTAGAAGGAAGTATTTTCGTAGCGGGTTCTGCAATTCAATGGTTACGCGATGGAATGCGCATGTTTAAAGATGCAAGTGAGAGCGAAGAGTACGCATCGCGCGTTGAATCAACTGACGGCGTATACGTTGTACCGGCATTCGTAGGATTAGGTACACCGTACTGGGATAGTGAAGTACGCGGTGCAGTATTTGGCGTAACACGTGGTACTACGAAAGAGCACTTCATTCGTGCAACGCTAGAATCGTTAGCGTACCAAACGAAAGATGTATTATGCGCGATGGAAGCTGATTCAGGTATTGAACTGAAAACATTACGCGTTGATGGCGGTGCAGTTAAGAATAACTTCTTAATGCAGTTCCAAAGCGATATGTTAGATGTTCCTGTAGAGCGTCCAGTGATCAATGAAACGACAGCTTTAGGTGCAGCTTATTTAGCAGGTCTTGCGGTTGGATATTGGAAAAACCAAGATGAAATTAAATCACAGTGGCATATGGATAAGAGCTTTACACCAGCAATGGAAGCGGAAACAAGCGAAGAGCTATATGCTGGCTGGAAAAAAGCAATTGAAGCAACAAAAGCTTTCAAATAATCATAAACAGTGTTATAATGGTGACAAGTTAATAATTCGGTAGGAGATTTGGAGAGACCACAACGCGCTATAGAGGCGAAATCTATAGCGGAGTTTGTGGTCTCTTTTTTCGTTATCAAAGGGAGGAATTACCATGAAATTTTCAAGTAAACAACGTAAAGACGTATTAAATGGAGTAAATAAACAAGAGTTAGATGTGATCGTAATTGGTGGAGGTATTACTGGTTCTGGTATTGCATTAGATGGAGCAACACGCGGGTTATCAACAATTGTGTTTGAAATGCAGGACTTTGCAGCAGGTACATCAAGTCGTTCAACGAAACTTGTGCACGGTGGTTTACGTTATTTAAAACAACTTGAAGTGAAAATGGTAGCAGAGGTGGGGAAAGAGCGTGCGATCGTATATGAGAACGGTCCCCATGTAACAACACCAGAGTGGATGTTACTACCGTTCCATACAGGCGGCACGTTCGGGTCATTCAGTACATCAATTGGTCTTCGTGTATATGACTTCTTAGCTGGTGTAAAACGAAGCGAGCGCAGAAAGATGTTCAGTCGTGAAGAAACGATGAAAAAAGAACCGCTTGTGAAGCAAGAAGGATTAAAGGGCGGCGGTTACTACGTAGAATATCGTACAGACGATGCGCGCTTAACAATTGAAGTAATGAAAGAAGCAATTGAACACGGTGCAAAAGCTGTTAACTATGCAAAAGTAGACGGTTTCTTATATAAAGATGGAAAAGTATGCGGCGTACGTGTAATCGATTTACTAGACGGAGAAGTATATGAAGTTTACGGTAAGAAAATTGTAAACGCGGCTGGTCCTTGGGTAGATACACTTCGTGAAAAAGATAATTCTAAAAAAGGTAAAGTGCTGCAATTATCAAAAGGTGTGCATTTAGTTATCGATCAAAAACGTTTCCCACTTGGGCAAGCGATTTACTTTGATACACCAGATAAACGTATGGTCTTTGCAATCCCGCGCGGAGGAAAAACTTATGTAGGTACGACAGATACGTTCTATGATAAAGACGCAGCTGTACCACAAATGACAACAGAAGATCGCACATACATTATTAATGCGATTAACTACATGTTCCCAAGCGTAAAAATTACAGAAAAAGATATCGAATCAAGCTGGGCTGGTGTACGTCCGTTAATTTATGAAGAAGGTAAAAATGCATCTGAAATTTCTCGTAAAGATGAAATTTGGACTTCTGAATCTGGTTTAATTACAATTGCAGGCGGAAAATTAACAGGATACCGCAAAATGGCTGAAATGGTAGTAGACTACGTAACGAATCTATTACAAAAAGAAGGACATAGTGCATATCCGAAGAGTGAAACGAAACATATGCCAATCTCTGGCGGTCATGTAAGTGGTTCGCACGGATTCCCAGCATTTATTGCGAAGAAAGCAGGAGAAGGTACGAAATACGGTTTAACAACAGCTCAAGCTGAAGAATTTGCGAAATTCTACGGCTCTAACGTTGATGTTCTGTTCGACTTAGCGAAAAAGCATAAAGACGAAGCGAAAGAATACAACATGCCGCTTGACGTTTTAATCCCGCTCGTATACGCGATGGACTACGAAATGACAGCGAAACCAGTTGACTTCTTCGTACGCCGCAGAGGCGCTGTATTCTTCAACATTCACTGGGTATATGAGTGGAAAGAAGCAGTGATCAATTATATGGCTGCGAAACTAGGTTGGAGCAAAGAAGAACAAATGAAATACACAGCTGAATTAGAAAAAGCGTTAAGAGACGCTGTAATTCCTGTAGATCAACAAGAACAAGCAGCTGCGTTAGCATAAAAAGAAACCGCTTGAAGGGAAGCCTTCAGGCGGTTTTTATCTTGACTACAAATAAATATAATGTGTTACAATGATGATAGAGTATGTAGTATGAATTGTGCATAAAATAAAGAAGACAGAAGCCTGAGAAACTTCTGCCTTGTGTAACCTGACTTGCTATTGTGGTGGTAGTAGGTGCGGTTATGGGACAATTACATTAACGTTTTAGCCGAGAACCGCCCTTACCTTTTCAGCGAAGCAGGGTGGTTTTCGCTCCTTAAAGGTTTTTGGAATTATATATTCTATTTTCGAAATGTAAATCCTGCATAAAAAAGAAACACCTTGATTGTTATCAAGGTGTAGTAAGCTCAAAACTCTCCGCATCAGCCCCCGTCACAAAAGGACTCACATCCCCAACGCTATAAAGCTGCAAGTCATGCATCGCCCGTGTACAAGCAGTGTAGAACAACCTGCGAAGGCTCTCATCGTTGTATACTTCTTCGGAAGCGTTGTAAATAATAACCGCATCAAATTCGATCCCTTTGGCTAAGTAAGCAGGGATAACGACAATACCTTGCTCATATTCGGCTGAGTTACTTTTCACAAGTTTAATATTCTCGATATGACTGAGTGCCTCGTAGGCAGCTGCGCTTTCAGCTGCGGATTTACATATAATTGCGATCGTATTGTGCTGTTGTTTTTGTAATTCAGCGACTTTGGAAGTAATACGGTCGTGTAGTTCACTGTAATTAGAAACTCTGGTCAATGTAGGTTTCTCACCGTCACGTTCAAATGCGTTAATTTTCTTTCCTTCTGGAACGAGATCTCGTGTAAATTCAATAATTGGTTTTGTTGATCGATAGCTACGAGTTAAGTTAATGCCGTTTGTTTCATCTGGCCCATATAAATTCGTAAGTGTATGGAAATCAACTGTTTCACTCGCATGAGCAAATATCGCTTGGTTAAAGTCCCCAAGTACAGTCATCTTTGCGGCAGGGAAGAGACGTTTTAAAAACTCGAACTGAAACGGAGAATAATCTTGCGCTTCGTCGACGAGTACGTGTTTAATGGATCTGTTTGTTTGGAAGCCTTCAATTAATTCTTTTAAAAGTAAAAATGGAGTCGCATCCTCGTAATATAGCTTTCCTTCTTCTAGCATGTTCACTGTTAGTGAGCAAATGTCGTCCCATTCTTTAGGTTTTTCTCCAGTAACCCATGATGCATCGGTAAAGAGTTGTTTATATATGCCTGTGAAATTGATAAAACGTAGTGTTTGAACGCCTTTGCGTAATGATTTTAATTTTTTGCGGACAATCATAAGTCCGAGCACTTTCGTTTCTTTCTCATAATCATTAAAGGAGTTGTCGTCAAACTCTCCTTTTTTCTGTAAGTATTTATAAGCTTTTTGATATTCATCTTTACTAAGTAATTCAATTTCTTCTTCTACCCAAGGTTTTTTCAGTTCTGTTTTTTCGATTTCATCTATTTGTTTATTTAGCCACTCCGTTAACTTTTCAATTCTATTATGGAAGCGGAGGGAGGAATTAGTATTATAAAATTGTTCTGCAATTTGTTTAGCGGAGACAATTGGCTTTCCTCTAAATTTCATTCCTTTAAACAACATACCGGACGTTTCGAGAGATTGTCTGTACATTTGAATTGCCTCGAAAAATTGAGTTGATGCTTTAAATCGAATGCTCGCATTTCTAGTTTTATAGGAAGCACTATTCGTTTCAGTTAGCATATATTCTAATTGCTCATAAGGGTCTTCCACGTCAAATGATTTACTTAGTCGATGGTTTAAATATTCTTGGAATGTAACTTGCTGCATATTTTCTTCCCCGAGTTCCGGCAATACGTTAGAAACGTAGCTGTTGAACATGGAGTTAGGGGAGAAGAGAATAATTTGATCAGCTTTTAACCATTCACGATATTTATATAGTAAGTAGGCGATTCGCTGCAGGGCAGCTGATGTTTTACCACTACCAGCAGCTCCTTGAACGATAAGTAGTCGGCCTTCATCGTGACGGATAATTTCATTTTGCTCGCGCTGAATAGTAGCAACGATGCTTTGCATATGTTTGTTCGTACCTTTTCCGAGTGCTTGTTGCAGGATTTCGTCTCCAATTGTAAGGCTCGTATCGAACATAGAATCAATTACACCGTCTTGAATAATATATTGTAATTTTTTCTCCACAGTTCCGTTAATGACACCACCTGGAGTAGTGTATTTGGCTGGACCTGGTGGATAGTCATAATAGACACTCGAAATAGGTGCGCGCCAATCATATATAAGAAAGTTTTCTCCGCTTGCATCAGTAAGTGTTGCAACTCCGATATAAATTTTTTCTGCGGCAGGTTCGCCTTCTTCTGTAAAATCAATGCGTCCGAAGTAAGGTGCTTTATGCATACGTCTTAGTGCAGCGAGTCGATTGAAAGTGTGCTTATGTGTAATTTGTGTTACGGCAAGGGACTGAGCTTGTTGTCTTAAGTTGATAACTGTTTCAAGATAATCGTCAAAAGTATCGGTGTTTACTTTAACGTCATCCCAAAAGTGTTTACGAATATTAATTACTTCTGCCCGGCGACTGCTAGTTTCATTTTCTAGCTTGTCGATCTGCTTCGTGATTGTCTCAATTACGCTATCTAATCGTTTTTGCTCTTTTTGAAGTTCGTTATTCATATTTAAGCACTCCTTTAAAAATGAAAAAGTAGGGGTTGACTGAAGAAAGGTTTTGTTATACAATTAATATAAGGATAATATTAAATTCTTTTAAAATAAGAGGTGTTTCTGTACTAATTTATCATAGTTTTTTAATTTTATCAATGTATTTAATAAGATAAATAATTCGTAGATACTTTTTTAGAAGATAAAACCTTGATTTCCTGCTTAATATAAGGGAATTAAGGTTTTTATGTTTTTAAAGGGGAACAGTGAAGTGATTGATATGAATATAAAAAAGCTTGGCGTTAACCAAGCTTTTCTTTATTCATTATTTCTTTTTTTCTTCTTTTGGAGCCTCAAAAGTATCTTTTAAGTCTTTATCATCGACTTTTACGTCAGCTTTTTTAATTTCTTTCATCATAAGATCGTTCATAAATTGACCATCTTGCATTTTCTTTTGAACTAGATCTTTTTTAATAGCATCTTTTGATTGATCGAATGATTTTTCTGGTTCTTTAATATCTGTTACTTTAATGATGTGGTAACCGAATTGTGATTTTACAGGTTCGCTTACTTCATCTTTTTTCATTTTATAAGCAGCTTCTTCGAATTCTTTCACCATTTTACCTGGTCCGAAGAACCCTAAGTCTCCGCCTTTTTCTTTTGAACCAGTATCTTCAGAGTATTGTTTCGCTAACTCTTCGAAAGATTTACCTTGTCCAAGTTCTTCTTTTACCTTTTTCGCAGTAGCTTCATCTTTTACAAGAATGTGGCTTGCTTTAATTTCAGGTTTGTAATTGTCTTTTAATTCTTTTTCAGTGATTGTTTTTTCAACAGCTTTTTCTTGAGCTAATTGAGCACGAACACTATTTTTTAAAGTTTCTTCTTTAATGCCTTGTTGTTTTAATAATTTGTCGAATTGATCGCCGTATTGTTTTTTCATTTCATCGAATTTCTTGTCTACTTCTTTTTCATCAACTTTGTAGTTTTTAACAAGTACTTTTTCCATAACCATACCATTTAAAACTTGTTTACCAGCTGTTTGCTTCATTTGTGTGTAAAACTCTTCTTTTGTGATGTCACCAGCTTTAGAAGTTACGATTTTGTCAGATGACGTTCCACATGCTGATAAGGCGATTACACTTGTTGCGGCTAAGGCAAGCATAGCTTTCTTCATTCAATAAACACTCCTACTATATATATATTTTTAATTTATCCCGCACAAATGAAGAAACGCCTTATTATAAGGTTCTTTGCTTCATAAGAGCCCGATTAAGTCTCACTGGTGTCTTTGCCTTTTATAACGTAAAAGCACGCTTAACAGGGCTTACCGAGGCTGAGGATAAAGTTTAGCTGAAGGTAATTTTATTTCATAGTATAAGCAATATGTACAGAATTTAATATATCATATTTCGACGTCTTTTCCTATTGATAAAGAAAATTTAACCAGTAGGTGTAAGATTTTGGAGAAGTACCATATTGGGCGTTTGTAGCATATACAGAAAAGAGGAGGGGATGGGGAATGAATTCAATACTTATTTTATTGGTTGTACTGTTTATTTTATTAGTTATAGTAGGTATAATTTGCTTATAGAGGAAAAAAATGAGGAAGGGGCTTCCCTTCCTCACTTTCCATGAAATATAATTTCTATATAACTAGAAATTAATAGAATCGTAATACATACATTGATAACCCGAAAGACACCAGGTTGGCGGCTCACAGATATTTGTTTTCGCTCACACAGTGTATGCGTCATGAAATTCGTGTAAAATAGAATAAGAAGTGCAAATGTGACAAAAACAATTTCTATAAGAGTCACGAGGAGATACCTCCTTTTGGCCAAAATACATATACTTTTATATATTGTATCATACGATATTTTGTTCGTGTTATAAAATTCAGAAATAGAAGACTTTATGTTAGAAAGTGAGGGAGAAAATGGACGTTGTAAAAAGACTAGAACAAGCTGAATATTATGTAGACCTATTATTTAAAATGATTGATGAAGATAAGTGTCCATTTTATTCTTTAATCATAAAGAATAAAGCTCATAAAAAAGATGTTGAACGTATACTGAATCTTTGTGAAAGACTGAACGAACAATACATAGCAGAGAAAGCAGAAGGTTTACTTTTGTTCGATACACTTTTGAATCAATTTGAAAAAGCGCTTCCACATCAGCTCGAAGTAAACGAAACTGCGGAAGCGCTAATAAAGCAAGGCTTATTTCAGCCACTTATGAAAGAATTTTTACTCATGATTGCGAAAAGATAAATGTATTATTTCTTCACTAATTTTTGATCGGACTCAGTAAAGTTTTCCTCAATATTTTCTAATGATTTCTCAAAAATATCGATGAAGTCTTGTCCATAAATGTTACGCAGGATCGCAATTAGTTCGATGTTTTCTGGGAACTTACCGTAAAAATTACGAAGGGCAAGGGCTCCATTAAAAACAGAATTATTTTCAGGGTCATACTCCTCCATTAATTGAAGCAGTAACTCTTCCCCTTTTTCTGTAATTTCAATGTACGTATTTCGTTTATCATCTTCTTTTTTCGAGAATACAAGATAGCCGCGTTCCTCTAGCTTTTTAGAAAAGTTAAACGCCGTCGATACGTGCATAACCCCAAACTTTGCAATCTCAGAAATAGAAGCCCCTTTTAAATGATAAGCGATTGATAAAATATGATGCTCGTTAATGTTTAAATCATAAGGCTTAATCCATTGCTGCCAATCTTTCTCTACACATTTCCATAACGCTTTCGATAATTGAGCAATGCGTTGGCTAAAAATCATCGCTTCTTTTACCGAGTAATCTTTTTCTCCACTTTTCATTTACTCACCCACTTTAACATTCTTATTCATTACCATCTATTATGCCAGTAAAATAAAAATTAATAAAGTCTTTTTGTGAGAATTGTGAAAATTTTTTGGAAAAATGGTATTCTATACAAATCATGCATAAGTATGGAAGCGTTTTAGGTTAAAAAAACGTGTGTGTTGTCTTTACATGTCAAGGGATAACATATATTGTAAATGCATAAAAACACGACATGTCTATGCAACATGTCGTGTTAGGGTAAAATATTATGAAAAATATTTGTTATATGCAAAAAACTAAGCGTGAATAAGTTTATGCTTTTTCTGGAACGGCATCTTGCAATTTCTCAATGGATTTTTGAATATCTAAAATTTCTTGTTCAATATGACGCTTGTTTTGAGAAATATCTTGCTTCCAAGTTGAAAGCGTATCTTGCATATCATCTTTTAGCCCTTGAAACACTTCTTTACCTTCCGAAGCTGTTTCAACGATTTGACGTTTTAATAATTTTGTATCAGCTGTAATATCAGCTAACGTCTTTTTAATATCATTTCCTTTTTCTTTTAGTTTGCCGCGCATATCTTTACCAGAAGAAGGAGTTGAAAAAAGAACCGTTAGTCCAGCAACTGCCCCGCCGCAAATTATACCTGTAATAAAGGATTTAGCTTTTGACATAAAGGAAACCTCCTTATTTTTTGTTCATATTCATGATGTATAAAAGTGTGCATATGCTTAAGACAAGGGGGGAGAAAAGTGAGTTTATTAGCGACAATTTGCTTTATCGTAAGTCTTTTCTTTCTTGTACGTGCTATGCATTTATTGATGTTTGTAAAACAAAAAAGATCATATCCTCCGGCGTTTTGGGTGAAGAAACAAGCCATGCAATATATTTCGTTTGGAGGAATCGGCTTGCTATGTACATTTGTGTTTTACATCTTTTTATAGTGTCATTATTCTACACTATTTGCAATCGTGCTTGCGATATTTTGTAAACTTTCCGTTGTATATTCATTTTGGTGTGATTTCCAAACAGCGCCAAAGCCATCTTTTTCGCCGTAGCGTGGAATTAAATGAAGGTGGAAGTGGAATACAGTTTGTCCAGCTTTTTCGCCGTTATTATTTAACAGGTTAAAGCCAACTGGATTAAATTCTGATTTGATTGCATTTGAGATTTTAGGTACGACAGAAAAAATATGAGATGCAATTTCTGGCGTTAAAGCAAAGATATCTTGTTTGTGTTCTTTTGGAATAACAAGTGTATGTCCTTTTGTTACTTGACTAATATCTAAAAATGCAAGCACATGTTCATCTTCATATACTTTAGAGCAAGGGATTTGTCCTTCAATGATTTTACAAAAAATACAATTGTCTGCTGTATGGTTCATCGTTCTCATCCTTTCAAGTAGCCTTAGCCGTATTTTACCATAATTACATAGGAGAACAAGCACGAAAAACAGGAAGCTGACTCAGCTTCCTGTTTTCTGAAGATGGATTGAAAAAGCATTTTTATAATTTACCTTTCGCAGACACCTCATTTATTTAAGAAATGCATGGTAAATCGGCTAAAGTTTCTGCCGTAGACACCCCATTTACAAGTGAAATGAAATTGCAATCTTTTCTGAAATGAAATTGTTTATTTTATAAAACAAGTATATTCTCTTTTCGAGACACCCCGTTTCTAAAATGAAACAAATTATCTGGTTGTGTGTAAATTTTCTTTGTCCAACATGGACACCCCATTTCATGATGGCTTCACTAAGTTGTTGTACTCATCAATTGGTGGTTGCTTTTTCAATGTGTTCCTTCTTCACTAATTATGATGTCCGCTTTCGAAAAATATATGTAAAGAAATTAAAATTTTTTTTTGAAGAAATCGATACTATGTAGTATGTTGTGATTTTTGGTAAGATGAATATATACATTTTGAATGAATATAACGAAGAAAGTGGTGTCGTATGAGCGAGTTATTACGTGTAGAAAATGTTACAGGAGGATATACGAAACGACCTGTTTTGCAAAATGTTTCGTTCTCTGTGAATAAAGGTGAACTTGTTGGCTTAATTGGTTTAAATGGAGCTGGTAAAAGTACGACGATTAAACATATTATCGGCTTAATGGAACCGAAAAAAGGAACTGTCACAATTAATGGAAAGACAATTCGTGATGATATGTCGGCGTATCGTTCTAGCTTTTCATTCATTCCAGAAACGCCTGTATTATATGATGAGTTAACGTTAGAAGAGCATTTAAAGTTAACAGCGATGGCGTACGGTGTAGATGAAAAACAATATGAAGAACGCGTCGGACAACTATTACAAGAGTTCCGTATGAAAAATCGTTTGAAATGGTTCCCGTCTCATTTTTCAAAAGGGATGAAGCAAAAAGTAATGATTATGAGTGCATTTCTTGTAGAACCATCTCTTTACATTGTGGACGAGCCTTTCGTCGGACTCGATCCTTTAGCGATTCAATCACTGCTCCAAATGATGGATCAAATGAAAAAGAGCGGTGCTGGCATTTTAATGAGTACACATATTTTAGCGACAGCAGAGCGTTATTGCGATTCCTTCATTATTTTACATCAAGGTGAAGTAAGGGCGAAGGGAACATTATCTGAATTACAAGCACAATTTAATATGCCGGGCGCAACGTTAGATGATATTTATATTGCTTTAACAAAGGAAGAAGATTATGAATAGTAAAGCGTTATGGAAAGAACGGTTCAGGCACTTTCTAAAAGAAGTTCGTACATACAGTAAATACGTGTTTAATGATCATTTGAAGTTTATTTTCATATTTATCATTGGTGCAGGAGCGTATTATTATCAGCAATGGTTACAAACGTTAACACCTTCGTTTCCGGCCGCACTCGTTATGGCCGTTTTACTTGGGCTTGTATTGACGGCAGGATCCATTCAAACGTTATTAAAAGAAGCAGATCTTGTGTATTTGCTTCCGGTTGAAGAGAAGTTAAAGCCTTACTTTACGAAGGCCTTTCTCTTTACGTTTATGATTCAGCTATACGTAATCGCAATTACTGCAGCAGCGCTTGCTCCGTTGTACTTCCAGCAAATGAAGCAAACAGGGGCAGCTTACATATGGATTGTACTCACGCTTGTGTTAGTGAAAGCGTGGAATTTATTTGTCACATGGGAAAAATCATTTTTAACAGATCAAAATGCTCAAAGGGCCGATTGGTTCATTCGCTTAATTTTGAACGGATTATTTGTGTATTTCCTTGTAGAGCGTCATTCGATGGGTTATATCGGTGCAATTGTTCTTCTGATGGCTGTATACCTTGTTGTTATGCATCAAAAGGTAAAAGGAAAGCCGATAAACTGGGAGTATTTAATTTCTGAAGAAGGCAAAAAAATGATGCTATTGTACCGAATTGCAAATATGTTTGTTGATGTACCAGCATTAAAAGAGAGGGTATCACGCCGAAAATGGCTTGATTTCATTCTTTCAATCATTGGTGAAAAACGTACATACTTATACTTATATACGAGAACATTTTTAAGATCGGGTAACTATTTTGGTTTATATATGCGCTTACTTGTTCTTGGAGGAGTAATACTTTACTTTATCCCATTTTTATATGGACGTTTTATCGTAAGTATTGTCTTTTTATACTTAATCGGTTATCAGCTCTTAACGCTGTGGAAAAATCATCGTTTGAAAGTTTGGCTCGATTTATATCCAGTAGGACTAGAGGAGAAGAAGAAAGATTTTCTTCGTCTTTTAAACGCAATTCTGTGCATTGGTAGTGTCATATTTACAATTTTATTTGCGATTGCGACAAAAGATTTCATGATGACAGGCATTTTATTTGTGGTGAGCATAGTATTTAGTATTGGTTTCGTTTACCAATACGGGGCAAAGCGCATTGAGCGTTTAAATTGAAAGGAATGAACCTATGATTACATATGAAGAGAAGGTTATAAAAGAGTTGGAGCAGTGGAAAGCTACATTCATGAAAGATTCTTCTATGATGACACGGTTCTCAAAAAAAGTGCAGACGAAAGTACAACAGCTTATTCCGGCGAAAGTGCAAAAAGTATTAACAGAAACGATTCGGATGATGGTACAAACGATTAGTGCCGGATCAAACTTCATAAAGCCGAAATTAAAAGAGACGAACTGGTCACTGCAAAGACGTGACGATGAAGTACGTAAAAAAATGGATGAGTACAAAAAAATAGCAGCGGCAGAAGGGGCTGGAACGGGAGCTGGTGGTATTCTTCTCGGTCTTGCTGACTTTCCGCTACTTCTTACGATTAAAATTAAATTTTTATTCGATGCAGCAACATTGTACGGATTTGATACGAGTCAAAAAGAAGAGCGCCTTTTTATCCTTCACGTTTTCCAACTTGCTTTTTCGAGTGACGATCATAGAAAAGAAATATGGAAAGCGATTGAAACGTGGGATACAGAAGAAGAAAATCATATGGACTGGGAAAAGTTCCAAACAGAGTACCGAGACTATATCGATTTAGCAAAAATGCTTCAGCTCGTTCCAGTAATCGGCGCCCCAGTCGGAGCATATGCGAACTATCAATTATTACAAAGACTCGGGGAAGTCACGATGAATTGTTATCGTCTGCGTTTTCTTCAGCAAACAGGAGCTTAGTGGCTCCTGCTTTTTTTGTTATGTATTCTTTGGCGGATCGCCGATATATGGATCAGGCTTGTAAATGAAAAAAATTCATTTTACAATTTACTTACCGGTCGGTAAGTAAAAATAATCGAGGTACAGTATGACAAAGAATTTGCAAACATCTCAACATATAGTAGAAGCAGCTTTCAAGTTGATGGCGGAGCATGGCATTGAGAAGATGAGCCTTTCAATGATTGCGAAAGAAGTAGGTATTTCAAAACCGGCCATTTATTATCATTTTTCGTCTAAAGAAGCGTTAGTAGATTTTTTATTTGAAGAAATTTTTTCTGGATATCATTTTGCCAATTACTTCGATAAAGAACTATATACGAAGGAAAACTTTGAAGAGAAGTTAATCGCAGATGGTTTACATATGTTGTCTGAGTATGAAGGACAAGAAGGAATACTACGCGTTATAAATGAATTTATTGTAACTGCGGCGCGAAATGAAAAGTATCAGAAACGTTTATTTGAAATACAAGAAGAGTTTTTAAATGGATTCCATGATTTATTGAAGCAAGGTGTGGAACTTGGCGTTGTGTCAGAACATGAAACAGAAGAAAATGCCCACACGTTAGCACTCGTTATTGATAATATGAGCAACTACATGTTAATGGGATTCCAGTTAAAGTATAAAGAAATTTGGATTCAAAATGTGAAAAACGTAATGAAGGGGGAGTAAAGATGAAAATGCAAAAAAACTGGTGGCTCGGTTTCCTTGGATTTGTAGGCGTTTATAAGTTTCCAAATGTTATTGACGCTTTTCAAGGT
This sequence comes from Bacillus clarus, assembly GCF_000746925.1. GTDB lineage: Bacteria > Bacillota > Bacilli > Bacillales > Bacillaceae_G > Bacillus_A > Bacillus_A clarus. The sequence goes on from NZ_JMQC01000008.1 coordinate 3,360,062, forward strand.
GAGAAAAGTTGGCTAACGTTGATTAGTTTAATTTGGTTACTGTGGTTCGGCTATTTTATCCCCGAGAAGAAAGAGGAAGAAGAGGGGAAATAAAAATTCCAATTTTCTGTAAAGTTATGTAAAATATAAAATGAGAGAATTTATATATTAGATTACTAGGTTTGGAGTGATTACATGCAGCCATTGGAAAATGAAATTCATCCCGATATGGTCAAGGTATGGAAGATTCGTGCCTTAATTGATACGGGGATAAGTGTAATTGTTGTTTTAGCGTATCTCTTCTTTATGATTAAGTTTAACTGGTGGGCTTGGCTTTTCTATGTACTCGTCGGATTAACGGTTGTGTATACGCCGTTTGATTACAGTGTCTTTCCGAAATTACGCCAGCGTTATTCTAGCTATCAACTAAATGATGAGGAGCTAGAAATTCAACATGGTATGTTCGTTGTCAAACGTGTATTAGTTCCGATGATTCGTGTACAGCACGTAACAATTGAACAGGGTCCAATTATGAGAAAACATGGATTAGCAGAATTGCAAATTTCAACTGCAGCTACTTCTCATCGTATTCCTGGCTTAACGATGAGAGAAGCAGAAAGACTTAAAACAAGAATTGGAGAACTTGCGAAGGTGAGTGATGAGGATGTATAAAAGGCAACATCCGATCACGATGTTATTAGAATTAAAAATAACAGACTTTATACCATTAATCATTTTCCTTTTTAGCTTAAACGGAAAGTTTCCATTTTGGTATTTAATCCCCGTAGGGTTTGCGATAATTACGGTTGTTTCAGCCGTCGCAGGCTGGTATTACAAAGTATATTGGGTCGAGAATAATGTGTTACACATTAAGCAAGGGCTTTTTGTTAAAAAAGAAAGTTATTTAAATAAAGAACGTGTACAAACGATTCATACAAGTTCAAACATGTTGTATCAAGTGTTAGGCTTAAAGAAAATTACAATTGAAACAGCTGGCGGGGGAAACGAACCAGAAGTAAACTTAGCTGGTATTACAGCAGATGAGGCAACAGCGCTTATTACAATGCTAAATGAACCAACAGTAAAAACTGAGGAAACAAACAAAGAAGAACCGAAAGAAATTGTTGTGGAAGAAGAGCAGACAACAGAGTATAAATTAACGTGGAAAGAAATTTTATTAGCATCTGTTACATCTGGGCAATTCGGTTTATTGTTCTCCTTACTATTTTTCATCTATTCTCAAGTAGATGAGTACATTCCGAAATGGATGAAAAATAAAGTAGAGTCGTATGTAATGGATCATGATGTGTATGGCTGGATTTATATGGTGGCTATTTTACTCGTCGTTTCTTGGATCGTATCAACGATTGGATACGCGTTAAAACATGCGAATTTTACAGTAAATCGAAAAAATGATGAAGTGCGTATTTCTCAAGGATTACTTGAGAGAAAAGAACTCGTATTAAAACTGCACCGCATTCAAGGAATTACAATAAAAGAAGGTATTTTACGCCAACCGTTCGGCTATTGTGCGGTGCAAGTAGAAGTCATTCAAAGCCAAGATAAAGATGAAGGAAAGGTTATGTTGCATCCGGTTATTCGAAAAGACCGTGTGCAAGACTTATTAACTCATTTACAATTGCCATATGAAATGAATACGAATATTATAGCATTACCAAAAGTAGCACTACGCCGCTATTTGTTTGATAGTTTTGTTTTCTTCTCTATATTAGCAATCCCGATTACAGGCGTAAGCATATATTTTGAAAAGTATTTCGTAATTTTGTCATTGTTACCGTTATTTGGATTAATCTTTTTACTTGGATATGCAACATTCCGTGCAGGTGGATATGGAGTAAAAGGAGAGCAAGTAACAATTGTATATCGCAGTATTGCTAAATATACAGGACTTGTGCGCCGAAGACACGTTCAATCGATTGAGAAAACGCAATCATATTTGCAGCGAAGAGCGAATTTGTGTAATTATACCTTCTCAAGCGCATCCTCGAATTATAAACTAGAGCATACACGTTTAAAAGATGCAGAACAGATGCAAGATTGGTATAAGAAGAAAATATATGAGGGTTAATTGAAACGGCCCGTCTTCAGTGGAAGGCGGGTTATTTTTCTATGTAAATTGGAGACAAGTTTGTTAATTGGTTTTATCTTATAGAAAGAAAAGACACCCTCACAGGTGTCTTTTCTTTCGTTTCATAGTTCACACGTTGTTAGATAAGACGGTTAGTGTTCTAATCTAACGATGAATAGATATTATTAGCTCACTCAAAGTATAGCACTGTGGAGGAATGATTTCGTATGCAATTTTACATATGTAATAATATAAATTTGTTTAATTTTTCTATACGAAAGGACATAAGGGAGGAGGTGAAAATATTAATATATAGATGTATGGTCGACAAGGTGTAGTTAGTGTTATCATATTTACCAATATAGGGGTTTTTAATAAAAGAAGATAAAGACAGCCAGAAAACATCAGCAGGCGCAGTAGTAACAAAAGTAACAACAGATAAAATGGAAAAGTGAAAGTTACCGATCTATCCGTAGGAAAGTACAAATTAGTAGAGGTAGAAAGCTTACCAGGTTACAAAAAACTAGCAAAACCAGTATCATTCGAAATCAAAAAAGGTATCTCACAATATTTTGGAGTATCTTTTTTATTTGCTATTTATATTGTTTATTAAGAAAACAAAAAGGCACTCTTAGAGTACCTTTTTGCCGTATTCTCGCGTATTGAGATGACTATGTCAAAACCGTGTATTCGGGGACATGGTTTTGACAAATGATTACTACACGAATAGCATAACATTCGTTTCGTATTCAGTAAATTGAGAATATTTACACGGAATATTGTTAATGTTTAGTATAGATACTTTCTACTATCATTATATTGGTTATGTAGAATTGTATGGAAATCTTTCTGTTAAGCCGGATGTACAATAAAGAAAAATGTTAAGGGAAGCCCCCTCGGTGGAAATAAACGCCTTTTCTTTCGTTTTTCAATCTAGCCATGAATACATACTATGTTTAAAAGCTTCACAAAGCATAATAATATTGGAAGAATATTATATATGTTGCTATTTATTCATTTCATCATTATGTTCAGAATTCGTGTTAGTAACTTTCATTCATTATATAGTCTTTCTTGCGTGCTTCAGTTACGGATCTTTTTATGGCACAATTCATTTTACATAATAAAAAAAGCATCTAGCAAAAAACTAGATGCAAATAAAAACACAAGAGAAGATAAAAAACCTTCTCATTTCCCGTATGTAATTATATCAAAAAATCTATAAAAAACTAGTTTTATTTTAAATATAATTTGCTCGTGAAGCGATGTAGATAGAGGATTACACTATTTAGGTATTGTTTTTATGTAAAATTGCATATGAAATATGTAGTAAGAGAGCGGTATAATGAGCTTTGTACAATAAAGCAAAATTATAGAAAAAGGCTACCTACGGAAATAGGTAGCCTTTTTCTGTTTGATTCACATCAATAAATCTCTTTCTATAATAAAAGTATACTCGTTTTGTTAACTATATTTTTACAAAAATGTATATGGAACTTTATTTTCTGATAATATAAAATTAATACATTCATGAGGATATTGTTCATATACATAATTGGTATAAACAGAAAGGAAACACCGATACGTAACGGTGTTTCCTTTCTGTCGTTATTTGCTGGTAAGTCGATATTCTCTGTCGAATCGTCAATGTAATTTCATTTACTGACAATTTTGCAATACCCTTTAATTAAGCTAACACATCAAACGTCGTTACGAAAGATGGTCTAGAGAAAATGCTTTTTTGCGGCGCTGCATCTGCATTTGTTTGAGCAGGACGTTTTTTATGTGCATTTTCGAAAGAGCGTGATTCTGTCCAATCTTTAAAGTTTTGCTCCGTTTCCCACATCGTCAAAATGACATATGTATCGTTACTTAATGGACGAAGAACACGAATCGCTTGGAAACCAGGTTCGTTTTCAATAAGTCCAGCACGGTTTTTAAAACGATTTTCAAATACTGGACGACCTTCGTCTGTTACAGAAATGTTGTTACAAACGATAAAGCCAGGTTGTCCTTTAAATTCGCCAACAGCGTCTAATACGTCATATTGAAGTGAGCCTTCTACAGTTTCCTCTGTATTTTCTTTATAAAACATATCTTTTTCATTATTTTTTGCAGTGAAATGTGCTTGTTCTAGAGGTGTTTCGTATGAAATAATAGCCTTCATTTTAATGCCCCCTTTATATTTTGTCTCTATTATATCAACTCTCTTAAAAAACTTCGAAGATTATATACATAAAGATAATTCTTTTTCAAATAATAAATGTACCATCATTTGGAAAGAAGGACGATGTATGAAGAAAGTGAAGTGGACTTTATTAGGCGGTGTAGCAACGTTTGTAGTAGCAATTGTACTCTATAAACTCATTGTGTTAGCTGGTGGCTATATGATGGATGAAAAGCAACTCGTATTCCACTCTTCATCACGTATCGTTGACCAGAAAGGAAAAGAGATTACGAAGTTATATGTAGAAAATCGGGAACTTGTACCAATTGAACAAATTCCAAAGTATGTGCAGCAAGCGTTTATTGCTGTGGAAGATTCTCGTTTTTATGAACATCACGGAATCGATTATCCTTCTATATTTCGTGCATTGTATAAAGACACGTTAGCTGGAGAAAAGGTGGAAGGCGGTAGTACGATTACGCAACAGCTAGCTAAAAATGTCTTTTTAACTCGTGAAAAAACATTTACGCGCAAATTGAAAGAGGTAGCCATATCTCTTCAATTAGAACAAAAATATACGAAGCAGCAGCTTCTTGAAATGTATATGAACCATATTTATTTCGGTCATGGAGCTTACGGTATTCAAGCGGCGGCGAAATTGTATTTTAATAAAAATGTAGAGCAATTAACGGTTGAAGAAGGAGCGATGCTGGCTGGACTTCCGAAAGCGCCGAATGGCTACTCTCCGTTTTTATATCCAGAGAAGAGTAAAGAACGCCGTGATCTCGTACTATCTCTTATGCATAAACAAGGATATGTAACAGCTGAAGAAAGCGTTCGTTATCAAGGGAAAACAATCGCGCTGTATAAAAATTTAGATGAACGTGAACTTGCATATATGCCGTATATAGATATGGTCGTAGACGAGGCGGCGCGTTCATATGGACTGTCTCATCAAGAAGTGCTCCGCGGTGGCTATACATTTGTAGTACCGATGGATGAAAAGATTCAAAAAGTAGCGTATAACCAATTTCAAGATGCGAGAAATTTTCCGGGGAAAGAAAATGGTGCGCAAGGTGCCTTTTTATTAATGGATAATGCGACTGGAGGAATTAAAGCGGCAATTGGCGGAAGAGAATATGTTCCGAGAGGGTTTAATCGCGTATTTGCGAAAAGGCAACCAGGTTCTGTTTTAAAGCCGCTTATCGTCTATGCACCAGCTTTGGAAACGAAAAAATATAATCCATATTCTTTATTAACAAATGAAAAAGTTTCTTTCGAAGGTTATGAACCTCGGAATTATAATCATCAATATACGAAAGAGGTAACGATGTATGATGCTATTTTAGAATCAGCAAACGTACCAGCTGTCTCTTTATTAAATGAGCTAGGAGTAGAAGAAGGAAAGCAATATTTAGAAAAGGGAAATATTCATATTGCAGACTCTGGTTTGAGCACAGCTCTTGGTGGATTGAAAAATGGTGTTTCTCCATTTGAACTTGTTAAAATGTACCGTGCTTTTTTAGCAAATGGAAAAATAATTGAGCCGCATGTGATTGATAAAGTATTAGACCGGCACGGAGCAGTAATTGGGGAGTCACCGAAAGCTGAAACGAAAGTTTTTTCAAAACAAACGGCATGGTATATGACAAAGATGTTAGAGGGGGTTGTGAAAGACGGAACAGCGAAGACAGGTGTATATAATGGGGCGCTCGCTGGAAAAACGGGTACAACTTCACTCCCAAATGAGGATCGTGGCGCAAGGGATGTGTGGTTCGTTGGTTATACACCGAATGTAGTAGGTGCGGTTTGGATCGGTTATGATCGTACGGACAAAGAGCATCAATTGGAAGATGGAAATGCATCTGCAACGATGCTATTTAAAAAGATTTTAACGAAGGCAAATATACAAGATAAAGGGGATTTTAAGCAACCAAAAGGTGTTGAAACAATCGGAAAGCCAATTCGTTTAAATAAAATTGAGAACGTAAAAGCAAAGCTATCGTTTAGTCCTTTCGGATTATTTACGACAAAATTAAGCTGGACGCCGCTTCCGGATGAAAGAATTATATATCGAATTTATAAACTTGAAAAAGGAATGCATACTCATGTAGGAACAGTAAAAGGAATAGGTGAGTATGAGGAAAAATTTATAAATTTATTTTCAAAACCGAGTTTTTACGTTGTACCATATAACACACAAACAAATCGTGAAGGAGAAAAGTCAAAAGTAGCTAAACCATAGTTTTTCTCTATGATATAATAAGAATGTTGTGAAAATAGTAAGCGTTTTTACGAACGTTTGTGTCAATTTGATGAACAACGTACATAATGTTATGCATTTTGTTTTTACAAGCTGTATAGTAAAAAAAGATAAATATGGGGTAGAACGTATTTAAAGCAAAAGCAGTGGTAAGGAAGGGAGCAAGGATCTTGGTAAGAAATATAAATGAGACATTTTTAAAAGCATGTAGGGGGGAACGCACAGAGTATGTACCAGCATGGTATATGCGCCAAGCAGGTCGTTCGCAGCCGGAATATAGAAAGATAAAAGAGAAATATTCCTTATTTGAAATTACACATAATCCAGAGTTATGCGCATACGTTACAAAATTACCTGTTGATCAATATAATGTAGACGCAGCAATTCTTTACAAAGATATTATGTCACCACTACCTGCAATCGGTGTGGACGTAGAAATTAAATCTGGCATTGGCCCGGTTATTGATAATCCAATCCGTTCTTTACAGGACGTAGAAAAACTAGGGGAAATTCATCCGGAAGATGATGTACCATACATACTTGATACAATTCGCTTATTAACGACAGAAATGTTAGATGTTCCGTTAATCGGTTTTTCAGGGGCTCCATTTACATTAGCAAGTTATATGATTGAAGGCGGTCCTTCTCGTAACTATCATAATACGAAAGCATTTATGTATGCAGAGCCAAAAGCTTGGTTCGCTTTAATGGATAAGCTTGCAGATATGGTTATTACATATTTAAAAGCACAAATTAACGCAGGAGCAAAAGCTGTTCAAATTTTCGATTCTTGGGTTGGAACAGTAAATGTAGCAGACTATCGTGTGTTTATTAAACCAGCAATGGAGCGTATTTTTGCAGAAGTTCGCGGTATGGGTGTTCCGATGATTATGCATGGCGTTGGTGCGGGTCATTTAGCAAATGAATGGCATGACTTGCCTCTTGATGTAGTAGGTTTAGACTGGCGCTTGCCAATCGAAGAAGCACGCATGCGCGGCGTTCATAAGGCGGTCCAAGGAAATATGGATCCTTCTTTATTACTTGCGCCTTGGTCTGTTATTGAAGAGCATGTAAAAGGTATTTTAGATCAAGGGATGAAAGAGCCAGGTTATATATTTAACTTAGGTCACGGTGTATTCCCAGAAGTAAATCCAGATACATTAAAACGTTTAACTACATTTATTCATGAATACTCTAAAGAACAGTTAGCGAAGTAAAGGAGAATAGCTGTATGAAAAAGAAGGTTGGTTTGCTTGTAATGGCATACGGAACGCCATATAAAGAAGAAGATATTGAACGTTACTATACACATATTCGTAGAGGAAGAAATCCAAGTCTTGAAATGCTAGAAGATTTAACAGAGCGTTACCGTGCAATTGGTGGTATTTCTCCTTTAGCTACTATCACATTAGAGCAAGCTAAGAAGTTAGAAAAGCGTTTAAATGAAGTGCAGGATGAAGTTGAATTCCATATGTATCTTGGCTTAAAGCATATCGAACCGTTTATTGAGGATGCAGTAAAAGAAATGCATAAGGACGGAATTGAAGAGGCAATTGCACTCGTTCTTGCGCCTCATTACTCTACTTTTAGTGTGAAATCGTATGTAGGACGAGCACAAGAAGAAGCAGAGAAACTTGGAAACTTAACGATTCACGGTATCGACAGCTGGTATAAAGAACCGAAATTTATTCAGTATTGGGTCGATGCAGTGAAAGATATATATAGCGGTATGACAGAAGTGGAACGTGAAAAGGCAGTATTAATCGTATCTGCGCATAGTTTGCCAGAAAAAATTATCGCATTAGGTGATCCGTACCCAGAGCAATTAAATGAAACAGCAGATTATATTGCGCGCGGTGCTGAAGTTGCAAATTACGCAGTAGGTTGGCAAAGCGCTGGCAATACACCAGATCCTTGGATTGGTCCGGATGTACAAGATTTAACGAGAGAACTACATGAAAAGTATGGCTATAGTTCATTCGTCTATGCACCAGTTGGATTTGTCGCTGAGCATTTAGAAGTTTTATATGACAATGATTTCGAGTGTAAAGTTGTTACGGATGAAATCGGTGCAAAATATTATCGTCCGGAAATGCCAAATGCATCAGAAGCATTTATCGATTGTTTAGCAGATGTTGTATTAAAGAAAAAAGAATCAGCATTATAATACTTTTTAGAAAGGGGGAACTGTTTTGAGGAAAAAAGTTGTGATCGTCGGTGGCGGTATCGCGGGCTTAACGACAGCATATTATTTACAAAAAGAAATTCGCGAAAATAATTTGCCGATTGATACATTACTTATAGAAGCATCGGGGAAGCTTGGTGGGAAAATTCAAACCGTTCGAAAAGATGGATTTACAATTGAACGCGGGCCAGATTCTTTTTTAGAGAGAAAAGAAAGCGCAGCTAGATTAGCGGAAGAATTAGGGTTTGGCGATGAACTTGTAAACAATGCAACTGGTCAATCGTTCGTCCTCGTAAATAATCGATTACACAAAATGCCGAGCGGATCGATGATGGGAATTCCAACGCAAATTACTCCGTTTCTATTTTCAGGACTGTTCTCCCCAATTGGTAAAATAAGAGCTGGTTTTGATTTAGTATTGCCTAGGTCAAAGCCAGTTTCTGATCAATCACTAGGACAGTTTTTTAGACATCGTCTAGGAAATGAAGTGGTTGAAAACTTAATTGAGCCATTATTATCCGGCATTTATGCTGGAGATATTGATGAAATGAGTTTAATGGCGACATTCCCTAAATTTTATCAAATTGAACAGAAACATCGTAGTATTTCCCTTGGTATGCGTACGCTCACTCCAAAACAAAAGAAAGATGTACAGAAGAAAGGTATCTTCTTAACTTTAAAAACAGGTTTAGCCTCCTTAGTAGAAGCGATTGAAGAGAACCTTGATGATCATACGGTAATGAAGGGAACTCGTATTGAAAAAGTTGCAAAACTTGGTGATGGCTATGTTATCACGCTTAGTAACGGAAAAGAAATAGAAGCGGACGCTATCGTCGTAGCAACTTCTCATAAAGTGTTGCCGTCTATGTTTGCGCAGTATAAGCAGTTTCGTTTCTTCCGTAACATCCCGTCTACATCTGTTGCGAACGTTGCGCTAGCTTTCCCTAAATCTGCGATTCAGCGGGATATTAACGGGACAGGCTTTGTCGTATCCCGAAATAGTGACTTTTCGATAACAGCGTGTACATGGACACATAAGAAGTGGCCGCATACAACACCTGAAGGAAAAGTATTGCTGCGCTGTTATGTTGGACGTCCTGGTGATGAAGCAATCGTGGAACAAACGGATGAGGAAATCGTTCAGTTTGTATTAGATGATTTACAAAAGACGATGAAAATTATAGCCGATCCAGATTTCACAGTCGTGAGTCGCTGGAAAGAAGCAATGCCACAATACACAGTTGGACATAAAGATCGAATGAAAAAGTTAACAACATTTATGGAAGCAGAATTACCTGGTGTATATTTAGCGGGAGGCTCTTACGCTGGTTCTGGTCTTCCTGACTGTATTGATCAAGGTGAAGTGGCGGCGAAGCGTGTATTAGCTCATTTAGAGAAGGTTATGGAAACAGACTTGGTGGTGTGGTAGAAAATACTTTTTTGTATAGAGCATTGAAAAAATAGCTAATATGAAAAGACATTTTAAATATGCTTTACACAAAACTCCTTGGCAGTATTGAAGGAGTTTTGTTTGTGTTGGTGCTATGCATATTTCATGACTCTCATTTTACAATTTGATAGTATATAAATAGAAGAGCAATAAATGAGGTACATATTAATTATTTTCAGGAGGTTTTTCTTGGATGAAATTAAAAAAAGTAGAGGGATTACTCCCGCTGTCTGCCGCAATGATTACAATTGTATCAAACCCAGGATTTGCTGAAGCTTCAACAGTTTATACGGTTCAAAAGAACGACACTCTAGGGGATATAAGTAATCAATATGGAATCTCTGTTCAAACACTGAAACAAATTAATAATAAAACGAATGATCAAATTTATGTTGGAGAACGTTTGACTCTTCCGGATTCAGTACCCTCAAGTGAACATATGCCACAAGTCCAAAATAGCTCATATCAAGCTGTTTACCAAGTGAAAGCCAGAGACACGTTGAGTACGATAGCGAAACAATACGGTGTATCGATACAGTCCATTCAGCAAATGAATAATATGAATGATGCACGAATTTATGCAGGACAACATCTGAAAATTAATACAGGCATTTCAGAACAAGAAATAGATTTAATGGCGCGTTTGGTGACTGCAGAGGCCGGGGGAGAACCATACTCTGGAAAAGTCGCCGTAGCTAAAGTTGTATTAAATCGTGTTAGTTCAAATGATTTCCCAAATTCAATTACTGATGTTGTCTATCAGCCTATTAAAAACGGTTATGCATTTACACCAGTTACAGATGGAAGAATTAATCAACCAGCAACTGCAGAAGCAAGAATGGCAGTAAAAGAAGCAATATCTTCTAAAGGGATTAACTCGGATTGGCTTTATTTTTACAATCCGAAAACTGCTACAGACAAATGGATTACAACTCGTCAAACAGTTGCAGCAATTGGAAATCATGTATTTGCACAATAAAGCAAACATTATTGCTTATACCTCTACATTGATAGCATATTTCAGGGAGAAATAAATTGAAAATACATAATAAAAAACACATCAGCCTTTAAATTAGGAGGGATGTGTTCTTTATTTTATATGGACCCTGCTTTTCATTTTAGAAAAACTATCATTTTTCTTAGCAGATTACACATATTAGTTTTAATGAAAAGATTTCTAATGATTGAAGGCTCCAAGTACTAGGGATTTGGAGAACTGTTTATTCAAAAAACATATATAAGTTGCTTGGTTTTATGACTTCATCTCCTGCATAAATGATCCATTCCGTTAAGTTCTCGAGATCTAGATTGTAGGAAGTCCCTTCAGTCATATGTTCGATAAAGTATGGATGGTTAATTAGCAATCCGTGGATGTTGTCCTCCGTAATATTTTTCATTTCAAACCACATGTGTTCACTTTTGTCTTCTTCGTAAGAGATCCCAAATTTAGCAAGGAAACGAAACTCCTCATTTGCTTTTTCAAGGTGAAAAATGTTACTGAAATACCCAAAGGTGTTTTTCGCATTGTAAGCCATTCGATCTGTTTCAGCATTTGTTTTATAGAACATCAACCCAGTATTTTCTTTTTGTACATTGAAAAAGCTTTCAATGTATTCTTCTGTAGTATTAAAATTAAACAAGAGAACAGATGGAGATTGATGATACTCATCTCGAGCGTCCATGCCTCCAAGAAATGAGTTTTTTGCATCTATTGGCTGTATGTTCACCTCTTCCTCTTCAATTGAGGTTAAGCGAGTAATACTCGTTTTTTGTCCAATATAAGACAGGCCCTTTTCCCACGGAACGGCTACGGTATGGATTGTACCTTGCTGGCTTTGTGCTATAATTATAGGTTCGTTGATTGGGACATGACCATTTTCAATTGTATTATTAGCAAATGTTTGGAAGAGATCGGGAATACCGTAGTAAGAGGAAAGACGATTTGGGATGATTAATTCTACTTCCGTTACACCTGCTCTTAAAAGCCCGTGCGTATGAAACCAATATTGTGTAGGCTCGCCTTCTTTACCGTCTTCATAAACTGAATGAATGATATATAAGTCAGGGATGTCTGGCAATAATTCATTTTCAACGTAATATTCAATGTATTTTCTAGATAGCACTTTCATTGCTGCACTCGAGTCGATTACAAATAGTAAGTCTGGTGCAAGCTGCCATAAAAATTGCAACTGATGGTAAAAACAGCTGAGTACATCACCAACAAAAAGTGTACGCGTGAAAATTTCAGTTCCTAGAGAAGTATCTTCAAAAATATCATCTCTTATCGTGGCATCTTGTCTGTTATACATTTTGTATTCTTCTGCATCTCTCGTTGCATCAATATGTATTTCATATGGTATGATCCTCTCATCCATATGCAATTCCACTATAAGGCTTGTCTCGTCATTATAGATGATTTTCAACTCATCTACTGTCGTAGCAAGGGTTTCTAAGCGATGTTTTAGCTGATCAATCGTAAGTTTTATCGGTATAATAGCGATCATATCGGAAAAATGACGTTCTAACGTTCCTTTCATTGCTGCACGATATGTTTCCGTTTGTACTTCCATACAATCTCTCTCCCATCTAAATGATCATTTCATTAAAAGTTACAACCTGCTAAAAATTTGTTATTTTCTGATTGGTATATCATTATTATAAATTGCGGTATGAAAGCTGTAAAATTATTGTTGTATTCCTTAGTTTTGGAAATCATTGAATGAGATTAATTTTGTGTAAATTTTGTCGAATATTTAGTTTTTTTTTAGCGATGATTTGGTATGATAGTACGTGCTAGGAGAATATAAAATTAGGGGAGGAAGAGAGAGTTGAGGAAAATTGTAAGCGTCTTTTTATCATTGATCTTACTGATTTCATTTACTGGAACGTTAGCACAGGCAGAAGAAAATACTTCTATGTCGGTGCAAGAAGCGATTCAAGTGTTCAAGCAACAAGGGAAAACAAAAGGGATAGTGGAAGGGTATATTGTCGGTTATACGCAAGGTCCGTCTAAGTACACGAAAGATCCAGCTAAGTTTGAAGATACAAATGTGGCGATTGCTGATTCGCCAAATGAAACAAATCCAGATAAAATTATGCCTGTTCAATTACCGAAAAATGACGTAAGAGCAGCAGTGAATGTAAAGGATCACCCTGAAAATATCGGGAAGAAAGTTCGCTTAACTGGCACACTAGAACTATATTTTAGTAGCCCGGGCTTAAAGTCAATAACAGCTTATAAGTTTCAAGGGGAAGAACAAAATCGCGTTAGCGATGTAGTTGCATCTCCAAATGGCGGGGAAATTGCAAAAGGAACAGTAGTAACATTAACAACAAATACAGAAGGCGCAACAATCTATTATACGTTAGATGGTTCTGTTCCTACGAATAAAAGCATTCGTTATAACGAACCTATCATGCTAAACGAAAATACTGTAATAAAAGCAATTGCAGAAAAAGATGGACTTATATCTTCAGGAGTTTCTACATTTTCGTTTACAATCGTAAACAATGAGCAAGTTCGTATTCATGATATTCAAGGGAAATCACATATTTCTCCGTACAATGGGAAAACGATACGAAACGTAGAAGGTGTTGTAACGGCGCTCGATAAAAATGGTTTTTACATCCAAGATATGCAGCCAGATAATGACCCTGCTACCTCAGAAGGAATTTATGTTTACAAAAAAGAGGCAAATGTAGCAGTAGGAGATCTTGTGCAAGTTGATGGGGATGTAGAAGAATACGTTGGCCCAGGATATGCGGACCGTTTTGATACAGACTTAACAACGACAGAAATTAAAGCAAGCCGCACATCAGTAATCGCAAGTAATCAATCGTTACCAGAGGCGGTTGTACTTGGTGAAAACGGCGTGAAAATTCCCGATCAAATTATTGATAATGATGCATTCGGTCTATTTGATCCAAATGAAGACGCAATTGATTTTTATGAAAGTGTAGAAGGTATGCGTGTTACGATGCAAACACCGAAAATAATCGGACCTCAAAAGAACGGAAATTTATATGTAACAGTGGAAAATGGTGGTAATAAAGTTGTTACGCAATATGGAACACCTCTTTTAGATGAAAATCAATTAAACCCAGAGCTTCTTTCTGTAAAGGTACCTCGTGATTACGTAGCAAAAGCTGGAGATACTTTTACTGGAGATATAACAGGAGTGGTAGGTTATGACTACGGTGCGTATCGTATTTCACCTGTGACTGAATTACCATCTGTAACGGATGGTGGATTTAAGCGAGTAGGTGCAAACATCCAGCCACGTCTTGATAAACTAACAGTTGCTACATATAATATTGAAAACTTCTCAGCGAATAAAAAAGAAACAACGGATGAAAAAGTAAAAGCATTAGCTTACTCTATTAAATACAATTTAAAAATGCCAGATATTATCGGTGTAGAAGAGGTGCAAGATAATAACGGCACCATTAATGATGGTACAACAGATGCTTCTTTAAGTGCAAAACGCATTATTGATGCTGTACAAGAAATTCGTGGGCCGAAGTATGAATATGTAGAAGTTGCTCCGAAAAATAACCAGGACGGGGGAGCACCAGGAGCGAATATTCGCGTCGGTTTCTTCTATAACCCATCACGCGTAAAATTAGCATCAGTACCAAAATTACTTGATAAAAATGTTGTTCGTATTGGAGAGGAAAATCCGTTATTTGAAAGTACGCGTAAACCGTTAGCGGCAGAGTTTACATTCCAAGGACAAAATATTGTTGTCATTGCAAGTCATTTAAACTCAAAACTTGGAGATGCAACTCCGTTTGGAAAAGTGCAGCCTCTTGTATTAAAGAGTGAAGAAAAACGAGTTCAGTTGGCGCAAGAAGTGAATCATTTCGTAAAAGGCATTCAAGAAAAGAATGCAAATGCACCAGTCGTTGTCGTTGGGGATATGAATGACTTTGAATTCTCTAAACCATTGCAAGCATTACAAGGAACAATATTAAAAGATATGTTAAACACAGTACCGAAAGAAAATCGTTATACGTACATTCATGACGGAAACGCACAAGTACTAGACCACATTTTAGTAACAAATAATATTGCACCACATACAATTGTAGATCCAGTACATTTAAATTCAAATGTTATGAAAGAGCACGGACGTGTAAGTGACCATGACCCAGTTCTTGCTCAAATTGACTTGAAGAAAGCTTCTTAAATGAAAGGAACGCTTAGGGATACTAAGCGTTCCTTTTTCGGTACAGTAATCCAATACGTTCCTATCATTTTCCTAGAATTTTTCAGTATAACTGACCAAGAAATAATATCTTCTAAGTCTTTATATTTTTGTAGCAATTTCTTAATGTCATCCGCATTTGCAGGAACTGTGTTTCCTGTCCAGTGATGCATTATGTTGCTTTGTAATAAAGATTAATTAAAAAGTTTCCAGTAATCCTTATTCAACAGCAAATAGATTCACTCCATTTTGAATAAAGATTGATCATTCCTTATGATTGTTATTAAAGAAAAGCACCCGTTAGTTTAATAATTGGGAAACTACGCTTTGGAATTTGCATTAATCCAAATTCCAAAAAGGGACGTTAACGGAACTGGTTGCTATTGACCTTGCTCCTTTAGATGTATTGCAAGTTTCACAAAGTAATTGAAAATTTGAAGTATCATTGCTGCTGAAGAGCTGCAAGGGAACAATATGGTCAATATGAATTGTTTTTTTTTGAGGACTGATTAATTTTGTAAGGTCGCAACGACATTCTGGGTTTGAGCAAGTTCCTTTGTCTCATATTATTAAATTATGTTATCTACAATTCGATTCATAACAGTTGCAGAATTTAATGTTATATTCTTTTTCAAGTATATTCTGCAGAATTTTTAATTCATTACTATATGATAAAGCTAAATTTTGATAAATTTCTTTTTCTGCTAGCGAACAATAATCAATACACTTCACAATAGTTAACAAATCAATTTTCAGTTGATTATATTGGTTTAGTGAGTTATTCAGATTATCCATCATCACTGCTCCAATAACAAATCTTTTAATCTTTCTTTGTTAAATCCCACTACCCCTTCTGAATTTTCTCCATTTGGGTATTTAATCACTGTATAAGGAACGCCCATTGCTTTAGCTTCAATTAACTCACGGTGATAATCAGCATTTTTCCCGATATCTTTTTCTTGATATTTAATGGAGTTTTTATCCATCCACTCTTTTTGTTGATGACAATACAAACAAGAAGCACTTGTGTAAATAACAATTTCTTTTTCCATTATTATTCCTTCCTTTCTTTCTTTCTTTTTTCTTTAGGAATAAGAGGCAGCACTCGGATTCGAACCGAGGTTTCAGGTTTTGCAGACCTTTGTCTTAACCACTTGGCTATGCTGCCTTGTATATCTTTCTATTAAAAGAAGTGAAAGTAATTAAAGATTTGTAAACCACATTTTTTATAATCCTTTTTTATTCATAGCATCCCTTAATTTATTGATAGCTTCTGTAAGATGCACTATTTTTCGTTCAAAACGAACAAGTAAATAGATAGCAATTACAACTGGAAACCCTAAATTATTAATGCTTTTAATAATTGATTGAAATGTAATAGCATCCATTTCAAACACTCCCTAGACTAATTGGATTAAACCTTTACCTTCTAAACTAGGAGAATTCCCTAAAATCTTTGCGTGTTTGGATAAATACTCATAAACTTCTGATGAAATTAATTCCTTTTCAGTTGATTGAAAAAGTTTTAATAACAATGCAATCGCCCCCGTTACGTGTGGGGCTGCCATTGAAGTTCCTGATAATTTTACATGAGTATTGTGCTTATATGTGGATAAGATTAACTCCCCTGGAGCGACAAAATCTATTTTACTATTAGAATTAGATGTATCCATAACTAACATATCCCTAGAAACTGCACCTACCTGTATAACTTCATCGTAGAATGCTGGATATAAGATCTCATCTGTTTTGCCATCACCATCTCCATACTTGCCCGCTGATGCTACTATAAGAATCCCTTTTTGAAACGTCTCAATAATAGATTGATGAAGCTCTATATCATGTCTTTTTCCGCCTAAAGAAATATTTATGACTCCAACGGTTTCGCCATCAGGACCAATCCAATCTTTTGCAAAACGAATTGCTTTAACTAAATCTCCATACTTTGCACGCCCTTGTTGATTAATAACTTTTAAAATTAGTAATTTAGATAAAGGTGCAACACCCATAATCCCTATATTCTTATTAGACGCACCAACTATACCAGCAATATGAGTTCCATGTCCTAAGTAGTCCTGATATACATTTTTAATTCCATCATCATCTAAAGTGAAATTATAACCTCCTATTATTCTTTCTCTTAAATCTGGATGTTCCACTTCACATCCAGAATCAATAATAGCAACAACGATATTTTCACCCATTCTTGATTGCTCCCATATATCTGGTGCCCTTATTATCTTAACTCCATATGGAATATTATGAACATCACCCAAAAGCTATTCTGAAGTTAATCGTGGTAATACTAATTCACTCATCGTTACACTCCTTTTATTTTTAAAAAGTGAAAGAAGTTTTAAAAAAAGAAACTAGAAATCACCAATTATTGTATAATGTCAGACCAAATGTTCTTTTGTGCGTTTTTCTGAATTAATAGTTTACTTTGTAGCAATTTACTTCACTTAATGAAATAGGAGGGATATATATGGACGAAAAGGTAAAATTCTGTTTAGAACATATTGATATACTTAACGAACCTATCATTCCATCTTTCTTAAAGCAAAAGAAAAACTACCAAATTTTTATCGAAGCGCTACAACACCCTTCGCAACATAATCACAACATTCTAGATGAAGAATTCAAAAAGTTTTATAAAAAAATAAGGATTATTAAATATATAAACAGCTTAATTAATATAGCTTCAGTTGATTTTGATAAAAAAATCCGAAAAGAAAGAGAGAGGATACAATTAGTACTGGATGCTCCAATTGTATTAAATCAAAGTAATGAGGTTGCTAGTAAAGTTGATTACATACCAGGTCCTTTATTACTCGATGTTAGCGATGAATGTCTAAAGGCATCTGAAGATTTGAGAGAATATGTTGTAAACAAGCGACTCTACTATGCACTGAGCAGCTTAACCGAAAAACAAATTACTATTTTAAATTATATCTATAGTAAAGGTTTTACAATGCAAGAAATTGCGAATCAGTTAGGAGAGACACGACAAAATATTTCAAATATTCACCAGAAAAGTATTGAAAAGTTAAAGAATATGATTATTTCATAAAAAAAGGAGAATATATATGGGGTTAATTTTTGAAGAAGATGAATTAATAGATTCAAAGCCTATTGAAGAAATTATCGATGAATTTTCGTCACTTATTAAAAGGAAATTAAGAAACACCTCGTTTCAAGAACGTGAAGATTTAGAACAAGAACTTAAGATTAAAATATGGGATAAAGTAAACATTCTAATGGAACAAGAGGTACCAGGTTTTTGGGAGTTCGTTGAACAATTTTATGAAGACAGATAAAATTGTTCAACTTATAGTTTACAACTTACTACAAATCTCCACTTTAATTTTATGAGGCTAAGAGAGCTCAATCTTTAATAAATATTGAAGGGAGACATACCAATGGGATTTGATTTTAAAACAATGGTAAAAGATGCTGGGATTAATACCGAACATATTAAAAGAGAGGAATTTGTTCCACAATCTGCAGACTATATCAAGATTGAACAAAACGTAAAAAAAGATGATTTAAATAAGGTTGTTGCAGCTTTAGCTGAACAAGATTACCAAATAAACTTAGATACGCCACTGATTGAAAAGTTTGAGTTGCCAACTGATCATGCTAAAGTAACAACAGAAGTAGTTAACTACAGTGTTACTAAAGATGGAAAAGCACTTGGGAACATTAGCCAAATTAAAAGTGAAGAGTTCACATTAACACTCGCAGTTTTAGAAAATGAACAACATAAAAAAGAATTATTTGCAGTAAATTTTGATGGAGAATTAGTTCATGAAACTTCTGAGAACATCGATGAACTTAAAGCGCAAATTGACTTGTATGCGTTATGCAAAGAGGTTTGTTCAAATGTTTGTGGTGCAACACTTGAAGTTACTATGGGAGCTTGTATTGAAGCTTGTTTAGAAACGGGCCCAGGAGAGATTATCTGTGCTCCTTTATGTATCGCAATGCAATATGCAACATGTAGCCTAGGATGTCCAAAAATTTGTTCTCCATTTAAATAAAAAATAAAGACCCAGATGATAATCATCTGGGTCTTTATTTTTTTCTAGATAGTATCCCTGATATTACAAATATACCAAGCACGGAAAGACATAAATACAGAATAAGATCTTTAATAGAAATTGTATCTTGTTTAAAAAGCATCAGCATAATACAAGAGAAGATTAATAAACCTATAATGAACCAAAACAATAGTGAGAAGTTGTATTTATTTTTTAATTGAATCGTTCGTTCATCTTCAAGTGGAATATCATCTTGTGAATTCTTTTTTCTGGATCTTGTATTATAAGACAATAAAATAATTATCATTATTGCGCTTCCAGACATTATTTCTCTAGGAAAAGGATTTACAGTTAATGCTACGATTAAATCTAATACAAGAACGGCAATAATCGAAACGATAATTGACGATGTTTTAAGTTCTCTTCGCATATTTGTTCCTCCTTATAATATACAATTTATTAATTTTACTCTTCTAAAAAAAAGATATCCTCAATCTTTAATTCGAAATACTTAGATATTTTTAAAGGTAACTCTAAACTAGGATTGTAACGATGATTTTCAATAGTAAGGATAGTTTGCCGCGTTACCTGAAGTCCCTGAGCCATTTCTAATTGAGTAATGTTTTTCATTTTTCTTAAGGATTTAATATTATTCTTAACCACATAATATACACCTCACAAATGTAAATATATCTTTACATTAATCATACATCACTAAAAACAAAAGATAAAGAAATCTTTACATTTTTACTGGATTTGAGTCAATATTTTGGACACAAAAAAGTTAAATCTAAGCTACTTCTTGAGCCAAATCTTCTATTGCTTGAGGAGTTTTATAACCAATGCTACTATGGATTCTCCCAAGTTATAAAACCCTTCAATGTATTGAAATAGTGCTAAATTTGCTTGTTCAAACGTGACATATTTTGTTTGATATTACTTCTTCTTTCTTTAAAATGGCGTGAAATGACTCAATATAAGCGTCGTCATACGGACACCCTTTTTTACTGAAAGAGGGCTTTATTTTATAATTACGCGAGTAAGGTTTGAAATTCTTGACTTGTATATTGTGTTCCTAAGTCAAGGACTTAACTCAGTTGTGTCCATATGACTATACTAACTCCAGAGAATTCTAATTATATTGTGATAGTGTATAAAAAGGGGAGTTATAGAAAAAATGGAGATGATTTCTATGATTACTAGTAAAATGAATATGAAATACATAGTAGAAAGGTTATGGGGGGAAATAAAGTGAAGAAATTATTAGTAGTAACAGGATTAGCAATGATTTTATTAGCGGCATGTAGTGCAAAGCAGTCTTCAAAAATAGATGAGAAAAATGCCGAGATGGTACAGAATGAAGAGCAAGTTGGTAAGGTTATTGATGGCAAAGAATACATAGTTAAGAAGATGGAAAAGGAAATAATTTATTTAGAGGATGCGGATCAAAGCAAAAAGGGAAATGCTGTACAAATGAATAAATTCCATATTATTGAAACATCGTTGAAGGGTGCCAAAAGGAATGGCATGATTGATGTGGGAGATTATGTAGTATTTGAAAAAAAGGCGATTGATCAGTATGTAACGACTATTACAAAAGATGTTGTTGGTGAAATAAAATATGATGGCACAATAAAGTATAAAATTCTTGAAGTAACGAATAACGTAGTGAAATGGTTACCTTTGAATAAGGAGAATAATGGTGGAGCTGTACCACCTGAAATGATAAAAGTGGTAAATGATAAAAAAATAAGGCCTGGAAATATAGTAACAATTAAAGAGCTTGAACCAAACCCACAAAATATAAATTTTGAATTAACGATTGTAGAATGAGAAGAGGAAAAATAATGAGAAATAAGTTGTGCATATGTAGTGACAATAAAATTGTTTCATTTCTAAGTGTAAACATGTATAACACCGTTCAGAAATAGAACGGTGTTCAAAAAATAGTTGTTTAATTACATAATCCTATACTTATTTTTCGTAAATCAAATATCAATAAAGTTTTTAAAAAACTAAGTATTCTTCCACATATTCGTCTTAAGAGCACTGCTAGATTACAAAAAGTGCTTATGTCACTTCAAAGTGCGTACTTCTCGAGTGTGGTTCCTTGATGCAAAATAATAGTGAACAAAGCAGATTATAGAAGGAGCTAAAACACTATGAATAATGAATTTCAATCAACACGCAAAGTTGCCTTGGTTGTAGGCGCAAATGGTGTCATCGGTCGCAACCTTATTCTCTCCCTGATTGGGACGTGATCGGCGTATCGCGTCGAGGCGGAGAATCTGTCGGCCGTGTCCGGTATGTGGCTGCGGATCTACTCAATATAGACGACACCCGGGAGAAGTTAAGTGATTTAACTGAGGTTACAGACATCTTCTATGCCGCCCGAGTTCAATGTTGATCAGCAAGATTTCTTAGAACAAAGGCAAAAAGGTAAGGCTTGGACTTGGTCGGCGCTCCGTCCTTCTGTAGTCTGCGGCTTCTCGATTGGAAATCCAATGAACCTCGCTATGGTTATTGCGATCTACGCCTCAATTTCGAAGGAGCTTGGACTTCCGCTGCGGTTTCCGGGCAAACCGGGTGCTTACGATAGCCTCTTGGAGATGACAGATGCGGGACTTCTCGCGAAGGCAACAGTATGGGCGGCAACTGAAGAGCGTTGTGCTAATCAGGCATTCAACATCACGAATGGCGATTTGTTCCGTTGGAATGAATTATGGCCGAAAATCGCTCAATACTTCGGCTTGGAGACGGCGCCTCCGTTGCCGATGTTCCTAGATGTTGTCATGGCGGACAAGGAGCATCTTTGGAACAAAATGGTCGAGAAACATGGGCTTGCTCAGCATTCCTATAAAGACGTATCTTCCTGGGGATTTGGTGATTTCGTGTTCTCATGGAATTACGATTTCTTCGCTGACGGAACTAAGGCCCGTCGCTTAGGTTTTCATGAATACGTCGATACCGAAGTGATGTTTATGAACATCTTCGACGACTTCCGCAAACGCAAAGTCATTCCATAAACGAAAAGCCTATTTTGAAAAAAAGTTTGTTCAAAATAGGCTTTAATCATATTTCATTAATTTATGTTTTTATAAAAAAGATTGATCAAATTAATTACCATGAATCCCTATATGAAAACCGGCTAGATAATTATTTCATCTGTCCTTTTCTGTAAATAGATATAAATTTAAAAAATTTCGTGACCCTATAACATACAATAGCCTAATTGAATCTTATTGTTCAATACCGTTAAACAGACTATTTAATGCTTATTACACTTTAATATTCATGATTCTAATCTCTAAATGAATCAGGTCTCTAGTTAAACCATTTACCTAATTACAGATGACTTCCACCAGTTACATCCATATTATGCCCAGTAATAAAACTCGCTTTTTCACTCGCTAGAAATGAAACAACATTTGCAATTTCTTCGGGTTGACCCTCTCTTTTTAAAGCGCTCATATTCTTTGCATTTTCTTGACCTTCTTCTGTATGCAGCCAGTTAGCAGTTGAATCCGTATCAATGATTCCAGGCATTATGGAATTAACCGTAATTCCTTTTTCACCCAATTCCTTTGCTAGTGTAAATGTCATTGTATTAATTGCGCCTTTTGTCATACTGTATGCCATCATATGTGGGAATGCGATACGTGTCACACCTGATGATAGATTTATTATCCTACCATTGGATTCGATAAATTCGATTAGAGATTGTGTGATAAAATATGGTGCTTTAACATTTGCATTAAATAGCCGATCGAACTCATCATAGTTCACCTCTCCAAATCCATTTGATGTAGCATGTCCGGCATTGTGAACAATTGTATGCAATGATATATTAATATCTTGGATTATCAATTTTTTGATTTTCCCGATAAATTCTTTAATCCCTTCGCTGGAATTGAAATCACCTTGAATTACATGTGCTTGTCTGCCAATTGATTCAATTTCTGCTTTGACTTGATTAGCTTTTTCAATGTTTTGATTATAATGTAATAATAAATTGAATCCATCATTTGCAAGTTGAATTGCGATTGCCTTTCCTATCCCTCTAGAAGCTCCTGTTACCAATGCATAATCATTTTTTTTCATGTATTATACCTCCTTTTAAAGAGAGTATAAGGGTTAACCTAAGGGTTAAGGTCAATTACTTAATACTTAGACGGAAAAATGAATTCCGAAAGGCGTTTGGAGGAATATAGATAATCATCCGGGCTTAGTATACGTTCATAAATATATGGTTCGGATAATTCTATTTCGTTATTTTTCATGATCTCATTTATTTTTAATACCGATTCTTCTTGATAAGGATCAATTTCATAGAAAAACTGTTGCGTTTGAAAACCAAAATAACTTGTGATTCCCAATTGATTCAATTCGTGATTTTCCAATTGTAAGGCGATACGAATAGGGTAAATTTTATTATCTATCAGTTTATATTTGATGATTTTTTCATTCTTTTTAACATTAAGTCCGCTAACTAATTCCTCTAGTTTATTCAGCGCTACACATATATTTTCATTTGGTAATAATTCATATTCATATACGAACAATGATTCTAAATACTCTTTTTGGACTTCATTATTTAAAATCATAATTGCAGGATTCAGGCCTTTCAATTTATTTATTGTTTGATTTGCATCTTTTATCTTATTCATTTCCAATTGAAGCTTTTCTTCTATCAAATTATTTATTTCATCATCTGATAACTTTCTATGGATGATTTTGCTGATTTCATTTAAGCTAAATCCTGCTTGTTTTAACAAATTTATTCGTTTAGCGGTTAGTAACTGATTTTTATCATAATATCGATAATCATTATTTGGATGAATAAACGCAGGATTTAAAATATTATGTTCATCATACAGATACAAAGCTTTTCGTGATAAGCCAGTCAACTTGCTAAAATCCTTTATCAGAAGCAAATTATTATTCACTAATGAATCACCTACTATCAATTTTATTTTGATTTATAATATACATTATAGGATTTAAGTTCAATTTATTAAAACGTGGATCTTCCACTTGAAGAGACGTTCTGAATAAATACAGTACGAAAAATAAAACCCATTCATATACAAATGGGTTTCAGTTCATCCTTGTTATAAACATCGTACCTTTATTTCAAAGCCTCATCAAGATATTTTCATCTTCTTTTTTATTCAGAGTCTAGCCATACTATGGACTCATTCACCTAACCTGTCCTTTAGTACAATAAGATATTCCAGTTCATCTTTTTTATCATTTTCCGAATTTCTATATCGAAAGGAATTTAAGAGTATAGAACATTTTAAGCAAAAACTAGCAAAGTATATGGCTTACTATAATCATAAAAGAATTAAGGTAAAACTAAAAGGCATGAGCCCTCGTACAATACCGGACCCATGCCCAAGAAGCTGCCTAATAAAATAACGCGTCTAACTTTTAGGGGTTACTTCATTTTAAAAATGATACCTAATTAGGTTTATTTGGCATGCTCTTTTTTGATTTGAATCATTAGTTGGAAGAATACAAAATGTTCATTGCTGAATTGCTTTTTTACATCTACTTCTTTTTTGAAGTCTCCTCATATATTTTTTCTTATCCTTTTGTACACCTTTTACATACATGAATAGGCTGACGAGGAAGAATACCGTACACTGTAAGGTTAAAATGTATGTGGATATTCCTTGTAGTGGTTGCTTCGGGTCATATAAATGAATAGGTGCTCCGCCTACTGTAGGGAATATCGTATTTAACAAGATATAGGGAATAGAGCTAACTGCAAATGGAAATAGGATAGCCATATAATCTTTTTGAGACCATGCAGATGCCGCTAAGCCTAAAAGAGCCATTAAACCGGCGAATAAAAAATTAATCCCAATATATACAGAAATATAAGTAAGAGGAGAAGAATAATATAATGATGCAAACATACCATTATCGTTTATAATACCAGTAGTTAATGCTGGATTCCCGTTTGGAATCGTTAATTTACAAAAAAATAGGGAAAGCAAAAACGGAAATGTATAGAGAAGTCCCCCGCAGAAAAACGTCACGATATATTTCGTACACGAATACGGAAACATAGAAATTTCTCTACTTATAAATGGCTTAAAGCCATCCGATTTATCAGAGTTATAGCTTGTACTAAATGGTAACGTAGCGATAACAGGCATTAATAATAAATAGACGTCCATTTCATTATCACGAAACCCAATCCATTTAAAAGCCGTTGTTACAAATTCATTAGGACCGTCTCCTAAATAACGAATAACGTAATAATAATGATAAATAGAAATAAGAGCTAATCCACTAAACAGAATAATTAAAGAAACACGATTACAAAAAGCTTGCTTTATATTTAAACGAAGTGCACGCATCATGATAGAAAAAGCCTCCACTATTTTTATAAATATGTCTATGTTCTATATTACTATTAATTGTAAAGATTTTCTGTTTTTTTCATTTGATTATTAAAAAAATAGGGGATTTTATATTGGTAGGTAAGGTTTAATTGTAAAAGGTACAAAATTTGGTTGACAATTAAGTATTACATTTGTAATCTTAAAAGTAGATTACAAATGTAATATGAGGGGGGAAAACAATATGACAAATAAATTACTTAAAATATCTGAAGCAGAATTAGAAATTATGAAAGTACTGTGGTCGAATTCTCCGCAAACAGCGAATGAAATTATTGAAGAACTTGAAGATACAATGAACTGGAAGCCGAAAACAATCCGTACATTAATTAACCGGTTAGTACAAAAGGAAGCCGTTTTTTACCATCAAGATAAAGGGCGTATGTATGCATATTATCCATTAGTATCACAAGATAGTTATTTACAAGTAGAAACGAAATCTTTACTAAAGCGTTTTTGCGGTGCGGCATTTAAGCCGTTACTTGTAAATTTCTTAAAAGAAGAAAAATTGTCTTCAGAAGATATTAATGAACTGAAACGCATTTTGGATGAGAAGACAGAGGAGAATGAGAGGAAGGGTTGATCATAATGATAGATATGTTTATAAATATGCACCTTCCTCATTTTTTTGATTGGCTCATAGAAACGTCACTTATGGCTAGTATATTAGTCGGATTCATTTTGTGTATTAAAGTGTTATTTAGAAATAAGTTAACACCTAGATGGCAATATATGCTGTGGATCATATTAATGATAAGACTTCTATTACCATGGTCACCGGATAGTTCTTACAGTATTTATTCTCTTCTTTCATATAGTTCTAGTGTATCTGAGGTTTTTCAAAAGAATACGGATCCTGCGATAACACAAGAAAGTACGTTAGAAACGAAAAGGAATCCTACAGTAATTGTAAAAGAGGAGTATAGCTCAGCAAATGTAATGAGGGAGAGTAGCCAAATAGATAGTGGAAAAAAAGAGAAGGATACTACATTTTTCATTTATAAATTCGCTTTATATATTTGGCTTTTTGGAGTTATCATTCTAGCAACGATAACTTTTATTATGAATAGACGTTTGCATACTTACATAAAAAAACAACCAAATATCACGGATGAAAAGATTGTTAGGATTTTTGAGAACTGTAAAAAATCAATGGAAATTAAGAAGAAAATTCCATTACGGTTAGCAGGGGAAATCTCAAGTCCGACTGTTTTTGGATTCTTTCGTCCGAGAGTATTATTGTCAAGCAGACATATGAAAGTATTAAATGAGAAACAACTACAATATATTTTTTACCATGAGCTATCTCATATTAAACGAAGAGATGTAGCTGTAAATTGGCTTATGTATAGTTTAATTATTTTAAATTGGTTTAATCCGATTCTTTGGTATGCCTATTCATGTATGCGAGAAGATCAAGAGTTAGCCTGTGATGCATTTGCACTTATCTTTATAGATGCAGAGGAACAAATCGCATATGGGCATACAATTATTACTCTTTTAGAACATTATTCGAGTTATTATCAAGCACCGAATCTAGCTAATTTAAGTAGAAATAAACGAACATTAAAAAGGAGAATTCTTATGATTAAGAAATTCCAAAGGAAATCATATCGCTGGTCTGCACTTGGAATTATCGCTATAGTTGCTGTTGCAGCTGTCTTCTTATCAAATGCACGTGCAATAGAAGGAGAGGAAAAGCAGAAGGGACAAGCTATAGAAAAAAAACAGCAACCTAAACCGGCTTTTGAAAATGCTGTAGAAACAATACTAGGTACACCAGAAAATGCAAGTAGAGAGTGGGGCATGTCAATAAAATCATATAAAAGAGATACGGATTTTTTATATTTGGCTGAAAAATGTTTGACAAAAGAAGAATTTGCACAGTATGTTCAATTATTTAAGGAAGCTCGTGCGATTCAGAAAAAGGCAATGGTTAAGAAAAATGTACCTGAGAATTATGACGGAGATACAAAGGAATTTATACGGGAGCGTTTGAAACAAGCTGACGAGGAAAGGTTAACTGTTATTGATAAAAAAACAAAACCATTTGAGGATAGGGTAGCTGCATCTTTAACATATACTGTAGAAGAAGCGCAAAATCATGTCCAGTTTCACATTAAGAAACCGTCTTACACGGTTGATGGTTATGAACTGAAGAAAGAATGGGCGGATTCATATTTTGGAAGGGATATAGAATTAGTTGTTAAATCTGAATATACGAAGGGGAAATATGGATATACGATTTATCAATCAAGGTTTTATGGGGATAATAAGGACCCACTTCATTACATGCTCCCTTGGAAAGAGAATCTAGAAAATTATGAATTAGAAGGGAATGAAATGTTCTTTATTAAGTCTCCTTCTGATAGTCGTAGTAAATTAAAAGGTATGAAAATGTTTATCCCTGAAAGAGGAAAGAATAGTGCGTATCAAATTGTGATAGTTAATGATATTTTCACTAGAAGTGAAGGGGAATACACAGAGGTAATAGATGATGAGTTAACTAAGAAAGAAATGGAGAAAATATTACTTTCTATGTCAAAATAAAAGACGGTGTTCTGAAAATTTCTATTTTAAGAACACCATCTTGTTGTTTGGAGTTTTATCGTGATTCTTTTAAAATAAAAGTAGAATTCAATTCCAAAGTAAATTGGATGAAATACAGAAATTAGTATGAATACAATTCATGTTATCTCCAATATATTCTAGCTTTTCATCACACTATTTTTTCTGGTACACTAGGACAGTATTATGTTGGATTGACTGGGAATTTTTATACTGGGAATAATTAAAAAAAGAGAACTTGTATAGCATGGAAGACTGTGGTAATATCAAATGTGTACGATTGACTATATTGTCCAATTGGTCATTTTTGGAGGTGGAGATGTGGCTGTAGATCGAAAACGTTCTATTATTGAAGCTGCAACAAAATCTTTTTCGGCATTTGGTTATAAGGCGACAACAATGGATCAAGTTGCAAAATTAGCGAATGTAGGAAAAGGAACGATTTATACTTTTTTCAAAAATAAAGAGGAATTATTCGGTGAAATTATTTCTAATCTAATTACAGAAATGAAGCAAGTTGCGAAAGAAGCAATTCGTCCAGATGTTTCATTTTTTGAAAATGTACATAGAGCATTATATAGCATTTTAGAATTTAGAAAAGAACATCAGCTCATGATTAAATTAATTCAAGAAGAGCGCGATATGGGTACGAAAGAAGTACAAGAAGTAATGCAACAAGTAGATGTTGAAATTGTATCCGTTATTCAATCTTACTTAGAAATCGCAATTGAAAAAGGTGAAATTAGTAAGTGTGATCCGGAAATTACAGCATTTATTATGCTTCGACTATATGTATCGCTTATTTTCGATTGGGAAAAAAATCATGAACCATTAGAAAAAGAGAAAATTGCAGAATTATTTGAACTTTATTTATTAAAAGGATTGTCAAATTAAGATAATCCTTTTATTTTTATAAAAAATGACTAATTGAATAATACGGTCAATAATTTTGGTGAGGGGTGGTTAAATAGAGTAATCAAGTAGATCAAAATGTGCATAGTATAAAATTGGGGTTAAGGCATATGTATGAACAGAGTATAGCCTTTTTATTTATGAAAAAATGACCATATGAACATTTTAGTCATTTTAAAAAGGAGGAGAAATCATGCGGGGGTATCAGTTATTGAGTAAAGAATTTACGGAGATTATAAAAAGTAAAAAAATTTTAATCCCGATTATTGCGGTTTTGTTTGTGCCAATTTTATATGCAGGTATGTTTTTATGGGCCTTTTGGGACCCGTATGAACAGCTAGATGATTTACCAGTGGCGGTAGTTAATTTGGATAAAGGGGCGGTATTTGACGGCAAACCGATTGAAGTTGGAAAAGGGCTCGTCGATAACTTAAAAGACAATAAAGGGTTTAAATGGGAATTTGTTAATGAAAAGACAGCGAAAGAAGGAATGGAAAACAGAAAGTATTACATGTTAGTACGTATTCCAGAGAACTTTTCAAGTAATGCTACAACATTATTAAAAGACAATCCAAAACCATTAAACTTAGAATATATTCCGAATGAAAGCTTAAATTTCTTATCTTCACAAATTGGTGGCACAGCTATTGAAAAGATTAAAGGTGAAGTATCAAGTACGTTAACGAAAACGTATGCTGAGAAAATGTTTGATGCTATTAAAGATGTCTCAAAAGGTTTAGCAGATGGGGCAGATGGAGCAAATCAGTTACATGACGGAGCGAGCGAATTGCATGACGGTTCCGGAAAAGTGACAGATGGACTTCATATACTCCAAGGGAAGTCTGGGAAGATGAAGGATGGGGTTCAGAAATTATTTGATGGCTCTAATAAATTAGTAGATGGGTCTGGAAAAGTAACAAGCGGCTTAAATACGTTAAATAACAAAACAGGTGAGATGCAAAAAGGAATTGACGAATTAAGAGATGGATCTCAGAAAGTAACAGGTGGTTTGAATACATTAGCAAATAAATCAGGTGAATTAAAAAACGGAACAAATGAACTATCAAATGGTCTGGAACAACTTGTTGGAGGACAAAGTCAATTAGAGAAAGGTTCTCAAGAAATTCAAAAGGGTTTGCAAGATTTAAATAATAAAGTACAAAGTTCTGTTGTAGGCTTTGAGGGAGTTCAGTCGAAAGTCCCTGCTATATTAAATAAAGTAAATGAGAAAATAAATGGAGCAGAAGAAAACGTAAGTCAGTTAAATGAATTTACTCAATCAACAGCAGGGGATGCAAAAAATGCAGCGCAAGATATAGCTAATTTGCAAAAGCAAATTGAGAATTTACCGAAAGAATATCAAGAGCAGTTACAACCATATATAACAAATGCGGCAAAAAGTACAGCGACAGTTCAACAAAAAGTTGTTGGAGTAGCGGGCGGAACAAAGAAACTAAATGAGGAAGTAAAACAATTAAAAGGCGAAATCAATGAAACGGTAAGTGGAATGCAAAACAAACTGCCGAACCCAGAAGGATTGAAAACTTTAACGAGTGGTATTGAGAAATTAACGAATGCACAAAACGAATTTGTAAGTAAGTTTCATGGATTTGGTGAAGGATTAAGTAATGCCAAAGTAGGTGCAGATAAATTAAAAAACGGATCAAATCAATTAATTGATGGAGTAACCCAATTAGCGGATGGCTCAAATCAAGTAACAGCAGGGTTAGGTCAATTATCTGTAGGAGCAAACCAAATGACAGGAGGAATAAATCAATTAGCAGATGGCTCAAGTCAAGTAACAACTGGCTTAGGCACTCTAAATGGCGGTCTAAATAAAATGTTAACTGGATCAACCCAACTAATCGATGGAGTCAATCAACTAGCAGTCGGCTCTGGGAAAGTGACGGATGGACTTGTGAAAGTAAATGATGGTTCAGGTGAACTGGCTGAGAAACTTGGTGAGGGCGCAGAAAAAACAGGCGAAGTAAAAGGAACGGATAAAACGTATGATATGTTTGCAAGTCCTGTAAAAGTGAAGACGGAGAAAATGGCGGAAGTTCCAAACTACGGAACCGGGTTTACACCATACTTTTTATCACTCGGTTTATTCGTTGGAGCCCTTTTATTATCCATCGTATATCCGTTACGAGATACAGTAGGTGTTCCGAAATCAGGATTTAGTTGGTTCATTAGTAAATTTGGTATTTTATTATCTGTAGGTATTATTCAAGCTTTAGTTGCAGATTGCGTATTATTGTTCTGGTTAGGTGTAGAAGTGCAAAGTGTTCTATACTTTATACTCTTTAGTATTGTTACGAGTCTAGCGTTTATTTCATTAATTCAATGTTTAGTAACAGCATTTGGTGATGCAGGACGATTCATTGCAATCTTAACATTAATTATGCAGCTCACAACAAGTGCAGGAACATTCCCACTTGAACTAATTCCGAAGCTTTTACAATACTTTAATGCTTGGTTACCAATGACGTACTCTGTATCAGGATTTAAAGCAGTCGTATCGAGCGGAGATTTCAACTTTATGTGGCAAAACATAGGTATATTAATGATATTTATCGTTCTATTATCACTTGGTACAATCGCTTCATTAACTTGGATGCATAAACGACAATTTCGAAATGTAGTAGAACAGCAATCAGTTGAAGGATAGAACGAAGTAAATAAAAAAGCACCGAAATGGTGCTTTTTTATTTACTTTCATTTACTTTCTGAGAAAGTGTATTAGTTTTTTATTTTTACGGAATCGATATATACCAAAACAGATAAGAATAATCGTAGCTATAACCCAAACAAATGGACCATATCTTTCAGCGAAAGTATAAAGTTTCATGTTACTGGCAATGTCCTCTTTTGTCTTTCCTATTAGAACTTCAGAACCGCTATAGCCTTCAAGCTTATCACCTTTTTTTATGCCGAAAATAAGAGCATCTGAGTTATTTTCTATTACGGTGTATCGATATCCTTTACCTTCAGTGGTTAGTTGGGTATCATCTTTTTTTAGTGTGTAGTCATCAATAGAAATATCTTTTCCTGAGAGTGTAATAGGTTTCATTGCGAGGCGGATCTCTTTTAACTTAGGAAGAGTCTCATTGTTTAGTGAGAGCTGTTTTGCGATATGCTGCTCGGAATCGATGTTTTTCCAATTTCCTTTTCGTCGTTTATATGTATTAATTTCAAGTAGTGCAAATTCCTTATTTTGAAGTTTTTCCTCTGTAATAGGTTGCTTAGTAGTTAATGTCCCTTTTAATAAAATAACGCCGTCTTTTGCAGATTCGAATGAAGGTGCTTCTTTCGTTTCGTTTAATGTATTTATAGCTCCTTTGTAATCTTCTTTTCCTAAAAGGACAGCCCCTGTATGTACGGTTAAAATAAGATACAGTATGCTTAATACTATAATGCCTTTTTTCACTATTTTCCCTCCAAAATATGTATGTATAAGTTTATTGTAACATAAATTTCCATATCATTTATGAAGTTAAATAAATAGTTATTAATATGTATTTTCATTTTTTAAAATAGATAAAAAATGAAAGTCAGAAAAATGATACACTTAATAAGTGGTAAATTTTTGCATAATACAAATCCAGGAGGGAAAACAAAATGCTTGAAAGCCAAATTAAATTTCGTGATACTACCATTCGTAACTTTTTTGATAAAGAGGATCGATTAAAATCGATTCCAGGCCAAAAAAAAGAAAAAGTTGGTACTATTAGAACATTTGATTAGCAAGCTAAATGCTGAAAATCAATATACAGAAAAAGAAATCAATACATTCATAAAACAGTATCATGATGATTTTTGTACGATAAGAAGAGAGTTTATCGTACATGGATTTATGGAAAGAGATGAAAATGTTTATAGTGTGAATGCAAGAGAAAAGTGGATGAGGTGGGAGGAGTTACAATAAAAAAATCTCTGTTATTAAAAACAGAGATTTTTTTATTTATACCTTATTAAGAAATACTTTGCTCCAATCTCTCTTTCTGACGAAGATGATGTGCAAAATGCATAGAAATAAGTTGGAACCACTCATTCGCATTTAAATAACCAAGCCCAGGATGTTCTACTTTACAATCATCTGGAATGGAAGCAAGGATAGGTTCGGCATTTTTAACGGCTGTAATTAATTCTAGAAAACGTTGTGTAATTTCTTCTTTATTTAAAGGGTTTTCAGGTGTGTATCCAGGCCGACTTGGTAGTTTTATTTGTATAGGGGGAAAGGCTCCCATTGCATATACCTTCTCACCCATGTCTGTCTTGTTGTTCGTTGCAGATGGCGTTTCATCTTTACATTTTGTGATTGCATTTAATTGCATATATGTAGCAGTAAGCAAATGATTATACATTTGGCCAAGAGACCATTCTTCTTCAGAAGGCTTCTTTCTAAATTGTTCGAGAGAGTACTTTTCTAATTCCTCTGCGTAATACGTCGCTAAATCTTCAAATTTCTCTAAAAAGGCAGTATTGTTCATATGATTGGCTCCTTTTGATTAAAATGTGCTTCTTGAGAACTATTATAAAGGAGAGCTGTTGACACCATTATGTCAGCAGTGAAATGAAAAATTAAAGTTGTAGCATTTTTTTCACTTCCTCTCGAATTTTTTCAGAAAGAATTTTCGGTTCTAGTACTTTTATTTGACTGCCCCAGCTTAGTACCCACTGGAATATTTCATCTATATTTCTCGATTTCAAAACAACGTGAAAACCATCATCTTTATACTCATATGAATCTATAAAAAAGTAACGAGACTCGATAATCTTATGTGCAATATGAGCTGGAAATAATAAATGAATCGTAACAGTTCGATTATTTTCAGGTTGATAGTCTTGTAAAGAAAAGTCTTTAGGTTTTGTAAAGAATTCTTGCTCTTGTTGTAATTCATCCATACGATCTAGACGGAAATTACGTATTTGTTTTCGAAGTAAACAATGAGCAACGATGTACCAAATTCCTGAAATGTTGATTAAACCGTAAGGATGGACGGTTCGCTTTATTTTCGTCCATTCATTCGGTTTACGATAAGAAAAAGAAATACATTGTTCATTTTGAATGGATTCTTGCAGTAGGAAGAGTTGTTTTTCTTGTTCAAGTTTTTGATGCGAAAATGTATTGGGGAGGAAACGGAAAGAATCCCTCAGTACTTTCACTTTCTTTTGTTGATCTGGAGGGAGAATGACCTCTAGTTTTTCTTTAGCTGCTCTTGCATGTATAGAAAAACCTGAGTTGAAAATTTTCTCAATATAATCACCTCCTAATAAAAGAGTAACGGCCTCTTCTGGCGTAAGCTGAATGGGTGGTAAGAAATAACCATCCATTAATGAATAGCCTCGTCCAGGTATTGAAAAAATGGGAACACCGGATTCACTGAGTGCGTCCATATCTCGATAAATTGTTCTTTTACTTGTCTCAAATTTTTCGGCTAAGCTTTGTGCTGTAACAGTTTGTTTTCTTTGTAATTCAATTAATATAGCTAATAAACGATCCGTCCGATTCATAAGATATCATCCTTTATTTTTATAAATATTCTTACTGTGAAATTCTAAAAGTAGTATATATCTTCCTGCAATTAACAGACTTTTTCCTATGTATAATATTAATATAGTAAAATCATAAGAAGCTGTATTGCAGTTTCCAATAATATACTATATAATCAGGATAAGAAAACGTTTTCATGTAAAGGGGGAGAATTTCGTGTCAACGATCGAGGACGTGGCGAAATTAGCGGGGTTATCAAGAACAACGGTTTCTAGGGTGATCAATAATCATCCATATGTTTCAGATGAGAAGAAAAAAAGGGTTCAATTAGCGATGAAGCATTTAGGCTTCGTTCCTAATTCTGCGGCGAGAAGGCTCCGTAAACAAAAAACAGAAACAATTGCGGTGCTTGTTCCAAGGATTACAAATCCTTTCTTCAGTAGATTTATTGAAGCAATTGAGATTGCTGCTTCTGAACATAAATATAAACTGATTATTTGTCAAACGAGATACTTACCGGAAAAAGAGATGGAGTATTTACAATTATTATCTACAAAACAAGTAGATGGGATTATTTTATGTTCACTAGAAAATCCGTGGGAGAATGTGGAACCATACTTACAACACGGTCCGATTGTGTTATGTAATGAATATATTGAAGAAGCAAATATTCCAACAGTGAAATTTGATCATGCACAAGGGGCATACATAGCTGCGAAGCATGTGTTAGAACAAGGATATCGTAATCTTATTTTTTGCCGTGGCAACGAAACGAAAGTAGTAAGCCAACAGCGAAAAATGGGCTTTTTACGTGCTATTACTGAAAAGAGTAGAGAAGTGGAAACGATTGATTTTCTTGAAAACGCTTTCTCTTGGGAAGATGGAAAACGAATATTCCATGATGTATTAAAGGACAAAAAAAATCCTACCGCGATTTTGGCAGGAGGCGACGAGGTTGCAGCTGGAATTATCGCAGAGGCGAAACGCCATAACTGGAGCATTCCAGATGATCTTGCTGTTATCGGTTTTGATAATCAAATTTTATCACAGATTACAGAACCAGGTATTACGACAATTGAACAGCCAATCGATGAAATGGCTCGAAAAGTTGTCGACTTAATGATGGATAAAATCCATACGAAAAATTATCGAAAAAAAGAATTGTATGAGTTTGAACTGGAGCTCTTGGTGAAAGGTTCAACGATGAAGGATACGATGTTATTAGCCTAGTAGACTATGTCTGCTAGGTTTTTTTGTTCACAAATTACTATTCTTCGTGAACGCAATCGTCACATTTATTATGGTACGCTTCGTGTTGCTCATCAATTTCCTTCCCACAGTGCGCACAAGTTTTCGTCGGTAAATTTCTGAAAAACTCCATTGGTTGATCGATCATGTAAATCCCTCCATTTCCATTTCTTACTATCATTGTATTAGTACAAAAAACAAAAGTCAACAACTGTTTTATAACAAAGTTGAAAATTAATGAAAAAGTTTAGGAAATGGATTATAGTTAACAATGTAGAATGTAAGTAAAAAACTTTCTCAAGTACGAAGAAAAACTGCATTGCTACTCGGTTTTAGAAAGGATGGATACATATGAAAATGACTGTTGTTGGCTTTTGGGGCGGCTTTCCAGAGGCGGGAGAAGCAACGTCGGGGTATTTGTTTGAACATGATGGTTTTCGTTTACTCGTTGACTGTGGTAGTGGTGTACTAGCACAGCTTCAAAAATATATAACACCATCTGATATAGATGCAGTTCTATTGTCGCACTATCATCACGATCATGTTGCAGACATTGGGGTATTGCAATATGCAAGGTTGATTACGAGTGCAACAACAAGACAACTACCGGAATTGCCAATTTACGGTCATCCGTTTGATGAGAATGGATTCAATTCTTTAACACATGCACCACATACGAAAGGAATTGCATACAATCCAGAAGAAACGCTTCAAATTGGACCGTTTTCGATTTCATTTTTAAAAACGATTCATCCTGTTACATGCTTTGCAATGCGTATTACAGCAGGTGATGAAGTAATTGTATACAGTGCGGATTCAAGTTATATTCCTGAATTTATTCCATTCACAAAAGATGCAGATTTATTTATTTGTGAGTGTAATATGTATGCACATCAAGAAGCTGCAAAAGCGGGGCATATGAATAGTACAGAAGTAGCAAGTATTGCGAAAGATGCAAATGTAAAAGAACTTTTATTAACGCACTTGCCGCATACAGGCAACCAAAATGATTTAGCAATAGAAGCAAAACAAACTTTCAAAGGCCACATTACACTTGCACATAGTGGTTACGTTTGGAACTCATGAGGTGATATGATGTTATTTATTGATAATAAAGGGATTACAGATCCTAAGATAAACTTAGCGATTGAAGAATATTGTGTGAAAAATTTAGATATCAATGAGACGTACTTATTGTTCTACATTAATGAACCGTCTATTATCATTGGGAAAAACCAAAATACAGTGGAAGAAATTAATGCTGATTATGTGAAAGAAAAAGGGATTCATGTCGTTCGCCGCTTATCTGGCGGAGGGGCTGTCTATCATGATTTAGGAAACTTAAACTTCAGTTTCATTACGAAAGATGATGGAGATAGCTTCCATAACTTTAAAAAGTTCACTGAGCCTGTTACGAAAGCACTTGGAAAACTAGGTGTAAATGCAGAGCTAAGTGGACGTAATGATATTTTAGCTGAAGGCAGAAAAATTTCAGGTAATGCCCAGTTTTCAACGAAAGGTCGTATGTTTAGTCACGGTACTTTACTATTTGACTCTGAAATCGATCACGTTGTATCAGCGCTGAAAGTAAAAATGGATAAGATCCAATC
Source organism: Bacillus clarus (assembly GCF_000746925.1). Lineage (GTDB taxonomy): Bacteria > Bacillota > Bacilli > Bacillales > Bacillaceae_G > Bacillus_A > Bacillus_A clarus. Next base: position 3,397,690 of record NZ_JMQC01000008.1, read on the forward strand.
AAAAGGAATTAAGTCAATCCGTAGCCGCGTTGCAAACATTACAGAGTTTTTAAATGAAAAAATGACGACAGAAGAGTTTAGACAACTTCTTTTAGAGACAATTTTCGAAGGTGAAGCAAAAATTCCAACATATGAATTAACAGAAGCAGATTGGAAAGAGATTTATAAAATCTCTGAAGAGCGCTACCGTAACTGGGATTGGAACTACGGAAAGTCCCCGAAGTTTAACTTACAACATTCACACCGTTTCCCAGTTGGACAAGTTGACGTTCGTCTAGAAGTAACAAAAGGAACAGTAACAGAATGTAAAATATATGGTGATTTCTTCGGCGTAGAGGATGTTCACGATATTGAAGAGCGTCTAACAGGAGTACAGTTTGATAAAGATGCATTTAGTGCAGCTTTAGAAGGTGTAGATGTAAAACGCTATTTTGGTAATATAACAACAGAAGATTTCTTACATTTGTTTTTCTAAAAGGAAGAGCGGTCATACAATTTGTATGACCGTTTTTATTTTGAGTGTGTGAGAAAAATGAATGAATCCTCATTTCTCTTGTATGGATTGATGGATATAAGTTCATAAAAATATAATGGATAGACGAGGAGAAATATTTCAAAAAGTTAACTTATTTTTTCTCAAATGTGTAAAGAGTAAAGTCTCATTATATATTCATTTACTTAAATATCACTTGCTACTTTAATTTTCTTTTAATATAATTAATTTAGAATTTTTAAATTTTCTAAATTTTATAAAGGTGGGGTTTGTGTGAATCTCGTTCAATCTTTGGCTGAAACAGCGAAAAAGAAAGGAGATAAACCGGCTTATATATTTATGGATCAGTCGGTCTCGTATGACCAATTAAACGAAATGGTCACTAGGTTTTCTGGCAATTTAGCGAAAATGGGCATTGGAAAAGGGGACAATGTCGCATTAGTTGTAGGTAATTCACCACATTTTTTAGTCGGTTTATACGGAACGATGAAAGTTGGAGCAACTGTCATTCCGATTAATCCAATTTATACAGCAGACGAAATGCATTACATTTTACAAAATGGAGATGTAAAAACAATCATCGTACTCGACGTCCTTCTACCTGTTATACAATCTCTTACAACAAGACTTCCTTCACTTGAAAACATCATCATATGTGAAACCTCAGCAGATAGTAAGCATACAGAAAGCGAAAAAATGAAAACGTTTACCAGTTTAATAGGATCCGGAGATATATCTTATGAGGGTCCTAATCTAGATGAAGAAGATGTAGCTGTTATTTTATATACTTCAGGCACAACTGGAAAGCCAAAAGGCGCTATGTTAACTCATAAAAATTTATATAGTAATGCGAACGATGTTGCGTCGTATTTACAATATACAGCAGATGATCGCATCGTTGCGGCATTGCCGATGTTCCATGTGTTTTGCTTAACAGTTGCAGTGAATGCACCAATTGTGAACGGTGCGACAATTTTAATGTTACCGAAGTTTAGTCCGAAAGAAGTATTTCGTATTTGTCATACATATGGGCCAACGATTTTTGCTGGTGTACCGACAATGTATAATTACTTATATTTACATGAAGAAGCAAGTGCAGAAGATGTGAAGACACTTCGCCTTTGTATTTCCGGTGGTGCGTCAATGCCGGTTGCTCTTCTGAAAAACTTTGAAAATCGCTTTAATGTTATCGTTTCAGAAGGATACGGTTTATCAGAAGCATCACCAGTTACTTGTTTTAACCCGTTAGATCGTCCACGTAAACCAGGATCTATTGGTACAAATATTTGGCATGTAGAAAATAAAATTGTCAATGAACTTGGTGAAGAAGTACCTGTCGGAGAAGTTGGGGAATTAATCGTTCGTGGCCCGAATGTTATGAAGGGTTATTATAATGCGCCAGAAGATACAGCGGCTACACTTCGCGATGGTTGGCTTTACACAGGCGATTTAGCAAAAATGGATGAAGAAGGTTATTTTTATATTGTTGATCGTAAAAAAGATATCGTTCTTGTCGGTGGGTATAATGTGTATCCTCGGGAAGTAGAAGAGGTGCTATATGGTCACGAGGTAGTGGCAGAAGTTGTTGTCATCGGCGTTCCTGATGAAAACTTAGGAGAGGCCGTACGCGCTTATGTCGTTTTGAAACAGGCTAGTATAACAGAAGAGGAATTGATGCATTACTGTACTTTACATTTAGCAAAATATAAAGTACCAAAGAGTATTGAGTTTTTAACAGAATTACCGAAAAATACGACAGGTAAATTGTTAAGAAGAGCTTTGAGAGAGAAGGCAATGCAAGTATAATTTCTTATAAGAATCCGTCTATATAGTCATTCTTTATATAGACGGATTTTTTATAAAACAAAATTGATAATGATTAAGAAAAGACATATTCATGCATGCGTTGTAGCGGTAATACTAGCAGTTTCGGATTACCAATTGTGAAAGCAAATGCGGGAAGATAAAAAACATTGAACAAATTCGTTCAATGTTTTTTATTTTTTTCAATCTAGTTATAAGTTGTGAATGTAAAGTCAGTGCGAAGTGCATAATCATCACCACGCTTCGTGTAAGTTAGACTTATCTATAATTTCTAATGCGTAACATTTACGTTATAAGTACATAACAAGTTATAATATAAGAAATACATAAGGAGGTTTGTTGTGAAGTATTTTCGATATCTCAATATATTTACTATTTTGATTGTATATACATTACTTATGTTTTATATCGGTTGGAACGGCTGGGTTTGGCTCAGTACGGTATTCGGCTGGGAATCTTGGGGATATTACGCTTTATTAGTTGGTTTCTTTTCTTATGCGTATATTCTCGTGCAAGTGTTTAAGTTTCTTCCTTTTTTACGAACGATTGGTTCGCTTTGGTTTGCAGTTATACAATATGCGCTTATGTTATTACCGTTAGCTAATATTGCTGTATTCGGTTTACAGTTTTCAGTGGAGAAAGAGACGGCAATTATTTGGGTAGGAACCATCGTTTTCCTTTTATTTTTCCTCATTTTTGCATACGGGGTATTCAATGCGTACAGTCCAGTTGTGAGAAAGTATGATGTACATATACCAAAAAAAGTGGAAGGGCGTAAAAGTTTACGAATTGCGATGGCTTCTGATATGCATTTCGGTAAACTGTCTGGCGTCTCTCATTTGAAAAGATTAGTCCGCCATGTAAACGAAATGAAACCAGACATTATTTTGCTCCCTGGAGATATCATTGATGATCATCCTGGTGTATTCATTCGAAAAAATATGGGACACATTATGAAACAAATGAAAGCTCCATTAGGCATATACGGGGTATTAGGAAATCATGAATATTACGGCAGGGCTATCCCAGAATTTTTACAAGAGATGGACAAGATTGACGTACATATTCTTTTAGACGAAGTTATTACAATAGAAGATAGTTTTTATCTCGTTGGAAGAAGGGATAAAACAGAGCGTGATCGTCAAAGTTTTGAAAAACTTATGAGCACAGTAGATCAATCGCTTCCTGTTATTGCAATGGATCATCAGCCATTTGAACTAAAACAAGCAGCAGAAGCTGGTGTGGATTTATTATTATCCGGTCACACCCACCGCGGACAAATGGCACCGAATCATATCATTACGAAACGAATGTACGAACTAGATTGGGGATACGTACAGAAAGGCACTTTTCATGCCATCGTTTCCTCAGGATTTGGATTTTGGGGACCACCACTAAGACTTGGAAGTAGGTCGGAGATTGTACAAGTGGAGGTTACGTTTGAGTAGTTAGGGCAAGAAAAGAAGTTTATTATAACTATATCTTCTTCAAGTAGAAAATAATAAAATGGGTTCTGTGCGATACCTTTTTTAAGATAATCAAAGGCAACATGATGTTATTTTTAGAAAAAAGAAGGCTTATATACGCCTTCTTTTTATTTTAGGAACTTAGAATTCACTTTGGATTGGAATTGGATAAACATGTATATAGAAGGATCATAAGCCTATTCTAAATTTGATAACATATGAAATAATATATTTTTTACTTTTAATGAAACAAAAAGTAAGATGATTTCTTAATTTTTGAAGGGAATATGTAATAGTAACGGAATAATATTAATAATTAGTTCGAAAGCAGTATTCAATCCTCGCAATCTTATACTATTTTTAGGAATTTATAGAACAGGAGGTAATGAGAGAGATTTTTAAAATTTATTTCTCAACAAAAAAATAACTTAATTTTCTGATTATTTTTGTATTATAGGTAATAAGTATAAATAAGAAAGAGGGGGAGCTTTTTGAAACTAAACATAAACGAAAATGAGAAAATAATCAGTTTGCTGAATCTATGGTATGAGGAGATAATAAAATATAATCTTTGTAGGGCTAAGAAACTTAAAGATGAAGTTAATACAAAATTAAAAGAAATAAATGTTGATTCTCAGGTGCAAATTTATTACGATTTATTCGATTTTAGATATCAAGTACTTACAGATGGAATATCAATTAATAAAAAATCATTTGAACATATGAACTCTTTAGAATTACCAGCGGATAATCGGGTTCAATATTACTATTACTTTTTTAAAGCGATATGTAAAACGATGATATCGGAATACAAAGAAGCAGAGACGTGCTTTGAAAAAGCTGAAGAACTTTTAGTAAATATACAAGATGAAATTGAAAAAGCTGAGTTTCAATATAGAAAGGCAACTTTTTATTACCAAACATTCAAACCATTAGAAGCTATTGAATACTCAAAACAGGCTAAGTATTTGTATTCAAATCATACTGGATATGAGGTGAATGCAACTTTGTGTGAAAATACGATTGGTCTAGCTTGTATTGATCTTAGGCAGTTTGAAAAGGCTGAAGAGTATTTAAATACAGCGATAGATACTTTACAAAAACAGGAGGAAGAAAGTTTGCTTTTGAGAGTTCGTTATAATTTAGCTTGGTTGTACAATAGTCAAAAGTTATCAAGTCTAGCTATTCGTCATGCATCAGAAATTACAGAAAAGATACCAAATCATTATAAAGCAATTTTTGTGCAAGCAAAAGGGTACTATAAATTAGGAGATTTAGAGAGAGCAACTAGATATATAAGAAAAGGCTTGGACCTCGCAATAAATACAGGAAATGAAGAGTATAGACATCACTTTACAATTTTAAATGTATTATGCAAGGAAGGGAATTTAGATGAACTCGAAAAGGTTACCAATGATGGGATTTCATACTTTGAAAAAGAAGAAATATGGGATTGCGTGAAAAAGTATACAGAACTTTTAGCAATTGAATTTTATAAGAAGGATGTACATTCAAAGGCAAGTCATTATTTTTATATGAATAACAAAGCTGATGGAAAACAATTAGCAAAAGGGGCGCTGAAATAGTGAAAAAAATAACGAGTTTATTAATTAGTATTTCTTTTGTAAGTCTATTATCATTTGGAATATTGAATCAAGCTTATTTTAATGGTGGGGATACACCCGCACCAGCAAAACCAAATCTCATGCATAGCGATAAATACTAAAGTATAGTAAACGGGAAAGCGACTGTTTTCAGTCAGTAACAAACGAAAAAGAAGCAGAACATCGCTTTTGATGAGCTGCTTCTTTTTTATTAATAATCAAACCAATTCCAAAGTTTAATATCACCGAGAGTTGCGTAACGTACGTGAGGTGAATTTTGTAGTTTTAATAATTCTTTCGGCGGACCGGTAATGACGATACCGTAAACTTTTACTCCATTCTCTTTTACATACTCATAGCGTTTGTCTAAGTTTAGCTCTTTCTCATTAAGCCAAGTAACTTTGCTTACAGTCTTTTTATGAGTAGAAAGAATACGCATCATTTCTAAAACTTCTTCGTCTTTTGTTTTCCATTGTTTCGTCAAAAGTATAATAAATACAATATCTATTTATATTTAATTATAGATATAAATATTGAAACAAAATGTTCGTATTTGGATTGTGAATATTATATTTACTCTACCTGGAAAAAGGGATAATATAAGAAGACTTTGCTTGATTAAAGGGGGATCCTAATTGTTTATATCAGATGTAATATACGGAGAATTTGAAGTAGATAAAGTATTAGAAGAATTAATTTTAAGCAAGCCAGTGCAAAGGTTAAAGGGAGTTCACCAAGCTGGGGCAAGTTACTTAATGAACGAAAAATGGAATGTAACTCGTTTTGATCATTCGGTTGGTGTCATGCTATTAATTAAAAAACTTGGTGGCTCAGTAGAAGAACAGATTGCTGGTTTATTGCATGATGTATCGCATACTGCTTTTTCTCATGTAATTGATTATGTCTTTGATAATGAAGATGAAAGCTATCATGAAGAAATATTTAGCACTGTTATTACAGATTCGGAAATTCCAGGGATTCTTGCGAAATATGGTTATAACTATGAAGGTATTTTGCTAGATGATTCAAAGTGGACATTGCTTGAGAGATCAGCACCAGACTTATGTGCAGATCGAGTAGATTATACACTAAGAGATATGTATACATATGGATATATTTCTTTAGAAGAGGTTCAAAGTTTTTTAGAGGATTTAATCGCAGTTGATGAGAAAATGGTTCTTCAAAATATCGAAATTGCGGAATGGTTTACGATAACGTATTACAAAGAAGTGATTGATTTCTTTATGAAACCAATTAATATTTACGGAAATGATAGGTTAGCCAAAACGTTAAAATTGGCTTTACATAAAAATATAATTAAGCCAGATGATTTTCTTTTTGAAGATCATAAGCTTATGTCTAAACTAGAGCTATGTAAAAATCAAGAAATAGATACTTTATTAAGTAAACTTCATCCAAGCGTAGAAGTGAAAGAAGATAAAAATGATTATGATTTATATCAGAAAAATAAAGTTCGTCTCATTGACCCTTCGTTACTTCATGAGGGTAAAGTCGTTCAGTCGTCTGTTGTATCAGAAAAAATAAGACAAATGAGTGATGTTGCTTATGAAAAAGCGGTGAGAGGGACGTTTGTGAAAGTGATTTCTAATTAATAAAAAAGATATATTTAAAAATAAGAAAAATATGAAAGAGTTTATCTTTGTTCTTTGGAATCCATTTTGATTACTTCTTTATGGATTCTTTTTTATTTTGTAAATCAAGTGTTTATATAATTTAGAACTTAATAAACAACCTAATAGAAAGAAATAAAACACCTTGTGTTAATAATTGTTAAATATTTTGGTTTAACAAAGCTTTTCGCTTTCCTATTTAAGTTTATGACACGATTATATAAGGATAAGAGTGTCTTTTTGAAAAGGTAAGTATGCAATTATACGTATTTACCTTATGTAGATTCAATAGAATTCTAATTTGATATGTAATTTTTAATAATTCTAAATGATCTATTAAGGGGGATTATAGAACTTGTTTTATTGATGTTATTTCTGTTTTTTATTCTTTTTCTTATATATAGCTGAAATGGTTAATGAATTGAGATGAGGTTTTGGAAGATAATATATTTTAAGTATAGGAGTTATTTTCATCACTTTTTCCATTTCAAGATTTTTAAATTAAACAATAGGTTTTTGAATAATAATTTTGTCGAACTATTATTTAGGTAGTTACACTGTAGGATTTATTTGATATGTAAAATTTCCAATGATCTACATTGGTTTTTTAGAAAGAGAAAAAATTTCTTCTGAAACCGACCTTTCTTATCTTTAGCTTGATAGCGATGTGGTACTTCAAAATATTAGTTTGCTAGGTCTGGTGGGGACCCCTTATAGGGATAAATGTTATTTGCAAAAGTTTAGCTTGCTTTTAAAAACTTTGTAACAGAACCCTTTTGCTAATGAGAGACCGGTCATTTCTGCTATTTCTTTATAGGAGAATCCGTAGTAATCTCGTAATAGTAAAACATTCCGTCTTTCTAACGGGAGAGAGGATAGTTCTTGTAACCAACTAGTCATCTCATGTTTTATGAAATAAAAGCAAAAAACGTCAAGAAATGGATAGTGTTCTCATTTATCATAATACATATAAGGCGGGTGAACAGAGATGGAAAGCTATGAAACACAAATTCAAAAGGCAATTGATTATATTGAAGGAGATGTAATGGAAAAACAGACGCTGCGTAATTTAGCTCGTATCGCAGGCTTTTCCGAATCTCATTTTCATCGTGTATTTCAGGCGTTAGTCGGTGATACAGTAATGGAGTATGTTCGAAAGAGGAGGCTAGCTCGGGCAGCTTACCAGCTTTCTCATACGGACGAAAAAATTATTGATATCGCATTCGAACATGGCTTTCAATCTCATGAAACGTTCACGAGAGCCTTTAAAAAATTATTTCAAATGACACCAAGTGAATATCGAAAAGAAGAAATTGAAACACCGATGTATTACAGAGTCAATGTAAAACAAAGAAAATTAAATCCATATTTAGGGGGCATACAAATGGAGTATCGTATTGTAAATAAGCCAGAGTTTTTGGTTGCTGGATATGAATTGAAGACGACGAGTAAAGAAGGAAAAAATCATCAAGACATCCCAGTCTTTTGGCAGGAGTATTTACAAAAGGATCTTGGAACGACGATTCCGAATCGTAAAGATACGAGCCAATGGGTAGAGCTTGGACTATGTACAGACTTTAATTTAGAAACAGGGGACTTCACTTACATTATTGGAATGGAAGTTACAGACTTTGAGAATGTACCGAGTACAATTACGACGCGTACATTCCCGGAAGCAACGTATGCAGTATTTACAACGCCGAAAGTACCTCATGAAGAAATGGTACCGTCTATTCACCAAACGTGGAATGCGGTGTTCTCAGAATGGTTCCCTCATTCAGGGTATGAGCATTGCGGAAACGCTGAGTTTGAATTATACGATGAGCGTTGCCACGAAGATAAGAGTGAGTTCGCTCAAGTTGAGCTTTGGATACCGGTGAAGAAAAAATAATAGGGTAAGAGCGAATCATTAAGAGGTGGTTCGCTTTTTTATAAAGGGGAATGGGAAGATGTTCAAAAAATTAGAATGTGTATCTATACATACAAAGGATATAGAAAAGTCAGTTGCTTTTTATAAAGAAATGGGAATGAAGCAAAGCTGGATTATAGAAAGAGAATTAGAAGAGGGAGTCGTCTGGACGTTAGTAGGATTGAAGTTTCCAGATAAAAATAGTTCAGCGTTAGTAGTAAGTAATCATCCGAATATTAATTTTATGGAAGTTGAAATATTTGTAGAGGATGTACAACAAACATATGAAAGTTTGAGAGAGAATACAGAAATAAAATGGATACGCGAACCGTTTCAAACAGAATCAGGTCACGTTGCGGTAATGGAAGCACCTGATGAAAATGTATTTGTGTTGGTGGGGAGATAGGAAAATAGTATATGTGACAATCTTTCATAGAGAGTTATGAATGGATAAGAAAAGACGCTTTAAAAAGTGTCTTTTCTTATTAATTAAGCGGAAAAACAAGAAGAATCGTCGTTCCTTTCTCAAGCTCACTATCGATTGAAATGGTCCCGTTATGAGCGAGAACAAGCTGTTTTGTAATGGCGAGTCCAAGTCCTGTTCCTGCATTATTTTCTTCTGTATTTGTTCCACGATAATATCGTTCAAATAAAAGTTCCTTCGTTTTCTCATCCATTCCTTTTCCGTTATCGGAAATAGATAGTGTAAATGAGTTTATACTTTGCGCGAGTTTTACGATTACTGTTGTTGTTTCATTATTATGTTTTACAGCGTTTGCTAATAAGTTTTCGATAATGCGCTGGAACCATTTTTCTTCAATAAAATAGTAAATTTTATTTGAGCTAGGTACAAATTCAATGTTTTGGTTTTTGAGTGTCGGATTATTAATGAATTGTAATAACACTTTTTGGACGAATTGATTAATCTCAACATTTATGAGCTGTGCGGGAAGAGCATTATTTTTTAATTGATATGTTAAGCTTAAGTCGTCAATTAATGTAGTCATATATTGTGATTTTTCTTTCATAATGCAGCCGAACTCTTGAATATCATGATCAGTCCAATTGTATTGCTTAGATTCTAGCAACAAAGCATAGCCGTAAATGGAACTAAGTGGCGTTTTTAAGTCGTGTGTAAGACCAGTAATCCATTCCTCACGTGTTTGTTGGATGACTTTTCTCATATTATCATTTTTTTGCAAAGTAATAGATAGATGCTCTAATGTATTTGTAACATCTTTAAATAGACGGAATGACCATTTCTCTTTACCAGATCGCCGGAAGCGAACTGATTTCCCTTTTTTACTTACCGGTTCTTCGTATTTCCCACCAGCAATATTTTTGAGCCAACGCATCGCATGTAATAGCGGTTTTCCAAACTTTTTCCCGTACCAAATAGAGAGAATGACTAAGTAAACAAATACGATGAGGAGGATTAGCCCACATCCGATGAGAACTTTCTTTGCAAATAGATCCTCTATTTCATCCTCTGGATAGTAATGATCATTTTTCGCTGTTATAACGAAGAGGTGTCCATTACTAGAATCATAGAAACTTGAGATGTTTTCTTCATGATTCCACGGTTCTTTTTCGCTAAGTAGGGTTTGGATAGCAGAAAGTGTCTTTTTCTTCTCGTTTGAGTATGAAAAAACTTCTTCTCCAGTTGTATTGAATATTTGTAATGTCGCCTTTTCTTTAGAAAGTAAATGTTTTTCTTGTTCTGTCAGTGCAAATCGTTCTATTGATGGAGTAGGATGCGCTTCTTGTATTTGTTGAAGCAAAGCATTGCTCTTCATCATACCACCATAAATAACGAGTGCTTTTTTCTTTTCTAATTCAATTTCCCAGTAGGTGAATTTATATGGGCTCTCTATATGATGTTGTAAATAAGCAATTAAAGATGTCTTAGTGTAAGAAGTGGGAACATCTTTTGGAGTATTGAAGTGATAAAGAATATTTCCGTTCTCATCAACAATTTGAAGCCAGTCGTTTTTTTCTGCAATTAGATCTTTTACCTCTTCTTTTATTGTAATATGTTCATCTTCTGCAGAGATATATTGGGAGATTGTAAAACCATCTGAATCTGGGATATTCGGTTCGTATAACGTGCTCGTAATAAGCATACTTAAGTATACAAAAGCAGCTATGACTGCAATAAGTAGTGTAAATAAGACGAAAATATGCTGCATAATAAACTGGACAATAAGTCTTTTATTTAAGTTCATATGTATTACCTACACTGTAACGAACTTATAGCCAAGTCCACGAACCGTTTTTATATGTTCTGGGCTACTTGGATCTCGTTCAATTTTTTCTCGTAGTTTTCGAATATGAACCATCACGGTATTGTCATCCCCATTATAGGCAGGAGCGCCCCACACTTTCTCGTATATTTCTTCTTTTGAAAATACGTAATTTGGATGTTCACAAAAGAAAAGTAAGAGTTGGAATAGTTGAGCCGAGCATTCGACGATCTTTCTGTCTACTCGTAGCTCTGCCGCGTGTTTATCGATTTCAAACCTTCCAAATGAAATTGAAGTGTTTTCTTTCCCCGGTTGCATCAATTGTTTCATATGTCTTCGAAGTTGTGCTTTTATACGGGCGACCACTTCTAATGGATTAAATGGCTTAGTAATATAATCATCTGCTCCGTATAAAAAGCCAGATACTTTATCTAGATCAGATGTTTTTGCTGTTAAGAAAAAAATAGGGCAGTCCGTTTTTTGGCGAATAATGGGGCAAATATCAAAGCCAGACTGTCCAGGAAGCATAACGTCTAAAAGCATTAAATCGTATTCGTTTTGGTCAACGAGTAATAAAGCATCTTCAGCAGATGTTGCGGTTGTAATATGAGAAAAGCCTTCTTTTTGTAGAATAGTAGTTAATAATTGTAAAATTGCTGTCTCATCATCAACGAGTAAAATGTTTGCATGATACATAATAGAACCTCCTATTTTCACCGAATATCATATCATCTTTTTTGTAACTTATGGAATTTTTAAGGAAATTTTAAGGTTTCCTTCCTAAAAAATTAAGATTCAAATGATATGATAAAAGTAACATAGGGAGGAGATGAGTGTGAATCCGTTTCAATCGATGCGAGCAAGGTATTTTTTAATTGTATTTGCACTACTTATTCTTTTTGTACGAAACAGTAATGAATTGCTAGAAAATACATTTCATATACAAAACTCTTCAATTGTAAGTGTCTGTATATTTTATATCCTTCCAGCTATTTGGTTATGGTACGAGTATAGACGACATCATATTCCACTCACTTTATTTATTAATAAAAAGGAAACATTTAACTTGATACAAGTTTTGTATATTACAATTATGTTATGTCTTTTTAGTTATGGATATCTTATTTTGTACATGTATAGTTTTGCGTGGATTACACCGGATTTCATTATGAATGCACTGCATGAACCGATTGTAGATAGTACAGGGGGATATATATATCAATTTATAATGGTTGTATTTGTAGCACCTACTATTGGTGAATTTGTATTCAGAGGATTTCTACTTCAGCGTTTTGCAGCAAAATGGGGAACTGGGACAGGGATGATTGTCGTAGCTATTTTATTCGGGTACTTACATGTTGATTTTCTCGGTGCGACTGTATTTAGCATCGTGCTATCTATCATATACATTCGGTCAAAAAGCTTACTTATGCCAATTTGTATACATATATTAAACAATGCAATTGTTCTCACATCATCTTTCATAGTAAGTAAAGAAAAGATAATGAGTCTTGCAGATTTTTCTAATTATACGACGTTTATTACAGGTCTCATTATTTTTATAATCGGATTGAATTTAGTACTTGTCTTTCTATTTATTAATCGTCGTTATTGGAGTAAAGAAGTACCGACTATATATACAAATAAAGTAAGAGATAGTTCGGAATCGGGAAACTATGTAATGGGAGATAAGTAAGAATGAAGAAGACGATTGACAAAATATGAAAAGAAATGACGGAGCCGAACGCTATGAGATACGCGTGGTAGAAATATTTGTGAATGTATTGTCCAGTAGTAGATTCTATCGTGTTTCCAGAGTACCATCTATTTTCAAGTGGTAGTTATAAAGAAAGTGTTATTTTTCTGCTTCTTTTTGTAGGAGTACGAATTGTAATCGGTCTTGTTTTAGAAGAAATTGTGAAGCGTATAGCTAAAAAATATGTAAAAAATGAAGAGAATCAAGTTGCATTCCATAAAACTTTTGAGAAAGTAATGGGGGCTCTTGTTTTATTTTATGAAAGCTATTATTTATTTTGTAGTAATGAAGCATCAATAAGGTGATGAAAGTATAGAGGAGGGGATATTCATATGAGTGAAACGATATCGTCAAGTAAACTATTTTATTTGATTATGGTTAGTTTAGTTGTGATTACGACGATAAATGTCGTTCTTCGTTGGGATGAAGCATACTTTTTTGTTTATTTAGCACTGCATTTATTAGGTCTTTTATGTATTAGTGGGGGTATGGTCGTTGAAAACAGACGTAAAGATGGCATAAATTATATGTGTGTAATGGGTCTTATATTACTTTTAGTTGTGCAAGGAATTATGAAATATAGCTCTATTTCTTTTCAAGACTTAAGCTTATTTGTAGAACTAATCCAGTAGGCGAGTGGTAATCTATGTTATCTGAGAAACAAATAGGTTATATATTTGTTTTTATAGGATTTTTCATGATTATTATAACGACGCTATTTTTCCAGGACTATGAATATATACGTTATATATAAGGTGCAGACGTTATTTGTTGGTTTTTCAGTGTTTTTCTTATCCCTGAATATGAGGTGAAGAAAAAGTCCGAAAATAGGTAAAACTCTTCTTGAAATAGAAGAGTTTTTTATATTGCCTTTTTTATTTTTTCGAGTACTTTTTTACTATTAAATCCACGCTCTCCCATGCCGAATACTTCAATTAATCGGTCGTTTTCATCAAGTAAATAAGAGTTTGAAGTATGAATGTATAGCCCGCTTCCAGGATCTCGGTATTGAAAGTTAAATGTATCTGCTAGTTTTTTTGTTTTATTTACATCTCCACGTAATAAATGCCAACCCTTCGTTTTCGTCATTTCAAATGTGTTCGAATATGTAGTTAATACTTCTTTTGTATCAAATGTAGGATCAATTGTAATTGTAATAAATTCAATTTTTTTCCCGAAGAGGTTTTCACGTTCTAATTCATCTCGTAAATGTTTCATTTTGTATGTAGTGACAGGACAAATATCAGGACATTTCGTGTATATGAATTCTACAAGTTTTAATTTTTTTGGTAAGTTATCAAAAGATATGGTAGAGCCGTTTATATCTTCCATAACGATGCCATGGGGTATTTCAGCTGAAGCTTTACGGTAGTCTGTAAAGTAGTAAATGCCAATGCCGATTACAATGATTAACCCTAATGTAAAAGTAATATAAAATTTTTTCATTATCTATCCCCTCCCAAAATTATTTTATAAGAAAAATTCGAAAATTTATAAAAAGGGATTGAAAGTTCCATGACAATTCTCTAGGTTAGCTTGTTCTATTTTAGAAGGTACGAACTTACAATAATAATAGACAGGCAACATAGAGGAGGGAATAACGTGAAGAAAGTTATTGGGTGGACGCTTTTTTTGTATATTAGTTTTGCGTTATTTATATATTGGTATTTATTTGGATGGAATCATGAACTCATTCCAGACATGTATAAAGGAACGAGTGCAGATCCAGAGACGTTTATGAACGCGAGAGAGCTTACGCTAAGCCAAGATTATTCTCGCGTGAAAAATTTACTATATTTTTTAGCGACGCCTCTTGAATGGATTATTTTATTATTTGTACTCGTGCTCGGTGTTTCAAAAAAGTTTGAGAAATGGTCGAAGGAAACGACTAAAATAAGTGTCTTACAAGTGGCGATTTATTTCTTTTATTTATCATTACTTACAACGGTGCTAGCATTACCGATGCAATGGATCGGCCGTAAAGTGTCCGTTGATTACGGTATTTCAACACAAAGCACACAAAGCTGGATTAAAGATCATGTCATCGATTTTTGGGTGAACTATGCGACTATGTTACTCATTGTTACGGTTTTATTATGGCTCATCCGTAAATTCCCGAAGAGATGGTGGCTAGCAGGATGGGCACTCTCTGTTCCGTTTACGATTTTCTTAACGTTTGTGCAACCTGTTATGATTGATCCGCTTTACAACGATTTCTCGACGCTGAAAAATAAAGAATTAGAAACGAAAATTTTAACAATGGCAGATAAAGCTGATATTCCATCTGAACACGTATATGAAGTAAATATGTCGGAAAAAACGAATGCGTTAAATGCATACGTAACAGGAATTGGAAAAAATCTTCGCATTGTAATGTGGGATACGACGCTACAGCAATTAAAAGATAAAGAGATTTTATTTATAATGGCTCATGAAATGGGACATTACGTCATGAAACATATATATTGGGGCGTGGCGAGTTATATTTTCATATCATTTATAGGGATGTATGTAATTAGTCGTATTTTAAATATGTGTCTTAGAAAATGGGGAGATACGCTGCAAATTTCAAAAATGGCATGTTTCTCAATTTTACCTGTATTTTTCTTAATTTCCTCTGTATTATCTTTTGTATCACAACCAGCAACAAACTATGTTTCACGTATAGAAGAAAGAGCAGCAGATCAATACGCTTTAGACATGACGAAAGATGGTAAATCAGGGGTGAAAACTTTTCAATATTTATCAAAAACAAGTTTAAGCCAAGTAAATCCACCTGCGTTAGTGAAATTTTTCTTATACACACACCCGCCAATTTTTGAAAGAATTCACACGTTTGAACAATATGAAAAACAGAAAAAATAAAGAAAGAAGTAGCAATTATGCTACTTCTTTCTTTATATAAAAATATAAATTTGAAAATGGGAATATTTATCATTGCTTTTTATTGTGATTTTGTAAATAATAAGCTATAAAATTCTAAAAATCTGTATATAAAGGAATAAAGGTGTAAATATGTATTTTTTACAAAATTTAAAAGTGAAATATAAATTATTCTCGCTTATCTCATTGGCAGTTTTGGGCATGGTAATTATGAGTTGTGTAGCAATTAATTCTATTAATAAGATTAAGCACGATACAGAGGTTGTAGTAGATGATTATCAATATTCTGCAATTTTATTAGAAGGAATGCTTCGTACACAAAATTCTTTAGAATATAACTTACTAGAATTAATTACAACGTCACAAGATGAGGGGACAAATAAAGAGGGGATTATTGGAAATATTGAAAAGGATCTTAAAAAATATGATTCTTTATTAAAAGAATATGATGATGGCTTCGATTTAAGTAAGCAAGAGGATGAGCTGTTTCAGAAGGTGAAGAAATCTTTGCCAAGTTATATGGAGGCATATAAAAAGGTGTTTGACAAAGCGAAGGTAACAAATGAATCTCAAATGCTAAACGAATTTCAAAAGGAATTAAAACCAAAGGGAGTAGAGTTAGCTGGTTATGCGGTAGATTTAGAAGCGTATGTTTCAAATTTAGCTGACCAAGTATTTAAGGATTCTCAAAAAATGATAGATCGGTCCGTTATTACTTTTATCATTCTTGTAGTAGTTACTACAATCATTATATGTATAGTAAGTTATATTATTAGCAAGCTTATAGTTACTCCTTTACAAACGGTTAGTCGTATGATGGAAAGAGCAAAAGAAGGAGATTTAACTGTACATGGTGATTATAATGCTAAGGATGAATTAGGTGTATTAGTAAGTGATTTTAACGAGATGATTGCAGGGCTAAGAGCAAATATGCAAGAAGTAGAGAATAATATTCAGCTTTTATTCCAACATGCAGACGGAGTAGTATCTGCATCAGAAGTATCTAGCAGTGCGGCTAAGAAAATCACTATAGATATTGAAGAAGTTGCAAATGGCGCAGAGAGTCAAAAGCAAGCAATGGAACAAACGGCGGGTGCGATGGAAGAATTGACACAAGGAATGCAAAGTATAGTGAATACATCCTCATCTGTGAATGAATTGTCTGCACAATCAGCATTAGAAGCAGAAAGTGGAAACAAGTTAATGAAACAAATGATTCAACAGATGGATACAATTCAAACGTCAGTACATAGCGGCGTTAAGCAAGTAGAGGCTATGAAGGAGCAATCAGAAGAAATTGTAAAAATTATTGATGTTATGCAAGGTATTACATCGCAAATTAATTTATTAGCATTAAACGCCGCAATTGAAGCCGCACGCGCTGGTGAAAGTGGTAGAGGATTTGCAATTGTGGCGGATGAAGTACGAAAATTAGCAGAACAATCTAGTGATTCTGCAAAACAGATTGAGAAGCTTATTACTTAAGTTATGGGAACAACGAACCATACGGTAGATATGATGGGGAAAGTAGATAATGAGGTACAGGCAGGTACACAAGTAGTAATGCATACAGAAAAAGTATTTGGAAAAATTACAGAAAAAGTGCAGCAAGTATCTAATCAAATTCAAACTGTATCTACGTCTACAGATGAAATAGCAGCCAGTAGTGAAGAGATTTCTGCTTCTGCAGAAGACATGGCTCAAATTTTCCAAAGGTCATCTGACCGAACTGATAGAGTAAAAGAGTCTATTCAACAGCAAGAAAAATCTGTTCAAGAGATCTCGGTTTCAATTGAACATCTGCATAGGGTAGCTGGAGGATTAAAACAGATTGTTTCACAATTTACTCTTCAAAAATAGTGTATTTAAGTTTATATATAGTGAAATTGCTTTGAATAAATAGCAAGAAAATTTTGTGTGAATCCTACTTTTAACATTCTATTTTTTTTACAGTTTTTCAATTGTAATATATAATGATATGTAATGTTTTTAGAATTTTTAGTTTATAAAGAGAGGATTGTAGGAGGAGGAGAAAATTGTTTAATTCAAAGTCAATGCCGGCTATAAAAATGATCCTTTCGATGTCTATTTTCGGATCGATTGGATTTTTTTCAATACAAACGGGTTTACCTTCTTTTGAATTGGTATTTGTTCGCTGTATTTGTGCGACTTTATTTTTAACTTTATGTTGGATTGTAACAGGGCAATATAAAGAGGAGAAATGGAATAAAAAAGAAGTAATACAAATACTGGCTTGCGGCGTATTTCTTGTTTTTAACTGGGTGTTTTTATTTAAAGCGTTTGAATTGATGTCTATTACAATTGCGATTTCTGTTTATCATCTTGCGCCTATAATTGTATTAATAATTGGTAGTATCGTATTTAAAGAGAGACTTACAGTATTTGCTGCTATGTCTATTATTATTTGTTTTATCGGTACAGTTTTAGTAGCGGGTGTAGATGGAAGTGTATCATTAGAGAAATTAATGTCATCTGGAATGATTTGGGCACTTCTCGCAGCTTTATTTTATGCATTTACAACTTTATTAGGGAAAGGAATCAGGCATACGAGCGCATATGCAATGACATTTGTGCAAACGTTCCTAGGGATATTTCTATTATTACCATTTGTAGACTTTGGAGCATTTCAAGGATTAACACAAAGTAATTGGATTGCGATTACAGCAACAGGACTCATACATACAGGATTTGTATATTATTTATTTTTTGATAGTTTAAGAGATTTACCGACAAGACTTATCTCTGTATTAGTCTTTTTAGATCCAGGTGTGGCGATTTTATTAGATACAGTATTTACTGGGTTCAGGCCGACTAGCATGCAGGTTGTAGGCATTATTCTTATATTTGTAGGAATGGCGTTAACGTTTTGGAAACCGAAGAATGAAGAAATAATCGTGAATGATAAAGCTTATTCAGAGTTTTAAGCTATAGAAACTGGAAATTTGAATGGAATACACTTGTAATATGCTCATCCTCTAAATAAGGTAATTATGAATTGTCGTTTGAGGGAAGACTGGAAATAAAGTGAATTCAAAATATATATCAAAATATAAGGAATGTAAAAAGTGCAAATGTATAAAATTTGTGCTTTTTTTGATGGGAATAATTATTTTACAGTAACTTTATTATCAACGAGATGTACAAAAAATCATGTGAAATATGATTCACAAAGTTGTCAATTATAAGTGGAATAAGCATATTGTTACTTGTTTGTAATTTCTGTATATTATAAAAAACGCATGTTTCAGGGAGAGGATTCGATGAAGAAAAGATTTTTTAAAATAGCAACAGCATTAACAATTATGGGTGGGATTGGATTAAGTGCGGAAAGTACGACAGCACATGCTGAAGGAATCGTAAAGCAACAACAAGCTAATTCTGTTGTATTCAATGATGTACCAAAAGGGCATTGGTCATCTGACGCAATTCAAGAGTTAGCAGATTGGGGAATTATTAATGGTTACGGAAATGGCGTGTTTGGTTTTGGGGATAATGTAACACGTGAGCAAGTAGCTGCGTTAATTTACCGTACTTTTGATATTGAAGAACAAGACGAGTATGAAAATCCATATGGCGATATCGTTGACGAAAATTCAACAATGTTCCTGGAAGAAATATTAGCATTAACCGAGTTAGGAATTTTCACTGGTGATGAACAAGGAAACTTTAGACCGAAAGATACTTTAACACGTGCGGAAATGGCACAGATTATTACAAGAGCATTTGATTTAGAAGTGAAAGGAAACCCAGGATTTAAAGATGTTCCAGAAGGATATTGGGCATACGATGCAATTCATGCAGTAGGATCAAATAGTATTGCTGAAGGTGTTGGGGAAGGGAAATTCGCTCCGCACATGAAGGTAACACGTGAACAGTATGCTAAGTTTTTATATAAAGCAATCTTAAATGATGAGTCTCAACAATAATTTGTAAAAAGACTGGTGTATAACATGATATTATCCCCTTTAGGTAGACAGTGTAAAAAGACCATGTACATACATGGATGTTACACTATTACTTGGAGGGGATTTTTCATGGCTAAAAAAGGTTCAACATTCAATGCATATTCAGAAGAATTAAAGTTATCAGCTGTTCAAAGTTATTTAAATGGAGAAGGAAGCTACGATATGATAACGGAAAAATATCAGATTAAGAGCCCTACCCAACTGAAAAATTGGGTAAAAAAATATAAAGAATGCGGTGAAATTAAAGATACACGTGGGAAGAATAATGGAATGAAAGGTATTCCAAATCCTTTAAAAGGGAAACGTGTTCATTTCAACACTGTTGAAGAGGAGCGGGATTACTATAAGGCACAGGTTGAATATTTAAAAAAGCAATATCCAAATCTGTAAATGGAGGCGTACTAAAATATAAAGAGAGATATCGGATCATTGAATCATTAAAAAGGAAATATCCAATTATATGGCTTACTAAATTTGCAGGTATACATCGGTCAAGCTACTATAAGTGGATTCATACGAAATTGGTTAAAAACATGCGACTAGAATCGGATCAACAATTAAAAAAGGTAATAAAATCTATCCACTTAAAGCACAAGGAATATGGCTATCCACGTATGAAAATTGCTTTACAAGAAGAGGGTTATTTTGTGAATCACAAAAAGGTCTATCGCTTAATGAGTGAACTCAACATGCAATCTATTATTCGAAAGAAGCGACGCTTCTTTAAAGGAGAGTATTCCAATACCTTTCCAAATGTTTTAAACCGTAAATTTAAAAACCGCCAACAAAATGAAGCGCTCGTTACCGATATTACCTATCTACGATTCCAAGAGGGGTTCCGTTATCTTTCTGTCGTACAAGATCTTTATAATAACGAAGTTGTTTCTTGGAAAATTTCTAAGCGCAATGATAATGAACTTGTATTAGATACAATTGAAATGTTGGCGCAAAAAAGAGATGTGCGTGGAACTATTCTCCATTCAGATCAAGGGTTCCAGTACACATCTCATGCCTACAACAAACGACTTTTAGATTTAGGTATCATTGGCAGCCACTCTCGCAAAGCAAACTGTCATGATAACGCCTGTATCGAGTCATTTTTCTCCCATTTAAAATCGGAGATGTTGTATTTGCATCATTTTAAAACAGAAACAGATTTAATACAAGCAATTGAGGAATATATTTATTTTTATAACTATAAACGGTTTCAAAAACGACTCAACCATCGAGCTCCGATAGAATATCGACTCTCAATGGCTGCTTAGTCTTTTTTAATACTGTCTACTTGACAGGGATAAGACCATAACACCGGTCTTTTTTGTTTTATTCAGTGAGAAATAGTGATAAGAAGTATAGATTCATAAAAAAATAAGTTAAATTTTCAAAAAAAACTTCCTTTTCTGAAGATTTGTTATATAATATAAAACATAAAATCAAATCTGTTATAAAACAGTTTAAGAAGGGGATGCTAATATGTCGACGCAAACTTCACGAGTTACACTCGTTGGAGAAGTATTATCAGCATATAACGGAATTTTGACACCTGAGGCGCTTAGTTTCTTGAAAGAGCTACATGGAAATTTCAATGAACGTCGTATAGAATTGCTGCAAAGACGAGCGGAAAAACAAAAGAAAATTGATGCAGGAGAGTTTCCGGAATTTTTACAAGAAACAGCGTATATACGCGAGGGAGATTGGACAATTGCGCCGCTTCCACAAGATTTGGAAGATCGCCGTGTAGAAATTACGGGACCAGTGGATAGAAAGATGGTAATTAATGCTTTAAATTCAGGGGCACATCTTTTTATGGCCGACTTTGAAGATTCAAATTCGCCAACTTGGAGGAATGCGGTGGAAGGTCAAATTAATTTGCGTGATGCTGTTAAGGGAACGATCTCATATAAGAATGAAAAGGGAAAAGAGTATCGTTTAAATAGTAAAACAGCTGTACTAATTGTGCGTCCAAGAGGTTGGCATCTAGAAGAAAAACATATGCAAGTTGACGGAGAGAATATGTCAGGTAGTTTAGTGGATTTTGGTCTATACTTTTTCCATAATGCGAAAGAGCTGTTAGCAAAAGGAAGTGGTCCATACTTTTACTTGCCGAAAATGGAAAGTTATTTAGAAGCTAGACTATGGAATGATGTTTTCGTGTTTGCTCAAAAATATATGGGGATTCCAAACGGAACAATTAAAGCGACTGTACTACTTGAAACAATTCACGCTTCTTTTGAAATGGATGAAATTTTATATGAATTGCGTGATCATTCAGCTGGCCTAAATTGTGGCCGTTGGGATTATATTTTTAGTTTCTTAAAGAGTTTTCGTAATCATAATGAATTTTTACTTCCAGACAGAGCGCAAGTCACGATGACAGCGCCGTTTATGCGTGCGTATTCTTTGAAAGTAATTCAAACATGCCATCGCCGTAATGCGCCAGCAATTGGTGGAATGGCAGCGCAAATTCCGATTAAGAATGATCCGGAAGCAAATGAAGCGGCATTCGAAAAGGTGCGTGCTGATAAGGAACGTGAAGCTTTAGATGGACATGATGGGACGTGGGTTGCCCATCCGGGACTCGTACCAGTTGCAATGGAAGTATTTAATCACATTATGAAAACACCGAATCAAATCTTTAGAAAGCGTGAAGAAATTCATGTAACAGAAAAGGATTTATTAGAAGTACCGATGGGAACGATTACAGAAGAGGGCCTTCGCACTAATATTAGCGTCGGTATTCAGTATATTGCGTCATGGTTAAGTGGCCGTGGAGCAGCTCCAATTTATAACTTAATGGAAGATGCGGCGACAGCGGAAATTTCAAGAGCGCAAGTATGGCAGTGGATTCGTCATGAAGGCGGAAAATTACAGGATGGTCGTAACATTACTTTTGAATTGATGGAAGAATTGAAAGAAGAGGAACTAGCGAAAATAGAAAGAGAGATTGGTAAGGAGCAATTTAAGGAAGGTAGGTTTGAAGAGGCAACAACATTATTTACGAACCTTGTTCGTAATGATGAGTTTATACCGTTTTTAACATTACCGGGTTATGAAATTTTATAAAAAAGGAAAAGGGGATGGAACATATGAAAAGCGAAAGAATTGATAAATTACAAGAAAGCTGGGAGCTAGATACGCGTTGGAAGGGGGTAACACGTCCATATTCTGCTGAAGATGTAATTCGTCTGCGCGGATCTATTGATATTGAACATACGTTAGCGCGCCGCGGTGCGGAGAAGCTTTGGGAATCACTTCATACAGAAGATTATATTAATGCGCTTGGTGCCTTAACAGGAAATCAAGCGATGCAACAAGTAAAAGCTGGTTTAAAAGCCATTTATTTAAGCGGATGGCAAGTAGCGGCTGATGCCAACCTTTCTGGACATATGTATCCAGACCAAAGTTTATATCCAGCGAACAGTGTACCGGCTGTTGTAAAAAGAATTAATCAAACGCTTCAACGTGCAGATCAAATTCAACATATGGAAGGCACTGGTGATACAGATTATTTCGTACCAATTGTAGCAGATGCTGAAGCTGGGTTCGGCGGACAGTTAAACGTATTTGAGTTAATGAAAGGAATGATTGAAGCTGGCGCGTCAGGTGTGCATTTTGAAGACCAATTATCTTCAGAGAAGAAATGCGGACATTTAGGCGGAAAAGTATTATTACCGACGCAAACAGCGGTGCGTAATTTAATTTCTGCAAGGCTTGCTGCGGATATAATGGGTGTGCCGACAATTATCGTTGCAAGAACAGACGCTGATGCGGCAGATTTAATTACGAGCGATATCGATCCGGTTGACCAAGAGTTTATTACAGGGGAAAGAACACCTGAAGGATTTTACCGCACGAAAGCAGGTCTTGATCAAGCGATTGCACGTGGCTTAGCATATGCTCCGTATGCAGATCTTGTTTGGTGTGAAACATCTGAGCCAAATTTAGAAGATGCAAAACGTTTCGCAGAAGAAATTCATAAGAAATATCCAGGGAAATTACTAGCTTATAACTGTTCACCTTCATTTAATTGGAAACAAAAACTAGATGAAAAAACAATTGCGAGCTTCCAAAAAGAAATCGCATCATACGGTTATAAATTCCA
Organism: Bacillus clarus; assembly: GCF_000746925.1. Classification (GTDB taxonomy): domain Bacteria; phylum Bacillota; class Bacilli; order Bacillales; family Bacillaceae_G; genus Bacillus_A; species Bacillus_A clarus. The sequence continues at coordinate 3,421,587 of NZ_JMQC01000008.1, forward strand.
GTTCGTAACACTTGCTGGATTCCATGCATTAAACTACGGTATGTTTGAATTAGCACGTGGCTATAAAGAACGTGGCATGGCAGCGTATTCTGAATTACAACAAGCAGAATTCGCAGCGGAAAAACATGGCTATTCTGCAACGCGCCACCAACGCGAAGTTGGAACTGGTTATTTTGATGAAGTAGCACAAGTCATTACAGGTGGTACTTCATCTACGACGGCGCTAAAAGGCTCTACAGAAGAAGCACAGTTTACGAAATAAGAAGAGAGGCAGGTGTCTATAACAGGCACCTGTTTATTATTTAAAATATCCAATCGAATATCGTATAAATACCAATTAAAGCACACAAAATCAGCGAAATGAACACGGACAGACATCCGAAAAGAATCAGTTTGTCTTGCCACGTTTCTTCAATTTCTTCAGTTATTGTTTCTTTAACTTTTTTCTGTAAAGGAGAGAGAGTATGCTCAGGATATAACTCTTTAATAAGTTCACGATCTCCTTTAAATTTTAAGGCTCTTACTATGTGATAAGGATCGTTTCCCATCGACTTTTCAAATTGAAGACATGCTTCCTGCATAATAGATGTTTTATGCTCTTCAAGATACCAATATCGTCCGGCCATTTCGGGATATTGTAATTTGTAATAAATATCCCCGAGACTTTTCCGAAGCTTTAATTCATTAGGATAAGTAGCGATTAACCCGTGTAATCTATCTCTCGCTTTTCCTAAATTATTGTTTTCAATATCCTTTTTGATTTTTTTTAATGTTTTTTCAGGAATTTCCTGTGTCATATATTTCTCCTTTTGAAAGATTATATTAAGAGCATATCTTTTTTTATTAGGGTATAACTAAGAGTCTATTTTATAAGAAATACTAAAAATTAGAAAATTTAATTTCAAAAAAGATTGTACATTCTTTTTTTTGTGTGCTATGATGGTGTCAGTTGAATAGTTAAATTAAGCAATCCATATATTATCAAGTGCTGAAAACGAACGAGAAAAAGTATGTGAGAACTAGTTTATGTTTCGTATTTGATAATGTGTGGATTCTTTTTTTATACAGGAAAACTAAAAATTTGTATTTTCTTAGGAGGAAATAATCATGGCAGTAACAGGACAAGTAAAATGGTTTAACAACGAAAAAGGCTTCGGTTTCATCGAAGTTCCAGGCGAAAACGACGTATTCGTACACTTCTCTGCAATCGAAACTGAAGGTTTCAAATCTTTAGAAGAAGGTCAAAAAGTTAGCTTCGAAATCGAAGAAGGTAACCGTGGACCTCAAGCTAAAAACGTAATCAAACTATAATTTTATAGTTGATGATGGGAAAAAGGATGGCTTATGCCATCCTTTTTTTTGTTCATTTTAAAAGCATATATTTAGAATACTGCTTCTTTTAATCTTCAACGATATAAATATATGTGTGCTATTCTTTTATTGCTTTCTTTTTTTCTTTGCGACTACATTTAGGACACTTAGATTTACGAAACGACGTGGTAAATAGTAATAAAATACAAAATAACCCGATGAGAATACTTGCTGAATTTTTTATAATAACAATGCCGCTATTTTTCATGTGGATTGTTGGTGGTTCATGTTTCTTCTCCATGCTAAACCTCCATTTATCAAATTTATATTTATTATAGCAAAGTTAGTTGCTGCAAATCATGCTATATTCTTTTGGATGAAATGATACAAGAGGGCTGTAGCTCTATTTATTGTTTCTCGCATGTTGAAACAGAAATTATATGTCAAAAATTTTAGGAATTATAATTGTTTGTAAAAAATAAGGGAATGTAAACTATTTCATTTTTACAGATGATACAATTACTCATGCAGCTGCTACTATAATGAAAAATCGTAAAGGAGATCATAGAATATGGAGAATAAAGCAGAACGTTATGTCGAAAATTATGTTGTAAACAAGAAAACGATGGCCTTACTTCCTGTTATTCTAGGTGAAAAAACGGTTGTGACACGAATAGTTGAAATGGCAGATTCATTTTTCGTATTTCAAAAACCTCTTGATATTATAGAAAGAAGTTGTCGCAAACACGGGTCCAGTTTTTTGGGTAGAAAAGAAGGAACAAAAGAGTTAACTCATATTACGCATAAAGCACCTATTGCTATTAGTCCGACGGATCAGCTTTATTTTTTCCCTACGTATTCTTATTCTAGAAAAGAATGCGCGTGGTTATCTCATTTTTATATTGAAAGTAATAAAGAACTAACAGATGGAAATCTTATTATTCGATTTATAAATGGCTTCGCCGTGAAATTAGAAATATCAAAGAGTAGCTTTGAAAATCAACAAAATCGTACGGCGAAATTACGAACTGAATATGAAGACCGTAAAGAGAAGCAAGGAAGCCCTCGTTTCAAAGAAGTTGATAAACAGGATGAATCGAAATTAAAGCCAGCATATGAGAAAGTGTATTTTGTAAAAGAAGAGGATATGTAATAGTGAAAAGGATGGGAGAGCCCATCCTTTTCTTTTTATTCATATGTAACATCCTGTCAAATATTGATAGATTATCATACGTAAATAATGAAGGATTTCGAACGATAGATATGGAAACTTAATAATTACATCTCCATATGTCGTATCTACCATTTCCTCTTTCGTATAAGCAATGGTACAGTAGGGGTAGTAATTAGAGAAAAGGGGCAAATTGTAGAATGGATTTTCAAACAATCAAAGAGTATTTTTCAGCAGAAAATATGGATCAAATTGTTGAGAGCTACCGGGCGTTTGGACCGATTCTTGGTATTGGTTTACCGATGGTAGAGGCACTTATTCCAGCATTGCCGCTCATTGTGTTTGTGTTGGCGAATGCTGTTGCATTTGGTTTTTGGCTTGGTTTTCTATATTCATGGCTTGGATCAGTTATCGGGGCGTTACTCGTATTTCTCATTATCCGCCGCTTTGGACGGAGTCGTTTCTTTTCTTTTGTAAATAAGCATCCGAAAGTACGTAAGGCGATGGGGTGGATTGAAAGAAAAGGGTTCGCACCTATATTTGTTATATTTTGTTTTCCATTTACTCCATCTGCACTCATCAATGTTGTAGCTGGTTTATCTCGCATTAGTGTTAAGCAATTTGGGCTAGCATTAGCGTTTGGAAAACTTGTTATGATTTTTATTTTAACTTATATCGGCCATGATTTAACTTCGTTTATTCATAAACCAGTGAAGTCCATTATTGTTGGCGTTGTTATTTTTATTTTATGGTATGTCGGTAAAAAAATTGAAGTAAAGCTAGAACTATACTAAGACTAGACTAGTCTTCTTTGAAAATGCAGCTCCATTATTAAAGGGTGAGGGGAGAAGCGGATGAAGAAAGCTTTGAAAAAAGAAGGCCTAGAGTGGATGCGAACAATTTTAATAGGGGTGCTATTAGCTGTATTTTTTCGAACGTTTTTCTTTTCAACGTACGTTGTAGAAGGAAAGTCAATGATGCCGACATTGCAAGATGGAAATATGCTCGTTGTGAATAAGGTAAGCTACCAAGTTGGGGAGTTAAATAGATTTGACGTTGTTGTGTTTCATGCGAATAAAAAAGAAGACTATGTAAAACGAATTATCGGCTTACCTGGTGATAAAATCGAATATAAGCATGACAAACTATACATAAACGGACAATTCATTGATGAACCTTATTTGGAACCGTATAAGAAGCAAGCGAAGGGTCGGCAGTTAACGGGAGATTTCACGTTAGAAGAGTTAACGGGAGAGATGGTTGTACCGAAGGGGCATGTTTTTGTAATCGGTGATAACCGCCTTGGTAGTTGGGATAGTAGACATTTCGGTTTTGTAAAAGCAGATACAGTTGTCGGTAAAGTTGATTTGCGATATTGGCCGATTCAGGAAGTGCAGGTGAACTTTTCGAAAGGCTAATAAAATTTTACTTTACCACGCCCGATTATGTTTCTTATTGAGAAAAAAAGAAAAAGCCCTACATATTGGAGCTTTCATGTTATCGTTAACGTACCTAAATTATTGTTGCACATGGAATCCCCTTTTCATGTGCTTTTTTTGTTTTATAAGTTAATAATGATCTTTTTCTTACTCCAGAAGTTAGGTGTAAATTGTAGCTTTAACTTTTCTCCAACAGGTTGTTCGAAAGCAATAGATCCTGTTACTTGTCCATTCGGTGCTAATTGACCAGAGTTTAAAGCTGTATTTTGATTAACGGTTGAAAATGTCATTCTAGTAATATTTCCTTTACTATTTCTCATCTCAAAATCTAGTGGACTATACGGTATATCCTCTTTGCTACCGTTATAAATGTTTACGGATACAATGACAAATGCGTTTCCTGGTCTCGGCTTATCAAATTCTCCACCAGCCGATTTCTTTACATCTGTAACAGTAAGTCTATGATCACCTAGTTTGATAGTTTCTCCAATAGAGTGCTCTTTTTTTACATCCTTTTCAGCATCTTTCACTTCTTGTCCTTCTGTTGTTACTTCTTGGATTGTATATTTTGTTTTTGGATCACCAAATATAAGAATCATGACTAAGAATGTTACAATAGCTCCAACAATTACGATAGCTCCCCATCCAAAATATTCCCAAACCTTTGACTTCGTTTCAGTATCCATCCCTAACTCTTCCTTTAATATATTTAAAGTGCGATAAATAAATAACATCAAATTCCCCATTATTTGTGTATGTGCTGTTTTAGAATATATATAGGAGGGCCATTACTTTTCAACTTAATCATTTCATCAATATAATCAAGCTACAAATCAATACTGAAATTTTTAAAAATGGTATATGGAAAGTAATTTCGTTTAATGTGGTAATTTAAGAGATAGAAAAAGAACCATGTTTGTCTTTTTAATCGTCCTATAATACAATTATAGTAGCAAACTAACGTTCGTTATGTAAGTGAAAGGTGGGGTTATATGTCACTTCGATTTGTGATTGGTAGAGCTGGAAGTGGAAAAAGTGCACTTTGTTTACGTGAAGTGCAAGAAGAGTTAAAACAGCGTCCAAGAGGAAAAACAATATTGTATCTTGTGCCGGAGCAGATGACATTCCAAACGCAGCAGGCGTTAATTGGAAACGAGGATGTAAGAGGGTCTATCCGGGCACAAGTTTTTAGTTTTTCCAGGTTAGCGTGGAAGGTACTGCAAGAAGTAGGTGGTGCAAGCCGTCTTCACATTGATGAAGCGGGCGTGCATATGTTACTTCGTAAAATTGTGGAATCTCGTAAAGACGGATTGTATGTGTTTCAAAAAGCAGCAGAGCAAAATGGTTTTTTTGAACATCTTGGCAGTATGATTGCAGAGTTTAAACGCTATAATGTTACACCGTCTAACGTATATGAAATGTGGCAACAATTAGATGCACATAGTAGTAGTGCGGAACAAAAGCTATTGGCAAATAAAGTATATGATTTGCAGCTATTATATGATGATTTTGAGCGAGCTTTAATCGGAAAATATTTAGATTCAGAAGACTATTTACAGTTACTAATCGAAAAGCTTCCGCAGTCTGAATATGTAAATGATGCGGAAATTTATATAGATGGATTTCATTCATTCTCCCCTCAAGAGCTAGAAATTATGAGACAGCTCATGATTTGCGGGGTGAGAATAACAATAACGCTAACGATAGATGAAAAAACGTTAGCACAGCCAGTGAATGAACTAGATTTATTTTATCAGACGACGTTAACGTATGAAAAAATAAAACAAGTAGCACGTGAAGAGAAGATTACGATTGAAAAGACAATTCCACTTATTGAACAGCCACGTTTTCATTCTCCGGCATTAGCTCATTTAGAAGCTCATTACGAAGCACGTCCAAATGAAAAATTTCACGGTGAAGCAAGCGTTACAGTAAGCACAGCAGCTAATTTACGAGCAGAAGTAGAAGGAGCTGCTCGTGAAATTCGAAGACTTGTTGCGGATGAGAACTATCGTTACCGAGATGTTGCGGTGCTTCTGCGTAACGGAGAAAGTTATTACGATGTAATGCGAACATTGTTTACAGATTATAATATTCCGCATTTCATCGATGAAAAACGTCCGATGTCACATCATCCATTAGTAGAATGCATTCGTTCTGCTTTAGAGATTATTAGCGGGAACTGGCGCTATGACGCGGTGTTCCGCTGCATTAAAACAGAGCTTCTATATCCATTAGACGTAAGAAAAGAAGCGATGCGCGAAGAGATGGACGAATTTGAAAACTACTGTTTAGCGTACGGTGTACAAGGAAAGAGATGGACTGCCGAAGAACCGTGGATGTATCGTCGTTATCGCTCTCTTGATGGAGTAAATGGAACGATAACTGATAGTGAGCGTGAAATGGAAGAGAAGATTAATCGCCTTCGCGATGTTGTAAGAACGCCGGTTATTCGTATGCAAAAGCGATTGAAACGTGCTGGAACAGTGATGCAAATGTGTGAAGCTGTTTATTTATTTTTAGAGGAGCTTGACGTTCCGAAGAAATTGGAAGAATTACGTTTGCGTGCAGAAGAAAGCGGAGATTTCTTATTTGCGACAGACCATGATCAAGTGTGGGAAGAAGTAATGAGCCTTCTTGATACGTTTGTAGAGATGCTTGGCGAGGAAAAAATGTCCCTTTCTATGTTTACTGACGTAATGACCACGGGGCTTGAAGCACTTCAATTCGCCAATATTCCGCCGTCTTTAGATCAAGTATTAGTTGCTAATATTGATCGTTCTAGATTATCAGATATTAGAGCAACATTCGTTATCGGGGTAAATGAAGGAGTTATTCCAGCAGCACCTATGGATGAGGGAATGCTTTCTGATGAAGAAAGAGTTGTTCTTAGTGCGGCTGGTGTTGAATTAGCACCAACGACGAGACAAACTTTATTAGAAGAACAGTTCGTTATGTATCAAATGGTAACGAGGGCGTCTGAGAAGTTATACATTTCTTGTCCGCTTGCGGATGAAGAAGGAAAGACGTTACTTGCTTCTAGTTTTATTAAGAAAATAAAGAGAATGTTCCCTGATGTGAAAGAAACGTTTATAACAAATGATGTAAACGACTTATCACGCTCAGCGCAAATCTCATATGTAGCAACGCCAGAAGTTACGTTATCGTATGTGATGCAACAACTGCAAACGTGGAAACGATACGGGTTTGAAGGGAATTTAGATTTTTGGTGGGATGTATATAACTTCTATGTTACTTCAGATGATTGGAAGCAAAAAAGTAGTCGTGTATTATCAAGTTTATTTTACCGAAATCGTGCACAGAAATTGAGTACAGTTGTAAGTAGAGACTTATACGGAGATAAAATTAAGGGAAGCGTCTCTCGTATGGAACTATTTAATCGCTGTGCGTACGCTCATTTTGCACAACACGGTTTATCGTTAAGAGAGCGTGATATTTTTAAATTAGATGCACCGGATATCGGTGAATTATTCCATGCGGCGCTGAAGAAAATTGCGGATAAGTTATTACGTGAAAACCGTACTTGGGCTGATTTATCAATAAAAGAGTGTGAGCATCTTTCTGCTTTAGTAATAGAAGAAATTGCACCGTTATTACAAAGACAAATTTTATTAAGTTCGAACCGTCATTTTTATTTAAAACAAAAACTACAACAAATCATTTTCCGTACATCGCTCATTCTTCGTGAACACGCGAAGTCTAGTGGCTTTGTACCAGTTGATTTAGAGGTTCCATTTGGTATGGGTGGTACTGGCTCACTTCCACCAATGGAATTTGCATTACCGAATGGTGTGAAAATGGAAGTTGTCGGCCGTATTGACCGGGTCGATAAGGCGGAAGATGAGAGTGGTACGTTCCTTCGTATTATCGACTATAAATCAAGTTCCAGAGCGTTAGACTTAACAGAAGTGTACTACGGATTAGCGCTTCAAATGTTAACGTATTTAGACGTCGTAATTTCAAATGCAAATACGTGGATGAAAAAAGGCGGGACAGCATCACCTGCGGGCGTACTATATTTCCATATTCATAATCCAATTGTTGAGATGAAAGGTGACGCTTCGGAAGAAGAAATTGAAAAAGAAATTTTAAAGAAATTTAAAATGAAAGGACTCGTACTAGGGGACGCTGATGTCGTTCGTTTAATGGATAATAAGCTTTCAACAGGAAGCTCTGATATTATTTCTGCTGGTCTAAAAAAAGACGGTAGTTTTAGTGCGCGTTCTAGCATTGCAAGTGAGCAAGAATTTAACGTACTTCAAAAATATGTACACCATACGTTTGAAAATATCGGAAAAGACATTACAGAAGGTGTCATTGATATTGCTCCGTATAAAATGGGGAATAAAGCGGCATGTACGTTCTGTAATTTTAAATCTGTTTGTCAGTTTGATGAGTCACTTGAAGATAATCAGTTCCGCGCGTTAAAAGATATGAAAGACAGTGAAGCGATGGAGAAAATAAGAGAGGAGGTTGACGGAGAATGATAGAGAATTGGCCTAAAAAACCAGAAGGTAGTCAATGGACAGATGACCAGTGGAAAGCTGTTGTAGCGAACGGACGTGATATTTTAGTTGCGGCCGCTGCTGGATCAGGAAAAACAGCTGTACTCGTTGAGCGTATTATTAAGAAGATTATTAGCGAGGGGAATCCGGTAGATGTCGACCGTTTGCTCGTTGTAACGTTTACGAATGCAGCGGCGCAAGAAATGAAAAATCGTATTGGAGAAGCGCTAGAAAAAGTATTAATTGATGAGCCAGGTTCACAACATATACGAAAGCAGCTTAGTTTATTAAATAAAGCTTCCATTTCTACGATTCACTCGTTTTGTTTACAAGTAATTAGAGGTTATTATTACATGCTTGATGTAGACCCTCGCTTTCGAATTGCGAATCAAACAGAGAACGAGCTATTAAAAGAAGAAGTGCTAGATGACATACTAGAAGAAGAGTATGGAATAGAGGATAATCGTATTTTCTTTGAACTTGTTGATCGCTATACGAGCGATCGCAGTGACGATGACTTACAGCGTATGATTTTAGCGCTTCATACAGAATCAAGAGCACACCCTAATCCAGGTAAGTGGCTTGACAAATTAGTAGAAGCATATGACGTTGAAGGAAAGACGATCGAAGATTTAGTATATGCTGCTTACTTATTAGAAGATGTGAAATTCCAGCTTGAAACAGCGGAAGAGTATATTCGTAAAGCGACTGAACTAGCGATGCTTCCTGACGGTCCAGCGCCTCGCGTCGAAACTTTACAAGCGGATTTAGCTTTACTTGGAACGCTATCAAGTGCAGCTCGTGAGTCGTGGACAAGCCTTTATGAAGCGATGCAAAATGTATCGTGGCAAACGTTAAAGCGTATTAAGAAAAGTGATTACAACGAAGATGTTGTGAAACAAGTAGATTCTCTTCGAAATAAAGCAAAAGATGAAGTGAAGAAATTACAGGAAGAATTATTTAGTCGTAAACCAGAAAGTTTCTTACGAGATTTTAAAGATATGCATCCTGTATTAGAAAAACTCGTTCAGCTCGTAAAAGTGTTTACAGATCGTTTTCAAGCGATAAAGCGTGATAAAGGAATGGTCGATTTCACAGATTTAGAACATTTCTGCCTACAAATTTTAAGTGAACAAAGTGAAGACGGCGAAATGCGCCCATCAGCAGTAGCGCTTCAATATCGTAATAAATTCGCTGAAGTACTTGTCGATGAATATCAAGATACGAACTTCGTACAAGAATCAATCATTAAGTTCGTAACGAAAGACTCTGAGCGAGAAGGAAACTTGTTTATGGTTGGTGACGTAAAACAGTCAATCTATCGTTTCCGACTAGCAGAACCTGGTCTGTTTTTAGGGAAATATAAACGTTTTACGCCAGGAGGGCTAGAAGGCGGAATGAAGATTGATTTAGCAAAAAACTTCCGTAGCCGTCATGAAGTGTTAGCTGGTACCAACTTTATCTTCAAGCAAATTATGAGCGAAGAAGTTGGGGAAATCGATTACGATGCTGACGCTGAATTAAAGCTAGGTGCTAGCTATCCAGAAGGCGAGGATGTAGCAGCTGAACTGTTATGTGTTCATCAATCTGAGGAAGAAGAGCTAGACGGAGAAGAGGGAGTAGAAGTAGAAAAAGCGCAGCTTGAAGCACGCCTCATTGCTCAGCGTATTAAAGCGATGGTTGATTCAGGTTATGAAGTGTACGACCGTAAAAATGATAGTATGCGTCCTGTACAATATCGTGACTTCGTTATTTTACTTCGTTCGATGCCATGGGCTCCGCAAATTATGGAAGAGTTAAAATTGCAAGGAATTCCAGTATATGCTGATCTTGCGACTGGCTACTTTGAAGCGACAGAAGTAAATATTATGATGAATGTATTTCGCGTTATTGATAATCCAGTGCAAGACATTCCGCTTGCAGCTGTACTTCGTTCACCAATTGTTGGACTAAATGATGAAGAACTTGCAATGTTACGTGCTCACGAAAAGAAAGGCTCATTTTATGAAGTGATGCGTTCATTCTTACAAGGAGCACCTCTTGAAGAAGAGAAAGAACTGCATGAAAAACTAGAATGGTTTTATAACTTACTTCAAGGGTGGCGTGAGTTTGCACGCCAGCAATCTCTTTCAGATTTAATTTGGAAAGTGTATCGTGAGACAGGTTATTATGATTTTGTCGGGGGTCTTCCAGCCGGAAAGCAACGGCAGGCGAACTTGCGTGTATTATATGATCGAGCAAGACAATATGAAGCAACATCATTTAGAGGGTTATTCCGTTTCTTACGTTTTATTGAGCGTATTTTAGAACGTGGTGACGATATGGGAACGGCGAGAGCGCTCGGTGAACAAGAAGATGTCGTTCGCATTATGACAATCCATAAAAGTAAAGGATTAGAGTTCCCGGTTGTATTTGTAGCTGGACTCGGTCGTCGTTTTAATACACAAGACTTAATGAAGCGCTTCTTATTGCATAAAGACTTTGGATTTGGTTCACAATTTATCGATCCGCGTAAGCGAATTAAATATACGACATTATCGCAATTAGCGATAAAGCGTAAAATGAAGATGGAATTAATTGCAGAAGAAATGCGCGTATTATATGTTGCATTAACGCGTGCGAAAGAGAAGTTAATTTTAATCGGAACGGTTAAGGATAAAGATAAGGAAATAGAGAAGTGGCTTGATGCAAGGGAACATAGTGAGTGGTTATTACCGGATCACATACGTGCCGGAGCGTCATGTTATTTAGACTGGATTGCTCCTTCCCTATATAGACATCGCGATAGTGAGATGCTACTTGAGCTAGGACAAGGGACCATTCCGAATGAAATTTATGAATATGAAGCGAGCTGGAAAGTGGAAGTAGTTGACGGTAAAGATTTACTTGCACCAGAACCAGTTCAAGAAGAAAAGCAAGAACTGTTAGAAGCACTTCGTGAGAAAAAGGCCGTTCCGTTAGAGAGTGAACGAAAAGAGGAAGTGTACGACAGATTAATGTGGGAGTATAGATATGAGGAGGCAACATCTTACCGTGCGAAGCAATCTGTTACAGAAATAAAAAGAAATTATCAATCTGAAGACGGAAGTGATAACGCCTTTATAAAAAAACTTCGTGCACCTATAAAAACGCGCCCACGCTTTATGGAGAAAAAAGGATTAACGTATGCAGAGCGAGGGACAGCGGTCCATGCCGTTATGCAGCATGTAGATTTGAAGAAACCAATTACGATTGAGGTTCTTCAGGAACAAATTGCAGGAATGGTAAATAAGGAACTGTTAACATTTGAACAAGCAGAAGAAATAGCAATCGAAAAAGTGATTTCATTCTTTGAAAGTGATCTCGGTAAAAGAGTATTAGCGGCGAAAAGTGTCGAGCGCGAAGTACCATTTACGATGATGCTTTCAGCAGAAGAGGCGTATCAAGATTGGCAAGGTAAGAGTGAAGAAGCGATACTCGTCCAAGGGGTTATCGACTGCATGATCGAAGAGGAAGATGGCATTACTTTAATCGACTTCAAAACAGATACGATTGAAGGTAAATTCCCAGGCGGATTCGATCAAGCAAAACCAATTTTAGAAGACCGTTATACAGTGCAGCTTTCATTATATGCAAAAGCGTTAGAGAAAAGCTTACAACACCCTGTGAAAGAAAAGTGCTTATACTTCTTTGATGGAAATCATATCGTAAATATTGATGAATAGAGAAGCTTTTAGAGAGGGGCTACGTAAAATGGTAACTTCCGAGAAAACGTTAAGAACTTGTGAAAAAGGACATGAGTATTATAAAAGTAGTGATTGTCCAACTTGCCCGATTTGTGAGAATGAAAAGAAACCAAAAAGTGGCTTCCTATCGCTTCTTTCATCACCAGCAAGACGTGCGTTAGAACATCATGGAATAACGACTATAGAAGAATTATCTCAGTATAGTGAAAAAGAGATTTTGAAACTGCACGGTATAGGACCTGCGTCTTTGCCTAAATTGAGAGCGGCTTTAGAGGAAAAAGGATTGTCATTTAAATAAAATGAAACCATAATCAGTGGAGACTAGCATCTTCACTGATTATTCGTTTATATAAAGCGGGATAGAAAATGAGATAGTGGATCGTAAACGAAATCTCATTTTGAAAATCTTGAATCAAAGGATAAAACGCTTCAATTTGAAGTATTTATCTGTGTGGAAATAATAATGTTTGAAGGGAATTTTGCATGGATTCCATTAAAGAAAAATTAGATTTATTACGTAATGAAATAAAAGAGATGGGCGGTATAATCGATTTCGATTGGTGTGGTAGCTTGTTATATCCTTATTATGAGCATTTTAATGATAATAAATTGAGATACAGATCAGGTTCATTGGTAGCCTTTTGGGGACTTCTCAGGGAGTGGGAAGATGAAAGTGGCTTTCCGTTTTATACAGGTACTCAGAAGTATGATTGTCATCATTTTGATATGTATTTAAAGGCGTTTTTAAAATATGCTCCTAAGGTTAAGAGGCAATTTCCAAATATTTATCTTGTTATTGTTGAATCATTGATGGAGTTTGACGAAAGAGAAAGATGGGAAAGTGAATTTCCTAACATATCTAAGGAGTTATTCGATGCTGTTAGAGAGGAACTGTTCCATGCTGAAGTTATAAAAATAGATTATGATGTTTATCAAAAAGTATATCAAGAAGGGCGAATGCTTTATTAAAAGAAGATAAACTTTAATGAGATTTCTCCTAAACTATGAAATGTGTTGTGATTAGACTCTTGTCAAAATGGAAACCTTTATTCTTAACATTTTAATTATCTCTAAAAAACAAAACAGCCTTAGCTCTATACAATATAGCGCTAAGGCTGTTTCGTTTTTATGCTGTTCCGATTTGATCTTGATCTGCCACATCAGAATCAAACGTATTTGTTGCGCTAACGCCGCTGAATGTATTAACGACAAATCCAACGTTGGAGGCACCAGAGCCATTATAAGCTTTTGTATTTTCTTTCGGAGAGACGTTGTAAAAATCACCTAAATTGAAAGAACCGTTACTGTTTTGGACGACGAGATTTCCAACAACAGAAGGCATAGTATTCACCTACTTCACTACTCTTTTTTAATTACTATATGATTCATTTAGCGGAAGGTTCATTTGTAATATATTGACGAATTTGCAGCGTGCGAGAATTATTAAAAACATAGTCAACATTGCCGATTTGGAAACAAGCGGAATTTAAAAGTGTCCGTAATAGAACATCATTTACTTCAATAAAAGGGCACTCATTTATAATATTCACTTTTACATCTGTTGTTCGCTTCGGAATTGTAATGTGTTCATCCGTAAAGATTTCAAACGAATCAAAACGACCTTCTCCTTTTATATAATAAGGGATTTCTCGATGAACGATAAGCGCTCTATTTTTTAATTCCATTTGATTTGCATCCCCAACTTGAAAGACGGCTGCAATCCCCAAAGAAATGATAGAAATATTGTGCACAACTGAAATATGACGGAGCATATTTTTTCCTCTCCTTAACCTGGAGTAGGAGGGACATCTGTTACTAATGGTACAAATGGTCCCTCTGTAACCGATTCAAATGGTGTGTCAAGAATAGAGGAGAGAATAAGAAGGTTTGCATCCCCAATTAAAAATAGTGCGGATGAAGACACACCGTTCATTTTAATCTGACCGACCTTTAACTCACGGTTTATGACATTTAAATTCATGCACACTTACTCCTTTCGGAAGTTGCCTGGTATGTGTTGTATAAAGGAGAGGAATGCTTTGTCGATATCTTGTTTCATTGCTTGAATAATGACGTCGCGTAAATATTCTGGGTCCGATGAAACCCCTTCGTATGGTTGTACTTGCGATAAGTAATAAGGAAGCCTATGTTCCATCTGTTTCTTTATATCATCAATCATCATTTGACGATACATATCGTCAAGTGGTGTTCTCTCTTCGTTTTCAAAATGGAGGATTCGATTATATGCTTCCTCATCTAAGTAACGATGCATCTCTTGAATGATGCCTTGATAAAAGTCAGGATTTGTTTCTGTTTCTGGATTTACTTTTAGTGTTTCTGTATCTACTTGGAAATCTTCAATTTGTTGTCCTTTAGTCGAAAATGGGTTTAAACCGATATTTAAAGTACCATTTAAGTTTTCTACTTTTAATTGGTCGAATTTGTATTCCACTTTTCCTATAGAAGAGGAGGGACGGCTTTTTAATTCATTAAGTTCTTCCTGTAATAAACGAACTTGATTTTCTAAAGCTAGGATCGTTTCTTGCTGGCTTTGAAGAACTTGTTGAAGTTGGTGTAAGTAAGTATATATATCTTGATTCATTTGGTGAAACCTCCTTTTCAATAGGGAGGGTGTATACTACTGCTAATATATTTATGATAAGGATGACTTAAGAAGAACTAGTTGTTGGTTTAATGGAAATGATTTGTCCTTTTGCTGTTAGTGGGCGAAGAGGTTCTGTAAATCCACCAGTGTTTGAGAATTTAGAGAGTGCTTTAATACTTCCAGCAGTTCCAATTTGAAAAACAGAGGATGTTGTAATACTGTCTATTCTAATTTTGTTAATAATAATACTTTGATTTACATAGAAGTTCATTCTGTAATCGCCTCCTTTAGTTAGAACCGATTATCGCTTGATCAATTATATCTGAATCATTAACAGTTGTTGAGCTTTGATAATTGTAAACTGAAATATTATCTCCAACATTAAAAGAACCAGCACCTGCAAAAGCTCGGGAATAACTAATCGGTCTAATTGCAAAAACATCGCCTATATGAAAGATACCACTGGACCCAATATTAACGATACGAATCTGTCCAACCATAGCCGGCATAAAAAACACCTTTCATTGTTAAAGTTTTATTTTGTAGTAACTTTTGAACAGTAAAACATATATATGCAATATAAATAGAACACAAGAATGAAAAATTTTCTTTTCTACTATTGTATGGGCGTTTTCAATAAAATGTGTGTTTTTTTCAAATAAAAGAAACACACGTTATTGTGTGTGTGTTTCAATCGTATGAGTGGGAACAAACTCTACCTGCATATGCCAAACAACGTTTAAGAGCCTGTCCAGTTCTTGGCTACAAATTACTGTTCTTTGAGAAGTTATTCCATAGCGTTCAGCAAAATAGATCATTTTCTCGCGTTTTTTTTCGATAGCTTGCTCAAACATAGAATCGGCTCCATCTCTTTATAGATTTTTATGTATATATGTAGTACATATTATACAAAAATCCCATAAAAAAGAAACATCTTCGCTAAAAAAAGTATAATTTCTACATTTTATTCCAAAAAACAAATGAGTAACAAATGTACAAAGCGAAGAATATTGTAAAAATTAGCGTGTGTGAGAAGGTTTTTTTCTAAGTAGTGCGAATACAATTACATTGTATGAGTCTTAGGATGGAGAGTGGAAATAGTGCGTTTTGTAACGGCGAAGAAAGAGGAAAAAGTATTTATTGGTATTGTAGATGAAGATGAAGAAAAGGTGTTGCACTTGAGAGAAGTGCAAAGGCAAAAAGGGGAAAAGGTTACAATTCCAATTACGATGCTAGAATGTATTGAAAAAGGAAGCGAATGTATTGAAAAGGTTTATGAAATCGTAAATTGGGCAAGAGAAAATGAACAGGCGGCGTATTATCCATTAACTGAAGTCAAAATATTGGCGCCTATTCCAAGGCCGAGAAAGAATATTCTTTGCGTTGGAAAAAATTATCGTGATCATGCGGTAGAAATGGGCGGAGAAGAATCTATTCCAGAAAATATAATGATCTTTACGAAAGCACCAACAACTGTTATTGGAATTGGTGAGAAAATTAATAGCCATCCTCATGCAACAAATGAATTAGACTATGAAGGTGAACTAGCAATAGTCATTGGAAAACGCGGGAAACAAATTCAGAAAGAAAAAGCGCTTGAGCATGTTTTTGGCTATACAATTATAAACGATATAACAGCTCGAGATATTCAAAGGAAACATAAACAATTTTTCTTAGGAAAAAGTTTTGATACATTTTGTCCGCTGGGCCCATATTTAGTTCATAAATCGGCAGTTGAAACACCAAATGAATTAAATATTGAAACAATAGTGAATGGGGAAATAAGACAAACTTCAAATACGAGAGAGATGATTTTTTCAATAGAAGATATTATCTCTACTATTAGTAAAGGTATGACACTAGAACCAGGAGATATCATTGCAACTGGAACGCCAGCTGGTGTTGGAAAAGGTTTCACACCACCGAAGTTTTTGCATGCTGGTGATGAAGTGGTCGTTAGAGTAGAAGGAATTGGTACTTTACGAAATATAGTGAAATGAAAAAATGGGCTATCTTGTGAAAAGATAGCCCATTTTTTAAGGGGAAGGGTTTCGAAGTGTTGTTAGTGAATTAAATCAGCAAAATCTAAAATTATACATATCAATAGTATATTTAATTATATTACTATTAGTTTTGTTAATAGTTCAGGTAAAGTGGCGAAAAAGCGTTCCAAAATGGTTCTTACTATTTATATTATTGATACTATCCATAAACGCTCTAGTACAGACATCAGTTAATTTATATGAAACCAATAAAGAAATACATTTTTTTTATCTGCGACTAACTCAGTAGAGAAAGATCTTTATTAATGAATAAAAACGATTGAAGAAGAGATAATCTTCTTTAAGTAGATTATACAGCTTGCATTATGAGTTGCATTACGAGAAGACAACGTATGTCAAATGATTTACTTCATTATCAAAGATCTTAGCAAAAATGAATGATGTTTTTTATAAAAAGGAAGAGGCTGTCCTACATTTTGGGACAGCCTCACTATTATTAAGATAATACAGCTTTAATTTTTTGGAATGCCCACTCTAAATCTTCTTCAGAGATTACTAGAGGTGGTGCGATACGAATTACGTTTTCGTGTGTTTCTTTACATAATAGACCAGATTCTTTTAGTTTTTCACAGTAAGGACGAGCTGGTTCGTTTAATTCGATTCCGATAAATAAGCCTTTACCACGAATGTCTGTAATCATTGGGTTATCAATTTCTTTTAATTGCCCAACTAATTTTTCTCCTAATTGAAGAGAACGCTCTGTTAATTTTTCTTCTTCTAATACTTCAAGAGCTGCGATAGAAACAGCACATGCAAGTGGGTTACCACCGAATGTAGAACCGTGAGAACCTGGCTCAAATACGCCTAAAATGTCACGGTTTGCAGCAACGCAAGAAATTGGGAATACACCGCCGCCAAGAGCTTTACCAAGTATGTACATGTCAGGAGTTACATTGTCCCAGTCGCAAGCAAATACTTTACCAGTACGGCCTAAACCTGTTTGGATTTCATCTGCTACGAATAAAACGTTTTCTTTTTTACATACTTCAAGAGCTTCTTTTAAGAAACCAGCTGGTGGAATGTTAATTCCTGCTTCACCTTGAATTGGTTCTAAAATGAATGCTGCTGTATTTGGTGTAATTGCAGCTTTTAACGCTTCTAAATCACCGTAAGGAATAACAATGATGCCAGGAAGCATTGGGCCGAATCCGCGTTTGTATTCTTCGTTTGATGACATAGAAACAGCACCCATCGTACGTCCGTGGAAGTTATCTTCACAAACAATGATTTCTGCTCTGTTTGCTTCTACTTTTTTCACATCATATGCCCAACGGCGTGCTGTTTTAATTGCAGTCTCAACAGCTTCTGCACCTGTATTCATTGGAAGTACCATATCTTTATTTGTTAGTTTCGCAACTTTTTCGTACCAAGGACCTAATTGATCGCTATGGAATGCACGAGAAGTTAACGTAACACGATTTGCTTGGTCAATTAAAGCGTTGATGATTTTTGGGTGACGGTGACCTTGGTTTACTGCAGAATATGCACTAAGTAAGTCCATATAGCGGTTTCCTTCAGGATCTTCTACCCAAACACCTTCTGCTTTAGAAATAACGATTGGAAGTGGATGATAGTTATTAGCCCCATATGTGTCTGTAAGTTCGATAATATCCTTTGTTTGAATCATGATAGTTCCCCCTTTTGTTATTACAAGAAGTTTATAAATACTCTAAATATTATATCATTTAAATGTAAAAAAGCGAAACATTTCCTGAAAATAAAGAGACATGTTATCATATAAAATGAAAAAGTGTGAACAGAGGAGGTAGGGATACGATGGTACATATGCATATTACAGCATGGGCGTTAGGATTAATTTTATTCTTTGTGGCGTATTCTCTTTATTCGGCAGGAAGAAAAGGTAAAGGTGTACATATGGGACTTCGCCTAATGTATATTATCATTATTGTGACAGGTTTTATGTTGTATCAAGGTATTATGAAAACGGCAACAGGTAACATGCACATGTGGTATGGCTTAAAAATGGTAGCTGGTATTTTAGTTATCGGTGGAATGGAAATGGTTCTTGTAAAAATGAGCAAAAACAAGAAAACAGGGGCATTTTGGGGACTATTTGTTATCGCGCTTGTAGCTGTGTTTTATCTAGGATTGAAATTACCAATAGGTTGGCAAGTATTCTAATAAAAATAAAACCACCTTATAATCTCAAATAGTTGAGAGATAAGGTGGTTTTTATTTTATGTCGCATCGATATGCAACTCTTCTCCGTTTACTTTCGTAAATCGTAAAATATTTTTATTAGAGGAAGAATAGCGTACAAAATGATGCTGTAGTGTACAAATCATTTCTTCATTATCGAATAAAAGAATATTTACGCCTTCACAAGGCTCTTCTTTCGCCTGAAATGATAAATAGTTATGGCAATACATACAATCATATAAAGAGTAATTGAGTGATTGCAGTGATTCCGTTAATAATACGAAAACAGAATCAGGTAGTTCCTCTAACCATTCATGATAACTAAGAAGTAATTTTTTTCGAATTCGTATCATTTCTCCGTTTTGCAAAGGGTGCTGTTCGTTTGCAATTTGTAATACGTCTTGTTCGTAGAAACGGGCTGGTAGCCAATTGTTGTTATATAAAATTTCAAAACCATCTTCAATAATATCTTCTAATAAAAATGCTTCATCATTTTCATCATCAAAGAATACCCATTCGTTGTTTATATATTCCACATTACCGATTGTATGAGAGCGCGGTTGATTATACAAAATATGTTTGCGTTGTATCATGTGTGATTTCTCCTTTTATAGAAGTAGTTATTCTTGTTATGGACAGTTCGTACGTTCTTTATAACTAGACACACCTAAAGATAGGTGGGCATACAATAAAACACGCTTTACACAGTGAAACTGTTATCCATATATGGATAGTTAGTTATCGTCAAGTTTGTTTTATAAGTATCCGCATTCTGCTTCATTTCTTATGGGGCCCTTGGGTGCGGCTTACTGCACGTTCAGACGCAGATATTAGATTAGGAAGGATGATTCTTATGTGCGGGATTACAGGATGGGTGGATTATAAGCGCTCATTAGAAGGGGAAAGGGACGTCGTGATGAAGATGGCTGAGACGCTAGCGAAACGCGGACCAGATGATAACAAAGTTTGGATTAAAGGGAATGTCGCATTCGGGCATAAACGATTAATTGTTGTAGACCCTGAAGGCGGTAAGCAACCGATGACTTGTTTAAAAGATGAAACAAGTTATGCGATTTGTTATAACGGAGAGCTCTATAACACAGAAGATATTCGAAAAGAATTATTACGAAGAGGATATACGTTTAGGGGGCATTCTGATACGGAAGTGCTATTGGCATCTTATATAGAATGGAAAGAGGAATGTGTTGATCATTTAAATGGGATTTATGCGTTTGCGGTATGGGATGAGACGAAAGAACAAGTTTTTATCGCAAGAGACCGATTAGGGGTAAAACCGTTATTTTATAAATATGATAGCGGAAGATTGTTATTCGGTTCAGAGTTAAAAGCGATATTGGCGCATCCAGATGTAAAGACTGAAGTAACGACAGAAGGGTTATCAGAAATATTGGGGCTCGGGCCATCACGAACGCCTGGTCATGGTATATATGCTGGTATTCAAGAGCTTCGTCCTGGGCATGCCCTTACGTTTTCGAAAAATGGTTTATGTATATGGAGATATTGGAATGTAGAAAGTAAGAAACATGAAGATTCATTTGAAGAAACGGTAGAGAAAACTCGCTTTTTATTACAAGATGCAATTACGCGACAACTAGTTTCTGACGTGCCGTTATGCACGTTTTTATCAGGCGGTGTGGATTCAAGTGCTATAACAGCTATTGCAGCAAAGGTGTATGAGCGAGAAGAGAAAGGGCAGTTACACACATATTCCATTGACTATGAAGATAATGAAAAATATTTTAAAGCGAATGCATTTCAACCGAATTCAGATGCGCCTTTTATTAACTTAATGACAGAGACATTTCATACAATTCACCATCGCTGCGTAATTTCGAATGAGCAGTTAGCTGAATACTTAACGGAAGCGGTACTCGTTCGTGATTTACCTGGTATGGCAGATATTGATTCTTCATTATTATGGTTTTGCCGTGAAATTAAACAAGATTTTGTCGTTGGTTTATCAGGGGAATGTGCCGATGAAATATTCGGTGGTTATCCGTGGTTTTATCGAGAAGATGATTTACAATCAAGTGCATTTCCGTGGATGCGTTCTACAGAAGCGCGTGAACAACTTCTGAAAAAAGAATGGCGCAGCAAATTAAATTTACAAGAATATGTGCAGCGACGTTATGAAGAATCAATACAAGAAGTGCCTGTTTTAGAAGGAGAAAGCGCAATTGAAGCGAAAAGAAGACAATTGTTTTATTTAAATATGGTTTGGTTTATGACAACATTATTAGATAGAAAAGATCGCATGAGCATGGGGGCAAGCTTAGAAGTGCGGGTGCCATTTGCGGATCATCGTCTTGTCGAATATGCGTGGAATATTCCTTGGGAAATGAAAATGTATAAAAAACGCGAAAAAGGTCTATTGCGCAAAGCATTAGAAGGAATACTTCCGAATGATATATTGTATAGAAAGAAAAGTCCGTATCCAAAAACGCATAATCCGCATTACACAAAAGCGGTAACAGTATGGCTTGAGGAATTATTAACTGATAAAGGTTCGATTTTACATGAACTGTTTGATAGAGAACAACTTAGCGGGCTCATTCAATCGGGAGGAAGTGCATTTCAAACGCCGTGGTTCGGTCAATTAATGACAGGGCCTCAGCTTTTAGCACATTTAGCACAAATTCATGTGTGGTTTAAGGAGTATGGAGTGAATATTAAAGAATAGGGAAAGGGCGGCTTGCATTTTTGTGAGCCGCTTTTCATATAATGACAATTAATATTTTAAATAAATTGTCAAATGAAATTTAAAATTATATTATAAATAATATTTATTTATAATAATTATTTTGACGTATTTATTATTGCTTGTTATAATTAGAAACAAATGTTCTTGAAAAAGATTCTCATTGCTGAAATTGAGGTGTTATAGATGGGGAAGAGAAAAATAGGTTTATTGGTAATGGCATATGGAACGCCAGAGTCACTAGACGATGTGGAGGCGTATTACACTCACATTCGTCATGGGCGTAGACCATCTAAGGAAGCGCTTGAAGATTTAATTGGGCGCTATAAAGCAATCGGAGGTATTTCGCCACTTGCGAAAATTACGAAAGAGCAAGCTCATAAATTAACAGCTTCCATGAATGAAAAGTTTACAGAGTATGAATTTGTTTGTTATTTAGGACTCAAACATATTGCACCATTTATTGAAGATGCAGTAGAAGAGATGAAGCGAGATGGAATTGAGCATGCAATTAGCATTGTGTTAGCGCCCCATTATTCGACATTTAGCATTAAAGCATATAATGACCGTGCGATTTTCCTTTCAAAAGAAATAGATGGTCCCATTATTGAACCGATTGAACAATGGTATGAAGAACCGAAATTTATTTCGTATTGGGCAAATGAAATAAAAGATACATTTACTAGAATTGAGAATAAAGAGAAAGCTGTTGTTATTTTTTCTGCACATAGTTTGCCAGAAAAAATTATCGCAACAGGCGATCCTTACGTAGAGCAATTACAGCATACAGCTGATTTAATTGCGGAGGCAGCTGATATTCAAAATTATACAATTGGTTGGCAAAGTGCCGGAAATACACCAGATCCATGGATTGGGCCAGATGTTCAAGATGTAACGAGAGATTTATATGAAGAGCACGGATATGAATATTTCGTATATTGCCCAGTTGGTTTTGTCGCAGAGCATTTAGAAGTGCTATATGACAATGATTATGAATGTAAAGTTGTGACAGATGAATTAAATGTTGCGTATTTTAGACCGGCTATGCCAAATGCACGATTTACATTTATTGATTGTTTAACTGAAATAGTTTCCAAAAAAATGAATAAAATAATTGACAAAGTATTAATTTTGAATAATAATTAATTTATAATGATTTTAAATAAAAAATAATTATCGAAAAAGAAAGAGGAGGTTCCCTTGATGAATCCAAATAATCGCTTAACAACAAACCAAGGTGCTCCAGTTGGAGATAACCAAAATTCTCGTACGGCTGGTCGTCGTGGACCGGTATTACTAGAAGACTATCATTTAGTAGAAAAACTCGCTCACTTTGACCGTGAACGTATTCCAGAGCGTGTTGTGCATGCACGTGGTGCAGGTGCTCACGGTGTATTCGTAACGAAAAACAGCATGAAGCAATATACGAAAGCAGCGTTTTTACAAAATGAAGGAACTGAAACACCTGTATTCGTTCGTTTCTCAACGGTTATTCATGGTCAAGGTTCTCCAGAAACAGCTCGTGATCCACGTGGTTTCGCAGTTAAATTCTATACACAAGAAGGAAACTACGATATCGTAGGTAACCATTTACCAGTTTTCTTCATTCGTGATGCAATTAAATTTCCTGACATGGTGCACTCTTTAAAGCCAGCACCTGATACAAATATTCAAACACCAGATCGCTATTGGGATTTCATGACGTTAACTCCAGAATCTACGCATATGATGACATGGGTATTTTCTGATTATGGTACACCTGCGAGCTATCGTGAAATGGAAGGTTTCGGTGTGCATTCATTTAAATGGATTAACGCAGAAGGCAAAATCGTTTATATTAAATATCACTGGAAACCACAGCAAGGTGTACGCAATTTAAGTGCAAAAGAAGTGGAACAAGTACAAGGTAGAGATTTCAACCATGCAACTCGTGACTTATTCGATGCGATCGAAAAAGGAAATCATCCAAAATGGGATCTACACGTACAAGTGATGCAATTAGATGAAATGGATTCTTTAGATTTCGATCCATTAGATCCAACGAAAGTATGGCCAGAAGATC
Source organism: Bacillus clarus (assembly GCF_000746925.1). Lineage (GTDB taxonomy): Bacteria > Bacillota > Bacilli > Bacillales > Bacillaceae_G > Bacillus_A > Bacillus_A clarus. The sequence goes on from NZ_JMQC01000008.1 coordinate 3,445,368, forward strand.
GTTTCCCGCTCATTGAAGTAGGGACGATGACGCTGAATCGTAACCCAAAAAACTTCTTTGCGGAAGTAGAACAAGCGGCGTTTACTCCAAGTGCAACTGTACCTGGTATTGAACCATCTGAAGATAAATTATTGCAAGGTCGTTTATTCTCTTATCCAGATACGCAGCGTTACCGCCTTGGTGCAAACTATTTACAAATTCCTGTAAACTGCCCATACGCAGCTGTTCGTAACCAACAACGTGATGGTGCGATGCAAATCAATCAAAACCCATCAACAATTAATTACGAACCAAGTCGCCACACTGACAATCCAGTTGAAGATCCAGCGTACCGCGATTCAACTATGAAACTTGAAGGCTATGTATCTCGTGAAAAAATTGATAAACCAAATGACTTCAAACAGGCTGGTGAGCGTTACCGTTCGTTCTCTAAAGAAGAACAAGATCATTTAATTGCGAACTTAACAAATGACTTAAAAGATGTAAATGAGCGAACAAAACTACTTGCGATTTGCAACTTCTTCCGTGCAGACCGAGACTACGGTATGCGCTTAGCTGAAGCGTTAGATGTTGATATTTCAACGTATGTAGGAACTCCTACAGAATAAATAGGAAAAGACGACTCATTTTGGTCGTCTTTTTTGTTGTACTGTAAAACAAAGTGAGTAGCATGGGGGATTGCGTTCAAGTGGGTTATGTCGAATTTTACAGATAGGTTGATTTATTATGTCGAATCGTTGATATAATCGGAGAATCGATCGATATATTCACTGGAATGCCAATTGGGGTATATTCGTGGTCCATAAATAAAAAGGTGTACTTTATTTTTAATAGAGTACACCTTTTTCGTATGAGTTAGTTCACTCGTTCTGTGTATTCGTAAGCTTTCTCTCCATGCATTGAAATATCAAGGCCCATTTGTTCTTCGTGTTCATCTACGCGGACTGGGAGGAAGAAATTAATGGCTTTAATGATGGTGTATGTCATAACGATTGTAAATGCGTATGTTGCGCCAATCGCAGCGAGTTGTTTGAAAAGAAGTGTAGCATTTCCGTAAAATAATCCGTCAGCACCGCCGCTATTTACTGAGGTTGTTGCGAAAAGTCCAGTAGCAATACCACCCCATGTTCCTCCGATGCCGTGGCATCCAAACGCATCAAGAGTATCATCGTAACCGAATTTGTTTTTTAGGAAGAAGACAGCGCCGAAGCATAATACACCACCGATTGCTCCAATAAGAAGAGCGAAGAAAGGTGTTACAAATCCGCAAGCTGGTGTAATTGCTACAAGTCCAGAAACAGCGCCGCAAGCAGCTCCCATTGCAGTTGGTTTCGATTGGAAGAACCATTCGGAGAGCATCCAAGTTAATGCGGAGGCAGCAGCTGCTATATTTGTGTTAATAAATGCAGTTAAGGCTACATCATTTAAAGATAGTGCGCTACCAACGTTAAATCCGAACCAACCGAACCATAGTAAGCCAGCACCTAGCATCGTAAATGGTAGATGGTGAGGGGAAGTTCCGTTTACATCTTTTCGTTTTCCGAGGAAAATTGCTAAAACAAGGCCGGCAACTCCGGATGTAATATGGACGACATTACCGCCAGCGAAATCTAAAGCGCCGATTTCTCTTAGCCATCCGCCAACACCCCATACCCAATGAGCGACGGGATTGTAAACGATTGTTGTCCAAATGAGGATAAAAATGAGGAATGCAGAAAATCGCATTCTTTCAGCGAATGCACCTGAAATTAAAGCTGGCGTTAAAATTGCAAACATAAGTTGAAACATCATAAATAAATTGTGAGGAATAGTAGCGGAATAGTCTGGGTTTGGTGCGTAGGTAACGCCGTTTAAACCGAACCAATCGAGTGTGCCGATAAGTCCGTTCCAATCTGGTCCGAATGATAAAGAATAACCGATAAGAATCCATTGAATTGAAACGATAGCCATTGCACTATAACTGTGCATTGTCGTGCTGAGCACGTTTTTACTGCGAACCATGCCTCCGTAAAAAAGTGCCAACCCTGGTGTCATAAGCATGACCATTACTGTCGTTACAAATATAAAAACCGTATCTCCCGTATTCATTCTTTTTCCCTCCTGTTATGTTATAAAATATTACATCTATTGTTATGTTACATATCATATTCGAAAACGAATCGAAAATCAACTGAATTTTTAGAGGATTTTATGTGTAATGTTAGATAATGTAACATAAGGGGTTTTTCGAGGAAGAAAAATAGCCATATGCGATTTGTTCTAATAATTGGTATAATATTCTTACAATTAAAAAGTTGGGGGATGCATGTGAAAAAAATATGGACTAGGGAACTATTCATTTGTTTTTGTTTAGCTGTCGTTCTGTTTGTGCCAATACATACTTTTGCAGAAGAAAAAAGGGAATGGCAAGATGAGGTTATATATTCGATTATGATTGACCGCTTTAATAATGGGGATCCAAAAAATGATAAGCAACTTGATGTAGGGAATTTAGAAGCGTATCAGGGCGGGGATATACAAGGGATTATTAAAAGGCTTGATTACATAAAGGAAATGGGATTTACCGCCCTCATGCTTTCGCCACTTTTTGAAAGTAAAAACTATGATGGGTATGATGCCACTCATTTGCAAAAAGTAAATGAGCATTTCGGGTCATTACAAGACGTGAAGCAACTTGTAAAAAAAGCTCATCAAAAAGGAATGAAAGTTGTATTCCAATTTCCTTTTGGAGAAAATGAGCAAGAATTAATCGATTCGATGAAATGGTGGATAAAAGAGGTAGATTTAGACGGAAGTTACGTTATACATAGTGAAAAAAAGCCGCGAGTTTTTTGGGATGAAGTGCAAAAAGAATTGCAACCGATAAAAAAAGATTTTCGCCTTATGACAGATGAAAGTAGTAAAAATGATGAGTATTATAAAGAAATTGTAGAAGTATTTTCGAAAGCTGATACATCTTTGAAGCGATTACATGTTGTGAGTGAGAAAAAAGGATTATCTAATACATTTTTAGACAATCAAGAAACGAAGAGATTTGCACGTATTGCGAAAGAAAATATGTATTACCCGCCATCTCGTTTGAAACTAGCTCTTACGTATTTATATACATCACCAGGAGTACCAAGCTTTTATTATGGTACTGAAATTGCATTAGATGGGGGGGATGTTCCAGATAATAGGCGGTTAATGGATTTTAGAACGGATGAAAAGTTTATGCAGCACATAACAAAACTTGGTGAACTGCGTCAAAATAGAACGTCTTTAAGGCGTGGTACGTTTGAATTGTTATATGAAAAAGGTGGCATGAGTGTACTAAAAAGAAAATATAACAACGAAATAACACTCGTAGCGATTAATAATACGAAAGAGACGCAAAAAATTCCTATCCATGCGAGTGTGATTGGAGAAAAACAGGAATTACGTGGCCTATTAGAGGATGAAATTATAAGGGAAGAAAACGGGAAGTTTTATCTTGTTTTAAAGCGTGAAGAAGCGAATGTGTATAAGGTAGGAAAAGAGACAGGAATCAATTGGGTGTTCGTATCTTTATTAGTCGGTATCAATATATTGTTTATTGCATTTTTAATAGCGGTTAAAAAGAAAAAATCCTCCGAGTAGAGGATTTTTTTCTTTTTATCGATAGTTAATGAATTGTACATCGATTGGTAAATCAGCGCTGCGAACTGCTGCGATTACTGCTTGTAAGTCATCACGGCTTTTCGCTGTTACACGTACTTGGTCATCTTGAACTTGTGTTTTCACTTTTAATTTCATCTCTTTAATAATGGTGTTGATCTTTTTAGCGTTATCTTTATCGATACCTTGTTGCAACGTTGCGCGTTGGCGTACTGTGTTACCGGATGCAGCTTCAACTTTTCCGTAGTCCAAGTTTTTAATTGGAACGTTACGTTTTACAAGTTTAGAAATAAGAACGTCTTTTACTTGTTCTAATTTAAACTCATCGTCAGAAGTTAAAACAAGTACTTCTTTTTCTAATTTAATATCACTTTTACTTCCTTTAAAGTCATATCGGTTTTGGATTTCTTTTAATGCGATGTTAATTGCGTTTGTTACTTCAGGTAATTCTACTTTCGAAACGATGTCAAAAGAACTATCTTTTGCCATAGTTAGCACCTCCAAATAAATTTCTTATCTTTTTACGTCTAAGTCAAGCTATGTACTGTACATATTAAAGTATAGCGGAAAACGTGTTAAGACTTAAGAGTTTTCATGTTCATATTGATGAAACCTCACTTAATTATAGTGAATTTTGGGCAGTTGGACAAATAAAGGAAAAATCGTGTTATAATTAACTTTTGTTTGGAATGATAAAAAGACAACTTTATATATATAGAAGGGAATTAAAAAATATGTATTTGCAATTAGGATCGATTGAACAGGTAACTGTTTTACGCGAAACGGAAATCGGATATATGGTTGGGAATGAAGAAGAAGAAATCTTCCTACATAAAAATGAAGTAGCTGGAGAAATTGAAGAAGGCGATACAATTGATGTATTCTTATACCTTGATCATCAAGATCGAATTTCAGCAACAATGAAGGAGCCAATTATTACAACACATGATTGGAACTGGGTAAAGGTTGTAGAAGTTATTCCTAGTTTAGGTGTGTTTGTTGATATCGGTGTATCAAAAGATATACTAATTCCAGCTGATGAGTTCCCGATTTATATGCCAGTATGGCCTGAAGAAGGCGATGAATTATATTGTACTTTAAAATTAACGAATCGTGACCGTTTGATTGCTCTTCCTGCAAGAGATTCAGATATGCAAGAAATTATCGTAGATGCGACGCCATCTATGCGCAATAAAAACGTAAATGGACGCGTATATCGTTCACTTCAAGTTGGTTCTTTCGTATTAACAGATGAGCATTTCCGTGCATTCTTACACCATACAGAAAGAAAAGAACAAGTCCGTATTGGTGAGCGTGTAACAGGTCGTATTATTGACGTGAAAGATGACGGTACAATTAACATTTCACTTCTTCCTCGTAAAGAAGAGGGAATGGAAGACGATGCAGCGGTTATTTATGAGTACATGGAAAGCCGCGGTGGAGCAATGCCGTTTTGGGATAAGAGTCACCCAGAAGATATTAAAGAGCGTTTCAATATGAGTAAAGCGGCATTTAAGCGTGCGCTTGGTAAAATGATGAAAGAAGAAAAGATTTACCAAGAAGAAGGTTGGACGTACTTTAAGAAATAAAATGGACTAAAAAAGAACTATCTTTTCTCTAATTTGTTAGAGGAGAGGTAGTTCTTTTTTGTGTTAATTTCTTACACGTTATTGATGGTGGTTTTATTGTTCATTATATTTATATTAGAATGAATTTTTAACGAGAAAAGGCGAAAACAATTCGTTCGCAGCATATAGGTAGGATAACAACAATCTCCATATCGAAAAGAATGTAAACGGTCAAGTTGTCGCAAACTATGAATATGACGCATGAGGGTATGTCAATGAAATGTTATAATGCTGGATTGTAAACAGTTTGGTAAGAAGTTAAATGACTTATCACTTATCGATGACTATGAAGATGCGCAGGGTATTATTCGTTTAATTGATGAGAAGAAAATCGAGGCAGAAGAGGTATTGTGGTATCCGTGGTTAATTTTGAAATGTGCATAGAATATTGTCATTGTTATCAAGAAGTATAAAAACGATAGACCTTTTCCATTCTTGTATGAAAAAGGTCTATCGTTTTTTAGTTTCCTTGAGCAGAAAGATTAGAAAAAGTATCTTTCAAGTCACTATCTTGTATTTTAATATCAGCTTTCTTTAACTCATCTAACAATATTTTTTGACTTACTGCAGGATCAGCCATACGTTCTTCTTCTAAACTTTTACGAATGGAACCTTTAACTTCATCATAAGGCTTCAATTCTTTTTTATCGGTAAGTTTAATAATATGGTAGCCGTCTGATGATTTTACAGGATTGCTAATTTCCCCGACTTTTAATTTATAGGCAGCTTTTTCAAATTCAGGTGCCATTTTACCTGCTCCGAAGTACCCAAGATCTCCGCCGTTATCTTTTGACCCTGGATCTTGAGATTGTTGTTTTGCCAATTCTTCAAACGAAGTACCGGCGTCTAGTTTTTTCTTTATCTCTTTTGCTGTGTTTTCATCGTTTACTAAAATATGACTCGCTTTAATTTCTGGTTTATAGAGATCTTTCACGTCTTTTTCTGTAATGCTCTTCTTAATTGCTTCATTCATTGCAAGCTTAAATCGAATTTGATTTTTAAAGTCTTCTTCATCTTTTAAGCGATTATTTTCTAATACCATTTTGAACTGTTCGCCATATTGTTCTTTCGCTTTTTGAAACTCTTTATTCACTTCATCATCAGATACTTTATATTTTTGTTTGATGATATCTTGTGCCATCATTTCGTATAACATGTCTTTTCCATAGCGATTTTTTAACTGTTTATCAAAATCGTCTTTTGTAATGGTTGAGTTTGCTGCGGTTGCAATTGTGTCCGAGTTCGTTTTTTGTCCACAAGCAGATAACATTAATGTGCTTATTAGTGCGGTTATAATGAATATATGTTTTCTCATCGTGCTAACCCCTCATCCGAATATGTTATCGCTATTGTAGAATATAGAAGTGAACATGAAGTGAATTTTTAATGTTTTTCCCTGTAAAATGTAAAAAAGTACATCAACAATGATGTTGATGTACGATGTGATTAAAGGTGATCTGTTTTTTTAGAATATGTTCGTTTACCTTGCTGAATATTTTTCTGTTCTTGTTCATTTTTTTGAGTACGCTTCGCATTATTGTCGCGTGCTTTTTTGTCGTTATCACTTGTGTGTGGCATATGTATCACTCCATTTCTAAACGTTTGTACGTTTATCATTTCCGTTTTCGTAAAGACTATGTATAGCGGTGAACTCATGATTTATAAAGGTGGACTGGAAATGGATTTGAAATTAAATTATGCGGAACTAATAAAAAAATTAGTTGTAGTAATAATCGCTGGTTTACTAAATGCAATTGGAATGAATTTATTTTTAACACCAGCGAAAGTGTACGCAAGTGGTTTTGCTGGATTGTCTCAGCTATTATCACAAATATTAGGTGATTTTTTATCCATTCATATATCTACAGGGGTGTTATTTGGTTTATTTAATATTCCTGTCGTTATTTTAGCATGGAAAAAGGTTGGAAAGGCTTTTACGTTTTTTAGTTTTCTTTGCGTCATATTTATGACTTTGTTTTTAGAGATTATACCGGTTAAAGCGGTTTCGAATGATATTATATTGAATGCGATTTTTGGTGGCATTATTTCAGCAATCGGTGTCGGAATTGCTTTGAAATGGGGAGCTTCTACAGGTGGTTTAGACATTATCGCGATGATTTTATCGAAAATAAAAGATAAACCTGTCGGTACGTATTTCTTCTTCTTTAATGCACTTATCATTATCGCTGCTGGTTATGTGTATGGATGGGAAAAAGCGTTGTACACTTTAGTTACTTTATATGTGTCAACGAGGATTATTGATGCCATTCATACAAGTCACGTAAAGATTACAGCATTAATCGTTACGAAGCATGGAGCTGATGTACGAAAGGCAATTCAATCACGATTAGTGAGAGGGATTACGACCATACCAGCAACAGGGGCTTATACAAATGAAAATAAAGAAATGTTAATGATTGTAATCACTCGTTATGAATTATATGAGTTAGAGAGGATTATTAAACAAGTGGACCCAGGTGCGTTTACGAATGTACTGCAAACAGTTGGGGTGTTTGGATTGTTTAGAAAAGATTAAAGAGGACCAAAATTGGTCCTCTTGTTTTAATGTGATTGAGTAACGTTTTGTAGTTGTTCTTGCATTTCGCGTAACTGAACTTTTTCAGCTATTGAAGAGTTCGCGTAAGCAGACTGCAAAGCGTTTTTTGCTCTATAAACGAGCTCTTGTTGTTCCGCGCCACTTGAACAAGAAATGGCGTTAGAAACAGCATCTCGTGCTTGCTGGAATAGTAAGTTCCCCATTTAAACCCCTCCAAAAGAAGAGTTGTTTTTTGCTCTTTCTGCATCAGCTAATGTACCACGGTACGGGAATTTTTCAGCATGTTTCATAACAGCATCGGCTCCCTGCTGGATAAAACGTTTTGATTTGTTCTTTTTACCCATTCGTAATGCCCCCTTTTATTTAGCTGAAAACATTTGACGCAGCGCTTGCGTCTAACTATAGTATGAGCTTTTTTGAAGGAACTATAAGTAGGGAATTTTTAGATTACAATCCAAGAACCTCTTCTAAATAAAGGGCGATACCGTCTTCTTCATTTGTTAAAGTTGTATGGTTTGCGAGTGATTTTAATTCAGGAATTGCATTTCCCATAGCAATGCCGTGACCTGCAAATTCAATCATTTCGAAGTCGTTATCTTCGTCACCAAAAGCGATGATTCGCTCCTTTGGAATATTGTAATGGCTAGAAATTTTTTGTAATCCTACAGCTTTATTTAGGCCGCTTTTTACAATTTCAATGATTGGCCAAGGAGCGCCCCATTTTCTGTGATCGATTACTTCCGCATGCATATCTGTTAAATGTTGACGGATAGCAGTGGAATGATCATCGTGCGCATCGATTAATAAGCAAGTTGGGTGATCTTGCAAAATATTTAATAAATCTCCTGTGAATATGTTTGGAGAACCGAATTCAAAAATATGTTTTTTATCTTGATCAATTTCACGAACATATACGTCATCCATTACTTCGGCGTATATGTTTTTTACACCGAAATCAAAGCAAGCTCGTACAATTTCTTGCGCTGTTGAAAGCTCAAGAGGAGAGTGATGAGTTCCCCAATTTACGTCTAGTGGGTGGTGAACGTAAGCACCGTTGAAATTAACGATAGGCGTATTAAGACCAAGTTCTTTATAATAATCGTAGCTGGCACGGAATGGACGCCCAGTTGAAATAACAACGACATGTCCTTGCTCTTTTGCTTTTGCAATTGTGTTTTTAGTTCGTGTGGAAATAATTTTGTTGTCTGTTAATAAAGTTCCGTCTAAATCTAATGCGATTAAATGTTGTTTGTTCATAATTTCACCTCTTATAAATTTTTTTATTTCTATCTGTATTTCCGTTTTTAATATGCAGAAATAAGAGGTTGGAAAGGATAAAACCCCCATAGATGGAAGTTTCATTATATATCCATCTTACGTCGTAGGTGCTATGGTGTCCACTATTTATCGTTGGAAATAGGAAAAAGTCAACGTCTTTTTAGAAAGTTCAAATAATGTTTCTTTCATTTTGTACAATTTGTGAAAAGGGTTACATCGTTTGTAGAGTGGGATATATAATGAACATGTAATCTTCTCGTATATGTTTGACTCTCCTTTGAAACTGGCCTAAAGTTAGGTTGGTTTCTTTTTTTTAACAAACATTCCTGATTCTCCTGCTTTAAGTGTGTGTAATTATGTATATGTACAAGAGTAAACAGTAGTACTTGTTTCCTAAACATGACAGAAAAGCTTTCTTTTAAAACGGATATACTAATGGGGACAAGATGTCATGGAAGGAGAATGGAAATGGGACAAAATCGTAGGTTTCGTTCTGGTCAAAAAGCGCCGAATGATGGTATTTACGTAGAGATTGGTGAAACGGGAAGTATGGTGAAAGATCCGCAAATGGTGAAATTAACTGTAGGCGAAAGGTTTCCTGAAAACTCAAACCATAATCGTCAGTGGACATATAAAAGAAAACCGTAACAGAAGCCGCAATGTGAATTGCGGCTTTTATTCATAGGCGAGTGAATGTACAGTACGCTTTTTCGAATGCTAAGTCTGAAATACATAATCAAATTTATTGTATAAAAAAGTAAGTTGGCGTATAATCAAATCAAAGGTCAAAGAAAGTCAAACATTTGGAGGGCTGTAAAGATGGACTTAAATCAAATGACAACGAAAACACAAGAGGCGATTATGAGTGCTCAATCTTTAGCGGTATCTCATCATCATCAAGAAGTAGATACTGTTCATCTATTACTTGTGTTATTAAGAGAGCAAGATGGATTAGCAGTGCGTATTTTTCAAAAAATGAATGTTGATATAGAAGAGTTCACAAAAGGTGTAGAAAGTTTAATTCAGAAAAAGCCGTCAGTAACTGGGAGCGGCGTAGAAGTAGGGAAATTATATGTGACAGGTGCCTTACAGCAATTGCTTGTTAGGGCAGAGTCTGAAGCGCAAAAATTACAAGATGATTATATTTCAGTGGAGCATGTATTACTTGCTTTTTGCGAAGAAAAAGGCGATATGAATCAATTATTTACAAGATTTCATATTACAAAGGATAATTTATTCCAGTCTTTAATGACAGTTCGGGGGAATCAGAGAGTGACAAGTCAAAATCCAGAAGTAACATACGAAGCGTTAGAGAAATACGGCCGTGATTTAGTGGCTGAAGTTAGACAAGGGAAAATTGATCCTGTTATTGGTCGTGATAGTGAGATTCGTCGTGTCATCCGCATTCTTTCACGTAAAACGAAAAACAATCCTGTTTTAATTGGGGAACCAGGTGTTGGAAAAACAGCGATCGTCGAAGGGTTAGCACAGCGAATTGTGAAAAAAGATGTACCGGAAGGGTTAAAAGATAGAACGATTTTTGCGTTAGATATGAGTGCGCTCGTAGCTGGAGCGAAATTCCGTGGGGAATTTGAAGAACGATTGCAAGCTGTATTAAATGAAATCAAAAAAAGTGAAGGCCGCATTTTATTATTTATTGATGAACTTCATACAATTGTTGGTGCTGGTAAAACGGAGGGTGCAATGGATGCAGGGAATATGTTAAAACCGATGCTTGCACGCGGTGAATTACATTGCATTGGAGCAACGACATTAGATGAATATCGCAAATACATTGAGAAAGATCCAGCTTTAGAAAGACGTTTCCAACAAGTATTAGCAGAAGAACCGACTGTAGAAGATACAATTTCGATTCTACGTGGTTTAAAAGAACGTTTTGAAATTTATCACGGTGTAAATATTCATGACCGCGCAATCGTAGCTGCGTCAGTGTTATCGGATCGATATATTTCAGATCGTTTCTTACCAGATAAAGCGATTGATCTTGTCGATGAAGCGTGTGCAACAATTCGAACAGAAATTGATTCAATGCCAACAGAATTAGATGAAGTAACGCGTCGTATTATGCAGTTGGAAATTGAAGAAGCTGCTCTTGGAAAAGAAACGGACCGCGGTAGCCAAGAGCGTTTAAAAACATTGCAACGTGAATTATCTGATCTAAAAGAAGTTGCAAGTGGAATGAGAGCGAAATGGGAAAAAGAAAAAGAAGACATTCATAAAGTTCGTGACTTACGTGAACATTTAGAACGTCTGCGCCGCGAGTTAGAAGAAGCTGAGGGTAACTACGATTTAAATAAAGCAGCTGAACTTCGCCATGGGAAAATTCCAGCTATCGAAAAAGAGTTAAAAGAAGCGGAAGAAATGGGTGCTCATAATAAGCAAGAGAACCGCTTGTTACGTGAGGAAGTAAGTGAAGAAGAAATTGCTGAAATTGTTTCACGCTGGACTGGTATTCCTGTCGCAAAACTTGTTGAAGGCGAACGTGAAAAACTACTCCGTCTAGAGCAAATTTTATCAGAGCGTGTTATCGGACAAGAGGAAGCGGTAAGCCTTGTATCAGATGCAGTTCTTCGTGCTCGCGCGGGAATTAAAGATCCGAACCGTCCAATCGGTTCATTCATTTTCTTAGGACCAACGGGTGTTGGTAAAACGGAACTTGCGAAAACGTTAGCGCAATCTTTATTTGATAGCGAAGAGCAAATGATTCGCATTGATATGTCTGAGTATATGGAAAAACATGCTGTTTCACGCTTAATTGGGGCGCCTCCTGGATATGTAGGGTATGAAGAAGGTGGACAATTAACAGAAGCAGTAAGACGTAAACCGTATTCAGTTATTTTGTTAGATGAAATCGAAAAAGCGCATCCAGAAGTATTCAATATTTTATTACAAATGTTAGATGATGGACGTATTACCGACTCACAAGGGCGTACGGTGGACTTTAAAAATACAGTTATCATTATGACTTCAAATATCGGATCTTCACATTTATTAGAAGGACTCGAAGAAGACGGTTCCATTAAAGAAGAATCACGAAACCTTGTTATGGGACAGTTAAGAGGACACTTCCGACCAGAGTTTTTAAACCGTGTAGATGAAATTATTTTATTCAAACCACTTACAACAAATGAAATTAAAGGTATTGTTGATAAGATTGTAAAAGAGTTACAAGGACGTTTAGCAGACCGTCACATAACGGTAGAGTTAACGGAATCAGCGAAAGAATTCGTTGTAGAAGCTGGATTTGATCCGATGTACGGCGCACGCCCATTGAAAAGATATGTACAGCGCCAAGTTGAGACGAAATTGGCGAGAGAATTAATTGCAGGAACGATTACAGACAATAGTCATGTCGTTGTCGATGTAGAAAAAAATGAACTCGTTGTTCATGTGAAATAAAAAAAGAGTTCGGATCAAATCCGGACTCTTTTTTATTAGTGTTGTTCTACTGGTTCGTTTGGAATTGCTGCTGCGATTACCATTACTAATACAGCAAGAACAACTGAGAAAATAGACGCTTGGTTAAAATCGTATGTACCGCCAGTCATAGAGCCAATTACGTAGCTCATCATATGTACAAGCAAGAACGACCAAATGAATGCCCAAATTACACGCATCTTTTTACACCCCTATTCGTTCAATCTGTCCTTATTGTAACACAATTGAAAAAAGAATATAGAAAAATATTTGTAGATTTTTCAACGCAAATTTGCAATCTGTTCATACATTATAAAAGAGTAGTTTTTTACGTTTAGAAAATAAGGCGGGAGAAGAATGAGTGCAACGGAACGTTTTTTCTATTTAGAAAAAGAACCATGTGTAATTTATTTACCGGAGAAGCCAAATGGATTTTCTGTCATGCTTCTTGGTGATTACAATTATTTTATTGAGAATGGTACAAGTTTATGGACACAACATGCAGGGCGATCTCATTTTTTACATGGACTTATTCAGAAAGGCTATACAGTCTTTTCGTCTAATTTATATGGGAGACACTGGGGGAATGATCAATCTGTTCGTTTAGCGAAACGCTTATACGATGTTGTTATGAGAAAAGAAACGCTAAATGAAAAGATGCATATAGTGGCAGATGGAATGGGAACACTTGTGGCGCTTGAGATGATGAATAAATACCCTGAGTGTATACGCTCTACTGTCATGCTAAATCCGTGTCTTGATTTGCCTGAATATGTGGAATTTGAAAAGGAACATAAATTTTTTTATAAGAGATTAGTAAGAGAATTACTACTTGCGTATGATGTGAAAGAAGTTGAGCTCGCGTCAAAAATTAGTAAGAAATCATTTTGGGTTCTGCCTTCTTGTGTACCTGTTAAGATTTTTGTATCTACACAAGAAAAGAGAGCACGTAAACAATTATTGCGTGAATATGAAAAAATACGAAAACATGCACAATGTGAGACGTCTGTATCATTCCATTTGCAAGATGTGAAATATAAAATGGTTAGGCAAACGTGTGATTTCTTTCAAAAATATGAAGAAGAACTGTGAAGCTCCCATATACATAAATGAGGAGCTATTTGTTTAAAGGGGAAAGGGTTGGTGACATGAAACGCGTGCTTATTATAGGTGCACTTACGTTTGTAGGTTATCACCTTGTGAATAAAATGATTACAGAAGAAGTAGAAGTGTATGGACTTGATTTTGATGATTTAGATAGTATGTCAAAAATGAATGAAGAGAAATTATTTTTAATTGGACGGAATGCGCTGTTTACGTATTATTCTATAAGAGATGAAGGTGGATGGAGGGCGGTAGAAGAGGAACAATTTGATACAGTTTACTTCTGTTTGTATGAGCCAAATCAACAAAATGGGTTTCGGAATGAAAGAATCATTTTGCAATACTTAAAGCGTATCGTACGAATGTGTGAGAAGGATGAAGTGAAGTTAAATCTAATTTCTTCTATTGAAGTGGGGAGTGGCGAAGAGTCGGAAAATAAACATCTATTTACGAAAGTAGAAGAAGGAATGAAAAAAGGCAAACTGCAATATAGTATATTTCGAGTTCCTACATTATATGGACCGTGGCAACCGTCATTTATGATTTACCATCAGCTCATGTTATCAGAACTTGATGAGAAAGAGTGCCGGTGTACGTATGAGGAAAAAGGAAGAGATCTACTTTACGTTGAAGATGTATGTGAATACTTATGGGAAAACGGAACTGCTTTAGAAAATCTTGGTGTATATAATTTGCTTAGTGGTAAAAAATCGTTATGGGAAAAGGGTATGGCACTTTTACATGCTGAGGATAAGATGAATAAAAAGAATGAAGAAGTAAGAAACGAAGCGGTAGGTGTTATTTCTATAGAGAGAAACACACCATTAGAATTCGGTTTAAATAAACAATTGGCGCATATAAAAAAATATAAAGAGTTATACGAAGATTAAAACACATGTTACACTATTGTATGGATAAGAGGATTAAAAGCTGTTTATGGGAAGGAAGAGATGGTATGAACGAAAAAAATATGCAATTTTTACAAATCGCGATGAAGCACTTACCAGAGGCGAAGGCAATTTTAGATTCTAATGGAATTGCACTGGATATGGAAAAAGCACAGCCTGTATTAGAGTTATTAATGAAAGTAATGAACGAAGCATATGATCTGGGGAAAGCGGAGAAATAATAGAACCTCTTTCTTTTTGAGTGGAAGAGAGGCTCTAGCCGTATGTAGAAGCGGTTAGGGCCTTTTTTCTGTCTCGAGCGAAGTAAATTTAAAAGGCTACGTAAGTATGTTTATTCTGTTACGAGATAAAGCTGACAATACGTCGGCTTTATTTTTTTACGCTGAAATATATTCTAGACAAAAGTACATTTATGTTTTAAAATTAGTACCAAGTCATAATAATTGATATAAAACGGAGGGCTGCGATGTGAACGTAGGCGTTTTAGGGATCGGAAGATATGTACCAGAAAAAGTAGTCACAAATCACGATTTAGAGAAAATCATGGATACATCTGATGAATGGATTCGTACGAGAACGGGAATTGCAGAAAGACGCATTGCCGATGATACAATAGATACTTCATATATGGCGGTAGAAGCTGCCAAAAAAGCAATTGAAGATGCAGGAATTAGCGGGGAAGAAATCGATCTTATTTTAGTTGCAACAGTAACACCAGATCGTGCTTTTCCAGCGGTAGCTTGTGTGATTCAAGAGCAAATTGGTGCAAAACATGCAGCTGCAATGGATTTAGGTGCAGCTTGTGCTGGTTTTATGTACGGAATGATTACAGCGCAGCAATTTATACAAACGGGGACTTATAAAAACATATTAGTAGTCGGTAGCGATAAATTATCTAAAATTGTAGACTGGAACGATCGAAATACAGCAGTACTATTCGGAGACGGAGCAGGAGCTATCGTAATGGGTGCTGTTTCGGAAGAGAGAGGTGTGCTTTCCTTTGAATTAGGAGCGGACGGAAGTGGTGGTAAGCACCTTTATCAAGACGAATATGTTATGATGAACGGCAGAGAAGTCTTTAAATTTGCTGTTCGCCAACTTGGTGATTCTTGTCTCCGCGTTTTAGATAAAGCGGGTCTTACAAAAGAGGACGTGGACTTCTTAGTGCCGCATCAAGCGAATATTCGTATTATGGAATCTGCAAGAGAAAGACTAAATTTACCGCAGGAAAAAATGAGTATGACAATTGAGAAGTTCGGAAATACATCGGCTTCTTCAATTCCAATTGCGATGGTAGAGGAATTGCAAAATGGTCGTATTCAGGACGGTGATTTAATTATATTAGTTGGTTTTGGCGGCGGATTAACATGGGGAGCAGTCGCTCTTCGTTGGGGTAAATAAGGACTGAGAGAAAAAAAGGAGTGTATTTTGTATGGAAAAAAAGCGGGTCGTAATTACAGGATTAGGAGCTGTTACGCCGATCGGAACAGATGTTGAGACAGCTTGGGAAAACATTAAAAACGGTGTGTCTGGAATCGGACGAATTACACGATTAGATGCAGAACAATTTCCTGCAAAAGTAGCAGCGGAAATTAACGACTTTGAAGTCGAGAAATATATGGATAAGAAAGAAGCGCGTCGTATGGATCGCTTCACACAATATGCAGTAGCAGCAGCGAAAATGGCAGTTGCAGATGCAAAACTTGAAATTACGGAAGAAAATGCGCCGCGTATCGGGGTATGGGTAGGCTCTGGTATTGGTGGTATGGAAACGTATGAAGAGCAATTTAAAATCTTTACAGAAAAAGGTCCACGTCGTGTGAGTCCATTTTTCGTACCGATGATGATTCCAGATATGGCAGCTGGTCAAGTGTCGATTGCTACAGGAGCAAAAGGAATTAATACTTGTTCTGTAACGGCTTGTGCGTCTGGAGCAAACTCAATTGGTGATGCGTTTAAAGTTATTCAGCGCGGTGATGCCGATGCGATGATTACAGGTGGAGCAGAAGCGCCGTTAACACATATGGCATTCGCAGGATTTAGTTCAGCGAAAGCACTAACGTTTAATGAAGACCCAGCAACGGCTTGCCGTCCGTTTGATAAAAATCGTAGTGGATTTGTAATGGGAGAAGGATCTGGTATTTTAATCCTTGAAGAATTAGAGCATGCATTAGCTCGTGGTGCCCATATTTATGCGGAACTTGTTGGCTATGGTGCAACTGGTGATGCATTCCACATTACAATGCCTGCTCCTGGCGGTGAGGGCGGCGTTCGTGCGATGCGTCAAGCTTTAGAAGATGCAGGTCTTCAGCCAGAAGATATCGATTATATTAATGCGCACGGTACGAGCACTGATGCGAATGAGAAATATGAAACGATGGCAATTAAAGAAGCATTTGGCGATCATGCTTATAAAGTAGCAATTAGCTCTACAAAATCAATGACAGGTCATTTATTAGGAGCAGCTGGTGCTGTTGAAGCAATTTTCTCTATTAAATCAATTACAGATGGAGTAATTCCTCCAACGATTAACTATGAAACGCCAGATCCAGAATGTGATTTAGATTACGTACCAAATGAAGCAAGATATCAAGAAGTACGTGCTGTATTAAGTAATTCACTAGGATTCGGTGGTCATAACGCTGTATTAGTATTTAAAGCATATAAGTAATATGATGAAGGGTGTTTTTTAAGTAGTGAATAAGCTATTTAAAAACACCCTATTTATTTTTCTATCCTTTTGCGTTCTTTTCTTTTTCTGCATATATATAGGAAAAGGAGGGAGGAAGATGGGGGTTATTGAAACGGCGGATTGGTTGCATCTGTATTATGGACGTCCAGAAAAACTTTGCGAGAAGTTTACGAAATATATTCCATTGCCGAAAGACAGATTATATCGCTTTTTAATCTCTAAAGGTATGTACCGCCCCGTAATGAGAGGGGAACAAGAAATTAAAGAGTTAGAGAAGAAAGGGATTTGGAAAGAGCTTCGTATCGAGTATGAAAAATTAAAAGATTGGTTAAATGGTCCGGATGTCCCTATCTTTATTTTATTATCAGATTCATACAATCGCATTGTGCAAGAAGAGTATAATGGGAAAGCTGGTTTGTCGATGCGTCATGTCATTTTTTTATTTGTATGTGGACGCAACTCAGTGGAAGAATTAAAAGCGTTGTTAACACATGAATATCATCACATATGCAGATTACATCAAATTGCGACGAAAGAACAAGATTACACATTGCTTGATACAATGATTATGGAAGGATTAGCTGAGCAAGCTGTGTATGAAAGACATACAGAAATAAGTTGTGCACCGTGGACGACATACTTTTCAAGAGAAGAAGCAATTCATTATTGGAAAAAGTTTGTACGAGAGAGAATGGATGTGAAGAGGGGAACGAGGGAGCATGATATTTTATTAAACGGATTGTACAAATATCCAAGGATGCTCGGGTATGCACTCGGATTTTATATTGTAAAAGATTGTGTATCGCTTGAAGGAGAAGATACAATTTCTTTACTATCTATAGATGCAAAACAAATATTGAATAAAGCGAGTACATTTATTCAGTAAAAAATAGATGATGAATTGAAAACTTGGCGCTGCCAAGTTTTTTGTCGTGAAATTAACAGTGAAAGAAGGCTGAAAAATAATATATAGAATATATTTCCTTTAGTGGAATAAATTTTAGCAAAAATGAACATAATGATTGGTACAAACAGTAGTGAAGTGAGGGGTAGAGAATGTTATATCTGCATGATGTATGGGTAAATTGGTTTGAAGGTGAAGAAAATGGGTATAACGTTTGTCATTTTTACGAATGGCGGAAAGATGATACGATTGAGCTATTAGATCAAGTGCCATTATTAAAAGTAGATTCCACATTATATCATTACATCGAGAACGAATTATTAGAGCTTCCGCAAAAATTAATGGAAGACGTACATCATAAGGCCTATATTCGTAAAAATCACGAACGTTTGCAACAAGAGTATTGTTTTGTAGTTACAGATGGAAAAGGAATTATTGCTGTAGATTCAATCGGCTACAATGTACCGATTCGAAAAAGTAGGCTTATACCTCGTCAAGAGCAGATGGTGTATGAGATGGTAGAAAATGTGCAAGCAGAAAAGTATGAGTTCCAAGTGGAAGAAACAGAAAAAGAACATCATATTTTATCGCCATCGCCTTATATTATGAATGGTTTAACTCGTAAAGAAAGACAGTTAAAACAATTATTATTTATGGCGTTAGATCAATTACATACAACGAAAAATCCAGCTGAAATTCGCTATTGGTACACAGAGTGGGATCCAGCAGCTTACGGAACAGTTCAACATATGGAGTTTGAAGATGTTTGGGCACGTCTTTACGATGAAGCGAAAAATGGATGGTCCGAAAAACATGAGCAGTTATGTGAACGTCTTGTAAAAGGACAGCCATTTTTTGAAAAGTTATGGGAAATGGAAAATGAGCAAAAGGTAAATTAAAAACCGCCAATTGGCGGTTTTTAAATTTTTAAACCAGATGCTTAATAGATGATTTTTATGATTTATCACTTTTAGATTT
Source organism: Bacillus clarus (assembly GCF_000746925.1). GTDB lineage: Bacteria > Bacillota > Bacilli > Bacillales > Bacillaceae_G > Bacillus_A > Bacillus_A clarus. The sequence goes on from NZ_JMQC01000008.1 coordinate 3,464,491, forward strand.
TTTAAAAGTAAAATTAGATAATTGTATCTTTTTTGTTTTGTTTGTCTGCGTTCAATACGATGTCAGCATCATTAATATTAAAAAGAACATGCTTATTATTGCTATTATTATTATTGTTGTTATCGCTATTATTGTTTTTATTAGAATTCTTTTTAGATTTTCTACTTAGTCCCATTGCATTTTCTACTTTGCGTAGTTGTTTGAATGCAACGCGGTTTGCTTTTTCGGCACCTTTGTCTAGAATTTCGTCTAGTTCTGGTGAGTTGATTAGTTCGTTATATTTGTCTTGGATTGGGCGAATTGCTTCTACGACTACTTGTGCTAGGTCGCCTTTGAAGTCGCCATATCCTTTTCCTTCGTACATTGCTTCTATTTCTTCAACTGTTTTTCCAGAAAATGAAGAGTAGATTGTTAATAAGTTAGAGATGCCAGGTTTGTTTTCTTTATCAAATTTCACGATACCTTCAGAGTCAGTTACGGCACTTTTAATTTTCTTTTCGATTGTTTTTGGCTCATCAAGCATGCTGATCATTGATTTTGGATTTGGATCAGATTTACTCATTTTTTTCGTAGGTTCTGTTAATGACATAACGCGAGCCCCTACTTTTGGAATACGAATTTCAGGCATTGTGAAGATTTCACGGTAACGTTTATTGAAACGTTCTGCTAGGTCACGTGTTAATTCGATATGTTGCTTTTGATCGTCACCTACTGGCACGATTTCTGTGTTATAAAGTAAAATATCAGCAGCCATTAATGGTGGATACGTAAGTAATCCAGCTGGAACTGAATCTCTACCAGAAGCTTTATCTTTATATTGAGTCATACGCTCTAATTCTCCAACGTAAGCAACAGATTGCATGATCCATCCTAGTTGAGCGTGTGCTGGTACTTCTGACTGTACAAATAAAGTAGCTTTTTCCGGATCGATGCCACATGCAACATAAAGTGCAGCAAGGCTACGAATGTTTTTGCGAAGTTGTACAGGGTCTTGAGGCACTGTAATCGCATGCTGATTTACAATACAGAAATAACAGTCATGTTCGTTTTGAAGCTCTGTGAACTGCTTCATAGCTCCTAAGTAGTTTCCAAGTGTAATCGTTCCGCTCGGCTGAATACCAGAAAAGATAACGGACATAAGTAATTCCTCCTTAAATTGAATGTGCGATGGAAGAGAGGGGAGTTGTGCATACAAAAAAGCCCATTCATCCCAAATTACATAGGGACGAATGGACCGCGGTACCACCCTAATTATTTCACAGCTGTGAAATCTCTCTTATCCATAATAACGTCTGGATATAACGCCAAAGCCTACTTCTTCCGGTTCGGTTTGGTGCTCAAAAGCCCATTCCATATTGTACAATTACTTGTTCACACCGACCACAAGCTCTCTGAAATTGCCGCAATATGTACTCTTCTTTATCATCGCATACATATAAGTTTATTTATTGATAACTGATTCCTTTATATAAAAGGACTATAGCTATTTTTATAACAAAATGTTTTGAAAATCATTATATCATATAGAAGATTGTTTGCAAACTACATCAGAATAGTAAAGCTAATAAGTGTCGAAAAGACCCCTAGTACAATACCTGTAATACAAATTGGATACGTCCATTTGAATGAATATGTTTTATATATACGTTCTTTTTTATTAATTGGTTCCTCTTCTTCGATTAAAGATTCAACTTTCTTATTTGTACCAAATACTTTTTGAAAGGCATACATCGTTACATTGAAAAATCCATTTTGAAATAAGAATAAAAATCCACCTACAAGAATAAAAAATAAAGCGATATAAAACGAAACATTGACAAAATTCAACAGAAATTGCGATGAAATGAGAAATGCACCAATACTAGAAGCGATTATCGCTAATAAAATTAGTATACAAGTATGAAAAAAAACTTTATTCAAAATTTTCCCCTCCGTCAAAAAATTACTAGAATTATTATACTATAAAAGCTATAATGAGTACTAGAAGTAATTTTTTGAAAATTATACGCAATTAATCTACCTATTTCAAGATGATGGTAGCAATGTTAAGGTATACCTTTACAAAAAAATAAAAATATAAACATTTTATTAAAAATTTTAACAAAAAAACAAAAAACTATATTCACAATTGTTATATTATATGTATAATGAAAATTGTAGAAACTTGGAGATTATTCTTTCAATTCTGCTTTTTACAAGTGAGGGTACAGGAAGTGCAATTAGGGGAGGCAACACAGCATGAAGAAAAAGATACCGCTTTTACTTGCATCGACGTTGACAGTAAGTGTGCTAGGAGCTTGTAGTTATCAAAAAGATGATAATAAGGCAAGTGCGAAAGGGTCCAGTACTTCGAATAAGCAAGTATTGAATCTAACCGAAACTGCTGAGATACCAACAATGGATACGACGTTATCAACGGATGCAGCATCTTCTAACATCATGAATAATACAATGGAAGGATTGTATCGTCTGGGGAAAGACGATAAACTCGTTCCAGGAGTCGCGAAATCTTATAAGAAGTCAGAAGACGGTAAAAAGTATGTATTTAAATTACGTGAAGATGCGAAATGGTCGAATGGTGAACCTGTAACAGCGAAAGACTTCGTTTATTCTTGGAGAAGAGCTGTTGATTCAAATACAGGTGCCAAATTTGCTTACATACTATTTGATGTGAAAAATGCAGAAAAAATTAACAAAAAAGAATTACCAGTTGAAGAACTTGGTGTAAAAGCGGTGGATGATCACACACTTGAAGTGGAATTAGACAACCCTGTTCCTTACTTTGTGAGTTTAACAGTCTATCCAACATTTTATCCTTTAAATGAGAAGTTCGTAAAAGAACAAGGAGCAAAATTTGGATTAGAATCCAATACGACACTTTATAATGGACCATTCGTTTTAAATGAATGGAAACATGAACAAAGTTTCCAGCTTAAGAAAAACCCAACGTATTGGGAAAACAGAGAAGTAAAACTTGAGGAAGTAAACTTCAATATTGTTAAAGATCGTTCAACAGCTATAAATTTATATGAAACGAAAGCGATTGATCGTGTTGTCTTAACATCAGAGTTTGTAGATAAATACAAATCTGATTCAGACTTTAAAACAATTAAAAGACCATCAACACAATTTATTCGCTTAAACGAAAAGAATCAATTTTTAGCAAATAAAAATATTCGAAAAGCAATTGCAATGTCCTTTGAACGTGAAAATATCGGAAAAGTTATTTTAAACGATGGTTCACAAGGGATATATGGTTTTGTTCCGAAAGGCTTAACAAAAGGACCTAACGGAAAAGATTTTCGTGAAGAGAGCGGAAATCTTATAAAAGAAGATGTGAAAGAGGCTCGAAAATATTGGGAAGCTGGTAAAAAAGAACTTGGTGTAGATAAAATCGATTTAGAATTGCTAAACTATGATACAGATGATGCGAAAAAAATCGGAGAGTATTTAAAAGGGCAATTTGAAAAAAACTTACCAGGTTTGACAGTTTCAACAAAAATGCAGCCATTTGCACAAAAGTTAAAACTTGAAGCAAGTGGAGATTATGCGATGTCATACGCGGGGTGGAGTCCAGATTATATGGATCCAATGTCATTCCTTGAAATGTACACAACAGGTAATTCACAAAATAAAGTGAATTACGCAAACCCAACGTACGACGAATTAATTAAGAAAGCAAAAACAGAAATAGATGTACAAGCTCGTTGGGATACGCTATTAAAAGCGGAAAAACAACTGCTTGACGATGCAGCAATTGCTCCAGTATATCAACCCGGAAAAGCATATTTACAACGCAAATCTATTACAGGTCTATTAGAGCATAAATATGGCGGAGAATTTAGCTATAAGTGGGTTGAAGTCAAAAACTAAAAATGGTTTCCATCATGAATAAGGGTATATGCCTATGATGGGCGTATACTCTTATTTTAAAAAATATAAAAGTAAGAATATTTTAAACTATCTTATTGCTTTTGAGAAAAACGGGGAGGTGCTTGACTATGGGACGTTATGTATTTAAACGTTTCGTGTACATGGCTTTGACATTATTTTTAATTACTACGCTTACATTCTTTCTAATGAAATTACTGCCGGGTTCTCCACTTAAAAACCAAGAGAAATTATCACCGGCGCAGAAAGAAATCATTCTTGAGAAATATGGTTTAAATGATCCAGTACCAGTTCAGTATGCACGTTACTTAGGTAACTTAGCAAAAGGTGATTTAGGGGTATCATTCCAATATGATAACCGCCCAGTAACAGATATGATTGTTGATCGTATTGGACCATCAGCACAACTTGGTTTACAAGCGATTATATTAGGAACATTTATCGGATTAATTTTAGGAATTATCGCAGCACTTCGTAATAATACGTGGGTCGATTATGGAGCAACTGTTATTTCGGTACTCGGAATGTCGGTACCATCGTTCGTATTCGCTGCGTTACTACAATATTTCGTAGGGGTAAAACTTGGTTGGTTCCCAGTTGCATTCTGGAAAGGGCCTGAGTATACTGTTATGCCTACAATTGCTTTATCGATGGCAGTTATCGCAACAATCGCACGTTTTGCTCGTGCAGAATTAATTGAAGTTATGCAGTCTGATTATATTTTAACAGCGAAAGCAAAAGGGATTAGCCAAGGTGTTATTATCGTGAAACACGCACTTCGTAATGCTTTAATTCCAGTTGTTACAATTCTAGGACCAATGGTTGCCGCATTAATTACAGGAACGCTTGTTATTGAGCAAATTTATGCTGTACCTGGACTTGGGGAGCAATTCGTTAAATCGATCACATTAAATGACTATACAGTTATTATGGGAACAACGATTTTCTATAGTGCGATCTTCATTCTAGTTATTTTCATTGTTGATATTTTATACGGAATTATTGATCCTCGTATTCGTCTAGCGGGAGGGAAAAAATGATGAAAGAAGTACAAAAATTATCTCCAGATTTATTTCAACCAGCCAATCAAAGTAATGTTGATAATGAAGTCATTGCCCGTCCAAGCTTAACGTTTTGGCAAGATGTAAGAAGACGTTTGTTCCAACATAAAGGTGCGATGTTTGGTCTTGTATTATTAGTTCTTATTGCACTACTAGCAATTTTTGGGCCAATGGTAAGTAAACACTCCTATAAAGATCAAGACTTAGGTCGTGCGAAAATGCCACCAAAAATTCCAGTGATTGAAAATATTCATTGGTTACCATTTGATGGTACAGATCAATATGGTGTCGACCAATATGCAAAACGTGATATTAAAGAGTACTTCTGGTTTGGTACAGATGATCTTGGTCGTGATTTATGGACAAGAACATGGGAAGGAACACGTGTATCATTATATATCGCTCTTTTAGCAGCTGCGATTGATTTAATAATTGGGGTTGCATACGGAGGTATTTCAGCTTTCTACGGTGGACGAGTTGATAATATTATGCAACGTATTATGGAAATCATTAACGGTATTCCGTATTTAATCATCGTTATTTTGATGGTAATTATTTTAGGGTCAGGTATTTGGTCGATTACACTTGCGATGGCAATTACAGGTTGGATTGGGATGTCACGGATTGTACGTGGACAAATACTAAAATTAAAAAACCAAGAATATGTATTAGCATCTCGTACATTAGGTGCGACGAACACACAATTAATTGTGAAACATTTAATTCCAAACGTTATGGGACCAATTATTGTTATGACAATGTTTACAATTCCTTCAGCGGTGTTTGGTGAGGCGTTCTTAAGTTTCATCGGACTTGGTATTCAACCACCGTTCGCGTCACTTGGTTCTCTTGTAAATGATGGATATAAATCAATTCAAACGTATCCACACATGATGTTCATCCCTGCGGTTGTCATCAGTATGTTAATTTTAGCGTTCAACTTAATGGCAGATGGATTACGCGATGCGTTAGATCCAAAAATGCGTAAGTAAACGAGGAGGGAGAAGTAAAAATGAAAACATTGTTAGAGGTAAAAGATTTACAAGTCTCCTTTGATACACATGCAGGTGAAGTACAAGCAGTGCGTGGCGTTACTTTTGATTTGAAAAAAGGAGAAACATTAGCGATTGTAGGAGAATCTGGTTCTGGGAAATCAGTTACTTCTAAAGCGTTAATGGGATTAATCCCGAATCCTCCAGGGCGCATTAAAAATGGAGAAATTATATTTGATGGTCGTGATTTAACGAAGTTAACTGAAAAAGAAATGCAACAAGTTCGCGGTAAAGATATTGCGATGATTTTCCAAGATCCGATGACGTCATTAAATCCAACGATGACAATTGGTAATCAAATTATGGAAGGTCTTATTAAGCATCAAGGCATGAGTAAAGCAGACGCACGTAAAGTTGCTTTAGAATTAATTGACCTTGTTGGGATTCCTAATCCAGAAGCTCGTTTGAAACAATATCCTCACCAATTCTCAGGTGGTATGAGACAGCGTGTAGTTATTGCGATGGCGTTAGCTTGTAACCCAAAATTATTAATCGCCGATGAGCCGACAACAGCGCTAGACGTTACAATTCAGGCGCAAATTTTAGAGCTTATGAAGGACATTCAGCAAAAAACAGAAGCAGCAATCATTTTCATTACGCATGACTTAGGTGTAGTGGCAAACGTTGCGGACCGAGTTGCGGTTATGTACGCTGGTAAAGTTGTTGAAATTGGAACTGTTGATGAAATTTTCTACAATCCAAAACATCCGTATACTTGGGGATTAATCGCATCTATGCCAAGTTTAGATGGCGCAGAGGAAGAGCTATACGCAATTCCCGGAACACCTCCAGATTTATTGAAACCGCCAAAGGGTGATGCTTTTGCACCACGTAACCCGCAGGCACTGAAAATTGATTTTGAAATGGAACCACCTTTATTTAAAGTAAGTGATACACACTATGCGGCAACTTGGTTACTTCATGAGCAAGCTCCAGAAGTAAAACCGCCGGCAGTCGTTGAAAAACGCATTCTTCAAATGAAAGCAGGTGAACAACATGACTAAACAACGTGAGAAATTAATTGAAGTGAAAAATGTAAAGCAGCACTTTGACGTGAGTGGTGGTGTTGTCAAAGCGGTTAATGATATTTCATTTGATATTTACCGCGGAGAAACATTTGGTCTTGTAGGAGAATCGGGTTGTGGTAAATCGACAACTGGAAGAACGATTATTCGTTTATATGATGCAACTGCTGGTGAAGTGTTGTTCGATGGTGAAAATGTACATGGTAAAAAATCACGCGCAGAATTGAAGAAATTTAACCGTAAAATGCAAATGATTTTCCAAGATCCATATGCATCATTAAATCCTCGTATGACAGTAGGGGATATTATCGCAGAAGGTATTGATATTCACGGATTAGCGAAAAGCAAAAAAGAGCGTATGGACCGTGTTCACGAGCTGTTAAATACAGTTGGTTTAAATAAAGAGCACGCAAACCGTTTCCCGCATGAATTCTCAGGTGGACAACGTCAACGTATCGGTATCGCTCGTGCACTTGCTGTAGAACCTGAATTTATCATTGCCGATGAGCCAATCTCAGCACTTGACGTATCGATTCAGGCGCAAGTTGTAAACTTGCTAAAACAGTTACAAAGAGAAAAAGGCTTAACATACTTATTCATTGCCCATGATTTATCGATGGTAAAATACATTAGTGATCGCATTGGTGTAATGTACCGTGGTCAAATCGTTGAGCTGACAACAAGTGAAGAGTTATATGCGAATCCAATTCATCCATATACAAAATCACTATTATCAGCAATTCCGCTTCCAGATCCAGATTATGAGCGCAATCGTAAACGTATCGTATACGATCCATCTCAGCATGAATACGGTAGCGAAGTACCAACAATGCGTGAAATTCGCCCAGGACATTTCGTACTATGTTCTGAAGCAGAGTATAAGAAATATAAAGAAATCTATCAATAATAAAAATGAGGTCATCCTTCTATGTGTAGAAGGATGACCTTTTTTCTATTATGCTTGAACAGATACAACTTCTTCTTGTTCCTCGGGCTTAACAAGCGCATAACTTTCCCACGCTCTACTTCTCCAGCGGAAGAACATAATGATGGCACGCGTCCATTCATCGATGGCGATTGCTAGCCAAATACCAACCAGCCCCATGTCTAAATGAAAGACGAAAAAGTAACCGAGAGGTAAGCTCATTAAGACCATAGAAAATGCACCGATTAAAACAGGATATTTTGCATCACCAGCTGCACGAAGGGAGTTAATGATGACGATGTTCATCGTACGTCCTGTTTCGAGCAGCACACTTAGTAAAAGAACGGTCGCACCTAAGTGAATAATGTGAGGGTTATCTGTAAATAGCCCCATTAATTGTGTACGGAATGTGATGACGAGAATAACCATACATAAAGTAACACCAATCGCCCATTTTACACTTTTCCATACACGTACATACGCTTCCTCTTTTTCGTTCCCGCCAACTAAACGACCAACGATAATAGCTGTTCCCATACCAATCGCAATTGCGAATAAGTAAGTAAACATAGAAATGTTTGTAGCGTATTGTCTTGCTGCTAATGATTCTGTCCCTAAATATGTTGCGTAATATAGGAAGATAATTTGGCAAGCTTGGTACATTACTTGTTCAAATGCAGATGGAATCCCGATTTTTAAAATCTTGCCAACGTATTCTTTTGATAATGTGAAGTAGTATTTTAATTTTACGCGGTATTCCATAACACGGTATAGTAGCCAGAAGAAAACAAGTAGTGCGATAAGTCGACTGAAAGCAGAGGAAATTGCTGCGCCTTCAACGCCTAATTCAGGCATACCGAATTTGCCGAAAATAAGGATATAGTTACCAGCGATATGAAGAATATTCATTCCGAGTGAAATAAGCATCGCTTGTTTTGTAAAACCATGTACACGGATGATTGCTGCTAATGAATTAATAATAGCTTGAAGGAAAATCGCTCCTCCGACGATTGATAAATAGCTTTGGGCATAAACTAATACATCGCCTTGCAAGTTCATTGCACTCATCATATGTTTTGAAAATAAAAGAAAACCGGCGCTTATGATGAGCCCGACCCCTAAGTTTAATGTGACTGCTAATGCTGATATTTTCGATGCTTCCATGTATCGCTTGGAACCTAGGTACTGTGATACGACAATTGCAGCGCCGTTTCCGATTACTTCTAGTACCAAGATTGCGATATGGAGATATTGATTTGCTGCGCCAACACCTGATACGGCATCGTCCGATAACGCACTTAACATGAAAGTATCAGCAATCCCCATTAGCATAAAAAGAAAAACTTCTAAAAAAATAGGCCATGTTAAGAAAAATAAATTTAATTTTTCTCCTTGGCCGTTTTTTGAACGAATTGCTGTCATTTCATCCCCTCTTTACCGATATCTATTTTTAGCAAAGTGTATCGTAACATACTTTCATATCGTTTGCACACATTTTATCCCGTTATTTTCAAATGCGTAAAAATTTCATTTTATAGCATGGACCGAGTGAGGTGATCTGAAGGGAAAGAGCGGAATTATGTAGATAATGTGTATGAGATAGGAAGAATAATTATGAGTGAAATATAATGAAATATAATTTTTATTATTCTTTGATAATTTATAAAAATACAAAATTATCTATTTTTAATATTTTAGTTCAATTAAAATGCAATATAAAACGTTTATAAGGTCTATTTTATTTGACATAACATTTTAATAAAATAGAAATATGAATATACAAGTAATATATTTGTGTGTATAATATGAATTATTAGAACATATACATATTTCTTTTTGTTTGAAAATGAAAGGGCTAACATTTTTTTGGAGGGTGGAAGTATGAAAAAAAAGATACCAGTTTTTGTAGCATCAACAGTAGCGATGAGCATGATTTTAGGGGCATGTAGCTACCAAAAAGATGAACCACAGGCGAATGCAAAAGGGGATAGCGGCAAGAGCGGTGCTAAGCAAGTAATAAATTTAATTGAAACACAAGAAATTCCAACGATGGATCCGGCATTATCGGCTGATGCAGTTTCTTCGAAAGTAATGAACAATACGATGGAAGGGCTATATCGTTTAGGAAAAGATGATAAATTAGTTCCAGGTGTAGCGAAAGAATTCCAAAAGTCAGAAGACGGTAAAAAGTATACATTCAAATTACGTGAAGATGCAAAATGGTCAAATGGTGATCCTGTAACAGCAAAGGATTTCGTGTATGCATGGCAAAGAGCGATTAATCCAGATACAGCTGCGAAATCAGCATACATTATGTACGATATAAAAAATGCTGAGAAAATTAATAAAAAAGAGATGAGCCCAGATCAATTAGGCGTAAAAGCGATTGATGATTATACATTAGAAGTGGAATTGGATAATTCTATTCCGTATCTTGTTGATTTAATGGTATATCCAATCTTCTATCCTGTTAATGAAAAGTATGTGAAAGAGCAAGGAGCGAAGTTTGGTTTAGAAGCAAATACAACACTTTACAACGGTCCATTTACATTAAGTGATTGGCAACATGAACGTAGTTTCAAAATGACAAAGAGTCCGTCATATTGGGACAATAAAGAAGTGAAGCTTGAGGAAGTAAACTTCAACATTGTAAAAGATACAGCTACGCCAATTAATTTATATGAAACAAATGCAATCGATCGGGCAACATTATTAGCAGAGTTCATCGATAAATATAAAGGAAAACCAGATTTCAAAACAGTAGAAGAGACATCTGTATTCTTCCTTCGTTTAAATCAAAAAGACCCAGCTTTAGCAAATAAAAATATTCGTAAAGCAATTTCACTTGGTTTTGATCGTAAACCATTCGTTGATACATTATTAAATAACGGTTCTAGGCCAGCGACAGGATTAATTCCTGATAATTTCATTAAAGGTCCGGATAAAAAAGATTTCCGTGCTGAAAATGGAGATCTTGTAAAACAAAATGTGAAAGAAGCGAAAAAATATTGGGAAGCTGGTAAAAAAGAGCTTGGTAAAAATGAAATTGAATTAGAGTTATTAAATGAAGACGTTGAATTATCGAAGAAGACTGGTGAATATTTAAAAGGTGAATTAGAAAAGAATTTACCTGGTTTAACAGTAAAAATTAAACAACAACCATTCGCACAAAAACTAAAATTAGAAGATGCGGGCGATTATGTCATGTCATTCTCTGGATGGGGTGCAGACTTCCCAGATCCAGTTACATATCTTGATATGTTTGTGACTGACGGATCACAAAATAAAATGAAGTACTCTAATCCGAAATACGATGAAATTATTATGAAAGCGAAAAAAGATGGAAGCGATGTAAATGCTCGCTGGAAAAACTTACTTGAAGCAGAGAAAATGCTGATTGATGACGCTGCGATTGTTCCGGTATATCAACGTGGTAGAGCATATTTACAAAGAGAAACAATTAAAGATATGTACAACCATAAATATGGCCCCGATGTAAGCTTCAAATGGGCATCAGTAGGAAAATAAAAAAAGCAGGTAGCCACCTGCTTTTTTTAATACGTACGTTTTTTATAAATGCCTTTGCCACCAATTTGTTTCCATCCAGATTGTACATCTAAGCTTTTATTAACAAACTTCATTTTGTCTTTCCCGCCAAAGAGTTTTTCACCGATGCTATTTGTAATGACACCAATCAATGCTGTTATTCCGATGACGAGGGCAGCTACAATTGCAAAATCAATAAAAAAAGCGATCATATGTAAATCCTCCCTTTGCCTGTCTGTATTTTTATTGTATGAGATAAAAGATAAAAAAGAAAGAAATGTCAGAAAAATATTCAGTTTAGTTTAGAAATGCTATAGACAATACGGAGGAAGTTTGTTAAAATGAGAACAGGTGTTCCGATGTCTATTTGTTGCTGTAGTCTTACATTTCTCAATTGTTTTGCTTAAAAAAGGTAAGAAAACGCTCTCTTTAAGATGGAGGAACTTATGAAAATGTAATAGTATAGCAAGTGAAAAATATCTTAAATAGTAACTGCTAAAAGGATTGAACATAGGTGTTAAGGGACAGTTTAAATTACTGTAATCATGTTACATAGCAGTGGAATACGAGGGGGAGTTTTCTCAACTAGTAGCAAATTTACTGTATATTTCTTGCAAAAACTATTGTATAATGATTATAGAAGTTACTTATTTAAAGTAATTGTTGTTTGTTATAAATTGCTTATAAGTTGTTGCTTACATGAAAGGCGATTTTTCATTTTGTTGTAAGACAAGTTATAGTGAAGAATTGCTGGAAGTTAGAAAATTAAACTGTAATTAGTACAGAATTTGTACTCTTTAAGGAGAGTGAGTCTTGTATGGTAACATTATATAGTTCTCCAAGCTGTACGTCTTGTAGAAAGGCGAAATTATGGCTAGAGGAAAATCATATTCCTTATACAGAACGTAATATTTTCTCAGATCCATTGACGATTGAGGAAATTAAAGAAATTTTACGCATGACAGAAAGCGGAACGGATGAGATTATTTCTACTCGTTCAAAAGTTTTCCAAGAATTAAATGTTAACTTAGAGTCTTTACCACTTCAAGATTTATATAAGATGATTCGTGACTATCCGGGTATTTTACGCCGTCCTATTATGATTGACGAAAAACGACTTCAAGTAGGTTATAATGAAGACGAAATTCGCCGTTTCTTACCACGTACAGTAAGAACATTTCAATTACGTGAAGCACAGCGTCTTGTAAATTAATAATAAAATTATGTATACAAAAAGCCTTCTACTTTATATAGTAGAAGGCTTTTGTATAATTTCATTTGAGATACTCGTATTAATTTTTTATATTGTGTAGTCTGACTCGTTGAACGATGAACCCGACACATAGTACTGTGAAAATGAAAAGGAAAGGAATACTTGCTGTAAAGCTAGGATTATTATGAAAAAATGTTGCAAGTCTGTCTTCATGTGTAATCATTTTTCCTGATGTATAAGCAAGGACTGCTCCTCCGCAATAAATGAGAAAAGGGAAGCGCTCCATAAGTAATAAAATAAGTTTACTCCCCCAAATAATAATGGGAATGGAAATTAATAAACCGATAACTACGAGTGGAATATTTCCATGGGCTGCTCCAGCAATTGCAAGAACATTATCAAAGCCCATAACGAGATCAGCAAAGACGATTGTACGCACAGCTTGAAATAACGTCGTTTTTCCTTGAATAGAAGAAAGGTCATTACTCTCATCAGTTAGTAAATTTATAGCGATTAATGTTAATAAAATCCCACCAATTAGTTGTAAGAATGGGATATCAAGTAAATAGACAGCTAGTATTGTGAGAAGAATTCGTAGTACAATCGCTAAACCAGTACCAATAAAGATGGCTTTATTTCGTTTAGGTTCGGGTAGGTTACGGCTAGCTAGTGCGATGACAATTGCATTATCGCCACCTAGTACAACATCGATACCGACAATCATTAGTATAGATGTTAAAAAATCTAACTCCATTAGTCTGCCTCCATTTATGATGTTTTAATAAGCGAAATATATGTATGGGACGAAAAATCTTGACCGGCTTTATTACAGTGTACGGCGTGACATGGAAATGTATGTCCAATTTTTTATAGGTGGAGGAGTGACATAATAATATATCCTATAAATGGTGGGATAAAAACAGGCGAATGACTGTTTTTGTAAAATCAAACGATTTTATTTCCATTCTGGAGAATCTTATCATAAAATGAGAGTACAAGATTCTATTGATTTGTCATATGAGTGGGGAATCCCTTCATAACAATTCTAAACAGGAAGGGAGAATTGTATTTTGGATATTGAAAGAATTAATGATCATACGATGAAATTTTTTATCACGTACATTGATATAGAGGATAGAGGATTTAATCGTGAAGAAATTTGGTACGATCGCGATCGCAGTGAAGAGTTATTTTGGGAAATGATGGATGAAGCTCGCGATCATGACGATTTCTTTATTGATGGACCTCTATGGATTCAAGTGCAGGCGCTTGATAAAGGTATTGAGGTGCTTGTGACGAAGGCGCAGCTTTCGAAAGACGGACAAAAATTAGAATTACCAATTGGTGCAGATAAAATAATAGATATTCCTCTAGATGAGCGCATCGAATCATTATTCGAGCAAGAATTAGAGGAAGAAGTCGAACAGGCGGGTACAAACTTTAATGAAGATGGAACATTTGGCTTTTTAATTAAGTTCGATGATTTCGAAGATGTTATTTCGCTAAGTCATCGCCTTGTATTTGAAGATATAAAAGATGAATTGTATTCGTTTGAAGACCGCTATTATGTATATGTTGAATTTGATGAAGTGCTACACGATGAAGAAGAGATTGATCGTATTTTAAGTATTATTTTAGAATATGGGGAAGAATCTACTTTAACGGTTCACCGTGTAAATGAGTACGGTAAACAAATTGTTAAAGAGCATGCACTTGAGACAATTCGCACTAATTTTCCTTCTAAAACGTAGGCCGATTTCTATAGTATGAAATCGGCTTTTTATATGATGAGTGTGTTAATGGATAGAAAAGCTTTGTAAGTAAGGAGGGCGGAGATGAAAAATACGTTAAAGTTCCTTTTCTTTTTTCTATTGTTATTTGCATTGTTCGTTTCGCTACGTATGTTTATTGATGTAGCATTTTATTCGGATGTAATAGGCATAAAAGATATTTCGATTTTAGGTATTATAAGTATTTTATTTACTGTTTCTGCATTTTTAATTGGTTGTGTTATTTTCTTAGAAAATCGGCATCCATCTAAAACACTCACATGGTTAATCGTCTTAGGGATTTTCCCTGTGTTTGGTTTTTTCGCTTATTTACTATTTGGACAAAACTTTCGTAGAAAGCGAATGTTTCAAAAGAAGGCACTTTTGGATGAACAAGCATTTTTGCAGTATAAGGGACATGAAGAGTATGAAGAACGCATATTAAAAAATCATAAACATCAAGAATTGTTATTCCGTTTAGCTGACAGACTTGGCGCTTTAAATATTTCATTTCAGACTGAAACGAGAACGTTGACGAACGGGGATGAAACATTCCAAGCGATTTTAGATGGTTTGAGACGAGCGAAGCACCACATTCATATGGAGTATTATATTGTGCGTGATGATAATCTTGGAACAGAGATTAAAGATATTTTGATTCAAAAGGCAAGAGAAGGGGTTGTCGTTCGCTTTTTATATGATGCGGTTGGAAGCTTTAAATTATCAAATAGCTATATTGATGAATTAAATGAAGCAGGCGTAGAGATGGTGCCATTCTTCCCTGTGCGATTTCCGATTTTAAACGATAAAATTAATTATCGAAATCACCGAAAAATCGTTATTATTGATGGGAATGAAGGATTTGTAGGCGGATTAAATATTGGCGATGAATATTTAGGGAAAAATAAGTATTTTGGATTTTGGCGCGATACGCATTTATATTTACGGGGTGAAGCAGTCCAAAGTCTGCAATTAATTTTCCTTCAAGATTGGTTTTATATGACAGGGGAAGCTGTATTAGCACCTGAATATTTACAGACAAAAGCAGTTGAAGGTGATCATTGGGGTGGTGTACAACTTGTTGCAGGTGGACCAGATAACAAATGGGAAACAATTAAGCACCTGTATTTTGCAATGATTGCTTCTGCGAGAAAATCGATTTGGATTGCCACACCTTACTTTATTCCTGATGATGATATTTTATCTGCGTTAAAAGTAGCGGCACTTGCTGGTATTGATGTTCGGTTATTAATGCCGAGTAAGCCAGATAAACGCACTGTTTTTTATGCATCGAGATCTTACTTCTCAGAGTTATTAGATGCTGGGGTAAAGATATATGAATATGAAAAAGGTTTTCTTCATAGTAAAATTGTCATCGTTGATTCTGATTTGGCTTCAATTGGGACAGCTAATATGGATATGCGAAGTTTTCATTTGAACTTTGAAGTAAATGCCTTTTTATATGATACGGATAGCATTCGAAAACTCGTTCAAGATTTTAAAGATGACTTAGAGATATCGAGTGAAATTCATGTTGATCGCTTCCATAAAAGACGTCTGTATAAACGAATTGTAGAATCAACGTATCGTTTATTATCGCCTTTATTATAGAGAAAAGATGTTCTTATGAGGACATCTTTTTTTGTGTGAAAAGGAATTTGTCATAAATTGTAGAATACAAAAAACTGAAAGGATGTGATGATATGTTTATCGCAAGGAGAGAAAATGGTGAAAAGATTCATCTTCTATACAACCGTGATGAAAAGCTCTTGCATAGAATGCGTAAAAGGGAGCGCTTTTTTTGTCCATCTTGCGGGAAGGAAGTAAAGCTTAAACTAGGAAAACAAAAGAGGTGGCATTTCGCTCATAAAAAAGTGGAACAATGTATTGTCCATTATGAGGCAGAATCAATGTACCATATGCAAGGGAAGGAACAGTTGTATAGGTGGTTAAAGTCACAAAGATTTCAAGTTGAAATCGAGTACTACCTCCCCGAGATTCGGCAACGGCCAGATCTTTTTATAGAGAGAGAAGAGAGAAAGATTGCGATTGAGTATCAATGTGCATCGCTATCTATAGAGCAATTATTAAAAAGAACCTTTGCTTACTGGAAAGCCGGAATACAAGTGATTTGGATACTTGGCGGAAAGCAACTAAAAAGGAATTCCTCTTATTGGATTTCATTATCTTCGTTTCATTCGTTTTGTATGCAGTCTTATCCTCAACCCTTACTCTTCTTTTTTTGCCCAAAGCAAAAGACATTTATGAAATGTTCATTTTTGACCCCGTTTTCCTCGAATGTTTATTTTTCACATACAATTTATTTACCGATGCACATCATTACTTTTGAAGAACTATTTCATCCAATTCCTTTTTTGAAAAACAAATTAGAGCTAGAGTGGACAAATAAGAAGAAGTATTTTCGTACGAATGCTTTACCTATTTGGAACTATAATCATAAATCATTGTTACGTCTTTTATATCAATTTAAACTTACTCCAGCTAGTTTTCCTTCTGAAATTGGTGTTCCACTTCCATCTGCCTTTTCATTTCAAACACATCTGTTCATATGGCAAGCGTATCTTTATATGAAGTTTATAGGTAGCCGTAAAGTAGGGGATTCCTTTTCGCTACAGACAACGTGTAACTATCTAAAGAAATATACGAAGAGGCGTCTATTACCGTATTTTGCACAAAATATATGGCGGTTAGCAGTTGAAGAGTATATGATCTTTTTATGTTATGCCGGTGTGCTTCATAAAGTAGGGACGCATAAGTACAGGAAAATAAGGGGGATAATTATACCTAAAACAGAAGAAGAGGTAGACGAATATGACGCAGTTTGTTTGACGTACGCACTATCTTTATTTGAAGCAAAGTACAACATGAGAGAAGGAAAAGCGGATATAATAAAAGAGCATCATGAAGGAATTACATAAGAAAAATCGAATTGTACTTAAGTAGCGATCAAAAGGAGGGCTTAACGAATGTCTGAACAAAAACCAAAAGCATTACCAGAGCGTAGTGAGGTTGAAGAAGTAAATACATGGCGCCTAGAAGATATTTTCCAAACGGATGCAGAGTGGGAAAAAGAATTCCAAGCTATTAAAGAGCTATTACCAAAGTTAATTGAATTTAAAGGGAAACTTGGTGATTCTGCAAGTACGTTACTCGCAACGTTACAATATGAAGATGAAATTTCAATGCGATTAGGTAAGTTATATACATATGCTCATATGCGTTACGATCAAGATACAACAAATTCTGTTTATCAAGCATTGAATGATCGTGCAACGAGCTTATATTCACAAGTATCAAGTAGTACGGCGTATATCGTTCCAGAAATTTTAGCAATTTCAGAAGAAACGTTACAAGCTTTCTTGAAAGAAAATAGAGAACTGAGTGTGTATGAGCATGCATTAGAAGAAATTACACGTCAGCGTCCACACGTACTATCAGAAGCGGAAGAAGCATTATTAGCAGAAGCATCTGAAGTGATGAGTGCATCAAGCAATACATTTGGTATGTTGAATAACGCGGATTTAAAATTCCCATCTATTAAAGGTGAAGATGGTGAAGAAGTAGAAGTAACACATGGCCGCTACATTCAATTTTTAGAAAGTGATGATCGCCGTGTTCGTCATGATGCATTCCATGCTGTTTTTGAAACGTACGGAAAGTATAAAAACACATTTGCAAGTACGCTAAGTGGGGCAGTAAAACGTAATAATTTCAATGCACGTGTTCGTAAATACGATTCTGCACGCCAGGCTGCATTAAGCAATAATAACATTCCTGAAACGGTATATGATCAGCTTGTTGAAACAGTGAATGATAACTTACATTTATTACATCGTTATATCGATATTCGTAAGCGTGCATTGGGTCTTGACGAACTTCATATGTACGATTTATATACACCACTTGTACCAGAAGCGAAGATGAGTGTGAAATATGAAGAAGCACAAGACATGTTATTGAAATCATTACATGTACTTGGTGATGAGTATGTTGAAATTTTAAAAGAAGCATATGAAAATCGCTGGGTAGATGTATATGAGAATAAAGGAAAACGAAGCGGTGCTTACTCATCTGGTGCATACGGGACAAATCCTTATATCTTAATGAACTGGCATGATAATGTAGACAATCTATTTACACTTGCGCATGAGTTTGGTCATTCTGTACATAGTTACTACACAAGAAAGACTCAACCACATGTATACGGTGATTATTCAATCTTCGTTGCAGAAGTTGCATCAACTTGTAATGAAGCTCTTTTAAATGATTACTTATTAAAAACGACAGAAGATAAAAAAGAGCGTTTATATTTATTAAATCATTATTTAGAAGGATTCCGCGGGACTGTATTCCGTCAAACGATGTTTGCAGAGTTTGAGCATATCATCCATAAGAAGGTACAAGAAGGACATGCAGTTACACCAGATATGTTAACGGAAATTTACTACGATTTAAATAAAAAATATTTCGGTGACGCTTTAGTGATCGATAAAGAAATTGGTTTAGAGTGGTCTCGTATTCCGCACTTCTATTACAACTACTATGTATATCAATATGCAACAGGATTCAGTGCAGCGACAGCTTTATCAAAACAAATTTTAGAAGAAGGACAACCAGCAGTAGAACGCTATATTAATGAGTTCTTAAAAGCTGGAAGCTCCGACTACCCAATTGAAGTGTTGAAAAAAGCAGGAGTAGATATGGCATCTCCAGAGCCTGTTAAAGAAGCACTGCAAGTATTTGAAGAGAAATTAAATGAACTAGAAGCGTTATTATTTGAAGAAAAATAGTAGTGTATAAAAAAGACGAGAAAACTCTCGTCTTTTTTTCGTTTTAAAAACCTTTAAATCGCTTCCTATGATTGACATAGGAGAGGCTAACGACGATGATTCCGAACAAAAGAGGGAAGGCTACAATCTTCGGGAAGGCTTGCAATAGTGAAAGGATATATAAGAAAAAGGAAACAATAATCCCTAAGAAAAGAAGAAAAACATGGGCTCTTTTCATAAAAACACCTCCTAAATGGCTTTTTATATAGCTTATTCATAAATGAAAACGTTTAGAATGTGACAAAAGTGTGAAATTCGACAAAAGGGGTTGTCATCTGACGTCGAATCTTGTAATATAATAAGCGTGAACGAATTCACATACAAACATATACCCCTTTGTTTGAACGTGAAAATTTCTCCCATCCCCTTTAATATTTTTATAAGCCGTAAAGAAAAAGACCTGGTGTTTACACCAGGTCTTTTTCTATCCATTTCCAATAACGCTCACATTTCATTTCGACCAATCGTACTTTTCTTTTTAGTAATAGTTTTTTAAGTTCACACTCTATTTCTTGTTGTGAGCAGTCATATATAAAGGCGATTTCTTTTGAAGACATAAATTGAGCTGCTTCTAGTAAAGCTTCTAACGGTGGTAATGGTTCAGGCTCGATATCGCACTTTACAATTTCTTTTAATAGCTGCACATATACATCATAGGAATAAATTCCCGCAATTTTAATGCCTTCCTCATTGGAATTTGCATGAAAGAATACGAGGGAAGGAATTTCAGTAATATGCATTTCATTTGTGAATTTTAAATCGCATTGGAATGCTTTTTTTGCACTAGCAGAATGCAAATCTTTTTTAAATTCGTAAGCGTCAATTCCGCTATCTTCAGCACATGCAAGTAATAATTCAATGCTAGGATTCGATGCATTTTCAAGAGAAATGTATTCTTGGAGTTTTCGCAAAAACTTCGAACCTGCTTTTCGGCCTTGTAACTCCGCCGCTTTAATTGCCATCGAAACTAAATACGGTGTTGATGAGGCATCTTGCATATGTACCTTTCCGTCGCATGAGAAACCTTGCAAACTCGTTGTCTTTTCCCACACAAATCGAATATTAGCAGGTTTATTCCATTTGTGTGAGGAAGCACTCGCTCCGTCCACTTTGCCGGTTAATATGTGCCGGATAGAGAAATAATTTCCATATTCAAGCCATAGTTTAATGATAAACGGCTCGATCTCCCAGCAATCTTTACAAAGTGGATCAATAAATAAATATGCTTCTACAGATTTATGCTCGCACTTGGAAGGAGAAGGCATATTCATATGCTTTGCTTCCTGTTTATCCATTACACTTCACCTGTTTCATCTGGAGTATTAACCATATGTTGTGCAGTTAATGCTAAACGTTCAAAAACAAAGTCTCTCACGTGACCGTGTACGCCTGTGTCGTCCATTGCTTGTTCCATACATGAAAGCCATGCTTTTGCGCGCTTTGGTGTAATCTCAAAAGGGAGATGGCGTGCTCTTAACATAGGATGTCCATGTTCTTCTGTATACAAATTAGGACCACCCAAATATTGTGTTAAAAATTGTTTCTGCTTCCTAGCTGTCTCTGTCAAGTCTTCTGGGAAGATGGGAGATAAGTCAGGGTGTTTACTGACATAGGAATAAAATGTATCGACTAATATTGCAATGCATTGTTCACCGCCAATTGCTTCAAATGGTGTCATCGGTTGATTGCTCATCCTTTATAAACTCCTTTTTCCATGAAATGTATATCTATTGTAGCAATGGATTGTTATGAAGAGCAACTAAACAGCCTTCGTCTCATCCTTTGCTCAATTATATGTTTTATAGGCAAATCTTTTTCCTTATCTTTCTGAAAGGTGAAACATAACAATCAGTGAGTTACATATTCACTGATGGAAATTTCACTTTAGCGTGCTTTGTTTTGTTTGGCAAGGAAAAAACGTTGCACTTTGTTATTCGTATGACGAACTGGTATGTCATGTTGTTTTAATACATGCATAAATGCCGCTTTACCAGTCGTTTCATCTTGTACTTCATATTCAAGTTCATAATCATCGTGATTGTAATAGAAACTATGATCAAAGACAAGTGTTCCGCCTTTGAATGAAGTTTCTGCTCTTTCTGTTGTTAAACTACCCATATAAGTTAAAGCTGAAACGGGGATTTGTAATTCATGTAGTTGATCTGCTACGACCCCTTGGATGATTTCATTTGTTTCCATCATAAGGTAGGCTTCTTCCTCTGTTAAAAATTGATGTGTTTCTAATAACCCAATTTCAGCAGGTTGTTTTAATGTTAATGTATAAGTTCCATCTTTATGACGAATGCGAAGTGCAGAACCAGATTCTTTTAAAGAAAAATGCGGCGTTTCAAAGTAGTGATTGACTTGTTTTATAAATGTTTCAATAGAAAATGCTTTGCATAATGTTTGGAACTCTTCTTTTGTGACCATATTTTTAAATTCGATTTCGATTTCTTGTGTCATTGTATACGCTCCTTCTGAAAAGTAATTCTTTACACATTATCGCTTTTTCACAAATTTGGTTCAATGTTTTATTTGTTTGCGTCCATGTTATGATACAATAATAGTGTTAAGTAAGACAGGAAGTTGATATGGAGGAGTTAGAGCATGCAAAATAAAATCCAAGTTAAGAGCGTAGAAGAAAGAGAGAATGCTCTTATTTTTTGTGCGGAAAATACTGAAGTAGAGGTAAAGGAGTTAAGTGCGCGTAATCACGTACTTGTGGACTCGGACAACTTATCATTTTTATATATTTTAGAAAACGAATCATCTTTCATTTATGTAAGTATTCCACATACGTGCTGGGAAGCGATGTATGATGCAATGAAGAAAGATAAGGCAATGTACATTCGTGTAAACGATGTTGAAATCGAATTAGAACAATTAAAAGAAGAAGTAGAATATTTAGTTGGAAATATTGAAGGTAATGCAAATTACGGAGAAGAACTAGTAACTGCTGTAGAAAAAGTATTTCTATAAGCAAATGGATTGATTTTGGTGGTGGTTGAAATGAATCGAAATTGGGAAGAATTTTTAGCGCCGTACCACCAAGCGGTGGCAGAGCTAAAAGTGAAACTAAAAGGGATGCGTGCTCAGTTTACAATGTTAACGGAACACTCTCCAATCGAGTTCGTAACAGGACGGGTAAAGTCGGTTGCAAGTATTATTGATAAAGCGGAAAAGAGAAATGTGCCGCTAGATCGTCTTAGAGAAGATATGCAGGATATCGCTGGCCTTCGAATGATGTGCCAATTTGTTGATGAAATTAAACCTGTTGTAGAATATCTTCGAAAACGAAATGACTTTGAAATTGTGGAAGAACGAGATTATGTTACACAAAAGAAAGAGAGTGGATATCGTTCTTACCATGTTGTCATTAGTTATCCTGTTCAAACGATACAAGGAGAACAAAAAGTATTAGTTGAAATTCAAATTCGTACGTTAGCAATGAATTTTTGGGCAACAATTGAGCATTCTTTAAATTACAAATATAGTGGACGTTTTCCAGAAGATATTAAAATTCGTTTGCAACGTGCCGCGGAAGCAGCATTTTTATTAGATGAAGAAATGTCTTCGATTCGTCTTGAAATTCAAGAAGCACAAAAGATTTTTTCGCGAAAACAAGAAGCGAAAGACTCTGAATCATAAATTAAAGGGTGTTGGGCGATGAAATTTACAATTATGTCAAAGGGAGATCAATCATCAAATGCACTTGCAAGTACGATGAAAGAGTATTTGCTAGATTTTGGATTTATAATGGATGAAAAGGAACCCGATATTGTAATTTCTGTTGGGGGAGATGGAACACTATTATATGCGTTTCATCGTTACTATAATCGATTAGATAAAACAGCATTTGTTGGTGTACATACAGGTCATTTAGGTTTCTATGCAGATTGGTTACCGACGGAAGTAGAAAAGTTAGTGATTGCAATCGCCAAAACACCATTCCAAGTGGTGGAATACCCACTTTTAGAAGTTATTATTCGCTATGTGAATGGTAGTAAAGAATCACAGTATTTGGCAATGAATGAAGCGACTGTAAAAAGTGCGGAAGGTACATTAGTAACAGAAGTGGAAATACGCGGGGAGTATTTTGAAACGTTTCGCGGAGATGGTCTTTGCATTTCTACTCCTTCAGGAAGTACTGCGTATAATAAGGCGCTTGGTGGAGCGATTATTCACCCTTCTATTGAGGCGATTCAAATTGCAGAAATGGCGTCAATTAATAACCGTGTGTTTCGTACAGTAGGTTCTCCTCTCGTATTGCCGAAGCACCATACATGTGTTTTAAAGCCAGCTGCAGGAATGAACTTGCAAATTACAGTGGATCATTTAACGATGGTTCATCAAGATGTGAAATCAATCCAGTATCGCGTTGCAAACGAGAAAGTACGATTTGTTCGTTTTCGTCCGTTCCCATTTTGGAAACGGGTCCGTGACTCGTTTGTTGCTGATAAATAGAGAGGGTTTATATATTTGAACAGATTTACATTGAAATGGGATATAAAAGAAGTAGAAGAGGGAATCTTAGTTCGAGAGTTTTTGAAAACGAAGGGGATTTCTAAAGCTGCTTTAACTGATATAAAATTTCATGGCGGAGCTATTGAAGTAAACGGTGAACATGCGAGTGTGCGTCACATGTTACAAACTGGAGAAGAACTGAAAGTCTTTTTTCCGGTAGAAGCAAGAAGTGAAGGAATGGAAGCGGAGAATATCCCGTTATGTATCGTATATGAAGATGATGCGGTTCTCGTGATGAATAAAGAAGCATATATGTCAACGATTCCGTCTAGGGAGCATCCTTCAGGAAGTGTTGCAAATGCACTTTTATATCATTATGATAAACAAAATCTGGCGAGTACAGTACATATTGTAACGAGATTAGATCGTGATACTTCAGGGCTTATGTTAATTGCAAAAAATCGTTTCGTTCATCATCTTTTATCAAGGCAGCATCAACAAAAACAAGTGAAGCGAACGTATGAGGCAATCGTTCATGGAGAGCTTTCAGACGAGGCGGGAACGATCGATGCGCCAATCGGCAGAAAAGCCGATAGTATTATTGAGCGAACGGTCTGTGAAGAAGGACAAAGGGCGGTTACTCACTTTCGGGTAATCGAGAGTTCGTCTAATCAGACGCTTGTTGCACTTGAGCTTGAGACGGGCAGGACACATCAAATACGTGTACATATGGCACATATAGGTCATCCGTTACTTGGAGATGATTTATACGGCGGACAAAGAGATGTGATAAAACGCCAAGCGCTTCATAGTACGTCCTTGACGTTTTATCATCCTATTTTAGAAAAGGAAATGTCTTTTTTTGCTAGTATTCCAAGTGATATGCAAGAAGTTTTACGTGAAGATTAAAAGGGATCAAAATTCTTAGCTTATTAAGAATTTTGATCCCTTTTTTCTTAGCGGAATAATATTAAAATTTGATTTGTATTTGTGCGTCTTATAACGAAGAAACCGTTTTCTGCTTTTGTAGCGATGCCCTCATCATTAGGGCGACAATATCCATGAGCCTCGCAAGTGCCATCATCACGCACTAACATTTGTCCGATTAATCCGACAGGTAGCCATTCTGTACGCTCTCTTCTCGATATATATTTGCAAGACGGATTCCATTCAGTATTTAAAAGCGGTTGTGTTTCGTTCGTATATGGGTCTGAAATATATTGACGTTTTCCCCAAGCATCTGTTTTATAGCGCTTTTGCCAACTTAAAGTGGCGCTATTTCCGATGATGGCGGGTGTAGCACTAGAAACTCCTAATATAAATGAATCGCTTGCGTTAGCTTTACGGATTTTTTCTTCTGTACTAAAAGTAACAAAGTAACCGACATCAATCTGTTTTTTGTCTGCGGTTTCGAACATTTGTGCATAGTCAGTACCGCTTGCGTTATAAGAAGCACCTTCAATATACATTTCTCCGTTATGGGCAAGCCATTTCGCACCTATACTAGGCGCGGATTCATTTGTACCATTCGCAATAAACCATGAATAAGCCTCTTCAGCATTCCCGAATCGCCCCATAATGTGGCTCCCCGCAAAATTAGCTGTTGATGTATGGATTCCTTCTGCATGTGAGGAAAAACCGTTTGCGATAGTTGCAGTTCCTTCCGCATGTGCTGCTTCGCCTAGGGCAATCGTATGTTTTCCTTCGGCATGAGAATAAGCCCCGCTTGCTGTCGTTTCACTACCTTCACTATGCGCACTATGTCCAGTAGCTTTTGTTTGTGAGCCTTCTGCGTGTGCAAATGCACCTTGAGCATGAGTAAGAAGCCCTTCCGCATGTGCTGCTATTCCGTCTGCCTTAGATTGAAGTCCTTCTTCATATGCATGTCTTGCTCCCTTTTTCATCTTCTTATTTGTAGGAGTAGGGATAGGAGCGGAGACAGGAGTAGGTGCAAGAGCAGGTGCTTCTGTTTCGCCTTTATTAGTAGAGGTTAATGCTTCTTTCATCTTTTTTACTTGGTTTATAATCGTAGCAGGAATTTCTGGTTGAACTTTTTCCTTTTCCTTTACCGTTACTGGAATGCTTTCTTCTATATTTTCCTGTGTACTTTCTGACTCCGGTATATGTTCATCGTTATTGGAAAGAAGATTCTTTTTCTGTTGTAATTTTCTTTTTTTGCTAGCTATCATTCGCTGCATAATATTATCCTCTAACGATACATATTTTTGTTTGCTTTTATGGTTTTTAGTTGTTTCATGCTCTTCTTTTGTTGCTTCTATAGCGGCAGCGCGTATGCTACACCAATTGTTAATTCCATACATGGGTTGATATAAGGGTAGGAATTTTCTTTTTTGTTTAGAAGATTTTCTCTTCATTCCGTCACCTCCTGCGACAGTATATGCCGCACGATTAAAAAAAGATGCATTTTGTCGCATCTTTTTTTAATCGGTTTATTTAGTTTTAATGAGTAAAATGCCAAGAAATAGCCATTTTTTCCTGCTATTCATAAATTGTATTTTCTATCATTAAGAAGAAAGTTATGAAATTGGGCGGAATTTTTCAAGGACAAGAGGTAGAGAAGAAGGGACAGAAATCGTCTCCATTTCAGGATAACGTAGTCCAGTAAGTTTGCCACCAAATACAGCACCAGTATCAATATTGACCGTATGATTCACAAAGCGAGGTTCATTTACAGGTGTATGTCCATATACAATCCAAGCTTCTCCTTTATAATATTGAGCCCAATCTCTGCGGACAGGAGAGCCGTCGGGATGCTTTTCGCCTGTAATATCACCATATAATACAAATGTTTGTACTTTTTTATCATCTCTTCCTATGTAATCTTGCCGGATGCCAGCGTGGCATACAATTAGTTTCTTTTCATCTAGCACATGATAAAGTGGGGACTGTTCGTAAAGCGCAATGAATTTTTCTTTTATTCTTTTCTGCTCATGAGAAGACAATGCCTCATATTCGGCAACAGTCGTTTCGAGCCCGTGGGCGATTGTGACATTACGTCCGAGGAAAAATCGAAACAGTTTATTGCAGTGATTTCCAGGGGCATAGTAAGCCATTTTTTTATTGATAACAAGTTCCCATACAATTTCGATCATACGTAATGATTCAGGGCCACGATCAGTAATATCACCAACAAAGGCAAGTTGTCGTTTTTCGTTATGAATAGGGAGGCCGCTATCCCACTTATAGCCTAGTTTCGTTGTTAAATCTTGAAACTCTTCAAAGCATCCGTGAATATCACCGATAATGTCGTATTTCATCTCTTTAACCTCCAGCTCATTTTTTCATTAGTATATCTAAAATGGACATGGAAAAAAACATACCGGGCTTGATATGGTTTATTCGAACATAAATGTTTTCGTCCGAGATCGTACGTTTAAGATAAATCCAATGGCAATCATATATGTGAGTAACGAGCTACCCCCATAGCTCATAAGGGGTAATGTTATTCCGGTAATGGGAAGTAATCCGATTGTCATCCCTATGTTTTGGAAGACTTGGAAAGTGAACATGCCAATCGTTCCAGCGCAAAGATAACTACCAAATGGTTCGTTGCTTTCTAAAGCAATATGAATCATTCGGTAAATAAGTAGGAAAAAAAGTGAAATAATAACACTCGCTCCTAAAAATCCAAATTGCTCCGCTACATTTGTGAAAATAAAATCGGTATGGGGCTCTGGAAAGTATACTTGTCCATTTTCCCATCCTTTTCCTTGCATTTCTCCTGATCCAGTAGCTAGGAAAGCTTGTCTTAATTGGTATCCTTGTGTGTCATATTCGTAAGGTGCTAACCAACCGTAGAAGCGATTTAATTGATATTCTTTTAGAATATGCCCTTTAAAGAACGTTGTATGTGCAAAATAAATATAAGTTAGCATAGAGCCGATGACGACAACGAGAGAAGTTAGCCCGAAAATAAAGTGCCAACGTATGCCTGAAACTAAAATCATTGCTGCAAGCATCGCTGAAATAACCATTGTATTCCCTAAGTCTGGTTCTTTCGCAATAAGAAGTAATGGTGGTAAACTGGTACCAAATATTTTCCCGAGTAAAAGCAAGTCTTCACGCGGCGAGCGAAAATGATATTTTTCATTGTGATTTACAATAATTCGCCCAACGACAATAATTAAAAATAATTTCATGATCTCAGAAGGTTGGAAGTTGCCGATACCTGGTAATCGGTACCAAGCGGTAGCACCTTTAATCGTTATAGCTCCTGGGATTTTGAGTTCCAGTCCAATGAGAAGTAACATTGCAAATCCATATAAATACCATGCGATTTGTTTATAACGATCAAAGTCAATAATCATAATGGCGATGATTGCTATCGTTCCAATGATGTACCATTGAATTTGTTTCAGTACAAAATTTACTTTTTGTAAAAGCGGTGGTAAAGATGGCTGTGCGCTTGCAATAGCAAGACAACTAACAGTCCCAATTGTAAGTAAAATCAGTATCAATATGTAATCTATTCGATATTGAGAATTTTTGTCTTTCACCGTACGTAGTCCTTTCTATTCTCTTCGTGTAATAAAAATAAGACGCTATTATCATAGTAACGGATTTTAAGTTGTTTCGTTTATTATCTCGCTACTTGCGGGCAGTAATACTTTCTACCTCAAAATTCGGTGAAAGCAAAGAAGTTAGGTGGAAGATACACAGCCTGTAACAGCCTTCACTATATAGGGTTATGTCAGATAACAAACTGGAAAGAATTTTGCTAGACAAAAGCAAGGTTGAAATTGCTTCAACCTTGCTAGTGAGGAGAATGAATCTGTAATTCATTCTGAATGGATTGAAGACAATAAAGCAGTCGAGGTTGTGCATCTTCTGGTGCTAAGTCTGGATTAGCCTTGTAGTATTGAAGTGATCCGGTAATCCACTGTAAGGCACAACGTATTCCAGAGAGATAATCTTCACGATTTTGTAAAAAGCCATACTTTCGTGAAGTAAGGATAAGATGAGTAAAATCTTCTATTCCTTCTAACAATTTTTGCTGAAATTGCTGACCACTGTGATAACGAAAACTGCTGAGTGGTTCAGCAATATATACTGCTTTTCCTTTTGATAGTAAATGGACCCATGAGGCCATATCAATGGAACAGTTATATTTTCTAGTATTTAACGTGCCGAATTTTTCAGTTAAGAATAATTTATTAAATAATACAGTTGTAGGCTCTCCAATTATGTTATTGCTTGTTGTTAACATCGTATTTCCGATTTGTATGCCCTCGATTATTGTATCTATTTGAAAAAGTTGAACTGGGAGAGGAATATCTATTTTTTCTTTTATGGTGATTCCTTCTTCATTGATTAGCTCCCGATAGGAAGTAACAAGTACAATTTCATTTTTTGTATCTTGTTGAAAATAGGCCATCATTTTTTCTATTTTTTCATGATGAAAGAGATCATCATCCATTAAATAATTTACGTATACACCATTTGCTCTTTCTAATAACATAAGACCATTATGAAACTGCCCTAATGTTGAGGGGTTTCGGATGTAGGTGATTTGCTCGTAGTTTGGTAAGTATTGTGTACGTAATAATGTTTCTGTTTCATCGTTTGTACTATCATCCCCGATAAGGATTTCTATGTTTGGATATGTTTGGGCGAGAGCACTCTCTAATGCGATTTGAAAATAATGTGGACGATTGAAAGTTGGGATTAAAATGGAAACAAGCGGCGTGTGTGTTGATGTATTCATAAAGGTGAAATATCCTTTTTGTTGTTTTTCTTCCGAAGTATCATTATATCTTGATAGCTTGTAAATGTTGTTCGTCCACACCAAGAGCCGAAATGAATAGGTTCTACAAAGTGTGCATTATATTTTGTAAATAAGTTACGAACCCACTCTTCAGCATATGAAACTGCAAATTCAGGCATATCTTTATTTACGACATAACAATCACCGAGGTTATGGCGAAAAGAGAGTGTACTTAGTCCAGCATTGAGATAGTATATCGATTCTGGATTGATAAGGAAAAAAGTGACGAAGCATCGCCCATTGTTTTTCATAACACGTAAAACTTCAGAAAAATAATGTTCCAATTCCTCTGGAAGTAAATGAGTAAATACAGAAGTTAAAAAGACAAAATCGAATGTTTCATCTTCATATGGAAAACGGAATTGCGATGCTGATATTGTTCCTTTTGGATTATAAAACTGATTGTGTACATTCACATGTTGGAAATGAAAGTTATTATATTTTGGAGAAATATGAGTTTGACACCAGGAGATGCCTTGCTGAAAAATATCAAATCCATGATAACTACCTTGTTTATTTAAGTAAGTTGTTAATGGAACAGCTATTCTACCAACGCCGCACCCGACATCTAATACATGTTCATCGCGTTTTAAATTCCCAATTTCAATGAAGTGACGAAGAAATTCTTCGCCAACTTCACAGAAATTTCCCCCTACATATTGAACCAGCTCAGGAGGTGGTAGCAATTCTTCATTGTGATTACTTACATTTTGATCCATATATGCACTCTCCTATTATATTTTGTTTGTAAGTTAAAAAAAGTTCCCTTACCATTTAGATGAAAATGGTAGGGAAGCAATACCTTTAACAGACCAGACCGATTGGGATCTGTTGTGAATTGTGAGCATATGCCCATATAAAGGAAAAAATGTGCTTATTCTTTACGCCAATAGACACCAAATTGATCAATTATTGTAATAGGTGTTTCAATCCCTCTTTGCTTGCGAAAATCAGTTACAGCTTCTGCACATGTCGATAATGCATAATCATCAATGATAATAAAACCGCCTTTTGACACTTTGTCATATAAATTAACTAATCCATCCATTGTCGATTCATACATATCACCATCCAGGCGAGCGATGGCTATTTTTTCAACGGGTGCTGTAGGCAATGTATCTTTAAACCATCCTTTAAGGAATTGTACTTGGTCGTCAAGTAAATCATATTTTTCAAAGTTTTGTTGAACTTGTTCTAATGAAACGCGTAAATAATCAAATGTATGTAAATAGTCGCCAGAATCTTTCGGATATGCTTCAATGTTTGGGACAGGAAGTCCTTCGAAGGAATCGGCAACCCATACAGTTCGATTTGTTATATTATGAGCTTGTAAAAAACCACGCATGAAAATACAGGAACCACCGCGCCATACACCTGTTTCGATAAAATCTCCTTCTATATTTTCACGTACAACGGTTTCCATTGCATGATGAAGCTGGTTCATGCGAATGCGACCAATCATGCTATGTGCAGCTCTTGGCCAATCATTACCGCCTTTTCGTTCGTCTTTTGAAATATGAGATTTAACAATTTTTAAATGATTTGCCTCAGCATATTGTTTAATGAACAGTGGAACAGGAACGGTAATAGGATCGTAATGTAAATCGTTTGTAATATGTAATGATGCTGGTAAATATGCTTCGTACTCTAACCAAATTTCAAATAAAATTGTTTTCTTCAATAATTCAAGGTATAGCTGAACAGCTGTTTCATTTTGCATAAGAGCCCCTCCTAAGAAATTACATACAATAGTATGAGTATGAGAAAAAAACTGAATTCATGAATGAAAAGCCTATAAAAAAGGCAGTAAAACTTATAAAAGTTTTACTGCCAATAAGACAGGTTATGCTACTTTTTCAATAATAATGGATGCATTTACACCTAAAGCAAGCGATAATCCAAGTCCAGTAGCAATAACTTCAATTATAGCTGGTGTTACGATTGGTGTAATAGCTTGCACGACCATTGTTGATCCAACTGAAATAAGGCTTACGCCAGTTCCTGGAACAGGAGCGCCATTTACTTGAATTTCAAGACCACCTAACAAGCTAATTAATGAAGTGTAGACAATAACTGTAATTTTATAGAATCCAGTTTGACTAATAAAGTATGTTTGAGGAGTTAGTTGTGTAATTGCTGTACCGAATTGTGCGCCAACTGTGTTAAATCCGACTGGCGTGTTAACACCAAGGGTGATACCAAGACCAGAGTTGAAAGCATACAACCCTGCAGGAAGCCCTAAACCACTTGGTCCACTTGGTCCAGTCGGTCCAGTTGGTCCAGTCGGTCCAGTCGGTCCAGTTGGCCCAGTGCAACATGGTCCAGTCGGTCCAGTTGGTCCAGTTGGCCCAGATGGAAGAGTAAATGGCGGAATTGGTGGTAATGTAGGTCCTACAAAATTAGGGTCGAACGCACTAGCTGATAAAACCTCTTCAGGATTTAAATCATTTGAAAAATTTTCGTTTG
Organism: Bacillus clarus; assembly: GCF_000746925.1. Lineage (GTDB taxonomy): Bacteria > Bacillota > Bacilli > Bacillales > Bacillaceae_G > Bacillus_A > Bacillus_A clarus. The sequence continues at coordinate 3,496,538 of NZ_JMQC01000008.1, forward strand.
ACATAAATTCACCTCCATAAAGCTTTCATTATATAGTAGATGCAAAAGCCGAAGAAAATGACACGGACAGATGAATTATTTAAAAGAATTATATAAAGCTTGAACATTATCAATTTTTTTGGAAAGTTTTTGTGCTCTTCCACATATGATTAAGTTTGAAGAGGGTGATAACTGTGAGAGAAAAGGAGATTACAATTAGTTTATGTATGATTGTTCGAGATGAAGAACAGACGATTGGAAGATGTTTGGAATCTGTTCAGCAACTTGTAGATGAAATCATCATTGTTGATACAGGATCGATAGATCGAACGAAAGAAATTGTAGCAGACTACACATCCGATCTATATGAATTTCAGTGGATTGATGACTTTGCGGCGGCTAGAAATTTTTCATTTTCTAAGGCTACGCAAGAGTATATCTTTTGGATGGATGCTGACGATATTTTGACGGAAGAGGCACAAGAGGAATTTAAAATATTAAAACGAGAGCTAGAGGGAACGGTCGATGCGGTATCGATGCCTTATCATCTTGTTATGGATTCGAACGGAAAACCTTTATATGCTTCAAGGCGTCACCGGCTTGTGAAACGAGAAAGGCAATTTCAGTGGTTTGGCAAAGTGCATGAATATTTAGCTGTATCTGGAGAGATTTTCAAGAGTGACGTGGCGATTACGCATAGAAAAGAAAAGAAGCCGACGGATCGGAACTTCAAAATTTTTCAAAATATAATGAAGAACGGAGAAGAATTAACGCCAAGAGACATTTTCTATTATGCGAATGAATGTACAGATCACCAAAAGTATCGGGAAGCCATTCCCTTATACGAAATGTTTTTAGAAGGTGGGGAAGGTTGGAAGGAAGATGTCATTTATGCTTGTGGTAAGTTAGGAGATTGTTACGTCCAACTTGGAGAGTGGGAGAAGGCGATTGAAGCGTGTGTAAAGTCTTTTCTATATGATATTCCAAGAGGTGAAGTTTGTACACGACTAGGAGATATATATAGGGAGTTGCAAAGGTATAATGAAGCAATTTTTTGGTACAAATTAGCAACGGAAGTTACAGTGCCAACAGAGTCTCCTTTCCATAGTCCTGCAAGTTATACGTGGATTCCGTATTTGCAAATGTGCATATGCTATAGCCGTCTAGGAGAGCATGAAAAGGCTTATTATTATAATGAGTTAGCAGCAGCATATGTGCCCAATGATGCTGCTATTGAATACAACCGTAAATATTTTAGAAATTTGTTTCAAAAAGAATGAGAGTACGTAATTGCGCAAGTGAAAATTAGAATTAGGGTTATAGAATACATTTTGCCAAACTATAATACTATAAGCACTCATTATAATATGCGAGGGTGAGGACCTGTGTGTTAATGAGTATTATTATTTTAACTCACAATCAATTACACAAAAGAGTGTATGAATAGTGTGAGAAAATATACAAAACAAGGGAGTTACGAATGAATTGTTGTAGATCATCCATCAATTAATGGAATTGTAGAGTGGTTATAATTACAATCTGAGATACTCGTCATACAAAATCGACTCAATGCCGGGTTGCCAAGCGGATGCAGGGAATTAAGAAAGTGAAAGGCGTTGAAGAGAAGCAGGAAACAGTACGGATTGCTAAGCAAGTTGTTCTGACAACGCATATGACTCTGCATGATTTACATAACATATTTCTAGTCAATATGTTTGCTACTATTCTTCTTTAAAGTCTTGCTTACTGTGAAAATATGCAGACTGTGATAAAAGGAATTGCCCATTGATTGAAACAAGATTGTGTTTTTACTATTAATGGTAAATATTACAATCGAGTTGAACAGTGATTTTTTTATAACAGAGAAAACAACAAGGAAGACAAAAAGGGATATAGTTGAGAAGGAATGACTGTTATGCATCGCATTGTAATTTGTTATATACAAAATTCATTATGGGTAAGGAGGGAACCTCAATGAGTAAAGAAGAATCTTCTTTATATCAAGAAAAGCCTGATTTTTATTATGGTGGTGCAAATCCTGAATTAGTAAAACATATAAAAGATGAGTGGAAAGAAGTGCTTGATATTGGATGTGCTGAAGGTGGTTTAGGAGCAATAATAAAAGCAAAGGGAATACGTGTCTCTGGGATTGAAGCTTTTCCAGAAGCTGCACAAAAAGCAAGAGAAAAGCTTGATCACGTCGTTCAAGGCAATATTGAAACGATGGAGTTGCCATATAAACCAGAGCAATTTGATTGTATCATTTTTGGAGATGTACTAGAGCATTTATTTGATCCATGGGCAGTTCTGGAAAAAGTAAAACCATATTTAAAGCAGGGTGGTGTCATTTTAACGAGTATACCAAATGTTGCGCATATTTCAGTATTAACGTCTTTACTTTCTGGAAATTGGACGTATACAGACTATGGTTTAATGGATAAAACGCATATTCGCTTTTTTACATTTAACGAAATGTTACGTTTGTTTTTTAATTCAGGTTTTAATATTAGTAAAATTGATCGTGTATATGTTGACCATGATAGCTATATTCCACTTATTGAAGATTTAAGTGAGGTTTGTAAAAAATATAACATCGGAAGTGGGTTTATGGCTGAAACAGTTGTATTTCAATATGTTATTGAAGCGGAGAAATTGTAAGTATGAATACGGGTGAAAAAACAATTTTATTTGTTACTTGTGTAAATGATCATAAAATGTATGCGCAATGTGTGAAACATATTTTAAATTTGTCAGTACCAGATTCGTACAAAGTAGAGTTTTTCCCCATTCTAAGAGCAGAAAGCATGACAAGTGGATATAACAAAGCAGTTTCACATCCAGCAAAATATAAAGTGTATTTACATCAAGATGTATTCATTGTAAATCATGGGTTTTTATATGAACTTCTCCGATTGTTTAACTCTCATGAACATTTAGGAATGATTGGTATGGTTGGAGCGCAGTATGTTACGCCCAATGGGCTATGGCACGAAGGGAAAGGCGTTGTCGGTAAAGTAGTAGGATATATGAATGATCTATTTTATATGGCTACACAAGAGAAGGAGTATCATGAAGCTAAAACATTTATCCCTGTGGAAGCAATCGATGGATTGTTAATGGCCACGCAGTATGATGTACCGTGGCGTGATGATCTTTTTGACGGATTTCATTTTTATGATTTGTCGCAATCATTTGAATTTCGTAAAGCGGGGTATACAGTAGGAGTTCCTGTTCAGCGTGATGCTTGGTGTATTCATTATCACATCGGTTTAAATATGGAGCATTATGAGAAGTATCGTCAAATTTTTGTAGAGAACTATATATCGGATTCAAATCTTCAAACGTGAAAGAAAGGATTGCGATGATGAAAGAAAAGACGATTTTGGTTGTCGTTTGTGTGAATCATGAAGAGCTTTTTGAACAGTGTGAGAGGCAAATTAAAAATGTCATTGTCCCACCTGAATTTCAAGTTCAGATATTCCCGATATATAATGCAAAAAGCATGACAGGTGCATATAATCAGGCGCTTTCATATCCAGCGAAATATAAAGTGTATTTGCATCAAGATACGTTTATTATTAATCGTAATTTATTTATAGATCTAATTTCTGTTTTTGCATCTAATGAAAAGCTTGGTTTGATTGGAGTAGCTGGGTGTCAGTACTTACCTCAGAATGGTATATGGTGGGAAGGGAAAAATTTAGTCGGGCAAGTGATTGAATATAGAAGAAAAAACTATCAGTTATTAAGTTTGGAAAAGGAATTCTACGGATCCAAAACCTTTACTTCAGTGCAAGCGATTGATGGATTATTAATGGCCACGCAATATGATTTACCATGGCGTGAAGATTTATTTGATGGATTTCATTTCTACGATGTTTCTCAGTCACTAGAATTTAGAAAAGCAGGTTATTTAGTTGGTATTCCTGACCAAACAAGGATATGGTGTATTCATTATAATGGAGATGAATTTGATTCGATTGCTTATGAGAAATATCGTCAAGTTTTTGTAAAACACTATAAAGATACTTTATCTCCAACATAAAGGAGAGGTTGAGATGAAGGGAATTATTTTAGCGGGAGGAACAGGATCAAGACTATATCCAATTACGAAAGTGACAAATAAGCATTTACTTCCAGTTGGGCGTTATCCGATGATCTATCATGCAGTATACAAATTAAAACAGTGTAAGATTACTGATATTATGGTGGTTACTGGAAAAGAACATATGGGAGATGTTGTTAACTTTTTAGGAAGTGGCTATGATTTTGGAGTATCGTTTACTTATCGTGTGCAAGATCGCGCGGGAGGTATTGCAGAGGCCTTAGGGTTATGCGAGCATTTCGTTGGTGATAATCGAATGCTAGTCATACTTGGTGACAATATTTTTTCAGATGAGCTGCGTCCATATGTAGAAGAATATATGGAGCAAGAGCAAGGAGCAAAAGTATTGCTACAAAAGGTGGAAGATCCAGCAAGATTTGGTGTACCATCTATCGAAAATGGAAAGATTATCGAGATTGAGGAAAAGCCGAAAGAACCAAAAAGTTCATATGCAGTTACAGGGATTTATATGTATGATGCACAAGTATTTTCATATATTAAGCATTTAAAACCATCAGCAAGGGGAGAACTTGAAGTTACAGATATAAACAATTGGTATTTGAAAAGAGAAGTACTTACTTATAATGAGATGAGCGGCTGGTGGACGGATGCTGGAACTCATACTTCTCTTCAAACAGCAAATATATTTGCACGGGATATAGACTTTGGGAAACAGTTTAATGGGGAATAGGTGAGAGTATGGAAGTCATTGAAACGTATTTTACTGGTGTGAAATTGTTGGAACCGCAATTGTTTCAAGATGACCGTGGTTTTTTTTCAGAAAGCTATAATAAGAAAACATTAGAACAGATTGGCGCTACACATGCGTTTATTCAAGATAATATTTCCTATTCTGCTAAAGCAGGTACGATTCGAGGATTGCATTTTCAAAAAGAACCAAAAGCACAAACAAAACTTGTTCAAGTCGTGCAAGGTGCAATTTATGATGTGATTGTCGATTTGCGTACTGAATCGCCCACATATAGACAATGGCAAGGGTATATTTTAAGCGCCGATAATCACAGGCAACTGCTTGTTCCAAAAGGGTTTGCTCATGGTTTTTGCACGCTTGTTCCGGAAACAATTGTTATGTATAAAGTCGATGAGTATTATAGTCCTATGCATGATAGCGGGATTCATTGGGATGATGAACAATTAGCAATTCCTTGGCCAGTAAAGGAGCCGATTTTATCGGAAAAAGATCGATTCCTCCCAAAAATTAGTGAGTGTGAAGATATTAAGTAGGAGAGTTGTACATGAATATATTAGTAACCGGTGGAGCTGGATTTATTGGTAGTAACTTTATACATTATATGTTACGAACATATGAAACATATCGTATCATAAATTACGATGCTTTAACTTACAGTGGGAATCTTGAAAACTTATATTCTGTTGATCAAGATTCCCGCTATTCTTTTATAAAAGGGGACATTCAAAACCGTGAACTTGTAGAATATGTTATTCAGCAATATGAAGTGCAAGCGATTGTAAATTTTGCAGCGGAATCACATGTAGATCGCAGTATTGAAAATCCGATACCTTTCTATAATACAAACGTAATTGGTACAGTAACATTATTAGAATTAGTAAAAAAATATCCTCATATTAAATTGGTGCAAGTATCAACGGATGAGGTATACGGTTCTTTGGGGGATGAAGGGAAATTTACAGAACATACTTCTTTAGATCCAAGTAGTCCATACTCTTCTAGTAAGGCAAGTGCAGATATGATTGCTTTATCTTATTATAAAACGTATCAATTGCCGATTATTGTGACACGCTGTTCCAATAACTATGGACCATATCAATATCCTGAGAAGTTGATTCCACTCATGATTACGAATGCACTTGAAGGAAAAAAGCTACCGTTATACGGAGATGGATTGAATATACGAGATTGGCTTCATGTGAATGATCATTGTAGTGCCATTGATGTTGTACTGCATAAAGGGAATTTTGGAGAAGTGTACAACATTGGTGGAAATAATGAAAAAACAAATATAGATGTAGTTGAACAGATCATGAATTTACTGGAAAAAACAAAAGAAGATCTTCGGTTTGTTACAGATAGATTAGGGCATGATCGTCGCTATGCAATTGATGCGAAAAAAATGAAAGAAGAGTTAGGATGGGAACCGCAGTATACGTTTGAACAAGGGCTACAAGAAACGGTTAAGTGGTATAAAAAGAATAGGCAGTGGTGGAAGCCATTAAAGGAACAATAAGGGGTTCGCAGATGAAAGAACGGATTATTGTAACCGGAGCAAATGGTCAATTGGGAAAACAAGTAGTGGAAGAGTTAAGTTCAGATGTGTATGAAATTTATCCATTTGATAAACATGCATTAGATATTACGAATATGTCTCAAGTCATGCATATTTTGAAACAAATACATCCTCACGTTATCATTCATTGCGCTGCTTATACAAAAGTAGATGCAGCAGAGGAAGAAGAAGAGTTAGCTTATTTAGTAAATGCAATTGGCACGAGAAATGTAGCAGTTGCCTCTCAAAATCTGGGAGCGAAATTCGTTTATATAAGTACAGATTATGTATTTCCTGGTGATAAGATGGATGGGTATCATGAGTTTTATACGCCAGCACCGGTGAATGTATACGGTGCGTCGAAATATGTAGGAGAGCTGTTTGTAAAAGAGTTACATAATAAATATTTTATTATACGTACATCGTGGCTTTACGGGAAATATGGAAACAACTTTGTGAAAACGATGATAAGATTAGGAAAAGAAAAAGACAGTGTAACTGTTGTTGCTGATCAAGTTGGCTCTCCTACGTATGTGACGGATTTGATTGCTGTAATTAAGAAGCTCATGAATACGTCATTATATGGTACGTATCACGTATCAAATCGGGGCTCATGTTCTTGGTTTGAATTTGCGCAGAAGATTTTCTCTCATATAAATATAAAAGTAAAGGTATTACCTGTTTCGACTGAGGAATTTGGTGCGAGGGCAACTAGACCGAAATATTCAATTTTTCAACATAGAATGTTACAATTAAATGGTTTTTCACAAATGCCTTCTTGGGAAGAAGGATTAGAGCGCTTCTTTATAGAAACAAAAAGTCACTAGTGAATTTGAACTAGTGATTTTTTGTTTGCCTTTAGACCATTTTATGGTACTATAAATATAGTATCAGGTACTAATAACAAGTATAATAATGTTTGGGAGGATATATCATGGAACTATTACAAGGGAAAACATTTGTTGTTATGGGCGTAGCGAACCAAAGAAGTATTGCATGGGGAATTGCACGCTCTTTGCATAATGCAGGAGCAAAATTAATATTCACATATGCAGGAGAACGTTTAGAGAAGAATGTTCGCGATTTAGCGGCAACATTAGAAGGACAAGAATCACTTGTGTTACCTTGTGATGTAACGAATGATGAAGAACTTGCAACTTGTTTTGAAACAATTAAGCAAGAAGTTGGTACGATTCATGGTGTTGCACATTGTATCGCTTTCGCAAATCGTGATGATTTAAAAGGCGAATTTGTAGATACTTCTCGCGACGGCTTTTTACTTGCGCAAAACATTAGCGCGTTCTCTTTAACAGCTGTAGCAAGAGAAGCAAAAAAAGTGATGACAGAAGGCGGAAATATTTTAACTTTAACATACCTTGGCGGAGAACGTGTTGTGAAAAACTATAATGTCATGGGTGTTGCGAAAGCTTCATTAGAAGCTAGCGTTAAATATTTAGCGAATGATTTAGGGCAACATGGTATTCGTGTAAATGCTATTTCAGCAGGGCCAATCCGTACGCTATCTGCAAAAGGTGTTGGAGATTTCAACTCTATTTTAAGAGATATTGAAGAGCGTTCACCACTTCGCCGTACAACAACTCCAGAAGAAGTTGGAGATACAGCAGTATTCTTATTTAGTGATTTAGCACGCGGCGTAACAGGTGAAAATATTCATGTTGATTCAGGATATCATATTTTAGGATAAATAAAATATTGATTACAGTGCATGTTTGGATTGTAAATCAATTGAAAGGACAGTCTCATTAGGAGACTGTCCTTTTTTCTTTTTAGAAACAGAAATGCTATGGATTCATCTTCTATGTAGCTAAGAAAGATTTTTAACGAAAGTTCTGAAGGCTTCATGAATATAACTATAATAGTACACGATTTATGGAAGTAGGAGGGACGAGTGTGGAGAATAAAAATAAAAGTTCAACAGTCGGAAAACCGTTGTTATATATTGCTCAAGTTAGTTCGAATCTTGTTAGACCGAAAATGCAAAGAATACTTATCACAAAAATTGAAAATGGTGATAGACAAGAGCGAAGTAATAGCGATCAAAATGTTATAAATCAAGTAGAAGAAGTGGAAACAGAGCAAGAATTCCAAGAAAATGAAGAACAACACCAAGAACAACAAGAACACTACCAACAACAAGTGGAACAGGTGACGACGGTTCCAAACAACAAATCATTTAAAGATATGAGCAATGAAGAAAAAATACACTTTTTATTAAATCGACCTCATTATATTCCGAAAGTAAGGTGCAGAATAAAAACAAATACAGTTTCGTATGTAGGATCAATTATATCGTACCGAGATGGAGTCGTTTTTATTATGCCACCAAATAGTATGAGAGATATTAAGCTATCCATAGAAGATATTAAATCAATTGATATGGCGGGTTTATAAATATGTAAAGGTGGTAGAAATCATCTACCACCCCAATAGTTTTTTAGTTTACTTATTAAATAGTAACGTCGCGTAAGCACTGAATAGCGCAGAAGCAGCTTAAATCAACAGTAATGCAAGTAGTTGTTGCTTTTAGTGTCGCGTTTGGTACATTTAAAAACGCACAAACTGGATCGTCACCAGGTGGTACAGGTTCACCACCGATAGTTACAGTTAATGCACGTAATACCGCACAAGAATCATCGTCTACACTTTCAACGCGAAGAACTTTAGTGCTACATTGATGAAGATTTCCTGAAGGTGCGAATACTTCAAAAGGTGTTCCTGTTTTCGTGTATAAAATAAAAGGACGTGTATTTGCTACTGAAGCAGTGTTGTGTGCCCCTAAAAATGGGATTTCACAACCAGATCCACAAGTTGTAGTAGAGCAGTCTTGTAATTCATTGATGAATTTTACAACGTCAGCTACACAATGAGAAGAGATATGGTGTTTGTTTTCGTTACAACCCATTAATGTCACTCCTTATCTTTTTTGTTTTTATTTACATTAATAAGATATTGGAGTGAGGGGCAATCGGTCACACTCTGAAGATGTTTTTTTTTAAATAGGCTAAAGAAAGTAAGGAGAGGTGAAATGATGCTATTTACAAGCTGGCTTTTGTTTTTCATTTTTGCGCTAGCTGCTTTTCGATTAACGCGCCTTATTGTTTACGATAAAATTACTGCTTTTTTACGTAAACCGTTTATTGAAGAATTAGAGATTACAGAACCGGACGGGAGTGTATCCACTTATACGAAGATAAAAGGAAAAGGCCTAAGGAAGTGGATTGGAGAATTATTAAGTTGTTATTGGTGTACAGGTGTATGGGTTAGTGCCTTTTTATTAGTTTTATATAATTGGGTTCCTATCATAGCAGAGCCATTATTAGCATTATTAGCTATTGCAGGAGCGGCGGCAATCATTGAAACAATTACGGGATATTTTATTGGAGAATAATAATTTTTAATAGTTGAGAAAGCGGAGTTTCAGGGAATGAGGGAACGGAAATAATAAGTTGTTCATATAGTAAATAGACAGAATTGACAGTAGAGGAGATGTTTGCTGTGAGCAATAATCCAAGACGAAATTCTTATGACCTTCAGCAATGGTACCAACTACAGCAACAAGCATATCAACAACAACAAGCGTATCAAGAACAAAGCGAGCAATTACAACAACAAGGGTTTGTGAAGAAAAAGGGATGTAACTGTGGGAAGAAGAAAAATGTAATAAAACAATATGAAGAATGAAACACTCATGTTACTGTGAGTGTTTTTTGTTATGTATAGTAAAAATAAAAAGCGGTATTTCAATTAAGAAATACCGCCTTTTACTAACCAATTTGTGCAACTGTTAATGCTGCAGCACGAACATCTACTGTTCCAATTACTTCAACTGGTACAATTTGAATTAAGTCGCCAGGGTTTAAATTAATAAGGATAACGCCGCTGGAAACGTCTACTTCACCAGTACCAATTGTGTCTGAGCGGACTGCTGTTCCTGATCCTGGAATAATGTTAGCTGGTGTATCTAGTGATAAGAAAAAGCGACCAGCTTCTGGTGTAACAGGAGAATTATCAAGGCTTATTGTCAATGTATAGCTGATTTGATAAATACCAGTTCTTAGGATTCTAATACCAGCTCCTGTAGTTACTGTATCATTTATTACTGGAACAGTAATATTTGGATTTGGACTTGTGCTAGGTAATAATAGTGGTGCGCCTACTGCTGCAAATTGAGGAAAACTAGCGTTGAAAGCAAAACCAAAAGCAGGTAGTGTACTTGCGGGTTTCGCTTCACAGTCAATCCTAGTAAATTTACAATGAGAAGGGAACATGTTTTTCACTCCTTTATTTGTTCTACTTTCAGTTAATGAAAGGGACAAGCTATTTGTTCTAGACAAGTTCCCAATTTTAAAAATAAAAATTTATATTTTTAAGCACCGATTGGGCGGCAGAATTTTCTGCCACCCAATCAATACTTAAAATCATTTTTTAAATAGAAACATCGCGTAAGCATTGAATAGCGCAAAAACAACTTAAATCAACAGTAAGGCAAGTAGAAGTTGCTTTTAGCGTCGCGTTTGGTACATTTAAAAACGCACATATTGGATCATCGCCAGGTGGTACAGGGTCACCGCCGATAGTTACAGTTAGTACACGTAATACAGCGCACCCGTCATCATCTATGCTTTCAACTCGGAAAATAGGAGAGGTACAACTAGTGAGACTTCCTGAAGGGGCAAATGCTTCGAAAGGTGTTCCAGCTTTTGTATATAAAATAAAAGGACGAGTATTGGCTACTGATGCAGTATTATGTGCGCCTAAAAATGGAACTTCACAACCGGATCCACATGTTGTGGTCGCGCATTCTTGCAATTCATGTATAAATCGAACGACATTAGATACACAGTTAAAGTCAAAATCATGGTGGTGGTGATGATCTTCGTGGCAGTTGCAGCTCATTCTGTTCACTCCTTATCGTGAGTTCTGACATACACTACTACAATATGAATGGTATATGGCTGATATTACGTTAATTCTCATGATGAAAACAGGAAATTTATATAGAGGGGATGTACATAATGGACTATGAAAAAAAAGACATCCTTATTTAGTGGATGTCTTTTGAGGTAAATCTTTTCTCGTTGTATATAAAAAGCGAGATATATCTAACTTCTTTCCTCTGAAAAATTGCGGAGAGGAAATGTAAAGTTCTTCTTTTGCACGTGTGATTGCAACATACATTAAGCGTCGTTCTTCTTCTAACGCTTCAGAAGTATCGGTTACGCGGTCATTTGCATCTTTTAAAGAAGAGGAGTGAGGCAATATGCCATCGCTTGCTCCGAGCAAAAAGACGCATGGAAATTCAAGGCCTTTGGCGTTATGGATTGACATAAGTGATACGGCATCTTTTTGAGGCATTGTTTTTAATGCCTCCATCTCCTTCTGACTTTGAATAGCTGTACTAACAAATTCTAAGTAAGCAGGAATATCCGTAAAACGAGTTGCAGATTCCATTAATTCTTCTAGCATCTCTTCTTGTATGTCTTTATGCATCGTGAAGGAAGAACGATCATTGCTTTGTAAGTACTCTAAATATTTTCCTTTACCATGGATGATTTCTTTTAATGCCTTTTTCGGTTCTAGTTCTTTTATAAATTTAATAAAATCAATGCGCTCATTGATTTTTTTTACTTGAAATGGTTTTAAGCTAGGGTTTAGTAATAGAAAATGGAGGAGGGAAGGGAAACGGCCTTCACCGTATTTCCATTGCTCACGTTCAATAAATGAAATGCATTCATCACGGCCAATATACATCGTTGGCAATATGTTTGAAAGAGATTCAATTCGGAACGGTTCACATACTAATCGCAAATGATCTAATACTGGCTTAATTAAAGAATGTTCATAGAATGATTGACTTGCCCCGTGTTTTATAAATGGAACTTTATGAATCGTAAGTTGATCAAGTAAAGAACGACTTACAGAGTGTGTACGATATAGTAAGCAAAAATCTTTATAGTTTCGTTCGCCACTGTCTACTTTTTCTTGTATGAGTTGTAAAATTTGATTTGCTTCATCAAGAGTCGTTGCGGGCCTAGCATAAAATGGCTGTACCCCCTCTTCACGAACAGAATACAACTCTTTATCAAAACGTTCTTGATTGAGTTTAATGACTTCGTTTCCAAGACCAACGATAAATGGATTGGAGCGATAATTTGTATCTAGAGCGATAATCGTCGTATTATCGAATTCTTTTGGAAAAGATAAAATGATTTGGTGACTTGCACCGCGCCAGCCATAAATCGCTTGATCATCATCACCTGCGATAAATAAATTATTTCTTGGTGAAGCTAACAGTTTTACAATTTCATATTGTGCATATGATGTGTCTTGAAATTCATCTACTTCAATATAGTGGAAACGCTTTTGTAATTGTGTTAATAGAGGAGCGTTATTTTCTAACATATAGTACGTTTCTAATAAAATGTCGTCAAAATCGATATAATTATATCTTTGCTTTACCTCTTCAAAACGTTCGTACACTTCACGGAATTCTTGTTCAACCGGTGTTTTAGCTTGTACATCTTTCGGACGATTTAATTTGTTTTTCTCGAGTGAAATCATGGCTAACATTGTTTCAGCATCATAATCGTCTTTTAATCGTAATTCTTTCAAAATTTTCTTTATCATAATTTGTTTATGTTTTTCATTTGCTAAAATTTGCTGATTATATCCTTGACTACGAAGTAACTTTAAAAAGACGGAATGAAATGTCCCCGCAACAACGTAGCTGCTTGCAGCATGATTCATACCAGGCAAATTTGCTACACGGCTGCGAATTTCTTCAGCAGCTTTTTGTGTAAACGTCAGTAGTAAAATGTTGCGTGGATGAACTTGTTTCACGTTCACTAAGTAGCCAACGCGAGTCGTTAAAACAGATGTTTTCCCACTTCCAGCTCCCGCTAATGTAAGGACGGGCCCTTCTGTCGTTCGTACAGCTTCTAGTTGTTTTTCATTTAAATAAACACTTTGTTGTTCTAAGGCGCGGAAATAAGCCGCATCTGCATCTTTTTCCATAATTAAATGGGATGATGTCTTTGGAATATGATATGTCGCTTGCGGAACGCCAGCGTGTGTTAATGATTTTTGTGAAAATTTTTCTTGAGTCATATATTCACCTTCAAAATTATAGCATCAACATTTAACTTTAGCGGAAGAAAAAGAAAATAGCAATGTAAAAAACAGGAGGGGCTACCTCCTGTTTAGAAAATCACAATTCTTTTATCATTATGACGTGCGGTATATCTGCTTCGATAAATACGTCGGAAATTGTTATATATCCGAGTTTTTTATAGAAAACCTCAGCATGTGTTTGGGCGTGGAGTTTCAATTTTGATAGAGATTCTTCCTTTGCATATGCTTCGAGCGCACCCATAATGATTTTTCCAATTCCTTTTTTACGATGGGAAGCTAGCACGCAAATACGCTCCATTTTACCAATCCCATCAATGACGCGAAAGCGTCCTGCACCGACTGGAATATCATTATCGTATATAACAACGTGTTTAGAAATTTCTTCAAATTCATCATACTCTTCTTCAGAAGAGACACGTTGCTCTTCCACAAAGACTTGTTTACGTACAGAGAATGCATCTCTTAGTTGTTCGTCTGTTTGTACGATCTGTGCTTGCAAATTAGTTGTTCCCCTTTCTAAGGTGGAATGTTTCATGTACAGTCCAAGTTTCATTTTCTAATTGATATAGAAGGTGGAAGCGATCGATCGGTTGTTCATAATAAAAATCTTTCATACGTAATCGGCCTAATACATCAGCATGCTCAGCATCTGATAAATTTTGTCCAATTGTTAAATGCGGTACGAAAGCGTACTCTCGTTCTTGTGTGAAAAATCCATTATGCATTTCTTCATTTAAGAAAGTAAGTTCAGGTGTTTTTTCTACTTTAAAATAAATAACGTTATTAACAGGTGCGAATGAGCTCACCTTTCCAACGTGAAGAGTGAATGGATTTGTTTTGCCTGCGATTGTATGTAATTCGTTTACAATTGCTTCTAATTGCTCATCTGGTACCTCAAAGGGTGCTTTCAATGTGATATGTGGCGGAACTAATGCATAATGCGGATCATAACGTTTACGCAATCCGTTCGCTTTATCTTGAATCATTTTTGATGGGAAAATTACAATGCCAATTTTCATGTTTCAATTCCTCCCTTTGTAAGTCTAGTTAGATTTTGAGAAAAACAAATCTCTCTCTATATTATATCAAATAATTCTGAATACTGCTCTCTATTATTTAAATGATAGAATATGAGAAAATGCTTTCGGTAAATCTGTTTGCCAATACTTCCAAGTATGATTTCCTTCGAACTCTTCATAATGTGTGATGAAGTTTCTTTCTGTAAGAAGTGCATGCAGTTCGCGATTTGGTTGTACGAAATCAGAAGTTTGTCCATCTGTGCGCTTCACATTTGTTTCTTCAGTACCAATTACATGATAAATTTCTAGTGCCTGTGGGTTCTTGAAATCTTTTGCTAAACTTAGGACTGTTTCATCAACAAATGGTGATTGCATAACGACTTTACCGAATGTATGCGGATACATAAGTGCGGTCATAAAGGAAACTGTACCCCCAAGAGAATCGCCAATTAAGACGCGACCTTTCCCCATTTGATACGTTGGATAATTTGCATCAATATATGGAGCAAGCTCATGAGCAAGGAAACGAATGTAAGCTGCATTTTTAACATCGCCCGGAAAATATTTTTCTTTACGATCGTGTACGTTTTTATATGGAATACCGACAATAATTGTACGGTCAATTTCTTCAGTTTCACGAAGGCGCTCAATTACGCGGTGCGCTTTACCAAGCTGAAAATAATCTCTACCGTCTTGTGCAATAACAACTGTATGTTTGTGGAGCGGTGTATAATTTACTGGTAAATAAACAAGAAGTGTAAGTTCCTCTTGAAGTGATGTACTAAAAAATGAAATTTCTTCAATTCTCCCTATTGCCTGATTCATGTAGATCCCCCTAAATAAAAATTTGCTGTATTGATTTCTAAGAGCGACGCTTGTAGTGAAAATGAAAGAAATATTCACTAATAGGTGCTTTCGTTTCTATTTTACCATAATGGTATGAAGAATCTAAAAAATTAGTATTTAAGTTATAAAAGAAAACAGCTATAATGAAGTGGGATTTTTTCAGGTGAGAGGGGAGACACAAATTGAAACAAGAAAAATCAATCGCACTACCGTTAGCCATTTCCATTATAGCTATTTCATTCGCAGCTGTTTTTGTAAAGATGTCCTCAGCGCCGTCTTCGATTTTAAGTATGTACCGATTATGGATTATTGTACTGATTATGCTGCCGATTGTTTGGAAAAAGCGGGAAGAGTTTAGCAAAATTCAAATAAAGGACTGGGGATTTTTAATTGGATCTGGCTTTTTCTTAGCACTGCATTTTCTTTTATGGTTTGCATCTTTAAAATATACAACGGTTGCCAGTTCGACGATTATTTTAGCGCTTCAGCCAATCGTATCTTTAGTTGGAGGCTTTTTTCTGTTTAAAGAAAGAACGACATACTCAGCAATTGCGACGATGGGAATTGCTATCTTAGGCGTAATGTGTATTGGCTGGGGAGATTTAGGACTGAGTGAGCAAGCAATATTCGGAGATATATTATCCTTTTTAAGTGTTATTGCAGTTGTCGGCTACTTATTTATTGGACAAACGACAGTAAAGAAAGTGTCACATTGGATTTATAGTTTCACTGTATTTGCATTCGCTGGTATATTTATAGCAATTTATAATGTTATACTCCGTGTACCATTTACAGGCTATACGAAGTGGGATTGGAGCATTTTTCTTTTACTTGCAATCGTACCTACAGTGTCACACGTAATCAATAACTGGCTTTTAAACTATGTAAATGCGACAACAATTTCAATGAGTATTTTAGGAGAACCTGTTGGGGCCTCTATACTCGCATTCTTCTTACTTGGAGAAAAGTTAAATATGATGCAAATCCTCGGTAGTATTCTCGTATTATTCGGTGTCTTTATTTTCTTATTACAGCAACAAAAAAGAACATCAAAAAATGTGGTGAACGAGCCGGTGTATACTCAGGAACTGTAACATGTTTATATGAAATAAAATTATGTCAGGGGTGAAAAGAGAAGTTACTGGTAACTTCTCTTTTTTGTTCCATGTAAAAATAAAAAAGGTAAATTGGAATAAGGAAAATATTCACTATATAGCATAAAAAAGATAATGTATAGTGGAATTAAATCATACGTTTCTCATACAAAGATACAAGGGAAGGAGAGGCAAAATGAAAGAGATTTTAATGGAATATATGACAAGACTTACAACATTAAGTGAAGAACAGCAGCGCATGATCGTCGAAGAGTTACAAATTGAAGAATATAAAAAAGGAACAATTCTCCTAAGACAAGGAGATGTTCCGGCTTCATGTTATTTTGTATTAAAAGGATGCGTTAGGCAGTATTGTATAGATGAACATGGGAAAGAAGTTACATCTAATTTTTATACAGAAGAACAAGCGATCTCGAACTTTAACCATCATAAACAAGATAAATCATCCCCACATACGTTAACGTGTTTAGAAGATTGTATAGTAGTCGTTGGTGACTTTCATAATGAAAAGGGCATGTATAATAAATACTCACAATTAGAAGAAATGACGCGCAAGATGATTGAGTACAATTTTGGTGAAGTGCAGGAAGAGCTTGCTTTATTTATTGCATCAACACCAGAAGAGCGCTACAAATCATTATTACAAAAACGGCCGCATTTAATCGAGCGCGTTCCTCAATATCAATTGGCAAGCTACCTTGGTATTACTCCAGAATCGTTAAGTAGAATTAAGAAGCGACTCAAGTAATAGGTTTTCTTCCGCCTTTTAGCAGTAACCATATGCCAAATCCTAATTCACCCGCAATCATGGGTAATTGGAATAAGACTTTAATAAATGAAATGATCGCATCATATTGTGAAAACATCGTATTCATTACGTGAATGACGATATAACCGATTGCAGCAAGAAGCAGTAATACACTAATCCTTTTTGGTATGTTTTTAGATTGAAAGGTTACGTACCCTAAGGTGAGAAGATGCAAGCCGAAAATGATTAACCCCACAGACCAAATGTATTCAAATGCATCAAGATATAACATTATATATGTTTGAGGATAAGCAATTGTACTTTTTGAAAGAAGGAGTACAATGATTAAATTGAATATAGCTATCCCAAGTATAGCTGTATACATAAGACGAAGCCATGCAACTAATAATGAAAGGCTATTATGAATAGGTTTTAGAAACAAATAAAGGGCCCATGCGACGACAATATCAGTAATGAAAATGATAATCCAACCGAAGATTTCCGATTTGAAAAGTATATTGGATGATTGAATGTTATGAAATGTAGCGTTTGCATCCCCTTGTATGACGAGATTTCCATGAACAAAACCGTAGGAAAAAAATGCAACAAATACCATAATGATAAGGGAAGTGCCAGCAATTAAAGCAAACTTTCGTTCATTGTTTGAAGTTGTCATAGTAGATCCTCCTATTTCAATATTGGTTTTATTTTAAGAGGAGGTTGATAATCATTCATTGACTTAAGTTAAGAATGTAAATAAGGGAGGAGATTTGGTGGAATTTCCATCAAAAAAAGACGCATGGTTATATCCAATGTTATCGTAGTTGTTGGTGCATGCTTTGCTCCGATTATTGTAGGAAGCGGATATTTCCTTTTATTCCTTACTGTGCCTTTCGCAGTTCTTTTCATTTGGGGCTGGTTTACAACGAAGTATATCGTGAAAGAAGATCAAATTAGTATTAAATCAGGTCTGGTAAAAAAGCAGGTTTTTATAAAAGATATAAAGCAAATTTCTAATACGAAAAATCCGTTAGCAGCTCCCGCGTTATCGTTTGATCGACTTGAAATTCTTTACGGCTCATATGAAACAGAGTTTATTTCTCCAAAAGATAAACTACAATTCATTTCCTACGTGAAAAGTAAAAATTCTCAAATAGAAATAAAGTAAAATAAAAAGAGTGGCCACGAAACCACTCTTTTTATTTTACTTTGGATTTGTCATATAAGGTTGTACATGAACGATACATAAATCACGGAATTTTCCTTCAGCAGTGGTAACAATCACTACGCCCCTTCCCGCACTTTTCCCTGTAATCGTTACCGACTCACCTTTTGGATATATTGTGATAACGTCAGAATTCATATTTGTCCATATAAGCTCTTTATTCGTTGCTTGCATCGGCAAAGCAGAGGCTGATAATTCTACACTTTGTCCTGTTTTTATTTTTAGTTTTTGCTTTTGAATATGAACGCCAATCACAGATATAACAGAAGGAGCAATTTTAATTTTTGGTGGATATGGTTGCATATTTAAACTAGGAGCAGAAGTGTTTGTGATAGGTGAAAACTTTCTTATGTTTTGATATTGTAAAGATGCTAACATTTTTGTGGACCCCTTTCTGTATGAGTGTCGATACTAATACTATAAAGGAAAAGTGTTATGTTAAATTTAACGAAACATAAAGAAATTGTTAATTTCGAGAAGAAAACTGTCGAACTATGATTAAAAGAAAGAAACCTCCGCTTTTATTATAAAAGCGGAGGTTCTTTTTATAGGCTATGTTGTTTTTCGAAATTCTCAAATTGCTCTTCAACTTCTTTTGAAGGTTTTGTTAGTAAACTAACAATTACGATTACAATTAAACTAATAGCGAAACCAGGAATCATTTCATATAAGAAATCTTTTAAGAATTTGAATTGAGTCCATATAATTACGGTAGCGGCACCTGAAATCATACCAGCAAGCGCGCCCCATTTTGTCATACGTTTCCAATATAAGCTTAATAAAATGGCAGGTCCAAATGAAGAACCAAATCCAGCCCAAGCATATCCAACAAGAGCTAAAATCGTATCATTTTGTTTAAGCGCTAATGCGCATCCAATAAGGGCGATACCAAGAACAGCCATACGGCCGACAAATACAAGCTCTTTATCAGAAGCAGAACGCTTAAAGAAGGTTCTATATAAATCTTCTGTTACTGCGCTTGAAGTAACGAGAAGCTGAGAAGAGATTGTACTCATAATAGCTGCTAAAATAGCCGCTAATAAAAATCCAGTAATAAGTGGATGGAATAAAATGCTGCCAAGTTCAACGAAAATCGTTTCTGGGTCAGAAAGTTTTAAACCCGCTTTTGAATAGTATGCGATACCGATAAGACCAGTAAACATAGCTCCGGCAACAGAGAAAATCATCCAGCTCATACCGATTCGGCGTGCGCTTTTAATTTCTTTTACAGAAGAAATTGCCATAAAGCGTACGATAATATGTGGTTGTCCAACATAACCAAGGCCCCATGCAAATAATGAAATGATGCCTAATACAGAAGTGCCTTTAAAAATATCTAATAACGCTGGATCGATAGATTTAATTGTTTCAAATGCTGGACCAAGTCCGTTTACATGCATAATTGTTACAACTGGAACAAGAATAAGAGCGACTACCATAATGATTCCTTGCACGAAGTCTGTCCAACTTACAGCTAAAAAGCCACCGAATAATGTGTAAGCTACGACAACACTTCCGACGATAAGAAGACCGACATGGTAATTGAGTCCAAATGAATTTTCGAATAATACAGCGCCAGAAACAAATCCTGAAGCTACATAAAATGTGAAAAAGATCATAATAACAAGTCCAGATACGAGGCGTAGCATATGAGATTTGTCATGGAAACGGTGTTCTAAAAATTCTGGAATAGTAATAGAGTTGTTTGCAATTTCTGAGTAGGTACGTAAGCGAGGAGCGACATAGATCCAGTTTGCGTATGCGCCAAGTGTTAGGCCAATCGCAATCCAGCTACTACTTAATCCAACGCTAAACATTGCACCGGGTAAGCCCATTAGAAGCCAACCGCTCATATCAGCTGCTCCAGCACTTAATGCTGTTACTGCGGGGCCTAGTGTACGCCCGCCAAGCATATAATCTGTTAAGTTGGACGTTCGTTTATAGGCGATATAGCCGATAATTAGCATCCCGAGCATGTAAATAGAGATAGAAGTTAAAATTAACATCTGCGTACTCATGTAGTTCCCCTTCCTTTTGTAATGTCTTTTGATGAATAATGCATATTTATAATCTATCATGATTATTTTAGAAAATCCATATACAAATACGAATTTTCTGAAATGTAAGCGTTTTTTGACATTGATTTATTTTTAGAATATATAATTTTCTGACAAAAAACCTTAATTTTAATAGAGTATTTATTATATTTACATAAAAACAGGTTGTTTTGTCAATATAATATTGAATGAAGAAAAAAATATTTTTTTTTGAAAAGTATTGACTTGTTAAAAATATAAGGAATATAATGAGTGCAACTTAAAAAAATGCAAGCGTTGATGAAGAAGAGTACGTATTATGAACATGTCAGAGAGCTGATGGTTGGTGCGAATCAGTATGGAATTAATACGGAATGGCCTTCGGAGCTTCCAAACCGAACCGAAAGAAGTAGGCTTTGGCGACATGATCTCATCGATACAAGAGACACGTATTATTGTTGATACGGTAAAGTGCGTTACATTCGTAACGAATTAAGGTGGCACCACGGGAGTACCCGTCCTTTCTATAGGATGAGTACTCCCTTTTTGTGTATAAAAATTTGTTGCACGTTTTATAAAAAATTAAATAAGCTAAATCGTTTAAGTAAGAAGAGTACGTATTTTAGGAGACGTTACAGAGAGCTGGGAACAGGTGAGAGCCCAGTGCGGTGCCATATACGGAATGGGCTTACGAGAGGTATGCTGAACAATTTCTATTCAGTAGGCAACCCGGGTTCCGCCGTTACAAGGATAAGGTATATATTTTGTACCTGAATAAAGCGGGATGTTTTTGCATCCAACATGAGGTGGTACCACGGTAAATTTATCGTCCTCTACATATTTCGATATGTAGGGGACTTTTTTATTTTTCAGAGCGAGGTGAAAGGCATGATAACGAAAGAAGAATTTATGACACGAAAGAAACAAGGAAAACCATTTTTAATAATCGATGAAGAAGAAGGGGATAGTGTAACGCCAATCTCTTTATATAGACGTATGAAAGGGAAGAAGAAATTTTTATTAGAAAGCTCACAGCTGCATCAAGATAAAGGGCGATATTCTTATTTTGGGTGTGATCCTTATGGAGAAGTGAAAAGTGTTGGCCTAGCAGTAGAATTAACGATAAATGGTCAAACTGAAAAGCTTCAAAAAAATGTATTACACGTATTAGAAGCAGTGCTCGCGCCATTGCAAGTAGAAAGTCCATTTCCGTTTTGCGGAGGAGCAGTTGGATATATTGGCTATGACGTTATTCGGCAGTATGAAGACATTGGCGAGGAACTAGTTGATCCGGTAAATATTCCAGAAGTGCATATGTTATTATACCGTGAGTTTATCGTATACGATCATTTGCGTCAGAAACTATCGTTTGTATATGTATACAAGGAAGATGATGCGACCTCTTATGAAGAAGCATACGAAAGATTACAAGTATACAAAACAACCATATTGAATGGAGAAGAAGAACAAGTAAAAGAGGTTACATCGCCCTTGGCATTTACTTCTTCAGTAACGGAAAAAGAATTTTGTGAAATGGTCGAAACAGCGAAAGAATATATTCGGGCTGGCGATATTTTTCAAGTCGTATTATCCCAGCGTTTGCAAAGTGAATGTAAAGGAGATCCATTTGCCCTTTACCGGAAACTTCGAATTGCGAATCCATCGCCATATATGTTCTATATTGATTTTCAAGATTATGTCGTTCTCGGTTCTTCACCAGAAAGTTTGCTTTCAGTAAGAGATGACAAGGTGATGACAAATCCAATCGCAGGCACAAGAGCGAGAGGGAAAACAAAACAGGAAGATGAGGAAATCGCAAAAGAATTGTTAGGAAATGAGAAAGAGCGAGCGGAGCATATGATGCTTGTAGATCTTGGACGAAATGATATCGGCAGAGTAAGCGAAATTGGTTCTGTTACGATAGATAAATATATGAAGGTCGAAAAATACTCCCATGTTATGCACATTGTATCTGAAGTTTACGGAACATTGCGAAAACAAATGGATGGTTTTGATGCATTAGCGTACTGTTTGCCGGCTGGGACAGTATCGGGAGCACCGAAAATTAGAGCGATGGAAATTATCAATACATTAGAAAGTGAAAAAAGAAATGTATACGCTGGAGCAGTTGGATATATTTCCTTCTCAGGAAACCTTGATATGGCGCTAGCAATTCGAACGATGGTTGTAAAGGACGAAAGAGCATACGTCCAAGCGGGAGCCGGCATCGTCTATGATTCAAATCCGATAGCTGAATATGAAGAGACATTAAATAAAGCGAGAGCGCTTTTGGAGGTTATGAAATGATTGTACTCATCGATAATTATGATTCATTCACATATAACTTGTATCAACTGTTAGGAGCATATGAAGAAGAGATTATTGTTGTAAGAAATGATAAAGTAACGATCCAACAATTAGAGGAGATGAAGCCAAAAGCAATTATTCTTTCACCTGGACCTGGAAAACCAGAAGATGCAGGAGTTTGTGTAGACGTAATTCGTCACTTTTATAAGAACGTTCCCATTCTCGGGATTTGCTTAGGGCATCAAGCAATCATTTCCGCATTTGGAGGAAAAATTGTGAGGGCAGAGCGCATTAAACACGGAAAAACATCACGTGTGAAACATAATGGGACATCAATCTTTTCGTACGTGACTCAGCCGTTAACGGCAATGCGTTACCACTCACTCGTCGCAGCGCAAAATAGCTTACCGCAGTGTTTTGATGTATTAGCGACAGCGATGGACGACGGAGAAATTATGGCAGTTCGGCATAACTATTATCCGCTCTTTGGATTACAGTTTCACCCGGAATCGATTGCAACAGAAGAAGGCGGGAAGTTAATACGTGCCTTTTTAGCTCAAGTGAAAGAGGAGGAGAGAGTATGAACAGTTATCTTCGTAAATTAGTAGAGGGACAACACTTAACAGAACAGGAAATGTATGGAGCAGGGCTTCTTTTATTAAGTGAAAATATATTAGAAAGTGAAATTGCTGCCTTTTTAGTATTACTGAAAGCAAAAGGAGAAACAGCAGAAGAAATATACGGCCTCGTTCGTGCCCTACGTGAAAAAGCATTGCCATTTTCGAAGCATATAAAAGAGGCGATGGACAATTGCGGAACGGGTGGTGACGGTGCTCAAACATTTAATATTAGTACAACATCAGCATTCGTACTGGCTGGAGCTGGTGTAAAGGTTGCAAAACATGGAAACCGTGCTGTTTCTAGTAAAACAGGAAGTGCGGATTTATTAGAAGAGCTCGGTGTAAACATTAGTTGTACGCCGAGTGAGATTGACTATTTGTTAGAGAATGTAGGTATCGCCTTCTTATTCGCACCAGCGATGCATCCAGCATTAAGACGCATTATGAAAATAAGAAAAGAATTAAACGTCCCGACGATTTTTAATTTAATAGGTCCTTTAACGAACCCGATTCATTTAGAAACACAATTCGTCGGTATATATAAGCGAGATATGCTATTACCAGTCGCACAAGTATTACAAAAGCTTGGCCGGAAACAAGCTCTCGTCGTAAATGGAAGTGGATTTTTAGATGAGGCATCACTGCAAGGAGAAAATCATGTCGTCATTTTAAAAGATAACGAAATAGTAGAAATGAGTATTGACCCAGAAAAATACGGATTTGCGCGAGTGAAAAACGAAGCAATTAGAGGTGGTAATCCGAAAGAAAATGCAAAGATTACAATGCAAGTATTAAAAGGAGAAAAGAGTGTATACCGCGATACAGTTTTATTAAATGCAGGTCTTGCTCTTTTTGCAAACGGAAAAGCAGAAACGATTGAGGAAGGGATTCGGTTAGCGGTCGATAGCGTTGATTCAGGCAAAGCGTTAGCAAAACTAAATGTATTAATCGCAGCGAGTCATGAAAAATTGGAGAGGGTGAATTAATATGGGGACGATTTTAGACAAAATTGTAGAGCAGAAGAAAAGAGAAGTTGCGGAGCTATATGAAATATATACACCGGTGAAAGAAAAAAGAAACGTACATTCACTTGTAGAGGCATTGCAGCAATTTACAGTGATCGCAGAAGTAAAACGAGCGTCTCCATCAAAAGGGGATATTAACTTACACGTTGATGTAGCGAAGCAAGCAAAAACGTATGAAGAATGCGGTGCAGGAGCTGTTTCCGTTTTAACAGATGGTCAATTTTTTAAAGGCTCTTTTCACGATTTACAAATAGCAAGAGCACAAATTAATATTCCGATTTTATGTAAAGACTTTGTAATCGATAAAATTCAAATTGATAGAGCGTATGAAGCGGGAGCAGATATTATTTTACTAATCGTAGCGGCTTTATCACAAGAGAAGCTAAAAGAGCTTTACGATTATGTACTGGAAATGGGATTAGAAGCGATTGTCGAAGTTCATGATGAAAGAGAATTAGAAATTGCGATGGAACTAAATCCACATGTAATCGGTATTAACAATCGTAATTTAAAAACATTTGAAGTAGATTTAGGTCAAACAGAAAAGCTTGGAAAACGATTAAATGAAAAAAGGTTACTTTGGATTAGTGAAAGCGGGATTCACTCAAAAGAAGATATCGTTCGCGTGAAACAAGCCGGCGCTAAGGGCGTATTAGTTGGAGAAGCGCTTATGACAACATCTTCTATTAACAGCTTTTTTAATGAATGTAAGGTGAAATTATGAAGGTGAAAATTTGTGGTATTACGGACGTTGAAACAGCAAGAGCTGCGTGCGAATATGGCGCTGATGCAATCGGATTTGTTTTTGCAGAAAGTAAGCGAAAAATTACTCCAGGGCAAGTGAAAGAAATTATTCATGAGCTTCCAGCGCACGTTATGAAAATTGGTGTTTTCGTAAATGAATCAGTTGAATTAATCCAGAAAATCGCAGAAGATTGTGGTTTAACACATGTGCAATTACATGGGGATGAGGGGAACCATTATATCGAAAGATTGAATATTCCGTCTATAAAAGCGCTAGGGGTAAATTCAGAGACAGATATTGTAAACGCGAAAACATATGAAACAGATTATGTATTATTTGATAGCCCAAAAGAGAAATTTTATGGTGGAAATGGAAAGACATTTTCATGGGAGTTTCTCACATATTTGCCGGAAGATTTGCGAAAGAAAACGATATTAGCTGGTGGATTAAACGCTCGCAATATAGAAAAAGCAATTCAAACCGTTCAGCCTTATATGGTCGATGTAAGTAGCGGAGTAGAGACTGATGGTAAGAAAGATATCGAGAAAATAAAACAATTTATTATAAAAGTGAAGGAGTGTTCCAAATGAACTATGCATATCCAGATGAAAAAGGTCACTACGGTATATATGGAGGTCGATACGTTCCAGAAACGCTTATGCAATCCGTTTTAGAACTAGAAGAAGCGTACAAAGAAGCGATGCAAGATGAATCTTTTAAACGGGAATTAAATCATTATTTACAAACGTATGTCGGAAGAGAAACACCACTTTATTTTGCAGAAAATATGACGAAGTATTGCGGCGGTGCGAAGATTTATTTAAAGCGTGAAGATTTGAACCATACAGGAGCTCATAAAATTAACAATACAATTGGTCAAGCGCTTCTTGCGGTGCGAATGGGTAAGAAAAAAGTTGTTGCTGAAACAGGGGCGGGACAACATGGAGTTGCGACAGCGACTGTATGTGCACTACTCGGTTTAGAATGCGTTATCTTCATGGGGGAAGAAGATGTAAGACGTCAAAAACTAAATGTGTTTCGAATGGAACTACTCGGAGCGAAAGTAGAAAGCGTTGCAGCAGGTAGTAGCACGTTAAAAGATGCTGTGAATGAGGCGCTTCGTTACTGGGTTTCACATGTGCATGATACGCATTACATTATGGGGTCAGTCCTTGGTCCACATCCATTCCCACAAATTGTCCGTGATTTCCAAAGCGTAATTGGGAAAGAAACGAAAAAACAATATGAAGCGTTAGAAGGGAAATTACCAGAAGCAGTTGTCGCTTGTATTGGTGGTGGCAGTAATGCAATGGGAATGTTTTATCCGTTTGTACATGATGAAGAGGTTGCTCTTTATGGCGTAGAAGCAGCAGGGAAAGGTGTTCATACAGAAGAACATGCAGCAACTTTAACGAAAGGAAGCGTTGGCGTTTTACACGGATCAATGATGTATCTTCTGCAAAATGAAGAAGGGCAAATTCAAGAAGCGCACTCTATTTCAGCAGGATTAGATTATCCAGGTGTTGGACCAGAACATAGTTTACTAAAAGATATTGGACGCGTTTCTTATCATTCGATCACAGATGATGAAGCGTTGGAAGCATTCCAATTATTAACGAAAAAAGAAGGGATTATCCCGGCGTTAGAAAGCTCACATGCTGTCGCATACGCTTTAAAACTAGCGCCGAAAATGAAGCAAGATGAAGGACTTGTTATTTGCTTATCAGGCCGTGGTGATAAAGATGTAGAGAGTATAAAACGTTATATGGAAGAGGTGTAAAAAATGGGAGTAGAAAAAATTACAGCAGCGTTTGAAAATGGTAAAAAAGCATTTATTCCGTACGTAATGGGCGGAGATGGTGGACTCGCAAAGTTAAAAGAGCAAATTCGCTTCCTAGATGAAGCGGGAGCAAGCATTGTTGAAATCGGCATACCGTTTTCAGATCCAGTTGCAGACGGTCCAACTATTCAAAGAGCAGGAAAACGAGCACTAGATAGCGGTGTAACATTAAAAGGCATTTTTCAGGCGTTAGCGGAAGTAAGGGAAAAAGTGCAAATTCCATTTGTACTTATGACATATTTAAATCCAGTATTAGCATTTGGGAAAGAACGTTTCATCGGAAAGTGTCTTGAAGCAGGAGTTGATGGCATTATCGTCCCGGACTTACCATACGAGGAACAAAACATCATAGCGCCACTTCTTCGTGATGCAAATATCGCCTTAATTCCACTCGTTACCGTAACGAGCCCCATTGAACGAATCGAAAAAATCACGAGGGAATCGCAAGGATTCGTCTATGCAGTTACAGTAGCAGGTGTAACAGGTGTAAGGCAAAATTTTAAAGAAGAGATTCATAACTACTTAGAAAAGGTGAAATCACATGTTCATTTACCAGTAGTTGCAGGATTCGGTATTTCAACACCAGAACAAATAGAAGAAATGATTACAATATGTGATGGTGTTGTCGTTGGAAGTAAAGTGATTGAGCTTTTAGAAAATGAAAATTTAGAAGAAATTTGTAAGTTGATAGCGACGGTAAAACAAAAAGAAGAGGCTTAAGTCTCTTCTTTTTGCTTCAGTTGTACTGTTAAAAGAATTATTTCAGTGGATACATTCGTTTACCTTGATGAAATTTTGGAATATAGCATTGCAAATAATATGTGTTTATATTGTATTTGTTGTTTTAGAAAAAATGTTGAAACAACAAACAGTTTTTTAGGAGGAATAAGGGGGGGCCTGTTAAAGAAGCCCCTTATTATGTTAGCCTAATGGATTTTCACCGAAACGTTTCCATAGTTTTGGAAAAAGTTCTGCTAGTTTGTCTTCATCCTCCTCCCAATCGAATTCGATTTCAGGCATAGATGAATCGTGCTCTTTTTCATCTAATAAAGAAGAAAATTTATTCCATACATTATCGTCCCATTCCGTATCTCCTGTTTCTTTTAAAGAGAAAGCTTCAAAACCGATAGATAACATTTCTTCGAATTCTGGAATAAGCTCATCCTTTTCATAAAAATTAGGAATTAAGCTTGCTAAAGAATCAGGATTTTCTACTGCAGATTCAAATATTTCTTGTCCGCATGCGATGAGCCAACCTCTAAAGTAATCAAATGAGTCATCGGAGCATCCGCCTAAAATAATGTAAGCACCCGCCCATAGTGAAGATGTATAAGATTGCTTTAAAGCGT
Source organism: Bacillus clarus (assembly GCF_000746925.1). Classification (GTDB taxonomy): domain Bacteria; phylum Bacillota; class Bacilli; order Bacillales; family Bacillaceae_G; genus Bacillus_A; species Bacillus_A clarus. The sequence continues at coordinate 3,524,916 of NZ_JMQC01000008.1, forward strand.
TTTGGAGATGAATCTCAAAGTCTATAATTTCGTTTGTTGATTTTTTAGCCAATTGCTCAACTAACCAATCACTTGTCTCATCGTTTGTAGTCATTTCTGAAATGAATTGCCAAAATTGTTCTTTGTTCATATGTATAACACCTCGTAAGAAATAATGTATTTCTTGCAGTGTAACATTTTTTCAATCGTTCACTTTATAAAGTATAATAAAAAACTGTTATAAAATTAATGGAATATTACACCAACTGTTATATAATAGTTAAAATTGCATTTTTTACGAAATGAGATGATAGCATGGCAATAGTGTTGGCCCTTATCCCGATTATGATGATTTTTATTTGTTTATTTCTGTTTAAACAAACGTCATTAAGAGCCTCGTTAATCTCTTATGCCGTCTCTGTTGGAATCGTTTTACTTTCGCCGATGTTTCGGTTAGGGATAAGTGAAACTGTGCACGCAACGATTAAAGGTTGGTTAATTTGTTTTATTGTCGGTTACGTTTTGTTTTTCGGTATTTTTTTATTTCACCTCATGAACAAAATGGGGTATATCGATCAAGTAGCACGGTTCTTGGAACAAGTTACACATGATCGGTTACTACAAATGCTTCTTATGTGCTTTGGAATCTGTCCACTTATTGAATCAGTGAGCGGGTTTGGAATTGGCTTTATGGTCGCTGCCCCTATTTTTCTTTCTCTCGGCTATAAACCATTTCAAGCTGTACTACTCTCGTTTATCGGCTTACTTGCAAGTTCATGGGGGGCGATGGCAACGGGAACGATTATCGGTTCACAGCTTATTCATATGCCGTTAACAATCCTAGGAACAAATACAGCATTATTAAGTGTTCCCATTTTTGCATACTTTGTCATTCTTTCTTTATATGTTGTTGGTGGCTGGAAAGCTGTTATAGAAAAGTGGAGGGAGGGGACAGGTTTCTTTTTATTGTTTTCTACAGGAATCTACCTTTCTAACGTATACGTAAGCGTTGAACTAGCAGGGATATTAAGTTCTATCGTTACGATTACATTTGGTTTTCTTATCATTAAATTAAAGGAGAAGAGGGAGCAGGAATTTTTATCAGAGCATGCTGCAGCAGTAGAGCGAGAAGTATCCATTATGAAAATAATAAGCCCTTATCTATTTTTAACAGTTTGCATTTTACTTTCTCGTCTCGTTCCAGCATTGCATGACGTACTCAGGTCATATGCGGTTCTTGATTTAAAATCATATTCTTACAAATTAGAACTGCTGTATTCACCAGGATTTTGGCTTGGCGTCACTTGTTTATTTACAATTATTTTCTTCCGTATTCCATCTACTATTATTAAACAATCACTCTCGCAAACGATTAAACAGTGGATTCCTTTCGCCATTACGACAACAATGTTCATTGCCATTTCAGAAGTAATGGGTGCAGCAGGTATGCACTCATTACTAGCAAAAGCAGCGGGTGAAACGTTTGGCACATTTTTCGTTTTTGTCTCCCCATTCATAGGAGGAATCGGTGGCTTTTTAACAGGTAGTAATGCAGGATCGAATGCGATGTTTATAAAACTACAAATGCAAACAGCACAACATGTAGGACTTCCGTGGCAATATGTAACAACACTCCAAAATACAGCATCATCAGTAGCGACAATTGCCTGTCCATCACGCATTACACTTGGTGCGTATTTATGTAACACTCCTTATCGCGAAAATGAACTATTAAAGAAAACGACATTAATGATTTTAGGTGCCGTGTTACTTGTTGTGGTGGAGGTTGCTGTATGGTACCTATTAGGATGAAGTGAAAAATCCTCTTACGTTTAGGAGGATTTTCTTTTGTTGTTGGATAACATTTAAGTAAGGGGAGCTTCTACTAAATGAATAGGAGATGAAAAGTATGCCCTTAAAAAACTATGGTGTGCTAAAAGGTACAGTAATACAATCTATGATTGGAAAAGGGAAAACCCCTCATTATCAAGTTCATTTACAGGGTGAGGCAGGAGTCGATTATCGCATTGCAATTAATGTGAAATCGCAAAGCTATCCATCAGAAGTTTTATATTTTGCTAGTAGAAATATTCGTTCGGAAGCCATTCATATTTTACCAGCATTACCATTCGGTTTTACAGAAGTGAAAAATAATGAACCGAAAGTTGCTTTAGATTATGTAAGAGGTAATTTATTTGATTCAAAGCAAATGATTCCTTTGCCAGCTGAGAAATCAGGATCTGATAATGATTTGAATGAAAAGATAGAAAATTATATAGAAAGAGCAATAGAGGAAGAAGCGATTATTTACGCATTTGGTGAGCGATGGGGACCAGAAGTGGATACACCGGATTCCTATTTTCACTTTAAACCTGGAAATGGCATACACGATATTCATATGAATCAAGGGAATGTAGAGCAGTGGCAAGGTGATGATGGCATATGGCAAGACGGTGGAATACTTATTCATTTTGAGAAAAAGGAAGAGTGGGTTGGTATCTTTCTTGCGTTCCAGTCGCAATCTTGGTGTACCGATGAAGAGGGGCATGCTCGTATTCCTGTTGAGAATTGTAATTATAAAAGTGAGAAATAATTTATAATGAACGAAATATACATCACTATTGATATAGTGGTGTATGTTTTTGAAAATGTGATTTTTTACAAATGAATAGAGTTGTTGTGGTGAAAATTGCGTAGTCGTGTTGCCGGAAAAGTATCTTTATGAAAAAGGTGAACATGCATTAAAGTGAAAAAGGTATCCAAACGTTGCTTGGATACCTTTTTGTATTTAAAATGAACGACCTCTTCTCATTTTATAAAAAATATAACTTATAAGTGTAGAAATACAAGAAAAGAGTAAAGCTACACTAGAAAAAGCAATAATGTACATATTGTATTTCATAACTTTTCCGATGAGTTGGTTGCTGTCGTATTGAAAGAGACTTGCTATTACGTTAAATAGGAGTAATACGATAAATATCGCAATCACGCCGTCTACTGAACCTTCTATATCCGGTCTACTTAAAGCAATATGTGCAGAGATACAAATTGCGATAAAGAGAAACAGCCAAAATGAAAGGTTAAATAAGTTGTTCAGTGTAAATAAACTTTTTAATAAAAAGAATGTTGATAAAAACATATTTTGGATCATTTCTATATTGATAGAAGTTGATTGAGTCGTTGTTTCAAGGGTGCTATTAAATAAAGCATACGACTCTGGTACGAAATAATACATGAAAAGTATTAATGCAGTAATTCCAGAGAAAATGGGACCGATACCGATAAAGAAATTTCCGATTCGTTGATATATATTTCTTCGGTTATATTGGTGTTGTACGTAACCTAAAGCTCCGTCATTTGTATTTGTCGGAAAGAACTGAGCCGCTACAATTTTATGACCAAATAATATGCACATAATCGCATGACCAAGCTCGTGAATGGGAACGCCAATCCATGCGGTTAAAAGGAAACCTTTTCTCCCAAAAGCCCTCGACCAATATGTTCTTGTAAGAGACTCTAAATAACCTAATATGAATCCAATTACAATGATGCTTCCAATTAAAGAGAATAATTGGATCACGCTTGTAAGGAATATGTGAAAAAGTGAGTTTGCAAATTCCATCGTCTTTCATCCAATCTTTATATAATGTGAAAAATAATACTATGTTTCATCATAGCATTATTTTTCTAGATTGCTAGCACATATATTTTCTTCCTAAGGAGGATTTTGTCTTCCGTCTCTTGTAGTCATGTTTTATGTCCATAAACATATATTGAATTTATAACAGCTTAGAAGATATATGCCTAGGGGGGATGAGAGGATGACGTGTCCGGGTTGTAATATGGAACATGCGGATGGAGCGAAATTTTGCGGGAATTGTGGGCGGTCATTGACAGAAGAAGTAGTAGAAAGTAGTGCGAAAGAAGAGGAGCAACAATTATCACGTATAGCGCCTGCGAAGGAAAGTCGCCCAAATGAAACGGTAGAGCAAGCGAAACAAATTGCGAGTGGATATTTTCAGTTCTTAAAAAATGCATTGAAAGCACCGACAGCCATTATGAAAAGCGGCCATATTGAAATAAAAAATGGAATTGTAAGTCTTATACTTATTAGTTTTTTAGGTGCATGTATCTTTTACAGGATGATGAGTGCAGCTACGGCAGTGACGAGAACATTTGCACTTGAAGTATCCAGTCCTTCATTTTTTGGTCAGTCTGTAACGGTCTTTTTATTCTTATTAATTTTAACTCTTTTTGTTGGATTTATCATTTTTGTAAGTGGGAAGCTCATGAAATCATCGTTTTCATTTTTAGAGGTATTTGGTATATGGGGAACGATAGCAACACCGGTTGTCGTTTTATTAGTGATCGCGTTTCTCTTTAGTTTCTTATTAATCTTTTTATTACCACTGTTACTATGGGTTGCGGCAACTTGTATGAGCATTAGCACAATGGTAGCTATATTAAAGTTAGATAGAGGCGGATTAGATCCAGTTTATACCCTTATTATCGCTAATATTTGTATTGGAATTGCAACATGGATTGTATTTTGGTCTTACATTAAGACGGTAATCGATGCCATAGCTACAGGATTAACAGGCTTCTAATGAAAAGATGGCTCAGTGCATGAATGTATGTACAAAGTGTGGATGTAAGCTCGAGGATGGCGTACAATTTTGCCAAAATTGCGGGATGAAAAGAGGAAATCCGATAATAAAGAAGCAGAAGATGAATAAGGGAACAAAAATTTGGATTATACTTTTATCACTGTTCATTATAGCAATTGTTGGATTATACATGTATGGATCATCGTATTATTCGCAAGAGGCACAATTAGACCGCATTATTACTGTTTTACAAGAGAAGGATGGGGATCAGCTTGTCGATATGATTACGACAGACGATCCAGGGGTTGTTGTGAATAGAGAGAGTGTGATGCCATTATTTTCGTATATAAAGGAAAACCCGTCTTATGTCAGTGAATTGAAAGCGTATATAAAGCAAGGGCAAAAGAAGAACGGGATAGAAGGAGTAGATTTTTCTGTAACGAAAGACGGAGCATACTTCTTTTTATTTGACCGATATAAATTAAAAACGAAGACGTATTATGCGACACTTCTTACAAATGAAAAAGATACAGTATTAAAAGTGAACGGAAAAGAATTAGATAAGACGAATGATAAAGATTTTGAAAAACAATATGGGCCATTTCTTCCAGGAATTCAAATATTTCAATCGGAATTCAAAAGTGAATATGCGAAACTAGCGCGTGAAGAGAAGGTTGTCCTTATGAAGCAAAATCAAAAAAATGTGACGGTAGATTTAACGTTAAAAGGGCAATATATTACTGTTCAAACGAATGCACCTGATGCTACATTATATGTGAATCAAAAGCCAGTGACAACATTGACTGGGGAAGAGATGACATGGGGTCCCGTGTCTACAGATGGAAGTGTATCAATTTATTTAGAACGAAATGGAGAAAACGGGAGAGAAACGACAAAGATGGAGAATGTAACAAACTCTTTAACTTATAATCTACCGTTTCAAAAGAAAAGTACAGAGAAAACGGTTGTTTATAACGTTTCCCCGCAAGTTACAACTCAATATGTGTATAATGGTTTCTTCTTTCCGGATAGTGATATTCGAAAATTAACAAGTGCGGATTTGAGATATTTATCGAAAGAGCAATTGAAAATCGCTAGAAATGAAATATATGCGAGACATGGATATATTTTTCAAACGGAAGATATGCAAGCGTACTTTTCAAAACAGTCTTGGTATCGAGAGAAACCATATTATACAGGGGCGTTAAGTGATATTGAAGCATATAATGTTGAGCTTATAAAATCAAAAGAATAGATGGTATGAAAAAGGTACAGTGACGATGATACTGTACCTTTTTATAGTTGTTTGATTGGCAGAAGGGCTGGAACAGGATCACGTGAAAAAAATATATGAAAGAAGAAGTTGACTCTGCTCGCTGTGCCGGATGAACTAGCACTGACATCGGATAAAGAACTAGAGGTTAATACGGTTTCAGATTGGGGCGGAATTGTCACTATGATTTCAGTATTTAATCCTTGTGATGTCGTAACAGTAACTGTGTCGTATGACAAGTTAACAATTTTAATGATGCCAAGTGGATACACGGCCTGACCGGCTTGTGATGCTGAAGCGAAGAGGGTGGACTTCCAAATATCTTGCGAAACTGTAGTACCATTATTAGATGACCAAGCGCGAGCGCCATATATAGTCGCGCCAATGGTAAATTCTTGTTCGAGTGGGACGGCAGCCTTTGGTTCCTCTGGAAGAGAGGAAAGAAAGTTGCTACACATGTATGTTTCACCTACTTTCAAGTATATCTGTTATAGCATATTAATTATCCTTTTTATAGGGCACGACATTTGCCTATTATGATATAGTCTTATGCAACAAATTTGTGAATTAAAATTTCTTTCTTTACAATGGAAATAGGTGTTATTTCTATAAAATATGGAAAACGTAAAGAGTATGTAAAAAAAGAAGGAGTGGTAAAGTGAACTATGTCATTATTGGTGGCGATGCAGCCGGTATGAGTGCAGCAATGCAAATTGTTAGAAATGAAAAATCTGCGAATGTTGTTACCTTAGAAAGAGGTGAAATATACTCATATGCGCAGTGTGGGCTCCCGTATGTTATTAGTGGTGTTATTGCTTCTACTGAAAAGTTAATTGCACGTAACGTGAAGACGTTTCGTGATAAATATGGAATTGATGCGAAAGTACGTCATGAAGTAACAAAAGTTGATACTGAAAATAAGATTGTGTATGCGGTACATACGAAGACGAAAGATGTATTTGAGTTTACATATGATCGTCTATTAATTGCGACCGGCGTACATCCTGTTATGCCAGAATGGGAAGGGCGAGATTTACAAGGTGTTCATCTTTTAAAAACAATTCCAGATGCCGAGCGTATAGTAGAAACGTTAGAAACACATAAAGTTGAACAAGTAACGATTATTGGCGGCGGTGCAATTGGCCTTGAGATGGCAGAAACATTTGTGGAACTCGGAAAGAAAGTAAGAATGATTGAGCGAAACGATCATATCGGCACAATTTATGATACGGATATGGCGACATATATACATAAAGAAGCAGAGAAACATAATATTGAAATTTTAACAAATGTAAATGTAAAAGCGTTTAAAGGAAATGAGAGAGTAGAGCAAATTGAAACGGACAAAGGTACGTATAAAACCGACCTTGTTTTAGTATCTGTCGGTGTAAAACCGAACACTGATTTTCTTGAAGGAACAAATATACGTACAAATCATAAAGGTGCGATTGAAGTAAATGCATATATGCAAACGAATGTGAAAGATGTGTATGCAGCTGGAGATTGTGCAACGCATTATCATGTTATAAAAGAAATTCATGATCATATTCCACTTGGAACGACTGCAAATAAACAAGGGCGACTTGCTGGCCTCAATATGGTTGATAAACGAAGAGCTTTTAAAGGTACTCTCGGTACGGGAATTATTAAATTTATGGATCTTACGTTAGCGAGAACAGGCCTAAATGAAAAAGAAGCGAGTGGATTGAAGATCCCGTATAAGACGGTAAAAGTAGACTCAACTAATATGGCAGGATATTATCCGAGTGCAACACCACTTTACGTGAAATTAGTATACCGTTCTGATACGAAGCAATTATTAGGTGGACAAGTGATTGGAGAAGAAGGTGTAGACAAACGTATTGATGTCATTGCAATGGCACTTTTTAATAAAATGAGTATCCACGATTTAGAAGATATCGATTTAAGTTACGCACCACCATATAACAGCGTTTGGGATCCCGTTCAACAAGCTGCGCGACGAGCAGAATAGCACTTTTTTAGTGCTATTTTTTTATCCCGCTATTTGAGGGCAGTAAGCTTCTCCCTCAAAATTCGGCGGAAGCAAAGAAGTTAGGTGGGAGATTAACTGTCCGTAAAAGCCCGATTGGTGTGGGCTAATAATCAGTTGGGGATGGAAAAACCCCCACTGATTAAAGTTTCATTTTATTTGAAGAGGGAGATGAATCTCTGTTATCGAATAAAAGAGGTTGGGAAATAGTTACATATAGGGAAGGGGACCTAAAAAATGTCTGTAGCAATGCAAGAAGTTCAAGAATCAGAAAAATCTATTTTACGTAATTTGTATTCGCTGTACCTCCATGATCTTTCAAAGTTTACTACCAATATAAACATTGGAGCAGATGGTTTTTTTGAATATGAGGATTTGGACACGTTTTGGAAAGTCGATGGAATTACTCCATACTTTATTAAAAACGAAGATAGTATTATAGGTTTTTTATTATTGTTAGAACGCCCATTTTTAAAGAAAGAAAATGATTTTGGAATTAATGACATTTTCATATTAAATCAATACAAGGGAAAAGGAATCGGTAAACAAGTTATTAGGGGATTGTTCCAAGAAAAAAGAGGGCAGTATTTCGTTATCGAGCTTATTGGGAATGTACCAGCTGTTTCGTTTTGGAAGAAAGTGTATAGAGAGTTGAATATTGAATTTCAAGAAAGAAGACAGGTAATTGATGATGAAGAATGTTTCGTTCAGACATTTAAAATATAATGAAATTGTTGTTCCTCATATATTACTTTGAAATTTATCTTTATTTCGAAAATAGTAATTGTCCTTGAAAAATAATATACTTATCGCTTATATTGTCATATAGTATTGATTTTTTAAACAAAGCAATGAACGAACCAGGGGGCGCAACATGGCAATTAACATGAAAACAATTGAAGAATGGATCAATGAATCAAATGCAAGAAACGAAGAAGACTTTGGACGCGTTGTAGAAGAAATGAAGGAATTGTGTGTCGGACTTGATAATGCGACATTAATTTATACGAAAAATGTATTTTGCTTTGGTAAGAAAGCTGAAGTATTTTTCTTCTTCCAAGATCATGTGATTATTGGTGAAGAGAAGGAAGCGTATATTGAAGTTGAAAAATTAAAGTATGCTGATATTACAGATAGCAAGCTAAAAACAAATGATAAAAATACAACATTAGAATTAAAGTTTTCTAACGGGAAATCTATTAATTTAGATAGTTTAAATGATAACTGTGGTACGAAAAACTGGTTATTTGCACGACAAATTAAGAGTATTTTTAAATTGATTTAATGGAAAAAGAAGACTTTGGAAGGTCTGCTTTTTATTTTTCGCCTATTACACAGAGGCAACCTCTTTCTTCATAACAGTTCACGCGTCGAAAGCCCGTTGCATAAAAAAGGCTTACGATTTCTTCAGTTGTTTTAAATTCCTTCATATGATATTGGATTTTAAAAGTTTCAGCGACTAATAAAAAGGATCCATTCGGTTTTATAATGCGGAAAACTTCTTTCATATCATTTTTAAAATCAGGCCAAAAATAATGTGTTTGAAAGGCAGTGATGAGATTGAAGAAGTTAGCATCATACGGGATAGAAGATACGCTTGCTTTATGAATAACGATTTTTTCCGTTTTTACATCTTTTAAGTTAGCTTTCTTGGATTTTTCAACAGCTTGATTGGAGTAATCGATGCCATATATTTTGCTGTGAGGGGTTATTTTTGAAAGAGTATGTAGCGCCTTACCACCTCCGCAGCCAATATCTAATATAACGGCATCTTTTTGTATGTATACTTTTTGCAATGCCCGATTTGTTAATCTCGTATGTGCAGTGTTCATAATACAAAGCATAGAGGAACCAATTGCTCCTCTTGGATGTTTTGCTTGTTGGATTAATTGCTGTAATACACCCAATTTAATCGCTCCTTTTATATATGAGTCTGTGATTCTGAATATTGATTACAATTGATTTTTTTCAGTTTATTTATATAGGATAATTATCAGGGAACAAATTCCAATTGTAAATATATGATAAGAGCAGGAGGTCAATCAATTGTTAAAAGAATTAACGATTCCTCAAGAATTTGCCTTGTTAGCTTTAGATCGTGAAACAAATAAGTTTAAGGCCATTTTTCGGCAACATGTCGAACTCTATACAACTATGGCTTGTTTAGTAGAGGTGTCTTTAAAAAGCAAAGTGAAATTTGAAGAAGATGATACAGTAACAATTTTAGATATTACTCCAACAGGAGATAAGTCCCTTGATCGATTATTAGAAATCATAAAGTCGGAAAAAACGAAGAAAATAAAAAAATGGGCATCTTATTTTTATAACCATATGTTTAAACAACGTGAAATTTATAAGCTAGTAATCGAAACACTTGTCGAGAAAGAAATTCTCAAAGTAGAAAATACCGAAATCTTATTTGTTATAGAAAAGAAACACTATGTAGATGTAGACAACACTCATAATTACATCGTAGAAAAAATACGTGCTGAATTATTAGAAGGAGGGAATGTAGAATTCAATACGGTTGTATTAGTGCTATTTTTAGAACAGAAGAAAATGTTACATGATGATTTCTCTGATTATGAGCGTAAAGCATTAAAACAAAAAATCGAGCAACTCCATAAAGAAGAAATCTTTGGAACTATCAAATCTATCGATAAAACGATTAAGAATATGGAAGCCTCTATTGCTGCGCTAGCTGCAGCATCTGTAGCAACAACATAATAAGTAGTCTTATAAAGAAAGCACGCCACTTACTGGCGTGCTTTTAATTATGCAAATATCCTTTTAGCCAAGTGCGAGGACGGTACGAACCGACTGGAATTTGGATGAGAGACGTTTTTTGTGTTTGATCAATTGCATACAGTTGATCGCATACGTTCACGTTAAAACCTAACAGTGGATGGCCACCCATCCCCATAGCAGAGGCGGCTAAAATGAGTTTGTGAACGAGTATACCCGCTTCCATTTGTTGAATGCGGTACCCTCTATAGCCTAATTCATTCTGCCGATAATCTTTATTTCCAATTACATGTAGGCAAAGAGGTACTTGGAAAAGATTTACGTTATCCATGGTCATGCCGGAATGGAGATGATAACGTAGATCTCCGTATCGAATGGGACGTAATGAATGTGTATTGCTGTTATAAGTATAAGCACCGTCTTCGATGTCTCCTATTTTATAAAAGCATCCGTATAGTGAGACTCTCGCATTTTGATTTATATAACTTCCATCAAGGTCATTGTAATAAGGGAAGGATAGGCTCGCTTCTTGTAGTAAAGTAGCGAGCTCAGTTTTGCTTAGTTTTGTTAAGGTAAAGTCGGTATCGGGAGAATAACGTTTTTTACAAATATTTGCAAAATCATAGGATAATCTCTCCACTTCTGGTAGTGATAAAGTGTGAATAGCATGTTGAAACGTTTCTGCATTCGTGATTGTTCGAAACATTTCGGTTGATTCTATCATAGAAGCCGTATTCATTTTTATGATTAGTGGGTACTCAGTGATATGGTTTGAGCGGACGAAGTGTTCATGTTGTAAGGGTGGAAGTTGCTGTAATAAGTCATGGGAAGTGACATTTGTATTTCCTATTTGATCATCGTGAAACCATTCCTCAGTCGGCTCTGTACATAAAGGAATAACTGCATATACACTTTCCTCTTGCTCTGATAATCCAAGTAAATGGTTAATTGCCCGGTCTAGAAATTGAAAATATACCCCCGTTGTAAACCCAGATTGTTTGGAAACTTCCAATAGTTGACTAATAAGAACGCCAGTATCTAATCCTTGTAGACGATACGAAAAGTTATTATATTTAAAGAAATTTTTCCAAAACATCGTTGATACGAAAGCAGTTCCGAAACAAGAATGTATGTTGCAACGATTGCCGAGTGCCTCTGTGAGATAGGAATCGAAATTTCCTTCACGTAGCAAGATGAGGCGATGATGTGCCACATCATAATGATAGATACCGTGCGGATAATGATTTATTTTTAAATACATATATAATTCATTTGGATATAAAGCTCCCCCAGAAGGGATAAATCTTCGAAGTATATTCGTTGTTTCATTGTTTTCTGAGACGAAAGAAGGCTGGCACAATTGAGTTAAGCCAAATGTGTACCAAAGGTAATGCCCGATTTGTTCTAAAGTAGGTTCAGCAAGAGTATGGTGATTTCTTAATGTTAAAGGTATTTCTAAAGAAAGAGGGATGATTGGTAAATTACGATATAATTTATAGGGAAGCGGTGCATCATCCCAGTTGATTTCTTTGTCCGGCATAATTTCATCGGTAGAGAAATGAAGATGGTGTAAAAAAGTATCTAGTTGCATCAAACTGCCTCCTTACTGCAAATTATGGAAACGGATGCGGATGCGGGTTTAATTGTTCAACTGTAAGAGGTTCATTTGTATACCCTAGCGTCATCGGTACGGTAAGAACTCTTTGTAATCCTGTTGTTCGGGTGAGATGATGCCCAAACGTCATCGGTAACATGCCTGGAATTAATACTTTTACACAAGATAATCCATTTTTTTGTATGAGAGGAAGCGTTTGATCAATGATGATTACTTCGAGTCCTGAGCGATGTAATCGATCTAAAAGATGGTGAAGGTCTATAGTTAAATCCATATCGAATGATCGCAATGTATTCATTTCTTGGAACGTTTGTACAGGGAGATCATCATGGAAAAGGAAGTCGAGACGATCTTCAGCTTCTTTTAAACTGTATAGCATACTATGATCTTCCATTTGTGTAACGAGATATGGATCCTGTAAACAATTTTCATATTTTTCTCTATTTTTTTCAAGGTCTTCATCCATTATAAGTAACATGCCTGCTAATTCATGAATCGCACTTTTAACAGCACGAATGGGTTCTAAATGGGCACCGCCTGCACAGACAAGATTTATTCCATCTTGTTTTGTATTTTTAGCGATCGCCCATATGCTTGGGATACCGTGTTCCATCGTTGCGTTGAAAACATGTAATTCATATCCAGTAATCGTACGTAATCTTTCAATCATTAATTGTAATTCGGTATCCTCTGCTGAATCAAGATCAAGACGTGGAAGAGGTAACTTTGCATACCAAGTGAGTAAGAAAGAATCTCGTTCAATTATCTCTAAAATTCCATGGAAGATGGCTTCTTCTAAACTACCGCCAATTGCACAGCCATTCGATGTTTCATACACGAAAGCCTCCCTGTGACCGAGGCTATAATAGGCAATTGATTCTGGCACTAAAAGTGGACGGTTTTCTGATAAAGAATATCCCCATACCCAATTTTGAGGCTGATCAGGATCAAATTGTTGAAATGGAAAACCCTCTTGATTGTAATGTTCATTTGTATGTACACCAAGTGTGAGAGGGTTCAGTGCAATATCGTCAAATTGTCTGTAGCTACCATGTACATTCGTCTTTTTTCCGCGAGGTGATATGCCGCAGTATCGTTCTAATCCTTCCAAAATAGCAGTTGCTTCACTAAGTGCAAATGAATGTGTTCGTCCTGCAACGCCTTCATTTGCAAGAAGTAGCGGCATGTTTACAATGACATCGGCAAACGGTAAGATGGAATGCTGCATTTTGCCGTTTAAAAGTCCCATCCGATAATCTAAATAATCCTTTGTTAAAAAAGTATTTAATTCATCGATAGAGCGGCAGCGATAACTGTCGTCACTCGTTTTCAAACTTGGTTGTAATGAGAGCTGGGCTGCAGCCATAGTATCATCGGGCAATGTACTACATACTGGGCAGAGTGGATCAGGGAGAAAGGAATGCCGATTGCATTGCAATGTTTGTAAGTTAAGTAAAATGAGTTCACTTTCTAAAGAAGACTGTCCTTTTGTTACTATTTTCTCTGTTTCAGCATGAATGAGCTGGCACATTTGTAGTAATCCAGTTTGTGTAGCACATACGTCCCGCCCTATAACATCATTTGACTTTATAGTGTATTTCCGTTGTAATTCCCACATTTCTTTTTGGTCAAAGCCAGCGATAAAACGCCGCCCATCAGCGCAATGAGAACATCCGGCTTTGTGAGGGTGAACGTAAGGGCCGATAATACCTTCACCAAACGAAGTAAAACCTCGAAGCCATGGAATATTTGCAGTACGAAAGATTTGTTCTGCATCATGATGGATGGAGGAGGGAGAACCATCATGTAATAAGAGCGCGATATGAATATTTTCAGGAAGCGTTTCTTCAATGGTACTTTGGCGAATGATTGAATAGTGAGGGGATAATTGTTCATATACGTAGTCCGCGAGTACGCCATCTCCTATGAGTAATACATGTTGATCCATCATTTTACCTCCTCTTCAATTAATACTCCAAATACACCATCTAAATTTTCTTTTAAAAAGGGTTCAATTGCTAGGTCAAAGACGAAAGGGTAAAGGTTGTTTTCTTTTAAATTTTGTAAAGCGAATTGCAAAGATTGTACGTTTGGAAGTTCTTGTTCTTCTTGTATTTCAATTCTAAAAGAATCAGCGCTGTATAAAAGAATAGAGGAGTCTGGTAATATATGAGATTTATAAGGAATCTCTTGATTTTGAATATGGAGCAATGCTTGTTGGAGCGCATTTCTTAATGCTAAAGTCATCGTAATGTCCGTGCTGCCATACCATTTGTCATTTGCACCAACCCAAACGACGGGAAAGCCAAGTAACTCTTTACCCATTCCTATTTTAGGTGTGTCATGTATGGTGGAGAGGGCATGGAAATAAAAACGGCAATGTTTGTCATAAATGTCGGTTAAATCTAGCTCGGTAATTTCTTCTGTCATATGTGATTGCCGTTCATATAATTTATTTCTTAAATGGCTTTGGAGTGCTCGGTACACACCTTCTGTCATCGTTTCACCAGCACCAATACCGATATCATTATGCTCAGGGATAAGGCGGTGAATAATTTCTTCTACATATGCTTCAATTCCTGTTAAACCAGCTTCGCGGCGTGCTTCATTATGAGTTAATCCTCCGCAAGTTATAAGAGGAAGTAGGGAAGTAGGCCCTTCTGATAACGGATTAGCGACTTGAATGTAGCACTGGGATAAAGGTAATTGATATAAATCTCGTTCATCCCACATATGAAAAATGCCGGCTTCTCTAGAGGTTAATGTATCAAAAAAGCGAAAAATTTCCGTTGAAGTATACTGTTCTGCATGGCGCTCCAAATTTTCAGTAAGATCTGGAACGGTTTCAATTGTAAAGCTTTCGTCAGTTGCGAGAGGATGTTTTATAAAAGAATGCCAGTTTCCTTCAAGTGTTTCGAAATCTAATAAAAAGAATTGTGGATTTTGTTCTCTATGCGAGGCACCAGCAACATGTTTAAACAACTCAAAAACAATAATATTTGCCAGCATAGCCCCCGCAATCGGTGAGAAGGGCTCAGGTGGTTGTTCATTTTGAATTGTATTTTCATGTATGCGATGCCATGCAGATTCCCAGCATTCTTCACGGTCAGTGGTAACGACAGGACCGGCTAAGCCGACTTGTTGCAAACATATAGCAGGTATAAAGTTTTTCTTTTCTTCCCTACAAATTGCATGTATTGCTCTTAAACTTTCAATATCCCCATTTTGAGAAACGTATAAAATCCAATCAAAAGGTTCGAATACTTCGTTTAAGGAACGATCTATTGTAGTATCTATTTCTTGAATAAGTACATTTTCATCAGTGGAGTAAGCTTTTTCTACAAGTTCATGAATCCGGTTATAATTTGTTTCTTCATGGTCCGTTATTAAATAGTGAAACTTTGGTAACCCGGATTCAAGTAAAGAAGAAACTAAGGAAGTAAACATATCGCCAGAACCGATTACGAGTACATTCGCCTCGCGATACGTTTGGAACTTTAAAGCACCTGAATGAGAAGATGTCTCTAAAAATTCAACTTGCGATGCGTATCTTTCAAGTAATGCTTCTTCTAATTCATGAGGAGCATCTTGACTTATATCGCGAACGAAGCCATTTTTATATAAAATCTCGCCAATTTCTAATACTCGATTTTGATAAGGGAGTGGAAGACCAGTCGTTAATTCTTCTAAAGAATGATTGCCGTTAAACATAGGCATTAATTTTTCAATCCAGTCATAAATCCCATTTCCTTCCATGCGAAATGAACTGGTGTTATTTCGAAAATAGACACCCCCGTTTGAATCGGGGAGGAAAAAGGTATCTTTATTTATTTTGAGCTTCGCGTGAGCTGGAAGAGTACTCATATGATTCCTCCTTCTTAGCAAAAATTATCATGGGCATACATTATCAGTGTATGTAATGTAATTTGTCCCTTATGTACGTAATAAAAAAGGCTGTAGAATGAATTCATTCTACAGCCTTTTTTTATTCGCAGTCTATCAACCTTCTAATAATAATGATTTTGGATCTTCAAGCATGTCTTTAACAGCAACAAGGAAGCTAACTGCTTCTTTACCATCAACAATACGGTGATCGTAAGATAAAGCGATGTACATCATTGGACGGTTTTCCATACGCTCGTTATCAATTGCAACTGGGCGTACTTGGATTTTGTGCATTCCTAGAATACCTACTTGTGGGCTATTTAGAATTGGTGTTGACATTAGAGAACCGAATACACCACCGTTTGTAATTGTAAATGTACCACCTTGTAGTTCTTTTAATGAAAGTTTGTTATCGCGTGCTTTCATACCTAAATTACGAATTTCGCTTTCGATTTCAGCGAAGTTTAATTGGTTAGCATCGCGTACAACTGGAACAACTAATCCATCTGGAGCTGCTACTGCAATACCGATATCATAGAATTTTTTAATGATAAGCTCGTCGCCTTGAATTTCAGCATTTAATAATGGGAATTGTTTTAATGCTGCAACAACTGCTTTTGTGAAGAATGACATGAAACCTAGACGTACATCATGTTTTTTCTCGAAAGCATCTTTACGCTCTTTACGTAATTCCATGATTGCACTCATATCAACTTCGTTAAATGTTGTTAACATTGCAGATGTTTGTTGAACTTCTACAAGACGTTTTGCAATTGTTTGACGGCGGCGGGACATTTTCACACGCTCAACTGGTTTTTCGAATTCAGTTTTTGCAACTGGAGCAGGAGCTGGACTTTTTGGAGCAGCTGGTGCTTCTTTTGGTGCTGCAGCATGAGCTTGTACATCATGTGGTCTCACACGTCCAAGTGGATCTGTGCTACGTACGTCGTTTAAGTCGATTCCTAATTCACGAGCCATTTTTCTAGCAGCTGGTGATGCGATAGGACGGTTCGTATTTGGTAAACCTTGTAGAGCCGTAGCTTGTTCAGCATTTGGAGCAGCAGCTTTCGGTGCTTCAGCTGTTTCTTGTTTTGGTTGCTCAGCCACTGGTGCAGGTGTACTTACTGCCACTTGTGCGCCATTTGCATCTAAAATTGCGATAGTTGCGCCAACTTCAACTGTATCCCCAGGCTCGCCTAGTAACTTCGATACAATACCTGAATCTTCTGCAATGATTTCTACATTGACTTTATCAGTTTCAAGCTCAACAACGCTGCCACCTTTCTCAACTTTGTCACCTACGTTGATAAGCCATTGTGAAATAGTTCCTTCTGTAATAGATTCTGCAAGCTCAGGTACTTTAATTTCGATCATTTTAAATGTCCTCCCCTTATTTGCCTAACGGTGTGTTTTGTCTTCTTTAATCTTCGGTAATCTCCATTTGTTAGCTCGACTTGGGCAGAATATCTGCCCAAATTGAGCCGGAAAAATTCATTGTTACTTTTAGTTGCTGTAAACTTCAATTTCTTGTTTATCTTGACGGAAGTTATACTTCGCATCTAAAGCGTGCGCCACAATTAGTTCTTGCTCAGCTTTGTGAGCGAACGGATCGCCTCCAGATGGGCTAGAACGATCTGGGCGTCCAATGTAACCTGTTTTCACTGTATCTCCAGCTAGTTCGAACAGAATTGGAGCCATGTAATGCCATGCGCCCATATTACGAGGTTCTTCTTGAACCCAAATAATTTCTTCTAAGTTTTTAAAGCGTTTCATAATAGATTGAACTTTCTCAGCAGGGAATGGGTACAACTGTTCAATACGAACAACATGAACTTCATCTAAGTTGTACTCATGCTTACCATTGTCGATCTCTGCAGCTAAGTCAATCGCCATTTTACCTGTGCTTAAAACAAGACGTTTAACTTTATTTGGTTTCATGCCAAGGTTTTCTTGTTCTAAAGCAGGTTGGAAACGTCCTTCGCTTAACTGACTAGCAGTTGAAAGCGTAAGTGGATGACGTAATAAACTCTTCGGCGTCATAAGTACTAAAGGTCGAACAGCTTCTGTTCCTAAAATAGATGCTTGACGACGCAAGATATGGAAGTACTGTGCTGCGCTCGTTAAGTTTGCAACTGACCAGTTGTTTTCAGCAGCTAACTGTAAGAAACGCTCTGGACGTGCACTAGAATGCTCTGGTCCTTGACCTTCATAACCGTGTGGTAATAGAAGGACTAAACCTGATTTTTGACCCCATTTTGCTCTTCCTGCTGAAACATATTGATCAAATAATGCTTGCGCAGTATTTGAGAAGTCACCATATTGCGCTTCCCACATCACAAGAGTTTCTGGAGCGAATACGTTATAACCATACTCATAACCAACAACTGCAGCTTCTGATAACGGACTGTTATGAACAGAGAATGAAGCGTTAATGTTCGGTAAGCGGTGTAATGGTGAATATGTTTCATTTGTATCAGTATCGTGTAATACGATATGACGATGCGCGAATGTACCACGCTGTGAATCTTGACCAGTTAAACGAATTGGCGTACCTTCTTGTAAAATAGAAGCGAATGCTAATGACTCAGCAAGTGCCCATTCAATTTTACCGTTCTCTTCAAGAGCATCTTTACGGCGCTCAAGAATTTTCTTTACCTTCGGATATACGTTAAAGCCTTCTGGCCAAGATAATAGGCCTTCATTAATTGCACGAAGTGAGTCAAGCTCAACACCAGTATCGATTGGCTGAATGCCTTTTGCAACAACATCTGGCACTTTAACGTGAATTGTTGCATCGCTCGTATCAGCTGGTGGTACTTGTGCATAGTCAGATTTTAATTGTTCCTGTATAAACTGTGTAATTGTTTCAACCTCATCTGCATTCAGAACACCAGCAGCTTGTAATTGATCTGCATAAATCGCTCTTACAGTTGGGTGATTTTTAATTTTTTTGTACACTTGTGGTTGCGTAACTGCTGGGTCATCCATTTCGTTATGACCGTAGCGGCGGTAACCGATTAAATCGATTAAGAAGTCTTTTTTGAACAACGTACGATATTGGATCGCAAGGTTAGCAGCAGCAAGACAAGCTTCCGGATCATCAGCGTTCACGTGAACAATCGGAATATCAAAACCTTTTGCAAGATCACTTGAATATTTTGTAGAACGAGAATCATAGCTATCAGTCGTAAAACCAACTGCATTGTTTGCGATAACATGAATTGTTCCGCCCGTTTGGTACGCGTTCAATCTGCTTAAGTTGAGTGTCTCAGATACAATACCTTGACCAGGGAATGCAGCGTCACCATGAACTAAAACTACGAATGATTTAGAAGTATCTTGTTCTGGAAGACCAGACTTTTTACGATTCTCTTGAGCCGCGCGTGCGAAACCTTCCACAACAGGGTTAACGAACTCAAGGTGACTTGGGTTATTTGCTAATGTAACGCGAGTGCTAACTTCTTCATTACTAACGACTTGTTCTCTACCTAAATGGTATTTCACGTCGCCAGTCCAGCCAGCATTTGCTGTTGCACCATCTATTTTTGCATGTTTGAATTCAGCAAACATGTGAGTATATGGTTTTTCTAATACGTGAGCAAGTACGCTTAAACGACCGCGGTGAGCCATACCAATCATGACATCTTCAACGCCATTTTTAGCACCTTCTAGAACAATTTCATCTAGAACGGGTACAAGCATATCAACGCCCTCGATAGAGAAACGTTTTTGACCAACGAATGTTTTATGCAAGAATTGCTCGAAACCTTCAACAGCTGTTAAACGTTTTAAAAGAGCAGTTCGTTTTTTATTTGATAATGGTTGACGCAATGAATTTGATTCCACCATTTGATGCAACCACGCGCGTTCTTCACTATCTTGTATATGTGAGAATTCATAAGCTAAAGATTTTGTATAAACTTCTTTTAATCTATGAATTACATCAAATGCAGTGTGAATACCTTCTGGTGCATTTTGCCATACTGTTTTAGCTGGAATCGCTTTCAAATCTTCATCGCTAAGTTCGTTCATTACTTTCTCGATTAGAGATTGTCCATTTACAGGCTCTTCCATTGGGTTAATATGAGCCAATGTATGCCCAAATGAACGGATCTGCTCAACAAGCTGAACGACTTTAAGAATCTTTTCAATGTTTCCTGTATTTTGAGGAGAAAAATTTGTTTCTGTGTTGTCCCCTGTTACGACATCTGCTTGGAACGAAGGAGCTCCAAAAATTTCAAAAAGCTCTTGTAATTCCGGATCAACAGAACCTGCTCCAGTTACGTAAAGATCATACTGTTCAATAACATAACCAAGGTTCGGACCATGGAACTTGGCCCAAGGGTTTGTCGTTGTATTCTTCCTCGTCATTTGTTTAAACCTCCCAATGCATATAATCCTTTTCCTATACAAAAGGTGCATTTTGCTCTTTTCAATAATTGATGAATCAGTAATGAATGTAAATGTTTTCTTTACTCTTATGTTATTACAATAATTTACATAATACCAAACACTATTACTTATCTGTTTTGTAAAAAAACATTCACAATTACTTATCACCCAAGTTAATCTTTCATGTTATAAAGTAAATTTACAGAAAAAATGGGTGGATATATTTGGTATACCTGCACAAACAGCAAATAATATGGCATGTAAATATAGGTATATTTGTTAGAATGTGTAGATAAAAAGTGTTCGATTTATGTATATTGAAATAATAAGCGCTTTCATTAATATTATACAACAATATAACGGAATATAGTATAAAAAATAAAAAATTATGAATTTATCGTAAACTTTATTTCGATAGTGTTAAATATTGAAAGAAAAATGAAGGATTTGCGCAAAAAAAGTGGCTACACATGAAAAACGGTGCGTAAATCGTTAGTTTTTAAAAATATGGCGAAAAACAACTAAAAAACAATAGCTTATTTCCTCCACATAGGGAAAGGAATGCAATGTTTTGAAAGGATAAAGCGCATATGGGGATATTAAATTTTTGAAAAGCAGGGAAGGAGATATAATAACATATACATATAGAAGGAAAAATTGGATGTTTTCCTTCTATATACTATTCCATTTTTGATTTAAAAATAATCGTGATGAGATTGAAAAAAGTTTCTTCTATATTAAAGAAAAAGATGAGCGAATGAAACTCATTTGTTATAAAGGAATGTTCTTCTCCTTTTTTGCGCTAACAGCATATTATCTTCTATTTTCTATCGGATTAAATGCAAAGCTAGTTACATTATCGGCAATTGAGTTACTGAACATATTAATGGCTCTAACGATGAGTACGGTATTTCTCTCATTTGTTGTTTTATCGAAAAGATATTAAGATGTAAGTGAGAAAGGAAGATTGAAATATGCAAATGATGTATGCCTTTGGTATCGGGCTAGTTTTGTTTTTAGCAGTATTCTTATTCATTCGTAAAGACGTACAAGGTGGTACCTTAACGAAAAAAGGATTCTATAAACTGATCGGATGCTTAGTCGTTATGTTTATAGCAATTGTCGTATTAATCGTTTTAATTAATAACTCATTATAAAGATAAGAAGACTCCTTACTAAAAATAGGGGTCTTCTTTTCGTTTATGGAACTAAAAATGACCATAAAAACGATTTACTATCTATAAAAATAATATATAAGGAGAATAGTATATGAATAAAAAAGCTATCTTCTTTTTATTTATATCTTATACCTAATATCGACTCTCCAAGAATGACAGTTTGGTTTGATGTTAAACCGTTTTAAAAAAGGTTTTTTAAGAGCACATGCTGTATATAGTTATTATTTACTTCAAAAAATTAGTAATTTAGGAGGAATAATAATGAAAGCGATTACTGAGGGTGTTTTATTATGGGAACCATCGCAGCACCAAATTGAAAAAGCAGGAGTCAGTCTTTTTATGAAATGGCTCAAACGAGAGAAAGGTTTATCTTTTGGAAATCAAAAGGAATTATGGGAATGGTCTGTCGAAGAACTTGAATCGTTTTGGGGAAGTATTTGGAGTTATTGCCAAGTCCAATCTAAGACACCCTATAATCAAGTTTTGGAATCAAGAAAGATGCCTGGGGCAAAATGGTTTACTGGTGCTACATTAAATTATGCGGAACATGTCTTTCGAGGTAGTAGAGAAAATAAGCCGGCAGTAATCTTTCAATCAGAAACGACCCGGAGAACAGAAATAAGCTGGAAAGAACTTCAGGAAAAAACGGCAATGGTTGCAAATTCCCTGAAGCAGTTAGGGGTGAAACGAGGGGATCGTGTTGTTGCCTATATGCCTAATATTCCCGAAACTATAATTGCTTTTTTAGCATGTGCTAGTATTGGTGCTATTTGGTCTAGCTGTTCTCCAGATTTCGGAACGGGTACTGTTATTGATCGATTTAAGCAAATTGAACCGACTATTTTATTTGCGGTGGATGGATATTCCTATAACGGTAGAATTCAGAATAGACTTACAAATATTTCGGAACTTCAATCAGAACTGCCTACCTTAAAGAAGACAATTTTAATTCCATATATCAACAGTAACGATTCTAAGTTGAATGATCATACGATGTATTGGAATGACATCTTACAGGGGGATTGTGAGCTTGTCTTTGAAAACGTGCCATTTGATCATCCTCTTTGGATATTATTTTCTTCGGGAACAACTGGATTGCCAAAACCAATTGTACAAAGTCAAGGTGGGATACTATTAGAACAGCTTAAAACATTATTAGTTGAACAGGGTGTTAACAAAGATGATGTGTTCTTTTGGTTTACAACGACAGGATGGATGATGTGGAATCTTTTAGTAGGCGGTCTTTTGGCTGGGGGTACCATTGTTTTATATGACGGCAGCCCATCTTATCCTAGTATACATGTATTATGGGACCTTGCAGAAGAAGTCGGTGTTACTTTCTTTGGTACAAGTGCAGGTTTCTTAAGTGCATGTATGAAATTTGGGATTAAGCTGAAAGAAAGGCACAGTTTTGCTAAGTTAAGATCTATTTGTTCAACAGGTTCCCCTTTATCTATAGAAGGATTCTTATGGGTATATGAAAATGTGAAAAAAGATGTGTGGCTTGTTTCAACGAGTGGGGGAACTGATGTATGTACTGCATTTGTTGGCGGCTCTCCTATATTGCCTGTTTACGCAGGAGAAATACAAGCTCGTTCTTTAGGTGCTCACGTACAATCATTCGATGATGAGGGAAAAACAGTTATCAATGAAGTAGGAGAATTGGTTATAACTGCTCCGATGCCATCTATGCCTCTTTATTTTTGGGGAGATGATCATAACAAACGTTATCTTGAAAGTTATTTTGATGTGTATCCAGGAATTTGGAGACATGGTGATTGGATTAAATTTGATGATAAAGGAAGCTGTGTCATTTTTGGAAGATCAGATTCAACCATTAACCGACTGGGGGTACGCCTAGGGACTAGTGAAATCTATCGTGTGGTCGAGGCTCTAGATGATATTATGGAGAGCTTAATAATTGATTTAGAACTTCTTGGGCGCAAATCATATATGCCCCTCTTTGTCGTGTTAAAACCTGGATTAACTATGTGCGACGATTTAAAAGAAACAATAAAAGCTGAAATTAAAGAAAAGGTTTCACCTCGTTTTGTCCCCGATGAAGTGTATGTAGTAGAGCAAATTCCGAAAACATTAAGCGGAAAGAAACTAGAAGTCCCAATTCGTAAGATTTTATTAGGATTTCCGGCAGAAAAGGTAGTTAATTCAGGTTCCATGGCTAATCCAGAATCATTAAGTTTCTTTGTGGATCTAGCACGAATTATAAATGAGCAAGAATAATCGTTTTACCTTTTATACGGAAGCACGTATCTTTGCTCAATTGAGTAGGGATACGTATTTTTTTGTAAATAGAGAAAGGAAGTATCATAAAATAACTTTGGGTCTAAATTACTAGATAATACTCTACGTTTTACGAGTTATAAGCCGTTTTGAATGCATTTGTATATTTGTATTTTGGATATACGTACTCAATTTCTTTGAGGGTTCTCTAGGGAAAATGTCCTTACAATGTAAGATAACGGGGCTAATATGTAATTTATAAAGGAAATCTGATCTGGTAAATCAATATTTTTAAAATTCTCCATTCCACCGCATTCTTCAGCTTGATTATGGATCTTAAAGACACACTTATAAAATAACGGAAAATGTTCCTTAGGCATATCATCAAGTAGAATATAACCTTCTTCAACGGTTTTAGCATGAGCTGTCGCATAATCAACTTTAAAAATACCTTCAAAACGAGATTCGAAATATAATAGAATTATCCAAGGGATGTAAATTCTCTGATTGCACTCACACAATCGAACCTAACTGTGCAGTTAAAAAAGCAATTTCTGAAGACATTCTCTTAGATGAAAAATTTAATAACTATTATAGATTTAAAAACGAAACAGAATATGTTTCTAAGCAAAAGAATAAAACTAAGGCTATTGATTATATGAAACAATTGAAGCTTTTTGAAAATCGTAGTTAAGAATATACTGGGTCGCATAAGATATTTTAAAGTTGATTTCCCAATTTGGAAGTCGGCTTTTTTGTGTTTTTATCATGTATTACTATTTTGTACGAATTTCAGAATTCATACATTCCAGAGTGTTTGGAAACCCTAAAGGACTTCCAAACACTCTGAAAAAAAGTTCTAGTAATCTAGAACTTTTTTTATTTTAAATTGATATACCGTTTAAAATACCCAAAATCGCAATTATCATGTATTTATAGTATTTTACCTGTAGGGCCTCGTCGGAAATTTTATTTTTCAAAAGATAATGTATAGCTTCAATTCCACCAGCTATTATAAACCCTGATACTAATACATCTGTTAAAAAATCAAAATTTTTATCTGTTATCCAAATTGGCATAAGTATCGAAAAACAAGAAATAATAAAACACCAAAAAATATTTAATTTAAATTCTTTTAAAATATTTTCAGTTGTAATATCTTTCATATTTGAAATTTTATGAAATAAAAGTGTGTTTTTTAAATATATTATTCCTGCTATTAATATAAGTACACTACATAAAAAATTAACTGCAATAGTAACGTATGCCATTTATTTTTCCTTCTTCCTATTTACATGCGGCCCATACACCTGTGGCTCCAGTAAGTTCTGCCGCTAAACCAACAAGGGCTTGACCACCTACACGCATTCTTTCTTCCCATGTTGTTGCCCCAACAAGAAGTTTTGCAGTCTGACTAAATCCACCCAATGCATTTATATATTTTTTAATTTTAATTAATTTTGAAACTGCAATTAAATTTCCACCTACAAACGCAACTAAAGCACCTGAACATTTTCCTATTTTAACCCAATCTGGATCAGCAATGACTGGAAATGCAGTATTTTCATTAAAATCAACAACTTGAATTAAGTTATTTCCTTCAAGTTTATAATGTGTAGAAATAGGTTTTCCATTTGCATCTTTTGCCCAAGCTGGAGAAAAAACACTTTGAATCATATTCTCTGAATCTACTATAAATATTTCCCCTGTATCATATTCTTCACCCATATACTCCGCAGAAGTTATTAATTTCCCACCATTTGGAATATTAACGATGAATTTATATTCATTTGGAGCGGAAGCATCTTTAATCTTAATGAGAGAACGCACTCCATCTTTTGTTGTTTGTACTGCTAAATCAGCAGGTTCATTTGGATCTTGGTAAATAATGGTTCCATTCTCTGTTTTAATTGCATTTTTCGAATTTAATTTTGGAAGAGAAATTCGTAAAGATTCATTGTTATTTTCAATAGTGATTGGATTTGAGTCAAGAGAAGACGGAACTTTGACTATTCCTGATGAATTTTTTGCAATAGTAATATTATTTCTATCTGATTCAAATGCTTTCAGAATATCGTTAACCCCAGTATTACGTTCAATCATCAAAGCTGTAGAATTAGCTTCCGTTTTTTCCATTAAAGCAGTTTCTGTTTTTTTTTGTAGTAATATCTTCTGCTTTTATTGAAGGAGTCAAAATAGATATACCCATTGCTCCTACAATTAATCCTGTCATAACTTTTTTCGATATTAATTTCATAAAAACCTCCTATGTTACTTTATTTTTTGTACAGAATTACCAAGTAGAATATCATTAAACTAGGATGTTTGAGGGGAGAGGTTACAAAACACTTTTTCCTCCTTAAAGTCCTTCACAGCAAACTTAAGTAGCATTTTCTTATCAGTCCTTTGTTAGTTTATAGAAACAAAAAAGAGGACTACCCCTGAGCCAGCTGATTAGCTGACTAGAAGTAGTCCTCTTTTAACTTGTGGTGTCTGATGGAGACCTCCACAGTTTTAGCTTTTGAGAATATCCTCTCAAGCCTTGATACTATTAGGTTTTATGACCCCGACTGGGTTCGAACCAGCGACCTCCACCCTGTCAAGGTGGCGCTCTCCCTGCTGAGCTACGGGATCATGATAAATGTTTATAATTACTATGCGATTTAATTTTTAGAATAATCAAACTAAATGACTATCTCCATAATATCATAGCATTTTTATAGTAGCAATCATAAATAGAAGCAGTATTATAATTTTCTTTCCTATCTTTTTTCTATGAAATGTATGATGGGTATGCAAACGAACTTAAGTTTTATAATAGTAGAGTTTTCGCCGGGAACGACAGTATAAAATTTATTTGGATTAATATAACGGTTACAAAGGAGCCCCCATTTTATTTAGGTTGAGGGCTTTTATGTAGGTTTCTGAAAGTGAGAGTTTTTATGGATCTTTTGATGTAGGTTGTCGTTTGCTTTAATCGTAAAGAAGTAATGTCGTGGAATTTTGTCATGGAGCGGATCGATACTATTTCTTTTGAAATTTTCGCAGAGGGCTTTCATCGTGTAAATCAACGAGAAAAGGGAATAAGAATAATAAAGGTAAGCCAATAATCTCAGAGCTAAAAAACCTAAAGGTATCATCTGACATGTACTGTCTCCCAAAGCAGTATGGACAATCTTTTTCGAATTTCATAAAAAACGACCATACTTCTTTTACTTTCCACTTCGTTTTACAATACGTACAACGTGCCATAAAGCACTCCCTATTCTTTTTTTGCTACTTGAAACGTATATTCTATTTTTTCTAATATATTCTATTTTATTATACTGAAAATAAGTGAGTTATTTTAGATTTTTACATGTGAACAATCTTATTTCTATTCTAGCTTTAAAGCAATCATTATACGAACCCTTGCGTATGTAGCACTTGATTAAAATAGTCCATGGTCAAAGTAGTTAGAATTTTCTTTATTTAATTTTGGATGATATATCCTTTTTACAATTGTATGGAAATCATGTATAACAGAAGTACAAGCTAATTTTATAAATATGCAGGAATAGAGGGAGCACATATATAATGGTAAGAAAAACTTTCAAAATGCGTGTGCCTCGAAATAGAACGATCTCAGTGAAAGGTTCGATTCTTGACGTGGATGTTACACATGATGAGTTTTTAGAAGAGTTTATTGAGTGGGTGGATTCTAAAGGTTGGTCGTTTATGGGGATGACAGATGAGATTACGATAGAAGAAGCTGGGCAAAATTTAATAGATTCATTGAATGATGAGAAGGATAAGAAAGAGTGAGTCCTTCTTATTTTTATTTGTATCATTATGTTTCTAATCGTAAAAATATGATATAGTAAAAAATAGTGAATATTCTTCCAGTTTAATTCCAGTTGGATGTTAGTTTATGAGAATTCATATATACGGGATGAAAGAAAAGTGAAAAGGGAGATTTTTATGGGTAATTGTAAGAAAATTATGGTTTTTATTTTGGGAGTTTGTGTGTTTTTATTAACACCTATGACGTTGTATGCTGAGACAGAAGCAGGGACAGTTCCTGTACCACAAGGACAACCACCTGCGGAAGGTCCGAATGTATTTGGACAGTTTGCGGTTACAATTGATGCGAAAACAGGAGATGTGTTGTATGACAAAAGTGCACATCAACGTGCATTTCCAGCTAGTATGACAAAAGTTTTGACAGCGATTTTGTTTATGGAGCATGTGAAGCCTGAGGAGCAAATTTCATTTTCTCAATTGGCATTAGATCAGGAGAAGAGTAATTATCAGATCGAGTTCCAAGTTGGAGAGACTGTGAATCGGAATACAGCACTTATGATTTTAATGGTATTAAGTGCGAATGATATGTCGTATGCGATCGCGGAGCGTATTGGGGGCAGCGTGGAGAATTTTGCGAATATGATGAACGAGAAGGCGAAGCAGTTAGGGGCAAAGGATAGTCATTTTGTAACACCGAATGGTTTACATGATCCAAATCATTATACGACGCCATATGATATGGCGATGATTACGAGAGGTGTTCAAAAGTATCCTGAAATTTTACAGGCAATGAATACGAAAAGAACGACTGTTACGACATCTGCACAAACTGTTTCTATTTTTAATAAATCTATTTATTTTGAAAATCCATATAGTATTGGTGGGAAAACTGGTTTTACAAATGAAGCACGTAATACGCTTGTTTTATTAAATGAAAAAGATGGGAATCGAATTATCAATGTAGTGATGGCTTCACAGAGACCAGAGATTTATGAAGATCTGAAACAGATGACCGATTTTTCTTTTTCGCAATTTGCGAAGCAAACTGTATTAGATAAAAATAATTGGCATCAAAAGACAACGTATTTAGATAAAGATATTGATTGTGAGCTAGAAAAAAGTGCAGAGCTTATGTTGAAGAAGGATGAAGGAAAGAATGTGCAAACTGTTTTTCGAGCATCAACAGTTGATAAGGAATCTTTGTATCATAAAGGGATTCATCGTGGTGAAGTAGTCGGAGCAGTTGATATTAAAAAAAATAATCAAACGATCGCTAGTATTAATGTTCTTTCTAAAGAAGATGTGAAGTTTGTGATGCCGAAAAAAGATACAGTTGCACCTGAAGTGAAGGATTCGAATATGAAAACAATAGGTATTGGAATCGGAATTATTTTGCTATTTGGATTATTCCTGTATGTAGTAATACGACGTAATAAAAAGGGGGTAACATCAGAAGAAAAGTAAGTGTGTATATAGGCTGTGAAGGGTATCTCTTCACAGTTTTTTTGATGTATATAAAGACTGTGAAGAAAAAGTTAAATTTAACTAATAATTGTAAATTTTCGTTGCATTCGCATTTCGTTCGTTATATCATTGACTTGTGTTCTTGTTAGAGAACGTCTCGATATTCCTTATTTCAATAGTATATAAAGCAACGAAGAGGAGGAGAAAAGATGAAATTAGTTTGGAAAATAATTAGTAATATCATTTCATTTGTTTTATTTACAGTAATGGTTTGTTTAGCATTTGTTGTAATTTCATCAAAAGCCAGTGGCGGAGATCCTACTTTGATGGGATATCAATTTAAAACAGTATTATCTGGGTCAATGGAACCAACTTTTTTAACGGGATCAGTAATTGCGATAGAACCAACTAAAGATGGTTCTAAATATCAAAAAGGTGATGTTATTACATTTAAAGAGAAAGATAACAAAATTATCACTCACCGTATTATCGGTGTGAAAGATATAAATGGAAAAGTAATGTATGAAACGAAAGGTGATAACAATAACGGACCAGATTTAGAGCCAGTACTTGCAGGTAATGTAGTTGGGAAATACGCAAACATAACGGTTCCATATGTTGGATATCTACTGAATTACGCAAATTCTAAAGCTGGAGCAGCATTGCTTCTTATCATTCCAGGAGTGTTTTTACTTGGTTATTCTGCGGTATCCATTTTTAGTGCTATGCGCAGTATCGATGATGACAAGAAAAATAAATCTTCTAAAGCAGAACAATCCGTATAGTTAGTTTGGTTATACTTTCCGAATAGGAAGTTAACAAATATATATTATGGGGGATTTGGACATGACTTTAAAGAAAAAATTAGGAATGGGAATTGCATCAGCAGTATTAGGAGCATCATTAATTGGCGGAGGAACATTTGCATTTTTTAGCGACAAAGAAGTATCAAACAATACATTTGCGGCCGGTACATTGGATTTAGTAGCAAATCCAACGACAGTTGTTGATGTATCGAATTTAAAACCTGGTGATACAATTAAAAGAGATTTCAAATTAGAGAATAAAGGCTCTTTAGATATTAAAAAAGTTCTATTGAAAACAGATTACAGTGTAGAAGATGCGAAGAAAGATAATAAAGATGATTTTGGTAAACATATTAAAGTAACATTCTTAAAAAATGTCGATAAACATGAGACGATTGTTAAGCAAACTACATTAGATAAATTGAAGGGTGACACACTTACAGCGGTAGATAATGATTTATCCGCTTGGTTCTGGGATGAAAAAGGTATTTCCGCAGGTAAGTCTGATAAATTTACCGTGAAATTTGAGTTTGTTGATAATGGCAAAGATCAAAATGAATTCCAAGGTGATAAATTACAATTAAAATGGACGTTTGATGCACAGCAAACAGATGGTACAGAAAGATAATAGTAGGGCAAAGAGGCTATCATTATGGTAGCCTCTTTCTGCGATAAAGTGAAACTTTAATCAGTGGGGGGCCATCGCCCGCTGATTATTAGCCCGCACCAATCGGGCTTTTACGAGCAGTTAATCTCCCGCCTAACTTTTTTGCTTTCGTCTAATTTTGAGGTGGGAGTCTTACTGCCCTCAAATAGCGGGATAAAAAAGGTATGGTTTAGATTCTATTTTTAGTTGCATCTGACTATTTAAGCGGGGATAGTCTGATGAGTAGATGGGAGATGAATGGTGGTTAGGCAAAGCCTAACGGTTCTTCTTGTGGAAAAGGTTTGCTAATAGAAATGAAGCCTACTAACATAACCGGGGGATATTTTGATATTCGTAGGAATCCTCTACTTCAAACAACTAGGGAGAGTGGTAAGTGGGGGGAGTTCAAAGTAGAATGAAGCAATTTTTCTATATAATGTATATCATTTTGCTTTTGTCTTTATTATAATGAAGGTGTGGTTCTTGATAAAGAACGAAAAGTTCGATGGGAGAGATCATAATGTTAAAAACACCTCACAAATTAAAAAAGATGCTTATATTACCGTGTATGTGCTCAATCACTTTTTATTTAGGTTCTCAAGTCATGACGTATACAGAAGCTGCTTTCGTTCATGAAACGAAGGTTCAAGGCACTATTTCTACAGCAGTTATATTTCCAAAAACGATTGATACATTGATGAAGGAAGCTGAGGAACATAGACAGTTTATTTTCCATGAATATGAAGAGATGAATACTAAGTTAGTAGTTGATTCCGTTGGAGGAATAGAACAGGCAATCAATGTATGGAAGCAGGGGCGTGAGAAGATTGTTTCTGAGCGTGATGCGTTACAAAAAGTGTATATTGCATTAGAAGATCCATACAAACAAATAAAAGAAAACTTAAAGAGTAATAATGATGAATCTACTCAGCAATTGTTTTCCATTGTAAGTGAAGGATTAAGTACAGTTAAGGGGATTTGTGAGGATACAGACAAGCAAATAAATTTGCAAAAAATTGATGAGAAAATTCGAATACTGGAGCAATCGCTACAGCATGAAATAACAAAGCAAGCAAATGAAGTTGCGAAACAAAAAGAAGTAGAAGAACAACAAAAATTGGAGCAGCAAAAACAACTTCAAGAGGCGGAGCGAAATAAGGAGAAAGCTGAAAAAGAACTTTCTCAACATAATAGTGCTATTATAGAGCAAAAGAAACTACAAGAGATAGAACAAAAGAAGGAAAAGACTCATGAAGAATTACCGACGAGTAGTAATGCTACTGTAGAAGAAAATAAAAAATAGTAGAAAAATATGATTCTCTAATATATGAGGACTAGCAACGAAAAAAGTGTTGCTGAATAGACAATAAAATTGTCATCTCAAAATTCAGTGGAAGTAAGGAAATGGATGAAGAGCGTCCGCCACTCATGAAAGTTTTGATTTTATCCTTTCCCACTAGAAGACTCCCACCTCAAGGAGTGGATAGGACATGGTTCGATGAGTAGGTGGGAGGCGTTCAAAATAAATGTTATTTTTTGACGAATATTGGGAAATGAAAATAATAAATTTAGGGTTGCATTTAGAGTGGTTTGTTCTTTATAATGAACATAAGGTAGCTTTTAAAAGAATAGAGAGATTAGGGACACAGTATGTGTAGTGAATTGGGGAAATAAAACACGCTATTCATATATCTCTGTGTTTACAGGGATAACTAAAAAAAAGCTAGGGGGAATTTAAAGTGAGTTTAAAGAAAAAATTAGGTATGGGAGTAGCATCAGCGGCGTTAGGATTATCTTTAATTGGTGGAGGAACATTTGCTTTCTTTAGTGACAAAGAAGTATCGAACAATACGTTCGCAGCTGGTACATTAGATCTTACTTTAGATCCTAAAACAATTGTAGATATTAAAGACTTAAAACCAGGGGATTCTGTTAAGAAAGAGTTCTTATTAAAGAACAGCGGGACGCTAGCGATTAAAGATGTTAAATTAGCGACGAAATATAATGTGAAAGATGCAAAAGGCGATAATGCTGGCGCAGATTTTGGTGAGCATATTAAAGTGAAATTCATTTGGAACTGGGATAAACAAAGTGAGCCTGTATATGAAACAACTTTAGCAGAATTACAAAAGAAAGATCCAGATGTATTAGCAAAAGACATTTTCGCTCCTGAGTGGGGAGAAAAAGGTGGCTTAGAAGCTGGTACGGAGGACTACCTATGGGTACAATTTGTATTCGAAGATAATGGTAAAGATCAAAATGTATTCCAAGGCGATTCATTAAATCTAGAATGGACATTTAATGCAAGCCAACAAGACGGAGAAGAAAA
Organism: Bacillus clarus; assembly: GCF_000746925.1. GTDB lineage: Bacteria > Bacillota > Bacilli > Bacillales > Bacillaceae_G > Bacillus_A > Bacillus_A clarus. The sequence goes on from NZ_JMQC01000008.1 coordinate 3,557,870, forward strand.
ATAGTAATTATGAAAAAAGCGGGGATATCCCGCTTTTTTTTTACAAAAAAAAGAAGTGTCATTCATACGCACCCCTTTTCGTATATTATTTTTGATTTTTCTTCCATTGTGTAAATTTGAGAAATTCACGGAATTGTTCTTTTGAGACACCAGAGTTCATCGCTTCTTTAACAAGATGTGTCCATTCTGAATCTAATTGGTTTTCACTTGTCGTTTCGTCGTGAAGGAGAGTATCAACTGGAACTTGTAGAACTGCTGCGATTTTTTCTAGGAATTGAATAGAAGGATTCTTTTGTAAATTACGTTCAATAGAACTAATATAAGATTTTGCAACCCCAGCTTTTTCGGCGAGTTCTGTTAAAGAAATTCCCCTTTGTAAACGAAGGCGTTTTATACGTTCTCCAATCATATTTGCGCACCTTTCTGTAATTATGTAGTCGACTTATGGTGTACTTATTATAACATAAAATTTGCTAAAAAGAACAGCGCTGTTACGACTGAGCAGGCTGTTTCATACGTTGGAAAAAGTGTTCAATGTCCTGAATGGTAATTCCGGCATCTAGTGCTTCGAGAATTAAATCAACCCATTCTTGATCTAGTAAGTCCGCCTTATCTTTGTACAAGTGTATTCCTCCCTAATTATCGGTCATAGTCAATGATACAAAAAATCGATAGTTTAATATGAATTGATATGATTACGGTATAAAATTGAATTATATGAAAATATCGAAAGTTTCGTAATTTTCAAAAAAAGATAAATTTTCCAGTGAGTTCTCTCATGGAAAATTATAAAAGGTTCGACAACACTTTTCAATGTTTTCTGAAAACGTTACTAAATTGTGATATATCGCTATATAAAAGTAGGGATTTTTACAAATGTATTAAAAAAATTACATAATGTGACTAAATATTGAAAATTTATTGAATTTTTAATAAAATTCAATATGTAATACATATTTTTTTTATTAGGGGAGGAAATAGGGGATGAAAAAGAAACCGTTTAAAGTGTTATCCACATTGGCTTTGACAGCTATCCTGGGTTGCTCATTCGGATTTGGAAGTCAGTCGGTTTATGCGGAAACGCCTGATAAATCGACAGCTACAAGCCCAGTCGATGATCATTTAATTCCAGAAGAGCGATTAGCAAATGCTCTAAAAAAACGTGGGGTAATTGATTCATCGGCTTCAAGTGAAGAAACGAAGAACGCTGTTGAAAAGTACGTAGAGAAGAAAAAGGGAGAAAATCCTGGGAAAGAAGAGGCAAATGGGGACCAGCTTACGAAAGAAGCATCTGACTTTTTAAAGAAAGTAAAAGACGCGAAAGCTGATACGAAAGAAAAATTAGACCAACCAGCGAATGGTACTGGGGCAGGGACAGGCCCAGTTAGAGGCGCTTTAAATGGTAAAGTACCAACTTCTCCAGCGAAGCAAAAAGGATATAACGGTGAAGTTCGTAAAGACAAAGTACTTGTTTTACTTGTAGAGTACGCTGATTTTAAACATAATAATATTGATAAAGAGCCTGGTTACATGTATTCAAAAGATTTTAATCAACAGCATTATGAAAAAATGTTGTTTGGTGACGAACCATTTACATTAGATGATGGAAGTCAAATTGAAACATTTAAAAAATATTACGAAGAGCAATCTGGTGGTAGTTACACAGTAGATGGAACAGTTACAAAGTGGTTAACAGTTCCAGGTAAAGCAGCTGATTACGGTGCAGATGCTGGGACGGGTCATGATAATAAAGGACCAAAAGGCCCTCGCGATCTAGTAAAAGATGCATTAAAAGCAGCTGTAGATAGTGGGGTTGATATATCACAGTATGATCAATTCGATCAGTATGATTACGATCAAGATGGAAATAAAAATGAACCAGATGGTATCATCGATCATTTAATGGTTATCCATGCTGGTGTTGGCCAAGAAGCTGGCGGCGGTAAATTAGGTGACGATGCAATTTGGTCACATAGATGGACAGTCGGTTCAAGACCATTCCAAATTGAAGGTACACAAGCGAAAGTACCATATTGGGGCGGTAAAATGGCTGCATATGATTACACAATTGAACCAGAAGATGGGGCTGTTGGTGTATTCGCACATGAGTATGGTCATGATTTAGGTCTTCCAGACGAATATGATACACAGTATAGTGGTTCTGGTGAGCCGGTTGAAGCTTGGTCTATTATGAGTGGTGGTAGCTGGGCTGGTAAAATTGCTGGAACAACGCCGACAAGTCTTTCACCACAAAATAAAGAGTTCTTCCAAAAAACAATCGGTGGAAACTGGGCGAATATTGTAGAAGTAGACTACAATAAATTAAATAAAGGTATCGGTTTCGCAACATATTTAGATCAAAGTGTTACGAAATCGGAAAGACCAGGCCTGCTTCGTGTGAATTTACCAGATAAAGAAGTAAAAACAATTGAGCCTGCGTTTGGTAAGAAATTCTACTACAGCACAAAAGGTGATGACCTTCATACAACAATGGAATCTCCTGTATTTGATTTAACAAATGCAACGACTGCAAAATTTGATTACAAGTCATTGTACGAAATTGAAGCTGGTTATGATTTCCTTGAGGTACACGCTGTAACAGAAGATGGTCAAAAAACGTTAATTGAAAGACTTGGTGAGAAAGCAAATAATAAAAATGCAGACACGACAAATGGAAAATGGATTGATAAATCATATGATTTAAGCCAATTCAAAGGTAAAAAAGTGAAGCTTACATTTGAGTACATTACTGATGGTGGTTTAGCGTTAAACGGATTTACTCTTGATAATGCATCATTAACAGTAGATGGTAACGTTGTATTCTCTGATGATGCAGAAGGTGCGCCACAATTCAAATTAAATGGTTTCGCAGTATCTAACGGAACAGAAACGAAAAAGCATAATTACTATGTTGAATGGAGAAACTACGCAGGTTCAGATAATGCGTTAAAGTTTGCTCGTGGTCCAGTATATAACACAGGTATGGTTGTATGGTATGCAGATTCAAGCTATACAGATAACTGGGTTGGTGTACATCCAGGATATGGTTTCCTTGGTGTAGTTGATTCTCATCCAGAAGCAATTGCAGGAACTTTAAATGGTAAACCAACATTCAAAAATAGTACACGATTCCAAATCGCTGATGCGGCATTCTCATTTGATAAAACGCCAGCTTGGAAAGTTGTATCTCCAACTCGTGGAACGTTTGTATATGATGGCTTACCAGGAGTACCGAAATTTGATGATTCTAAAACGTATATGAATCAACAAATTCCAGATGCAGGACGTATTTTACCGAAGCTTGGTCTGAAGTTCGAAGTAGTAGGACAAGCTGATGATAATTCTGCAGGAGCTGTACGTTTATATCGCTAATACAGAAAAGGCTGTCGAAAAGTTTTCTTTCGACAGCCTTTTTTCATGAGCAATGAATTTTATCGAAAGAGAAAACTCGTATATAATGTAATTTTACGAATAGAAATCTGTTACATATGAAGTGTATATATATAATGAAAGAATGGGATAAAAATAGTGGGAAGGGTGAGCAAATGAATATCACCTCTATTGTAAATGAACAAAAGGCATATTTTTATAAAGGACATACAAAGAGTGTAGAAACAAGAAAGAAAAATTTACAGAAATTATATGATGGGATTCAACGTTTTGAGATTGATATTTTCCAAGCTTTGAAATTAGATTTGAACAAATCAAATCATGAAGCTTTTACGACGGAGATTGGATATGTACTAAAGGAAATTTCATTTCAAATTAAGCATATTTCATCATGGAGTAAGCCGAAACGTGTTCGGACAGCTCTTACTCATTTTGGATCGAAAGGGAAAGTCGTTCCAGAACCTTACGGTGTGACGCTTATTATCGCTCCTTGGAACTATCCGTTCCAATTAGCAATTGCGCCGCTCGTAGGGGCTTTAGCAGCTGGGAATACAGTTGTTTTAAAACCATCTGAATTAACGCCGAACGTTTCAAAGCTTCTTGCGAGAATGCTCGGGGAGTTATTTCAGGCAGAACTTGTTTCAGTAGTGGAAGGTGGTATTGAAGAGAGTACAACCTTGTTAACAGAACCATTTGATTATATTTTCTTTACAGGCAGTGTTGGTGTTGGAAAAGTTGTGATGGAAGCAGCGGCGAAAAAGTTGACTCCTCTTACGTTAGAACTTGGCGGAAAAAGTCCGTGTATTGTTCATAAAGATGCAAAATTAGATGTAACAGCAAGGCGTATTGTTTGGGGGAAATTTTTGAATGCTGGACAGACGTGTGTAGCACCTGATTATATGTACGTGCATTCTTCAGTGAAAGAACAATTAATAGAAGCGATACGGACTGAAATTGCGCAGCAGTATGGAGAAAAGCCACTACAAAATGAAAATTACGTAAGAATTGTTAGTCAGCGCCACTTTGAAAGATTATGTAATTTTTTACGTGATGGAAATGCTGTAATTGGCGGAAATTATAATGAAGAAACGCTGCACATTGAGCCAACGGTTTTAACAAATGTTACATGGCAAGATTCTATTATGGAAGATGAGATTTTTGGTCCGATTTTACCAATTATCGAGTATGAAACAATAGAAGATGTCATAGGAATGATTCAGCAACATCCGAAACCGTTAGCTTTGTACGTATTTTCAGAGAATAGAGAAGTGCAGGAAAACGTTACGAGCAACATTTCATATGGCGGGGGATGTATTAATGATGCTGTATATCATCTTGCTACCCCATATTTACCTTTTGGGGGCGTTGGGAGCAGTGGGTTAGGTAGTTATCATGGCGAACAAAGTTTTCGAACTTTTTCCCATTATAAAAGCATTTTGTCCCAATCTACAGCATTCGATATGAAAATTCGTTACTCTTCTACAAAAAGTGCTTTAAAATTTATACGAAAGTTGTTAAAATGATGATGGTGTTTATCAGTAGGCGTAGCCGTATGATAAAAGCCCCTTCGCAATGGAAGGGGTTTTTCTGTTCGACATATGTATCGTGCGAAAATGAATCAAACATACTACATAAAGAATAGAAGCGAGCGCCGTTAAACAACCATTTTTGTTTGGATCGAAACAAAAAATAGTCTATAGAACATAAATATTTATTCATGAATATAAAAATTAAAATTTGAGGTAGATAGGACGGGAAAATGAAAAAGATTATTAAAGTTGAAGCAGTAGAAAAACATTTTGGAAATCAAGTGATTATCCCACCTCTTTCTTTAGATATTAAAGAAGGGGAATTTGTAACGATTTTAGGACCGAGTGGTTGCGGGAAAACGACTTTACTTCGTATGATCGCGGGTTTTGAAACTCCAACTAAAGGGAATCTTTTATTAGATGATGAAAGAATGAACGATTTGCCGCCGTACAAGCGTCATATGAATTTAGTGTTCCAACATTACGCACTATTCCCACATATGAATGTTGAAAAAAATATTTGTTTCGGCATGAAAATGCAAAAAGTACCAGCAGCAGAACAGAAAGAACGTGCTGAAGAGGCAATGCGTTTAACGCAGTTACTTGAGTTCCGTAATCGTAAACCTGCAAAGCTTTCTGGTGGACAACAACAGCGTGTTGCAATTGCAAGGGCAATTGTAAACAACCCGCGTGTATTACTATTAGATGAGCCACTTGGAGCGCTTGACTTTAAGTTGAGAAAAGATTTGCAACGTGAATTGAAAAACTTACAACGTAATTTAGGGATTACATTTATATATGTAACGCACGATCAAGAAGAAGCGATGAGCATGAGTGATCGTATTGTCGTTATGAATAAAGGGCATATCGAACAAGTCGGAACGCCGAAAGAAATTTATAATCAGCCGAAAACATTGTTCGTTGCGACGTTCATCGGTGAAAATAATATCGTGAAAACTGGGGAAAACTACGTAGCAGTTCGCCCTGAAAATGTAAAAGTTCGTTCGGTTGAGCAACCAATTTTAAAAGAATACCATCTTGGGCATATTGAAGATATTGAGTTTGTTGGAAATATGGAAAAGCTTTATGTACGTGATGAGAAAACATCAGAATTACTAATGGCATACCAAACTGCTGAAGAAGTAGCGCAGTGGAGCATTGGAGATAATGTATACGTAGGCTGGGAGCAAGAGGACGAGGTGACCTTAAATTGAAAAAAGGGAAATTACTCGCATTACCTACAGTCACGTGGCTGTTAATCTTCTTCTTATTTCCGCTTCTATTCGTATTGGCATTCGCCTTTTTACAGCGCGGAGCATACGGGACAGTGGAAATGCAGTTTACGCTAGATAATATAGCGCGCGTGTTTGATCCATTGTATATGGGGACGTTATGGGAAACAGTGAAAATTGCGGTTATTACAACGGTACTATGTTTACTAATTGGTTATCCATTTGCCTATACAATTACAATTGTCGATCGTAAATATCGTTCTATTCTTCTATTATTGGCAACGATTCCGTTTTGGATTAACTTCCTTGTTCGTTCATACGCATGGATTGTTATTTTACGTTCACAAGGTCTTGTAAACACGTTGCTATTGAAACTAGGCATTATTAGTGAACCATTAAATTTACTATATAATACACCTTCTGTAGTACTAGGGATGGTATATTCTTTATTACCATTTATGATTTTGCCAGTGTATGCAGCAATTGAGCAGCTTGATAAACGTAAGTTAGAAGCGGCTTATGATTTAGGTGCAACACCGATGAAGGCGTTTTGGAATGTAACATTACCGATGACGATGTCAGGGATTGCTACTGGTTCTATTTTAGTATTTGTTTCCTCTATCGGAATGTTTGTTGTATCAGACGTTATGGGTGGATCGAAAGTAGCATTGATCGGAAACGTAATTCAAAATCAATTCCTAGGCTCACGTGACTGGCCGTTTGGATCGGCTTTATCAATTATCGTTGTTCTATTCTCTGTTCTGTTAATTTACTTATATTATCGTGCAACGAAAGTATATAAATATGATGGGAACGGAGGGGAATAGACAAAGATGAAGAAGTTTTTAGTTTCTTATTCTTGGTTAATTTTATTGTTCTTGTATTTTCCAATGATGGTTTTAATGGTATACTCCTTCAACGATTCTCGTATTAATGCGGAGTGGGAAGGCTTTACATTCCATTGGTATACAGATTTATTTCAAAAACAAGATGTTATTGATGCGTTTATAAATAGTATTACGATTGCTATTATAACGACAATTGTGACGACAGTTCTTGGTGTGATTTTTGCGATTGCATTACATCGTTACAAATATCGTTTTGAAGGGGCTATTAATGGCCTTGTATATTTACCAATTTTAATTCCTGATATTTTAATGGGATTATCTTTGCTTATCCTATTTAGTCAATTGGGCATGGAACTTGGACAAACAACAATTATTATTGCACACATTACATTTAGTATTTCATTCGTTGTTGTTATTTTAGCAGCACGTCTTTCTGGTATGGGACGTGATTTAGAAGAGGCTGCAAATGACTTAGGAGCAACGCCGTGGCAAACGTTTCGCTATGTAACGTTTCCAGGGATCGCACCGGGAGTTATTTCAGCAGCATTATTAACATTCACATTATCAATTGATGATTTTGTAATTAGTTTCTTCGTATCAGGACCAGGATCAACAACATTGCCATTATACATTTATAGTATGGTTAAGCGTGGAGTGTCGCCTGAAATTAATGCTCTTTCTACAATATTAATTGTTGTAATTGTAGGATTAATGGTGCTATCGGAGATCTTCCGTAATAAAGGTGCAGATGGTGAGGAAAACTCTGGAGGACACCTTCCTTTATAATACGAATGATATAGAAAGAACGAGGAGGTAAGAAATTGATGAAATTGATGAAGACATTAGCTAGCGCAGCTATTAGCTTTGGCCTTGTTGCAGGTGTACTTGCTGGCTGTGGCGAGAAGAAAGAAGAATTGAATATTTATAGCTGGGCTGACAACTTTGATGAACAAGTTTTAAAAGATTTTGAAAAGAAATATAACGTGAAAATTAACTATGATAAATACGCAAGTAACGAAGAAATGCTTGCAAAATTACAAGCTGGCGGTGCGAAATATGATTTAATTCAGCCTTCAGATTACATGGTTAAAACAATGGCGAAGATGGACTTACTAGAGCCTTTGAATAAGAAGAATATTCCGAACATCGAGAACCTTGTTTCAAACTTTAAAACACCTGCATTTGATCCGGAGAATAAGTATTCTCTAGTATACACTTGGGGTGTAACAGGTATTGCATACAATAAAAAGTATGTGAAAGAAGTGCCTACAAGTTGGACGGATTTATGGAACGAGAAATATAAAGGGCATGTTACTTTATTAAATGATTCTCGTGAAGTACTAGGAATGGGTCTTAAGAAAAACGGATTCTCAAATAGCACGAAAGTTGATGCGGAGTTAAAGACAGCAGCTACTGATTTACAGAAGCTACTTCCAAACTTATTAGCATTTGATACAGATAATATTAAACAAAAATTCATTACAGAAGATGCTTGGATCGGTACTGTATGGTCTGGAGATGCAGCATTTATCGCAAAAGATAATAAAGATGTAGAATATGTTGTGCCAAAAGAAGGCGGTACAATTTGGGCTGATACGTTAGCAATTCCAAAAGGTGCAAAACATAAAGAACTTGCAGAGAAGTTTATGAACTACTTATTAGATGAAAAAGTAAGTGTGAAAAACTACGAGTCAATTGGATATAGTAATCCAAATGAAAAAGCTCGTCCTCTTCATAGTAAAGAATATCGTGACAATCACATGATTTTCTTAACACCAGAAGAATTAAATCGTACAGAATGGCTTGTTGATGTAGACGATAAGTTAAAAGACTATGATCGTTACTGGACAGAGCTAAAAACAAAAGGTAAATAAGTAAGAAGATGCGGTTTCTGAATAGAAATCGCATTTTTTCATAGCAGGAGGAAATCTTTTGAAGAAAAAGTTACATCAATATGAGTTAATGTGTATGGTTTTATTATTTGTTGTATTTGCCATTATCGCTTGGAGAGTACAAGCAGGTGGTGTTACAATCATGGATACATATGTCCGCGGGATGGTAAAAGGATTACAAACAGAAAGCTCACTTACATTTTTCTCATACTTTACAAAGCTAGGATCTGCGATTGGGATAACAACTACGCTCGTTATAAGTTTGTTTATTTTTTGGAAGAAGCGTTATTATGCTACTATGATTGTATATCCAATGGCTATATTAACGACACACCTTATAAATAAAGGGATAAAAGAAATTGTGAAAAGGGAACGTCCAACGTTAAATGAAGCGCTAGATGCACTTGGTTATAGCTTCCCGAGTGGACATGCAATGCTATCCATTGTTACATTTGGTTTTCTCGCTTATATCATTGCTGCAAACGTAAAAGATGTAGCTGGGAAATATGTTATTACGATCTTGATGGGGATATTAATTATATGGATTGGATTAAGTAGAGTTATTTTAAATGTTCACTATCCAACTGATATTTTAGCAGGCTACTGCCTAGGTGGCATTTTGTTAATCATAGCAATTTATTGTCATCGTTTACTTTCTGAGAGATTAGGACTTAATAAAGAGAGATAAAAAGCATCCGAAAAAAACTATTAGTATGGTTTTTTCGGATGTTTTTTGTTTACCTAAAGATATGATACAGTATAATGAGACGCTCGAATTATATAAAAGTAGGTGGAGATGTGTGAAGACAAATGTACATAAAATAGATATATGGGGGAAAGTAGGGAATTTTCTTTATCAATTTCGCTATACGGTGATAGCTGTATTAGTTTTATTAGCGATAGCGCTTGGGATTTTTGCTCCAAAACTTCCTGGTGTATTAGGCGGCGATGGTTTTCAAACAGAAGGAGATTATCAAACGACAAAAGCTATTTTAGATAAAGATTTTAAGCAATCTCAAGATACGCTCCTACTCGTTTTTGAGAAGAAGAAAGGGATTTCACATGAGGAGTTTCAGAAACGTATAGAGGGAATTGTAAATGAAATAAAGGAGAAAGAGTCATACGAGTCTTTCCACCATCCAATGCAAAATAAAGAGATGTTACAAAATGATATAGGGTATGCGACCATTTTATTTTCCGGGAAAACAAATAAAGAGAGAATGGAAAAGACATTACAATTTGCTGAGGAAGTTAAGAAGGAAAGTAATGATGTATTAAAAGTAACACCGACAGGTTTCCCGAAAATTAACCAAGAGATTAATGAAAGAACACAAAATGACTTAAAAGTAGCGGAAATGATCGGTTTACCGATTGCCTTCCTCGTACTATTATTCTCATTTGGTAGTCTTCTAGCATCCATTTTGCCTATTTTAAATGGGGCACTTAGTGTTATTAGTACGATGGGTATTTTATATTTTATAGGTAGTGATAAAGAGTTATCTATTTTCGTTTTAAATGTGGCGCCAATGATTGGGCTTGCACTATCTATTGATTTTGCACTTTTATTTGTAAATCGCTTTCGAGAGGAAGTAGCAAAACGAACAGTCAAGGAAGCAATCGCAACTACTTATCAAACTGCAGGACGGGCCATCGTATTTTCAGGTTTATGTGTATTTGTCGGTTTATCAGGTTTATTCTTCTTTGAAATAGATTATATCCAATCTGTTGCCATTAGTGGGATGATTGTTGTCATTATGAGTATTTTATTTTCACTCACACTTCTTCCTGCACTGTTATCTTTAATTGGTAAAAGAATATTAAAAAAGAATCAAACAGCACCTACTCCATCAAATGTATGGCGTAAATTTGCACAGTTTGTTATGAAACATCCAGTCATAATGGTTATCGCTGTGACAACGTTTATTGTCATTTGCTTATTACCACTGCGTACTGCTAATCTTCAATTTCCTGGTGTTGAGGCTTTGCCAGAAAAGAGTGATACAAGAGCCGCGTATGAGAAATATGAAGATGCGTTTAATAAAATTATAAAAACGCATGCGGATGTTACATTAGTAGTAGAAACGAAGAAAAATGTAACAGAGAAAGAAAGCTTGCAAAAGATAGAAAATGTTGTTCAAAAGCTGAAGGAAGATAAGCAAGTGTATAAGGTGAAAAGTTTATATGATGAGCTAAATGGAATGAAAGCGGAACAAGTCGCAGGTATGTTACAAACTCAAGAAGCTGCTAAAATAAACCCAATATTTGAAGCGTATACGAAAGGAAACAAGGCGACAATTCAAGTCTATTTAGATGGGAAACCACGCACGGAAGCAGCTAAACAATGGGTACGTGATTTTAAAGAGAAATATAAAGAAAATGATGTTACTTATTATTTAGGCGGAATGACGACGTTCCAACAAGAGTTAGAAGATGAGATTAAAGATAAAGTGGCAATTGGTATGTCGGTTATATTCGGATCGACCTTTGTTATTTTATTATTCGCATTCCGTTCTATACTCATTCCGATCAAGGCCATTATTATGAATGTACTTAGTTTAAGCGCGACGATTGGAATTGTCATTTGGTTGTTTGAAGGCGGTCATTTCGGATTAGAACAAAGTTCGGTTTTATTCGTGTTACCAATCTTTATTTTCGGGCTTGTATTTGGACTGAGTATGGACTATGAAGTATTTCTTATTTCACGCATTCATGAGTTATATGAAGAAACGAAAGATAACGATAAGGCAACGTTAGAAGGGCTTGTATCAACGAGTCGTATCATTACATCAGCTGCGTTAATTATGATTGTTGTAACTGGCGCGTTTGCATTTACGGATATTTTACCAGTAAAACAGATGGGGCTTGGTGTAGCATTAGCAATCTTCCTTGATGCGACCATTATTCGTCTTATGCTCGTACCAAGTTTAATGAAAATGTTTGGAGATTGGAATTGGTGGCTACCATTTCGGAAGAAAAAAGTAAAATCATCAGATTAAAAACACTCATCTTATGGATGAGTGTTTTTTTCAGGCTGTGGAGAAAGTCTTCTCCACAGCCTTGTTTTGTGTCTGAACCTCTTTTTATGTGTCAACACTGATAAAAAAGAGGAAAAGGAGAGGTTTTTTATGATGGGTGCATTAAAAAATCATCGTGATGAACGTGTATCAGTTTCTGTAGAAGAATTAGTTCCACAAGACCATTTTCTTCGTGCGATTGAAGCTACAATCAGCTTTGATTTTATTGAAGAGAAGTTACGCCCCTATTACTGTGAAAATAATGGACGTCCTTCTATTCATCCAATCGTTTTATTTAAGATGATGTTTATTGGATATTTTTACGGTATTCGCTCAGAACGTCAACTAGAAAAAGAGATTAAAACCAATATTGCTTACCGTTGGTTTTTAGGATTTTCCCTATCAGATCCAATTCCAAATCATTCTACCATCAGCTGGAATCGCCGTACGCGCTTTATTCATACAAATATATTTGAAGAAATCTTTGATGAAATTGTACGTCAAGCGACGGAACACCGTATGGTGGGAGGACGTGCCTTGATGACAGATTCTACGCACATTAAAGCGAATGCCAATAAAAATAAATTTGTACATAAATTTAAAAAAGAAAAGCCAAAGTTTTATATAGAGGAACTAGAGGCTGCGGTTATGGAAGATCGTGAAGCTCATGAAAAAAAGAATTAAAACCTAGAAAGGAAAGTGATACCCCTACTAAAAAAATTCGTATAAGTACAACTGATCCAGATAGTGGCTTTTTAATGAGGGATGGAAAACCGAACGGTTTTCATTTCTTAGATCATCGTACGACTGATGCGAAGTACAATGTGATTACAGATACCTATATAACGGCTGGAAATGTAGCGGATTCCGAGCCGTATTTAGCACGCCTCCAAGCTCAAATTGATAAATTTGGATTCGAAGTTGAAGCTGTAGCACTTGATGCCGGTTATTTTACAGGTTATATCTGTAAGAAATTATCAGAACAGAATATATTTATGGTGATGGGGTATCGCCGATTTGGAAAACGGAATAAAGAAGTACCAAAAAGTCAATTTAAATATGAAGAAGAAACAGACGTATTTGCCTGTCCAATGGGATGTATTTTAGAATATGCGACAACGGATCGAGAAGGATACCGTCAATATAAATCTAATCCAACAGATTGTGCCGTTTGTCCATTGCGTGATAAATGTTTCTCAGAGAAACAAAAACAAAAAGTCATTACGCATCATATTTGGGAAGAATATAAAGATATCGCAAGAAAAAACAAATTAACAAGTACGGGTAAAAAGCTATATAAAGTACGCTGTTCTACAATTGAGCGGAGTTTTGCGGATGCCAAAGAACTACATGGCTATCGGTATGCCCGGTTTCGAGGGGTGAAGTATGTCCAAATGCAGGCCTATCTCACTGCAGCCTGCCAAAACATGAAAAAAATAGCCCTTCACCTGACCAAAAAGGGTCAGGTGAAGGGCTATTTTTTGTGTTTTTATCATGTATTACTATTTTGTACGAATTTCAGAATTCATACATTCCAGAGTGTAGGAAACCCTAAAGGGTTTCCAAACACTCTGTTAAAAACACTCATCTTATGGATGAGTGTTTTTTTATGAATAGTCACCCCTATATTTTGTAAATAGTATGTGGTAAGAACAATACATATATAAGTAGGTGAAGACAATGTTTCGTTATTTTAAGTTTAAGTTAAATGATACTGTACAGTTTGCAGAAAACGATGGTCATATGTATCGCATTGTCGGTTATCGGTTAGAAAAAGGATTTTATCCAAAAGATGAATGGACTCATATTATTTATGAATTACTTAGAGAATTTGACGGGTATACGATGGATGCGGAAGAAGAGGAACTTGTAAAAGTAATTCAAGTGGAAGAAGAGTATTATAAAATCCATGAGTTATCTGGATATCGATATCCAGTTAAGGTAAAACAAAAACCGAAAGTTGTAAAATGTGAAACAATGGACAATTTATTAGACACGTATAACGACTATAAGCGATTAGCGGATTTCTTTAAAGATTTATCATATGAACAGAAGGCAGAAGAGATATTACGCGAGATGAAGAGGCTCAGAGCATAAAAGACAGTCTAGTATTAGGCTGTCTCTTATTTTTGACGGTGCATCATAGAGCGATTTCCGTTACAATAAGGAAATCAATAGAAATAAGGTGATAAAGTATGGAAACTAAGAAAAAGGGCGAATGGTGCGAAATTACAGTTCCTGCTAACTGGGATGGTATAAGTATTGAATCGCTGTTAAAAGAAGAGTGGGAAGTACCTAAAAAATTATTACATGAGCTTCGTATGGAAAAAGGAGTTACAGTTAATGGGGAGCAAAAGCGATGGAACGAGTTTTTAAAAGAAGGAGATAAATTGCAAGTCCATATGTTCGCGAGAGAGGAGTATGGAGTTCAACCAGAGTATGGGGATTTAGATGTAATATTTGAAGATGATCATGTGTTAATCGCAAATAAGCCTGAGCAAATGGATACGCATCCTTCTGAAAAAAATGGGACGGGAACACTTGCAAACCTTGTTGCTTTTCATTTCCAAATGCAAGGTTTAGAGACGAAAGTCCGCCATATTCATCGATTAGATAAAGATACGACAGGTGGTATCATATTTGCAAAACATAGATTAGCTGGTGCTATTATGGATCGTTTATTAATGGAACGGAAAATTAAAAGAACATATGCAGCACTTGTAGAGGGAAAAGTTAAAAAGAAACAAGGTAAGATTGATGCAGCAATTGGGAGAGATAGACACCATGCAACGAGACGCCGTGTATCTGTAAAAGGTGACCAAGCTGTAACCCATTATAAGGTTGAGAGCTATTTTAAGAAACAAGATGTGACACTTGTAACGTTGCAACTAGAGACAGGTAGAACACATCAAATTCGTGTTCATATGAGTCATAATGGAAATCCGTTAATTGGAGATGTATTATATGGGGGACAAAAAACGTATATGTCTCGTCAAGCGTTACATGCGATGCGAATTAATTTTTTACATCCAATTACAAAAGAAGAGATAACAGTAGAAGTTCCATTCTCTGCTCATTTACATGATGTTTTGAAGTCTTTTCAAAAATTAAATAAGTAAAATACAGCTTTTACGTTGAGGAAAGTAGATTTTTGCAGGAAATTCTTGATAAGGAGCGAAGCCGTAAATAGAAAAGAGAGGTGAAAATTACTTGGTAAAATATAAATATACACTGGGGATATTTTGTGCTTGCCTTCTATTTACGATATGTCTTTATCCTTATTTGCCAAATTACTTAGCGGTACACTGGAACGAAAGTGGTGAACCGAATGAGTTTGTAACGAAACAGGTTGTTGTCTTTATTATTCCTTTTTTTGTTGTTTTGTTATATGGATTGGCCTATGTAGTTTCACATCATATATATAAGTTTAATGGGGATCATCATGTTATTATAATGGGATTTATAAGGAATGTAACTGTATTTATATTGTTTATTCATATGCTAATTCTCTTTATTAATTTAGAGAATGTTATATCGTTTCAAACGGGACTGACGATAGGGATTAGTGTGTTTCTTTTTATGCTTAGCAAAGGATTTAAAAAAAGAAAGGAAGCAGAAGAGGAACCGATGAAGTTACAGAAAATACGTTTATTTAGTCGTCGTATTTTTCAAATGATGGCATGCATAATATTATTTTCGTTATTTTTGAATCTTAGGTGGGGTTTTTACTTCTTAATTAGTGCAATAAGCTGCGGATCTATTCTGTTTATGTTATGCATTTTGTACTCATATATAATAGAAAGCTATGAAACATAAAAAGAGTCTTCCTTTTAGGAGAAGACTCTTTTGTTCTATTTACTTCGTAATAAATTGTTGTGTCCAGTAGTTTCCGCTTTCTACATAACCAACACCGATGTGAGTGAAGCCATTATTTAAAATGTTAGCACGGTGTCCAGCGCTGTTCATCCAAGCTTGTACTACTTCTTCAGGAGTACGTTGGCCTTGAGCGATGTTTTCACCTGCAGATGTATAAGAAATACCAAATTTCTTCATCATGTCAAACGGAGACCCGTATGTAGGGCTGTTATGATCAAAGTAGTTGTTTTTTTGCATATCTTCAGATTTGATACGTGCTACTTTGCTTAATTCAGTGTCGATTTTTAGTGCTGGTAAGCCTTGTTTTGCACGCTCAGCGTTTGTTAATTCAACAACACGTTGTTCGAACTCGCTTAAAGATTTTGCTTCTTCAGCAGGCTTTTGCTCAGCAGGTTTTTGTGTCTCGTTTTGAGTATTGTTGTTTTCAGCTGGTTTTTGAGCTTCTGGCTTCGCTGTTTCTTCAGCAGGCTTTTGTTCTACTGGTTTCGTAGTTTCTGGTTTCGTTGTTGGCTCAGTAACTACGTTTTCAGCTGGTACATTTGGTTGTTGTCCAGGAATGAAGCAATTTTGTTGGAATTGACCTTGATTCCACTGTGCTAAAGATTCGATTCCCATAGATTGTAAGTATGCTTGTAACTCTTGTTGGTTCATTTGCTTCATAATAACTTTAGAATGCTGAATATTTTGAACCTTTATGTTAGATGGTTGTACTGTTGCAGCTTGTGCATCTAAAGATGATACTCCTAAAGTAAGAGCTGTTGCAGCAGCTACAGATAATAAAACACGCTTTTTCATGATGTGTGTCCCCCTATATAAAGTTTTAAATTGTTTTCACACGAATTGTTTTTTGACAGCCTGTCTGACTGACAAATTCATCGTAGCATACAAATTGCGATAAAAAAGATGGAAAAAAATTCATAGACTTAAAAATTACCTAATTTATCCTAGAGAAGTAGAGAAGAGAAAAAGGGAGAAAACTAGAGTGTAAAAGGAATTTTCAGCATTTTCAGCCTTGCCTCAAAAGGTCATTTTCTGGATGTATTTACCTATATAAAAAAATAAGAAACCTATTGTATCAAGGGTTTATGAGTTTTTCGGAGGAATATAATGGATGCTTTTTAACAAAACTGTAATATTTCTGTTGTTCTTTTTTATTAGAAAGTAACATATTTTTAATCTTGTAGCGGACAAAAAAGCGGCTATCTCTTTACATAGACGAAAGAGATAGCCGTTTTCCTATTGTTACGTATGTTACGAGTTGTTTTCAATTGCTTCTAATAGTAAATCTACAATATGAATTCCTCGCATTTTATGAGAAAGCTCCTCACGTTCAATACCTAGTTTCATTTGTAATAGGCAACCAGGATTTGCAGTAACAATTGTTGCTGCGTCTGCCTCATGAACGCGATCCATTTTATAATTTAGAAATTCCATCGATAATTTAGAGTGAACAATATTATAAATACCAGCTGAACCACAACAGCGATCTGCATCTTTCATTTCGCGATATGTTATGCCTTGAATTGCTTGTAGTAACATACGTGGCTCGGAAGATGTTCGCATGACATTACGTAAGTGACAAGAATCTTGATACGTAATAATTTGCTTTTCTAACATTAGAAATCCCCCTCAAACTGTTAACGTGTTTCGCAATAATAAAAACGTTGTAACAGTGCTTTCACTATAATGATAAAAAAGTAGGGGAGTTCTTTCTATGGATAATCAACTAAAGATTAGATTGTTTTTTTGCTTTTTTTGTTTGTTCCTCGATTTTTTTCAATCCGTAATGCAACGTATTAATGTGTATATGTAATTGTTCTGCTGTCTGTTTATAAGATTGATTGTAATCAATAAATAGGCGCAAAGTATGCATAAGCTCAGTTGATGATAATAAGTTTTCAATCGTACGCTGAAGAAATTCCTTCCGGGTTTCAGTAGAAATATCTTGTAAACACATTTCTAAGCGTAAATCTTCATTAAATACAATTCCTTTTGTTTCAAGGGAAACAGAAAGAGCACGTAATGCTTGTTCATAGGATACGTTCATATTACTCGGCATAACGGTTTGCCCAATATTGATATATAATGTAATAGAAAATAAAGTTTCGCAGTCTTGTTTTAAGCGATTTAGAAATTGAAAGGTTTGTTTTTTTGAATTCATCTTCATAAATAAAATAAACCGATCGTTCCCCCAGCGAACAAATAAATCATCCTTTGTTAATATGTTGCGTATATGTTGCCAAATTTTTTGTTGTAGCATCGCATCATTTTGGTCGATGGAAAATAAAATGAGTTGTTTCTCTTTATATAAATCAATGCCAAGTGTTTTTGCGCGATCTAGAAAGCTTGCGGACCAATCTTTACTTTGGAGCCAATCAAAAACGAATGCTTCATAGGAGTGTTGTTCGAGTTCTAATTGTTCTAAGGAATAGTTTTCATGAATTAGTAACTCAGTCATCTTTCTCAATATTTTCCCGTATTGTGAAATGTTTTCAGGTTCCCTGGTTATCCCGATGACACCAATTCCTTCATCGTGAAATAGGAGTGGAAGATTCATGCCCGCTTTTACTCCTTGTAAACGTTGCTCATCGTCTCTTGTAATAATGACGGTTTTCTTTTGCTTTGCACAACGAAGGGCCCCTTCATGAAATTGATCGATACGTTCAGCATCTGTACTTGCAATAATCGTACCTTGTATATTCATAATAATAATGTTCTCAGTCAGTAACCTTCGTACTTCACGAACAATTTTATTCGCTAAATCAGGAAAAAGCAGAATTTGTACCCCTCAAATTCTATTTGTTGTACATTATATATGTAATTTTAATAAGATAGGAAGACTTCACACTTTCCACACATTTATTTGTTATTTTACAAGTATAACGAAATCATCCGAAGATGGAGGGAATCTTTTGAGAAAGCATTTTTTTCTTCTTTGTTTTTTATTTCTATTAGTAGGGTGTCGCGGTAGTTCATATACACCAATTGCTAAAGAAAAAAGTATTATTATTACAACGAATATAAAAGAAGGTAGCGTTAGTTTTATTGATAAAAAATCGAAAAAACGAGTAGCTATATGGGAATTAAATGAACCGATTACAGGAGTTACAATACTTCCAAATGGTGAGGATATGCTCGTATATGGTAAGCAGTTAGAATATATGTATGTATACTCACTTACTGAAGGCAAACAAGTGAAAAAATATAAGACAGGAAAAGGAATTACGAATGTTATCGTATCAGATGACGAAAAACAATTGTTTATGGCTGATCAAAACGAACAAAAGATAAGATTCTTTACGATAAATGGGAAAGAAACGGGTAGTGTTTCAGTTGGAAAAGGCCCGTTAACGATGGTAGAGCATAATAAGCAATTATCTATATTGAATTTTTATGATACGAAATTAACTACAATTGATATTAAGAAAAAGCAAGTTGTCCAATCTTTTATGATTCCGCCAGCTTCAACAGGAGCGATAGTTAGTGCGAATGGAACAGAAATATGGATTGGTGGACATGGTGATGGAACTCAAGTGAATGAGAAAGTTTTAGTTTATTCTTTACAAAGCGGAGAGATGATACGCTCTTTACACGCGCCATTCATGCCTGTGAGTATAACAGGGGATGGAAAGTATGTGTATACGTTAAGTCATGGATCAAATACGCTTAGAAAGTTTGATGTACGTACTTATCAAGAAGTAGGAAAGGCTGAAGTAGGTTCAAACCCATTTGCATTTTTGAAAAGTGGTGCAGAAGGTTATGTAGCTAGTTATGATAGTGATGAAGTATTTGTAATGGATATGAAGGATATGAAAATAAAACAAACAATTAAAGTAGGAAAAGGGCCATTTCAACTCATAGAGAGAGAAGGGAAGGGACAATGAGTAAATATAGGGTGCTAGTTGTAGATGATGAGAGTGATATGAGACAACTTGTCGGTATGTATTTGGATAATTTTGGATATGAGTGGGGAGAAGCTGAAAATGGTAAAGATGCTCTCCAAAAGTTAGAAAAAGATCATTATGATTTTGTCGTACTGGATATTATGATGCCGGAGATGGACGGGATTTCAGTTTGTAAAGAGATTCGAAAAACATCAGATGTGCCTATTATATTTTTAACTGCAAAAGGTGAAGAGTGGAATAGGGTGAATGGCTTACGAATGGGAGCAGATGATTATATTGTGAAGCCATTTAGCCCTGGTGAATTAATCGCTCGTATGGAGGCTGTTTTAAGGAGATATACGAAGCAAGAACAGCAAGAAGAAGTTCAATTCGGACCGATCGTTATTAACGAAAAAAGCAGACGAATTGAGACGAATGGTGAGATTATCCCGCTTACAGTAAAAGAGTTTGATTTGCTGTATTTTCTGTGCCAGCATAATGGACAAGTATTTAGCCGTGAACAATTACTTGAGAAAGTATGGGGATATGATTATGCAGGAAGTACAAGAACGGTAGATACACATGTGAAGACAATGCGTTTAAAGCTCGGAGAAAGCGGAAACTACATTCAAACCGTTTGGGGTGTAGGTTATAAGTTTGAGGTGTAGAGTATGTTTACGATGGTACAAAAGCTCTGGCTTACAGTAGTATGTGCAGTATGTGTAACAGTTTCTTTCCTTTATTTCGTGTCGCTCTATTCATATGAGAAGTTGTATGTTGAAAATCTTAAAGACTCATTAGTCATGGAAGGAAAGCGTCTTGTCTCTCAATATGATAATCATGAAAACATATCAGTATTTGAGGAGAAAGTGCAAGCATTTGATCGCATATCTAGTGCGGATATACTTTTTGTGAATAATCCTCGTGATTTAAGTGCATGCTTACCTTTTGATGTGCATTATCATTCTCTTATAAGTGAAGACGATAGACAAACATTGTTAGATGGAAAGACAGTTACAAAAGTAGGGTATGAAGAACATTTTCATCGCAATATTATGGGAGTAGTTATTCCTGTTTTAGAAAATAAGAAATTAGTTGGTATTGTATACTCGTATATTCCATTAAAAAGCATAAAAGATTTAATATATGATATGGGACTTATTTTAGCACCGTTAGCACTTGTTATGATTTTACTTACAGTATGGATTGGTAGAAAAATTATCATTGCGATTACGAAGCCACTTTCACAAATGGAGCGGGTTGCAAATCATATGGCAACCGGAGATTTTTCCGAGCGAATTACGATTTCTTCAGAAGATGAGATTGGACGGTTAGGAAAAGCATTTAATAAAATGGCAAATGCATTGGAAACAGAAGATGCAAAACGTAAAGAGTTCTTAGCGAATGTTTCGCATGAACTAAGAACACCGCTTAGTTATATTAAAGGATATAGCGAGGCAATTTTAGATGGTGTGGCAAAGGGACCACAGCAGTCAAAAGTGACACAGCTTATTCATAAAGAGGCTGATCGTATGCAGCGACTCGTGCATGATTTATTAGATTTAGCGCAGCTAGAAGGCGAGCATTTTCCATTAAAGAAGCAACCGACCGTATTTTCTCAGCTTATTGAGGATGTTTTAGAAACGTATGAATTGCAGTTTATAGAAAAACAAATTCATATTTCAACGAATTTAAATCCAGAGATTATCGTAATGATTGATGAGGACCGTATGCAACAGGTGCTTCATAATGTGCTAGATAATGCGATCCGCTATACAAATCAAGATGGGAATATCACAATAAACTTAGAGAAAAAAGAACAGTATTGTGAGTTAGAAATAAAAGATACGGGAATCGGAATTGAGGCTGAACATTTAGAACAGCTTGGTGAGCGTTTTTACCGAGTAGATAAAGCGAGAAGTCGTCAGCATGGGGGAACAGGTTTAGGGCTTGCAATTGTAAAACAAATTGTGCATATACATGATGGGCAGTGGCGAATAGTAAGCGAAAAAGGAAAGGGAACTACGGTTACAATAAGGTTAAAATTGCAAGATGAGGAAAGCATGTTCTAATAGAGAACATGCTTTTTGATTATAAGTAAATGATAGAATATTGATATGGAAAAAAGAGGGGTATTCCGTTAGTGGATAAAATGACCAGTAATTCCCTCCATATAACAAAAATTTGACAGAATTATGAACAAAACATTTGTACTTCTTAACAATTCGTTCTAAAATAGTAATGGATGCTAAATTCTTATAAATCGTTTTAATTGTTGTTTGGAAGATACTGAGGTGATTTAACTGGAGTACAAATCTATTAAACCAAAAAAAATTTACGAAGAGGTATCTGAAGCTATTTTAACAATGATCAAAAATGGTACGTTAAAACCTGGTGACAAACTTCTTCCTGTTCATCAATTGGCTGAGCAGTTTCAAGTTGGTAGATCTGCTGTTCGTGAAGCGCTAAGTGCGCTAAGAGCGATGGGATTAATTGAAATGAAACAAGGAGAAGGGACATATGTGAAGAATTTTGATTCTTCTTCATTAACAAAGTCATTGAATAATACGTTATTAATGAAGAAAGAAGATATTTTGAATTTATTAGAAGTACGTAAGGTGCTTGAAGTGGGGGCAGTTCGAGCAGCAGCGGCAAAACGTACGGAAGCTAATTTGCAAAATATGAAACATTGGTTAGATGAGATGGCAAAGAGTATTGGAGATGAAAAGGCTGGAGAAAAAGCAGACTTTAAGTTCCATATGGGAATTGCAGAATCTTCACATAACAACATCTTACTTGAACTGATGAATCACGTTTCAGAGATGATTGCTGAAACGATTGGTGAATCAAGACGCATTATTTTATATGGTGAACAAACAACAGCAGAACGACTTTTAGAAGAGCATCAAGTTATATATGATGCGGTGTTGAAGCAAGATGTGGAATACGCACAGCAAGCGATGCTAAATCATTTAACAAATGTAGAACATATTGTCACAGGTAAAAGCGATATAAATTCGTAATTTAATCTTTAAAAATTCCATTTTTCTGATAAAATAGAGAAAGATTAAGTAAGCGTTTTCTTTAGAAAAGGGAAGATTAGGCTATGGTTGAGCCTATTTCTTCTTTACCTAGTCATCTGATGACCATATGTTTGTTGGCGAAGTTGTAATGAGGGGGAATACTAATTATGAAAGTTACTTTATTTGTTACTTGTCTAGTCGATATGTTTGAAACAAGCGTCGGGAAAGCAACAGTTGAAGTGTTGGAGCGTTTAGGTTGTGAAATTGAATTTCCAGAAGCACAAGTTTGTTGTGGTCAACCTGCTTATAATAGTGGCCATGTAGAAGCAGCAAAAGAAGCGATGAAACATATGATTGAAACTTTTGAATATGCAGAATATATTGTTACGCCATCTGGTTCTTGTGCGACAATGTTTCACGAGTATCCACACGTTTTTAAAGATGATGCAAAATGGGCTGCACGTGCACAAAAGGTAGCTGATAAAACATACGAATTTACACAATTTATTGTAGATGTTTTAAAAGTTACAGATGTTGGTGCTAGTTTACCAGGGATTGCAACTGTTCATAAATCTTGTCATATGACACGACTGCTTGGAGTAAAAGAAGCACCAGGAATTTTACTATCAAATGTAAAAGGATTAACTGTAAAAGAACTACCAAACGTACAAAATTGTTGTGGTTTTGGGGGAACGTTTTCAGTTAAGATGACGCCAATTTCTGAGCAAATGGTAGATGAGAAAGTTGATAGTGTTATGGAAACAGGCGCAGATTATTTAATCGGTGCAGATTGTGGGTGTTTGTTAAACATTGGCGGACGTATTGAGCGCTTAGGTAAAGAAGTAAAAGTAATGCATATTGCTGAGGTATTAAATAGTCGCTCATGAAGGGGGAACATAAGCTATGTCTATGAAAATCAGTGAGAAAAAATTTAATGATCGTGTTGGCGATGGAATTCAAGATTCGTTTATGCGTGGGGCCGTATCTTCTGCGCAAACACGTTTATATACAAATCGATTAAAAGCAGCTGACGAATTAGGAAACTGGGAAGAGTGGCGTGAACTAGGTGAACAAATTCGTCAACATACGTTAGAAAATCTTGATTATTATTTAATGCAGTTAAGTGAAAATGTATCAAAAAGAGGCGGGCATGTTTACTTTGCGAAAACGAAAGAGGAAGCAGCAAAGTATATTCAAGACGTTGCGAAAAAGAAACAAGCGAAAAAAGTTGTAAAATCAAAATCAATGGTAACTGAAGAAATAAGTATGAATCATGCCCTTGAAGAAATTGGTTGCGAAGTGCTAGAGAGTGATTTAGGAGAGTACATCCTGCAAGTGGATAACGATCCACCTTCTCACATTATCGCACCTGCCCTTCATAAAAATAGAACGCAAATTCGTGATGTGTTTAAAGAAAAACTTGGATATGAAAATTCTGATGATCCATACGAAATGACGAAGTTTGTTCGTAAACAACTTCGTGAGAAATTTATAGATGCTGAAATTGGGGTAACAGGATGTAACTTTGCTGTTGCCAATACAGGTTCTCTCTGTCTAGTAACGAATGAAGGGAATGCGGATCTAGTTATGTCTATTCCTAAAACGCAAATTGCGGTAATGGGGATGGAACGTATGGTACCGACGATGGAGGAATTGGACGTTCTTGTTGGCTTGCTTTGCCGTAGTGCAGTAGGTCAAAAGTTAACAAGTTATGTAACAGTAGCGGGACCAATTCAAGAAGAAGAAGTAGATGGACCTGAAGAGTTCCATTTAGTCGTTGTTGATAATGGACGTTCTCAAATTCTTGGATCTGAATTCCGTCAAGTGCTGCAATGTATTCGCTGTGCTGCTTGTGTTAATGTTTGTCCTGTATATCGTCACGTTGGTGGACATTCATACGGTTCTATTTATTCAGGACCAATTGGTGCAGTATTAACACCACTTTTAGGTGGATATGACGATTACAAAGAACTTCCTTATGCATCTAGTTTATGCGGAGCATGTACAGAAGCTTGTCCGGTGAAAATTCCATTACATGATTTGTTATTAAAACATCGCCAAGTCATCGTTGAGCAAGAGGGACGTGCACCACTTGCGGAAAAACTTGCAATGAAAATGTTTAGTATGGGTGCTTCTTCAGCAGCTTTATATAAAATGGGATCGAAAATGGCACCGGCTGCAATGAGTCCATTTACATCTGGTAACCGTGTATCAAAAGGTGTTGGGCCACTTAAAAATTGGACAGATATTCGTGAATTTCCAGCTCCAAGTAAAGAAAGATTCCGTGATTGGTATAAAGAGCATAAGAAAGGCGGCGATAAATAATGACAGGATTAATTCAAAACCGTGAGTCCTTTCTAGACAATATTGCAAAAGAGCTTGGGCGTGAGCGGAAGACAGAAGGCGTAGAGCGTCCAGTATGGAAAAATAATGTGAACGTAGAAACGTTAAAAGGTTATTCGGAAGAAGAATTGTTAGAAGTATTTAAAAAGCAATGTACAAACATTCATACAACTGTTGTTGAAACGACAAGCGATCGTTTAAGCAAAGATATTCAAAACGTCATTGCTGAAAATGGTGGAGGCCCTATTTTATTATCAGCAGATGAACGTTTTGACTCATATGGATTAATGTCTTTATTTAAAGAAGAACTACCAAAACAAAACGTTGAAGTAAATGTATGGGACCCTGAGAAAAAAGAAGAGAATATACGCTTAGCAGAGAAAGCGAATATCGGTATTGCATTTAGTGATTACACATTAGCGGAATCCGGTACAATTGTTGTACAAAGTCATAAAGGACAAGGACGTTCTTTACACTTTTTACCGACTGTATACTTTGCAATCATTCCGCGTGAAACACTTGTACCTCGTATTACGCAAGCAGTTCAAGATATGAACTCTCGTGTGGAAAACGATGGAGCAGTGGCATCTTGTATTAACTTTATAACAGGACCAAGTAACTCCGCTGATATTGAAATGAATCTTGTGGTTGGGGTACATGGACCATTAAAAGCAGTATATTTTATTGTATAAAACAGGGGAAAGCAGGCCAGAAAACGGCCTGCTTTTTTAGTAGAATAAAGATAATACGAAGTAGAAGTTCTCTCCTTTTTTTGCTATGTTTTTGAGGGAAAGGAGAGGAAAGGATGTTCATTTATTTATATGCATTTTTGGCAGGGGTGGTTCTTGGTTCTTTTTATATGGTCATAGCTATAAGGGTTCCGGTAGGAAAATCTATTGTGACCCCGCAATCTTATTGTCATTACTGCAAGCATGCATTAAAACCGAAAGAACTTATCCCGATTATTTCATTTTGGTTGCAGAAAGGACGCTGTACGTATTGTAAAAAGAAAATACCAAATGTGTATATATTATTTGAAGCTGTAACAGGAAGCTTATTTCTTCTAACTGCATATATAATTGGAATAGAAAAAGAGTTAATTGTCGTTTTATCGTTATTTTCTTTACTCCTTATTATTACAGTGACCGATCTTGTGTATATGTTAATACCAGATCGTATTTTAATTTATTTCGGTTGTTTACTTATTATAGAATGTATTTTTGTACCACTAGTCTTTTGGGGAGATAGTGTAACGGGAGGCGGAACTATATTTGTTACGCTATATATTATCCAGAGAATACATCCAAAAGGGCTTGGTGGTGGAGATGTGAAATTACTTTCTTTGCTCGGTTTTATAATAGGGGTGAAAGGGATTTTTATTACGCTTTGTTTAGCTTCTTGTTTCGGTTTTTGTTTTTTTAAAGTCAGTTTGTTATTAAAGCGCATAACGGTAAAAGAGCCAATGCCATTTGGACCGTTTATCGCTATTGGAACGGTATGTTATATGTTGATTGTATATTCGAAATAAAGGGGAAGCAAAAAATGAATGTATATATGGATGATCAAAGAAGTTGTCCGTTCGGCTATGTTTTGGCGTCTACGGTAGAAACTGCATTACAATTTGTTCGAAATAATAAAGTGAACATTATCTCTCTTGATTTTAATATGGGATGGCGTCAAAAAAACGGTCTAGATTTTGTAGAAGTTTTTTGTAAAGAAGGCTTATATGTGAATGAAATCTACCTCCATACAAACGATGTCATCGGTATGCATCGTATGAAGGAGAGAATAAAGAAAGGAAAAGAACAAGGTGAAATTCACCCTCATATTGAAGTGAAATATGTAGGAGGTTAAAAAACTCCAAAGTAAATACCTTGGAGTTTTAATGTTTCATATGTGCTTGTAAAGGTATGATTTCTTCTTGTTGAGCTGGTTCTAATTCAATTTCCTCTGTCTTAGCATCAGGTGCTTTCTTTGTTAAGTAATGGTATACCATACCGACAAATACAGAGCCACCAATAATATTACCGATTGTAACTGGGATTAAGTTATGAATAGCTCCAGCAAAAGTAATTGTATCAGGATGTGGTGAAACTAAAGATAATGCAAACAATGATAAGTTTGCGATACTATGCTCATAGCCAGATAAAAAGAATGTGAAAACGAGTAGCATCATTACCATTATTTTTGCTGTGTCGCCTTTTACTTGAGAAGGTAAGAAACAAGCAAGACATACAAGCCAGTTACATAAAATTGCTTTAAAGAATAATTGCATTGTTGGTGTACCCATTTTTCCTTCAACGACTTTACTCATTAAATGTCCATAATCAATTGCTTCAAAAATTCCAGTTGCGTAAAATAGTAAGGCAAAGAATAAAGCGCCCGCTAAGTTGCCTGCGTAGCAAGCACCCCAGTTGCGAAGTGTATCGGAAACAGTTGTTTCTTTTCTTAAAGTTGCCACTGTAAAATACATTGTATTTCCTGTAAATAGTTCAGCGCCGCCATATATAATTAGTACGAGTGCAATGCCGAAAAACATGGAAGCAGCTAAATATGTTGCTGGTGAATCTGCAATATGAAAGAAATTACCTAACTTAAAACATAGTACAATAATAAATCCAATATAGATGCCAGCGAGTGCAGCACGAATGAAATATTGCATTGGGTTTGTATCAAGCATTTGTTTTTTTTGCTGCGCTAGCTTTACAACGTAATTCAATCCTTGTTCTAGCATAAGTAATACGCTCCTTTAGTA
The DNA here is from genome assembly GCF_000746925.1 of Bacillus clarus. GTDB lineage: Bacteria > Bacillota > Bacilli > Bacillales > Bacillaceae_G > Bacillus_A > Bacillus_A clarus. Next base: position 3,585,656 of record NZ_JMQC01000008.1, read on the forward strand.
CATCATCTATTAATACTCCTTATATGAATAAAGTACATGGATTCGTTCTTAGTTTCAATAAGTTTGTGCGATGTTTCACAAAAAGGACATAGATGCAAAGGGAAAACGCTTACAAAAGGTAGTATAATGGAATTTTTTCTAAAAATAGAGAGGGGATTGAAACGAGAGAAAAAGAAAAAGCACTGTAATTACAGCGCTTTTTCGTCTAAATTCTTTTGTACTTGTTCTGCCTCTACATCTTTAGAGAAGAACCAACCGCCAACTGCGATTCCGACTAATACAATCCAGAATGTAAGTTTCCATGGCGTTGATTCTGGGAAAGAATGTGGAAGCACATTTAAAGCAGGATGTGCTAGCGTATAAACTGCTAATTTTACACCAACCCAGCCAACAATTAAGAACGCTGCAGTTTCGAGTCCTGGTTTGCGTTTTAATATTTGTACGAAAGCGGATGCTGCAAATCGCATAATGATTAAACCGATAAGCCCACCTGTAAAGATAACAAGGAATTGTCCTGTATCAAGACTACCAATCGTACCTAATCCTGTTTTCGGTAAAGTCACTGCTAATGCAACAGCAGCTAGAATTGAATCAACTGCGAAGGCGATATCAGCAACTTCGACTTTAAATACAGTCCACCAAAAGTTCTCTTGTTTTTTCTCTGTTTCTTTTTCTTCTGTTTCTTCGTGTGCATTCTTTTTAACGTAAGTTTTAAATAAATGATTACCAGCGATAAACATAAGGTAAATCGCACCAATTGCTTGCACTTGCCATACGTCCACTAAGAATGAAATCATAAATAGTGATCCGAAGCGGAAAACAAAGGCTCCTGCTAATCCGTAAAATAGTGCTTTCTTTCGTTTTTCTTCTGGTAAATGTTTTACCATAATTGCAAGAACGAGTGCGTTATCAGCCGCTAAAATCCCCTCGAGCGCAATTAGGATGAGTAATACCCAACCATACTCCAATAATAATGATACATCCATGTACATTCTCCTCTCATTTCTATAAATTCTAAACAAGCGAAGAAGTTCCCCACTGTTTAGGTTTCCCATACTCCTGCTTATCAACGGTGGAAGAAATTGGTAAAAAATACAAAAAAGACCTCTGCCGTTGATAGGCAAAGGTCTTGCTAGACATATGTAATGAAAATGCCAACAAAGCCGGAAGAACTAAGTTCTACGTAATGACGACTTTGTTTCCAAGAAAAAATTCTTGGACGCTACTCCCCTTTGGAAATATGTTATTGTATTTTCATTATATGGATAATTTATACGGTTGTCAACCTGTTAAAATATCTTCATTTGGATATTTTATTTTTCGTTGTTTTTTGCGTGCAAATGAAAAAGCTAATGTTAAAGGACCCATTTTTCCAAAAAACATCATAAAGATTATAATCGTTTTCCCGATTATTGTTAAATGAGGGGTTAGATTCATGCTGAGGCCGACAGTTCCAAACGCTGAAAATACTTCAAAGGCACTCATTAATAACGGGACTCGCTCAGTAATGCTTAAGATTAAAATCGAAAGAAAAATAAATGAGATCGAAATAACTGTAATCGTTAATGATTTTACAATTAGAGCATCTTTAATGGATTTTTTAAAAACGACAATATCCTCTTGTTCTTGGAGAAATTTTAGTACGCCAAATAACATAATTAAAAAAGTGGTTAACTTAATCCCACCACCAGTTGAAGCACTACCAGCTCCAATAAACATAAGAAGCATCATTAATAAAAGGGAGGGCTTAGATAGTACGGCGATATCAACCGTATTAAATCCAGCGGTTCGGGTGGAAATCGCTTGGAAATAAGCAGCCATGCCCTCTTCAAATGGTGTAAATCCCCTCATAGAGATTGAATTATGAAATTCGAATATAAAAATAAGGGATGTAGCAATAATATTAACGATAAGAGTAGATGAGAGCATGAGTTTTGAGTGCAAAGTAAGGTTTTTAAAGTTTTTCTTTCTTTTTATATCTACGATCACGGTAAAACCAATTCCCCCTAAAATAATGAGAGAAGAAATAACGAGATTAACGAGAATACTATGGGAGTGAGACATTAAATTATTACTCCATATAGAAAAACCAGCGTTGTTAAAGGCGGATATAGAATGGAAAAAACTATAGTATATCCCTTTCGCAATACCGTATTTTGGAATCCATTCCAAGGAAAGAAGCAAAGTAGCGATGCATTCGACCGTAAAAGAAAATATAAATAGAGCTTTTGCGAGGCGAATGACCCCACCAACATTTGTTTGATTTAATGCTTGTTGTAATAATATCCGATTTTGAAGACCGATTTTCCTGCCGAGCATAATGGCGATTAAAATGGCAAAGCTCATAATACCAAGTCCTCCGACTTGTATGAGTGCCAAAATCACGCATTGTCCAAACAAAGTGAATACTTTTCCTGTATCTACCACACCTAATCCTGTAACAGTGCACGCGGAAACAGTTGTAAATAAAGCATCTAACCATGAAATAGAAGTTGTAGTAGCAATCGGTAACTTTAATAAGCATGTACCAGTGAGAGAGAGCATGATAAAAGATAAAGTAAGAACGCGGGGAGGACTCATGCCAATATTAATCCGTTTCATGTCATATATCGTTCCTTTCGGTTTACTCTTCCTAGTATGTAAAAAAGGTGCATGATGTATGTTAATAAAGAAAGAGGCAGAAGAATCTGCCTCTAAGCCATATATTATATAATTATCCACGCAATTGTTGTTGAGCTAAAGCGACAAGGCGTTTTGTTACTTCGCCACCTACAGAACCGTTAGAGCGAGATGCTGTATTAGATCCTAAGCTTACACCAAATTCTTGTGCGATTTCATATTTAAATTGTTCAAGAGCTTGTTCTGCACCTGGAACTAGTAATTTGTTTGTTTTTACCATTTTGAGACACATCCTTATTTGTAATCCAGTTTATATAAGCGCTCTATATAAGCTGGTATCGTTAGTGTATGTGTTATCGATAGGCTCATACGCGGAAGTAATCGACTCCATTAGAAGTTCTTGGATAGAAAAAAGAGTAGCAAATTTGTGAACTGCACCCCAATTGTTAGACACAGTCTAACAATTGGAGGTGCAGTTTTTCTATGGCTAAATTTACAGCTGATGAAAAAATACAAATCGTTCTACGTTATTTGAACGGAAATGAAAGTTATCGAGAAATGGGTAGATCGCTCGGTATAAGTGACACAATCATTTTGAATTGGGTAAACCAATATAAACAGAATGGTCTGGAAGCTTTTCTAAAACGATGTACAAATTACACACAACAATTTAAACTAGACGTACTAAACTTTATGATTGAAAACGGTATGTCCTTATTTGAGACGGCAGCTATCTTTAATATTCCTGCCCCTTCAACGATTTCTGTTTGGAAAAAACAGCTCGAAACACAAGGAATTGATGCCCTTCAATCTAAGAAAAAGGGGCGTCCATCCATGAAAAAAGATTCAAATAAACAATTAAAACAACCTTTAGCTGAAGGGTCAGTCGAAGCACTTGAAGCACGCATTAAACAGCTTGAGATGGAAAATGAGTACTTAAAAAAGTTAAATGCCTTAGTTCAAAACAAGGAAAAATCACAAAACAAGACAAAGCGCAAGTAGTCTATGAATTAAGGCATAAATATTCGGTGAAGGCACTCGTGGAGCTAGCTACTATTCCTCGAAGCACGTATTATGATTTAGTAAAGAAAATGAATCGTCCAGATGTAGATGCCGATTTGAAAGCTGAGATTAAAGCGATTTATGAGGAAAATGAAGGTCGTTATGGTTACCGTCGCATTCGTGATGAATTAACGAATCGTGGCCAGAAAGTGAACCACAAGAAGGTTCAGCGTATTATGAAAGAGCTTGGGTTAAAGTGTGTTGTGCGTATGAAGAAATATAAATCCTATAAAGGAAAAGTCGGTAGAATTGCACCGAATATTTTAGAGCGTAATTTACATACAGATGCACCGAATCAAAAGTGGGTAACAGACATCACAGAGTTTAAATTGTTTGGAGAAAAACTGTATGTATCACCTGTATTAGATTTGTATAATGGTGAAATTATTACCTATACAATTGGTTCTAGACCGACGTATTCGCTTGTTTCAGACATGTTAGAGAAAGCATTGGAACGTTTACCTGAAACCCACCAGCTACTGATGCATTCGGATCAAGGATGGCATTATCAAATGAGACAGTACGTCCGTACTCTTGAATCAAGAGCTATCGTCCAGAGTATGTCTCGAAAAGGCAACTGTTACGACAACGCAGTAATAGAAAATTTCTTTGGGATTATGAAGTCGGAGTTCCTCTACATAAAAGAATTTGAAAATGTAGAGCACTTTAAAATAGAATTAGAAAAATATATAGATTATTATAATACGAAACGGATTAAGGCAAAATTAAAAATGAGCCCGGTACAATACCGGACTCACTTTTATCAAGCTGCCTAATGAAATAACCGTGTCTAACTTTTAGGGGTCACTTCATTTGCTACTCTTTTTTCAATATTGTTGCTGTACCTTCAACGACAACTTCATTTGATTGGTTGTATATATTGGTTTGTAATGTAATGATTTTTTTATCATCACGCTTTTTTATAACTTCTGCCACTACGCGCAATGTATCACCGATTTTGACAGGAGCGCGAAATGAAACATTTTGCGCTAAATAAATCGTGTTTTTGCCAGGTAATTTTGTTCCAAGTATAGTGGAAATAAAACTTGAAACGAGCATGCCATGGGCGATACGCTCTTTAAATATTGTCGTTTTTGCAAAAGAATCTAGAATATGAATTGGATTCACATCTCCAGTTAATTTTGCAAAATTGATAATATCCTCATCCGTAATTGTTTTTGTTAGTGATGCTTGATCACCAACTTGAATCTCATCGTAACGAAGCTCCGGAACGGTTTGTGCTTCTTGAAATGGATTCATGTTGTCCTCCTTCTTTTCCATATCGAAAAATGCAAGCCATCTAGATGTAATAGGAGGAAGAAAGAGTTTCGTTTGTGCTGTAGTAAGTTGCCACATTTTTCTTACTTGATGGAAGTAAATAGATTTTTTGAGTTTTCCTCGAACTTTTTTGCGAGTTCCAGTTGCTTGGACTTGAACTCTTCCAAAAAAACTTCTAACTGTTTTTGAGCCTCTTCACGTTGTAATTGCTGTTGTTCAATAAATTGTTTTGTTGTTTCTCCAAATTGTCCACTCGTTTGAGTAAGAATAGACAAAGATGTTTTCGTAGGAGAGACGGTAAGTTGATGAATATGGTTAGAAAGTTCATTCCATTTTTCTTGCCACTCGTTAATTTGATCATTTAAGGAGTTTCCAGTGTATTGTTTCACGTAGTCTGTATATTGGCTGTTCAATTGAGCAGTGAATTGTTGTAGTTCTTTTTCAAGTTCATCTACTCCTGCTGTTAATTTATGCAAAGCATCTTGCTGTTGTTTTAACGTTTCTAAAGTAAGTTGTTCTAATTGTTTCCCTGCTGAAGAGAATAGGGAAAGGGATTGAGACCAGTTTTTCCAAAATGCATCGACCAGTTCGTATGGTTTAGTTTCCATTGTTTGACCTCCAAATGTTTTTTTGCATATTGTGAACGCAGATTACTCTGCTGTACCACCAGGTGAAGATGAAGAATCCTTTTCATCCTTTTCTGGAGAAGTGGCAAATGGAAAGAATGCGTTCGTATATAACGTGAAAAACGTCCGCAGCATATTTTGATAATGCTCAAAAGAAGTTGCACATGTTGCTAAATACTTCTCTCCATATTCTGTTAAAGAATAAATTCGTTTCGCTGGCCCGCCTTCACTTGTATCCCAAGTGGAAGAAATGAGATTTTCTTTTTCTAACTTGCGCAATGTTCTATACACATTGCCTTGGTCAACAGAAGAAAAGCCGATGTCCATTAGCATTTGAATGAGTTTGTAACCGTGAAGACTCCAGTCTTTTAGACAGAGAAGTAAGAAAGGAACTAAGAAGTTTTTTGGCATGGAGTTTGGTTGTTTCGCTTGGTTGTTTTCCAAACTTTCGCGTTGTTCTGGTTCATTATGTAGCATGATTGTGCATCACCTCATGAATCAGTTAGATGGAATTTTTTGCTTATAAGTGCAATTTACACTTATCTGTTTTTAATGTCAATACATTTGTTAGAATATAGAAAAAAATAAAATACAGACTTGCGGTTTTCTTCAGAATATTGGAAAATAATGAATAGGTTGAATTGTTTCAAAAAAGAATAAAGGAGTGTAGGCGAAGTGATTGATCAAAAATTCGATCCACTGCAAGCATGGAAAAATGCTTATGAACAAACCGAAACATTTTGGGGAAAAGCGCTCAATGAAACAATTAAAACAGAAGAGTATTCTGCTTGGATGGGCAGCGTTCTAGACCTAAATTTGTTTTATCAAAAAGCGTTAAATGATACGACAAAAAGTTATTTAGAACAGGTGAATGTGCCTACGAAAGAAGATATCGCGAGAGTAGCTACGCTTGTTATTAACTTGGAAAATAAAGTGGATAACATTGAAGAAGTTTTAGAAGAAAAAGTAGATTCTTTAGGACAAGCTCCTACATTGAAACGTGATGTAACGAAAGTGAAGCAAGATATTCGTACATTAGAAACGAAAGTTGATCAAATTTTAGAATTGCTAGAAAAGCAAAATGCAGTATTAGCAAAACTGCAAGAACCTATTAAAGAAGAGGCAAAACCATCGGTGAAGCCAGAAAATAAAAAATGATAATAGCGCTTTGTTTATACGTTGTAAAAGGGAAGGGAGAATCTCTTTTGCATGTATAAACGGCGAAAAATAATTAATATATGGAACTCCATTGTATGAGTGCCAAGATGATTCATAATAATCGTTCACAAATTCATTTAAGGGGGAAAAGAAATGGTTCAATTAAATGGAAAAGTAGCAATCGTAACAGGTGGAGCGAAAGGAATTGGAAAAGCGATTACAGTAGCATTAGCACAAGAAGGGGCAAAAGTTGTTATCAACTATAACAGCAGTAAAGAAGCAGCTGAAAACTTGGTGAATGAACTAGGAAAAGAAGGACATGACGTTTATGCAGTTCAAGCCGATGTTTCTAAGCTAGAAGATGCGAAACGACTTGTAGATGAAGCTGTGAATCATTTTGGTAAAATTGATATTCTTGTTAATAACGCTGGTATTACAAGAGATCGTACATTCAAAAAATTAAATCGTGAAGATTGGGACCGCGTAATCGATGTGAATTTAAGTAGCGTATTCAATACGACAAGTGCGGTACTTCCTTACATAACGGAAGCAGAAGAAGGAAGAATCATTAGCATTTCTTCTATTATTGGACAAGCTGGTGGATTTGGACAAACAAACTACTCAGCAGCGAAAGCAGGTATGTTAGGATTTACAAAATCATTAGCACTAGAACTTGCAAAGACGAATGTAACTGTAAATGCAATCTGCCCAGGATTTATTGATACAGAAATGGTAGCAGAAGTACCAGAAGATGTTCGTCAAAAAATCGTTTCTAAAATTCCGAAGAAACGTTTTGGTCAAGCTGACGAGATTGCTAAAGGTGTCGTATACCTATGCCGTGATGGAGCGTACATTACAGGGCAGCAATTAAATATTAACGGCGGATTATATATGTAATGAAGCGAGAAAAAAGTGCATATCCATAGCAGGAATGCACTTCTTTCTTTAAGAAGGAGATCAATCAAAAAGGAGATAGAAAAATGACTACATTCGTAACAGAATGGGAAAAGCAATTAGAGCTATACCCAGAAGAATATCGAAAAGCATACCGTCGTGTGAAAAGAGCGAGTGAAGTTTTATTACGTGAACCAGAACCACAAGTAGGCTTAACGCCAAAAGAGGTAATTTGGACAAAGAATAAAACAAAGCTTTATCGTTACATTCCAAAACAAGAAAAAACACATAGAGTTCCTATTTTATTAATATATGCTTTAATTAATAAACCGTATATTATGGATTTAACTCCAGGAAATAGTTTAGTGGAATATCTCGTGGATCGTGGTTTTGATGTGTATATGCTTGATTGGGGTACTTTTGGTTTGGAAGATAGTCATTTGAAGTTTGATGATTTTGTGTTCGATTATATTGCAAAAGCAGTGAAAAAAGTAATGCGAACTGCAAAATCGGACGAGATTTCTTTACTTGGTTACTGTATGGGTGGGACGCTTACATCCATTTATGCGGCACTTCACCCGCATATGCCAATTCGCAATTTAATTTTCATGACAAGTCCATTTGATTTCTCTGAAACAGGATTGTATGGTCCGTTATTAGATGAAAAGTATTTCAATTTAGATAAAGCAGTTGATACGTTCGGAAATATTCCTCCAGAAATGATTGATTTTGGGAACAAAATGTTAAAGCCAATTACAAACTTTGTCGGTCCATATGTTGCGTTGCTAGATCGTTCAGAAAATGAGCGCTTCGTAGAAAGCTGGAGATTGGTTCAAAAATGGGTTGGAGATGGTATTCCGTTCCCAGGTGAATCATATAGACAATGGATTCGTGATTTTTATCAAAATAATAAATTAGTGAAAGGCGAATTAGTGATTCGCGGACAAAAAGTTAACCTTGAAAATATTAAGGCAAACGTCTTAAATATTTCAGCGAAACGCGATCACATCGCATTGCCGTGCCAAGTAGAGGCTTTGCTTGAGCATATTTCTAGCACGGATAAACAATATGTATGTTTACCGACAGGACATATGTCTGTCGTATATGGTGGGACAGCTGTAAAACAAACGTATCCAACGGTTGGAAACTGGCTCGAAGAACGCTCGAATTAAATAAAAAAATCCAGCTAGCACAGGTTAGCTGGATTTTTTTATGTGAAATAACGAAACATAGAAAGGAGAAAATTACATTTTAGGAGTATAGCTATGACACTAATGACTGGAAAGTTGTTTTGGAATGAAGGGGCTTCTATGCCTTGTTATCCACTATTGGAAAATGATATGATATGTGAAGTGCTTATAATTGGAAGTGGAGAAGCAGGGGCTCATATTGCATATTTGTTGGCAAAGATCGGTATGAAAGTTGTATTAATTGATAAAAGGTCAATTGCGCATGGCAGTACAGCGGCTAATACAGGACTATTGCAATTTGCTCATGATAAATCATTAACTTCCTTCATTCATACATTTGGTGAAAAAAAGGGAGTACGTGCTTATAGACTATGTTATGAGGCATTGCAATCATTGGAGCGAGTTGTTCCAAGTCTAGATATTAATCCACATTTTATTCCAAGAGGCAGTTTATATTACGCAAGTAGAAATGAGGATGTTTCATTTTTACAAGAAGAGTACAATACATTACGACATCACGGGTTTCCTGTTGAGTACTTCACAGATGCTGACATTAAGAAGCGATATTCGTTTACAAAACCAGCAGCGTTATATACACGCGGAGACGCAGAAGTAAATCCATATTTATTAGCGCACAGTCTTATACATAAAGCAAAGCAGCATGGTGCTACCATATTTGAACATACAGAGGCGCAGCACATTAAACAAGTCCAAAAAGATTTAATTTGTTACACGAAAACGGGTAATAAAATTGTAGCAAAGAATGTGATTATGGCTACAGGATATGAATCCCTTTTTGGGAAAAAAGAAAAAAATACAACGGTAGAAACTTCTTATGCGATTGTAACAAATGAATTAGAACATGTTGATGGATGGTACGAGCAATCCTTAATTTGGGAAACGGCCCGTCCTTATTTGTATTTTCGAACGTATCAAAACCGTGTTATTGTAGGTGGATTAGATGAAACACTGAAAATTCAAGGGATTGGTGATACGAAATTATTGCATAAGCGTGATGTACTTATTGACATTATAAAAGAGATGTTTCCTCATTTTAAAAATGTACGAGCAGAATATTATTGGGCAGCAGCGTTTGGCGGTAGCCATGATGGACTTCCTATTTTAAAGGAAGATAACAAGATACATAATTTATATTATGCATTGCCATACGGGGGAAATGGGACTGTGTACGGAATGGTATTTGCGAAACTATTTCAACAGTTATTTACAAATAGAGAAAGTGATGATTTTTCTTTATTTAATCGATAGAAAAAAGGTAGCGAAGTGATGGAATGAGAGATATAAAAAAGTTTTTACAAAAATTACGGCCCGTACAGCTTATTGTTTTATTTTATTTAATAGCGGTAGTGGTATCGGTTATTTTACTTAGTTTACCGTTTGTTATTAAACCCGGTGTGAAATGGACATTCATAGATGCATTATTTACATCTGTTAGTGCTGTAAGTGTTACTGGACTTTCAGTTGTTACGATTTCTGATACGTTTACTACGGCCGGGATTATTGTTTTAGCCCTTATTTTACAATTAGGTGGCTTAGGAATTATGGCGCTTGGTACGTTCGTTTGGATTATAACGGGGAAAAAGATTGGTTTGCAAAGAAGAAGGTTAATTATGGCAGACCATAACCAAGGGAATTTAGCGGGGCTTGTTGAATTGATGCGATCGATTTTAATTGTAATTATTTCAATAGAACTGATTGGGGCAGTACTTTTAGGTACAAGATTTTTACTTTATTTTCCGACTTGGCAAGAAGCATACTTTCATGGTTTTTTTGCCGCTGTTAGTGCAACAACGAATGGTGGATTTGATTTAACAGGGCAGTCGCTTATTCCGTATCAAAAAGATTATATGGTCCAAATCATCCATATGTTGCTTATTATTTTAGGTGCAATTGGTTTCCCTGTATTAATGGAAATGAAGCAGTACGTAAGTAAGAAAAAGCATCAACTATTCCGCTTCTCTTTATTTACAAAATTGACGACAACAACATTTTTCGCGCTTGTTATCGTTGGAACAGTTGTGATTTTCCTATTAGAACGAAATCAATTTTTAGTAGGAAAGTCATGGCATGAAACGGTGTTCTATACATTGTTCCAATCGGTGACGACGCGAAGCGGTGGATTAGCGACGATGGATATACGTGAATTATCACAACCGACGCTTTTATTTATGAGTATATTAATGTTTATTGGGGCTTCTCCAAGTTCAGTTGGAGGAGGAATACGAACAACGACATTTGCTGTGAGTATATTATCTTTGTATACATTTGCGAAAGGCGGTAGAACAGTCCGTGTGTTTAAACGTCAGCTGCATGAAGAAGATGTTTTAAAAGCATCTGTTGTGATGACGATGGGGATTTTATTATGTGCATCAGCGTTACTTATTTTATCTATTACTGAAAATGTACCATTTATGAGCTTAATTGTTGAAGTTTGTTCAGCTTTTGGAACGACTGGACTATCAACGGGTATTACGTCAGATTTAACAACTGTTGGTAAATTAGTATTAATTGTGCTTATGTTTATTGGACGTGTAGGTATTTTAACCTTTATTTTAGCTAGTGGTGGAAGAGAACAACCACCTCGCTATAAATATCCGAAAGAGAGAATTATTATCGGATAGTATGAAACCATTCTACCTATAGAGGTAGAATGGTTTTTTAGTCGTTAATTCCAAATTGAGGATGCATAAAAGCATCGGTTTTGTTATCAACTTTCTTTTTTAGTAACTCTTGATTCTCTTCTGAAATCCACCCAATATCATTTGTTGGATGAACCCATTCTTCTCCCGCCATTATGGCAGGATCGATTTCATCAGTCCAATTATTAAGTGGACTGTTTGCAGAGTTATATTTACTATCACCAATAACAACATCATATTGGTTTATAAAAGGTTGTTGCATTTGTTTACCTGTACCTTTAAAAGACGGAAAGTTGATTTGATGCGGGAGCGTTTCATCTAAAATGGGCGAAGGAATCTTTTGTTCTTTCTTCAAAATAATCGCTCCTTTTGTCGGGTAGTGATTTGTTCATATGTAGTATTTCCATATATAAGCTCTTACGTACTTGTTAACACTTCCCAGCAATAATTTTCAGATGTTTTCTCAAACTAATATAGAAAGTCGTGTAGTGAGAGAAGGTGAAAATGATGGTAAAAAGAAAAGTAAAACAACATGCGGCAATTAACAATAATAAAACCCCGAAAGAAAGTCTACCAGACGCGGAATTTGCGGTAGAGTATGAAGGAGAAAATAGTGCGAAATATGCAAATCGTAATTCGAAAAAAGGGAAACAAAAATGAGGCATTTTTTACAAACGCCTCATTTTTTTGTGGGATTTTAAAGGTTTTTTAAATTATTTGTAAATTTCTCACTGTATATTGACAGAAAAATACGAAAAAACATTGAAGTAGCAACGTATTACACAAAAACAAACAACAAACAAAAGATTAATGTTGGTTTAATACTGTTTTTACACTAGTTGTTTATATTTGAATTGTACATAAGAGAAATATAAAAGGGGAGAGAAACAGTGAAAAAAACATTCTTTAAAGCTGTAGCAACTGGTATGGTATTTTCTTTATTAATGGGGTGTGGTGCGAAAAAAGAAGAAACTGCTGGAGCGAAAGTAAAAGACGATAAGTTATCCGGATCATTAACTGTTTACACAGCAATTGAAGAAGAACTTGTACCGATTTATCTTGATTCCTTTAAAAAGAAATACCCAGATGTGAAATTAAATATCGTACGTGATTCAACAGGAGTTATTACGGCGAAATTGTTAGCTGAAGGGAAAAATACACAAGCTGATGTTGTATGGGGAACAGCTGCTTCCAGTCTTCTAGCTTTAGAGAAGAAAGAAATGTTAAAAGAATATTCTCCAAAAGGAGTAGAGCGTGTACTCCCTCAATTTAAAGATGATAAAAAACCAGAAAAATGGGTAGGTAATACTGCATTCATGACGGGAATCGCAGTGAATAAAGAAGAATTGAAAAAGAAAAATTTACCGATGCCGGAATCGTATGAAGACTTAATAAAACCAGAATATAAAGGAACGCTTGTCATGCCACATCCAGCTTCTTCTGGAACCGGATTTTTAACGGTCTCTGCATGGTTACAAATTATGGGTGAAGATAAGGGCTGGGATTACATGAAAAAACTTCATGATAACATAGCGACTTACACGCATTCTGGTTCAAAACCAGCGAAATTAGCAGGAGCCGGTGAATATCCAGTTGGTGTATCGATGGTTTATAGTGCTTTAAAAGAAAAGCAAAAGGGTGCACCGGTTGAAGTTGTTTTACCGAAAGAAGGATTGGGTTGGGAAGTAGAAGCGAATGCATTAATTAAGAAAGATAATGCGAAAAATGATAAATTAGCGAAAGTATTTTTAGACTGGGCAATTACAGACGATGTAATGAAGCTATACTTCGAGAAAAACGGATTTGCAACAATTAAAAGCGATTATAAACTTCCAGATGGTTTCCCTAAAGATGTGACAGAAAAGTTATATAAAAACAATGATTTCAAGTGGGCAGCTGAAAACCGTGACAAAATTTTAGAGCGTTGGGAAAAAGAATTTGGGCAAAAAGCAGCACCGAAAAAGTAAGTGGGAGAGAGACAAATGAGCGAATATTTATCAATTCAACACATTCAAAAACAATTTGATACGTTTACAGCGTTAAAAGATATTTCTTTTACAGTGAAAAAAAATGAATTTGTTTGTTTATTAGGTCCGAGTGGCTGCGGGAAAACGACATTACTTCGTATTTTGGCGGGGTTAGAGGAGCCGACGACAGGGCATATAGCTGTGAATGGAAAAGATATTACGGGATTGCCACCTGGAAAAAGAAATTTAGGTATGGTTTTTCAATCGTATGCGTTATTTCCAAATTTAACAGCACTTCAAAATATCGAGTATGGCTTAAAGGCAAAAAAGTATGGGAAAGCAGAAGTGAAAGAGAAAGCGATGGAAGCGTTAGAACTTGTTGATTTGTTGAATGTGAAAGATAAATATCCTGCTCAAATGTCTGGTGGACAACAGCAGCGAGTAGCGCTTGCACGTGCGCTCGCGCTGTCTCCAGATATTTTATTACTAGATGAGCCGTTGTCTGCTCTAGATGCAAAAGTGCGTGAGAAATTGCGAAGAGACATGCGCGAGTTGCAAGAAAAAGTAGGAGTGACGACTATTATGGTGACGCATGATCAAGAAGAGGCATTAACGATGGCTGATAAAATTGTTGTAATGAATCATGCGGAAATTATGCAAATTGGAACACCCGAGGAGATTTATCAAAAGCCAGCGAATCCGTTTGTTGCAGATTTTATTGGTTCTATTAATTTTTTTTCGAAGAATAACGAGGAACATGCAATTCGCCCTGAACATGTAGCGATTGTACAAAACAATGGAATGAAGACAATTGTAGAAAGTATGGAATTCAGGGGGGCTGTATATAGGACAGAAGTGCGTGTTATAGAAGAGAAAACACATCTTTATAATGCAAGAATTGTAGTTGATATATTGGCATCAGAAGTAGATCGAATTTGTATTCGAAAAGGAAAGCCACTTCAAATTTCTTTCTCTGAAAATCATATGTTGTCATATGGAAAGAAGGTCATTGTATAGATGGAGATGCTAGAAAACTATAAAACAGAGGGTGTTAAAAAAACAGTTAGGAGAAGTGTTGGGAAAGAAGAGTGGCTCCAAAGACTTTTGATTATCGGTATGCTTTTGACATTTCTCGTCATGCTAATATTGCCACTGCTACAACTGTTTACACAAGCTTTCTACGATAAAGAAGGAGCTTTCGTTGGGGCCATAAACTTCAGTAAATATTTCACAACTCCAACTCTTGTTCAGTCTTTACAAAATACTATATGGGTTTCGGGTGTTACAACAATTATTTCAGTTGCATTGGCTTTTGCTTACGCATATGCAATTGCTCGTACGAATGTTCGAGGAAAACGTATATTTCAATACGTAGCATTATTACCTTTATTCGCACCGACGATGATGCATGGTATTGCTCTTACATATTTATTCGGTAATCAAGGGCTCGTAACGAAAGGATTGTTTGGATTATTTGAAGGTATACAAATCCCATTATATGGACCGGTAGGAATCATAATTGCTGAAGTAATCTATACGTTTCCACAAGCATTTCTCATTTTATTAATCTCTTTTCAAGGTTCAGATTATCGGTTATATGAAGCCTCTAATATGTTAGGGGCAAGTAGAGCGAAACAATTTTTCACTGTTACTTTACCTAGTGTAAAGTATGGACTGATTAGCGCGATGTTCGTTGTATTTACACTTAGTTTTACCGATTTTGGAGCACCGAAAATTGTTGGTGGCCAATATAATGTACTTGCAACGGATGTATATAAGCAAGTAATTGGACAACAAAATATGCCAATGGGTGCAGCGGTCGGAATGATTTTATTAATACCAGCTATTTTTGCATTTGCAGTGGATCGTATTACGCAAAGAAAGCAGGCAAATTTCTTATCTTCAAAAGCAGTACCATATCGAATTTCAATTAATAAGAAAAGGGATGTAATATCGTTCGTATATTGTAGTGTAATTACTATTATGATTATTCTTTTATTTGTTGCTGTCGGTGTTGCTGCAAGCGTAAAAGTATGGCCGTATAATATGAGTTTTACATTTGAACACTTTAATTTTTCAAGCTTAACAGGAGATGGAATTGAAGCGTTTAAAAATAGTGTAATCGTCTCGGCGGTCACAGCAGTTATCGGAGCGATGTTAACATTTGTGTTTGCATATGCAATTGAAAAAATAGAGCAGTTAGAGTTCTTTAGAAAAGCAGGTTACTTTTTCTCCATTGTACCGTTAGCAATTCCGGGATTAGTACTTGGATTAGGATATGTCTTTTTCTTCAGTCAACCAACTATTCAATTTTTTGGTTTAGAAGTGACAAATCCATTCCATTCTTTATACGGAACAATCGCGGTTTTAGTGTTAGTAAATATCATTCACTTTTACTCTGTAACATTCGTTACGGCAACGACAGCTTTAAAGAAACTAGATCGAGAGTTTGAGCTTGTTTCGCAATCGATGGGAATTCCGTTTTATAAAACATTCTTTCGAGTGACAGTACCGATGTGTTTACCAGCAATCTTAGAGATGGTTATGTACTATTTCGTAAATTCAATGGTGACAGTATCGGCAGTTGTTTTCCTATACGCAGCTGATTTTAAGCTAGCGGCTGTATCGATTGTAAATATGGATGACGCAGGGAACGTTGCGCCAGCAGCTGCAATGAGTGTACTCATCGTTGTCACAAATATTGTAGTAAGAGTTGTATATGAATGGGGAACGAAAGCGTTACGTAATCGAACGTCATTATGGCAAAAAAGATAAGAAGGATGATAGATAGGATGAAAATTGAAGCGGTTATTTTTGATTGGGCAGGTACGACGGTGGATTACGGTTGTTTTGCACCACTGGAAGTATTCATGGAGATTTTTCAGAAACGTGGTGTTGAAATTACAGCAGAAGAAGCTCGTAAGCCGATGGGATTATTGAAAATTGATCATGTTAGGGCGTTAGCTGAAATGCCTCGTATTGCTAATGAATGGAAGCGTGTCTTTGGCCAATTACCAACAGAGGTTGATATTCATGAGATGTATGAGGAGTTTGAAGAAATTCTCTTTTCCATTTTACCACGATATGCAACGCCAATTGATGGGGTAAAGGAAGTAATCGCTTCTTTACGTGAACGAGATATTAAAATTGGTTCAACAACTGGTTATACGAGAGAAATGATGGACGTTGTTGCAACAGAAGCGAAAGTACAAGGATATGAACCAGATTTTCTCGTTACGCCAGATGATGTTCCGGCAGGCCGTCCATACCCATGGATGTGCTATAAAAACGCAATGGAACTCGGTGTATATCCAATGAATCATATGATAAAAGTTGGGGACACGGTGTCAGACATGAAAGAAGGTAGAAATGCTGGAATGTGGACAGTTGGGGTTATTCTTGGTAGTAGTGAACTCGGTTTAATGGAAGAAGAAGTGAAAAACATGGATCCACTAGAGCTACAGGGGAAAATGGAAGTGGTTCGTAATCGTTTCATTGAAAACGGAGCCCATTTTACAATTGAGACAATGCAAGATTTACAAAACATAATTGAACATATCGAAAAAGAAGAACTTATCATTTCATAAAAGGGGTATGGATCATGAATGAAAATCACTACTTATTATTAACGCCAGGACCGTTAACGACGACAAGAACAGTAAAAGAAGTTATGCTATACGATTGGTGTACGTGGGATGTTGAATATAATACGATGGTGCAAGAAGTAAGAACTCGTCTTGTATCATTAGCGACGAAAGAAGAAGAACAGTATACAACAGTTTTAATGCAAGGAAGCGGTACATTTTCTGTCGAGGCAGTAATTGGATCTGTTATTCCTAAAAACGGAAAACTTCTCGTTTGTACAAATGGTGCGTATGGTAAGCGGATTGTGCAGATGGCAGAGATGTTACATATAGATGTGGTGGTCAGTCAAACCGAAGAGTGGGAACCTACTAATATTGTAGAAGTAGAAAGGTTATTACAACAAGATAAAGAGATTACTCATATTGCGGTTGTTCATTGTGAAACGACGACAGGAATTATAAATCCAATCGCAGATGTATGTAGATTAGGAAAGCAGTATGGCAAGGTTACACTTGTTGATGCAATGAGTAGTTTTGGTGGTATTGAAATAGACATTGCTGATTTACAAATCGATTTTTTGATTAGTAGTGCAAATAAGTGTATTCAAGGAGTTCCTGGATTTGGTTTTGTCATCGCGAAGCGTGATGAATTATTGAAATGTAAAGGGCGAGCCCGTTCTCTATCATTAGATTTATATGATCAGTGGGAAACGATGGAAGAGCAAAATGGAAAGTGGCGCTTTACTTCTCCAACGCATATTGTACGTGCCTTTTATCAAGCGTTACTTGAATTAGAAGAAGAGGGGGGGATTCAGGCACGTTACGAGCGATATTATAACAATCAAAAACAGTTAGTAAATAGAATGAGAGAAATTGGATTTCAGTCATTAGTAGATGAAAAATACCAGTCTCCTATTATTACATCGTTCATTTATCCAGAAGAAGGTTTTGAGTTTCAGCAGTTATATAACGAATTAAAACGGTACGGATTTGTCATTTATCCAGGTAAAATTTCCAAGGTAGATACGTTCCGTATAGGAAATATCGGTGATGTACATGAAGAAGATATTTCTCGTTTAGTTGATAGTATCGCTAAAGGAGTTGTTATAGGGTGAAAGTATTTTGTTTAGGCGGAGCAGGTGAAATTTGTCGGGAAGCAATTTTAGATTTAGTTCAATTTTCATCCTTTGAAACAATTACAGTTGCTGACTTCAATGAAGAAGAAGGCCGAAAAGTAGTAGAGTGGTTGAATGATCCTCGTGTGGATTTCATAAAGGTAGATGTGACAAACCATGAGGATACAGTGACAAAGATGAAAGGTTATGACATTGTTATGGATGGCACAACAATTAAATTAAATGGACTATCTACTCGTTGTATTGCAGAAGCAGGTTGTCATGGTGTGAACTTAAATGGATTTGGTGAAGAAAATGAATCCCATTCTATATTTGTTCAAAATGAAAAAACATGTTTACCTGGATTTGGTATGACACCAGGTGTGACACAAATGATGGCAATGCACGCAGCAAATCAGTTAGATACAGTAGAATCCGTCCGTGTAAGTCACGGATCGTATCGTCCAATTGCTTTTTCAGCATCGATTACAGAAACAACAACGTATGAATATGATCCGAAACTGCCGACACGTACAATATATGAAGATGGTGAATTTAAGCAAGTTCCTCCGTTTGCTCGTCCAAGAGAAATTGAACTACCAGCGCCTTACGGAAAAACAATGCAGTATATAATCCCGCATTCTGAAACGATTACTTTAGCAAAAGCTTTACAGGATAAAGGTGTCAGACTTATAGAAACAAGAGGAACTTGGCCAAAGCAAAACATGCAACTTGTTCGTGCGCTATATGATTACGGTATATTGCGCAATGATAGGCTTGAAATAAACGGTAAAGAAATTGGTATTATGGATTGTATTTCAAAGTATTTATTACATTCAAAAGAAGGACAAGAAACGGAAGTTTACGGTTATGCGCTTCATGTAGAAGTAATCGGTTTGAAGAACAGTCAAAAGAAGCGACACGTTTTATATCATACACATCCTGTATCAGATGGTTCTATAGTAGGATGGGAGAAATTACGAGCTTACACGAGAAATGTAGGAATTCCATTTGGGATTGCAACAGAGTTAATTGCAAAAGGTGTTGTTAATAAAGTTGGTGTTGTAACGCCTGAGGAAGCTTTTGAAAATCCACAAATCATTTTTGATGCACTAGAACAACGTGGCATCTACATTCATGAAGAAGTTTTTATTGAAGAAGAACATTATAACTTTGTATAAATGAAGATTTCATACGTTCTCCTGCAAGAGAGACTCATGAAATTTTACAAATCTTTGAGGTAGCGATAGGCAGTATGAAAGAAATAAATGGGGTGAAGTTATGTCTGTTGTAGGTGAAGAAAGAAAGCGGACGATTCTTGAAACGGTGGAATTTAAAGGGAAAGTGAAAGTTTCAGAGTTAGCGAGAGAATTTGCGGTATCAACAGAAACCATTCGTAGATATTTAGAAGAACTTGATCGTGAAAAGAAATTGAAAAAAGTGTACGGTGGAGCTGTTCAACTTCCAGGGGCTGGGGTGGAGGCACCGATGCTTGAGAGAGAGATGTTGCATATAGAAGAGAAAAAACGAATTGGTTATAAAGCAGCAACTTTTGTAGAAGATGGTGACGTGATTGCTATTGATGATGGTAGTACACCACTTCAAATGGTTCCTTATCTTGTTCATCGAAAAAATTTAACGATTGTAACGAGCTCATTTCCAGTAGCTACGCAATTAATTTCTTCTATTAATAAAAAGATGTTTCATGGTGAGGTTTTATTTATTGGCGGGAAGGTATCTCCGAAACATTCCCGCGTATCAGGATCTATTTCTCAGCAAGTAATTCGCCAATTCCACTTTCATAAGGCATTCGTCTCCATTGATGGATTATTGCCGAGCTTTGGGGTTTCAAGTTTTGAATTAGAAAAAGCGAAATTGTCTGAATCGATGGTAAAACTAGCAGAAAAAACATTTATTTTATGTGATCATACGAAAGTTGGGGTCAAAGGAAATTACAGAATTGCAGAGTTTTCTCGTATTCAACATGTAATTTGTGATAAAAAAATACCATATAGTTTTGAAGAAGAGGTTAAAAAAAATAACATTCAATGGACAGTTTGCTAAATTACTATAATTTCACATCGTATATATAAAAAGATTTGCATTTGTGCAAAAAGTGGACACATTTTCTCGCTTCCTTCATATAATTTACCAACAGAAAAAAAGTTGGCTGAAGGAAAGTGGGGAAGGATATGTCGGAACGAATATATAATAAGCTTGTTTTATATGCGAACATTTTACAAAAACTTCGTGTAATCAATGAGCAAGAAAAAAATGAAATCCTTCAGATGATGAGTAAAAAAGCCCTATGATGGAAGGGCTTTTTTATTTTGGCAAGATAGTTCAGAAATAAATATTCAATATTACCATTGACAATGATAATGAATTTCATTATCATCTAATTTGAAGTTAATTGATAATCGTTATCACTTAAACAAAAACTATATAAAATGAATAGATAAGGAGAATATTACATTGAACAAAAATCATCTGAGGGCTCTAGTAGTAGCCACAACATTAGCAATTCCATTTTCTGTTTATTCTACTCCAGCATTAGCAGCAGTAACAATTGAAGCGAATAAAGTAGGAGTAACTGTAGCAGATGGTATATATGATGCAGATATTAAAGTATATAAAGATCAAAAAGATGAGCCATCTATGGTATCTCAGTACATAAAGGATACGAAATTAAAGATTGAGAACGGAAATAAATTCGTTATGGCAACTTTACAAGATAGTGATTATTTTCAATATCTTAGAATAGAAGACAAGAATAATCCAGGTGTATTCCAGGATGTACAAGTATTATCAGAGAATAAGAAAAAAAATGGGACGAAAGTGATTCAATTTGAAATAGGGGAACTAGCGAAAAGATACAATATGCAGATGCATATTCTTATTCCGGCAATTAGTTATGATCATGCATATCAAGTTCAATTTGAAATTTCGAATCCAAATGTAAATAATAAAGACAATGAAAAGCCAACAGACGATTCGGATTCTAAAGATAAAGAAAAAGAAAATCAACCGGATAATTCCAATATGATAACCGATCAGAAATTAAAACAACTTGTGAATAAAAAGGTACTGAATAAAGCAGATTTAGATACACCGATAACGAAGGAGGAATTATTACAGGTAAAAGATTTGTTTTTAAATACAAATGAAATTCTTGATTATAGCGGATTACAGTATATGCCTAATTTAGAATCTTTAACTGTATCCAACGCGAATATAAAAGATTTAACGTTCTTCTCGAATTTAAAACAAGTAAAAAAATTAGCGTTACGCGGTAATGGAATTGAAGATGTCACGCCAATAACTAAGATGGATAATTTAGAGTCTCTTGATTTAAGCAATAATAAAATATCTGATTTCAGCTCGTTAAATCAAATGAAGAATATAAAAACTTTGTTTTTAACTGGTAATCAAATTGAAGATATCACGCCAATAACTAAGATGGAGCAGTTAGAATATCTTAATTTGAGTAATAATAAAATCTCAAATTTGACTCCATTACGTGCATTGAAAAATATAACGTACTTATCTTTAGCAGGAAACCAGATTGAAGACATTACTCCAGTATATACATTACCTTTAAAAGACTTGGTGTTAACACGTAATAAAATTAAAGATATTACTGGAATTAATCGATTAAATCAGCTAGAAGAATTGTGGATAGGTAAAAATGAGATTCACAATGTCGATCCTATTAGTGAAATGAGTCATCTTATTCAATTGGACATTCCTTACAATGAAATAAAAGATATTACGCCATTATCCAAACTAGTAAACTTAGAAAAAATTGATTTAGAAGCAAATGAAATTACTGACTTATCACCAATTAGCAAATTGAACAAATTAACGTTTGTAAGTTTTGTAGCGAATGAGATTCGTGATATTAGACCAGTAATAGAATTAAGTAAACGAGCTTATATTAATGTTCAAAGTCAAAAAGTATTTTTAGATGAAGTAGAGGTTAATAAAGAAACGAAAGTGCCTGTATATAATAGAAATGGTGAAATTTCTACAGATATTCGATTGCAGAGTGAGGGCGGTACATATAGTAACGGTACAATCAAATGGAGTATCCCTGGTGAGAAAGTATATGAATTTGGAGTGAAAGAGCCCTTCGCTGATACAGGAATCTTTTTCACTGGTAAAGTGATACAAAATGTGGTGGAAGCAAAAGAAGAGGAAGTAGCATTTAAAGATGTACCAAAAGGTCACTGGTCAGAGGAAGCGATTAAATATTTAGCAAAAGAGAATATTTTTAAAGGATATGGAAATGGACAATTTGGATTTGGAGATAATATTACTCGTGGACAGGTGGCCGCATTAGTACAAAGGTACTTGAAATTAGAGAGCAAAGTAGATCAAAAAGAACTGTTCTCGGATACGAAAGGACATATGTTTGAAAAAGATATTGATAGGGTCGCGCAAGCAGGAATTATGCAAGGAGATGGAACAAGTAAGTTTCGTCCAGATGACGTATTAACTAGATATGAAATGTCAGTCGTATTACAAAAGATGTTTAAGTTTAAGGTAGATGAGAAAAAACATGCGAGGTTTACAGATGTCCCCGTAGATCATTGGGCAGCAGCTTATGTAAAAGCATTGTCTGATAACAACATATCTAAAGGAGACGGTGCTGGAAACTTTTTAGGTAATGATTTAGTAACACGTGAACAGTATGCTCAGTTTTTATACAATGCGATGAATGCAAAATAAAAAGGAGGAATCCTCCCTATTATATATATTTGATGGGAGTAACAAATACGCTATTCTTTCTATAGAATGATAGAAAGAATAGCGTATTTGCATATATTTCTGTATGTAACGAACTTAAAATAAATTGCTACTATAGAGAAAAAAGGGAGCACCAGGTGAGGGAAACATTATTCATAATATAGTCGCCTATTTTTATGAGAGGTGGAGAAATCGTATTGACAAAAAGACATTCTCATGTGATAATTCAATTAAATTTTTAGAATAATCAAAAAATACTCCTTTTACATAGAAAGGATTCAATTACTATATTAATATTACTTCGGAGGTGACGAAATGTTATTTTTTCTAAAGAAATGGAACGAGTTAAGAGATGTGAAGACGGAATTGGCACTTCGGGATTGGTTTTATGGTACAAAAATCAGTTTGTCGATGTGTACATCGAAAGAACCATTAACATTTTTAGTGAACGTAGAGGGGAGAGATAAAGGCTTATTCGCGGAAGAGGATTTCATTGTAGTAAATAGTATGTGTGAGTCTGTATTTGAAAATGATGAAAAACCAGCTGCTGAATCGTTTATGCATGCGGATATTTATAAAAAAAGTAGTGCGGAATGTATTTTACAAGTTCAGACTGTGGATAGTCACTTAATGTCAGAGTTATATGGAAATCAAGGAGAGGTTACCTTTGAAAAGCGTAGCGTAGAGCGTATTTTTGGAAAAGAAGGAATTACAGAGATGACAATTCCAATTGTAGAGGATGAAAAGAAGTTTGCTGACTTATTGGAAAATAACGTGCCAAACTTTACTGAAGGCGGGGGTGTGGTACTCGTTCATAATCACGGAATGATTGTATGGGGAAAAACACCCGAAGAGACGAAGAAATGGTTAGAAGGTATAGAGTACTTAATGAACTATCACGTGAAGTTGTTGATGATTAAAGGATCGCAAAGTTCGGTTATATAAGAAATGATTCATTATAGTTAAGTTAAATAATGAAAGCGTTTTAAATATAATTTCACTCATAAAATATAGGTCTCCTTATTATATATAGATTACATGTCGACATGTAAGGAGGAACATATTTTGCGAGTTAAATATCATTTTCTGCCGAAGCAAGAAGTTATCTTTTGTCGGATTGATGATTCGGGTGAACAGGCATTGAAAATTATGAATGAAAAGGGGTTTCGGGCAATCCCTGTATTAGCAGAAGATGAGAAGCAATTTACAGGCATTATTTATAAAGTAGACCTTTTAGAACAGAAATGTGATAAAGGATTGGAAAGTATAAGTGTGGAGGATATGCTAGAAGATCAATCAGCTTTTATTTTTGAAAAAGATTCTTTTTTTCGAGCCTTTTATGTCATTCGGCGGCTTCCATTTTTAGGAGTTTTAAATGAATACAATGAATTTGTCGGTATTTTAACGCATTCTAATATATTTGATGTTATTGAAGATTCATTTGGTATGCGGACAGGCGGATATATATTAACGATTGCAACACAGGATTGTAAAGGAACGATTAAAGAACTTGGGACTTTATTAAAGGCGTACAATATTGGTGGTTTATTTACATTAGATAATGGTGATCAGTATATTCGTCGAGTTATCGTGAATATAACAGATGAATTAAATGAAAAATCATTAAAGCAGTTAATCGGAAAAATAGAGAAAAAGGGATTCCGAGTAAGTCATGTAGATTATATTTAAATAATAAGGATTCAAGTATATGATTAAAAAAAGATACTCATTTACTACACGTAGATGAGTATCTTTTTTTGTATTATCATTATTTCCAATGTGATGAGATAATGAAAGGCGTTTTATTTAGAAACAACTGGCGGTGATAAGGCTAAATCGGATAAAAAAATAAAATCTGCATGTTCACGCACTCTTGGAATTGATGATTCGATAACGCGAGATGTAATTTCCCCAGGTGGTCCAACATGACCGATAGCTACCATAACAGGTTTTTCTTGAATTTTTTTAATAAGTAATTGAGCTTGTTTAGAAATATGTTCTGCTGTATAAACGTCATCAAAAAATAATTGATTTTCTATAATTGAAACCCCTAGTTCTTTTCCGATTTTTGAGACTACACTATTTGGGTTTGTTTTACTATCCAAATAAAATAACCCATGTTTTTTACAAACAGAGAGTATAATTCGCATAATTCTTTCGTCAGCGGTTACTTTCGATCCCATATGATTGTTCATACCAATCGCATGTGGTACTTCTTCAATAGCTTGCTCGACTCGATTTTTAATTTCAGTATCACTTAAATCGGTTGTAATGGCTTTTGGACCAAGCCATTCTTTTTTTCCTTTAATCGGTTCCATCGGCATATGTATTATGACTTCATGCCCTTTTTTATGTGCAGCTACTGCATCTTGTTTAGTAGAAGGTAAAAATGGCATAACGGCAACAGTAAGAGGGATAGGAAGGGATAACATTTTTTCAGTACCCTTCATATTATTTCCGAAATCATCAATTACAATGGCAACTTTATTTGTATGTGCATTTGCTTGAATTGGAAATATGAGAAGTGGCACGCACATCATAAGTACTAGTAGTATAATGGTATGTTTACGCATATAATGAGTTCCTTTCTGATTTATAAAATAAATGTTGATATCATCATTATGTTTTGCGTTTTTATCAAAATTAAACAAAAAATGTCGAAGAAAAGTATATGAAAGCTAGAAAAGGCAGTATTTCTCTAGTGGTTATAAAAAAAGAATATGAAAAAAATGTCTATTATTGCGATTGTATTTACAAAGATAGAATAATTTGTAATAATTCTCAAAGTGAGGGTAAAGATTTGTAAATTACAGGGAGAAAATGTTAAATTTTCTGAGTCTTCAAATTCGAATGTATAGGATGAAGTTGAGAGTATGGAAGAATAATAAGGGGGATATGGATGTTTACTGCAAAAAGGAAATACACAATGGAAAAACTTTCGCGTGATATTCATATGAAACGTGAAGAAATGATTCATTTAGGATTAACACATGGATTAGGTAGTACGGAAACAATTCAAGTTAGTCAAGAATTGGACAAGCTTATTTTACAGTATCAGTGTTATAAAGAAAAACAAAAACCAAAATGGTTTTCATTAATAAAGCTACCTATTTTCCAAATAGGTTATGAAGGGAAATCAAATAACTTTTGGAGAATGCTTGTGGCTGGTTTTATGAAATAAGTATAATTATCCTCTCGGGATAAGGATAATTATACTAGGTCTAAAGGCAGTTCAATATGAACGGTAGTTCCTTTATTTTCTTTACTATCAATTGAAATATGCCCGTTATACATCTCTATAATTCGTTTACATATGACAAGTCCGAGGCCTGTTCCAGTATCTTTATTTGTAAAGAACGGATGAAAGAGGTGTTTTTGAATATGTTTTGGAATGCCTTTTCCAGTATCAATAATTTGCAATTGTGCATGTTTTTCATTGCTGGTTACTACAATTGTTAATGTATCACCAGAGTTCATAGCTTCAATTGCATTTTTTGTAATATTTAAAACCACTTGTTTCATATGATCTTTTGAACAGCGGATATGAACAGGATGGTCCGGTAAATGTACAATGAATATAATGTTATATAAATTCGCTTCAGATTGAATAATTAAAGCTACCTCTTTTAGAATATCTCTTACATCATATTTTTGCTCAATGATTGCAGTCGGTTTTCCAAGAATAAGAAATTCGCTAACAATCTCATTGATACGTTCTATTTCTTGTTCGATTACTGAAAAATAGAATTGGTCTTGTTCATGTTTATATTTTTCTTTTAATAGAGCAATGAGTCCTTTAATACCAGTAAGCGGATTACGGATTTCATGAGCTGTACTTGCAGCAAAAGTCCCAACTAATTCAATTTTTTGCATTTCATTTTGTTGTCTTTCTAATTTCGTTTGACGCTTCAATAAAATATAATGGATAAGTAAAAATAAAATTGTCATTAAGAATAACGTAGCGATACATTCTATTGCAACGAATTGTTGTAAAGTTTGTTGATGAATCGGTAATGGAGAGACAGAAACCTTCCAATTTAATCTTTGGAGTGGTGTAGAAAGCATGTTAGTATACGGTCCGCTCGTTTCATTATTATCATCGGTTAGAAAGACTACATCATGCTTATCAGTTACTTCGAAATGATATTGTGGCTTAATAGCATTTAAAGAGGATGATATATAATCAAACCGTAAACTTGCTAATAATAAGCCTGAAATTTCCTTTTTTTTATTAAATATTGGTGAAGCAATTATAATGGCTTGGTGCCCAAGGACACGATCTGTAATTACAGATGATACAGTTGTTTTTTTTGAGCTAAGTGCTTCTTGTATGTAACGACGATCTGATACATCGATAGGAGGTGATTCGCCTTCTGATGCTACTGTGATTAAGCCATCTGTAGTAGAGTAATATAGTCCGGAAAATCGTTCGCCATTTCCATCTGTATCGTGAACAACTTGTTTAATTCCATTTAAGTTTCCAGTTTCTGTACCTACGACTTTCGCAAGCATTTCTAAGGCAGAAATAGCCTCACCAAGATGATGATCTAAATAGTCTCTATATAAAAAGAGAACCGTATGAGCGGCTTGTTTGTTTTCCTGTTGCATTTTATAGGTGTGATAAGAATAAAAAATCATACCAATTCCTATCGTTGGTAATATAACAAGCAGTATATAAAAAGCTGTACTTTGCAATTTTCCTTTCAAATTTGCTACCCCTTCTTTTTTTATTATCATTATATATAAACTATGTTAAAATTGTCATGTTTTTATTCAAGAATTATTCGCAGTATGTATTGAAAATAGTATGAAAGTGAGTGAATAATCATTCGGAGATTATAGTGAAGCGCTAATTAGCTTTTCTCTTTTTTGATTGTTGTTTTATAGAAGTTTTTTAATTGCTAAGAATTTAAGTGAAGGGTTGAAAGTTGTATGATATCGAATCATGAGCGAGAAGATATTTCTCAATCTTTAAAAGTATTTATTGCACTATCACGTGTACATCGTTCCGTTATGGATACTACGAATAAATCAATACAAAGTAACGGACTAAATCCAACTGAGTTTGCTGTATTAGAGTTGCTATATCATAAAGGGGGACAACCGCTTCAACAAATTGGTGAGCGCATTTTAATTGCTAGTGGTAGTATTACATATGTTGTAGATAAGCTAGAGAAAAAAGGGCTCGTAAAGCGCATTCCATGTCCAAATGATAGGCGAGTTATATATGCACAGTTGACTGAAGTGGGAGAAAATTTCATCGCTTCTATTTTTCCAAGTCATGAGAAGGTGATACATCATTCGTTTGAAATGCTTACAAAAGATGAGAAAACTGAGTTGCTAACTTTACTTAAAAAAATTGGGAAATACGAAAAATAATTATGTGTTCCGAAAAGCTTTTGGATAAGAAGTAATCCAAGGCTTTTTTGTTTGTGGTTAAAAAATCTAGTTGAAGAGGACGAACGGTATACGGATTGAAAAGTATGCTTCTTTTTAATTTTAGAAAAAGTATGGGAGAATGATTACAATTTCTGCCGAATTTTGTTGAAGAATAAAAGGAGATTGGGAAACAAAAATGGAATTATAGTAAGGATACATATAATGGAGAGGGGGCTCGTTCATGTCATTTAAAGACTATGAATATAAACGGCCAAATATTGAAGAATTACAGGAGAAATTTACTGTTTCTTTAGAGAAATTCGATAATGCAAAAACGGTAGAAGAACAGAAACTAGTAATCAATGCAATTAATGAAATTCGAAATGATTTTGGGACAATGGGGAATCTTTGTTATATTCGTCATTCTGTCGATACGACAGATACTTTTTATAAGGAAGAACAAGATTTTTTTGATGAATACTCTCCGGTTGTACAAGGATACGGAACTAAGTATTATAAAGCATTAATTGATTCTCCATTTCGTGATGAATTAGAAGCTTATTATGGAAAACAGCTATTTGCTTTAGCTGAATGTGATTTAAAAACATATTCAGATGAAGTAGTAAAAGACTTACAGCTGGAAAATAAATTGTCTTCACAATATACACAGTTATTGGCATCTGCAAAGATTGAGTTTGCAGGAGAGGAAAGAACGTTATCACAGCTTATTCCGTTCATGCAAGGAAAAGAAAGAAGTGAACGTAAAGCAGCAAGTGAAGCATACTACGGCTTCTTAGCAGGAAATGAGGAAGAGTTAGACCGTATTTATGATGAGCTTGTTAAAGTGAGAACGAAAATCGCAAAAGTACTCGGTTTTAAAAACTTCGTTGAACTTGGATATGCAAGAATGTACCGCACAGATTATAATGCGGAAATGGTTGCAAATTATCGTAAGCAAGTGCTGGATTATATTGTTCCGGTTGCAACAGAACTAAGAACTAGACAAAAAGCACGTATTGGTGTAGAAAAACTTGCGTATTATGATGAGAACTTTGAATTTGCAACAGGTAATCCGACTCCAAAAGGCGATGCTGATTGGATTATTAATCATGGGAAAACGATGTATGAAGAGTTATCACCTGAAACAGATGAATTCTTCAATTTCATGTTAGATAACGATCTATTAGATTTAGTTGCTAAAAAAGGAAAAGCTGGCGGTGGATATTGTACATATATTGAGAATTATAAAGCACCGTTCATTTTCTCAAACTTTAATGGAACGTCTGGAGACATTGATGTGTTAACACATGAAGCTGGACACGCTTTCCAAGTATATGAAAGCCGTAAATATGAAATTCCAGAATATAATTGGCCTACATATGAAGCGTGTGAAATTCATTCGATGAGTATGGAGTTTTTCACATGGCCATGGATGAAATTATTCTTTGAAGAAGATGCAGATAAATATTACTTCTCACACTTAAGTTCAGCACTTCTATTTTTACCGTACGGCGTATCTGTTGATGAATATCAGCATTACGTATATGAAAATCCAGAAGCGACGCCAGCAGAGCGTAAGGCAGCATGGCGTAATATAGAGAAAAAATATTTACCACATCGTGATTATGAGGATAATGATTACTTAGAGCGTGGTGGATTTTGGCAACGCCAAGGGCATATTTATAACTCGCCGTTCTATTATATTGACTACACACTGGCTCAAATTTGTGCACTGCAATTTTGGAAGCGTGCAAGAGATAATAGACAAGAAGCATGGGAAGATTATGTGAACCTTTGTCAGCAAGGTGGAAGTCAATCGTTCTTACAATTAGTAGAAGTTGCGAATCTAACGTCACCGTTTGCAGAAGGCTGTGTGAAAAGCGTTATTGCAGAAATTGAAGCATGGTTACGTGCGGTAGAAGACACAAAATTGTAAAAAACTCGCACTATTTTTCACATGTTTATCATCGACATGATGGGAAAATGATGAGATAATATAAGAAAATTCAGATTTATTTAAAAGGGGTGTTTCTAATAAAGAAGCGCCTCTTTTCACCAAAAAAAGGGGGGAGAATTATGCTTCAATCTAATATGGATGTTAGTTTAGAAACGTTATTGCAGTCATTACAGTCTACAAGGAGCACACTGCTATCAGAAATTGAGATGTTAAATGATACAGAAGTAAATGTGAAACCGCGTCGCGATAAATGGAGTATTATTCAAATTTTGCACCATTTACATTTAGTGGAACAATCTGTAACATCTGCTCTTGTATATGGTTTACAAAAAAGAGAAAGAAAATCTGCTCCATTTAAAGACCTCCAGTTTACGCTTGATCGAACACATAAACGAGAAGCTCCTCAACAAATGCAACCAACAGAAACATTAATGAAAAAACAACAAGGAATTCAGCTATTGGAACATTCACGACAAGAGTTATTACATGCTCTTCACAGTGTAATAGATGAAAAAGAATTATTTGAGAATGCATTAAAGCATCCTGTCTTTAGTGATCTTAATTTATATCAATGGGTTCAATTCCTTGATCTACACGAGCAACGACATCTTACACAATTGAAAGAAGCAAAGTATGCAATTTTGCAAAGATGAACGGAAAGAAGTGGGTTTAGTTAACTCACTTCTTTTATTTTTGTACATGAATAGTTTTACTTCGTATATTGGAATAATACATGAAGAAAAGATAGGAAGGAGCTGAAACAGTATGTCAAAGAAGAAAAAAGAAGAAGAACGTGCTTGGAAAGCGCGAAAAGAAAATCAAAAACCACATGGGAAAGTAAAAGCCTTCGCTGAGCTTGTTGATGGAACGGAAAAAACGTGATGATGACTTCATCACGTTTTTTGTATGAGTGGGAAAGTTAATAAGAAGGTTGTCCCTGTTCCTTTTTCGCTTGTAATATCAATATTTCCTCCCATTGCTTGAGTAATGCTAAATACAACCATCATTCCGAGACCAGTTCCTTTCTCTTTCGTTGAATAGAAAGGAGAACCGAGACGTTTCACTTGTTCTGGACCCATCCCTACACCAGTATCTTTTATGTATAATTGTATATATTTATGATTTGGCACTAATGTGAGAATGAGGTCACCGCCTTTTGGCATAGCTTCAATACAATTCTTTAAAATATTTAATAGGCATTGATTAAACTTTTGTTTTTCGCCAGCAATAAAGAAAGCAGTACTTTGTTTTATATAATGTATGCGAACATTTGTTAAATTTGCAAGTGGTGTAATGAGAGAAACGGCATGGAGTAACTCATTCTCTACTTGCAACTGTTGTTCTTTTTCAATACTTGGTTTTGCAAATGTTAAATAATCTGTAAGCACATGATTCGCTTGTTCAATGCCATTGATGGCTATTTCTGTATATAGTTTTCGTTCCTGTTCAGAACATTTGTCTGAGTGTAAGAGTTGTAAAAAACCTTTCGTTGAAGTTAATGGGTTACGAATTTCATGAGAGATGGAAGCTGCCATTTCTCCGATAAGATGAAATTTTTCAGCGTTCATAAGTTCTTCTTTTAGACGAATTTGTAATTGTAGTATGTTTAATAAATATAGAATGAGAATTGTACCAAATATTGTACATAGTTCGTACACAATAATGTGAGGAATATAATAGCTATTATTTGGGACTTCGGCAAGGAAAAAAGGAACCCAACCGAATCCGTATGTAAGACTGTAAAAAATAGCGAGTATGACTTTTATATGATTAGAGCCTCGATTAAAAAGTTTATAGGTAGATAATAGAACAATAAATAAGAAGGTAGAAGCAATGATGGATGGAAAAACACCTATACCTCCTAATAAAAAACGGTATATATTTAAAACTGCTAAAATAGATCCACCAGCAATAGGTCCTGCTGTTAATGTACCGACAATTAATACGATATGGCGCATATCAAATTGAAATCCGTTGTTTGTTTTTGCTGCAAAAGTGATGCATAAAATAGTAGCAACACAGCAAAATGATATAAATATTGCTGAACTTAATTTAGGAGATTGTTTTCCTTTTTGATTCCAAAATAAGTGGTATACGAGCATCGTAACAAGAATGAATAATATGTTTAAAAAGAGGTAAATAATAAAGAGCTTCAGGGGTATACCTCCTCTCTTCTTATATGAATAATATCAATTATAATCATACTATTAAAATTGATTAAAAGACAGAAAAATCAGAAGTTTTTTCTGTATGTATACGATATGTTACAATATGTTTTGTCAATGAAAGAAGAAATTCCATGTATAACATGGGAGAGGTTCGCGAACTCCCTCTATAAAAAACTATGGAAACAACAATATCTTTAGGTATTGTTTTGTTTTTTTATTGTGACAGTTCAAGAACGTTCTTTCTTCTTATTCGTAGTAGAGAAGGAGAATGAGTGAAATGAAAAAAGAAAAAGCAGTTGTTGTTTTTAGTGGTGGTCAAGATAGTACAACTTGTTTATTTTGGGCAATGCAACAGTTTGCAGAAGTAGAAGCTGTAACATTTAATTACAATCAACGTCATAAGTTAGAAATTGATTGTGCAGCGGAAATTGCCAAAGAGCTAGGCATTAAACATACGGTACTGGATATGAGCTTACTAAATCAACTTGCTCCAAATGCGTTAACAAGAACGGATATGGAGATTACACATGAAGAAGGTGAATTACCATCGACGTTTGTAGATGGACGAAATTTACTGTTCCTATCGTTTGCTGCTGTATTAGCAAAACAAGTTGGAGCGCGCCATATTGTAACGGGTGTATGTGAAACTGATTTTAGTGGTTATCCAGATTGCCGTGATGTGTTTGTGAAATCGTTAAACGTTACCTTAAATTTATCAATGGATTATCCGTTTGTGATTCATACACCACTTATGTGGATTGATAAGGCAGAGACGTGGAAATTATCAGACGAACTTGGTGCATTCGAGTTTGTTAGAGAAAAAACATTAACATGTTATAACGGAATCATTGGTGATGGTTGCGGTGAATGTCCGGCGTGTCAACTTCGCAAAGCAGGTTTAGATACGTATCTACAAGAACGCGAAGGAGCGAAGAACTAATGGATAACTTTTTTGGATTTCGCATTGTAGAAAACTTGCAAAAAATGGACAAGGATATTCAGCGTGAGCAATTAAAATATCATAATAGAAGAGTAATGGTCAGCAAAGAGTTTACATTTGATGCAGCGCACCATTTGCACTGTTATGAAGGGAAATGTAAAAATTTACATGGTCACACGTACAAAGTTGTATTTGGCATTAGTGGATATGTAAATGATATTGGGCTTGCAATTGACTTTGGAGATATAAAAGAAATTTGGAAAAACGAAATAGAAATTTATTTAGACCATCGTTATTTAAATGAAACATTACCAGCGATGAATACGACTGCTGAAAATATGGTCGTTTGGATTTATGAAAAGATGGCTGAAGCATTAACAAAAGATAATCGAGTAAACGAGTACAAAGGAGCACGCGTTGAATTTGTTCGTCTTTTTGAAACACCGACAAGTTATGCGGAAGTAAGACGGGAGTGGATGCTCGATGAGTAAAATCCCCGTTTTAGAAATATTTGGTCCAACCATTCAAGGAGAAGGAATGGTTGTCGGTCAAAAGACGATGTTCATTCGTACAGCAGGTTGTGATTACAGCTGTTCTTGGTGTGATTCAGCCTTTACATGGGATGGATCAGCAAAAGACCAAATTAGACAAATGAAACCAGAAGAAATTTGGAGTGAACTTGTCGAAATTGGCGGAGAGAACTTTTCGCATGTTACAATTTCAGGTGGGAATCCTGTGTTGCTGAAACATATAGGGAGCCTTCTTACTGTATTGAAAGAAAATGACATTCGTACGGCGATTGAGACGCAAGGGAGTAAGTGGCAAGAATGGTTACTTCAAATTGACGAAGTGACAATTTCGCCAAAACCACCAAGTTCAAAGATGAAAACAGATTTCACTATGTTAGATTCTGTAATTCATAAATTAGAAGGAAAAGATTTTAGTTTAAAAGTAGTCGTATTTGATGATCACGATTTTGAATATGCAGTAAAGGTGCATGAACGATACCCAGGGGTACCATTTTTCTTACAAGTTGGGAACGATGATACAAAAACAGTAGATGATGCGAATCTTATTAAAAACTTACTACAGAAATATGAGTGGCTTATTGAAAAGGCTGTACACTGTAAAGAAATGAATGATGCGAAAGTATTACCGCAGCTTCATGC
Source organism: Bacillus clarus (assembly GCF_000746925.1). Lineage (GTDB taxonomy): Bacteria > Bacillota > Bacilli > Bacillales > Bacillaceae_G > Bacillus_A > Bacillus_A clarus. The sequence goes on from NZ_JMQC01000008.1 coordinate 3,620,171, forward strand.
GTTAGTATGGGGAAATAAACGAGGCGTATAAACGAAAGTGAAGGGATGTTTAAAATGACAGGAAGATTAGACGAAGATTTAAAAGATGTAACGTTACTAGGAAATCAAAACACAAAATATTTATTTGAATATAGCCCGGAAATTTTAGAGACATTTGATAATAATCATCCAAACCGTGATTACTTTGTAAAATTCAATTGTCCTGAATTTACAAGTTTATGTCCGAAAACAGGACAACCAGATTTTGCAACAATTTATATTAGCTACATTCCAGAGCAAAAAATGGTAGAGAGCAAATCTTTAAAATTATATTTATTTAGCTTCCGTAACCACGGTGATTTTCATGAAGATTGCATGAACGTTATTATGAACGATTTAATTAAATTAATGGATCCACGCTATATTGAAGTATGGGGTAAATTTACACCAAGAGGTGGAATTTCGATTGATCCATATTGCAATTATGGTCGTCCTGGTACAAAGTACGAGCAAATGGCAGACTATCGTATGATGAACCACGATCTATATCCAGAAACAATTGATAATCGCTAATATAAAAGAAAGGATCTGTTACGGGGTAACAGATCCTTTCTTTTATATTATGTATGTTGATTAAGTACGGTATAGTTTTTATGATTTACAACTGTAAGAGGTTCCATATCTAGTTCTCTAAAATTCTCCATAATAGTTATATCAACAATAACGGAGTTTTTATTTACTTTTTGAACACGGCCTTGCATTCCACCTTTAAATTCAATAATATCTCCAGTTTCTGCGATCTGCATAAGCAACTCTCCTTGTTACAGTTTTCCCAAAAAAAGAATAAATGGGGCTTTTTTTATTTCCCTTTATTTTGAACTATATTTCCTGATTTGTAAATGTTTCCAAAGTAAAAATTCGAAAAATATTCATTTTTTGTAAGATAATATATAAATGATACTCGTTGTAGTAGAGGGGAATGAAAAAAGTGCTTATATCTCTATATAGGAGTATAATAAAGTGAATGAATATTTATTATTATCGGTTAGATGAATAAAGTACCTTTCTATTAAATAGGAGAGGTAAGGTATAATGGCCTGTTGAGATGAGAGAAATTAGGGGCGGTAAAATGATATTTGAAATTATTGGGAGTTTTATAGCAGTTTTTCTATTTTTATTTTCATATAAGCAGCTTAAAAAAATTCATCATCAGGAAACAAGTACATATTTTGATGGATTAGATAGCATGCATGTTTCAATCACTCATGACAGTAGTACTGATATGTAGTAATGTATAATTCTCTTTTTTCACGTGGTATGATGAGAATAAGAAATAGTACATAATATAGTTCATAAGTGATGAATGGAGAGTGAAAAGAATGCGAATTTCTTTTATTCGTCACGGTCGCTTGCCTAGTGCTATAGAATCAATGACAGTTACTTCATTTCATGAATGGATGGAGAAGTGTGATACAGATAAAATGAGAAAAGAGCCAAATATACCAATTGAGACGATTGAAGCGATTGAGGCGGCGAAGGTGATTGTATCAAGCGATCAAAGATGTGCTGTGCAGTCAGCAGCGGAATTAATGGATTCCTTATCTTTCGTACAAAACACTCTTTTTAGAGAAGCCGAAGTACCGTCTAAATTTTTTGCTCCGAAATGGTTGAAATGTAAACTAGGAGCATGGATGTTTATCGGGCGCACTCTGTGGATAACCGGATATTGTAAAGGTGTTGAGTCCTATAAGGAAGTTCGAGAACGAGCAAAGCAAGCTGCGAATACGTTACACGGTTACGCTCTTGTATATGGGCACATTGTGCTCGTGGGGCATAATTACTTTAACACAATGATTGGTGCAGAACTGAGGGCAATGGGGTGGTCTGGGCCACCCATCTTTCATAGGGAGCCGTGGGGATGTACTGAATATACATTTCATGAAGCGATGAACGGAAATGTATGGAACACGAATTTAACATAAAAGCACACGATTCTAATAAAAATCGTGTGCTTTATTTTTTAAGACATGACAACGGCTTTATGTAGTGGTTTTACTAAATGGGCATATGGTTCGCCGACAAGCATAACCGTTTTATCTTTTTCGTAACCAAGCTTTTCATATAATGAAAATGCACGTGTATTTTCTAAGTTAACAAGTAAGGCGATTTTTTCATAGCCTTTTTCAGTTGCATTCATTTCGGCAGCTTCAATTAATTTAGAGCCGATGCCTCGGCCGCCATATGTACTTGAAACTGACAATGTGTCAATGTAATACTCATCAAGATCAGCTTCTTTTTCTAACATGATCGTTTCATCTTTATGTAATTCTCTCAAGTAGTTTACAATGGGCGCATCGAATTGTTCAGCGTCACTTCCGTGATAAGCTACAATAATTCCAACTGCCTGTCCATCTTGTTCATCTACAAAACAGTTTTCATAACTGAGTCGATTATTTTCTTGTGAAAACCATGTTTCAAGCCCTAATAATACTTCGGCCTCAATGGTACTACCGGTGATTTTTTCAGCAATTTCGTGCAGAGCGTTATACAATAAAGGAGCTATTGCTTTCGCATCTGTCTTTTTTGCTTTCCGAATCATAGTATCCCTCCTAGTTGTATGATTTTATTGTAACATAAAATAAAAGTGCAAACAGGGATTGTAATTTTGTTTTATGTTATGAAGTGGAGTTGTAAGCAAATAGATTTGATATAGATGAGTAGCTATGTTAGTATATGATATTTGTTACAAATATAATAAAACGTACTGTTATGAATAGTTTGCTCTTCATTTTAATGTTTTATTTAGAAGTAACGGGATAATTTTACCGTTGTCGAGCCATGGAAGATAAGATAAAATAAAATATTGCAGAGAGGTGAAATACATGGATAAAGAATTAGCAAATACAATTTTAGATCAATTGAAAAATGGTGAAATAAAAGAGTACGTTGCAACAAAGGATGTATTTTATACGTTTCGTGATGTTATAGTAGATCGAGAAGATTTTAAACATTTTAGTGGTAACGCACAGCGCGGTGGGAAAATCATTTATACATATACAGAAACGCCACGTTCGTAATAGAAGGAGAGGGGAATTATGAGCGATTTTAAGCAAGGGATATTGCCGCATTGGGACTATATGTGGAAAGACAGAACCGGAAATAGATTTATGGGAATGGTTATGTATCCAGAGAAACGAAAGTGTTCGACGAAAATGCTTCAGAAACTAAAGAGAGCATATGAGCAAGCGATCGAAATTAAAGTAACTGTACAAGTTCAACATACATATCAATCTGTAGAAGGAATGATCATGTACTTTGATGAAGAAGCTCCACTATGTACATTGCTTGATAAAGATGAGAACCCTCACCATATATTTGTAAAAAATGTTTTGCGTATTGAAAATTGTGAATAAGTAAAATAGATTTTATGTACAGCTCGTTACAGTTAATTTATTCGCTCCATGAATAAATTGGTGTGCCATAATAATGACTCTTTTCTATAATAATTCTATTTTTATTTTGTAACGAGGAAAGAAAGTATATGTATTGTATGTAATAAATAAAGTGAAATTTTTAGGTGTAATCGTTTTTGAACAGATTATCGTTTAAAGTCTGTTCTTTTTTGCGTGATGCTGGAGAAATATATTTCTCCAGCATTTACCGTTTTTTTACAAAAAGCATTGTTAACATTTTTAGAAATACAGTTAAATTCGTTGACAACTTTTTTGAAAAGCACTTTATTGACATGAGTTTTAGAATGTTGTTTCATAGTCATTGTATTGAAAAAAAGAGACTATCGTGTCGAAAAGTAAAAGTTAAAAAAAGAAAGAATTTATACATATATCTTGTGTCTTATTTTGAAACGTAATACAATATATAGAGAAATCAAGAGACGACATACAGAGAGTATAGATTAAAAAGGGAGGGTCGGAAATGTTGGTTGCATATGATTCTATGACAGGAAACGTGAAGCGTTTCATCCACAAATTAAATATGCCGGCCGTTCAGATTGATGAAGACCTAGTATTAGATGAAGAATTTATTCTTATTACGTATACAACAGGTTTTGGCAATGTACCGGAACGTGTTTTAGAGTTTTTAGAACGCAATAATGTAAATTTAAAAGGTGTATCTGCAAGTGGCAATCGTAACTGGGGAGATATGTTTGGTGCAAGTGCCGACAAAATTTCTGCCAGATATGAAGTACCTATTGTATCAAAATTTGAGTTATCTGGAACAAATAAAGACGTAGAATATTTTAAAGAAAGGGTGCGGGAGATTGCGACACATTGAACTGAATAATGAAATCACGCAAATGCAGGACGGTTTTTATCAGCTTCATAAAGATAAAGAGGCATTAGAAGTCTTTATGGAAGAAGCTAGAGAAAATACCGTTCATTTTAATAGCGTGGCAGAGCGAATGGAGTATATGAAGGAGCACGATTACTATTACAACGTTCTGGACGAGTATAAGTTGGAGGAAGTAGAGGAAGTATACAACATTGCATATGGTGAAAACTTCGAATTCCAATCTTATATGGCAGCATCTAAGTTCTACAAAGATTATGCGTTAAAAACGAATGATCAAAAACAATACTTAGAAAGCTATGAAGATCGTGTAGCAATTGTGTCATTATACTTAGGACGCGGTGATGTTGCGAAGGCAAAACAATTCGCAAGCATGATTGTAAAACAAAACTACCAGCCAGCGACACCAACCTTTTTAAATGCAGGAAGAAGCAGAAGAGGAGAAATGGTGTCTTGTTTCTTGTTAGAGATGGATGATAGCTTAAATTCAATCGGCTTTAACATTAATACTGCGATGCAGTTATCGAAAATTGGCGGGGGAGTCGCTTTAAACTTGTCAAAACTACGCGCGCGTGGTGAGCAAATTAAAGGCATCGATAACGCTGCAAGTGGTGTAGTACCTGTTATGAAATTACTTGAAGATTCGTTTTCATATGCGAATCAGTTGGGACAACGAAAAGGTGCAGGTGCTGTATACTTAAATATTTTTCATTGGGATATTATTGAATTCCTTGATACAAAAAAAATAAATGCCGATGAGAAGAGCCGTATTCAGTCTCTATCAATTGGAATTATCGTTCCGAGTAAGTTCTTTGAGCTTGCTGAGAAAAACGAACCTTTCCATGTTTTCGCGCCTTATACAGTATTTAAAGAGTATGGAAAACATTTAGATGATATAGATATCGATGAAATGTACGATGAATTAATGAGCAATCCGAAAGTGAAGAAGAAGCCACTTGATATTAGTGCACGTGATATGCTTATTAAAATTGCTATGATTCAGCTTGAGTCTGGTTATCCATACTTAATGTTTAAATCAAATGCAAATAACCAACATCCATTAAAGGATATTGGAACTGTGAAGATGTCGAACTTGTGTTAAATATGTAGCACCTTCTAGTAGAAATACTAGTCGAAAACTCCGTTAAACGGGGAAAGCCTCAAGTTTGAGGTAACCTACCGTGCTAAATCTTATCTTAGATTGAAAATATAAAAGTTCAGAATGTATCTTATTATTTTGTATAGCAGAGTTATCGAACAACATAAAGTAATAAGAGACTTTCTGAAAGATTAAGATAAGTAAAAGCCTAACGACTATCCCGTATGGGAGTAGGGCGCAAGCGATTGGCGTTCGAAAAGCGGAGCACCTAACCAGATAATGCTGTAGGTGATGATATAGTCTGTCCTGTATGGTGACATGCAGCAGTTGCATAAGCAACGGATTGAGGAGTAGCGAACTCGGTCGAACATTAGAGACAGAAATCTTCCAGTTACAAGAAACATCTGAAATAAACGACTATGGTACAGATGATATTATCCGACGTGATATTAACTGTAACTTAGGTTCATTAAATATTGTAAACGTAATGGAAAATAAAGAAATTCGTGAAGCAGTTCATGCAGGAATGGAAGCTTTAACAGCTGTTTCTGATATGACTATCATTCCGAATGCACCAACTGTGAAAAAAGCAAATGATGAGCTTCATTCAGTTGGACTTGGTGCAATGAATTTACACGGATATTTAGCGAAAAACAAAATCGCTTATGAAAGTGCAGAAGCGAAAGAGTTTGCTCGTACATTCTTTATGATGTTGAATTACTACTCTATTGAGAAAAGTATGGAGATCGCTAAAGAAAAAGGCGAAACATTTAAAGACTTTGATAAATCTGATTATGCAAACGGTACGTACTTTGAAAAGTATGAAACGACAGATTATAGTCCTGTAACTGAGAAAGTTCAGCAATTATTTGAAGGAATTCATATTCCGACGAAAGAAGATTGGACAAGTTTAAAAGAGCAAGTGAAGACGTATGGCTTATACAACTCATACCGTCTAGCCATTGCTCCAACACAATCGATAAGTTACGTTCAAAACGCAACTTCAAGTGTAATGCCAATCGTAAGTCAAATTGAGTCAAGAACGTATGCAAATGCAACAACATACTATCCAATGCCGTATTTATCAAAAGATACGTTCTGGTATTACAAATCTTCTTACGATATGAATCAGTTTAAACTAATTGATTTAATCGCAGAAATTCAAGAACATATTGACCAAGGAATTAGTACAATCCTTTATGTAAATAGTGATATTTCTACGCGTGAGTTAGCGCGTTACTATATCTATGCGCATAAAAAAGGCTTAAAGAGTCTGTATTATACAAGAACACGTAAATTAAGCGTGGAAGAATGTGTAGCTTGTACGGTTTAATATAGTTTAAAAGTATAGATACGTTAGTTAGATGAAGATTGGGACATCATGAGCAGGGTTTTTCAGAACCCTGCTCATGCTTAGTTATCAAATTTTAGGTAAACGTTTCGGTTAGTTTTTATCGTTATTGAGAGAGAAGGGGCGATTTAATGCGTGCGGTAAACTGGAATAAAAAAGAAGATGATTTTAGTTTAATGTTTTGGAAGCAAAACATCGCTCAGTTTTGGACAGAAGAAGAGATCGCTGTGTCTTCTGACAAAAATACTTGGGTGCAATTATCAAAAGAAGAGCAAATAGCGTATAAACGTGTATTAGGTGGTTTAACACTTTTAGATACGAAACAAGGCGGCGAAGGGATGCCGCTTGTACTTGTTCATCTTGAAAATTTACAAGCGAAAAGTGTATTAGCTTTCATGGGAGCTATGGAAGAAGTACATGCGAAGAGCTACAGCCATATTTTTACAACATTAGCGTCTGAAGAAGAAATTGATGAGATTTTTGAGTGGGTAGATACGCATCCATTACTTGAGAAAAAAGCCGGTATTATTACTGGTTACTACCGTCGTTTATTAAAGCCACAAGTAACGAAAAAAGAGTTATACATGGCAATGGTAGCAAGTGTATTTTTAGAAAGTTACTTATTCTATAGTGGATTCTTCTATCCGCTTTACTTAGCAGGACAAGGGAAACTAACTGCAAGTGGTGAGATTATTAACTTAATCATTCGTGATGAATCCATTCACGGCGTATTCGTCGGTATTTTAGCACAGCAAATCTTCGCAGAATTGTCTGCAGAAGAACAGCAAGAAGTGCAAAAAGAAACACAGGATCTATTAATGGAACTGTATGAAATTGAAACTGCATATACAGAAGAGATTTATACTTCTATCGGTCTTGTAGAAGACGTAAACCGTTTTGTTCGTTACAATGCGAATAAAGGACTTATGAACTTAGGACTAGAACCGAAGTTTGAGGAAGAAGAAATTAACCCAATCGTATTAAATGGTTTACGTACAGATACGAAAAACCATGATTTCTTCTCCGTAAAAGGAAATGGTTACGTAAAAGCAACAAACGTTGAAAAGTTATCTGACGATGACTTTGCGTTTAATTTTTAATATATGATCATAAAGAAAAGCTGTCTTATTCACCGATAAGACAGCTTTTCTTTATAAATTTGTTTACATAACACTATTATCTTTATATAACGATTTCTATTTAAAAAGTTCTATTCGGGCAACGGATAGAACTTTTTTTGTAATTAAATGGGTATTTACAATCCTTTTGTATCGGTGTATTATTTAACTAGTACACCGATACAAAAGGAGGGAAGAAATGAAAATAGAGTTTTCTCCAAATACACCGATTTACATTCAGGTAATGGAATACATAAAAAAAGAAATCGTAACAGGACATTTATTGCCTGGTGATAAAATTCCCTCCGTACGTGAATTGGCGAGTGAATTACAAGTAAATCCAAATACGATTCAGCGTACATTTCAAGAGTTAGAACGGGATGGCGTTGTTGTCACACGTAGAGGAATGGGACGATATGTAACGAATGAAGGGGAGAAAATTATGGAGCTGCGAAAAGAGATGGCGAAAGAATTACTTCATTCTTTTATAGATGGAATGGACAATTTAGGTTTTTCAGAAGAAGAAATTCTTACAATCCTTCGTTCTTCATTAGAAAAAAAAAGGGAGGAGAGCTGATGGAAGAGTTATTAAAAATAGAAAACTTATGGAAGAGATACGGGTTAAAAGCAGTGATCCGTGAATTGAACATAGAGATTACGAAAGGGAAAATTATAGGGCTTGTTGGAGATAACGGGAGCGGGAAAACGACGTTATTGAAAATGATTGCAGGTCTGCAGCACCCTTCTGAAGGTAGTATTACAATAGATGGTAAAAAGGTAGGATTAGAGACGAAAGAAATCGTCTCATTTATGTCCGATAAGCCAGTCTTTGATGATTGGATGACTGTAAAAGATGCCTTATTTTTCTACCGAGATTTTTATAAAGATTTTGATATTCAAAAAGCAGTAGATACGATAGCTGAATTTAAAATACCGTTAGAAGAAAAAATTACAGCATTATCAAAAGGAATGATTGAAAAACTACAAATCATTTTAACGTTTTCTCGGGATGCTAAATTATACGTATTGGATGAACCACTTGGCGGTATTGATCTTGTTTCTAGAGAACATGTACTTGAACTCATCCTTAAATTTTATCGTGAAGATTGTACGATGCTTATCTCAACTCATTTAATAGGAGAAATCGAAAATATATTTGATGAAGTGATCTTTTTGAAAGACGGAGAAATAATACTGCATGAAAATGTGGAAGAACTACGATTTCGAAGGGGGAAAGCAGTACATGAGCTGTTTAAGGAGGCCTATGAGAAATGAGTCAGCTTTTTCGTTATCTGTATAATTGTAATAAGAGAAAAATAGCAATTATTTACTTCGGATTTATTACGGTTTCATTAATTCTTTTATTTAATATGAAGGGAATTTCAGGAGTTAGAATCTCAGGTAGGCAGGATATAATAATAATTATATTTTTGATCGTACTTAGTATAACTGGATTTTCACTTCTTTTAACAGGTATATCGTCTTTTCGCAAAATGCTAAAAAACTCTATGCTTCGTTATACTGCTATTTCAGCTCGAAAGTATATATGTGCAAATGTTTTATTTTTCGTACTACTATTTATCATTTTGCTAGGAATAGGGATTATTTTTTTATACTATTTTTCTTTAAATATTTACAAAGGAAAAACGGATTTAGGCATCCAGCAAGCGATTCATGGTTTATATGATTATGGAATATTACATCATATATTGTCTATTTTCTTATGGGGATTAGATTTTGTTAATATGTTAGTTTCTATTTATTTCATTATAGTAATTGTAAAATTATTCAATGTGAAATCATCGATGAATAAGATCGTTTGCATAGTCTTATTTATTGTTTTTAGTGCCTTTAATGGGGGAATGGCATATATTTTTCAGCAAATAGAAAAGTATGTGTTTGCTATAAAGAATATTGGATTTATAGATCAAAATGGCTTTTTAAATACATCATTCTATACTGGTACAGAGATGACAGCTCTTAATCTATGTTTTAATTGTTTATTAACAATTGTATTACTAATAGTTACAGGTCGCATCATCGACAAAAAACTAGAAGTTTAAAGGAGGAATAATCATTGGGAAATGTAGTGGTGAAATTAGAGAATGTACGAAAAAAGATCGGTAGAACAGAAATTATTCGTGGATTATCATTTGAGGTTCGTGAAGGAGAAGTATACGGGTTCCTTGGGCCGAATGGTAGTGGTAAGACGACGACAATTCGCATGATGACAGGTCTTATAGCGATGACAGAAGGCGATATTACAATTTGTGGTCATATGTGGTCATAGTATTCGTACAGCGCGTGAAAAGGCGTTAGAGCAAATTGGAGCGATTGTAGAGAATCCTGAACTATATGATTATATGACTGGTATCCAAAACCTAAAGCATTTTGCAAACATGGCAATTACACCAATTAGTAAAGAACGCATCGCTGAAATTGTAAAGCTCGTTGAGTTAGAGCATACGATTCATAAAAAGGTGAAAACATACTCACTTGGTATGAAACAGCGTTTAGGAATTGCTCAGGCGTTACTTCATCAGCCGAAAATATTAATTTTGGATGAACCGACAAATGGATTAGATCCAGCTGGTATTCGTCAAATCCGTGATTATTTGCAACGATTTTTGGAATCACAACAGCTTCTCGTACAATTACGGATGAGTTTCAAAAAGGTACGATTATGCAATTATTAATTCGGCCAAGAAAACGAATTACTGTTTTATTCTCTAAATATATTACCGTTTTATTCACAATACTATTTATCGTATTTGCAGGAACGTTAACCGCGATGATCGTTGGTGGGATTGTAATGGATGGTACTAAAACAGAGTTAACGTTAGGAATCGTATTGAAGTCCATTTTATATCAATTACTTTCACCGTTCTTTTTTGCAACGCTTGCCTTTTTCTTAGCAAATGTATTTAGAAAATCTGTATTGCCATTAATTATTTTGTTGTTCCTATTCTTCTTACAAAGTGCAATTACAATGGTGCTTATGATGTTTGCAAAAGGTGTAGTGAAATTCGTTGTGTTCTTCCATTTGAATTTAAGTGCTTACGATAGCAATAAATTAGTTAGCGGTGGAGCAGAACCGCCATTTACAGAATTTACTTTTACAACTTCACTACTACTTGTAGTTGCATACTTTGCCGTATTACTTGTGGCATCAAGTGTATTATTCCAAAAACGTGATGTACTATAATAGAAAAAATCCCCGTTTTAAAAACGGGGATTTTGATTAACCAGCTTTTTCTTCTGTTTTTCCACGTTCCCAGCATTCGGTGTTTTCTAAACCAGGGATGCTGTCTGCGTAGAATACTGGGTCTTTTCCAGCTTCTTTTTGCTTCATATAGTCTTTTAACGCTGCAAATGCGTATTTGCTTAAGAATATAATTGTAACTAAGTTGAAGATTGCCATAACACCCATAAATAGATCGGCTAAATCCCAAACAACTTGAATTGTTGCAACAGAACCTAGGAATACCATACCAATTACAGCGATACGATAAATCATAAGTATTGTTTTACTTCCATTTAAAAACTCAATATTTGTTTCACCGTAGTAGTAATTTCCGATTAATGAGCTGAATGCGAATAAGAAGATTGCTACAGCAATGAATATTGGTGCCCAAGGACCGATATGCATTTTTAAAGCTTCTTGTGTTAATTGAATACCGTTTAAATCAGATCCAGTATGAACATCTGATAAAAGGATAATAAAAGCAGTACAACTACATATTAATAATGTATCTGTAAACACACCAAGTGTTTGAATGAAACCTTGTTTAACAGGGTGTGTTACGTTAGCTGTTGCAGCTGCGTTTGGCGCGCTACCCATACCAGCCTCATTTGAGAATAAACCACGTTTCACACCAAGTAAAACGGCAGCACCGAAGCTACCACCAGCAACTTCTTTAATACCAAATGCATGTGCTAAAATTTCTTTTACCATTTCTGGAATTAATGTAATGTTTGTCACGACAACGAATAGTGCAACTGCTACATAAATAATTGCCATAATTGGTACAATCATTTCGACAACGCGCGCAATCCGTCTTACACCGCCGAAGATAACGACAGATAATAGTACTGCCAATGAAATCCCAACGATTTTTGCATCAATATGAAAAGCTCCATCGAATGCAGAAGTTACAGTATTAGCTTGTACAGCATTAAATACTAGTCCGAAACTAACTGTAATTAATACTGAGAAAATCATACCCATCCAGCGTTTGTTTAAACCTTTTTCCATGTAATATGCTGGTCCACCGCGGAATGTTTTACCGTCTTTAATTTTATAAATTTGTGCAAGTGTACTTTCAACGAAAGCGGATGCTCCGCCAATCATTGCGATGAGCCACATCCAAAAGACGGCGCCAGGGCCACCCATAGAAATAGCGATTGCGACACCGGCTAAGTTACCTGTTCCAACACGAGATGCTGTGCTCATACAGAAAGCTTGGAATGAAGAAACACCATGTTTTTCTTTCTGAGCTTTACGCGTTGAAGGGCTTGCGCCGTCACCGAGTAAACGGAGCATTTCACGAACATGGCGGAACTGAACGAAACCAGCTTTAAATGTGAAATAGCAACCGATAATAATTAATAATGCAATTAAAATATAACCCCATAAATATTCGTTTGTTATTGTAATAAACTTATGAATCGGAGTAATAACATTTTCAAAGAAATCCATGCATAATCCTCCTTATTCCTATCATGATAGTGTGATTTTTGGAATTAAGTATAAAAAGCGACATGTATATTATTATACCAGAAAAGCTTATGAAGAGGAAATGTCTCGAAGTAGAGTGGTTAATTTATATTTTAATAGAGATGCTGTTTGAAAGTAATTGAGAAAAATAGAAAGAGTTTTAATGATATTCATATTACAATGTAAATATATCATCTTGGAGGTGTTTTTTATTCAGTACGCATTTGCACGTATACGACTTCGTAGCTTTTTTGCATGGATGATTTTAGGAATGATTGTAACGATGGTGTCGTTAAGCATTATGGGGGCTTCGGATATTACTTTGGATTTTGTGCTACAAATTTCAGTGTTTTTTGTTTTTCCGTTATTGTGGTTATATTTGAAAACAAGTAAAAATAATATTGTCTTCAAAAGTTTTTTCGATAAGCCAGGGCGTTTACATGGGGGACTAATTTTATTAGCAACTGCGATGGGAATGATCTTTTCTGTAGGTATATCCCATATTCAATTTTACATATTGGCACATACCTTTCCGAGCTTTTTAGTTAGCACGTTAGAAGGTACGAGTGCAATTGATATGAGTAGTACGTATACAAAAATATTTAGTTTTATTTCAGCATGTATTTTTGCCCCTATTGTGGAAGAAGTTATTTTCAGGGGATTCTTTTTACAACGTATGGCATTTAAGTGGGGAATAAAACGGGCTGTCATAGTCTCATCTTTAATTTTTGGTTTCGGGCATTTTGATGTTATCGGTGCTTTTATGTTTGGAGTTATTATGTGTCTTATTTACATAAAGACAAAAAATATATGGATGAATATCGCTGTACACGCCGTAAATAATTTCATTGCTACTAGTATGCAATTTATAGGTGGAGAGGGTAGCAGCGATATTTCCATCACTGAATTACAAGCACAAAGTAATTTATGGACTGGATTGGTTTTAGCGGTTGTTGGTTTACTATGGTTAATTCCTTTCATTTGGAAACAGTGGAGAACGGTGAAAGAAGTGGGAGTACCAGAACTCCGTCTTATGAATGAAGAAAAGGCTTCTATTTCATTCCAAAAAAATACAACGTATAGCCAAGTTATATTAACTGATCGACTGATGGCTGTGGAACTTCCTGATGAAGCCGTTAATCAGCTCAGATTAGAAGAGGATGATTACGTAACAGTTGCTGTAGAGGGTGATAAAATTATTATAAAAAAAATAGAATATAGGTAATGATGAAAAAGAAGCTCTCCCATACAAATGAGGAGAGCTTCTTTTTAATGTATGACAATTTCTACGTGGAAATTATTGCCATTTTTAACATATTTAATATCTGTAACAGTACGAACTGACTTTAAAATCTCAACTTTTTCACCAATTCGAGGGATGGTGGGAACATTGTCCCAAATACCAAGCAAATCATCCTCTTGCGTCGTTTTTTCATAAAACCAGATTTTCAATGTAATGCCCCTTTCTCGAACTTTTTGTATTTTAATACATAATAAAACATTTTTATTCTTTTTGTAAGGGGTTTTTTAACTTATTTTGAATAAAAATAAATTTATTCTTCCGGAAAAATATGCTCAATATCAGGAGTAAGAGATACTTCCGATAATACAATATGAGAAACAGTTGTGGCATATGAAGAAACATTATTGATAAATTCTTCAAGTTCAACGAGTGAAGGAACAGAAATTTTAACGATATAACATAGACTTCCTGTTACGCGATAACAAAAACTTGCGGACGGATAAGATTGAATAAATTGTTGCATACGTGTTGTATCGCCATTTTTTAAGGTGATTTCTAAAATACAGTCTAAAACAAGACCGGCTTTTTTATAATCAATATCAATTGTATATTTTTGAATCACACCCTCGCTTTCTAGCTTACGAACACGTTCTGTAGTGGAAGGCGCAGACAAGTTAACGCGTTTAGCTAATTCACGCATGGAAAGGCGACTGTCATTATATAATTCATTTAAAATTTTTCGATCTACACGGTCTAATTGCATTTGTAAATATACCTCCAGTAAAATGATGGTTTTTGAAAAGGAAAAATATAAATTAAGCTTCATATGAAATGTAAAGAACACTTTATTTATTCTACAATAAAAGAGTAGAGAATAGGAGGAGAAATGATGGAAAGAATTTCACTATCAAATGTTGGGGATACAAAGTTTCAAAAATTGTTAGGGCATCGTCCTGATATATTAAATTCATGGAATACGTTAGAACATACATTGTATGAAACAGGAACTCTTTCTAAAGAGTTGAAAGAGCAAGTGCGAAGAACATTAGCATTTGGAAATGAATGTCCGTATTGTATGGCAAAGGGAAGACCAGATGACGTGCAAAAAGTAGAAGAGATTAGTGTAGCTGTTACTTTTGCTCATACATTTGTTCATAATCGAGCGGCAGTAGATGATCATATGTTTCATGTACTAAAACAATATTGGACTGAAAAAGAAATAGTAGAGCTTTGTACTTACATTTGTTTTATTACGGCTTCGCAACAGCTTGGTTTTTTATTTCAATTGCAACCAAATTAAGTTAGGAGGAAAATCATGTTCAATCAAGCAGCGCTTATTATAATTGATGTACAAAAATCATTTGATCTACCATATTGGGGCTTGCGAAATAACCTTTTTGCAGAAGAAAACATGAGAAGTTTGCTAGAAGAATGGAGAGAAAAGAAATTACCCATTTTTCACATTCAGCACGTAAATAAGGACAATAGAGAATCACTGTTTCATCCAGATGCAGAAACAGTACAATTTAAAGAAGAAGTGCAGCCGCTGCCAGATGAGATAGTAATTCAAAAGGTTGTTAATAGTGCGTTCATTGGAACTAACTTAGAACAGCGATTGAAGGAAAAAAAGTGTGACTCTGTTATTATTGTCGGATTAACGACGAATCATTGTGTGGAGACGACAACACGGATGGCAGGTAATTTAGGTTTTTCAACATATTTAGTGAGCGATGCGACGGCTACATTTAATCGAAAAGGTCCAGATGGTAAAGAATATTGTGCGGAAGAAATTCATAATATGACACTTGTGAATTTGCATGAAGAATTTGCTACAATCATTACGACGAAGGAGATATTAGAACAAATCACGACAGAAACTATGTTAATAAAATAATTGCAGAATTATGTAGAAAAAAATAAGAATATTTCGTATAATGAGTATAATTATTTTAAACAATAGGGGTGGCAGCATATGGAGCAAATTCCAGTAAAGAAAATAGAAACAGTACTTGTTTTAGCAGAGGATGACAAACAAAAACAAAAGGAATTTTATGAATTGCTCTTAACAACTCAATTTTATGTTGCTGGGTCAATAGAAGCAGAGGATGCAGCGATAGAAGGAACACTTCGCTTACGTCATTTCCAAGGAGAGGGTAGATGGATTGTTCCATTCTTTACACAATTGGAATTTGTAAAAGATGTGTTGCCAGAGGGAACACCCCTTATTACGATACGTGGAAAAGAATTGTTTGAAAGCATCGATAAAGAGGCAACGGCTGTATTAAATGTAGGTACTGAACTTAGTAAAACGTTTATTCCAGAAGAGATTGCAGATATAGCATCTGGACGAATTTTTAATTATTATAAATAAAAAGGAAAAGCCTAGACGGCTTTTCCTTTTTCAGGCTGTGGAGAAAGTCTTCTCCACAGCCTTGTTTTGTGTCTGAACCTCTTTTTATGTGTCAACACTGATAAAAAAGAGGAAAAGGAGAGGTTTTTTATGATGGGTGCATTAAAAAATCATCGTGATGAACGTGTATCAGTTTCTGTAGAAGAATTAGTTCCACAAGACCATTTTCTTCGTGCGATTGAAGCTACAATCAGCTTTGATTTTATTGAAGAGAAGTTACGCCCCTATTACTGTGAAAATAATGGACGTCCTTCTATTCATCCAATCGTTTTATTTAAGATGATGTTTATTGGATATTTTTACGGTATTCGCTCAGAACGTCAACTAGAAAAAGAGATTAAAACCAATATTGCTTACCGTTGGTTTTTAGGATTTTCCCTATCAGATCCAATTCCAAATCATTCTACCATCAGCTGGAATCGCCGTACGCGCTTTATTCATACAAATATATTTGAAGAAATCTTTGATGAAATTGTACGTCAAGCGACGGAACACCGTATGGTGGGAGGACGTGCCTTGATGACAGATTCTACGCACATAAAAGCGAATGCCAATAAAAATAAATTTGTACATAAATTTAAAAAAGAAAAGCCAAAGTTTTATATAGAGGAACTAGAGGCTGCGGTTATGGAAGATCGTGAAGCTCATGAAAAAAAGAATTAAAACCTAGAAAGGAAAGTGATACCCCTACTAAAAAAATTCGTATAAGTACAACTGATCCAGATAGTGGCTTTTTAATGAGGGATGGAAAACCGAACGGTTTTCATTTCTTAGATCATCGTACGACTGATGCGAAGTACAATGTGATTACAGATACCTATATAACGGCTGGAAATGTAGCGGATTCCGAGCCGTATTTAGCACGCCTCCAAGCTCAAATTGATAAATTTGGATTCGAAGTTGAAGCTGTAGCACTTGATGCCGGTTATTTTACAGGTTATATCTGTAAGAAATTATCAGAACAGAATATATTTATGGTGATGGGGTATCGCCGATTTGGAAAACGGAATAAAGAAGTACCAAAAAGTCAATTTAAATATGAAGAAGAAACAGACGTATTTGCCTGTCCAATGGGATGTATTTTAGAATATGCGACAACGGATCGAGAAGGATACCGTCAATATAAATCTAATCCAACAGATTGTGCCGTTTGTCCATTGCGTGATAAATGTTTCTCAGAGAAACAAAAACAAAAAGTCATTACGCATCATATTTGGGAAGAATATAAAGATATCGCAAGAAAAAACAAATTAACAAGTACGGGTAAAAAGCTATATAAAGTACGCTGTTCTACAATTGAGCGGAGTTTTGCGGATGCCAAAGAACTACATGGTTATCGGTATGCCCGGTTTCGAGGGGTGAAGTATGTCCAAATGCAGGCCTATCTCACTGCAGCCTGCCAAAACATGAAAAAAATAGCCCTTCACCTGACCAAAAAGGGTCAGGTGAAGGGCTATTTTTTGTGTTTTTATCATGTATTACTATTTTGTACGAATTTCAGAATTCATACATTCCAGAGTGTAGGAAACCCTAAAGGGTTTCCAAACACTCTGAAAAAGGAAAAGCCTAGACGGCTTTTCCTTTTTATTTTGTAAGTACCATTGCTACACCAGAAGGAATGGTAACGGTATTTTTGTTTGTATTTATTGTAACGGTAACCCCAAGTGGAATCCCGATATTTGGGCTTATATGTCCAATTGGTAAATCGAATAGGACCGGGATATTGTACGGCGTGAAGTATTCGTACAATATCTTTTGTAATGATTGAGACGGTTTTGAAGGGATGCAGTCATGGCAACTTGTAAAAATAATACCTCTTGATTCGCTAAGTTTTCCTGATAACCGTAGTTGGTTTAGCATACGATCAATGCGGTACGGCTCTTCTCCAATATCTTCGAGTAAAAGAATCTTATCGTTTGTATTTATTTCAAATGGTGATCCGAGTGTACTTGTTAGTACTGTTAAATTTCCTCCAATTAATGTACCAGTTACTGCAAAGTTAGATGCCGGTACAATGCATTCTGAAGCAGATAAGATGGATGAGTATGGGTGAAATAGTTGGTTGAAAGAAGATAATGAAAGAGAATCAACTCCTTTTCCTAATTCTTCAATCATCGGCCCATGAAAAGTAATAAGCCCTGCATAATGCGAAAAAGCAATATGTAAAGCGGTAATATCACTATATCCCCAAAAGATTTTTGGATTTCTTTGAATGAGTTCATATTGAATATGAGGGAGAAGGCGAGCACTTCCGTAGCCACCTCTTGCACAAAAGATAGCTTTTACTTCAGGGTTTGCAAAAGCTTCATGTATATCATGAAGGCGGACTCTATCATTTCCAGCTAAATATCCATACTGTTCATAAACGCTCTTTCCTATTATTACGGATAATCCCATTTCTTCTAGTACTTTTGCGCCTTTTAAAACATTTTCAATCGTCGGTGGTCCAGATGGAGCGATAATCATTACTGCATCATCTTGTTTTAAAGCATGTGGATAAATCATTGTATTCCCTCCTTCACTTTCAATATATTCGTGTGATGAGGGGTTCAATCCTTGTAAAAGAAGGGGAAAGCTTGTCAAATCAAGAAGATATAAGAAGATTAGGAGGGAAAATGATGTTTACGAGTCGAGTTACAGATGTATTACAAATTAAGTATCCAATTATTCAAGCGGGTATGGCAGGTGCGATTACCACGCCAGAACTCGTTGCAGCTGTAAGCAATAGTGGAGGATTAGGAACGCTTGGGGCGGGTTACATGAGCCCAGAACAAATTCGGGATGCTATTTATAAAATAAGGGAATTAACAGATAGACCGTTTGGTGTTAATTTACTTTTGACGAAAGAGGTAAAGATTGAAGAGGATAAAGTACAAGAAGCACAAAAGTTACTTGCTTCAGTTAAGAAGGAGTTAGGGGTAGAAGGCGAGCAAACAGTTCAACTTCCCAAAAGTTATAAGGAGCAATTGCAAGTTCTCGTAGAAGAGAAAGTACCAGTTGTTAGTTTTGCGTTTCAGACGTTAGAAAAAAAGGAAATAGACACTTTAAAACGAGAAGGAATAAAGATTGTTGGAACAGCTACTAATGTAGCAGAAGCGAAAATACTTGCAGAATTAAGGGTAGACGTAATTGTGGGGCAAGGAAGTGAAGCTGGTGGACATAGAGGAACATTTATCGGTAAAGAACAAGATTCGATGATTGGTACGTTTGCTTTAATTCCGCAGCTAGTAGCGGCGGTACCTCATATTCCTATCGTAGCAGCTGGCGGCGTGATGAACGGACAAGGCATTGTTGCGGCATTTGCATTAGGTGCGGAAGCTGTTCAAATGGGATCAGCTTTTTTAACGTGTGAAGAAAGTATTACACACGATGTATATAAAGAGGCAGTATTGCAAAGTACAGATACGAGTACTACTATAACGAGAGCATTTTCTGGAAAATATGCGAGAGGTATTCGGAATGTGTTTATAAAAGAACATGAAGGGAAAGAAGAAGGACTACCAATGTATCCTGTACAAAACGTTTTAACCTCAAAAATACGTCAAGAAGCAGCAAAGCAAAATAAGGGAGAGTATATGTCGCTTTGGGCAGGTCAAGCTTCTTCATTAGCAAGGAAAGAATCTGCTCAGCAAACTATCGAACGTGTCATGGAAGAAGTAAAGGGAACAGTAGAACGATTACAAACTAATAAAAAGACCACTTGAAGTCACTCAAGTGGTCTTTTCGTTAGTTTGCTTTATAAAATTGTTGGATAGCTTCGTCGATGTAAATCCAGCCTTTCCAACCTAAGTGCATATGATCTTTTAAGAAGTACTTATCATATTCATGATTTGAGAAATCAGCAATTGGATAGCCAGCTTTCTTAATTTGCTCATGAACTTTATTGTAGTACAATTCGCGTCGTTCTTTCGGGAAGCCAGCGTAATCATACCAAGGACCTTTTACAGGAACAGAAATGAAGAGCGGTTTTGCACCAGATTGTTTTAATAAATCAAGTACAATTTGTAAATCTTCATATTCTGGAGATTGGTCATAAGCATCATTTTTTAAGTAACCTTGACGTTGCTTCAATTTCTTTTTGATTTTACTATTGAAGTAATTATCTTCGATACCATATTTATTTGATTTTGATTCTAATGCACCAGTTTGATCAGCATGTTTACGTGCTTCGTCCCAGTTCATTTGTTTCAACGTTGGATCAAGATTTTCTTTATGCGGTTTAATATCAAACATCGCTGTAAATAAATCTTTACGATCTAAAATGTTACGATAAATATAAGCGAAAGGTTTAGCAGTAAGTGCTTTTACTTTATATTTCGTATCATCATAAGCGATACCTTCAAGCGAAATTTTTAATAAAGTTTCTTTCTTAACAATCTCAAAGTTTAATAAACGTTTTGCAATTTGCTTTTTCATTTCAGGCTTTAAATCATCATTAAAAATGAAGTGGTAACCTTGTTGTTTTGAAAAGTTAGGTGCAAAGTGCGTTTCATCAATACCTTGTGGTACAAACCATTGCGGAGAAAGAACGAATACCATTTTCTTATCTTTCAATTGATCCATTGTAGATGCGAAGTTTAATACATGTACAAGGTCTTGTGTTCCGCCTCGTCCAAGAAGGAATGGTGTGAATCCTTCAGGCTTTACTTTGAAATAATTTGATGGATGAAAAGCATCCATACGTGCGAATTCCGATGAACCGTACATCGGAAGATATTTTGGATTTGCTAACATCTTTTGCTGTAAAATCATACTTTGAATCTTTTCTTCTTTTAAAGAAGTTGCAGCCTGTTCTACTTTTTCATCACTTACAAGTGGAAGTAGGAAGCGCGTTGGAATAAGTAAGAATACAGCAAAAAGGGCCAATGCTAAAAGCATCGGACCAAATTTTGCTTTGTTCATCGGATTTCTTCCAACTTCTTAATAACCATGTTTGGTGTAGCCCACTCGTCACGGTCAAAATCAGAAATAGAAACTTCAATATCTAAACGCTCTTGGAATTCAACTAATAAAGATACTACAGCGAAAGAATCAAGAATACCTTCTTCAAATAATTGAACATCTAAGTTTTCTTTCACAATATCGTTTTCACATACTTCTTCTAAAATATCTAATACTTGCTCTTTGAATTCTGCCATTTTTAAAATCTCCTTTATATCCGAAATATATTATATGTGCAACTTCTTAATGGAATAAGAAGGGTGCATTAAAAGTATCTGTTAAGGTGCCCAGAGAAGATTAGGAAACCGAAACATACAAAGTGGAACGTAATTACAATCGCAAGGACATGCATAAATTTATTGTTTGGCCAAAACTTATGCTTTTTGTTTTTTCGTTCGAAAATATCAAACAAAATAAACAAGGCAGCGTGATAAAGACCGTAAATAATGTATTGGTAAATATGTTCACCTAATATATGCCAAATCCCCATGATGAAAAAGTTTAAAAATGCACCGATATAAGAAATCGTATATCGGTTTTTCAGTAACTTTTTCTTCGTTGCGAAAAAGACGAAGCGCATGTAAATAAAGTCACGGAACCAGAATGATAAGCTCATGTGCCAGCGATTCCAGAAGTCTTTAATGTTACGGCTAATAAACGGTTTATTAAAGTTTTCAGGTGTTTTAATCCCCATCATATAACTTACACCAATTACGAACGCGCTATAGCCAGCGAAGTCGAAGAATAAGTATAAACTATAACTATACATATAAATCATATTAGATACGATTGTATCTTTATTAGCAATTACTGCATCTACAAGATGTTTTTGCAGTAAGTAGGCAATGATGAATTTGTAAAGGAAACCTTGGAAAATACGGTTAATCCCTGTATATAGTAAGGTTTGATATTCTTCTGCACTAGGTGGCTTTTGAATATTTTTTTGGAATCGTCGATAACGATCGATAGGTCCAGTTGAGATAGCAGGGAAGAATAAAACGAACTCCCAGAAATTAAAGAATGAAAGTTCTTTAATTAAACCATCGCGTACTTCAAATACCATTTGTACTGCCCTAAATGTTACGTAAGACATACCTGCGAAAACAATGAATTTTAAATCAGGTACAAACGGTGCGATTTTTGCCAAAATAAGCGGCAAAATTGATAGAATAACGGCCATGCAAAACATGAACGTATTATTATTTTGTTTTCTTAAAGTTAAATAGCCTTTAATAAGGACATATTGCCAAATAATAAACGCGGCTAACATCATTGCTTGCTTCGGTTTATCAGAGAAGATAATTGCAAGCATGACTAATGTTAAAACGGCATTATATTTACGCAACATTTTACCTTTTAATCCAGCTATGATAGTAGGTATTAATAAAATGCCCACTATAGCGAAAAAATAAAATGATCCATATGCGGTCATGCTGTAACCTCACTCAATAATTTTTTGCGATCTACCTTTCCATTTGGTGTCATTGGAATAGAAGATTGATACATGAATTTACGTGGAATCATGTAATTTGGTAATCGCTCATTGAGTTCTTTTTTGATTGCAGATGTTAATTTGAATTCTTTTTCAAACGAATGCTCTCCAGGAACAACAACCGCTAATAAATAATCGTATTTTTCACCTTTTTTAATTGGAACGATAACTGCTCCTTCTACGTAAGAACACGCACGAAGATGATGTTCGATTTCTTCTAATTCCATTCGATAACCATGAAGCTTAATTTGGAAATCAAGACGACCATTATAGAATAGAAGACCATTTTCTACATAGCCAGCATCGCCTGTTTTATAGGCGCGCTCACCGTCAATCATAGTAAATGCTTTTTCTGTTAATTCAGGGCTTCCTAAATATCCAACGCTTACGCTTGGACCGACAATTACGATTTCACCTTTTTCACCATCAGGTGCAGGCGTGCCATCTTCTCTCATAATAAGAAGGCGACAGTCTGATTTACAATAGCCAACTGGAAGTGATTTGTATTGATTAAGCACTTTTTCGGTAACGTGAATACCTGTTACAGCAACAGTAGCTTCTGTTGGACCGTACGTATTCATAATTGTTGCTTTCGGGAAACGCTCAATTAATTTTCTAGCCACTTCATTTGGTAACACTTCACCGCAGAATAAGAATGTTTTCATGTTTGGTAGCATACTCTCAGAGAAAGATGCTTCCATTAAACACATTTCAGCGAAAGATGGTGTTGAAGTCCATACTTGAATATCCGATTGCTCTAAAGAAGCAAACAAGTCTTTTGGACGTGCAATCATATCTTTATCGATTGCCCAAAGTGTACCACCTGTTACTAATGATGGGTAAATATCCATTACAGATAAATCGAATGAGAAAGGTGCTTGGTTTAAGAATACTTGCCCTGTTTGTAAGTTGAAATCTTCTACAGCCCATTTTGTAAAGCTAACAAGGCAGTTATAAGTAATCTGAACCCCTTTCGGATTACCTGTACTTCCTGATGTGTAAATAATATAGAAGTTCTCATCACCTTTTACCGCATGTTCAGGATTTGGCGTTTTCCCTTTATGAGTAAAGAAAATATCTTTTAAGTTGTCTTCACTTACAATGCGAACTGGTAAATCAGTTACAGTTACTTCTGTTCCTGATAAAAGTAATTTCGCACCAGAATTTTCAGCGATACGTTGTACACGATCAGCTGGGATAGATAAATCTACAGGAATGTAAGCATGTCCAGCTTTTACACACCCTAAAAAGTTAATAATCATTTCAGGTTGCATATGACCATACACCATAATTGGTGAACGATCAGCTGGATACTCAGAAGAAATCCAATGTGCTAACGCATCAGAATCTTCCTTTAATTGTTTGTACGTAATTTTCGCATCTCGCCAAACAAAAGCGGTTTGATCAGGCGTTTCTGCAGCCCACTTTTCAATTTGTTCTAATAACTTCATAACGTTCCCACCCTAGAATTCATTGTAAATAAATGTACTTGTGTTTGTATCATGGAATCCATACAACCAAAGTAATGCAAATAAAATTGCAAGGTAATAAACCGTCTTTGCAACCCATTGTGTGAGTGGTCGAGACCATATCTCTTTTAATCTTTCCATGTCTTTCCCTCTCTTAATGAAATAATAACTCTTTGTAGGTATCATGTCCTACATTATTGTGAAAAAAACAAAATTCCACATTTTAGGTAAAAATAAGACAAAAGGCTCTTTTCTGATATTAGCACTAAATACTAAAAAAGAAAATCCCTAACTTAGCAATTATATTACATTCGGCATGAATTTGTAATAGATTTGTCATATGAAAAGGAAGCGTTCTGTAAGAATACTGTAACAAGTTCATATCTTATTTTATATAAACTTGTTAAGGGGATATGAAAAGGAGGCTGTTCGTGTGAAAAGGGATTGGAGGAGACTTATATCGGAAGAACACATTATAAAGTGGAGAAGGCATTTCCATAAATTCCCTGAACTATCATTCCGTGAAGAAAATACTTCACAATTTATATATGATACAGTATGTTCATTTTCTGCTTTTGAAGTAACGAGACCAACGAAGTATAGTGTGATGGCGAAGAAAACCGGAGAGAAACCGGGAAAGGTAGTGGCGATTCGGGCAGATATAGATGCTTTACCAATTCAAGAGGAGACATTTAAACCTTATGCATCAGTTAATCAAGGTGTGATGCATGCATGTGGTCACGATGCGCATACAGCTATTTTATTAGGAGTAGCTGAGGCACTTGCAAGCATGGATGGAAATTTTGAAGGAGAGATTCGTCTTTTCTTTCAGCATGCAGAGGAAGTGTACCCTGGTGGTGCCCAGGAAATAGTACAGGCTGGTGTAATGGATGACGTAGATTATGTAATTGGTTTACATGTGATGTCTGGACTGGAGAGTGGGAAGATTGGAATCATATACGGACCTATGATGGCAGCACCAGACGTCTTTACAATTGAAATTAAGGGCAGGGGCGGACATGCGGCGAGACCAGAAGAAACGATAGATCCAATCGCTATCGGAGCACAAATTATTACAAACCTACAACATATCGTATCAAGAAATACGAGTGCTTTTATGCAAAGGGTTGTTTCTGTTACACAATTTCATGGAGGAACCGCTGATAATATAATTCCAAGTGCGGCAAATTTAATGGGAACGGTTCGCTCTTTTAATCAAAGATTAAGAGCAGAAGCAGAAGAGAAAATTGAGCAAATCGTGAAAGGAATTACAGAAGCTCATGGAGGGGTATATACATATACGTATCGTTACGGATATGACCCTGTTATTAATGATACGTATATTACGAAAGTAATAGAAGAAAGTGCAATAGAATTGTTCGGGAAGAATCGAGTTACGCGACTTGAGCCCTCTATGGGAGGAGAAGATTTCTCGGCATATTTAAGAAAAGCTCCAGGTTGCTTCATTAAATTAGGCACGCGAAATAAACGTATCGATACTCGTTATCCACATCATCACTCGAAATTTGATTTAGATGAATCGGCTTTAGTTTATGGAGCTGAGCTATTTTTAGAGTCGGCTATGAAATTGCTAGAAACGTAGTAAATAATGCAAAAAAAGGCAACTGCGCTCATCGCAGTTGCTTTTATTTCTTTCCGTCAGAGAGGGCTGAGAAAGAACTATGCTCATTTATAATATATGAACAATTCACGGACAAGCTTGTACTTTTTCATTATTTTTTTAAAAATATTTATTGACTTTGATAATCATTTTCAATTAATCTAAGTGTATAGTTAGAATTGATAATGATTATCAATAAAATGATAGGTAAAAGAATGGATGAGGAAGAGATGAGAAAAACATTTCGCCTTGAGATGAAGGGAATTAAAAACTAAATATATAGATAAATATAATGAAATGGCAACGAAATGTAATTCGTTCTGAATATGTAGACGAGAAGAAAAACAGTAAATTAGAAAAAGAGATACGTAATCAAGGGAGAGATTTAGTTGAATAAGTTAGTAATGATTTTTGCAAGTATGAGTGGGAATACAGAAGAAATGGCTGATCATATTGCTGGTGCGATTCGTGAAACGGGAAATGAAATTGAAGTAATTGATATTATGACAACGCCAGAAGCTTCTACGTTAGAAGAATATGACGGTATTATTTTAGGAGCTTATACTTGGGGAGATGGAGAGCTTCCTGATGATTTCTTAGATTTTTATGATGAAATGGAAGCGATCAATTTAGCAGGTAAAAAAGCAGCAGTATTCGGTTCTTGTGATTCGGCTTACCCGAAATATGGTGTAGCTGTTGACATTCTAATAGAAAAATTACAGGAACGTGGTGCAGAAGTTGTACTAGAAGGACTAAAAGTAGAATTAACGCCAGAAGATGAAGATGTAGAAAAATGTTTAGAGTTTGGAGCTGAATTTGTAAAACATCTTTCTTAATGGTGGGAGGGGGATGAAGAGCAATTGCATGAGAAAATCTCAATCAAAACGATGACAGATTATCATTTATATGATTTTATGCGTTGTCCACATAAATTTTATTTCCGCCATATAAAAAGAAGAGAAGCATCTTCATTTGAATGGCAACAAATAGCACAAATGATTGTGAATCAAATTATTAATGAGTACTATACAGCACCAGCGGTAAAACAAACGAAAATCTTTCTGTTAACGTTATTAGAGAAGCATTGGAAAAAAGTAAGGGTTAATATGTTTGCTTCAAAGGCAGAGTATTACGTTGTTTTAGCAAGGTTAACAGATCATTTGTTGCAGTTTGTAGAAAAAGATGTGAACGAAACGCCACCACTGTTTTTATATGAGAAGTTTCAAACATATATGGAAGAACTCGGTGTTCATATTTCACTCACTTTTGAAGTTGGTGAATGGAGTGCACAATCATTTGTAATTAAAAAATATGTGATTGATGCAAATGAAGAAATGCTAGCTCTTTGTCAAAAGCTGACTACTGTTTTTTGTTATAAAGCTTTCGGTGTTCTTCCTCTTAAAATTGAAATTATTAATTTAATAGAAGGAACTAAGTAGGATTATGTTCCAAAAAATGAAGACATTCAAACTGGAATGAATGATTTACATAGAATGACAGAGATGTTGCAACAACCAGAACACTATACAGAGCGTACTTTTCGTTCTGAATGTATGAATTGTGCTTTTCGCAATGAATGTAAAGTTGATGAGTTACAAGAGTCATCACTACAGAAGAAAAATATTGTACATTAAAGGATGCAAATTTGCATCCTTTTTTGTTATTGACATGAAAAGCTTTTCATCACTTACCGTATATTTGTAGGGAAATTTATAAGAGGAGGAATAATCAATGAAAGATGAAGTGAAAGTGTTTCAATGGTTAAAAGAACAAAAAGCTCCTTTTTGGATTCAATTGCAAATTTTACAAGCATTTCAACTGTACGAAGTTATGGTAGAGATGGATAAAAAATTAATGATGTATGAAGAAAAAGAATATAGGGAGAGAATTTAATTCAATCCCTGGAGTATTGCTCGCAAACTTTCTCGATCCTTTTTTATTTCTCGTTCATTATTTGTTTCGAAGCTGTAGATAAGATTATGGAGTAAAGGGCTGTATTGATAAAAATCAGTGATGCGTCGAGTAAATAATGGGTCACGATGAGGAATAAGAGCACAGTATTGTTTATAAACAGCTTTAGTAAATTCGTTACCAAAATCGTAATATAACCCAGCAAAATCGAGGGCAGGATCTCCTATTTGGGCATCGCCAAAATCAATAATTCCTGAAATTGCTTTACTCTTCTCATCGAATAGAATGTGATGATGTGTAAAGTCAGCATGGATGACTGTGTTTTCTAAATTTGGATCGTGCATAAGCTCAAAAAAATTATGAAATAAGTTACGAACGGCCTGTCTTTCTAAGAGTGTAAAACTATGAGAAAGGTAATGATATAATTTACTTTGAAGGTGTTTCCAGTAAGTGATAGTTTTTTCTATTATAAAGCCTAACTGTTCAGCACATTTTATTGGAATGCTATGTAAAGTCGCAAGAAAGGTAGCCAGTTGTGTAATAATTATTTCACGCTCTTTTCTCTCTAATTTTGCGACTGTTTCAGCTGTTAATGGATCACCATGAATGAGAGTATAGTAACTACAAAATGGAACAGAATCAGAATCATTTGTATACAATAGGTGATAATTAGGAACTTCGGTTGCTTGTAATGACTGAGCAAGTATTGCACATAGTTCTTTTTCTAATGGAATTCGCTTTGCATATTCTGATTTTCGAGGGAAACGAAAGAGTAAAGCCTCATTTATAATAACCGCTACATTATCCCAGCCATTTTCATTTTGTTTATAAGAGTATATAGGGAGATCCGGGAGTATTTGTTGTATATACTGTTTATAGGAGTCCATGTCATTTCCTCATTTCTATTTTTATAAAGTAGATCGTTTTATTTTATGATATCAGAATTTTCTATCTTTGTGATAAAATAGAAATAATGATTTGAGGAAAGGTTGGTAGGTGCGTATTCAAAATAAACGAATGATAGTACTTTTGTTATTAATAGGTATTTGCTTTTTAGGCCTTTATAATAGTTCAGTTTTTGCACAATTTAAATCGATAGATGAGTACAAAATACATGAAGAGATAATGGATAAGAAAGTAGAGAAGTTAACTGCTGATGAAATGAAAAAAATAGGGGAATACCTTGTAGCAGCGCAACTATCAGTTTTTGCTCTTGATGATTAGAAGGAGCTTAAACAAAAGAGTGAGGAGCTATTCGTAACGGACGGTTATGGACGGTTAATGAGAAATTATTATCCGAATCGGTTTCGTAATTTAGAATATAAATTTATGAAAGAAGAGATTAAAGAGAAATCGGATACAAGCTTCGTTTATTATGCCACAGCGTACGTTGCAGGCATTGAGAATGAAGAAAGAAGTGAAATGAAAGTAAGTTATGAAATGGAAATTGTAAAGGAGGATCAATTGTTTAAAATTGCAGAACAAAAGCAGTATGTAGAATGAAAAAGTCCCCAAAAATATGGGGACTTTTAAAGGTTTTCATTTTGCTGACCGAGTTCTTTTTGAGCAATTTGTAAGTTTCCTTGTTCGACCTGTTTATGGTTATTAACGGAATCACCGGCATAACCTTTTTGTGTTTTAACAACTCTTTTAGAAAAATGAGAAGCTTGCTTTTTCACAAAATAGACCACCTTTCATTAAAAGTAAACGAAAATGATAAGTACAAGTAATATTGCAGCGAAAATAGCAATGCCAATTAAAAAGGAAGTATTTTTATATTTAGGTGGCTTATGTACATCTTGTCGATAACCAGGTGAAATTTCAGGTGCGAATTCTTCATCGAATGATTGCTTCTTTTTTTGTTCGTCCATATATGTACACCTTTCTTTTTTATTATGTTACACACTCCTAAGAAGAACTATACATGAAGAAAACAGCCGCTATATAGTTAGCGGCTGTTTTGTATTGCATATTTTCGCTGTACTTGAAAGAGACGAATGAGTAGGAAGGCTGCACCAAATGCGAGGCCGAGAATAAGACCAATCCAATAGCCTTTCGCAGCCCAATCAGTATAGGTGGCTAATACGTATCCAAGAGGTAGGCCTATTATCCAGTAAGCAATTAACGTCATAATTAGGGCTACATTTACATCTTTATAACCACGCAGTGCCCCTTGGACCGGAGTTGCAATAGCATCTGAAATTTGAAATAAAATAGCGAATATGAGAAACTCTTTTGCTAAACGATGAACAGCTGCATCTGTCGTATAAATAGCTGCAATTTCATCATCAAAGAAGTAAAGAAGGATTGAATATAAAAGGGCAAAAGCAAGTGCTAAACCAATGCCAATAAAACCGTATTGTTTTGCATTTTCATATCGTTTCGCTCCAACTTCAAATCCAACTGAGATGGTCATGGCCATTGCTAAACTTAAAGGGGTCATATATAGCAATGAAGCGAAGTTCATTGCTGCCTGATGTGCTGCAATTGTCGTCGTACTAAAATTACTCATCATAAGTGTTACCGCAGCAAAAATACTCGTTTCAAAAAAGATAGCAAATCCAATTGGAACGCCAAGTTTTAAAAATTCTTTCCAACTTGAAAGAGAAGGACGGTATAACTGTTTAAAGACATGGAAAGAAGCAAAAGGTTCTTTCGTACAAATAATAATGATAGTGATAATTAAAATGCACCAATACGTTGCTGTAGAAGCGATAGCTGCACCGACACCACCGAGTTTAGGAAAGCCGAAATTACCGAAAATTAATAAGTAATTTAATACTACATTAATTGGTAGAGAGAGTAATGTAATGATCATCGTTGTTCGTGTTTTTCCTAATGCATCAATAAATCCACGTAAGACCGTATAAACAAATAAAGGGATAATTCCAATCGCGATAATACTTAAAAATTGCCCTGCAATACGTTCTACGGGCTCTTCTAAACGCATGCCATTTAAAATAGGTGAAACAACAAAGAAGCCAATAAGAATAACAATGAGACTAGCGCAAATTGCTAAGTATACGGCTTGTATGATAACGTGAGGAACTTTTTCTTTTTGTTTCGATCCAATGAGTTGAGCGACAATCGGAGTAGTAGCCATTAAAATGCCTGTTAATCCAGTACTAACGGGGAGCCATATGCTAGTTCCAATTGCAACACCTGCTAAGTCGATAGGGCTTGCATGCCCTGACATTGTAGTATCAAAAAAACTCATTGCAAATAATGACATTTGGGTTACGAAAATTGGGAAGAATAGTAATACGAATTGTTTTATCTTTTGTGAGAATGAAGTAGTTTCTTTCATAAAATCCCCTTTCTATATAAAAAAACAAACTCTTACTATCATACAATTTAATCAAAAAATAGAAAAGAAATAAGCGTCTGTAACATATGAAATAAATAAAAAAAAGATGCACTTTGAAAAGGGATAAGGTATTATGATAAGGTGTGAAAAAATTATATATTCGTTATTAAGGAGGCACTATTCGTGGCTGATTGGTTAATTGGATTAATCATGGGTGCTGTTGAAGGATTAACAGAGTTTTTACCAGTTTCATCAACAGGACATATGATTTTAACAGGTCATTTACTTGGATTTGACGACGAAAGAGCGAAAGTCTTTGAAGTTGTTATCCAATTGGGATCGATTTTAGCAGTTGTTGTTATATTTTGGAAACGTTTATGGTCATTAGTTGGAATTGGGAAAGTAACAGAAGGGCCATCGTTAAACTTACTACATATTATTATCGGTATGATTCCTGCCGGAATACTGGGTGTATTATTCCATAGTGCGATTAAGGAAGTTCTATTTGGTCCAGGACCGGTTGTTATTAGTTTAGTTGCTGGTGGTATTTTAATGATTATTGCTGAGAAGTTTTCAAAACCAAGTACAGCAAGAACATTAGATGAAATTACATATAAACAAGCATTTACAATTGGAATGTTCCAATGTTTAGCGCTTTGGCCAGGATTTTCACGTTCTGGATCGACAATAAGTGGTGGTTTATTAGCACGTGTTTCGCATACAGCGGCAGCGGAATATACATTTATTTTAGCAGTACCGATGATGGTAGCTGCAAGTGGCTTAGATTTAATTAAAAGCTGGGACGTATTAAGCGCGGCTGATATACCGTTATTTGCAAGTGGATTTATTACAGCATTTGTTGTTGCAATGCTTGCGATTGTTTCATTCTTAAAATTATTAGCTCGTGTAAAACTAACACCGTTCGCTTATTACCGTTTTATTTTAGCAGCGGTATTCTACTTCTTCCTTATGTAATAAAAAAACTGCCGAACCCGGCAGTTTTTTTATTTGACTACTTTTTCAATCATGCTTTCCATTACATGCCCCCAAAGGGAAGTATCATCAGCTAATGTTGCACGGAAATTAGCGTACATTTCTTTTTGTTTTTCTTCAAATGTTGGATCTTCTTTTTCTGGTAATGTAGCGCGCATAGAAGTTACTAACTCTTGTATTTTTGGCGCACGTGGTCCCCAAACAGCTTGTTCAGTTCCTTCTTTATCAATGAAAATAAAAATTGGGATCGCACGCGCTGTTCCATTTGTTAAGTATTGATCCATTAATTCTAAGTTTTCATCACGAATTAATAATCGCATATCAATATTTGCAACTTCACAAATTCGTTTCATAACAGGTACACATAAAAGGGCATCGCCGCACCAATCAGCAGTTAATACGATTACGCGCAAGCCATCATTTTGATGTTCCTCTAAAACAGGAAGTAATTCGTTAGGAATTAAAAAGTTATTGTAAATATGTAATAGTTCGTATTGATTCACTTTCATTTCATTTACATATGTATCAAAGGATATGCCTTTATCAGCCCATTGTTGTAAGTTCATAAGTAACACCTCTTTAGTATGATTTGCTTTCATTGTACCAATTTTTGTAGAGAAAAGCTTGTATCTTACTCTTTCTTTTTACTATAAGTTGGCCATAATTTACCCCGCTATTTGAAGGTAGTAAGACTCCATCTCAAAATTCAGCGGAAGCAAAGAAGTTAGGTGGAGATTAACTGCCTGTAAAAGCCCGATTGGTGTGGGTTAATAATCAGTGGAGGATGGAAAACCCTCCCGCTGATTAAAGTTTCACTTTATCTAAACAAAAAAGACAAGAACAATAAGTAATTCACCCACATTAGAGATCAATATGCTTTCCATCCAATCATTAGCAGTATGAATAACAACCAGTCTAGTGAGAGTTCAATAAGGGAAAGAAATAAGAGAGAAAGCCATTTTGACATGTACGTTAATAAAGGGTTTAAAAGAGCTTTAAAAAATAATAGGATGAAACGAGTAAATCTTTCTAAGTAGTAAGAAGTAATATAAAAAATAGTATGCGGGCGGTTCGGGAGGTGTACTCTACACCAATTAAACGGAAAACTCCAACATATACACATATACAAAAAATGAATGCAAAAACGATAATGATAAAAAGACTAATACTACCGAGAACAATCGTTTTTTCTTTTTTATTTAAATGGGAAATCTTTTTTTATCGCTCCATTCCTCCGAAAAAACTGTTTGGAAAATATTTCATTATAATTATAGCACAAAGGACCTTTATAAAAACTACAATTCATGGAAAAATAAGGTGACAAAAAGTAATATTTGATGTAAAATTGTTAATGAAGTTTTTATTTAACTAAATGAAATAAAAGGAGATGTCAAAGGTGTCTCAAAACCGAGAACAATTAATGGAGGACTTATCTACAAATGTCTTTGCTATGTTCCGCACATTGCGTAATGATATTGGTAAAATTTTTGGTGGGTACATACCATGGAATGAGTTTATCGTATTAAGAATATTAAATCGCGCGAATAAAGAGATGGTTTCACGTGTAGCTAGTGAATTGAATGTATCAAATAGCCATATTACAGCTGTGACGGAAAAGTTAATTAATAAAGGGTTTGTAACACGCTCACGCTCCACATCAGACCGCCGTGTTGTATATTTAGAGATAACAGAACAAGGTAAAGAGTTAGTTGCAAAAATGGAGTCTGAGAAAAAGAAGTATTTACAAGAAAGATTTTCTGCGCTTTCAGAAGAAGAAATGAATGTAATGATATCTATTTCAAAAAAGCTTATTTAAATGTGTGAAATGTATAGTTGAATTCTAGAAAGAAAACGCTTACCGATAGGTCGGAAGAGGACCTATCGGTAAGCGTTTTTTCGTAATTGATAGTAGCTAACAATGAATGGAAAGTAAAAATGTGATGTGTATGACGATAGAAGGAAAGACATACTACCAATAATGGAAGATGAAAGGAGAGAAAATAATGACAAATCGTAATGGTAGTAAAGGTAGTGGAAATCAAGGTTCGCCTAAATCAGGACAGTTTCAGCAGGAATTTAGTTCTGAGTTTGAAACAGGTAACGATAATAAAGGAAAAGAATATCGTTCTAAAAAAGGAAGTAAATCAAAAAAGGAGTGAATTATTCACTCCTTTTTATTAGGAAGCGGCAGAATTATCGGCGTTATATTTGTCCTCTGATTTTGAAACACCTAGTTTTTCTTGAACTGTTTTCATTGCGAATGGTAGAGAAGTGTTAGAGCTAGAAGTACTGAATCCAATTGCTATTACTGGCCGAAATGTTTAATGAAACGAACAATACTTTTTTGCAAATACCTTTAATAAGATTCCTTACTAACTTATTTGTAACGGAAAAATACCTATTTTTACAATATTTCCCGAAAGCTATGTAATGAAATATGGATTACCAATAGTTATTGGTGGAAGAAGGAAATTATATAAAAAAACAAAAAATAAACCATCTTAATATAAGATGGTTTAAGGAAGGGGACAATTTATGTCAATTTAATTAGGGATGGAAGCTGCTTAAGACACTGGGGAATGTCTCAAAATTAGGGAGGAACAGCTTCGATACATATAATATAAAAGATAGATGTGACTCTCGTGTGAATTTAAAGTGAAAGGTATGGGGATTTTAAAGTAATTATGATGATAGAGAACAAAAAATAAGCCATCTTAATATAAGATGGCTTAAGGAAGGGGACAATTTATGTCAATTTAATTAGGGATGGAAGCTGCTTAAGACACTGGGGAATGTCTCAAAATTAGGGAGGAACAGCTTCGATACATATAATATAAAAGATAGATGTGACTCTCGTGTGAATTTAAAGTGAAAGGTATGGGGATTTTAAAGTAATTATGATGATAGAGAACAAAAAATAAACCATCTTAATATAAGATGGCCTAAGGAAGGGGACAATTTATGTCAATTTAATTAGGGATGGAAGCTGCTTAAGACACTGGGGAATGTCTCGAAAATTAGGGAGGAACAGCTTCGATACATATAATATAAAAGATAGATGTGACTCTGATGTGAACTTGAAGTGAAAGATATGGGAATTAAAAAATGATAGATATGAAATGGTTATTGTGAGAGTAATAGGGCGGGCAGAGGTATAAATAGAAAAATGCTGTGAAATCCGAATATAAATAAAAGTTGAAATCTATGAAAAAAAAGATTATGCTCAACTATATTATGAGAGTATAAAGATTTGGTTGCTTTACTACATTTTATCTTAGGGAAATGGGATTGAGATAGAAGTTTCACTTTATTAAGGGAGTTAGTGATATGCAAGTAACGAAAAAACAAGGATTGTACAATCGTTTTATCCGATTAAGTCCACCTCAAATTTTAGCAATGGGATTTTTTTGTTTAATTGTTGTTGGTGGATTATTATTAAAGCTACCGTTTGCAACGAAAGTACATATTAGCTGGGTAGATGCTTTCTTTACAGCAACATCAGCAGCTACAGTAACTGGTCTTGGTGTTGTAGATACTGCAAGTACCTTCACGATGTTTGGTCAGATTGTCATTCTGTTTTTAATTCAAACAGGTGGCCTAGGACTCATGACAATTGCCATTTTAATTGTGTGGATATTAGGTAAAAAAATTGGTTTACGTCATCGATTACTAATTGGAGAAGCTTTTAATCAAACGAATATTGGTGGCCTTGTAAAATTAGTAAAACGAGTTTTTATTTTTTCTATTTGTATTGAATTAGTTGGAGTTGTATTTTTATCTATTCGCTTTATTCCAGAGTTTGGCTTTGGAAAAGGTTTGTACTATAGTGTTTTTCATGTGATTGCCTCGTATAATAATGCTGGATTTGCACTTTGGCCTGACAATTTAACACGATATGTAGGAGATCCTATTATTAATATAGGTATTTGTTCTTTAATTGTGATAGGCGGCTTAGGTTTTACGGTATTAATTGATATATGGTATAGCCGTAGTTTTCGAAAGCTATCAGTTCATTCGAAAATTATGATTATTGGGACCGTAGTGCTTAATATTATTGCAATGGTTGTAATTTTGGCACTGGAATATAATAATGCTAAAACGCTAGGACCATTATCTTTAAATGAAAAGCTGTGGGCTTCGTTTTTCCAAGGGATTACACCGCGTACAGCTGGTTTTAATACAGTTGATTACGGAGGAATGGAAGAATCATCTATATTATTTACGATGATTTTAATGTTTATTGGTGCAGGCAGTGTATCAACAGGTGGAGGAATTAAGTTAACGACATTTGTTATTTTAATTACATCTGTTATCTCCTTCTTTAGAAAAAAGGAAGATTTTGTTTTATTCCATCGCACAATTAAAATGTCGACAGTAACGAGAGCATTAGCGATTGTAGTTGCTAGTCAAATACTTATTTTTACAGCGGTATTTTTATTAATGCTTACAGAAAACTTTAGCTTTATTCAATTGTTATTCGAAACGATTTCGGCGTTTGGTACAGTTGGATTAACGATGGGAATTACAGCGAAGCTATCAGCGGTCGGAAAATGTATTATTATGTTCGTCATGTTTTGTGGATTAATTGGACCGTTAACGCTTGTCTTTTCTTTAGCACGCCCAGCAAAACAAAAAATTCGATATCCATCGGAAGATGTATTTACAGGATAAGGTATCCCGCATAAAGCGAGATACCTTTTTCTTTTAAAAAAGAGAGAACAATAAACCAATAAGCGCCACGCGGAATAGGATTGCGATAAGTGCAGCGATTCCACCGACAATAGCAGCGATTCCACCAGTTACAGTAGCTCCGCGGTTATAAGCATAAATACCTAATAAAACAGAAACAAGTCCAAATAGTGTTGGGAATGTAAAAAGCGATAATACAGCTAAAGCAAGGGCGATAAAACCAGCTGTTGATCCCGCTGCTGATGATTTCACATCGTCTTTATCATTATAGTCAATGCGCTGTGGTGCAACTTCTGCTGCGTATTCTTCTTTATAATCGCTATCTATTCCATCTGTTCTTTTGTGTTCATCAAATTTTTCAGTCAAAGTAATGACTCCTTTCATAACAAGGTTCAGTAGTAGTATGTATATCTTTTTTGTTTTTATCCGGCTATCTACAGGTAGTAATACCCAAATGAAAAGGGAAGAGTGTACTTGTTTTTTCATGAATTGGAAAACTTGGTATGACTTCCTCTATTTTGGAAAGTATAAAAAAGAATAATGAGGAAAGGGTGCTTTAAATAATGGAACATCCAATTGAAAACTTAATGAAAACAGCAATGACAAATTTAAAAGAGATGGTAGATGTAAATACAATTGTCGGAAGTCCGGTTTCGACAGCTGATGGAAATGTTGTTTTAACGGTTTCACAAGTTGCTTTCGGTTTTGGTGCTGGGGGAAGTGATTTTAAAGGAGATGTGTCTCATGGGAAAAGTAATACGGGACAAGGGCAAAAAGAAGTGAAACAAGGGCATCCGTTTGGAGGGGGAAGTGGTGCAGGTGTTTCGATTAGCCCAGTTGCTTTTTTAGTAGTGGGATCTGGCGGTGTACAAGTATTACACTTGCATAGTAGTACACATTTAATTGAAAAAGCTTTAAATACAGTACCAAGTACTGTAGATAAGTTTGTAAACGGTCGTTAAAGACGAACTTGCATTTTTTAGGAATTATGATATATTAGAAAAAGTGTGTTTAAGGACGATGAATATAATTGAAATGTAAATATATATGTTTTATGAAATAAGGGAGAGGTAATTATGATCAACATCAAAAATTTTTTTGTCGGCTTATGTATGTTAGTAAGCGGATTTGTTGTTTATGTAGTAAAAGAAAAAGCACCATTCTAAAAACAGACGGATCGCAATGTCTGTTTTTTTATTTTTTGTAAAAAGTATTGACGACTATTTTGTGTTATGTTAAAATTATATTTCGTGTCTCGGTTACAGCTAGTATAAATTGGATATTCTTGTGAATATGATATGAAAAAGTTTGCGAAAGATCGGATAACTTTATCAACAACTTTTGTGAACAGACCCTAAAAAATCATATTTATAAGCTTGTACACATACTAGTGAATCAAGGAGCGGTCAGTGGAACCGTAATGATGAGAGAGAGGTAGGGCTTTCATCCAGTATATGTTACTTTCCCGTTAGGTGAATATAAAAAAAGAGAAGGCTCCTTTTCAGAAGGAGCCTTCTCTTTTTGTGTAAATGACACAATAATGAGCACAGTATTGGTTATATTCTGCTTTCAACTTGTTGACAAATTTCATCCGTTGTTAAACCACTTGCTTTAATTACCGATCCTTTTATTGATGCATTTTGGATTCCCATTACATTAGAGTCTTGCCCAGTTACAACGCAGCAGTCGCATCCTTGTGCGTCATTTTCAGAGTTTAGGGCAACGACTTCATGCCCTTGTTGCTGAAGAGCTTGTTGAACATCTGTTAAAGAGTTCTCAACACCGATTCTAGCCATAATTGTCACCTCCTACCATCTATCCACTAGTATGCGCAAATTTTTAGCATATATTTATAAGCTCAAGAAAAAGATGGTAGGAAAGCATGAAGCTATTTGCTTAGTCGTTATATACGCCAGTGAGCATTTGACTAACAAATTGGTCGTTTAATGTATCTCGAGTAGAGTGATTATTGGAAGCAAGATTAATTGAGGCAATAAAATTATTATGCTCTTCGCTAGTTGGTTCTACTTCTACATAATTATTGAATTTACAAAAACCTTTCGTATCCATTAAATCGAATAGTTGTAGCATTTCTACTACCTCTTGTCTCGTTCCTTTGATTTGTACACACGCCATATTAAATTCCTCCTTCATTTGACAAATTGTTTTTTAAAAATAGGATTATGATTGCGAAATGGAAAATATGAATGTTATTTTTAGACAGTGTTATTTTTGTTATTTTCCCCCTTTTTCATCAAAAGTCGTTGTATATTCCCGAATATATAAAATCGGATGTTCGTTTATTGAAACAATAGATTCGCATCATTTGACGAAAATCCTTCTTGTAAACAAATATTTTTTTGAGTGAAAAGTGACGAAAAATTTTTTTGACTTTTTGTAAACGTTAACAATGTTGTTAAATCAATATAATTAAAGGTATGCACGAGAATGAAAATTGAAAATTTTCTAAAAATTATCTTGATTTATTTGAAAAGGAGAGTAAACTAGGAAACAATAAAAAATTCATAGAACATAGGGGGGCGCTTTTAAGTGAACGAGCAACGGATTTTCTTAAATGGAGAATTTGTACCAAAAGACGAAGCTAAAGTTTCAGTATATGATCATGGCTATTTATATGGCGATGGGGTGTTCGAAGGAATTCGCGTTTATAGCGGTAATGTTTTTCGCCTGAAGGAACATCTTGTCCGTTTATATGAATCAGCGAAATCCATTATGTTGGAAATCCCATATACGCTAGAAGAAGTAACGAATATCGTTGTTGAAACGATTCGTCAAAATAAACTCTCTAATGGGTATATTCGCCTCGTTATATCAAGAGGAGCAGGAAACCTGGGGTTAGATCCCGATTCTTGTACGAAACCAAATGTAGTAGTAATTGCGGAACAATTATCTCTATTTCCGTCAGAATATTATGAAAAAGGGATTCCGGTTGTAACAGTTGCAACGCGTCGCAATCGCCCAGATGTATTATCCCCTCAAGTGAAATCTTTAAATTACTTAAATAATATTTTAGTTCGTATTGAAGCGAAACTAGCTGGTGTACAAGAAGCGCTTATGTTAAATGATCAAGGATACGTAGCTGAAGGCTCTGGAGATAATGTATTTATTATAAAAGGAAATAAATTGATTACACCACCAAGTTCTGCTGGAGCACTAGAAGGAATTACACGAAATGCAATTTTAGAGCTTGGTGAAAAACTCGGTTATGACGTAAGAGAAGAGCTATTCACAAGGCATGATGTATATGTGGCCGATGAAGTATTTTTAACTGGAACAGCAGCTGAAGTAATTGCTGTTACGACAGTAGATGGTAGAACGATTGGTTTAGGTAGAACAGGACCACACACAAATCGTTTATTAGAAGAATTCCGTAAGTTAGTTGTAGAAGATGGAGAGAAAATTTACGAAGAAAATAAAGTTGGATAATGATTTGTATTACATGATAAAGCGTTGAGAGGGAGGAGTAGTTGATTGTGAAGCCTCACAGAGAGTCGGTGGTTGCTGGAAACCGATGGTTCACGTCGACGAACATCGCCCTTGAGTGCTAAGCTGAAGCGTTTGTCTAGGCTTAGACGGTAGCTCCGTTATTAGCTAGACTCATTCCCTTGAGTCACTGAGGCAAGAGTATTCTTGCAAAGAAGGGTGGTACCGCGAAATCTTTCGTCCCTTCAGCACATAGCTGGAGTGTGGACGTAGGATTTTTTTATTTTATAAAGGATTTTAAAAGGAGGCTCATAAAAGGAATGTCTTCAAAAACGGAAGAAAAAATGGCAACCGGTGCACAGCTGTTGTTAGAAGCGTTAGAAAAGGAAGAGATAGAAGTTATTTTCGGTTATCCTGGTGGCGCAGTTTTGCCGTTATATGACGCACTTTATGATTGCGAGATTCCGCATATTTTAACGAGACATGAACAAGGAGCGATTCATGCAGCTGAAGGATACGCGCGGATTACAGGAAATCCTGGTGTGGTTATTGCAACAAGTGGACCGGGTGCAACAAATGTCATTACAGGTCTAGCTGATGCGATGATTGATTCTTTGCCACTCGTTGTATTTACAGGGCAAGTAGCAACGACGTTAATCGGAAGTGATGCTTTTCAAGAAGCGGATATTATGGGGCTTACGATGCCAGTAACAAAGCATAATTATCAAGTACGAAAAGCATCTGATTTACCGCGAATTATTAAAGAGGCATTTCATATTGCTAGAACAGGGAGGCCAGGTCCAGTCGTTATTGACCTTCCAAAAGATATGGTAGTGGAACAAGGAGAGCGATGTATTGACGTACAAATGGATTTACCGGGATACCAGCCTAATTACGAACCGAATCTACTACAAATTAACAAGCTATTACAAGCGATTGAGACTTCTAAAAAGCCATTAATTTTAGCAGGAGCAGGTGTGTTGCATGCGAAAGCATCGAAAGAATTAACGGATTTTGCTCGTCAGCTTCGAGTTCCGGTTGTTCATACGTTACTCGGCCTTGGCGGTTTTCCACCAGATGATGAACTATTTTTAGGAATGGGAGGTATGCATGGTTCATACACAGCAAATATGGCGTTATATGAATGTGACTTGCTTATTAATATAGGTGCAAGATTTGATGATCGCCTTACAGGGAATTTAGCTTATTTTGCGAAAGAAGCCACTGTTGCCCATATTGATATTGACCCAGCGGAAATCGGGAAAAATGTTCCGACAGAGATTCCGATTGTTGCGAGTGCAAAACAGGCATTAGAGGTTTTACTTCATTCTAAAGAAAGAAAAGAAAATCATCATGAATGGCTCGCATTATTAAAGAGTAGAAAAGAACAGTATCCATTTTTGTATAAACAAGATTCAGAAAGTATTAAGCCGCAATATGCGATTGATATATTGTATGAAATTACGAAAGGAAAAGCAATTGTTACAACAGATGTTGGTCAGCATCAAATGTGGGCTGCACAATATTATCCGCTAAAAAGTCCAGATAGGTGGGTAACATCAGGTGGACTTGGTACGATGGGATTTGGTTTTCCAGCGGCAATTGGTGCGCAAATTGCGAAGCCAGAAGAAATAGTCATCGCAATTGTTGGTGACGCGGGATTCCAAATGACCTTACAAGAACTTAGTGTATTAAAAGAGCATTCTTTACCTGTTAAAGTTTTAATTTTAAATAATGAAGCTTTAGGAATGGTAAGGCAATGGCAAGATGAATTTTATAATCAACGATATTCTCACTCTTTACTTCCATGTCAACCTGATTTCGTAGCACTTGCCAATGCATATGGGATCAAGGGAGTGCGCATTGAAGACCCGATTCGTGCAAAGCAACAACTACAGTATGCGATTGCATTACGAGAGCCAGTCGTAATTGATTGCCGCGTACTGCAATCTGAAAAGGTTATGCCAATGGTTGCTCCTGGGAAAGGTGTTCACCAAATGGAGGGGGTGGAAAAGAGATGAAGAGGATTGTTACCGCAACAGTTCGAAACCAGAGCGGTGTATTAAATAGAATTACAGGTGTTATGACGCGTAGGCATTTTAATATTGAAAGTATTTCAGTAGGTCATACGGAATCATCGGATATTTCGAGGATGACGATTGTGGTACATGTTGAAAATGAACAGCAAGTTGAACAGTTAATTAAACAACTTCATAAGCAAATCGATGTACTAAAAGTATCTGATATTACAGAAGAAGCGATGATTGCTAGAGAGCTTGCGCTTATTAAAGTAGCAACTTCAAGCGTATCAAGAGCAGAATTATATAGTTTAATTGAACCATTTCGAGCCGCTGTAATAGATGTTGGGAAGGATTCCATAGTTGTTCAAGTAACAGGTACACAAGAGAAAGTAGAGGCGTTAATTGAACTTCTCCGTCCATACGGTTTGAAAGAAATTGCAAGAACAGGTGTAACAGCTTTTA
This sequence comes from Bacillus clarus, assembly GCF_000746925.1. Lineage (GTDB taxonomy): Bacteria > Bacillota > Bacilli > Bacillales > Bacillaceae_G > Bacillus_A > Bacillus_A clarus. The sequence continues at coordinate 3,662,746 of NZ_JMQC01000008.1, forward strand.
CGCGTAGTATGAAAAAGCAAGATAAACAAGTTATGTTAATTCAATAATCATTTAAATATAGGGGGAAAAGAAAATGGCAAAAGTTTATTATGAAAAAGATGTAACGGTAAATGTATTAAAGGAAAAGAAAGTAGCAATCATCGGATATGGCTCACAAGGTCACGCTCATGCACAAAACTTACGTGATAATGGTTTTGATGTAGTAGTTGGACTGAGGCAAGGGAAGTCATGGAATAAGGCAAAAGAAGATGGATTCTCTGTATATACAGTAGAAGAAGCAGCAAAACAGGCGGATGTAGTAATGATTCTATTACCAGATGAACTACAGCCAGAAGTGTATGAAACTGAAATTGCACCGAATTTACAGGCGGGAAATTCTCTTGTATTCGCTCACGGATTTAATGTTCATTTTGATCAAGTAAAACCACCAGCTAATGTAGATGTATTTCTAGTAGCTCCGAAAGGACCGGGACATTTGGTACGTCGTACGTTTGCTGAGGGTGGGGCTGTTCCAGCATTATTTGCCGTATATCAAGATGCCACAGGAACTGCGACTGAAAAGGCACTTTCTTATGCAGATGGAATTGGGGCAATGAGAGCGGGCGTGTTAGAAACAACGTTTAAAGAAGAAACGGAAACAGATTTATTCGGAGAGCAAGCTGTACTTTGTGGTGGTGTGACGGCACTTGTGAAAGCAGGATTTGAAACGTTAGTCGATGCTGGTTATCAACCAGAACTCGCGTATTTTGAGTGTTTACATGAACTAAAACTTATCGTGGACCTTATGTATGAAGGTGGACTTGAAAATATGAGATATTCGGTATCGGATACAGCTCAGTGGGGCGATTTCGTATCGGGGCCACGTGTTGTTACTGAACATACGAAGAAAGCGATGGGGGAAGTACTAATGGAAATTCAAGATGGTACATTTGCAAGAGGATGGATTGCAGAACATAAAGCGGGAAGACTGAATTTCCATGCGACAAATGAGAACGAAAACGAACATCAAATCGAAGTAGTTGGTCGTAAATTACGTGAAATGATGCCGTTTGTACAGCCGCGAGTAAAGGTAGGGATTAAATAATATGAAACAGATTTTGTTCATGGATACGACGCTTCGTGATGGCGAACAATCACCTGGAGTTAATTTAAATGAACAAGAAAAATTACAAATTGCTAGACAGTTAGAAAGACTAGGAATCAATGTAATGGAGGCTGGATTTGCAGCGGCTTCTGAAGGTGATTTTCAATCTGTAAAACGCATTTCAAATACAATCCGTAATGCTACGGTCATGAGTTTAGCTAGAGCGAAAGAAAGCGATATTCGAAGGGCATATGAAGCAGTGAAAGGTGCTGTGTCTCCTCGTTTACACGTATTTTTAGCTACGAGTGATATTCATATGAAATATAAGCTTTGTATGTCAAAAGAAGATGTATTAGATAGTATTCATCGCTCTGTTAAGCTCGGAAAATCATTGTTTCCTACAGTGCAATTTTCAGCGGAAGATGCAACAAGAACAACGCGTTCTGTTTTAGCAGAAGCAGTAGAAGTGGCAATTCGTGCTGGAGCAAATGTCATTAATATTCCAGATACAGTTGGATATACGAATCCAGAAGAATATTATTCTCTTTTTAAATATTTGCAAGAATCCGTTCCGTCCTATGAGAAAGCGATTTTCTCTTGTCATTGTCACGATGATCTTGGAATGGCAGTAGCAAACTCGTTAGCTGCGATTGAAGGTGGGGCTTTACAAGTAGAGGGAACAATTAACGGAATTGGAGAGCGAGCGGGGAATGCCGCACTAGAAGAGGTAGCAGTTGCTCTTCATATTAGAAAGGATTTCTATCAAGCAGAGTCTTCCATGACGTTAAAAGAGATTAAAGCAACAAGTACGTTAGTAAGTCGTTTAACGGGTATGGTTGTACCTAAAAATAAAGCGATTGTTGGGGCAAATGCTTTTGCTCACGAATCAGGTATTCATCAAGATGGTGTTTTAAAAGAAGTAACAACATATGAAATTATTGAACCATCCCTTATCGGAGAGTCACAAAATTTATTTGTACTAGGAAAGCATTCTGGGCGCCATGCGTTTACTGAAAAAATGAAAGAACTTGGCTATGAATTTACAAAAGAAGAACGAGATGCGGTGTTTGAAGCATTTAAAAAGTTGGCTGACCGTAAAAAAGAAATCACAGAAGAAGATTTACGTGCACTTATGCTTGGTGAAGCAGCATTTTCGACGCAGCAATATACTATTACGCAATTGCAAGTACATTTCGTATCCAATAGTACACAATGCGCAACAATTGTATTGAAAGATGAGGAAGGAAATGTATATGAAGATGCAGCAACTGGCTCTGGTAGTATCGAAGCAATTTATAATGCGATTCAAAGAATTTTAGGATTAGAGTGTGAGTTAGCGGATTATCGCATACAATCTATTACGCAAGGTCAAGATGCACTTGCCCATGTCCATGTTGAATTAAAAGAGGGAAATCATCAAGTATCAGGATTTGGTGTTGCGCAAGACGTATTAGAAGCATCGGCGAGAGCGTATGTTCATGCGGCAGGGAAATTGAAATCTTTTATAACTCTTGTGAAATAAATGTTTGATAAGTGAGGGATTCGTTCCTTACTTATCAAATTTAGTTTCTGAAAATTCAGATAAAAGGAGTGTTTTAATTGGAAAAACGTATCGTTTGTTTAGCTGGTGACGGTGTTGGCCCAGAAATAATGGAGAGTGCGAAAGAAGTATTACATATGATCGAAAGATTATATGGGCATCGTTTTTATTTACAAGATGAGCAATTTGGTGGTGCAGCTATCGACTCGCTGGGGCAGCCATTACCGCAACGAACACTTGCAGCTTGTTTAGCGAGTGATGCAGTGTTACTTGGGGCGGTTGGTGGCGCAAGATGGGATGAAGCGAAAGAACGACCGGAAAAAGGTTTACTTGCCCTGCGAAAGGGACTTGGTGTATTTGCGAATGTGCGTCCTGTTACGGTAGAAAGTGTAACTTCACATTTATCACCATTAAAAAACGCTGACGAAATTGACTTCGTTGTCGTTCGTGAATTAACAGGTGGTATTTATTTTTCTTATCCGAAAGAAAGAACAGAAGAAGTGGCAACAGATACACTCACTTATCATCGCCATGAAATTGAACGCATCGTTTCATATGCTTTCCAATTAGCGAATAAACGACGTAAAAAATTGACATCGATTGATAAGGCGAATGTTTTAGAGTCTAGTAAACTATGGAGAACTGTGACGGAAGAAGTAGCAATCCGTTATCCAGACGTTGAGTTGGAACATATTTTAGTAGATGCAGCAGCTATGGAATTAATTCGTAACCCAGGACGGTTTGACGTTATTGTAACCGAAAATTTATTTGGTGATATTTTAAGTGATGAAGCGTCTGTATTAGCAGGATCACTAGGAATGCTTCCATCAGCAAGCCATGCGGAAAACGGACCTTCTTTATATGAGCCGATTCATGGATCAGCACCAGATATTGCGGGGAAAAATAAAGTGAATCCAATTGCGATGATGCGTTCCGTTGCAATGATGCTCGGGCAATCATTCGGATTAACGAGAGAAGGGTGTGCAATTGAAGCGGCAATTTCTGCGGTACTTCAATCTGGGAAATGTACAGCGGATATTGGCGGGGATGAAACGACAACTTCATTTACGAAGGCAGTTATTCAAGAAATGGAAGAGCAAGCGCTAGTAGGGAGAGGACGATAATGGGAAAAAGATTACTAGATAAGCTTTGGGAAAGACACGTAGTTGCGACGAACGAGAATGGATTGGATTTATTATATATCGATCTTCATCTTGTTCATGAAGTAACGTCACCGCAAGCCTTTGAAGGCTTGCGGTTGGCAAATCGAACTGTCCGCAGACCTGATTTAACGTTTGCAACGATGGATCATAATATTCCAACGAAAGATGTTTGGAATATTACAGATCGCATTGCAAAGCAACAATTAGATACACTTCGTGAAAACTGCAAACAATTTCATGTGCCATTAGCTGATATTGGTTATGAAGAGCAAGGGATTGTTCATGTTATAGGGCCAGAACTTGGACTTACACAGCCAGGGAAAACGATCGTTTGCGGTGATAGTCATACGGCTACTCATGGTGCTTTCGGCGCGTTAGCATTTGGCATTGGGACGAGTGAAGTAGAACATGTATTAGCGACTCAAACGTTATGGCAACGAAAACCGAAAGCGATGGGGATTGAATTAAAAGGAAAATTACAAAACGGTGTATATGCAAAGGATATTATTTTATATCTACTGGCAACATATGGGGTAGCGGTTGGAACAGGATATGTAATGGAGTTTTACGGAGAAGCAATTCAGGATATGGACATGGAAGAAAGGATGACACTTTGTAATATGGCAATTGAAGGCGGAGCGAAAGCTGGCATTATCGCCCCGGATGAAAAAACGTTTTCTTATGTGAAAGGGCGTAAATATGCACCGAAAGACTATGAGACTTTCGTGAGAAAATGGTCGGAGCTTTATACAGATTTAGATGCGATTTATGATTTGAATATTTCAATTGATGTTACATCTCTTGCACCGTACGTAACGTGGGGGACGAACCCAAGTATGGGTGTTCGCATTGATGAAAAATTACCAGAAAAACATGATACAAATGATGAAAGAGCATTTACCTATATGGGATTGACCCCTGGACAGAGTGCTTTCGATATTCCGGTTAAACATGTTTTTATTGGTTCTTGTACAAATTCTCGTTTGTCAGACCTAGAAATTGCAGCAGCTGTTGTAAAAGGGAAGAAAGTAAAAGAAGGTGTGCGAGCACTTGTTGTACCAGGATCACAAAGAGTGAGAGAGCGGGCAATGCAAAAAGGGTTGCATCGCATATTTGAAGAAGCGGGGTTTGAATGGAGAGAGCCTGGATGTTCGATGTGTCTCGGAATGAATCCAGATCAAGTGCCTGAAGGAGAACATTGTGCATCTACATCAAATCGTAATTTTGAAGGAAGACAAGGAAAAGGAGCACGAACGCATTTAGTTAGTCCGGCGATGGCCGCAGCAGCAGCATTATATGGTCATTTCGTTGATATAAGAAAGGAGAGTTATGATGGAGCCATTTCGTATTCATAAAGGAACTGTCGCCGCACTCATGAACGATAACATTGATACAGATCAAATTATTCCGAAGCAATATTTAAAGAGGATTGAAAGGACGGGATTTGGAAAGTATTTATTTGATGAGTGGCGATATGATAATAATCGTCATGAAAACCCTAATTTTCCGCTTAATGCACCAGAAAGAAGAGGAGCGAGTATATTAATTACCGGAGATAATTTTGGATGTGGTTCTTCAAGAGAACATGCTCCGTGGGCGCTTGCTGATTACGGTTTCCGTGTTATTATCGCCGGAGGATTTGCAGATATTTTTTATATGAATTGCATGAAGAATGGTATGTTACCGATTGTAATGGATAAAGAGATGCGTGAACAAATTGCAAAAACAGATGCGAGATGTCAAATAGAAGTTGATTTAGAGAATGAAGTGATTACAACAAATACGCACAGGTTTCATTTCATAATTGAGAAAATGTGGAAAGAGAAATTATTAAATGGTCTAGATGAAATCGGCATTACCATGCAATATGAACAAGAAATTGGAGAGTATGAAAGAAAAGTAGCTTTATATTAAGAAATAACAAAATGTTTAAAAAACATTTACATTCAGAATTAACTGTTATATACTATGTAAAAATTAGAGGAGAAAGGGAGTAAGTATTATGAATACAGTACAATCTATTAGAATGCTTACACAACTACATCATCATACATGAAACCCTTGAACCTAACGTGAAAACGTGTAGGTGCAGGGGTTATTCCTGTTGTACCTACACTCTATTAAAGAGCCTTGTAGGTATTTTTGTCTACAAGGCTCTTTTTATTTTCGGTTAGGATGAATATGTGGGCATATATTAGAAAGGAAAGGGTGTGTGGATTCATATGACAAAGTGGAAACGGGCAAATCCGAATGGAACGAGAGATTATTTATTTGAAGAATGTACGCTAATTGAAGAAGTGGAACAAAAATTAAGGCGTACATTTTTAGAAAGAGGTTATGAGGAAATAAGGACCCCAACCATTGAGTTTTATGACGTTTTTGCCTTTCAAAATCGTCCGATAGATGAAGAAAAGATGTATAAGTTTTTTGATGAAAAAGGACGTATTATTGTTTTGCGTCCAGATATGACGATTCCTTTGGCAAGGGTAATCGGAACGCGTGGAGGAGCAGCTCCTCTAAAGGTGACATATAGTGGAAATGTATTTCGAGCGAATGATTCCCTTTCTGGAAAATATAATGAGATGATTCAAACTGGCATTGAAATTATCGGGATTGATAATATAAGAGCTGAAATTGAATGTGTTATAAGTTTAATTCAAGCTCTTCAAAAGTTAAAGGTACAATCTTATACAATCGAAATCGGGCAAGTTCAATTGTATAAATGCATCGTTAAAAAGCTCTCGATTTATGGTGAAGAGGAGAGGTTACTGAGGGCGTATATCGAAAGTAAAAATTATGCAGCACTCTCACGTTTTATAGAGGAGAAGAAATTAGACCGACTTGATGAAACAGTAAGATTACTTGAGAAGTTACCAAGGTTATTTGGGAATTTAGAAGTCATTGAGGAAGCGGAAAAACTCGCCTCAAGTAGTGAAATGAAAAAGGCGATTACAAGAGTGAAAGAAATGTATGAAACAATTGAGAAATTAGGATATGGCTCTTATATATCGATTGATTTAGGGATGATTCAGCATTTAGATTATTATACGGGCGTTATTTTCAAAGGTTATATATATGAAATTGGAGAAGAAATTGTTAGTGGCGGGAGATATGATGAGTTAATTAGCAATTTTGGAGAAGTGACGCCAGCAGTTGGATTAGCGGTGCACGTAAATCAAATTGTTAAGGCGCTTCAAGAGCAGAAGGAACCGTATAAACGAAAGCAAGTAGATATTATGATTCATTATGAGCTAAATAGATTAGCAGAAGCGGAAAGGTTGCGAAATTGGCTTCAAAAGGATGGGAAGAAAGTAGAGTTATCTTTATTCTCTAATTTACAAGATACATTTCAATTTGCAAGAAAAAATCAAATAGTAACGGTCGTTGAGGCGAAGAATGAATCATTAGTGGAATATGTATGGAAAGAGAAATGGGTAGTCCGGAAAGAAGGGGAGACTTCATGCGTAATATTCAAATTGCGTTAACGAAAGGAAGACTAGAAAAGCATGTTATTCCACTCTTTGAGCAAATTGGAATTGATTGTTCAGAGCTTAAAGATAAAGGAAGAAAACTTGTTTTCCAAAGCAAGAATACAAATATTTCATTTATTTTAGTGAAAGCGGTGGACGTTGCTACTTATGTAGAACATGGTGTAGCAGATATAGGGGTTGTTGGTAAAGATATTTTAATGGAATATGAGAAAGATATATATGAAATGGTGGACTTAGGGGTAGGCGTGTGTAAATTTTGTGTAGCTTCTATTCCTACGTATAACCCGGCAAGTTATCGAAAGAAGCGAATTGCAACGAAATATCCACATATCACCTCTACTTATTTTCATGATAAAGGAGAGGATGTAGAAATTATTAAAATAGAAGGATCTGTAGAAATTGCCCCTCTTCTCGGATTAGCGGATGCAATCGTTGATATTGTTGAAACGGGAAAAACGTTACAAGAGAATGGATTAATTATATTTGAGGAAATGTGCTCTATATCGGCTCGGATGATTGTGAATAAGGCAGCTTTAAAAACTAAAAAAGACGAAATATTCAGTGTTATAAATAAGATGGAGCAAGAAATTTTGTCTCAACAATAGGAGGGCTTTAAATGGAGGTCATTTACGAAGATTTCAAAGAGGCATTATCCAAAATAAAACTGCTAAGAGAAAGCGCTAATATAATAGAAGAAACTGTTCAAAAAAGTGTAAGGGAAATTGTTCAAAACGTAAGAGAGAGTAAAGATAAAGCTTTATCTTTCTATACAAAAAAGTTTGATGGCGTAGAGATAGAAGAGTTACGTGTAAGTGAGGAAGAAATAGAGAATGCAAGAAATTTTGTAGAAGTTTCTTTTTTAGAAGCGTTAAAAAAAGCGAAGGAAAATATTATCTCTTATCACGAAAAGCAAAAAAGGCCATCTATTTTTGATTGTGAAAGTGAAGGGATTATGAGGGGGCAACTCATTCGGCCGTTAGAGAGTGTGGGTGTATATGTACCAGGGGGAACAGCGTCCTATCCTTCATCAGTATTGATGAATGTATTGCCAGCGAAACTCGCAGGTGTAGAAAAAATTGTAATGGTAACGCCGCCTGGAAAGGAAGGGATAGATCCACATATTTTAGCTGCTGCAAAGCTCGCAGGTGTAGATGAAATTTATAGACTCGGCGGGGCACAAGCAATTGCCGCTTTAGCATATGGAACGGAATCGATTCCTAAAGTGGATAAAGTAGTGGGGCCTGGAAATTTATATGTCGCTCTTGCGAAGCGAGAAGTATATGGGATAGTAAGTATCGATATGATTGCTGGACCATCAGAAATTGTAGTCATTGCAGATGAAACAGGAAACGCTCAGTATATTGCAGCTGATTTATTATCACAGGCAGAGCATGACGAGAGAGCAACTGCTATTTGTATTACAACGAGTATAGAGCTTGCTAAAGAAGTAGAAAGAGCAATTGAGGTGCAGCTAGAGTCATTGCCAAGAAATGAAATTGCTCGTGAATCAATAAAAAGAAATGGAGCAATTCTTATTGTTCATTCGTTAGATGAAGCATTTCAACTATCGAATGAAATAGCACCAGAACATTTAGAGTTACATATAAAAGAGCCGATGAATGCATTAGCTTACGTAAAGCATGCAGGATCTATTTTTATTGGTCCATATGCACCAGAGCCACTCGGAGATTATTTTGCGGGACCAAATCATGTATTGCCGACAAGTGGAACGGCACGATTCTTCTCTCCATTATCAGTAGATGATTTTGTGAAGAAATCAAGTTTTGTCGCCTATACGAAAGAAGCGTTACAAAATGTACAACATCATATTGTAGAGCTGGCAAATAAAGAAGGTTTACATGCACATGCGAGAGCAATTCAAATTAGGTTTAAGGAGGAAGAATAATGCGTCAAGCGAGTCAAGTACGAGAAACGACAGAAACAAAAATTAAACTGAGTTTACAACTTGATGAAAGTACAAACGTTTCTATTCAAACAGGCGTTGGTTTCTTTGATCATATGCTAACTTTATTTGCAAGGCATGGACGATTTGGTTTACAAGTTGAAGCCAAAGGGGATGTGTTCGTAGATGCTCATCATACAGTTGAAGATGTTGGAATCGTACTCGGAATTTGTTTGAAAGAGGCGCTGCAAAATAAAGAAGGTATTAACCGCTATGGATCAGCATATGTACCAATGGATGAGTCGTTAGGTTTTGTAGCGATTGATATAAGCGGACGATCTTATCTCGTGTTTCATGGTGAACTAACAAACCCGAAACTTGGAGATTATGATACGGAGTTAACAGAAGAATTTTTTAGAGCAGTTGCTCATGCTGCACATATCACATTACATGCCCGTATTTTATATGGAAGTAACACACATCACAAAATTGAAGCTTTATTTAAAGCGTTTGGTCGTGCGCTAAGGGAAGCGGTAAATAAAAATGACAAGATTGTAGGTGTAAATTCGACGAAGGGGATGTTGTAATTGATTGCCATTATAGACTATGGAATGGGGAATATCCGCAGTGTGGAACAAGCATTAAAGTTTATTGGAACAGAGTACATTGTAACAGACGATAAAGAGGAAATATTGAGAAGTGATGGGGTTATTTTGCCAGGGGTCGGAGCATTTCCGAAAGGGATGGATATTTTAGAAGAAAAGGGTTTAGTATCTATGCTAAAGAAACTTGGGGATTCAGGAAAGCCACTCCTCGGAATATGTTTAGGGATGCAGCTTCTATTTGAAAAAAGTGAGGAAATAAAAATTTGTAACGGACTCAGTTTATTACCAGGTGTGATTCGAAAATTAAAAGTCCCTTATAAAATACCACATATGGGCTGGAATGAATTGAAGAAAGAAAGAGAAATGCCACTTTGGAATGGAGTAGAAGACGGCTCGTTTGTATATTATGTTCACTCTTATTATGCGGATTGTCCGAATGAAATTGTGTACGGTTCGAGTCAATATGGGGTACAAGTACCTGGTTTTGTAGTAAAAGGAAATATATATGGTGCACAGTTTCACCCTGAAAAAAGTGGTGAAATTGGAATGCAAATGTTAAAAAACTTTAAAGGGGTGGTAGAAGAATGGAAATCTTCCCAGCTATCGATTTAAAAGAAGGGCGATGCGTTCGGCTCTATCAAGGAGAGTTTAGTAAAGAAACGGTGATGAATGAAGATCCAGTCGCGCAAGCAGTATTGTTTGAAAAAGTAGGGGCGCAAACATTACACATTGTTGATTTAGATGGAGCAATTACTGGAGAGTCAGTAAACTTATCCGTTATTGAATCGATATGTAAAGCAGTCCGAATTCCAGTGCAAGTCGGAGGAGGAGTGAGGTCACTTGAGGCAGTTGGAAAATTATTGTCAGTAGGCGTAGAAAAAGTAATTTTAGGAACAGCTGCATTGTACGATAGATCATTTTTAGAAGAGGCGGTTCGCTTATATAAAGGGAAGATTATTGTTGGAATTGATGCGAAAAATGGGAACGTAGCAACGAGAGGTTGGTTAGATATTTCTGAAATTTCGTACATCGATTTAGCGAAACAAATGGAAAGTGTAGGTGTTCAAACGATTGTTTTTACAGACATATCGAGAGATGGAACGCTTGAGGGACCAAATTTTGAACAATTAGATTTGCTGCAACATGCCGTGTCACTTCGTGTTATCGCATCTGGTGGTGTCGCTTCTATTCAAGATGTGAAAAGGTTACATGATATGAATGTATACGGCGTTATTATTGGTAAAGCTCTTTATGAGAAAAACGTTGATTTAAAAGAAGTTTTGCAGGTAACGAAGTTATGTTAGCGAAGCGAATTATCCCATGTTTAGATGTGAAAGATGGGCGTGTTGTAAAAGGCGTAAATTTTACCCAGCTGCAAGACGTCGGTAACCCTGTTGAAATAGCAGCTTTGTACAATGAAGCGGGTGCAGATGAAATTATTTTTTTAGATATTACTGCGACACATGAAGGACGAAAAACGATTATAGATGTTGTAGAAGAAACGGCTGCAAAAGTATTTATTCCTCTTACAGTTGGGGGTGGAATTTCGAATGTTCATGATATGTACGCTTTATTAAGAGCCGGTGCGGATAAAGTTTCTATTAACTCAGCAGCAGTGCGAAATCCGAAATTAATCGGGGAAGGTGCAGAACATTTTGGATCGCAATGCATTGTCATAGCAATCGATGCTAGAAAAGTAGCAGAAGGTAAATGGAATGTATATGTAAATGGCGGAAGAGCTGATACAGGAATGGATGCGATAGAATGGGCAAAACGTGCTGTGCAATTGGGAGCAGGGGAAATTTTGCTGACGAGTATGGATGCAGATGGAACGAAGGACGGATACGATTTACATTTAACAGAGGCTATTTCAAGTAGTGTTTCTGTACCAGTTATCGCATCAGGTGGATGTGGAAATGCCGATCATATTATAGAAGTATTTCAAAAAACATCGGTTCATGCAGCGTTAGCAGCATCGATTTTTCATTATAGTGAAGCTACTGTACAAGAGGTGAAAAGAAAATTACGATTGGCGAATATTGGGGTGAGATTATGAAGCCTAATTTTTCAAAAGGACTGTTACCAGCTGTTGTGATAGAAGAAGATACGAAAGAGGTTTTAATGCTAGCTTACATGAATGAAGAAGCGTATGAAAAGACGTTGGAAACAAAAAAGACGTGGTTTTATTCTCGCTCAAGACAATCGTTATGGAATAAAGGAGAAACGTCTGGAAATGTACAATACGTTCAATCGCTTTATTTAGATTGTGATCAAGATTCAATTGTAGTTGTCGTAAAGCAAATAGGACCAGCTTGTCATACGGGAGAGAAAACGTGTTTTCACTACAAAATTATATAGGAGGATGAATATGGAAGATGCCCTTAAATTATTATTTGAAACAATCGAAGAACGAAAGCGAAAGCCACTCCCAGAATCATATACAAATTATTTATTTTCAAAAGGAGAAGATAAAATTTTAAAAAAGATTGGTGAAGAGTGTGCGGAAGTAATTATCGCTTCTAAAAATAATGATAAGGAAGAACTAGTAAAAGAAATGGTTGATGTGATTTATCATTGCTTTGTTTTATTAGCTGCGAAAAATGTTTCATTAGAAGATGTAATGCAAGAAGTGAAAGAAAGACATGGGAAGCTTTCGAGAGTAGGGGACCGAAAAGAAATAGATACATTATAAGGGAGAGAGACTTATGAGAGTAGATTATCATCTTCATTTAGAAGAAGGGCCCTATTCAATAGGGTGGCTGGCCAAAATAAATGATGCACTACAATATTATGAACCGCTTAAAGAAGAAAAACATTCTATTGGCTGGCTTATGAAAACACAAGAACGCCTGCAAAGACGCGTGAAGGAAGGAGCGTTTACGGCAAAGTGGATTGATTTATATTTAGAAGAAGCTTTGCGAAAAGGAATAAAAGAAGTTGGTATTGTTGATCATTTATATCGCTTTCATGAGGCGAAAGGATATTATGAAAAGTATGTAGATATTAGTGATTCGAAGCTTGGTCGTTTACAAAAAGAGTGGTTAGATCAAGTGAGGGTAGTGTCTCTTTATGATTTTACAAAGGCGATTGAAGATGCAAAAAAGCGCTGGAGTAAACGAGGTGTAACACTTAAGCTTGGAATTGAAGCGGATTATTTTATTGGTGGTGAAAACGAGTTAAAAGAATTGCTAGAATTAGGCGATTGGGATTATGTAATCGGTTCTGTTCATTTTATAGACGGATGGGGATTTGATAACCCAGATACGAGAGAATACTTTGAAAAGCATGAGTTACATACGCTATATCATGCGTTTTTCGCGACAGTTGAAAAAGCTGTTCGCTCTGAGCTATTTGATATTATAGCTCACTTAGATAATATAAAAGTGTTTAATTATCGTATAGATGAAAATGAGCAGCTTTCGTATTATAGGAAAATTGCTCGTGCGCTAGTGGAAACAAATACGGCAACAGAAGTAAATGCAGGATTGTACTATCGTTATCCTGTGCGTGAAATGTGCCCAAGTCCTCTTTACTTACAAGTTTTAGCTAAGCATGGGGTGCCGATTACGCTCTCGTCAGATGCCCATTATCCAAATGACTTAGGAAAATACGTGAAAGAGAACGTGCAGACACTACGTAATCATGGCATTTCTCATATCGCTACATTTACGAAACGAATAAGAACGATGCAGTTATTTGAAGAAGAATCAGCGCCGACTTCAAAATGAAAGATGATTTTTTGATGAAAACCTTCCTTTTTGTTCAAAATAAGAAAGAATGAAAAAAGGAGGGTATGAAATGGCGAAACAACAAAATAAACAAAATGTAAAAGCGACAAATCAAAATTATACTTCTGAAACGAACAATGCAGTCCATTCAGTTGTCCAGGAGCAAATTAGCGATATCTTTGCAGAAGGAACAATCGATGTGAAGCTTGGGACAGAATCTAGTGACAAAGTGTAAGAAGAGGGGAGACATCAATCTCCTCTTTTTTATGTGAAAAAGTGACGATTTTTAAAACTATAATCAAATTGCTTGGCTTTTTATAGGTGGATTTCTTACAATGGAGTATAAGAGATATCTTATTTTGTATAGAAGAGGTGTTAGTAGTGGCGAAAATATTAGTGGCAGGAAACATTCCAGAAATCGGGTTAGAATTATTAATAAATCATGATATAGAGATGTATAATAAAGAAGAATTAATTAGTATAGAAGAGTTAGCTGAACGTGTAAAAGATAAAGATGCATTGTTAAGCTTACTTTCTACGAAAGTAACGAAAGAAGTCATTGATGCAGCACCAAACTTGAAAATTATTGCGAATTATGGTGCTGGTTACGATAATATTGATTACACGTATGCTGGAGAAAAGGGGATTGCTGTAACAAATATACCGAAAGTGTCTACAGAAGCAACAGCAGAATTAACATTTGCGATTCTTTTGGCAGCAGCACGAAGAATTCCTGAAGGGGATACATTATGCCGTACGACTGGATTTAATGGCTGGGCACCGCTATTTTTCCTAGGACGAGAAGTATATGGGAAGACAATCGGAATCATTGGTCTTGGAGAAATTGGAAAAGCAGTTGCAAAACGCGCGAAGGCATTTGGAATGAACGTTTTATATACAGGACCCAATCGTAAACATGAAGTTGAGAATGAATTGGAAGCAACATATGTAACAGTAGAAGAGTTATTGCAAACGGCAGACTTTATTACAATTAACTGTGCGTACAATCCAAATTTGCATCATATGATTGATGAAGAACAATTTAAAATGATGAAGAAAACAGCGTATATTGTAAATGTTGCACGCGGTCCAATTATGAATGAATCTGCACTTGCTCATGCGCTAGAAACAAATGAAATTGAAGGTGCAGCTCTTGATGTGTTTGAATTTGAGCCGGAAATTACAGAAAAATTAAAAGGATTGAAAAATGTGGTGCTTACTCCTCATGTAGGGAATGCGACATTTGAAACACGAGATGCGATGGCTGAAATGGCAGTAAGAAATATTTTAGCTGTATTAAATGGTGAAGAACCTGTAACACCTGTGAATCAAAAAGTATTAGTTATAAAATAAAGAGAAACCTTCCGCATAAGGAAGGTTTCTTTTTATTTTTCTTTATCTATTCTTTTTTTATTTGACGGTCTTTGTCTAATAAATTGAGAAAGCATATACAAAATGTAAAGAGGGATGGCAATGAATAAGAAAACAGAAATATTACCGAAACTTGTTCTATACATTGTGACAATGATTCCAATTAAAAATAGTGTAATGATTATACTGTATCGTGGAATTGGTACATCTTTTAAACTTGGGATACGAATGCGACTTACCATTAAAAATGCGAACGTTACGAATACTGTAATGAGAACGATTTTTGGAATGGTATGTGAAAATAATGTTAAGAAAGCAACAAGTCCTCCTGCTGCTGTAATCGGAACACCAGTGAAGTATTTCATAGAAGTAGAAGATGGTGTAACGTTAAATCGTGCTAAGCGATATGCCCCGAACAGTGGGAATAATCCTGCTATGTATAGTCCAATGATTCCGTAGTTGGAAAAGGATGTGTAATACATTAAAACAGCGGGCGCTGCACCAAATGTTACAACATCTGCGAGTGAGTCAAGCTCTTTTCCCATCTGCGAATCAACACGCAATAAACGAGCAACACGACCATCAAGACTATCTAACATCATCCCGATCAGTACTAAAATAGCAGCTGATTTATAATATCCTAAAGATGCATAGCCGATTGACAAAAATCCACTATATAAATTTCCGAGCGTAAATAAGTTTGGAATGGCTGCTCTATACAAAATCTGATCCCTTGCTTTCTGTTATAAATTCTTAATTAGTGTATGAAAGTTTACTTATTTTATCATACCATAAATTTCTTTCTCATACGAAAAAAATTCCCAATTTGTGAAAGATTTCATAGGAGGAAGATAAGAGACAAAGGTAGCGTTTTTAAGAGGTAAGTAAAAGAAGCAACTTCTGATGAAGTTGCTTCTTTTATTATTCGAATTTCGTTGTCATTGTCCCTGTCTTATATTGATTGTTAGGGTCAAACCGTAATAAATCTCCATAAATAAGTTTATCGGAGATTTTTAATTCTGTTTTTGCTTTCTCAATATATGGTTGACATAATGTTACATCCACTTCTTCACCGGTGTTTCTTTTATAACACATGTTTTTTGTGTATACATAATCTTCTGTTACAAAACTACCATCACGCATAACCATAAGCGGATTTTTTTCTTTTATAAATAAGTCGGTTCCAAATTCGATCGATTTATTCGTTTTAATGCCAAGTAAATGAAGCAGTGTCGGTTTAATATCAATTTGTCCGGATACTTTAGAAATGACTTTTCCTTTTTGACCAGGCACATGAATAATAAGAGGGACGCGTTGCAATTGCATAGAATCGAACGGTGTAATTGCGTCTTTCCCAAGGAATTGAGCCATAGCTGCATTATGGTTTTCAGAAATACCGTAATGATCCCCATAAATGACGATAACTGAATTATCGTATAATCCTTCTGCTTTTAATTGATTAATAAATAATTTAAGGGCTTCATCTGTGTAGCGAACCGTCGGGAAATAGCGATTTAATACGCCACTTTCAGAATTAAACTCATCAACATATTTATCTTCCGGATTTAGAAGGAACGGGAAATGATTTGTTAATGTAATAAATTTTGTGTAGAACGGTTGTGGTAAAGATTTTAGCTTTGGAATAGATTGTTCAAAGAACTCTTTATCTTTTAATCCCCAGCCGACAGACATTTGCTCCGTACCTACGTAATCATTTAAATTAAAATAACGATCATATCCAAGTGCTGAATACATTACATCACGATTCCAAAATGTTTTATCGTTTGAATGGAATACAGCAGAAGAGTACCCATATTTTTTTAATTGCTCTGGTGTTGCGGTATATTCGTTAGTTGCATGAGTAAAGAATACAGAACCACGATCTAACGGATAAAGTGAGTTTTCAACGATAAATTCAGCATCGGATGTTTTACCTTGTCCAGTTTGATGGTAGAAGTTATCGAAATAAAAACTATCTTTTATAAATTCATTTAAAAATGGAGTAATTTCTTTTCCATTTATTTTTTTATTAATAACAAAACTTTGTGTAGATTCCATTGAAATTAAAATTACATTTTTTCCTTTGGCTGCTCCGAATAAACTTTTATCGACTTGATTATCTTTAGTATCTACGTAGTTTTTTATTTCAGAAAAGCCATCTCCACTTGCAAATACACGTTCTGCAGAAGATTTAGATTGAAGTGTAATATCAAATAGATGATATGTGTATAAGCCTAAATTTTTCACGACAGTTTGACGATCAAATGAGCGTGAGAACAATTGTGGCTTATAAATAACTGAAACAACAATTTGTAGTGCTAATAGAGCTGTTACACCACTAAAGAAAGTTCGTTTCTCAGAGCGAGAAAGTGGCGTTGTATCACCAAATGATGGGAACTTACGTGAAATAAACATTAAAATAATTGCATCTGCAAATAGCAATAATGTTTTATACGTAAAGAGTTCTTTAATACTTGTCCCTAAATCAGCCATGTTATTTGTTTGGAATAAAACAGGGAATGTGACAAAGTCATTATAAAATCCGTAGAACATCGCGTTTCCAAATAAAATAAAGGACAGTATAAAACTAGTTCCGATAATAATTCGATTGCGGTGCTTTGAGGCTAACAATGAGAAACCGAAAAATAATAGTAAGGAAGCTAGCGGATTAATGAAAAGCATAAATTCTTCGAAGAAATTATCAATTTTAATATCAAAAGCTAGCTTGTACACAATATATGTTTTAATCCATAATAAAACGACTGCAACGAGTGCAAATCGCAGTTTTGGAAACAAATGTTTTAGCATAATATACTCCTCTCTTAAAAGCATGACAGTTCTCGTGATTCATTTTAAATAAATCTTCACTTTATATATACGAACAGTCCGTTGTTATTATGATTATTATACTATGAGTATCATTATACGAAAATAAAAGAGAGTTGTGGGCATTTTTATAACAATTGAGTAGAAAAACTGAAATAGGAAACAATAAAAAAACATCGTGTAATGATACGGAGGTTATGATGAAAAAATTATTTTGTCTTATAATATGCAGCAGTTTTATACTTTTTTCTTCTCCTGTTACTTTTGCTGCACAATACGATGCACCGTTAATGGAAGATGCTCTCTATTCTGTGTTGTTTCCAAAAATAAATGAAGCCATTGAAAAACAATATGGAAAATTAAAGCCGTATGATTGTCCGAAAATTATTAGTTTGAAAAAACTTTATAGTGGCACATATTTGTTTCAAGCAGTAATAGAAGTGACGAAGTATGAATCGGGAATAGGTGGGAAAGTACTTCCGCCATTTGAGAAAATAAGTATTACATTTAACAATGACGAAGGGGAATGGACTGTTACGAAAGTAATTGTAAAACGCTTACCAAATGATACGAAGTTGAACTGTAAAAAAACAATATAAAAAATTGTTTGACAAATAAAATCTTCTTTTGGTATTGTTAATAGCAAAAGAAGATGTTTGAAAATTAAATAGACTTACCTCATCTACTCTCAAAGGTAGAGGCCGCGATAGGAAAGAGTAAGCTATGGGAGATTTTGTGGAATCTGTGATCATAGATTGAAAGGGACTATTGCCGAAATATAAGAACGACCACATTGTTCATATATTGGGACTGCATTGAATAAATGTAGTACTGTCATAATATTTGTTTTATGGAGAGCTATTTGGAGATGTTGATGCGGTTTCTTATTTGAGAAGATAACAACTTGTTTATTTTTTCGATATATATTTTTCCTAATAAGAAACGCGTGTGAACATTGTTCCGCGCGTTTTTTGTCTATCTAAAAGCGTGCTGCAATGAATAGAAAATTGGGGTTATAGGTTTTAGAGGAAATAAGGGAGGAATTCAAATGTATTTACACGGCACAAGCCGAATCAATGGGCAAGGGCACTTAGAAATTGGAGGATGCGATACAACGCAGCTAGCACAACAATATGGAACACCACTTTATGTATACGATGAAGAATCTATTCGAGGAAAGTGTCGCGCGTTTCATCGTGCTTTTGAGGAAAGTGGTTTTTCTTATCAAGTAGCATATGCAAGCAAGGCGTTCTTGTGCATGGAGATGTGCCGAGTAGCTCGTGAAGAAAACATGTCTTTAGATGTCGTTTCTGGAGGGGAATTATATACAGCTTTACAAGCTGGATTTCCAGCATCACGTATTCATTTTCACGGGAATAATAAAACAGAAGAAGAGATCATTATGGCTTTGCATGCAGGGATTGGTTGTTTTGTAGTAGATAATTTCTTTGAATTAGAAGTATTACATGACTTAGCGGTACAGTATGGAAAATTCGTTAACATATTAATTCGTGTAACGCCAGGAGTAGAGGCACATACACACGAATATATAACAACAGGGCAAGACGATTCGAAATTTGGTTTCGGTGTTTCGACTGGTCAGGCGATGCAAGCTATTCAAATTGCACTTGAAAAATCAAATTACAATGTGCTAGGAATTCATTCTCACATCGGATCACAAATTTTTGAGACGGCGGGGTTTGTTCGAACGATTGAAGTGCTACGTAAATTTTTAGAAGAAGTGAGAGAACAATTAAATTATGTAGTGAAAGTTTTAAATGTGGGCGGAGGATTTGGTATACGATATACGGAATCTGATACACCGTTAACACTTGAAACATATGTGCACGCTGTAACAAATGCGGTAAGGGAACAGTTTACATTATGTGAATACCCGCTTCCGGAAATTTGGATTGAGCCAGGTCGTAGTATCGTAGGTGATGCAGGGACAACAATTTATACAGTTGGAGCGGTGAAAGAGATTCCAGGTATTCGTAAATACGTTTCAGTTGATGGTGGAATGACAGATAATTTACGACCTGCTTTATATGGGGCACGTTATGAGGCGATGCTAGCAAATCGAGGAAATGATGAGAATGAAGAACTTGTTTCGATCGCTGGGAAATGTTGCGAAAGTGGGGATATGCTTATTTGGGATATTAATTTGCCGAAAGTAGTAACTTCTGATTTATTGGCGATCTCTTGTACAGGAGCATATGGTTACTCTATGGCGAATAATTATAATCGTATCCGTAGACCAGCTGTAGTGTTTGCAAAAGGTGGAACATCACAAATTGTTGTAGAGCGCGAAACATATGAAAATATTATTGGGAACGATCGCATACGCATTAAAGAGCTTGTGTGAATGAGAAAAAGGAGTTGTCTAGTAAAGGCAACTCCTTTTAAAAAAATAAAAATAATTAAATATATCGGAAAACTAGGATTGAAAAAAATCAGAATTGTGATAAAATACAAATACAAAGCTTATCAAGAGAAGCGGAGGGAACTGGCCCTACGAAGCTCGGCAACCTGCTTATAGGAGCAAGGTGCTAAATCCAGCAAAATGGAATCCATTTTGAAAGATAAGGTAAAATATATTACCGAACAGTCTTTTCGAAATGGGAAAGATTTTTTTTATGAATAAAAAGGGGGGCTGTTCGTGGGAGTGCGTGGACATTTTGACGAAGTAGCTGAAAAAATTCAAACGATGCTTGCTGATATGAAGTACGGTTCTATTACAATTGTTGTGCAAGATGGAAAAGTCATTCAGTTAGAAAAAAGTGAAAAGGTACGTTTAAAGTAAAAAGCGCTGACTAGAAAAACTAGAGGCGGTTTTAATCTATATTATTAGATTAAAACCGTCTTTTTGCTTTTACAGGGGGAAAAAACATGTTGACATACGAAACGTGGGAAGAGAATATCGCTTCATTTTCGGAAGATGATGAGACGAAAGGCGCGTTATCAGTATTAAGCTGGGCTTATAGGGAGTATAAAGATGAGATTGTATATGCATGTAGCTTTGGGGTGGAAGGAATGGTTTTGTTGCATCTTATAAACCAAGTAAATCCATCTGCTAAAGTTGTATTTTTAGATACAAATGTTCATTTTCAAGAAACGTACGAATTAATTAGAAAGGTACGCGAGAAATTTCCTTCACTAAATATTATAGAAAAACAACCAGCACTTACACTTGAGGAACAGACAAAGATTCATGGGGGAAGATTATGGGAAAATAATCCAAACCTCTGTTGTAAGATTAGAAAAATCTTGCCGTTAGAAGAATCTTTATCGTCCGAAAAAGCGTGGATATCGGGTTTGAGAAGAGAACAATCCGAAACGCGTAAGCATACAAAGTTTATAAATCAAGATCATCGTTTTCAATCTATTAAAGTTTGTCCGCTTATTCATTGGACTTGGAAAGAAGTTTGGCGATATGTATACAAACATAGTTTGCCGTATAACCCGCTGCATGATGTTGGGTATCCGAGTATTGGGTGTGAGAAATGTACATTACCTGTAGGAGATGGTGGCGACTCAAGAGATGGAAGATGGGCTGGGAAAATGAAAACAGAATGTGGTCTTCATTATCAATAAGATGGATCTTGAAATAAAGATAAGAAGGGATATAAAAAAATGAGCACAACAAATGAATTAGTAAATCGTATAGATGAGACATATGACATATCAAAAATTGTAAAAGAAATTGAACTAGACAAAAGTGCATTAAGTGATTTAGAACTGTTGGCGACAGGAGGATATAGCCCACTTATAGGTTTTTTAGGAAAGAAAGATTATGATTCGGTCGTAGAAACACTTCGTTTAGCAAGTGGTAGCGTATGGAGTATACCGATTACATTACCAGTAACAGAAGAAGTAGCAGAGAAATTGAAAGTTGGGGAAGAAGTAAAGCTTGTTAAAGATGGGACTGTATATGGTGTCATTCAAATAGAAGATATTTTTGTACCTGATAAAGAAAAAGAAGCGTTACTCGTGTATAAAACGACGGATGAGGCTCATCCAGGGGTGAAGAAATTATATAATCGGCCGAATGTTTACGTTGGGGGAGCCATCATTCTAATAAAACGATCTGAAAAGAATCAGTTTGCTTCTTATCATTTAGATCCAAGTGAAACGCGAGAAGAATTTGAAAAGCGTGGCTGGAAAACGGTAGTAGGATTTCAAACGCGAAACCCTGTCCATCGCGCTCATGAATATATTCAAAAATCTGCACTTGAGATTGTAGATGGTCTCTTTTTAAATCCGCTCGTCGGTGAAACGAAATCAGATGATATTCCCGCGGATGTAAGGATGGAAAGTTATGAAGTATTACTACGAAATTACTATCCAAAGGAGCGTGTCTTTTTAGGAGTATTTCCAGCGGCAATGCGCTACGCGGGACCACGTGAAGCGATATTTCATGCATTAGTAAGAAAGAATTTTGGCTGTACACATTTTATTATAGGTCGCGATCATGCGGGAGTAGGAGATTATTACGGGACATATGAGGCACAAGAAATTTTTAGGAATTTCACAGTCGAAGAATTAGGAATTACACCGCTCTTTTTTGAACATAGTTTTTATTGTACGAAATGTGAAGCGATGGCTTCGACAAAAACATGTCCGCACGGAAAAGAAGACCATGTTATTTTATCGGGCACGAAAGTAAGAGAATTGTTAAGAAATGGTGAAATTCCGCCAAGTACATTTAGTCGAAAAGAAGTAGTGGAAGTGTTAATTAAAGGATTAAGAAAAGAAGTAGTAACAGAATAGGGAGAGAATACAATGGACACAAATATTACTTGGCATACAGCATCCGTTTCAAAAGATGAGAGAAGAGAGAAGAATGGTCATCATAGTTTTGTAATTTGGTTTACAGGCTTATCAGCTTCTGGGAAGTCGACAGTAGCAAATGCGGTTGCTCGGAAATTATTTGAAAAGAACATAGGAAACTACGTGCTAGATGGAGATAATATTCGTCACGGTTTAAATAAAGATTTAGGTTTTTCTGAAAGTGATCGTACAGAGAATATTCGTCGCATCGGTGAAGTATCAAAATTATTTGTCGATCAAGGAACAATCGTGCTCACGGCGTTTATCTCACCATTTCGTGTGGATCGTAAGCAAGTAAGAGATCTTTTAGCCGTAGATGAGTTTATTGAAGTGTTTGTGAAGTGTCCGATTGAAGAGTGTGAGAAACGTGATCCGAAAGGGCTGTATAAAAAAGCGAGACAAGGTGATATTAAGCAGTTTACTGGCATTGATTCACCGTATGAGGAGCCAGAAAAGGCAGAATTAATTGTAGAAACGCATATGTATTCTATTGAAGAATGTGCGGAACAAGTTGTGAATTACTTACAAGAGCGCAGTTTTATATAGGGGGATAAAAGATGAGTTATGAAAAAGTGTGGGTAAATAATGAGAAACTAAATCCGACAGAGAAAAAGAAATTAGAAAAAGATGGATTAGAAATCTTTAATGATATTCCTTACTATGCTGAAAACGGATTTGAGTCTATTCCGAAAGAAGAGTGGGACTCGTTTAAATGGGCAGGATTGTATTTGCAACGTCCGAAAGAAGCTGGGTATTTTATGATGCGCGTCAATATTCCTTCTGGGATTATTACGAATGAACAAGCGGAAGCACTTGCTTCCATTGCTGAAGATTATGGACGTGACGTATTAGATATTACAACAAGGCAAGCAATTCAGTTTCACTGGTTAGAAATTGGGCACATTCCAGACATATTTAAGAGGTTAGAGAAGGTAGGATTATCTTCAGCTGGTGCATGTGGGGATATTACACGTAATATTACAGGGAATCCGCTTGCTGGAATTGATGCAAATGAACTATTTGATACGGCACCAATTGTGCAAGATGTATATGAATACTTCCAGTATAATGAAGAGTTTTCGAATCTACCACGTAAATTTAAAATGTCTATTAGTTCCGATGTGTATAATTCGGCAAATGCTGAAATTAACTGTGTGGCATTTACACCTGCTACAAAAGAAATAGATGGAGAAAAAGTGGTTGGATTTCATATAAAAGTTGGTGGTGGACTATCTGCTCGCCCATACTTAGCAGAAGAATTAGATGTATTTATTTTACCCGAGCAAGTGAAGGATATAGCCATTGCAGTTGCTACTATATTCCGTGATTTTGGATATCGTGAAAAACGTCATTTAGCTCGTTTGAAATTTCTTGTGGCCGATTGGGGAGCTGAGAAATTTAAAGAGAAATTAATAGAATATACAGGTCCCTTGCAAAGTAAAGGAGAAAGCGCACTAAAAGGATGGAATGCAGGGTATTTTTATGGTGTGCAAGAGCAAAAACAAGAAGGGTTACAGTATGTTGGTTTTAATGTACCAGTAGGACGCTTGCACGCAGAAGAGATGTTTGAGATTGCAAGAATTGCAAAACAATATGGAAACGGACAAATTCGCACTTGTAACTCGCAAAACTTCGTTATTCCGAATATTCCGCCATATAATGTTGAAGGATTATTAAGTGAACCGTTGTTTGAAGCAATTTCTGCGAATCCGAAGTCATTTATTGGGCATGCGGTGTCGTGTACTGGTATTGAATATTGCAATCTTGCATTAGTAGAAACGAAAGAAAGATTGCGCAAAATAGCGGAGTATTTAGATACACAAATTGCTCTTGATGTTCCGGTTCGAATTCATATGGTAGGATGCCCGAACTCGTGTGGACAACGCCAAATTGCTGATATTGGCTTACAAGGAGTGAAATTAAAAACGAAGGAAAAAGGGATTGTTGAAGCATTTGAAATTTACGTAGGCGGTACTTTATTAGATGGGGGAGCGTACAATCAGAAATTAAAAGGAAAAATAGATGGTGAAGATTTACCAGATGTCCTCGTATCATTTTTAAGTTATTTCAAAAAGCATAAATTGCCAGCTGAAACATTTTATGATTTTGTGGGACGCGTTGGGGTGGAAGAATTACAGGTGGCATTAAATCACGTATTAGAAGAAGTAATAGCGTCTTAGGAGGGACAATATGGATTTATATCGTTTTGAAGCTGTATTAGTTAATAGTGTTGTTCCAATAGTCGTTGTTGCTCAAAGTGAAGAACAAGCATTTAAGCTTGCTGAAATAGAGCTAGAAAAATATTTTTTACCGCTACCAGAAGTAAAGGAAATCTCTCTATATGAAAAAAAGAAAATTCGAAAAGGAGCGGCATTTGTCATTCATGAGCAGGAAACACTGTAATACGAAATAATAGTAACTTCCATTCGTAATCAAGGGTGGAAGTTTCATTTTATAGTAGAAATGAGGAGAGATGATGGGGAAGGTATTTATTGTTGGCGCTGGTCCTGGTGATCCAGATTTAATCTCGGTTAAAGGAGTAAAGTGCATTGAGCAGGCAGATGTCATTTTATATGATCGCCTTGTAAATAAAGAATTACTTTCTTATGCAAAACCGGATGCGGATTTAATTTATTGCGGAAAGCTACCGAACTATCACACGATGAAGCAAGAAACAATTCATGCATTTCTTGTTAAATATGCGAAAAAAGGAAAGATTGTAACGAGATTAAAAGGCGGAGATCCATTCGTATTTGGAAGAGGTGGGGAAGAAGCTGAAGCGCTAGCAAAGCATGGTATTCCATTTGAAATTGTGCCTGGTATTACAGCTGGAATAGCGGCTTCTGCGTATGCTGGAATTCCAGTAACACATCGGGATGCAAGTGCGAGTTTTGCTGTTGTAACAGGGCACCGGAAAGAAGGTGCGGAGGAAGAAGTGAAATGGGAAAACTTAGCGAAAGGTGTAGATACATTAGCCGTATATATGGGGGTGGGTAACTTACCTTACATATGTGAGCGACTTTTAAAATACGGAAAAGAAAAGAATACACCTGCAGCTATTATTGAGTGGGGCACGACTTCGATGCAGCGTACTATTATAGGAACATTAGGAACAATTGTAGAGATTGCTAAAAATGAGCGGATTCAAAATCCGAGTATGATTGTAATTGGAGAAGTTGTTCGCTATCGGGAAAAGATTCATTGGTTTGAACAACAAGCGGAAAATACGTATCCAGTAAGTGGAGTACTATAAAATGAAAGCAGTATTATATATATGTCATGGAAGTCGATTAAGAGCAGCGAAAGAAGAAGCGATTTATTTTATTACGTCATGTATACGCCGGATAGCGGCACCTATTCAAGAATTTTGTTTTTTAGAGCTAACAAGTCCTTCTATTGATGAAGGATTTGCGACATGCGTAAAGCGTGGTGCGACGGAAATCGTTGTTATTCCTGTTTTTTTATTAGCGGCAGGTCATGTGAAGAAAGATATTCCAAACGAATTACTAAAACTAAACAATCAGTATCCAGCAATTAAAATTATTTATGGTAATCCGTTTGGTGTATCAGAAGCACTTATATCAGCTGCTTATAAAGGAAGTGGCATTGAAGAGTGTAAAGGAGAAGTGAAGCTTCTACTTGTCGCAAGAGGAAGTAGTGATCCTGACATATTGCAAGATATGAACCGAATTGCTTCTCTATTTAAAAAAGAAGAAAAAATTAAAGAGGTAGAAGTATGTTACTTAGCAGCCGCGGATCCTCGATTTGAAGAGAAGTTAAAAGAAGTTGTAGAACGAAAGGAAGAGAATGTTGTTGTTCTACCTTATTTATTATTTACTGGATTATTAATGAAGCATATTGAAAAAGAAGTGCGCCAATATCAATCTAGAGAGATAAAAATAAGTCCGTATTTGGGGAAAAATCATGTGTTTCAAGATATGTTGATTCAGAAGACGGAAGAAATATTAAGGGGGGATCAATATGTATCCACTTACAGTGCGAGTTGATAAGAAACGTGTTGTTGTCGTTGGTGGAGGGAAAGTAGCAGGGTTTAAAATTGTTCCTTTACTAAAACAAGGTGCAGATATAGTTGTGGTGAGTACAGAATTAGATGTAAACTTAGTAAAGCTTGTAGAGGAAAAGCAAATTCGCTGGTATCAAAGAGAATATGAAAAAAGTGATATAGAGGATGCTTTTTTAGTAGTTGCAGCGACAAGTGATCCAATATTAAATGAGAAAATTGCAAAAGATGCCTCGTCGAATCAATTGGTTAACGTTATTACGAATCCGGAAAGTGGAAATGTCCATTTTCCAGCAGCGATTCATCGTGGGTTACTTAATGTTGCGGTTTCTACGGGAGGAGCAAGCCCAAAACTTGCAAAAAAAATTCGTGATGATATCGCAAACAAATATGATGAGGCATATGAAACGTATCTTGATTTTTTATATGAAGTAAGAATAAAAGTGAAAGAATTGCAGTTAGAGAAAAGGCAGAAAAATATATTATTGCAAGAAGTGTTAAAGTCGGTATATGTTCAAAATGAACAGAAAAGAGAGCTCTTTTTACAAGAGTTGGAGAAAAAAGCTCGTGTAGGACAGAAGATAAAGTGAAACTTTAATCAGTAGGGTGTCCATCTCCCACTGATTATTAGCCCACACCAATCGGGGTAATTTGTGCTTTACAACTATAAAAATATAATTTATAATCACAAGTAACTTCAATATATAAAATCGATGAGCAAGAAAAGTACGTATATTTGATGCGGTCAGAGAGCTGGGGGAAGGTGTGAGCCCGGTACGATAAAATATGCAGAATGGGCTTGCGAGAGGTATGCTGAACATTGCAGTAGGCAACCCGGGTTCTGCCGTTAAAAGGATAGGGTATCGGAATTTTCCTGTACCTGAACAAGTGGGATTTATTGATCCAATTGGGGTGGTACCACGGTATTCTATTACATATATCGTCCTCTACATGCATAGTGCGTGTAGGGGACTTTTTTATTTTCTAAAGGAGGTGTGTGCGAGTATGAAATGAAAGTGTATAATTAATAAAAGTTTAAATATTCGGAAAAGGGGAATTTATAATGAAAGAAACACAGCAATGGACGTCGAAAATAGGCTTTGTACTCGCAGCAGCCGGAGCCGCAGTAGGTCTTGGAGCAATATGGAAGTTTCCGTATGTAGCAGGTAACGGCGGGGGAGGAGCGTTCTTCCTAGTCTTCTTACTTTTAACTTTATTTATTGGTATGCCTCTTCTCATAGCTGAATTTGTTATTGGCCGCAGTACACAAAAAGAGGCGGTTACAGCTTATAAATTATTAGTACCAAATAGTAAATTATATCCATGGATTGGTCGTATGGGAGTTGTTACTTGTTTTAGTGTACTATCTTTTTACAGTGTTGTAGGTGGATGGATTTTACTTTATTTATATTACAGTGTAACAGGTAACTTCTGGAGTGGGGCAGTGGACTATGGGAAATTGTTTGGAGAAACAATTTCAAATCCAGTGAGTGCAGTTGGAGCACAACTACTCTTTATGCTTTGTACAATTTTTGTTGTGAGTAAAGGTGTAGAGAAAGGGATTGAAAAAGCGAGTAAGTACATGATGCCGCTATTATTTATATTATTTGTTGCTATCATTATTCGTGCTCTAACACTTGACGGCGCTTTTGCTGGTGTTGAGTTCTTCTTAAAACCAGATTTTTCAAAGCTTACAGCAGATACGATTTTGTATGCAATGGGACAATCTTTCTTCTCATTAACAGTAGGTGCCTCTGTAATGGTAACGTATAGCTCGTATTTAAAGAAAGAAGAGCATTTAGCGAAATCAGCAACATCTATCGTAAGTTTAACAATTTTTATTACAGTGCTTGCAGGTTTAGCGATCTTCCCAGCGATTTTCGCATTGGGGGTTAAACCGACAGAAGGACCAGGATTACTGTTTATTGTTCTTCCTGCTGTATTTGCGAAAATACCATTTGGACAATTTTTCTTCATTATGTTTTTAATTTTATTCTTCTTTGCAACGTTAACTTCTGCAATTTCAATGCTTGAAATTGTAGTAGCTTCTGTGGCAAAGGGGAATGAAAAAAAACGTCCGTCAGCATCATTTATTATCGGTATTCTTATTTTTGCGGTGGGAATTCCAGCGGCTTTATCATTCGGAGTTATGAGTGATGTGAAAATATTTGGAAAGACATTTTTTGACTTAGTAGATTTTGCGGTAAGTAACGTATTGCTTCCGTTAGGGGTACTAGCGATTTCATTATTTGTGCCAAATAAAATGAGCAAGGAATTACTAATGAAAGAATTGGAAGTTACAGAAACGAAAGGGAAAACATTATTTAATATATGGTTTTTCTTGCTTCGTTATATTATCCCGATTACAGTAATTATTGTGTTTTTAAATGTAGTAGGTGTGTTCAAATTTATTATGAAATAAAAAGCGAGAGGGTTCCTCGCTTTTTATTGTGATTGTTGCAAAAGACGAGTATATGCTCTATAAGCAACAACAACTGAAATGACCGTTCCGATTATAAAGATGATGCCCCCGCCAAGAGAAAATAATCGACCGATATATGTGGCTCTTGCTTCTTGTAATTGCTCATTCATAAAAAAACCTCCTAGATGAAAAAACATTACGGAGTATTGTATGTGTAATGCCTATAAGATGTTAAAAATAATAGCAGTTGAGGATTAAGAGTTTTTAATAACTCCTTTACTTGTTCCGATTAAAACATTTTTTGGTTGATTTATATATATGAACTCTATTGAAACTTTTTCGTATTCTTTCATTATTGTAGTTATATATATCATGCGGAAAATTCGGTCTTTGTTAAAAATAAAATAAGATTTCTTCTCTTAATAATACAAAAAACAAAAACTCGGTATGCACCGAGTTTTTTATTTATAATCCGATATAAGAAGAAGGATCAACTGCGTTTGTTTTACCTACATTCCACTCTCCAATATGAAGCTCAAAATGTAAATGTTGTCCGAAAGATTGACCAGTGTTCCCCATAAATCCAAGTTGCTGGCCTTGTTTTACAGTTTGCCCATTAGATACAGAACGGCTGCTCATATGAGCGTATACTGTCGTATAAGTTTTCCCGTTTATACGGTGTGATAAGTAAACGACGTTTCCGTAACTAGATGATAATTCAGAACGAATAACAACGCCGTCTGCAGCGGCAACAATTGGAACTGTTCCAGAGGCTGCAATGTCAATGCCTTTATGATTATCTAAAGAACGTGCACCAAATCCAGAAGTTTTTGATCCAGCGGCTGGCTTAATAAATCCGCCTTTGTTTGTGTCTTGCGGTGTTGGTGCGGATTGTACGCTTGCTTTAGCAGAGGCAGCAGCTTGATTTTTTGCTTCTTCTGCCTTGCGTGCCTCTTCAGCTTTACGAGCTTCTTCTGCTCGCTTTTCTTCTTCGATTGCTTTTTGAACCGCTTGTCGCTGATTTTCTAAAATGCTTTTCGATTCTTCTAACCCTTCAATCTCAGAATCTACTTTTGATACTTTCGTATGTAGATCGTTAATGAGCGTTTGTTGCTGCTGTTGATTCGCTTGTAATTCTTGTTGCTTATGTTCTAATTTTTGTTTGGCTTCCTCTAATTGCTGTTCTTTTTTCTCAACAGCCTCTTTTTCTGTTGTTACAGCCTCTTGATCACTCGATTGTTTTTTTACAATATCGGTATCGTTATTTAAAATCAAACTTACGGAATATATATTGTCAACAAGATCTGCGATGTTACTTGAATTTGTTAACACTTCTGTAATGATATTGGTGCGAGGTTTTTCTTGCATAGATTGCAGTCGTTGTTTAATGACCTCTTGGCGTGTATCTATGCTTGTTTGTAATTGTTCAATATGTTTCTTTTTCTCAGCGATGACTTGTTGAGTTTTACTAATTTCTTTCTTTGTATCATTTAAATCAGCTTCATTTTTATTAATAGAAATAGTTAGTTCGTCAATCTTTTTTTGTAATTCTTGTATTTCTTTTTCTGCTTGTTCTTTTTCTGCTGATTTATTTTGTAAGTCGCTTTGTTTTCCTTCTAATTCTGATTCAATTGTAGATAATTTATCTTGATTTGTTTCCGCGTGTACTGGTGAAAGTAACGGAGAAACAAAAATAGTTCCTGCTGCTAAAACACTGAAAGCTGCAAATTTCTTCATGGTTGTCTAGCTCCTTTCCCTATGAATGTATATATCATAAGAAGAAGAAGGGTGTCTATTGTTGTAACCATACTGTAAAGAAAACTTTATAAAGTTGCTAAGTATTGTCGGAATTAAGAATATTTTAGGAGAGTTTGTCGTCTAATTGTAAAGTTAAAGTTGATATTAAAAATTGAATTTTTTATTTTAGTGGCACTTAAAAAATGAAAATAATGTCATTTATACATAATAAAGTCTTGTTTTAAATTCTATAAATGAATAGTGAGGAATCGTTCTCATGTGAGGTTTTCTGACATGGGGTTTGTTTTTGTCAAGAAAATTATTTATATTCACGCAAACTTATTTTGTTGTCAGATTTCGATTTATGATTTATGATTTTTAATAGGGACAAAATGTAGTGAATTGTCGAATAATATGTAATACTCTTAATTTCTTAGTTTCATAGAACGAGAGAAGGAGAGAGTGAATGCATCTAAGAAGGGGGTTGCAGCAAGTATGAAAAGGATAGGACTTGCATGGCAAATTTTAATAGGTCTTGCGCTTGGTATTGCAGTTGGGGCAATTTTTTATGGCGATAGCACAGTTGTAGGATACTTAAAACCAATTGGTGATATTTTCATCAGATTAATTAAAATGATTGTTGTACCGATCGTCGTAGCGAGCATCGTTGTTGGTGTTGCTGGTGTTGGCGATGTGAAAAAACTAGGTCGATTAGGCGGAAAGACAATTCTTTATTTTGAAATTATTACAACGATTGCGATTGTTGTTGGCCTACTGGTAGCGAATATTTTCCAACCAGGAAAAGGTGTAAATATGGATCAGTTAACGAAGACTGATATTTCTAAATATGCAGAAACAACAGCTCAAGTGCAAAGTCATTCGTTTGCAGATACATTTGTAAATATTGTTCCGACGAATATTATGAAATCATTAGTTGATGGCGATATGCTTGCCATTATTTTCTTCTCTGTACTATTTGGTTTAGGAGTTGCGGCAATTGGTGAAAGAGGAAGACCAGTTCTTCAATTTTTCCAAGGTGTAGCAGATGCGATGTTTTACGTAACAAACCAAGTTATGAAGTTCGCACCGTTTGGTGTATTCGCATTAATTGGTGTTACAGTTTCTACATTTGGTTTAGCTTCATTAATTCCATTAGGAAAATTAGTAATTGTCGTTTATGGATCCATGATTTTCTTTGTTGTAGTAGTATTAGGAATTACAGCAAAATTATTTGGTATTAACATTTTCCAATTCTTTAAGATTTTAAAAGACGAGCTTATTTTAGCGTATTCTACTGCAAGCTCAGAAACGGTTTTACCGAAACTTATGGAGAAAATGGAGAAGTTCGGTTGTCCGAAAGCAATTACATCTTTCGTTATTCCGACAGGTTATTCATTTAACTTAGATGGATCAACGCTATACCAAGCAATTGCAGCGATTTTCTTAGCGCAAATGTACGGTATTGATTTATCTATCTCACAACAAATTACATTATTACTTGTATTAATGGTTACATCAAAAGGGATTGCAGGTGTACCGGGCGTATCATTCGTTGTATTATTAGCGACACTTGGTACAGTAGGTATTCCGGCTGAAGGCCTAGCGTTTATCGCAGGTATTGACCGTATTTTAGATATGGCTCGTACAGCAGTTAACGTTGTAGGTAACTCTTTAGCAGCTGTAGTTATGTCTAAATGGGAAGGTCAATATGACGCTGAAAAAGGACAAGCTTATGTAAAAGAGATCTCTGAAAATCGTCAAGTGGCTTAACTATGATTTATAAAGCTCTCACATAATATGTGAGAGCTTTTCTGTATGTAGAAGAGGAGAGAGAAAGTTATGAAACGTAAGTACGGTGATGGTTCTACGTGGAAGCGATTAATAGAGAAGACATATGCAGTAAAGCAAGTAGAAGAAGGTATGTTAGGGATATTACAGATGAAAAAGGTAAAAGAGCCTAGTTATAAAGCGTACAACGGTAAAGAACTTTGTATTGTAGATGATGAGTATACATGGGGACAATATTTTATAAATGATAAAAACTTTGCCATTACAGCAATGTTAGATGAGCAGAAGAATTTGGTGCAATATTATATCGATGTAGCGAAGGAATACAAAATAGATGAGCATGGTCTGCCGTATTTTGATGATTTATATTTAGATGTAGTGCTATTACCGAACGGTGAGATTTATTTATTAGATGAAGATGAGTTAGAAGCGGCGTATAGGACTAAGGATATTTCCAAAGAGGAATATGATTTAGCTTGGCATACTGCAAAATGGATTATTGCAACAATAAAAAGAAGAGAGTTTTATTGGATTGCAATTTTAGAAAAAGAAATTCAAAAATTAAATTGAAATTATTTTTTGTAATGATTGGTATATTTGCGTTTTTGTATAAATATCAAAAAATACCAGGAAAATTCATATAAATAATAATTGACTTTTGTTTTGTAAGCGAGTAAAGTTAGGAAAGAAATTATTATTAAAAATAAATATGAAACCTTCTTATAAAGAGAGGCGGAGGGACTGGCCCTACGATGCCTCGGCAGCGGACTCGATTTCAGAGTGCTGTGCCAAATCCAGCAAGCGTGTGCTTGAATGATGAGAAGAGTGTTTCTTATAAATGTATAAGACCTCTTCTTTTTTGGAAGAGGTCTTTTGTTATTCAATTAGAAAAAGGTTTAAAACTAGGGAGAGATGGTACGTTGAAAGAAACGAGAGGAAATGGTTTAGCTTTATTACCACTTGGAATATTTTTAGCACTATTTATTGGTTCTGGAATTATTACAGGTGATTTCTATAAATTACCGATACTCGTAGCAATTTTAATTGCTGTAGGAATTGCTTTAGCGATGAATCGTAAAGAAAGTTTTAATGTGAAAGTAGAACGTTTTGCAAAAGGTGCAGGAAATCCAGATATTATGATTATGGTATTAATCTTTGTGCTTGCAGGTGCGTTTTCTGAAACGGCAAAAGGAATGGGCGGGGTTGATTCTACAGTTAACTTAGCACTATCTATTTTACCGCAAGGGTTTATCGTTGCTGGGATTTTTGTTATAGGTGCATTTATTTCATTAGCAATGGGAACTTCAATGGGAACCATTGCAGCATTAGCACCAATTGCTGTAGGCATTAGTGGGCAAACTGATCTTTCAATTGCGTTAACGATGGCTACAGTTGTAGGCGGAGCCATGTTTGGTGACAATTTATCATTTATTTCTGATACGACTATTGCAGCTGTTCGTTCGCAAGGAACAGAAATGAAAGATAAGTTTAAAACGAATTTTTTAATTGTATTGCCAGCTGCAATTATCACGATTGTACTATTAGTAATCATTACGTTAGGGAGTCATACAGAAATTAAAGCCCATACGTTTGATTGGGTGAAAATTTTACCGTACGCAGGTGTACTTGTTACAGCGCTACTTGGATGGAATGTGCTCATCGTATTAACAGGTGGAACTGTATTATCTGGAATTATCGGCTTAATAGATGGAAGTTATACATTAGCGAGTTTCTTTAAAAGTGTAACGACTGGAATTGGCGGTATGATGGAGTTAGTATTACTAGCAATTTTAATCGGTGGAATGGTTGAACTTATCCAATATAATGGTGGTATTCAATATTTAATGGATATATTAACACGTAATATCCGTTCGAAAAAAGGTGCGGAGTTTGGAATTGCCGGATTAGTAAGTATGACGAATATGTGTACGGCAAATAATACGATTTCTATTATTTTCACAGGTCCTCTTGCGAAAAACATTGCGGACCAATATGAAATTGATCCAAGAAAGTCAGCGAGTGTATTAGATCTTTTCTCTTGCTGCATACAAGGATTAATTCCGTACGGTGCACAAATGTTAACAGCAGCAGGGTTTGCCGCATTATCTCCAATTGAACTGTTACCATATGCGTTTTATCCAATTTTAGTTGGAGTATGTGGCATCATTTCGATTTTAATTGGTTTTCCAAGGTTTTCGAAGGTAGCGGAAAAAAAGCAATATCATAAAACAGCGTAAAAAAGAGGATGTCTTATATAAGGCATCCTCTTTTTTTAGGCATAGTATATATTTATTTCCAACCAGCTCTATTTGAAAAAGATTCATAAGTATAGCCTGTTGTATATTTAAATTCTTTATTCATCCTTTAAGCTTGGAATTTCTGAATTTAAATAGGGAGTTGTTGCAAGTAAGATGGAATTACTTTTATAATCTATGATTCGAACTGCACTATATAAAGTATTAGGTAACCGTATTACATAGATATCACCAGTTTTTATAGAATGAATTCATTTTCCTTTCAATATATCCGTCCTCCTAAAACACTCTTGAATATGTCCTCTTTTATTATCTCTGTCTAATTGTATGAAGCAACGATAATTAATAAAAACGTTAAACACGTATTTACTAAAGGAATTGCTTTTC
This sequence comes from Bacillus clarus, assembly GCF_000746925.1. Classification (GTDB taxonomy): domain Bacteria; phylum Bacillota; class Bacilli; order Bacillales; family Bacillaceae_G; genus Bacillus_A; species Bacillus_A clarus. The sequence continues at coordinate 3,697,897 of NZ_JMQC01000008.1, forward strand.
ATTTTACAGAAATATAGGGCTGACACAGAATAGGTCTTAAGTCTGATTCGAAAACGGTTCTTAAGCTCGTTATGGGAAAACGAAAAAATAGTTAAGATAAGAGTATCAAATCGAAGGGAGGCAAGCACAAGATGAAACAATTTCTAGCGTTTATCGCAGCCGGTATTTTGGCTTTAATTGCTCTTGGTAGTCTTGCTGGTATTGTAGGATTCGCAATTGGAGCAGGAATTGTGTACTGGAGCTATAAATCATTTGTGCGAGCACAATCATTTTTTGGAAAGTTAGCTTGGGGTATTGTCGGTTTAATCGGCTTGTCAATTGCCCTTTCTCATTCACCAGCATTAATCGGTATCGCAGCATTAGTCGTTTTATATTACGGATACCGTGAATGGAAAAACGAAAAAAATGTAGTTGTTGATTCTGCTTCAGAAAGTTCTAAACCATTTAGCAACTTTGAAGATGAGTGGAACAAGTTAATGAAAAACTAATACAAAATAAATCAAAATCATAAAGTAGAAGAGAGGAAGATTATAATGAAACAATCTTTATTTGGACGTGTACGCGATGCAATTTTAGCAGATTTTCATAATGTGTTAGATGAGAAAGAAAGAAAAAATCCAATCGCTATGTTAAATCAATATTTACGCGATAGTGAGCGTGAAGTAACAAAAATTGAGAAGTTAATTCAGCGTCATAAAACTTTAAAAGCTAACTTCGCTCGTGAACTTGAGCAAGCACGCTATTTCGTTAATAAAAGATCAAAGCAAGCTATCATTGCACAAGAAGCAGGTGAATTACAATTGCATGAACGTGCATTAGAGGAAGTAGCGTATTATGAAGGGCAAGTAACTCGATTAGAAGAAATGTATGCAGGCGTTGTAGAGCAAATTGATGAGTTAGAGCGTCGTCTTTCTGAAATGAAAAATAAATTAAAAGAAATGAATGCAAAGCGTATGGAACTCATGGCACGTGAAAATATGGCGCATGCAAACCGCCGTATGAATACTGCGATTCATAAAATGGATGAAAATAATCCGTTCTTACGATTTGAAGAAATTGAAGATCACATTCGTGACTTAGAACTTCGCATCAACGAAGAGCATGAACGCGATACATTTGATATGAAAATTGCAAAACTTGAGCGTGAAATGAAAGAAAAGAATGAAGTATCGTTAACGAAGGAATTAACAAAATAATTGTAGTATATTATAAAACAGGCTTATGATATAGTGATAGAAGAAAAGGTGTTGGAAAGCAATGCCTTTTCTTCTATGTATATATGATTAGAAGGGGGAGGAGCTGAGATGAAGAAACAATTTTCTAAAACACAATTAATGGGGATGCTCCTCATCATATTTGGGTTCGGTCTTTTTCTTGATATGATACTTGGGCATTTTGAGCCAGGTGCTCTCATTTTTGCATTTGTTATGATTATGTTCGGAAGGCATTACCGAAAGAAAAATCGTTATGTAAGAGGGAATGTATTTTTATTTGTCGGCGGTATTGTGTTCTTATTCTTCTTATTTTCATCAGCTGCATTCGTACTCGTCGTGTTTGCTTACTTAGCTTTAATTGGGTATCAACTTATTCAAGGAAACCAGCAAAAACCAATGCAGGTTGAAATTAAAGAAAAAGGATATATCAATGAAGAAAAGCGAATTTATCGTACAGAACCGTATTTGAAAAATATGCTGGTAGGTAATGTACGGATGATGGATCATATTTATGAGCTTGAAGACATTAATGTTCAGTATGGTGCATGTGATATTGAAATTGATTTAACAACCGCAATGATCCCAGAGGGCGAGACAGTGATTGTTATTCGAGGTGTCATTGGTAATATTCGTTTATACGTTCCATATGATATTGAATTATCTTTAAATCATTCTGTTATTGTTGGAAGAGTGATCCTTCCAGGACATGAAGAAACAGGATTTAACCGTAATGTTACGTTTAGAACAGAAGAGTATAAAGAAGCTCCTCGTAGAATAAAGATTATTTCTTCGCTTGTCGTAGGCGATACGGAAGTGAGGAAAGTATAATGAAAAAACAAAAAAATATTTCGTGGATGTATATTCGTTATTCTATGTTGTCCTCTGTGAGTATCGCACTTATTTGTACAATTGTGTACGTATGGAAAAGCCAGCAACAAGTTTATGATTTATTATGGAAAGAATCCATCGCTTCTGTTCCAATTGGCTTGTTTATTATGAGTACAAGTCTTCTTATCGGGGGAATTGTAGGATATGCAATTGGCTATTATATAGAGCAGCGTATTCAAGGCTTAAATACTTTTTTATTTGAGGTAGAGCGAGGTAACTTTCCGAGAGATGTGTCGTTTACTTCAGAAGATGAATTTCATGAGGTGGAACGAAAAGTAATCGCGCTTGCTAGACGATTAGAGGAACAAGCGGGTCTATTTCAAAAAGTAACGAATGAACGAGCTCATTGGAATGAAGAGATGAGACAAGAAGCGATTTCACAAGAAAGGCATCGATTAGCAAGGGAACTGCATGATTCAGTAAGTCAGCAGCTTTTTGCAATGTCGATGATGATGTCAGCTATTAATGAACAAGTAGGCGAATTTCCAGAAACGACGAAAAAACAATTGCAGCTTGTTGAAAATATGGTCGTAAACGCACAGTCGGAAATGAGAGCATTACTTCTTCATTTGCGACCTGTACAATTAGAAGGTAAGAAACTAACAGAAGGTATAGAAGAATTATTAACGGAACTGTCTAGAAAGCAACATATGAAAATTGAATGGCTAATTGAGCCGATTCAATTGAAAAAAGGTGTAGAAGATCATTTATTCCGTATTGTCCAAGAAGCGCTATCGAATACTTTAAGACATGCAAAAGCAAAGAAAACAGAAGTACGCCTTCGCAAAATTGATCAGTATGCCATTTTAAAAATAATTGATGACGGTGTTGGATTTGAAGTAGGTGTCAATAAGGCGGGGTCATATGGATTAAGGTCTATGCAAGAGCGTGTTCATGAAATTGGTGGAACATTAAAAGTGCTCAGTTTCCCGAATAAAGGTACACAAATAGAAGTGAAAGTGCCAATTATGATAGAGAGAGGGGGAGAATCATGATTAAAGTATTACTCGTTGATGATCATGAAATGGTTCGTATGGGTGTATCTGCTTATTTATCGACACAACCCGATATTGAAGTAGTTGGAGAAGCTGAAAATGGAAGAAAAGGTGCAGAATTAGCATTGCAATTAAGACCAGATATTATTTTAATGGACCTTGTAATGGATGAAATGGACGGTGTTGAGGCAACACGTGCTATTATTCAAGAATGGCCTGAAGCAAAAATTGTAGTCGTAACAAGTTTTCTAGATGATGAAAAGTTATATCCGGTTATTGAGGCTGGAGCGACGAGCTATTTATTAAAAACGTCAAGAGCGAGTGATATCGCAGATGCGGTACGAGCAACTTATGATGGAGAAACGGTATTAGAGCCAAAAGTTACTGGGAAAATGATGTCTCGAATGCGTCAAAAGAAAGAACAACCGTTGCATGAGGATTTAACAGAAAGAGAATCAGAAATATTGTTATTAATTGCAGAAGGAAAAAGTAATCAAGAAATTGCGGATGAATTATTTATTGCGCTTAAAACAGTAAAAACACATGTAAGTAATATATTAAATAAATTAAATGTAAGTGACCGGACACAGGCGGTTATTTATGCATTTAGACATCAATTAACGAAGTAAGAAGAAGCTTTGGCTATATGATTAGCCAAAGCTTTTTTGTTGACGTCCATTTTGAAAGCTTTATCATTGGGCTGAAAACAGTACATACAAAGGGGAGAGAATGTATGTTAGTTCAAACGATATTTGGAATGGGTAAAACGAAGAAATTAGGGAATCATGTGAATGCGTTGCAAGCGCTATGTGAAAAATACGATATTGAAACAGATCGTGTTGCCATTATCGAAGCGACCGAAGAATATGATTTATTTCTAGCAAAGCAAGAAGATGGCTATGATGTTGTAAAAGTGGAAACAGTAGATACGAATATTGAGTATTATACGAATAAAGTAAGTAATTTTAGCCATACTCCACATTAAATGAAAAAAACCCCCATAAAGAGAGTATTTATGATGCTTTTACTTCAGATGAGTCATCCACTAGTGGTACTGTTTTTGCACCTTGTAGTTTTGCGACTATGAGGCCAATCATTGTCCCTACTAATGCAGGTAGAAGCCAACCAATACCTTCATTATATAGCGGAATCAATTCAAAATAAGAAGTAATAAATGAAACGGAAATATTTCCTTGTTTTAATCCATCAAATACACTCACAATTGCTGCTCCCATTAAAGCACCTACATAAACGGAGCGATAACCACCGAAATATTTATGAAGTAATGATAAGAATACAAGCACAATCGCAATTGGATACACAACAAGTAAAATAGGTACAGAGATAGCAATAATTTTTGTTAAACCTAAGTTGGCAACTAGTAATCCTAATGCGCAAATAATACTTGCTATTTTTTTATATGAAAATTTTGTTAATAATGTCGAAAAATATTGGCTACATGCAGAGACAAGTCCAATACATGTTGTTAAGCAAGCGAGTGTAACGATAAGTGACAGTAAGATCAGGCCGTATGGTCCAAATAATTGTTGTACGATAACAGTAAGGAGCTGGCCGCCATTTTTCGCATATCCAAGAGAAACGCTAGTTGTACCGAGCCAACCGAGTGCACCATATACAAGTACGAGGCCAGTAGCTGCAATCAGTCCTGCTTTTGCTGTTGCAATCGCAATTGACTTACGATCGGTCATACCTTTAGAGCGAATTGAGTTTACAACGATAATTCCAAATGCAAGAGCCGAAATCGTATCCATCGTTAAGTATCCTTCCATAAAACCTTTGAAGATAGGGGAAGTTTGATACTCTTGCATTGCAGGTCCAGATTGTCCGAGCGGGGTAAATACGCTTTTTACAAATAATAAGAAAATAGAAAATAGTAAAATAGGTGTTAATACACTTCCGATACGATCGACGAGCTTAGATGGATTTAGGCTAAGCCAAAATACGATAGCAAAGAAAAGGATTGTGTATATAAATAATGCGAAGCTATTAGAACGCATTGTTTCTGGTAAGAAAGAACTAACGCCCATTTCGTAAGCTACGTTAGCGACACGTGGAATTCCCATAGATGGACCGATCGCAATATACACAACAACTGTAAAGAAAATTCCGAACAACGGGTGAACGTGACTTGCAAGTTGTTGCATTCCATTTCCAGATAGAGAGATTGCAATAACGGTTAATAATGGTAATCCAACTCCTGTTAGTAAAAAGCCAATCATTGCTGGCCAGAAGTTTTCACCAGCATTTTGTCCAAGCATTGGAGGGAAAATTAAATTACCGGCTCCAAAAAATAAAGAAAATAGCATAAGACCCGTGAAAAAAATATGTTTTTTTGATACAGTGTTCATTGTTTTTCCTCCTTTTTATAAATTCATCTGTAAGAACACAAAAAACTCGTCCCTTAAGAAAGGGACGAGTTATATTTACCCGCGATACCACCCTAATTTATACATGTAGAAATATATCTATATGTATACGGCTCTGCAACGTACGACATGATACGTGTTCCTTGTAACGGTGGACATCCGGTAAGAACTTACTATAACATTCGGTTCTACTTCTCGGAGATGATTTTCGGTTACGCACTGAACATTGGCTTTCAGCAAAATGCCAACTCTCTGGGGAACAGTCCTATAACGTACTCGTTCTCTTCAATGAATTTTGTTCAAGTATTCTGACAGTATTTTCACATGTTTTTTTATGAAAGTCAATATATTTTTTTAAATAAATTTTTAGACAGATGTGTCTATATGTGGATATTCTCTGTTAAATAGCGGATTGTCCGATTTTTTTTAGTTAAAAGTAGAAAAGTGAGCAATGACAAGAGGGAAATTACTCAATTGATTTGTAAAAATGCTGTAAACGTATATAGAGGATTGTAAATTTAGTTGAGAAATATGATAATTCCAGGGTAAAAGAAGGAATTTTTAAAAAATATAGAGAATAATACAACAATCCACTTGCTGGAAAGAACAAACCAAAAGAGGTGACTGGAATGCTTGCGATGGGAGTATTATTAGGTATTATTGCTATTTCTGGTTTTATATGGTTATATTATTCGCGTTCGTTTAAACAAGCAGAAGTTTTACTCTTTCAAAAAGGTAGTTTGTTGACAGATCAGTCTAGATATTTAGTATGTCCGAAGTGTGGAAGTGCACAGGCCAGAAGTGGAGGGTATCAAGAGTGTTGCAAAATTAGGTTGTGAAAGGAGGAAGCCTCACAAAATGGTGTGAGGCTTCCTTCCTTACGTTTTCACCGCGCTCCAAATTGTCCAACGATCTCGTTCGATAATGGGCGATAGATTCTGTAATTCAGTATGAATATGATGTAATAGGTGAGAAAGTTCATTATCTGTTAATTCATATAATATGGATCGACCTGTTCGGGGGGATAAATCTTGTAATAATGCGTTAACAGAATCGTGAATTTTTCGAACTTCCCATAATGTTTGAATAGGTAATGGATGAAGAGCACAATTTTGCAATAAATGTTGAATGAAAGTAGTTTTTGGTCTTCTTTTTGCCTCTGTTTCAATGAGATTTGGATAAACGGAGAAAAAATACCCGCGAATATGTTCGGGACTTCCTGGGATTGTACAATCTTCAATTGTTCGATCTTGAATAACAAGCATCCCGTCTTTTTTTAATATGCGAGAAGCCTCTAGTAAAAAGGTAGGAATGTCTTGCAAGTGATGAATAACTGCACGGGAAATTACAATATCGAATGTTTCATTAGGGAATGGGATATCGTGAGCGTCACCGTGAACAAATGAGATATTCGGAAATGTGCTACAATTTTCTTGGGCCGCTTGCAACATTTCTTTTGAAAAATCAAATCCAACAACTTTTTCAGCACCCATAAGTGCAAGTTCTTTCGTATAAATGCCACCACCGCAGCCAATATCAATGATTTGTTTACCTTGTGTATCTACAATACTTTGCATTATTTCGCGCCATGAAACGTCTGCATTACGGGTTGCATAAGTATACTTATTATTCGCGTCATGAAAGTTAATTGACATGTGAGAACCTCCCTTCATCTATAGTATATCTCATTTTAGAGGATATAACGTTTTGGTTTTATGGGGGCAGATAATAAGGAATTCTTATTGTGAAATAAGAAGAATAGAGGGGATCTAATTGAAAAGAAAATATTGGTTATTCGTATTCATATTTTTAATCGCGTCATGTAGCCAAGTTGAGCAAAAAAAGGAGACAAAACAAGTAGAAGAGACGGTGAACGAAGTGAAGGAAACGTTACAAGTAACAATTATACAAAAAGATAAAGTGGACCAAAAATTAAAGACAACAGAAGCGCAGCTAGTAGTAGATATTATGAATAAAGCAGAAAAGCAAGAGATAACGGGTAGTTTTGGCGAACCAGAGTACGAAATAGAAGTAGAAAAGAATGGGAAGAAAGAAACGTATTATGCATGGTTAAGGGGAGAAGCTCGTCAAGGGTGGATTCAATATAAGCAGGGTATGTATATGCTTACGAAAAAAGATACGGAACAACTGTTATCCATATTTCCAAACCCTTTGGAGAAAAAAACGGATGATCCAAAGATTGGCGCTTTAACGAAAGTGACAAAAAACGATATGCAAATTACTGCTTTCCATATTAAAGCAGATGAACAGAAAGTGCGGTATACGGTGCGTTATACAATTTCAGATTCATTGTATAACGTATTAGAGAAAGAAAAAGAGTACTATTTACAACTCGTTTTCCCTGAGAAAATTCAAAAGCTAGTCGGAACAAAAGCGAGTGAAATTGTTTTAGCTGAAAAAGCGAAAGAAGGGTATAAACAGTATGAAGTTAATTTCACTATACCAATTAAAGATGCATCAGTAACAGAGTTAAAAGCATTAGAAAAATATTATGATAATTATGATTTGCAAATGTTAAATAATAAAAAAGAAAAAGTGGGTGTATTTCAAAATATTATTCAAATTGTGAAAGATTATGGAGAAAAAATGAATTTACAAAGATAAATATAATCTTTCCTAGGAAATGATAATAGAGTGGGTCAAAAGACCCACTCTATTATTTTACTTTTGCAGACGGCTCGTTTATTGATTTTCGTGTAATAAGAAAAGAAATCATAAGAGCGGAAAGAATAATAAGTGCGATAAATAGATGATTCGGCAACAAATCTAATAATAATACGTAGCTCACAGTATAAAAAATGAGAGTTGAAGCTAAAAAAGAAAGGGCACCTATTATGAAAGATTGTAAGTTCATTTGTATCCATCTCCTTTCGTTTTTATTTTCGTCTAAAATTGGATGATATAAACATTATTTCTAAGAAAAGAAAAAATTATGGCATAATGGAGAGGAGAATAAACTTTTATGGGATGCTAATTTTTAATGAGTAAGATTACGAGGCTTATAAAAGTGATGTAAAGGAGAGGAATATGAAAAATAATAAAAAAGGATTATGGGGAATCATTGCCGCAATAGGACTATTTTTACTTTCTAAGTTGAAATGGGTATTTGCAATTTTAAAATTTGCAAAGTTCTCAACAGTATTTAGTATGTTCTTGTCACTCGGTGCATACGCAGTTATATATGGATGGAAGTTTGGTGTAGCGCTTATTTATTTGCTGCTTATCCATGAAATGGGACATTTATGGGCGGCGAAGAGAAAAGGTATACCTACATCACCTGCAATCTTTATCCCGTTTATGGGGGCTCTTATTGGGATGAAAGAGATGCCAAAAAATGCAAAGGATGAAGCTTACATTGCATATATGGGACCTCTCTTTGGATTATTATCATTTTTGCCAGCGATCCCGCTTTATATGATGACGAAAGAACCGTTTTGGGCCCTTATTATTTTACTAGGCAGTATGATCAATTTCTTTAACTTAATTCCAGTTTCTCCGTTAGATGGAGGAAGAATTATTTCAGTTGTCAGTACAAAAATTTGGGGAGTAGGCCTTGCCTTATTACTTGGCTATTCAATTTACTTTAAAAGTATTATGGGGGGATTTATCTTTATTATCGGATGTATGGAATTATATAGAGTAATAAAGAGAAATAAACCAATTGAAGAATTAGGATATAAAGTAGATGGCATAAAGGATTATCTTGCTCTGTTTGAAGAGGAATTAAAAGAAACTGGTGCTGTTCATCGTACCATTTATATGCTTCATCATGAAATGAATGTATTAAGACAAAAAGAAAAAGCGAAAGAGTTACAAATAGGAGAACCTCAAAAAATAGAAGTATTAGAGTATGTATTACCAAAGTTTGAGCCTCTTGACTATATTCCATATGAAGATGAAAAGGATGAGCACGTGCTTCGTATACGTGAAGCTTTAGAAGTGTCAGGAAGAAAGTTGAGAGAATGGGAAATAGAAAAGAAACAACAAGAAGACTATTATAAAGTTGATACAAAAACAAAATGGACAGTATTCGCGGGTTATATTGGATTAATGGCTATACTTGGCTATACAGCTTATGAAGGATATATTGTTTTACAAGAGCATTTACCAAAGCGAAATGTGTAGAAAAACAGTGTCGAAATGATAGGAAGTATTTATACAGGAATTTTATTTCTACAGGAGAATGTTACAAATATAACAGTACATTGTAATTTTCATAGTAGAAAAGGAGTTCTGTATATGAAGAAAGTAGTAGGTGTGCTAGGAGCAATTGTTGTGATGAGCATTGCAAGCTATAGTCTTATGAAAGTATTGTTACATTATGCAAATAAGCCTGCCGGAGTAGCTACAGTAGCACAAGTTGAAGATGTTCAAGAAAAGAAAAGTGTCTTAGAGTTTATTCGTACTACACATGAGAGTTATAACAATTTCTTAAATTACGGTAAAGCTGAGAGATATACTGAAGGAGATTGGAATCATTTTAATCAGTGGTTTCAAGAACAAGAACTATCTTTAAAAGATATACATAAGGAAACCAAAAGTGAGAAGATGAAACGTGATGTGAAAAAAAGTTATGAGATTGCGAAAAAGGGTGTAGAACTTCGAAAGATTGAATATATAGTGTATGCCCATCGTGTATACCACGATCTGGATATTATTGTGAATAAATATACTGGTGAAACGAACATATGGGGGTATACAGAGTTTGGAAATGGGAAGAATGTACAAGTAATCGAACAAGTTTTACAAACAAAGTAATGAGCTAGCTAATATTCTAGTTAGCTCATTTTCTATTATAGGTGAATTTGTTCATACATTTTTCACAAAAACATCATGTTTATAGTGATTAAAATCACAATGTGGAGTATAAAATTCAGTTACACTAATAATAGTTAAGGAAATAGAGGAGTGGGATACAATGTTAAGTACAAAAACAATTGAAATCGTAAAATCAACAGTACCGTTATTACAGGAAAAAGGTGTTGAAATTACAACGAGGTTTTATCAAATTTTATTCTCAGAGCATCCCGAATTACTAAATATTTTCAACCATACAAATCAGAAAAAAGGAAGACAACAACAAGCACTAGCAAATGCAGTTTATGCTGCGGCGATGTATATCGATAATTTAGAAGCTATCATTCCAGTTGTAAAACAGATTGGTCATAAACATAGAAGTTTAGGTATTAAAGCGGAGCATTATCCAATTGTAGGTACATGCTTACTACAAGCAATTAAAGAGGTCGCAGGCGCGCCAGACGAAGTTTTAAATGCATGGGGAGAAGCATATGGCGTAATCGCTGATGCGTTCATTAGTATTGAAGCAGGAATGTACGAGGAGGCAGCAGAAAAAGAAGGTGGTTGGAAAGATTTCCGCAATTTTGTTGTCGTAAAAAAAGAGGAAGAAAGTGACGTTATTACATCATTTTATTTAAAGCCTGAAGATGGTGAAAAATTATCTTCATTCATACCTGGTCAATATGTAACAGTTCAATTGAATATAGAGGATGAAACATATACACATAATCGTCAGTATAGCTTGTCTGATGCCCCTGGAAAAGAATACTATCGTATTAGTGTGAAACGAGAAAAAGGTGTAAATACATCAGATGGTAAAGTGTCTAATTATTTACACGATCATGTGGAGGAAGGCGATATTCTACTAGTAAGTGCACCAGCAGGAGATTTCGTATTAAATATGAATGGGGCATTACCTGTTGTGTTAATAAGTGGTGGGGTAGGTATTACTCCGATGATGAGCATGTTAAATACGTTAATCGAACAAAAATCAAAACGTAATGTATACTTTGTTCACGCAGCGTTAAATAGTAATGTACATGCGATGAAAGAGCATGTAGAGACAGTTGAAAAGCAAAATGAACAGGTGAAGGCATATACTTGCTATTCATCACCGACAGAGCAAGATGTAGTAACGAAGAACTTTGATAAAGAAGGATTTGTTGAAGAAGAATGGTTACAATCTATCCTTCCGACAACTGAAGCTGAATTTTATTTCTGTGGTCCAGTGCCATTTATGAAACATGTTTATACAATTTTAACTCATTTAGGTGTTAAACAAGAGAATATTCATTATGAATTTTTCGGCCCAGCAGCAAGCTTGCAATAGCTGAATTTTTAGCGCAAAAAAACGAGGTATTATTTTACCTCGTTTTTTGTTTGTTCTCTTCGTAATCGATTCACTGTTTCACGACGCACCCCTATTAGTTGACCAATTTCTGTTTGCGTTAATATTTCATATATAGGAATGTCATCTAAATATAGCGCAAACCATTCTTGCAAACGATGAAGGCGCTCTTTCGGAGAAACTGTCGTTAATTGATCAATACGCTGTTGCATCATTCTTAATTTGGATTGCAATTGCATAGCGACATTTGCATAGGATTCAGGATTCGCTTGTAGTTTGTCATACCATGTGTTACTTATAATAGGCTCAACTTCTGTTTTAATTAAAGCGATAGCTGTACCGTGATATTCTTTCGGTGAAATCAAAGAATGGTGAGGTATCGTTTCGCCAGGAACGATGATATTAAACAAAAATGGTGTTCCGTCTTCTTGTAATCGAACAACCTTTAATAAACCTGTTTTTATAAAGTATAAAGGACCGTCTTCGCCTTGACGGAATAATACATCTCCCTTATGTAAAATCAATGTTAGCACCCCATTTAAGTATTTCTTTTTGACCATGTTAACGTATAGGTAGTATTTTTGTATGAAAGCCAATCCGTCTTTTAAACAGCAATTTTATTGACGAAATGTATGCTATTACAGTAGTATACTATTTAGTGTGTAATAGTACTAGCAATGAATACGCTGTAGGGGGTTTAGTATATTGTTAGATGCGATGAAGATGACGGATATGAGAATTCCAGCTAATGCGATCATCCATGTGGAAGAGATGAAGGGCGGAGTTGTTTTATCGGTTGAAATAGATGGTCAAATTATTTATACAATGGCCTATGATGAAGAAACAGATAGTTATGCTGAATTATATGATCGAAATGATAAGAGAGCATGCCAAGTACATGAAGATTTTATGGGATGGTCACTTCTTCATTAAAAAGATGTCAACATGACATCTTTTTTTAGTGAATCGATAGATTATACAAAGAAATGCAATAAATGGATGCAATTTGTAATAATTGATTTTACATTGTTAGCGCTTTGTAACCGCAAAAGGGCTGTTTTTTCGTTATCATAAAGGTAACAGTTCCGGTTATAGGGGTGATCAACTTGAAGAAATTACATATTTCAAATTTCATGTTATTGTGTGTTTGCTTAGTACTATGTGCTGTTTTAGGAGTTTTTTTATATTCATGTGTATAAAAAAACGCATTCTAAAAAGAACGCGTTACAAAAATGAAGTTATAATTAATCTAGTACCAAGAATAATTAATGTAATACGTAATAAATTAATGATGGCATTGCCACTTAATTTTGTATTGATATAAGCTCCGATTTTTCCGCCAAACCAAGCACCAGGAATAAGAATTAATGCATAAATCCAGCTAACATTTCCAAGAGAGATATGAGTTAAAGAAGTTACAATTGCTGATAAAAAGACGATAAACATAGAAGTCGCTACAGCAATTTGTGCTGGGAAAGCAAAAAGCAACATCATTGCTGGAACAAGTAAGGCGCCTCCGCCGATTCCAAATAATCCAGAGATGAACCCAACTATAAATGCGATAAAGATAGAAAGAAATGGTGGGAATTGATAATGAACAGTATTTCCATCATTATCTGTAAAAGAACGCTTAATCACAGTCATATTTGATAGAGAAAGTGGTTTTAGCTTATCCTTTAGCATAAGAAGAATTGATACGAATATAAGAAAAATACCAAAGTATAAAGAAAATGTATCTTGGTTTAAAAATTTATTTGCCCACGATCCAATAATGCCACCAGGACCACTCCCGATAAATAAAATAAGTCCGCTTTTATAATCTACCCGTTTATGCTTCATGTAAGTAAGGGTGGAAGATAAACCTGTAAATACGACTGTAACAATTGAAGTTCCAACTGCAAGCTGCGGTGATAAACTGTGCAGGCCAATTAATAAAGGAACGATAATAATTCCTCCTCCAAGCCCAACTAGGCTTCCGACTGTTCCTGCGATTAATCCGATGAAAAGTAACATGATGTATTCCAAAATTGCCAACTCCTCTATATAACTTATCCAACACCCATTATACACACTTTTACAGAAGAAATAGGCTTGTTCACAAAAAAGTCGTCTTCCTAGAAAAATAAGGAAGACGACTTTTGATTAAAAGATTAAGTGTAATAAGTAGTAAAATAAAGCAGCTAAAGAAGCGGAAATAGGAAGTGTAATAACCCATGTAATTAACATGCGTTTCGCAGTTCCCCATTTTACACCTTTCACACGATGAGAAGCACCAACCCCTAAAATAGAAGAAGAGATAACGTGCGTCGTACTAACCGGTAAGTGAATGAATGTTGCGCCGAAAATAACAAGTGATGATGATAAATCGGCAGCTACACCATTTACAGGACGAATTTTCATAATTTGTCCACCGACAGTTTTAATAATTTTCCATCCACCGACAGAAGTACCAAGACCCATTGCGATTGCACAAGCTAATTGTACCCAGAACGGGATGTCACTAGAAGTATGATAGTTATTTGCCATAAGAGCCATCGTAATGATTCCCATTGCCTTTTGAGCATCATTTGTACCGTGCGTATAAGCTTGTAATGCAGCGGTGAAAATCTGGAATATACGGAAGTTCTTGTTCGTTTTCGTTAAATTAAAGTTTTTAAAGACCACTTTAAAAATACTATATACGATGTAACCAATAACAAAAGCAATAATCGGTGAAATGATTAAAGCTTCAATAATTTTTATAAACCCTTTATAGTTTAATGCGCTAATACCAGCAGCAGCAATTGCTGCACCTGCGATGGAGCCAATAATCGCATGGGAAGAACTACTTGGAATACCATAGTACCAAGTAATCAAATTCCAAGCTATTGCTGCAAGCAAAGCAGCTAAAATTACAAGAGAACCATTTTGCAAGGCAAATGGGTCAACGATATCTTTTGTAATAGTCTTTGCTACACCTGTAAATGTCATCGCACCTAAAAAGTTCATAATAGCTGCCATAATAATTGCATGTCTAGGCTTTAGAGCTTTCGTTGAAACAGCCGTTGCAATAGCGTTTGCTGTATCGTGAAATCCATTGATAAAGTCAAAAGCTAAAGCGCAAATGACTACTAAAACGGTCAGTATCAAGAGTGTATCCATGATCAAACTCCTTACGCGTTCTTCATAATGATTGTTTCTAATACGTTTGCAACGCTTTGACAGCTATCAGCTACTTCTTCAAGCTCTTCATAAATCTCTTTAAATTGAATAATCTTAATCGGATCTTTCTCACGAGAGAATAAGTGCTTAATGGCATGGCGACGAATGTCATCACATTGTGACTCGTAGTCCTTAATTTTAATTGCATTTGTACGAATATCGACTAATTTCTTATTAGACATTAGTTCAACAGAGTGTGCAATTTCAATCGCACATTGATTAATTGCCTCTACAAACTTAATCATGTATTCATCAGCCTCTGTAATAGAATACATTTCGAATAAACCAGCACTGTGATCTAATCCGTCTAATACATCATCCATACTCATTGCAAGCTGTAGGATGTCTTCACGTTCAATAGGAGTGATAAATGCTTTGTTTAGCTCCATAATGATTTCGTGAATAAATGAGTCACCTTTTGACTCATATTCTTTCATGCGCATAGAAAATTCTTTTAAATCGCTAGCATTTTTAATTTTATACTCCACGAAAAACTGCGCGCCTTCTTTTAAATTTTCGGAAACATTCATTAACATTTCAGAAAACTTATCTTTTTTTGATTTAAAGACCATTATTGTTACCCCCACAAAAGTAATATATGTAAAATATATTGGCTAATCAATTCTAACAAAAAACTGTCGGTTTTTAAAACATTTTATCGAAAAGTTTACAAAAACTTAACATAACTCATGTTGTTGTATTAATAATATTAATGATGAATAATGAATATCTTACTTGTAGAATGTCCTTTTCTTGTAAAAAGTATGAATGTAAAAGAAATGCTTTACACTTCATAAGCTATTGCGTTATCATAATGAATTTAAAAGGAGGGAGTTTCTTCCTTTTTCTAAAAAGGTGTAAACATAATAAAGGAAGTGAATAAATGAAATGGAAGAGCACTCATTTCAAGAAAATGCTTGAGTGGTTCAACAATAGGAAGAAACTACGCAATTCATTAATTGTTTTCGCTAGTTTGTTCATTACGCTATTTGTAGCTGTAAATATAATAATTTCCATTCAAGATATATCCGAATTAAAACAAGCTGTCCCACAACCAACTTTAATTTACGATGCAAATAATGAAGTGGCAGCGAAGTTATCATCTTCAAAAACAGAAGGCATTAGAAGAAAAGATATACCGGACATTATGATTCAAGCAGTTGTAGCGGTAGAAGATAAGGAGTTCTTTAGTCATCATGGCATTTACTATAGTGGAATTATAAGTGCAGTATTAAAAAATATTACAGCTGGGGAAGTTGTTGCAGGAGGAAGTACAATTACACAGCAGCTGGCAAAAAATGTGTTTTTAACGCAAGAGCGTACGTTTTCGCGGAAATTTAAAGAATATTTTTTAACGAAGAAAATAGAGCGTACTTATACAAAAGATGAAATTATGGAAATGTATATGAATCAAATTTATTTTGGTGAAGGTGCTTGGGGGATAAAAAAGGCAGCCAAATCTTATTTTGATAAAGAAGTAAAGGATTTAACAATAGGAGAAGCTGCAACGATAGCTGGATTGATTAAAGCACCATCTACGTATTCGCCTTATAAAAACTTTAATAAATCAATTGAAAGGCGTAACGTCGTATTAAGTTTAATGAAAGAACAAGGGTATATTTCGGAAGAACAGTATGTGAAGGAGAAAGAAACAGGACTTGTATTGCGGCGTGGTGTTGATGATAAATATAAAGGGAAATATTCTCAATATGTAGATTATATTGTAAGGGAAGCGATGGAGAAGTATGAATTAACGCAAAATGAAATTTTAGCAGGTGGCTACCGTATTTATACAGAACTTGATCCGAAAAAACAACAGGCAGTAGAAGATGTTGTTAATAATGATAATTACTTTAAAGGCAGTAATTCAGGTCAGCTCATGCAAACTGGAGTTGTTCTTATGAATCCAAAAACTGGTGGAGTTCCTGCTTTAGTAGGTGGGAGAGGTCCTTATCAATTTTTACAATTTAATCATGCAACACAATTGAAAAGACAACCTGGATCAACATTAAAACCGCTTGCGGTGTATGTACCAGCTTTAGAACAAGGATATGAAGTATATGATGTACTAAAAGATGAACCGTTTAATATTAAGGAGTACCAACCGCAAAATAGCGATCATACTTTTCACGGTGATGTCACCATGTATGAAGCAGTGGCAAAATCTTATAATGTACCAGCTGTTTGGCTTCTAGAACAGATTGGATTAGATAAAGGTTTGAAATCATTAGAAAGATTTGGCATTCCGTTAGAACAGGAAGATCGTACGTATCCGATTGCTTTAGGGGGAATGCATACTGGAACGTCTCCTTTTGTAATGGCTCAAGCTTATGCTACATTCGCGAATGATGGTGTACAAGTAGAAGCTCACGCAATTAGAGAGATACAAAATGCTGAAGGTGAAACCGTTGGGAAATGGTATAAAAAAGAAACACGTGTGACCAGTGAAAAAATCGCTCAAAAGATGACATACTTATTAAAAGGTGTTGTTGAAAAAGGAACAGGTGAAAAAGCAAAAGTTAATAATATTGATACAGCCGGAAAAACAGGAACTACTCAGCTTGTAAGCGGGCCAAGCACTGGCGCAAAAGATTCTTGGTTTGTTGGATATACACCCGATTTAGTTGGTGCGATTTGGGTGGGATATGATAAGACGGATAGTGAACATTACGTGCCGGGTGGAAGTCAAATTACGACGACAATGTTCCGAGATATTATGAAGAAAGCTGCTGGAAACCCAGCTCAAAAAGCATTTCAATTATCTTTAATATCAGAAGTAGACTATACAAAACAGTTAAAGACGATAGAAGAAGAAAAAAGAAGAAAAGAAGAAGAAAAAAGAAGAAAAGAAGAGGAACAACAAAGACAACAACAGCAAAAAGAATGGATTGATAAAGTAAAAGAATGGATTCCATTTTGGTAAGGAAAAAAGAGGCGAATAATGAGATTCGCCTCTTTTTTATATGGAAAAATCAACAACTTTATTTATGGAGGATAACGTTACTTTTTCCTAAGGAGATCGAATCATAAGTGACAGTAATGATTCCTTTACCAATAGGCTCATAAGGTAAATCTTCGTCATATTTTCCATTGTTTTTATTGTGAATAGAAAATATTACTTCGTTAATTTCTTTGTTTTTATATTGATTTTTAATTACCTCTGCGATTTGAAGTAGGTCTTCATAATTAGAAGCTTCTGTAACAATCATGCCCTTTACAACCTTTTTCTCATTATGTGTGGAAGATGAAATAGGGACTGTATTTTGTTTAGTATATAAAAGTTCATATGGAATTGTCTGGTGAGTTTCCTCAGCTTTTGAAATGGTTGAGTACTTTAAAGTTAACAAAAGTCCTAAACATAAAATGATACATAACATAAGAGCGACCCAAAAACGTGCTGATGATATAACTCTCATTTTCATCCCTCTTTCATGTCTTTGTCTTCATTATTTATCATACAAAATTAGCATTAAGCTAGAGTTAATTTGAGGTAAAGAAACGTAAAGAAGGAGCGCTTATCCTCCCAAATAAGTGCTCCTTTCTATATAAAGAGAGATTTAAAGAGTGAAGCAATCAAAACAATTCTCACTATAATAAATATGCTTGACTATTCGAGAAATATGTTTAAAAATGGAATTTAGTAAATTCGGTAAACAGATAGTATAGCTGTTGTTTCACCTGTATTAGGAATAGAAATAGTATTTGCTATAGGCTGTACAGAAATTATTGTACTAGCTGTTAAAGTAAAAATTGTTGAGAAGGAAACAGAGCTACCAATCACGTTAGTTGAAAAATTACGAGTAGGTGCTTGACCATTAAATGAAATTCCAAAACCAAATGGTGAAGAGCCTGGGAAAGTTGTAGATGCAGAGAAACTAATATTATATACTCCTGTTTCTAAAATTGTAAAAGTATCTGTACCATCATTAAAAGCGATATTAGTTAACTCGAATACTTCATTGAATTGGATATTGGTTCCTGGAGATATAGTTTGCGGGTTTGTGTTTCCTATTACAGCCATAGTTACAGGGATTGGAGTTCCAGTCGCCCCAGCGGAACCAGTCGCCCCAGTAGAGCCAGTCGCCCCAGCGGAACCAGTCGCCCCAGTAGAGCCAGTTGCCCCAGTAGAGCCAGTTGCCCCAGTAGAGCCAGTCGCCCCAGCGGAACCAGTCGCCCCAGTAGAGCCAGTCGCCCCAGTAGAGCCAGTCGCCCCAGTAGAGCCAGTCGCCCCAGTAGAGCCAGTCGCCCCAGTAGAGCCAGTCGTCCCAGTAGAGCCAGTCGCCCCAGTAGAACCTTGAGCACTATTGCCAAAAAAAATTTTGCTTTTGTTGTTATTGTTGTACATCTTTTCATTCCTTTCTATTAAAAATAAAGAACCGTCAATATAATAAAATGAAAATGAATCTTGATTAGTGATGGATAAACTACTACGTATTCAAAAATAAGAACTTCACCTATTGGTTTAGAACAAGTGAAATAAGTGGGTGAAATGTTATATAGTTTTACTATTTGTTTTTTAGGCAGTAGCCTACGTTAGGCAGATTTTCATAGAAACGGTAGCTGATAATTGAATACTTGTCATTATATGTAATAACAGATGGTAAAGGAGAGGGAAAGAAAATTAATATGTACGTGGTAGCCAGGAAGGATAGTATAGGAGGAAAATTTTGATGTGAGAAAGGTCTGGAGATTTTAAGAAGCAAAATAATAAAATTAGTGGGACTCCTCATCCCACTAATTTTATATAGCTATCTTATAGTTTGATTTTTTTTTGTGATAATGGAATGGAAATGATAAAGGTTGTACCGTTTTTATCACTAGAGACTTTTAAAGTGCCATTATGATTTTGAATAATTTTTTTTGTTACTGATAATCCGAGTCCAGTTCCTGAATCTTTCGTAGAAAAGAAAGGATCAAATATATATTCTTGAATTGCTGGAGGGATGCCAGTTCCATTATCTTGAAATGTAATACGAGCGAAATTATCTAAACGATGGCTAGTAATTTGAATGGATAGAGGTGTAGCACCTTGGGCATCGACAGCGTTTTGGAATAAGTTTAAGAAAACTTGAACGAGTTCATGTCGGTCAATATTTACAAGTATGTTATCTAGTTCAGAAGATAAATTGTATTCAATAGAAATATTGTGCAAAAAGACTTCGCTAGCGAGTAATTGTTGAATATATTCCTGTAAAAACGTATTGATAGGAAATGGTTCCCTTTTAAATTCATGTGCTTTTGAGATAGATAAAAACTTTGTAATAATGCTATTGGCCCGGTCTAATTCAGGGATTAGCAAGTTTTCAAATAATTTTTTATTAGAAGAAGAGACGCTTTCCTGTAAAAATTGTAAATATCCACGTACTGTTGTAAGAGGATTACGAACTTCATGAGCAATACCTGCTGCAATTCGGCCAGCTAAAGCAAATTTTTCTGCATCACGTTCTGTATTTAAATAATGAAAGACACTGATAATGCGAAAAATTTCTCCATTATAATCACGAATGATTCTGTTGTTTATAATACCATAGTTTTTATCTAGAACTTCCTCATTATATATTTCAGTTTCAGTCTTTAATGTTTCGATAGCTTTAATTTTTTCCACGGGCAAGTTTAACAATTCTTGAATAGGTCTACCTATTATAGAACTTCGCACTACACCAAAGTCATCTGCTGCAGCTTGATTACACAATGTAATGATACCTTGATTATTAATAAAAGTGACATGATGTGAAAAGGCGTCAAAAATATGAACAAAATGCTTTTCTAGCTGTTCAAATAAAAATAAGGAATCACAAGTAAGCTTAAAGATAGGATTCTTATCTTCTTTTTGTATAGGCCAGATAGAATGAGATGTTTTTGTTTTTTCTATTTGTAAACCAAACTGCGGGTTTCTATATGTGAAATGATGTGGTAATTGGTTTACTAATTCTTCGTAAAAACGCACTTTATTTTCCAATTCTTTTATTTGATTTTCATGAGATAAAATAGTATCCTCTTGAAGCATATATAAATAACTCCTTAATTTAAAAATTCTTCCATCTAGTATATCATATTTTTATAAAAAGACTCTTTCATAAAGGTACCCTTTATAAAACTACTTGAATTAAACTTTGAGGGATGGCTAGAATGAAATTAATGAGAATATGAGAAGGGAGGAATTCATTTGCTTTCCATTGGATTAACAGGATGGGGAGATCATGATTCGTTATATGCAGATTCCTATGAAAATAGAAATAAATTACGAACGTATAGCGAGTATTTTCCGATTGTAGAAGTGGATAGTTCATTTTATGCGATGCAACCAGTCCGGAATTATATAAAATGGGCGAGTGAAACACCAAAAAACTTTTCTTTTATTGTAAAGGCATACCAAGGAATGACAGGACATATGCAAGGGGAAATCCCATTTTCAAACATTGATGAAATGTTCGATGTATTTAAACAATCGATTCTTCCACTTCAAGAAGCTCATAAACTACAAACAATTTTGTTTCAATATCCACCCTGGTTTGATTGCAAGAAGAAAAATGTAGATTTACTGCGTTATACAAAAGAAAAAATGAAAGGTTTACCTTGTGCAATAGAATTCCGAAATCAAACATGGTTTGATTCTAATATGCATGATAAAACGTTGCAATTTCTAGAACAAGAAAAGTGGATTCATACGATTTGTGATGAACCACAGGCTGGAATCGGATCTGTGCCACTTGTATTAGAAGCAACGCATCCTGAAATAGCATTAATACGTTTTCATGGTCGTAATGTTCATGGATGGCTTGATAAAGGAGAAAATTGGAGAGCTGTTCGCTGTTTGTATCGTTACAATAAAAAAGAACTAGAAGAATGGGTGGAAAGACTAGAAATACTGAAGAAGAAGACGAAAGATATATATGTATTGTTTAATAATAATTCTGGCGGGGACGCAGCGGATAATGCGAAACAATTGATGGAAATGATGAATATTACATATGGCGAACCTAAGCCTGAGCAACTTAATTTATTTGAATAAATGAAAAAAAGAAAACCACTGTACAAACAGGGGGAATGTACAGTGGTTTTCTATATGAAAAAGAGGGGTAACAATGTTACTGAGCGTTTGGTTGATTCATCAATTGTTGGCTTCGTAATAAATGATAATGGTTATCATTATCATTGTCAATAGTTTTTCGGAAATTAAATAAAAAACTTCTTTTGTATTTTGGATAGAAAGAGAAAAATAAAAAAATAACAGCGATTAACGCTGTTATTTTCCAGTTACATATTGTTGTAAATCAAAAGGAGTTATCTCTTGGATGAACTCTTTTGAGATAAGTGTTTGAACGAGTGTGCTTTCAGAAATGGCAGCACCTGTTTTCTTTTGATACGCTTGCTTTAATAAATTGAGTTTTTCAGCCGTTTCTTTTGGTAATTCAATAGTTAGTGTGTTCATAATTTCTCCCCCTTAATATTAGAGTACCACTACCATATAGGAGAAACAAGAAAAGAGAATATGAAACATAAAAAAGGTTACCAATTATAAGCTTGGTAACCTTTTTTATGTATAAGAACTATGTTTGTTTTTATGCAATACCGATATACTTTAAAGTTTTTGATGGAGTACTATGATCAAAGAAGTGTTGTAAAAATGCGATATCAACACCAGATTTGTATGCACAATATCCCCAAGTTTTTCGAAGTGTATGTGAGCTAATCCCTTCTAATCCAACTTCTTTTGCAGCTTTGTTTAAAATGTACCATGCATGTTGTCTTGTAATAGACTTTGTCCCTTTTTGAGACTTTAATAATGGCTCATTTCGTTTCCAAATTTTACGTTCTTTCATATAGTCTTCGATTGCATGCTGTAAATCTTCGTTTACAGCGAACCATTTATGTTTCTTTACTTTTTCATTGTAAAATAAAATGGAATGGCGAACATTTTCGTCTTCATCAATTACATCGCCGACTTTTAATTGTAAGATTTCACTTACTTTTAAGCCAGAATTTACAGCTAATACGAATAATAAGCCATCACGTTTCGAAGATTGTAAAAGTATATTTTTGATTGTTTCTAATTGTTTTTCGTTTTGAATAGGTTGTCCTGCTTGTTTCATTTCACGCACTCTCCTCTTTTATATGTGTAAAGGAAAGGATTAACTTGGTTCTTACTATAAAGGGAGAGTGTGAATTTCATGTGAACTCCTAGTGAAATTAAGACAAATTATTTGACTTCTTTTACTTTTTGTAAATTAAAATAAAATATAACGCTATCCTCTGTATTATACACACCGTATTCAGCGTGATGAAGTTCTAAAATGTTTTTCACAATAGATAAACCGAGTCCAGTACCTCCAGTATGACGACTTCGGGAAGCATCTAAACGATAGAAGCGATCCCAAATTTTTTCAAGGCTTTCTTCTGGAATAGGGTTACCAGTGTTTTCAATTTCAATTCTCACTTTTTCTTCTACTTCTATAACGCGAATTTTAATTTCCTTGCCATTAGGTGTATAGCGAATAGCGTTGCTAAGTAAGTTCACAACTACTTGTTCAATTCGATTACGATTTGCTTCGACGTATATTGAAGGATCCAAATTAATGTCTACTTGTAAATGTTTTTCTTCCAGACTAAATAATAATTTTGTATATACTTGTTGAACGAGTTCACCGATTGAAAAGGTAGTCATCTCTAGTTTATACGTACCAGATTCTAACTTTGCTAATTCCAACATTTCGACGATGAGTCGATTCATATTTTCTGTTTCTTCTAAAATAACATCGGTATAGTATGTCGTATCTTTGCTAACGCCATCTTTAATACCCTCAGCGAAACTTCTAATAACACTGAGTGGTGTTTTTAATTCATGAGATACACCAGAAATAAATTCCTTTCTGGTTTTTTCCAGCTGACGCTCGCGTTCTATATCCTGTTGTAGTTTTGTATTTGCTACATTTAATCGATCAATGCGATCTTTTAAATTAACAGAGAGTGTATTAATACTGCCAGATAGACCACCAATTTCGTCATCTGCTGTAATAGGTAATTTTTCACTAAAATCAAAATTAGCCATTTTTTTTGTGACACGATTCATCTTAATTAATGGCTTAACAATGATTTTTGAATAGTAAAAGGATAATAAAATAATAACGAGAAACACGATAATTAAGGCATAAACGTAATAATCTTTTAAAACGAGCATTGCCTCATTAACTGGTTGTAAAGATGCTACTGCAAAAGCATATTCTTTAATTTGTCCATTTTCCAAAATAGGTTGTACAAAGATACTATTTTTAACTTCGTCTCCAGCATCTAGTATAAAAGTAGTTAAATTATTCGAATTAGATGTACCATATTGGCTAGCTGCAGCGAAGTGTTGGACAGCTTGTAATGTTTCTAAATTATTTGCAAGACGAAATTCGTTTTTGGAAGGGAGTTCTAATTTAGATACAACACCAGTAAATGTAACAGGATATATATTTCTAGTTCTGTTTGTAAGTCTATTTTTAGATGGATTACTACCAATTGAGTTGAAATCGGAAGCAAAGTTGTCGTTTTTCCATTGATTGTAATTTGTAGTAATTATTTGAGGAAATATTGTATTTCCTTGTACATAACCATCCACTTTAATCATTGCGTCTTTTTTTAAACCTAAACTTATGAATTTGCTATATTCATCATTGGTTAAAATGTTATTAAGTGGGATAGAAAATGTTTTATTAGATGAAGGATCAGTAACTTCAATATAGTAATTATTTTCACCTTTTATTATTGCATGAGAGTCTAAAAATAAGATGTCCGCATTTGTTTTATCATGAAATTCTTGTTTTAGTTTCCTAATTTCTTCAGAAGTCTTATCGCTTTTTTCGTAATTTGCCAAAAACTTCTCAAAAGAAGTTTGGACTGTTTTCACTTTTTTATTAATATAAAATTTCTCTAAAAATAGTGATTGTCCAAGGAAAAAAAGGAGGAAGATGATAGTAAATAATGTTGATGTTAATAAAAATAGTTTAAAGACGATACTTCTTTTTTTCACTTTTTCACCTCATATAAAGAATGCTGTTGTATAAATAGTTTCTTCATTATAACAAACGTTAAAAGAAAGTAGGTATTAAAAATCTGTCTCTTTCTAGAGTAGTTTTTTATAAAAAGTCACATAAAGTATAGACGATGGATGTGCAAATAGAAAAGAACTTGCCAGACGTATGACAAGTTCTTTTGTGTATTATTGTTGAATTGCAGCATCTAAAGCGATTTCAATCATTTCGTTAAATGTAGTTTGACGCTCTTCAGATGTTGTTTCTTCTCCAGTGAAGATATGGTCACTTACTGTTAATACAGATAAAGCATTTACACCATATTTTGCTGCTAGTGTGTAAAGGGCAGTTGTTTCCATTTCTACTGCTAATACACCGTAATCACCAAGTTTTTTAACCATGTCCATGCTCTCACGGTAAAATACGTCTGCTGTTAAAACATTACCAACACGAACGTGTAAGCCTTTTTCTGTTCCAGCATCGTAAGCTTTCTTTAAAAGATCGAAGTTTGCAGCTGGTGCAAAATCAAATCCTGGGAATGTTAAGCGGTTCATATTAGAATCTGTACAAGCTGTCATTGCGATAATAACGTCACGTACTTTTACATCTTTTTGAATCGCACCACATGTTCCAACACGAATTAAATTTTTCACGCCATAGCTCTGGATTAATTCGTTTACATAAATAGAAATAGAAGGGACACCCATACCTGTACCTTGAACAGATACACGTTTTCCTTTATAAGTTCCAGTGAAACCTAACATGCCGCGCACGTTGTTATAGCAAGTTACATCCTCTAAAAATGTTTCTGCGATATATTTTGCACGTAATGGATCACCTGGTAGTAGAATAGATTCAGCGATTTCGCCTTGTTTTGCTTCGATATGAACACTCATGAAAAATCCTCCTTGTTATGTATTGATATAAATCAACATCATCTGCATTATACACTAGGAATCCTGCCAATTAAAATCTTTTTATTATTTGTAATATGTGCAAAGTAGAAGGATTTCATAAATCATAATCTAGAATAAATAGTAAGGAGAAAACGTTTTATAAAAAAGTATGGTAGGTGATTTTTTGAAAAATCTCGTCATCGGGCTAATTACATTATTACTGATTGTGGCAGGTGGATTTTATATAAAAAAATATCAAGGGATGACAGAAACGACAGGGGATATTCAAGAGGTAAAATGGGATATAAAAAATAAAAAAGAAAATGAAAAAGTAGATATTTCATTTCAATTGCTAAATAAAAATAACAATGAAGTCCGCGGGATAAATGATCAAATTCGCGTAGTTATTGTAGACGCGCAGTTAAAGAATATACAACAAATGAAGCCTACATTTGCCGGGAATGGATCATATAAACTATCTTCAAATATAGCAAAAGATAAAGGGTATACTATATTTTTGTATGAGGATAACAACAAGTCAGCAGAATCATTTTCTAAGAAAAACTTTGGCGAAGAAGATAAAAAGAAAAAAGAAAGTCTTTCAATGGATACTGTACTTACGAAAAAAATGGATGATTTTCAAGTCTCTCTTTTATTTGGGGCATTGCATCCAAATGAGGCAGCTACATTAACATTTCAGTTTCAAGCAAAAAAGGGAGGGAAAGTGAAATTTAGCTCAAGGTCTGGAGAACATGCGAATCTTTATATTGTAGATGAAATGCGAGAGAACTTTTTATATGCGGTTCCAGTTAATGATGATGAGCAATTACAATATCGTATTATATTCCCTGAAGAAGGAACATATAAACTATGGGGGAATTTTTATTTAAATGGTAAGAAGTATGAAAAGGAGTTTGTTATACAAGTTCAGAAACGAAAAAGCAGCTAACATGTTAGCTGCTTTTTCGTTTTCCTATTAATTTTGTTACAGCAAGCATTGTAATCGGTAGAGAATGATTTTTTCGAAATGCTAAATATTTTCCGCTCCAGGCAGGCTTATATTTTTCTTTAAAATGTCGTAATCCACTGAAACTATATGTATAACGGACATTATTAAATATTGCAGCGGCAACTCGTTCAGACCAAAACGATTGTGTTGATAAACCAACGTTTGAGAGCGGCGCCATACCAATATTAAAGGAATGATATTCATTTTCTTTTGCCCATTGGAACAAGTGGATAAAGATTGCATCCATAATTCCACCAGGTGCATCTGGATAATAACGCATTAAATCAACAGACAGTGTGCCGCTTTGGTACACTGGCATAAATGTTGTAAAGGCGATGATTTTCCCTTCAGTATCAGATAAAGTTGCGATAGGAGCACGACTAATATATTCACGATCAAAGTACCCAAGTGAAAAACTTTTTTCTTTTTTTCCACCGAGCCAAGCATCTGATACTTTCTTTAACTCCTCATATAATTCATCTGAGAACGGTGGTTGATGAATAGAGAATGTATACCCTTCTCGTTCAAAGCGATTGAAAGTAGCTCGCATGCCAGCACGTTTTTTTCCGGATATCGTAAACGTATTTAAATCAACTACAGCTTCTTCACCAAGTTTAAAGAAGTTATAACCGAAATCATGATATAAACTC
Source organism: Bacillus clarus (assembly GCF_000746925.1). Lineage (GTDB taxonomy): Bacteria > Bacillota > Bacilli > Bacillales > Bacillaceae_G > Bacillus_A > Bacillus_A clarus. Next base: position 3,725,316 of record NZ_JMQC01000008.1, read on the forward strand.
ATCCATTTACTTTCGATTTGATAGAATACACAAATGTATCCGAATCGATCGGCTTCAGCTAAAAACTCTTGCAACACAGTACGGTATGAAGAAGGATCACCAATTGGGTCCCCTAATACAACGAGGCGCTTTCCTGCTATTGAAAATAGAAGAAGTGCTTTTCCGTCTTTACTGAAGAAAAATTGCTTATCTCCTAAAAATCCTAAATGACTAAGTACGTTTCCGCCGTGTTCATCTAAAAAGTGTTGCAGTCTTTTATCGTTTGCTTCTTGTCCAGGAAATACATTGCGATAACGATTCGCGATTAGAGAACCGATAAGTAAAAATGTTGGAACAAAAAATGCTGCTGCAAGTGCACTCCGTTTTACTTGTGTAATGTTTCGAACGACGAAATCAGGTTTAAAAGCTTCTTTTGCTCCTGCGAATAAAATACCTAAGTTTTTATACAAATATAATGTTAGTAGTAAAAAGATAAACACTTTCACGACATCAGAGAGAGAAATTTCTATTTTTTCGCGTACAAATCTTTTGCGAAGCATATATAATACAGCGAGCACAATTAGTAAAATAAAGGTTTCTTCAATATCTATTCCTTTTAGCGTATTAAAAATTGCCGCTCCAATTAAAGAAACAATCGTCATATAGTAAGAACGTTTCGTTCCATAATATATTCCTCTTGAAAGAATAAGGAGAAGGATTCCGAATGTTAACGATAAGCTAAAAGAAAATTGAATAAGATGTTTTGGAGCTAAAATATGTAATGCGTGAGCGCGATTTATACTCGTTGGTAAAATGGTTGATAAGATAACCATTAAGCCAGCAAAGACTGTTAGAGCAGCAGATGCCCATGAGCCTAATTTTCCTAAGAAATCACGTTGCAAAGTCCATATAACACCGGTTGTTTCTAAAGCAGGTGCAATAAATGGTTTATCTTCAATTTTTTTAAGGGCCGCTCCTGTCATTTCAAAGGCTGCAAAGATTAGGCCGAGGCAGAACGGTAAGATGTAATAGACAAGGCGATATAATAACATAGCTGGTAGTAAGACACCTGTATCAATGCCGTATTGCCCTAATCCAGTTAAGAAGACAAGGTCAAATGAGCCAAGGCCACCAGGCACAAGACTTATAACACCGGCTAAAGCAGCGATTACATAAACACCTAAAAACTTTCGGAAATCGATATCAATTCCAAATAATATTAAGATGACATACATAACGATACCGGCAGATAGCCATTCAACTAATGAAACTAATGAATATAAAACAGTTGGATTTTTTTCCGCTTCTTGTCCTTCTACTCGTTTTATTTTTCGATTTTTTATTTTAGAAAAACCGATATATATAGGTACAAACAGAGCAAAAAAGATGAGAACAGGCCATAACCAAGGTTTTTCATGCAGAATAAAACTGGTATCTAATATTCCGATAAGGCCGAGGAATGAAAGGATTGCTAAACCGTTAATAAAGGCAGTCGTCATCCAAGCGATGCTTTTAATAAGTTTTCCGTTCTCTTTTATATGTGGGCGATATAGCATTGTACGCACGCCAGCTCCAACGAGGCCACCAAAACCAATAAATCCATTTAAAGTGTTAGCAATCCATGAAACGCGGAAAATCTTTTGTACGGGTATATCTGCTTTTAAGTAACGAAGCATAACAAAGTCATAAAAGAACATTGTGGATACAGCAAATGCACCAAGTGTAATTGCTAAAAAGACTCCTCCGGTTGGAATGTTTTTAATTGTTTCGATCGCTTCCAAAAAAGAAATACCTGATAATTCTTTTTTTGCTTGAAAGAATACAATTGTTAATACAACAAATGGGAAAATGATTTTCCCGATTTGCAAGAAACGTTTCCATGAAAACGACATAAATACAACTCTCCTTGTGTAAGAAAACTGAGACAATAATATTATTATGACAAACTTCAAGGAAAATAAAAAGGTAAATTACTGTATATGAAAGCTATTTTTTTATGTAAGATATACTTAAAAGAATATTTCACTTATCAGAAAATTAAGTTAAAATAAAGTGGAAGAAGAAAGAGAGGGAAGAAGGATGATTATAATAGGTTATGCAGGCTATGAATTAGAGAAAGCAAAACCTAATACATCTGAAGATTTTTTTAATAGATCTGAAGTGAAGTATATAGTAAATAATCAAGAGAAAACCTTTTCTGTCTTATATGTCCGTTATTTTGAAGAAATTTTACAAGAAATTACTCTGTTTGAAGGAAATCCAGTTTTTAAAGTAGAAAAACAAGACATATATTTACGAGATATTGTAGCACTTACTTGTTTAGTAAAAAATAAAGAGCTTCGCACGCAGAAGCGTCTGTACATTAATATAATGGAAGACTTTCAACAATATTTTGATGATGCAACAGTGGTAAAAGTACAAGAAATACTGAAGGGATTACATAAAAATAAAAGAGTAGAAATAGCGTAAAATGGCGAAGGGGAGATAATAAAATGTCTAATTCGATGGTTGAGAATCAAACAGAACAGGTTTCCGTGTTTTTAGAAGACGTTATTACTTTGATGACTAATTACGTAAATTATCATACACTTCCTTCTTTATTGGAAGAGACACCAGCAGGTAATGAACGATATTATGAAGGGTTATTGGCATCAATAAGACGGCTTCTTGTATTTTGTGAAGAAGGACTCGATGCATGTTTTGTTTTGCTAAATAGTCAGCCATTTCGAAAAACGGCAGCTGAAAAAACGTTGTACAAAATTTATCATCAAGTAATTGCAGAGTTTTTTTCGCCAAAGAGTGATCACTGGTATGAAAATAGTCGTTCTGCATATACAGGAAAAAATTCCATTGTTTTTCAGCAAACACCACCTGAGTCCATTGAAAATGTGATGAAGGATTTAGAAGGTAAGTTTCAAACGATGCGTGAGGAACTAGAATATTATGAAACCGATTATCAAACAAAGATATTACACAAATATTAATAAAAAAACAGAAATTTATTATGTGTTTATAGATCTGCAAAAAGGGAAAAGAGGCTAAGTACGATTGGCCTCTTTTCCTTTTTTGTACGGTTATATAAGGTGCTTAATTTGAATATAGTTAAAGTGGATAGTATCAAGGAGGTGTGACATGAGTCAACAAGGTGTATTTACAGATTACTTTCATGAAGTAGAAAGTTGGTGTGAAAGTGTTCTTCATGTATTAGATAGCCGTGCAATGGAAGTTTATGATGTCCATATGCTTGCTTATAAAATTCAAATGTTGTTAGAACGTATGAAAGAACGTGAATATGAAACAGATGCAGAATTTATGTATGAAATAAGTGACGATGTAGAGCACATTCAGCATCATTTACAAGAAGTGTTTATGCAGGAAGAAGAGGAATATGAATTGTATGAAAGAGGTTATAGTGAGCGATCTGTACCGATTGGAGGGCACACACTTCCACCATTACCTTATCCGTATAATGCGTTAGAACCGTATATTTCTCGAGAAATTATGATGTTGCATCATGATAAACATCATCGTAGTTATGTTGAAGGTCTAAATAAAGCGGAGAAAATGATGGAAGAAGCGAGAAAAACAAATAAATTTGACTTAATAAAGCATTGGGAAAGAGAAGCAGCTTTTCATGGATCAGGACATTATTTACACACAATATTTTGGAACAATATGAAAAAAGATGGAGGCGGGGGGCCACGAGGCGCATTATCACAAGAAATTGAGAAGGATTTTGGGAGTTACTTACGTTTTCAAAAACATTTTACAGAGGCAGCTTCGAAAGTTGAGGGGTCTGGATGGGCGATCCTTGTATGGGTGCCTCGGTCGGGGAGATTAGAAATTTTACAAAGTACCCTTCATCAATTATTTACACAATGGGATACGATACCGTTACTTGTACTTGATGTATGGGAGCATGCTTATTATTTACAATATCAAAATCGGAAAGACGAGTATATTAAAAATTGGTGGAACGTTGTGAATTGGCCGGATGTGGAAAAGCGATTTGAAAGTGCGAAACAAATTGAATGGACACCGTATTAGACGCATATTTCTGCGTCTTTTTTACTGACATAGAGAAGAAGATTTCGTTCATATTTTAAAAGGCCAAGCATACACTTGTACAAAAAGTGCCAAAAGGACGTGGGGGAATATGAGAAGAGCTTGGATTGTAATTACGCTTCTTATAATGTGTGCAGGTGTTATACCAACTTCTACATATGCGCAAATGAATAATGTGAGTGCTCATAATGCTGTACTGATGGAAGAAAAGTCTGGTCGCGTACTGTATGGAAAATTAGAACATGAACCACAAAAAATTGCTAGTATAACGAAAATTATGACGGCATTACTAGCTGCGGAGTCAGGGAAAATGAAAGAAATGGTTTCGATTAGTAATGAAGCGGTTCGGGTAGAAGGATCAGCCATTTATTTAAAACCTGGACAAAAAGTGAAGTTGGAAGATTTAGTCTACGGATTAATGCTACGTTCGGGTAATGATGCAGCTCGAGCAATTGCTGAAAATGTGGGAGGAAGTATAGACGGATTTGTATATTTAATGAATGAAAAAGCGAAAGCAATCGGAATGAAAGATACACATTTTTCAAATCCTCACGGCTTAGATGGAGATGGGACTCATTATTCGTCTGCATATGATATGGCATTATTAACGAAGTATGCAATGGGGAACGAAAAGTTCAAAAAGATTTTTGGGACAAAAACATACAAATCAGATGCTTGGGATTATCCGTGGAAAAATAAACATAAGCTTGTGACATCTTACTATGAATTTGCAACAGGCGGAAAAACGGGATTTACGAAGAAGGCGGGACGAACACTTGTTACGACGGCTTCAAAAGATGGACTAGATTTAATTGTAGTAACATTGAATGCGTCAAGCGATTGGAACGATCATATGTATTTATTTGATCAAGGGTTTAAACAATATAAGCAAACAAAGGTTTTAGGGAAAGGAGCGCTTGCTGAGCTAGAGGAAAAAAAGTATGCCAATCATGTATATACAAAAAATGATTTCTCTGTCCCTTTAACAGAAGATGAAAGAAAGAAAGTGTTGTTAAAAGTTGAACTTGATAAAAGTGCAAAGTTAGCAGATGGTGAAAAAGTGGGGAAAACGGTAGTCTATGTTGGTAATGAAAAAGTTGGAGAACGTAATTTGTTTTATAGTAAGCGGAAACTAGTTGCTACAACTGGGGTGTATTGGAACAATGTAAAAGAAATTTTTTCTCATATGTTAGGTGTTGGAATAGATGGTTAACCTCGTATGGGTGGCGATGGCAGTCATTGGGATCGTTTATGCAATGGTAAGCGGAACGATGGAAGAGGTAAACAAAGCTGTTTTTGAAGGGTCAAAAGATGCGGTAACGATTTGCATTGGCCTTACTAGTGTTTTAGTGTTTTGGTTAGGTTTAATGAAAATTGCAGAAGAAGCAGGATTATTAAAGAAATTAGTCTCATTTTTTATGCCAGTTGTAAAACGACTATTTCCAGAAATACCAAAGGATCACCCTTCAATGGGGTTTATTTTGTCTAATATGATGGCAAACTTTTTTGGATTAGGAAACGCAGCGACACCACTTGGTATTAAAGCAATGGAGCAACTGAAAGAGCTAAATGGTGGGAAAGACTCTGCGAGTCGTTCTATGGTAACGTTTTTAGCGTTAAATACATCGGCAATCACATTAATCCCAACTACTGTAATTTCTATTCGGATGACGTATGAATCAGCGAATCCTACTGAAATTGTTGGTGTAACATTTATTGCACAAGTGTTGTCGATGATTGGAGCGATTTGGATTGACCGCTATTTTTACCGAAGAAGGAGTAGAAAGGGGCGGAAAAAGTGAGTATTGTTAATACGATTTCATTATGGGTAATCCCTTGCGTAATCGGTTTTATTCTTTTATACGGCACAATAAAAAAAGTCCCAACTTATGAATCGTTCGTTGAGGGAGGAAAAGAAGGAATTCAAATTGCAATCTCTATTTTACCATTTATGGTTGGAATGCTTGTATCCATTTCTATTTTTCGAGCATCAGGTGCGTTAGATGCAATGATATCGGTAATGAAGCCGATGCTAGATATCATTCATGTGCCAGCGGAAATCGTTCCACTGGCACTTATACGACCGATTTCTGGATCTGCTGGTTTAAGTATTACGACTGATTTAATCGCTACATATGGACCAGATTCTTTTATTGGAAGATTAGCGTCTACGATGCAAGGAAGTACAGATACAACTTTTTATATTTTAACAGTATATTTCGGAGCAGTTGGCATTAGGAAAATGGGAGATGCACTAAAGGTGGGATTGTTTGCAGATTTAATCGGTATCATATGTTCAATTGTGTTTGTTTCTTTATTGTTTCATTAATACTATTCATTTTTTACTTCATTTCGCTTATAATACGTATACGACCACTATTAAGGTGTAGCTTAATAGTGGTTTTTTTATGCGGTATTTTTGACAAAATGATGAACTTTTATTGTGAGCAACATGAAAAAAGGTAAACAATAATAAAGGGTCAAGGCATGATTTGACCTTTATACGTTTATTATTATCGCTATGTTGTTTAAATAAGACGAAGCAAATAGCCTGAAAGCGTAGGCGGTTGCCAAGTCTTTCTAATGAAGGTAAGATAAATTTGAGGTGAAAAAAAGAAATGGAACGATTACAAAAGGTGATTGCACAAGCAGGTATTGCATCAAGAAGGAAGGCTGAGGAGCTAATTCAGCAAGGAAAAGTGAAAGTTAATGGAAAAGTAGTGACTGAGTTAGGAACGAAGGTAACTCCTCAAGATAAAGTAGAAGTAAATAATATCCCTCTTGAAAAAGAAGAACCTGTTTATTTTTTACTATATAAACCAACTGGCGTAATTTCAAGTGTATCGGATGACAAAGGAAGAAAAGTTGTTACAGACTTCTTCCCTGAAATTACACAACGTCTTTTCCCAATCGGGCGTTTAGACTATGATACGTCTGGTGTATTACTAATGACAAATGATGGAGACTTTGCAAATGTATTAATGCATCCTAGATATAAGGTTGAAAAAACGTATGTTGCGAAAGTGAAAGGTCCGTTAACAGGTGAAAAAATTCGCATGTTAGAAAAGGGTGTTGTATTAGAAGATGGAAAAACAGCACCAGCACGAGTGAAAATTATTTCTTGGGATAAGCGTAAAGAGATGGCGATTGTACAATTAACGATTCATGAAGGGCGTAACCGTCAAGTTCGTCGTATGTTTGAAGCGCTTGACTGCAAAGTAATGAAGTTAAAACGTGAACGCTATGCCTTTTTAGAAGCGGGTAGCTTGCGTCCTGGTGATGCAAGAGAGTTATCACCTCATGAGGTGAAGCAATTACGTGCGTTAGCTTCTACAAAACCGAGATAAGTAAAGAAGTGAAACTTTCACCAGTGGAATGTTCCACTGGTGATTTATTCAATACAGCAGTTACAGTAAAAAATACATATACTCATCAAAGAAAGAGAGGAGAGAATATATGAAAAAAAATCGCTTATTATTTCGTGTTGTCATTTTGCTTATTTTAAGCGGTGCAGTAGGATTTACGCTGTATCAAGGTTTCTTTGTGGAAAAAGAAAAAATGGAAATTGGAAAAGAAGCACCGAACTTTGTTGTTACAGACCTAGAAGGAAAAAAAATTGAACTGAAAGATTTAAAAGGGAAAGGTGTATTTTTAAACTTTTGGGGAACTTGGTGTAAACCTTGTGAAAAAGAAATGCCTTATATGAATGAGTTATATGCGAAATATAAAGAAAAAGGCGTTGAAATTATTGCGTTAGATGCAGATGAAACGGAAATTGCAGTGAAAAACTTTGTAAACCAATATGGATTGAAATTCCCAGTTGCTATTGATAAAGATCAAAAAATTATAGGAACATACGGGGTTGGACCACTGCCGACAACTTTTTTAATTGATAAAGAAGGTAAAGTAGTTGAGCAAATCGTAGGGGAACAAACGAAGGAACAACTTGAAGAGTATTTAAAGAAAATTACTCCGTAATAAAGAAAGCCTTTACATAAAAGAGAGTTTCGTGGAGAAAGGTACTTTATCATAGTGCCTTTGATTTAAAAATTCTGAGTATTGCGGTAACTTAAGGTTAGAATATACAATAATATATATAGGTGCAAGGGACGGTGAGAGTGTTGGAACAGATAAAGTGTGAATGTGGACATATAAATCCGATAGGAACCATTTTTTGTGAAGCTTGTGGGAAGCCATTTGAAAACAATGAGGGCGCCCGATTATTGGATATGCGCTATGAGGGGAGTGCTCGGAGGTCTCTCACACATACAAAAACGATAGTCGATAAAATTTGGAGTTTTTTCTCCTCTGTAAAAGTTGGAGTATGGCTTATCGTGATTACCCTAGCAGCATCGGCGATAGGAACTATTTTTCCACAAGAGATGTACATAACACCGGGAGTTACACCAAGTGAATATTACGAGCAGGAGTATGGTTATTTAGGAAAACTTTATTATCAGTTAGGGTTTAATAATTTATATGGTTCATGGTGGTATATGATTTTAATTGCTTCTATCGGTATTTCACTAGTTATATGTAGTTTGGATCGCGTAATCCCTCTTTATAAGGCTTTAAAAAAGCAAGGAGTGAAAAGACATCCGAGTTTTTTAAAGAGACAGAGATTGTATGGGACAGGCTCTGCAAAAGAAGGGGATTTAGAACAGATTCAAGTGAATTTAAAGAAGCGAAATTACAATGTGAGAGCAGAAGACGGAAACATTTTAGCGGAAAAAGGACGATTTTCTCGCTGGGGCCCATATGTGAATCATATTGGTCTTATTATCTTTTTATTTGGAGCAATGTTGCGTTTTTTACCGAGTATGTACGTGGATGAAGCTCTTTGGTTACGTGATGGGGAAACGAAGGAGATACCTGGAACAGATGGTCAATATTATTTGAGGAACGAAAAATTTATTAAAGAAGTTTATGATAAGAGTAAGGATAAAGAAGTTTTTAATGAAGCGATTGACCGTGTTGGTGATAAAATGATTGCGAAAAATTTTCAAACGAATGCTGTTTTATATAAAGTGGTAGGAGAAAATATAGCAGGTCAAAAGCCGAAATTAGAAAAGGTAAAAGAGGCTAAAATTCGAGTGAATGAGCCGCTGAAATTTGATCAATTTGCTGTGTATCAAGTGGATTATAAAGAAAGTGAATTTAAGAGTATGTCCTTCCATTTACAAAATAAAGCAAGCGCTCAAAAATGGGGTCCGATTAAAGTAGAATTAGCGAATCCAAAGGAGAAATATGATTTAGGAAATGGATATTCTCTAGAACTATTAAGCTATTTTCCTGATTTTTATTTTGATGAAAACGGGAGACCGAATACGAAAACGAAATTACCAAATAATCCTGCGTTCGTATTTAAAATGTTTACGCCTGAAACACCAGAAGGTGAAGTTAGCTTTGTAGGAATTCAACAAAACATAGAGCCGGATGGAAATAATAAATACAAAATGTCGTTTGCCGGTGTTGAAATGCAAAACGCAACAGCGCTTACGATACGAAAAGATTTAACGCTTTGGATTCTCGGAATCGGAGGATTTATATTTATGGTTGGTGTAATACAAGGGATGTATTGGAATCATCGCCGTATTTGGATACAACGTGTTAATGATGAATGGTGGATTGCAGGTCATACGAATAAAAACTGGTTTGGATTAAGAAAAGATATTGAGAGAGTACTAGAAGGGACAGAAATTCCACAGCCAAACGATAAAATAAATGATAAAAAAATTAGCTAAGGTGGGGAAACTATATGGTGCAAATAAGCAGTAATTTCCTGTTTACCGCGTTCATTTTGTATTTAATTGCAACTCTATTTTTTGGAGGAGCCATTAAAGAGAAAGGAAGAAAGTGGGCAAATATAGGCATAACGATAACGATTTTAGGATTTGCAGCCCAAACAGTATATTTTATAACGAGGTGGATTGCCTCAGGACATGCACCAGTTAGTAATTTCTTTGAATTTGGTACATTCTTTGGCATGATGCTTGTCGGCGCTTTTATTGTTATGTACTTTATGTATCGCGTAAGTATAATTGGGTTATTTGCATTACCAGTTGCACTTTTATTAATTGCATATGCAAGTATGTTTCCGAGAGAAATATCACCGCTTATTCCATCTTTAAAAAGTAATTGGTTACATATTCACGTAACAACAGCAGCGGCAGGGCAAGCGATTCTAGCAATTAGTTTTATTACAGGTGTTATGTATTTATTAAAAAATGTAGATCAATCAACGAGGAGTAAACGTACATTTTGGCTAGAGACAGTGGTATTTACGCTCGTTTGTACAGTCGGTTTTATAGGAGTGACGACAGTTTTTTCTAGTACGAAATACGAAGCAAAGTTTCAATGGGTAGATAAAAATGAGCAAAAGGTTGAGATGAAATATAATCTCCCGGCATTAGTTGGACCGAATGAAGGGAATTTAATGACAGCTAATAAATTAGAACCAATAGCAGAAATGCCTGCTATTATAAATGCGAAAAAATTAAATACAGTAATTTGGTCACTGTTAGTAGGAACAGCTCTTTACATTGTATTAAGGTTAATTTTGCGTAAACGAGTATCAGCTGTCCTACAGCCGTTAGTAAAAAATGTGAGTAGCGATTTATTAGATGAAATCGGGTATCGCTCCATTGCGATTGGATTCCCTGTTTTCACATTAGGAGCATTAATATTTGCAATGATTTGGGCCCAAATTGCATGGACACGTTTTTGGGGATGGGATCCAAAAGAAGTTTGGGCGCTTATTACATGGCTCTTTTATGCTGCAGTTTTACATTTGCGTTTATCTAAAGGCTGGCACGGCGAAAAATCAGCGTGGCTTGCCGTAATTGGTTTTGCGATTATTATGTTTAACTTTATTGCCGTAAACTTAATTATTGCTGGTTTACATTCATATGCATAAAATATATATTTGTTTTTATTTTTAGGATTGAAAATAGGAGAGTGAATGTCACTTTCCTATTTTATTTTTGTCAACTTTTCTTCTTTTTTGAGAAAAACATGACAAAGTATCGGTTAATTTTGTAAAATGATGTCGAGGACAAAATATACTGTTCAAGAAAAATACATAGTTTTGGAAAAAAAATGAACAAACTTTATTATTCTTGTGAAGCATAATATGTAAAGTGGAATGTTTAGTACTTTACATACTATGCGTGATGAAATGAGAATAGGCGTATCATTATATTGTAGAAGGGTAGGTGTAAACCGTTGTGGTAACATAATACGCAGCGGGTAGTAATGGAGCATGAACCAAGAATTTTAATTGTAGATGATGAGGATCGTATTCGTCGTTTATTAAAAATGTATTTAGAAAGAGAGCAATATACAATTGAAGAAGCTGATAATGGTGATACAGCTTTAGAAATGGCATTACAAAATGATTATGACTTAATCTTATTAGATATTATGATGCCTGGTAAAGATGGAATCGAAGTTTGTAAAGGTATTCGTGAGAAAAAGGCAACACCAATCATTATGCTGACAGCAAAAGGTGAGGAAGTAAATAGAGTACAAGGATTTGAAGTTGGCTCGGACGACTATATCGTAAAGCCGTTTAGTCCACGTGAAGTAGTACTTCGTGTGAAAGCGGTATTACGACGTTCTGTACCAACAACATTCTTTACACAAGATACAACAACGAAAGATGTTACTGTATTCCCGCATTTAACAATTGATAATGATGCGCATCGTGTTACAGCGGATGGAAATGAAGTAAACTTAACACCAAAAGAGTATGAGCTACTATTATTCTTAGCGAAGGCTCCAGATAAAGTGTTTGACCGAGAGCAATTGTTAAAAGAAGTATGGCAATATGAATTCTTTGGAGATTTACGTACAGTAGATACACATGTAAAACGTTTGCGTGAAAAATTAAGTAAAAAATCGCCTGATGCAGCGAAGATGATTGTCACTGTATGGGGCGTAGGTTACAAGTTTGAGGTTGTGAGCGACTGATGCTTTGGAGAAGTGTAGTAGGGAAGTTATGGATGACCATATTACTTCTTGTTTCATTTGTTCTTGGATTTGTTGCGATTTTACTTTCTCAATTTTTTAGAACGTACTATGTAGATATGAGTGAAGCGAGACTTACGAAAGTAGCAGCAAGCGTTACAGAGCTAATTGAAGAAGGGGCCGATGTAAAAACTATTGAGAATATCGCCTACAAATTTTCTGACCCGCTTTCACGCATTATTATTGTGAAAGATGGTAATGAATTTTCTTCTTCTCCAAAACAAGAAGGATTGGTAACTCTTACAATTGATGATTTAAAAAAAGATAAAGAATTAGCCGCTGTTTTTAAAGATAAAAAGGAAAATGAAAATAAAATCAGGAAATTTTCTGATAGCAAAATGAAGCGAAACTCAGAAAATGATATTATGATCGTTGGTAAACCATTGCGTTCAACTGATAATAGTGCCGTGTTTGTATATGAATCTTTACAAGTTCCTATACAGGGTATGGAGAAGGCGACAGATTTTATTTTCTTATCAGCAGGGATTGCGATTATTTTAACAACGTTCTTTGCTTTCTTTTTATCCACACGAATCACTGCGCCACTTCGTAAAATGCGTGAGGTTGCTTTTGAGGTGGCTCGAGGGAAGTTTGATACGAAAGCCCCTATGGTCTCGCAGGATGAAATAGGTGAGCTTGCAACTGCGTTAAATCAAATGGGAAAACAGTTGAAGTTTAATATGAATGCGCTGCAGCAAGAGAAAGAACAGCTCGCTAGCATATTGAGTAGCATGGCAGATGGAGTTGTTACTTTAAACCAAGAGTGTGAAGTTGTCGTTATCAATCCACCAGCAGAACATTTCTTGCAAGTTTGGCAAGAAGAAAAAGAGTTAGAGTTAAGTAGAAGTTTACCACCGGAACTCGTTGAATTATTCCACCTTGTAGTAGAGAGCGAACAACAACAAGTTATTGAGATGAATTTACAAAAAGGTAACTATGTCGTACTCATGACGCCTCTTTATAATCAAACAAAAATTCGTGGCGCTGTCGCAGTGCTTCGGGATATGACGGAAGAGCGTCGTCTTGAGAAAATGCGTCAAGACTTTATTGCTAATGTATCCCATGAACTTCGCACGCCGATGGTAATGCTTCAAGGATATAGTGAAGCCATTTTAGATGATATTGTTCAAACGAAAGAAGAAATAAATGAATTTGTACAAATTATTTATGATGAGTCAGTTCGTTTAGGACGTCTCGTAAATGAATTGTTAGATTTAGCTCGTATGGAAAGTGGTCGTGTAGAGTTGCATATAGGAGAAGTGGATATTCATCCGTTTGTTGAAAAAATTGGACGTAAATTCCAAGGGATTGCGAAGGAAAAAGGAGTACAGTTAACAGTTGATTTTCGAAATCCAATTGAACAATATCCATTTGATGCAGATCGCATGGAGCAAGTGTTGACGAATTTAATCGATAATGCAATTCGCCATACGAATGCAGATGGTCATGTTACACTCGTAATTGATATGAAAAATAATGGTCTTATTTTTGAAGTGCAAGATTCAGGTGCAGGTATTCCAGAAGAAGATATTCCGTTCTTGTTTGATCGCTTTTATAAAGCTGATAAAGCTAGAACACGCGGGAATAAAGGTGGAACTGGCTTAGGACTTGCGATTGCTAAAAATATTGTCCAAGGTCATGATGGGAAAATTTCTGTAACGAGTGTAGTTGGAGAAGGGACTACATTCTCGGTATATTTACCAAATCGTATACTTTAAATTGATAAAGTTCTACTGTTTTTATTTTTGTTGAGTTTATATACATTTCTCAATTGAATAAAGTAGTAGGGCTTTTCTTTAATTGAAAGTGCGAAAATATGTAGGTTGAATAAAGAGAGGTGTTACGAGAAGATGAAGTTATATACAAAAACAGGAGATAAAGGACAAACAAGTGTGATTGGTGGACGAGTTGATAAAAATCATATACGTGTAGAGGCTTATGGGACCATTGATGAAGTGAACTCTCATATCGGTTATGCGATGACTATGCTACAAGACGAAAGTTTCCGTGATATTTATAACGAACTTGAAAATATCCAGCATGAATTGTTTGATTGTGGAGGAGATTTAGCAACTGTTCAGCAAAAAATTCCTTATAAAGTAATAGAATCGATGATCACCAATTTAGAAGAGAGAATCGATAATTATATAGAGGAAGCACCACCGTTAGAGCGATTTATTTTACCAGGTGGGAGCGGGGCTGCTGCGATGATTCACGTTGCTCGTACAGTAACGAGAAGAGCAGAACGTTGTATTGTATCACTAGGAAAACAAGAAGAAACGAATGAAATTGTGTTGAAGTATGTGAACAGGCTATCTGATTATTTGTTCGCAATTGCTAGAGTAATAAATGCACGTTTACAAATAAAAGACGTCGAATATAACCGTAGTGCAATTGTTTTTCGCAACAAAGAAGAAAGGGAAGTGGAGTAATTCACTTTCTTTTTTTGTATACTTTTTTCCGTAATATACCACAATAGAGAAAGTATGATTGTTTAGAAAACGGAGGATGTATATGAAAGTTTTAAACATTAGCGTAATGGTATTGGGAATATTATTTCTATCTCAACTACATGTCTACGCTGAGGAGAATCGGTGGATATGGCCTGTTGATGGAAGGATAAGTGATTATTTTGGAACAAGACATGGTAGGCACTATGGCATTGATATAGCTGCTCCAATTGGAACGCCTGTGGCTTCAGTTCAAGATGGTAAGGTGACAAAGTCCTACTTCTCAAATAGTTATGGAAATGTTGTATTTATTAAGCATGGAGAATATGAGGCCGTTTATGCTCATTTAAATAAGAGATATGTAGCCCAAGGCGATTCTATTTCAAAAGGTGAAATAATTGGTGAAGTTGGGAATACAGGGGAATCTAGAGGTGCGCATTTACATTTAGAAGTCCATCAAGGAAGATGGACAGTGGAAAAAAGAAATGCGATGAATCCACTATTAGTCTTAAATGAACAAAAAAATGAAGTAGTCTCAAAATCGCTATATGTTGTACAAAAAGGAGATACTTTAGTAAGTATTGCGCGTAAGTTTGGTATGACGGTTGATGAGATTAAAATGAAAAATGCATTGAGACATGAGCGGATTTATCCAAATCAACAACTGCATATTAACTAAAACAAGAGCTAGTTCTACTAGCTCTTGTTTTACCAAAAAATAAAGACACATATAAATCCAGAAATAGCTAAATAGCTATATAAGTAAAAAACTTTTGCTCTCGTTTTTTCTTCTGTTCTAAACAATACAATCGTCGGTTCTATTAAACCGATTGTGAGGCAAAGTAGGCCAAGAAGCATACAGCCAATGGAAATAGAATACAGGGCGATTTGTGGCGCTTGAAATGGAATAATCCATTTTAATACAAATGCAATAAGTGCGGTATAACAAATGCTACCAATGTATTTATTCAATGTTGTATTAGAACGGAAGCCAGGAAGTTTTTTAAAGAAGGAACGAGAAACAACTTCTGTTTGTAAGGATGTATGTTCCTCAATGATTTTTTGAGCTTCTGTTCCTTTATGAAAGAGGGATAAAATCCAATTTCGCTTCCCTTGAAAAACAAATTGTGAAGTTGTTAAATAGTGATCAACTTTCACTTTATCCCAACTTTTCCATTGGTGACGCTCGCATAGTTTTAATTTACTTTCTGTTTTTTTATCATACTGATAAATACTGATGCCTTCCTGATCAAAAGTAGCATAGTATGTCTCACTTGAAAACGTGCCTAAATCAACTGGACAGTAGAAAAGTAATTCTTTTTTTAAATAAAAGTATTCTTTTCTTAAGTTTTTTTTCATCGTTTCTCGAATAGAGTGTCTTTTTTCTTTCTTCATGACATTTCCTCCATATTAAGAAAATGCTCTTATCTTAACAATTCAACATCTTATCATTTTTCGCTATATATGACTAGGGGATTAGTAAGAGAAATCCCGAATTATAAAAAATATGGATTGTATTGTAAAATATTCGAGGGATTCTAAGGTGTTATCAAAAGTAAACTACTTATTTTAAATAAGTTACAATCTTTTTTGTTCACAACGTCATTATGTTGTTGTATAATGAAGAGGAAAATAGAATATCGGTCTATCTTCGGGGCAGGGTGAAAATCCCGACCGGCGGTGATGAACAATTCATGACATTTTGTTCTAAGCCCGCGAGCCGTTAAGGCAGGATTTGGTGTGATTCCAAA
Source organism: Bacillus clarus (assembly GCF_000746925.1). Taxonomy (GTDB): domain Bacteria; phylum Bacillota; class Bacilli; order Bacillales; family Bacillaceae_G; genus Bacillus_A; species Bacillus_A clarus. Next base: position 3,741,589 of record NZ_JMQC01000008.1, read on the forward strand.
GCCGACAGTACAGTCTGGATGGGAGAAGATGGAGGTTCAAGCGTTCAAAAAAGATAAGTATTTGAACGTCTGTTTGATGTGCCTTAAAATTCTCCCTTTGTGTAAAACACAAAGGGTTTTTTCGTTCTATGAACAAATAGGCATAGCAGAACCTTTCCACTTTCCATGAGATGATCGATGGAAAAGGAGAGAGAAAGATGAAACAAAAAAACAGTGTAGTGCAGATGGTGAGTGTAGCGATGCTAAGTAGTATTGCATATTTACTGATGATGTTGGATTTCCCATTCCCAGGGCTTCCACCGTTTTTAAAAATTGATTTTAGTGATGTACCAGCTTTAATTGTAGCGATTATTTTTGGCCCAATCGCAGGAGTAGTTGTAGAAGCTATTAAAAATGTTTTATACTACGGAATTCAAGGGAGTTTAACGGGAGTACCAGTTGGAGAAATAGCAAACTTTATAGCGGGATGCTTATTTATCGGTCCAGCAGCATTCTTATTCCGAAAATATCGCACAGTAAAAAGTTTAACGACAGGATTAATGCTAGGAACAATTACTATGACAGTTATTATGAGTGTGTTAAACTACTTCATCATTTTACCAGCTTACACTTGGTTTTTAAATTCACCAGCTATGTCTAGTGATGTTATGCGACAAACAATTGTAACAGCGATATTACCGTTTAATGTAATCAAAGGAATTGTTGTAACGATTGTTTTTGTAGCGTTATTTTCACGTTTGAAAGTATGGGTATTCGCAAAAATGAAAAATGCATAAAGAATTTCAAGGTATTAGGAGTATATATACTCCTAATACCTTTTTTGTACTCCATACAATGAATAACAAAAAAACTCCCTCATAAATATGAGGGAGTTTTTTTGAAGTTAATAAAAAGACTATTCGAATTTTAAAGCGTCGCCATCAAATGATTCGTCAGCAACTTTAATTGAGTCAGTTGGACAGCCTTCGAATGCATCCATCATGTCATCAACTAGTACGTCAGGAATTTCAACGATACCTTGGTTATCATCTAGTGTTACAAATGCAATACCTTCATCATCATAGTCATAAATGTCTGGTGCAGCAGCTCCACAAGCACCACATGCAATGCAAGTATCTTTATCAACGATTGTATATTTTGCCATCTTTTTTCCCTCCTGATAGTATGTATGTGAAAAAGTTCGCCATAAAAATTATAACCTTATTGTAAAACGGTTTGTAAAACTTTTCAACATAAAATTATAATGATAATGCTTATCAATTAGGGTGTCAACTTATTTTTAATATATTTCACAAGATTTTCAAAATGCCTAAATGCTAAGCGGTTTGATACAATAGTAAATATATAGCGTCACTGTATGAATGTTATTCGTTTTATAAAGGAATGAACAGAGACTTATTTTTACTTTCGTATAGTATTTAAATAACAGGACAAGTTGCACGGAAAGGTGAAAGCGGTTATGCAGTTACAATATACTTTATTATACTGTTTAAAACAATTGAATAGTGAAAGGACCGTTTCTTCCATTTATTATTTATTGAAAGGAAAACGATCTTCACAAACATTACAAGATGGGAATATGTTTCAGATTTCTTTTCTTTTTGGAATTTATAAATCATTAACAAGGGCTGATTACGATCAAGAAATTGAACGTATTTTACAAGCGGAATGGATTCGGCCTGTGCATGAAAATACATATGTGCTAACAAGTGCTGGAGAAAAGCAATTAAATGATTGGGAAAAACGAGTAGCTTTTCCACCGCATTTGCATGGTTTGCATTATGGTGAACTCGGTGAAACATTTTGGAAGAGGCTGTCATTAATCATTCAAACAGTGTCAAATTTGCAACAGACGAATACAAAATTCATTCCCATTCAACAAGATACAGATATAATGATGTGGGTGAAACAATTTCTAACTGGGATACCATATGCAAGAAATGAGCTTGCGACAAGATTATGGACAGAGATGTATAAGCTGCTAAAAGATAGTGACCCAGTAGGGGCGACAATTTTAACGTATCGCTTAACTGGATATGAGCGCATTGGTTATACATGGCAGCAATTAGCGGGAATTACGGAACGAGATGTGTTTCGTGTGTATTTTTTATTTTGGGGCACGATTCATTTCTTTATTCAAGTAGTTCGTGATAAGGAAAATGAATTTCCGTTATTATCAAAGATTCTATCTTATCCGAATGAAAGAGCAGATTTATTCAGTTTATCGACGAAGAAAACATATAACCTTTGGAAGCAAGGACGTTCTTTAGAAGAAATTGCGACAATTAGAGATTTAAAGCTTGCGACGATAGAAGATCATTTCGTTGAAATTGCGTTACGAGAGCGTGATTTCTCTATTGAAATGTTTATGGAAAAGAGCAAAATCGAAAAAGTACAGAAAGTAATTGAAACGTTACAAACACGTAAATTACGCGTGTTAAAGCAATCGGTAGGAGAAGAAATTTCTTATTTTGAAGTTCGGCTTGTGTTGGCGCGGATGGAGGGTACAAATGAAGCTTGAGGAATATTTGTATAAGTGGTTTGGATATTCTGAATTTCGTCAAGGGCAAAAAGGTGTTATTACTGACTTATTAAAAGGAAAAGATGTTGTAGCAATGCTTCCGACTGGGCGAGGAAAATCTATGTGTTATCAACTTCCGGGTCTTATGCAAGAAGGGACGGTACTGGTTGTATCACCATTGCTATCTTTAATGGAAGATCAAGTTACGCAGCTCAAATATGTTGTGAAAAATCGTGTTATTGCATTTAACAGTTTTCGAACGTTAAGTGAAAAAAGAGAAGCGATAAAAAAATTGGCTTTTTATAAATTTGTTTTTGTTTCTCCAGAGATGCTCCAATCTGAATTATTAATAAGAGAATTAAAGAAAATTCATATTTCGTTGTTTGTCGTAGATGAAGCTCATTGTATTTCGCAATGGGGGTATGATTTTCGGACGGATTATAAAAAATTAGATCAAGTTATTGCAAATATCGGGCATCCACCAGTCTTGGCGTTAACGGCAACAGCGACAAAGGAAGTGTTACGAGACATCACGAGGAGTTTAAAACTTACGAACGTAGTTGAGCATGTATATTCAATTGATCGGCCGAATATTGCGATGGAAGTACAATTTGTTCAGACAATTGAAGAGAAAAAAGAAGCGTTGTTAGAGCACGTTGCGTATTTACAAGGGCCAGGTATCATTTATTGCTCAAGCAGGGCGTGGACAGAGCGTTTAACAGAGTATTTAAGAGGAAAAGGGATAACGGGTGTCGCTTTTTATCATGGTGGTATGGAGCATGAAGAGCGTATGTTAATTCAGCAGCAGTTTATGAATGATCAACTGCAACTTGTAATATGTACAAGCGCTTTTGGAATGGGTGTAAACAAACCAAATACGAGATATATTATACATTTTCATTATCCGACTAATATTGCTTCTTATTTACAAGAGATTGGACGGGCAGGAAGAGATGGAGAAGAGAGTCTTGCTATTTTATTATGTAGTCCTTTGGACCATGATTTGCCTATTTCGATTATTGAAGACGAATTGCCAAGTAAAGGACAAATTCAACTTTTATGCTCTTTATTACAAGAAAGAATGTTTCAAAAGAAGGTATTACCGATAGAAGATGTGGAAGAAATTTGTTATAGTGCAGCAAGATTTAGTGAGCAACATTGGCGTTTCATACGCTATCACCTTGAAAAAAATGAAATCATACAACATCGAGTTCTTATGTTAGAGCTTTTGTCAGACGAAATTACACGAAAGTTAATAGTAGAAGTGGAAGGACGTCTTCGTAATAAATACAATCAATTAGAAAAAATGAAATCGTGGTTACAATTTCAGGGGTGTAAAAGGGAATATTTATTACATTATTTTGGCTATAAAAAAGAGCACGAGTTAAAAAACTGTTGTGATTACTGTGGTATTACAAAAGAAGATTACAAAAAAAGACGAGCGCGGCCATTGGTTTTCGACTATAATTGGGAAACAGAGTTACAAAAGCTTTTTGGTTTGGGAGAATGGAGGAATGATGAACATTCAAAGGCGTAGTATTGAAGACATGAGTCCGAAAGAAATACGACTTAACCTCTATATAACTCAATTGATAATTATAGGTATTGGTTGCCTGCTAGCCTATATATTATTTCCAGATAAGAATGAATTGTATAGTTTGTGGAGATGGCAACCAGTATCTATACTTATAATAGGCGGTGGGATAGCTGTCGGAGTTGTGTTACTAGATTACATTGCAATGCAGGTGTTTCCGGAATCTTGGTTTGATGATGGTGGCATTAATGATCGAATGTTTCAAGGGATTTCAGTCATGCATTTGCTAGTCATTACTTTTATTATAGGATTTGCGGAAGAGTTTTTATTTCGCGGAGTATTACAGACACATTTTGGAATTGTAATTGCAAGTTTAATTTTTGCTATTTTACATATTCGATATATAACGAAGCCTTTTTTGTTTTGCTTTGTCTGTATTATAAGTTTTGTATTTGGCTATGTATTTCAATGGACGGACAATTTGTTTATAACAATCTTTGCACACTTTCTTGTTGATTTTATAATGGGGCTTCAATTAAGAAAATAAATGGAAGGTGGTGGTGAACAACATGAGGAAACGAATTCCTGATTTTGAAGAAGATTTTGAAGAAGAGCGAGTGGAAGAAAAAGAAGGTTTACCGCCGCGTAGTGAAATTCATAGAAATAAAGAGAAAAAATCAAAGTTCAAAATGAACCATGTTTTTGTACGTGTTTTAACATTCCTATTCATTTTATTACCTATTTGTATTTTGTGGTATACAGATAAGTATATTCAGGTGAAAAGTGAAAGTGATAATGCTGGGAAAAGTGCATTTGAAGTAATCTTTTTTGATTCGACTAAGCCGGAAGAACATAAGCAATCTGAGAACTTTGAAATTCATATTGTAAAAGAAGGCGAAACTTTGGAAAGTATCGGAAAGCGATATTTTCCAGATGAAGATGGTGCTACAATTATTAAAAAATATAATAATTTGCAAGAAGATGAGGTGAAAGTAGCACAAGAATTGAAAATTCCAGTGAAAGAGAAGACGAAGAAATAATAAATGTAGTAAAGCAATTGACATAATAAGAAATGAAACTTTTTGTGTTTCTATTGAGGTATAAAGTGTGAAAACTTCATTTTATTCAGAGAGAAGATGAGGAGAATATATGTTATGGATTGTACTAGGGAGTATTCTCATATGTATTGGAGTTTTTTGTCTTTTTATAATGTATAAAGAAGCGATGCGTGATACATTGTTGGAACATACTTTAATATTTGAAGAATTTCCAAAGAGCTTCCAAAAAGTTCGGATTTTTTTTATTTCTGATATTCATAGAAGGGTTGTTTCTCGTTCGTTAATTGATCAGGTAAAGGGAAAAGTTGATTTTGTTATTATTGGTGGTGATTTAGCAGAAAAAGGTGTATCTTTATCACAAATTGCTTCTAATATTGAAAGTTTAAGGAACTTAGGACCTGTATATTTTGTGTGGGGAAATAATGATTATGAAATTGAATATCACGAATTGGACGCTTTATTGTTACAACATGGTGTAAAAGTTTTAGATAATACAAGAGTTGTGTTTGAATCTGAATTTGGAGAGAAGATTTGCATGCTTGGTGTGGATGATGTTGGATTAAAAAGAGATCGTTTAGATTTAGCATTAGCTGATTGTCGAGAAGATGGCTTTAAAATTTTAATTAGTCACAATCCTGATATTATAGATAAAATGTCTGGAGAAGAACAAATTTCTCTTGTAATGAGTGGACATACACACGGAGGGCAAATTCGTTTGTTCAATTCTAAGCGATATTTAAAGGGCGGTGTATATAAACGCTCAAACATAACTCTTTTTGTGAGCAATGGTTATGGGACGACACTTATACCATTACGGTTTCGAGCGCCGTCTCAAACACATGTCATTACTTTGCAAGGGAACGAATAAGAGATTTTTAGTTTAAAGGTGGGAGAAGATGTGCCAACTTTAAAAGGGAAATATAATATAAAAGCTGTTTCAAATATGATTGGAATTCAGCCGAGTACACTAAGGGCGTGGGAGAGACGGTACCATATTATTGCTCCAAAACGGAATCATGCTGGGCATCGTTTATATACGGAAGAGCATATTCGAGTTTTGAAATGGTTAATGGATAAGGTGAATGAAGGCATTACGATTGGTCAAGCAGTACAGTTATTGGAAGGGAATCGATTACAAAATTATGAAACGAAAGAAGCGGATTTTGGTAAAGAAGCCGTTTTAGTGGACGATATCCTGCAATATTTGTTAAAATTTGATGAAATCAAAACTTCTGTATTATTAAACGAGGCTTTCAGTATTTATTCAGCTGAAAAGGTTATCACAAATATATTTCTTCAAGTTGCCAATCGATTAGCGGATTTAGGAAAGAATAATGAGATTACAATGATGCAAGTACGATATGCAGAGTCATTTTTACAATCGAGACTAGGAATGATTTATCATAACGCACATGTTCATGCATCATTACCAAAAGTCCTTGCTCTTAGCAGTGACGTAAGTACGCTACACGTATTTATTTTAACAACGTATGTACGTTTAAAAGGATATCAAGCGCTATATATTGGTACAAGCCTAGAAGAAACGGATATTCATGAAACTATTGAGCAATTGAAGCCAAAATATTTGTTTATTTCTTCTCAGAAGGAACAAAAATTAGAAGAAATAATGAATTTAATTGAGAAATTACAAATGAAAAACGAAAAGCTTTATATTGGTTTTCTGGGCTTTGTAGGTCAAAGTGATCAATTAAAACGCCAAAATCTTTTCGTTGGTAATACGAAAGAAGAATGGGATGAATGGTTAAAAATGTCAGAATAGTTGTTCGAAAAGAACCATCTATTTTCTATTTCATATAATAAAAATTAGATTCAATGGTTACGTAGGGAGGTTATAAGATGAGGCTGGAACGTTTAAATTACAACAAGATAAAAATTTTCCTAACGTTTGATGATTTATCTGAACGAGGATTAACGAAGGAAGATTTATGGAAAAATGCACCGAAAGTACAACAGTTATTTCGTGATATGATGCAAGAAGCGAATAAAGAACTTGGGTTTGAAGCGGATGGACCAATTGCAGTTGAGGTATTTTCTTTACAAGCGCAAGGGATGGTTGTAATAGTAACAAAAGAAAATCATGAAGCGGATACAGAAGATGAGTTTCGTGATGAGTTTATTGAAATGCAAGTAACTCTAGATGAGAGTGAACATATATTATATGAGTTTGCTACACTTGAGGATGTAATTAATTTGTCGGATCGTTTATATAACCTAGGTGTAGCCGGTGGGAAACTTTATACATGGGATGGACGTTTTTATCTTTGGATGGAAGAGGAAGTACAATTACCTTTATTAAAGGCTGACTTTATTGCTATTTTAGCAGAGTATGGTAATTCATCTACAGCCACAATTTATCGGATTATGGAATATGGAAAGGAATTAATGGATACTCAAGCTATTCAGCAAATATATCATTACTTTATACAAAAACAAAACCTCAGCTAATATAAATGGCTGGGGTTTCATTATTATATAACTATATTTCAATAAAGGGAATGAAGTGGAGAATAAAAAACATTTAAATATTTAAGTATTTTACTTTTCTAAAAGTAATAAAAGGACTATAATAATAGTGAAAACGCTTGCAACAAAAATAGTTTGTATATATTTGTTAGCGTTTTCTATTGCATTCCAAATTTAAGGGTGTATACTAGGCAATGAAGGTTTACTAAACAAGTGAAATTACAGGGGGTTTACTTACTATGGTAGCCGAAAAGGGAACTCAAACAAAAACACAACAACAAAGGGAACAACATTTTGAATTGTTGAATTCAACACAAATTGTTATTAATGAAGCATTAGAAAAATTGGGTTATCCAAACGAAGTATATGAATTACTGAAAGAACCAGTTCGTATGATGACGGTGAAAATTCCAGTTCGAATGGATGACGGGACTGTTAAAATATTTACAGGATATCGTGCACAACATAATGATGCTGTTGGTCCAACGAAAGGTGGAATTCGCTTCCATCCGAATGTAACTGAAAATGAAGTGAAAGCACTTTCTATTTGGATGAGCTTAAAATGTGGTATTGTTGATTTACCATATGGTGGAGGTAAAGGTGGAATTATTTGTGATCCACGTGAAATGTCTTTCCGTGAATTAGAAAGATTAAGTCGTGGTTATGTACGAGCAATTAGCCAAATTGTGGGTCCTACAAAAGATATTCCGGCTCCAGACGTATTTACAAACTCTCAAATCATGGCATGGATGATGGATGAGTATAGCCGTATTGATGAATTTAATTCACCAGGATTTATTACAGGTAAACCGCTTGTATTAGGTGGATCACATGGACGTGAAACAGCGACTGCGAAAGGTGTAACAATTTGTATTCGTGAAGCTGCAAAAAAACGTGGCATTGATATTAAAGGTGCACGTGTTGTTGTTCAAGGATTCGGTAATGCAGGTAGCTTCTTAGCTAAATTTATGCATGATGCTGGTGCAAAAGTAATTGCAATTTCAGATGCTTACGGTGCGCTTCATGATCCAAATGGATTGGATATTGACTACTTACTTGACCGTCGCGATAGTTTCGGTACAGTAACAAAATTATTTAATAATACAATTTCAAACAAAGAATTGTTAGAGCTTGATTGCGACATTTTAGTTCCAGCCGCAATTGAAAACCAAATTACAGAAGAGAATGCTGCTAATATTAAAGCGAAAATCGTAGTTGAAGCTGCAAATGGTCCGACGACATTAGAAGCAACTAAAATCTTAACTGATCGTGGTATTTTACTTGTTCCGGATGTATTAGCAAGTGCTGGTGGTGTTACAGTATCTTACTTTGAGTGGGTACAAAATAACCAAGGTTACTACTGGACAGAGGAAGAAGTAGAACAACGTTTAGAAAAAGTAATGGTAAGATCATTTGATTCCATTTATGAAACATCACAAGTTCGTAAAGTAAACATGCGTTTAGCTGCGTATATGGTTGGTGTTCGTAAAATGGCAGAAGCTAGCCGATTCAGAGGCTGGGTATAAAAGACACTATTTAGAGCAAACGTGATTTCCTTTCATGGAAATCACGTTTTTTTGTTGAAGTGAATAATCGTAAAAGCTGTTAAAAAGGAAGCTTAAGAGTAATAAAACAGATAGATAGATTAGAAAAGAATGATGTAAAGACATAGGAATCCTGTATTTTTTGTTTGGGTAGTTACTATATTATAGGTTGATGATACTTATCATGATTGGGATTGTTTTTCTGCATTAGATAAGAAAAATAAAAAAACTAAAAGAACGCTTGTTCTATACGAACGTTTGTGCTACAATCTCTTTAGACAAACAAAATGGAAACGAAATAAGGAGAGGTTAATGATGAAAATGACAGTAGACCAAAGATTTATGATGCCAGCAGATGTTGTAGAGCGAGTGGAAGTTTTACGAAATAAACATAGTAAGCGCACATCATTATTACAATCAGTAAATAAATTCTTCGGATTAAATACGAAGGAAGATTGTGTTTGGTTTTACGGTTTTTATGGAGTGGCTGTAAGTATTTTATTATTTATGGTATTCACATCAAATATTTTCGATTTTCTCTTCGCATAAGAAATATGCTATATGGACATAGTCGTTGAATACATATGTAAGGAAGAAAGGTAATTTTCTAGAGCGGAGTTGATAGCGATGGCGATGTTCCCTATAGAGCGCAACTATATTGGATACGGAAGTTCACGACCAGGAATCCCTCTTTCGAAGGTAAGGTTTATTGTTAGTCATGATACGGGAAATCCTGGTAGCAATGCGATAGGAAATCGGGATTATTTTAATGAAATACAACCGAAAGCTTCAGCGCATACATTTATAGATGATAAAACAATATTAGAAATTATCCCGATAAATGAAGTGGCATATCATGTTCGATATAATGTGCCGACTGATAATGATTTATATGGTTATGATGCGAATAAGGCGGCTATTGGGGTTGAACTTTGTTACGGGGGCGATGTTAACTTCTGGGAAGCATACAATCGTTTCACATGGTATCACGCTTATTTATGTCAAAATTTCGGTTTAAATCCTAAAACGGATATTGTATCACACAAAACACTCGATCCAACTCGGAAAATAGACCCTGAAAATGTATTAGGGCAACAAGGAATTAAATTTCGGCAGTTTTTAGCAGATGTCTATCGGATGTATGTCTCGTTTAGATGACAAATATATGAAAAATGAATACAATAAAGATAGGTGCCTACTGCTGAAAGTAGGTTTTTTCTTGTTTATCTAAATAGAATCAGAGGCAGAAGACTAGGAGTGAGCCGAGTATGCAAAAAGAAATAGCTATTATAATTGGGGGCGGTCCATGCGGATTGGCAGCGGCAATTTCGTTGCAACAAGCAGGGATTGATTCGTTAGTAATTGAAAAAGGGAATATTGTAAATGCCATTTATAATTACCCAACTCATCAAACATTTTTCTCCTCTAGTGAAAAGTTAGAAATTGGTGACGTTGCTTTTATTACAGAAAATCGTAAGCCGGTTCGTAATCAAGCGCTTGCGTATTATCGTGAAGTGGTAAAGCGTAAAGAGGTACGCGTACATGCATTTGAACGTGTAGAGCAAGTTCAAAAAGATGGTGATTTTTTTAAAGTTGATACGATGAAACGTGACGGAAATAAAGAGACTTATACAGCAAAATACATTGTAGTAGCAACGGGATACTATGATAATCCAAATTATATGAATGTTCCGGGTGAGCAGTTGGAGAAAGTGTCTCATTATTTTAAAGAGGGACATCCTTATTTTGACCGTGATGTCGTTGTAATAGGTGGGAAAAACTCAAGTGTAGATGCGGCGTTAGAGCTTGTTAAAGCTGGAGCGCGTGTAACGGTGCTATACAGAGGGGAAGAATACTCGCAAAGTATTAAACCATGGATATTACCTGAATTTGAAGCGTTAGTACGAAACGGGACAATTCAGATGCATTTTCATGCTCATGTAAAAGAAATTGCAGAACACACGCTTACGTTTACAGTAGATGAGGAAACATTTACAATTCAAAATGATTTTGTCTTTGCGATGACTGGTTATCATCCAGATCATAGCTTCTTAACAAAAATGGGAGTTAAGATTGATGAAGAAACAGGACGTCCAATTTATATGGAAGAAAAAATGGAAACAAATGTTGAAAATATCTTTATCGCTGGTGTTATTGCGGCTGGAAATAATGCAAATGAAATATTCATTGAAAACGGAAGGTTTCATGGAGAAGTGATTGCACAAACAATTGTATCAAGAGAACGAAAATAAGCTGTCGAAATTCGACAGCTTATTTTTTAATTATGCATAAACATGCTTTGGATTTTTTCTTGAGAATGTGCATTCTCTAACGCGACTAGTAATTTGATACGAGCCTTTTGTGCATTTAAACCGTATGTGAAAACAACGCCCATATCTTTAAGTTGTTTTCCGCCACCTTCATAGGAATACACATCTTGAACGATTCCGTTAAAGCAACGAGAAACGAGAACGATTGGAATACCTTTGTTTCTTAATCGCCCTAGACTAGGGAGTGTTCTTGGTGGTAAATTACCTTGTCCAAGCGCTTCGATTACAATTCCATCTACTGGAAGTGTTTCGATTGCGGCTAACAATGTATCATCCATACCAGCATATGCTTTTAAAACGACAACATTTTTAGTGATTTGTCTAACTGCATATGTTTCATGATGTACTAAAGCGTGATGGAAAACAACGCCGCGTTTTGTTACCATACCAATTGGACCGTATTGTGGGCTTTGGAATGTTGCAACATTACTTGTGTGTGTCTTCGTTACGTTTGTAGCGCAGTGAATTTCATCATTTAACACAACGAGAACACCTTTTCCGGCGGCTTCTTTACTGTTCGCTACTTTTACAGCGGATAAGAAATTATATAGGCCATCGGCGCCTAATTCGTTGCTTGAACGCATTGCGCCTGTAACAACAATCGGGATGTTTGCTTGTACTGTTAAATCAAGAAAATATGCTGTTTCTTCTAATGTATCCGTACCATGTGTAATGACTACGCCATGAATGTCGTCTTGTTTTACTCTCTCATCAATGATGACTTGTAATTGTAACATTTCACTTGGAGTCATATGAGGAGATGGAAGATGGAAGATATCTTCAACAATTAAATCAATATCGTCCTCTAAATCAGGAATAAATTTTAAAAGAGGATTTTGTTTCCCTGGTTGTACAACCCCAGTTTCTTTATCTTCCTCCATTGCAATTGTTCCACCTGTATGTAAAACTAGGATTTTTTTCAATGCGATACCCCTTTCAAGTTGAAAAATACATTTAGAACATAACATGTTTTTAGTAAATTCGACAATGAAAATGTATAAAAGTTTGTGTAGAAAATGACAATAAGTTTAATTACTTTGTTTACGTTATATAAAGGGGATAGTAGATTTTGTTTTCTCCTTTTGTTTTCATGAGTTATGGTGTGAAAATGTAGAAGAAAAGGAGCGATCTTTTTGAAAAAAATGGAGAGAGTGCTAATTCGTGTCCTATTGATTCAATTTATTTGTCTTTGCATTGTACAATTGCTCTTTATGCATGAATCTTCAATTAAATATTTGTCGAAAATTATTTATTATGAAGGTGTTATGACAAAATATACAACAGATATTTTACAGGTGAATAAGTAGTTTTCATTTTCTTCTAGAGTGGAGTGTGCTACAATAATTGAGGATTTATTGGCGTAAAACAAACAAGAAGAAGCAGGGAATATACCTGCTTTTCGTTTTGTTTTATAAGTGAAAAAATGAGGTGTTACAATGGATAAACGAATTTCAATTGCTATAGATGGTCCAGCTGCCGCTGGGAAAAGTACAGTTGCAAAAGTTGTTGCAAAAGAACTTTCGTACGTTTATATTGATACAGGCGCAATGTATCGCACTCTTACATATGCAGCTCTTGAACAAAATATCGATATTGAAAATGAAGAAAAATTGATGAAAGTTTTAAAAAACGTAAATATTGAATTTCAACAAGGTGAACAGACACAACTTGTATTTTTAAATGAACAAGATGTCTCTGAAGTAATTCGTACACCAGATGTAACGAATCGTGTATCAATTGTTGCGAAGCATCGCCTGGTTCGTGAAGAAATGGTACGTCGACAACAAGAATTAGCAAAAAAAGGCGGCGTAGTAATGGATGGTCGTGATATTGGTACGCATGTATTACCAGATGCTGAAGTGAAAATCTTCATGCTTGCTTCTGTGGATGAGAGAGCGGAAAGAAGACATTTAGAAAATATGAATAAAGGCTTCGCTTCTAATTTAGAGCAATTAAAAAAAGAAATCGCTCAGCGTGATAAATTGGATTCAGAGCGTGAAGTTTCTCCGTTAAAAAAAGCCGATGATGCTTTGGAATTAGATACAACTTCTCTATCAATTGAAGAAGTAGTTCAAAAAATCATGGGGATTGTTTCGGGAGTGTTTGCAAAATAAAGAAAGGGGAATATCCTCTTTCTTTTTTGGTTTTTTTAGTGTAAAAGCTATGTGAATTGTGAGTCGCATTTCTTGACAAATTAGTGGATTTATAGGAAGTTAGTTAAAGAGGGAGAGAACTGTCAGAATATATTCGCTATTATATTTCAAAACATACTTTATTCAAGACGATTTTGCTGTATACTATTTATATAGGTTTAATATATTTTCTTGCAAAATGCACTGTAAATGAGTATGTGCTGATAAATTCTTATAACATGCAAATGAAAGCATTTGTTTTCATTTCCTATATACATAAAAAGCTTTGTCAATTCTGTAAGGAGGTATTTCCATGGTAGAAAAAATGAATGAAGAAGTTGTGAATTCAAAAGCATTACAAGTTGGTGACGTTGTTACGGGTTCTGTAACGAAAGTGGAAGAAAAACAGGTACTTGTAAATGTTGGATACAAAACAGATGGTGTGATTCCTATTAGTGAATTAGCTAACGTTCATATTGAAAAGGCAAGCGATGTTGTAGAATTAGATCAAACTCTTGAATTGAAAATTATTAAATTAGAAGATGATGATCTTGTATTATCTAAGCGAGCTGTTGATGCAGAAAAAGCATGGGTAGAATTACAAGAGAAATTTACTTCTGGTCAAGTATTTGATGTTACTGTAAAAGATATTGTGAATGGTGGTTTAGTTGTGGACCTTGGTGTTCGTGGATTTATTCCAGCTTCACTTGTAGAAGTGCATTATGTAGAAGACTTTACTGAATATAAAGGAAAAACACTAGCGGTGAAAATCGTTGAATTAGATCGTGAAAAAAATCGTGTTATTCTTTCGCATAAAGCAGTAGTAGAACAAGAACTAGATTCGAAGAAAAAAGAAGCGATTTCTTCTTTAAAAGAAGGAGATATTGTGGAAGGTACAGTACAGCGATTAACTGATTTTGGTGCTTTTGTTAACGTTGGTGGTGTTGATGGATTAGTTCATATTTCGCAAATTTCCCACGATCGTGTGGAGCAACCTTCTGAAGTGCTAGAACAAGGACAAAAAGTGAAAGTAAAAGTATTATCTGTTGATGCTGATACGCAGCGTATTTCTTTGTCAATTAAAGCCGCTCAACCAGGACCTTGGGGAAATGTTGCTGCTGAAATAAAAGCAGGAGCTGTTCGAGATGGAATAGTGAAGCGTATTGTTACATTCGGTGCTTTCGTTGAAATTTTACCAGGTGTAGAAGGACTTGTGCATGTGTCGCAAATTGCAAATCGTCATGTGAAGAATCCGAATGAAGTACTAGAGATGGGACAGGAAGTAAAAGTGAAAGTACTTGAAGTGCATGTAGCAGAAAAACGTATTTCTTTAAGTATAAAAGAAGCACTTGAAGAAAATAATGTAGTAGAGGATTATAGCCAATATGAGCCAAACTCTGATTCTGCAACGTTCCAATTAAGCGATATTATCGGTGAACAACTGAAAAAATTAAAGAAATAAAGAGGGGTACAAGTGGTAAGGGCAAAACGTAAATTAGAACATATTGAATATGCTCTTTCCACTGGACAGTCTCGTACACATGGCTTTCATGACATTGATTTTGTGCATCAAAGCTTGCCAAATTCAAGTTATGAAAGTATTACATGTGAAACAAAAATCGGCGAACTTTCACTAAGTTCGCCGATTTTTATCAATGCGATGACTGGTGGTGGAGGAGAACAAACATTACATATTAATGAACAATTAGCATCTGTAGCGAAACATCATAAGCTTGCGATGGCTGTGGGTTCACAAATGGCAGCGTTAAAAGATGAGAGCGAAGCCGCTTCATTTAGAATAGTTAGAAAAGTGAATCCAAATGGGATTGTTTTTGCAAACTTAGGTAGTGAAGCGACAGTTGAACAGGCGAAGTATGCAGTTGATATGATTGAAGCAGATGCATTACAAATTCATTTGAATGTAATTCAAGAACTAACAATGCCAGAAGGTGATCGGGATTTTACTGGTGTACTAGAACGGATTGAAAAGGTTACTTTAAATTGTGAAGTTCCCGTTATAGTTAAAGAAGTAGGTTTTGGGATGAGTAAAGAAACAGTACAACAGCTGGCCAATATAGGCGTCACAGCGATTGATATTGGTGGACAAGGTGGTACGAATTTTGCTGCTGTGGAAAATGAAAGAAGACAGCGAATGCTTTCTTATTTTAATAACTGGGGCATTCAGACAGCTACCTCATTAATAGAAGCATCCTCTACAAATAATAACCTCTCTCTCATTGCATCTGGTGGTATACAAACAGCGCTTGATGTCGCAAAAGCAATTGCGTTAGGAGCGCAGACGACCGCTTTTGCTGGATATTTTTTACGCATTTTAATGCAAGATGGTGTCGAGAAGTTAATGAATGAAATAGAGATTTTACATATGGATTTACAATTTATTATGACAGCCCTTGGTGCGAGAACGATAGAAGAATTACAACGAGTACCTCTTGTTGTGAAAGGTGAAACATACCATTGGTTATCGCAAAGAGGAATTGATACTACACGTTATAGTAGGAGATAATTTATTATGCATGAAAGTGTTCCTATTTATGTATAGTTTTATGTGTAAAAGCTTGAAGAAAAGCACTAAACGAAAAAACAGCCAGAAATTGGCTGTTTTTTTGTTTAGTGCTGATTTTGTTTTCGAGCTTGTTCTGGTGTATCAAGACTTGTTGCACCAGGATATTGAAGTGATTGGTCACGATCAGATTCAACACGGCGTGATTCGCGTAGTTTTCGTTCTTGGCGGTCTTTACCCATTGTTCATAACACCTCCTTATTAAAAGTGTTGCTGTTATCAGAAAAACTATGCAAAAAGAAGAACAGGATTAACTTTCATAAAAAGTTCCCATAATGGAAATCATAGGGGGTGAAATAATGGATGGAAGTTATTTTTATTTTGTAGCTTGGATGGGCTGGATCGTTGTAACGTTTTTTATGAAAAAGGAATCTATCAGGTGGAAAATAAGTGCTGTTATATTAGTTTTTATTATTTGTTCACCAATCAATATGTCGATTGCTTCTTTCACTGTATCAGTAAATGCTCTTTTACTTAGTATCATTTCATTTTTAGGGATTACACTATATTCTTTTTGGAAAAAATTATACGCCGTCCTTTCAGCACTTATTATCGCTATGTTATATACAAGTTTTCATTTGTTAGAAGTATATGATCCGATTTGGATAGTGGTGGACCGAATCTTTATGGTAAGTGGTGCTCTCGTATATGCATCAGTTTTATTGCACGGGGATCGTTTGTTACGCTTATGCTCTTTATATGTAGGGATGCTACAAGGAGAGCTATTAGTAACATTTATTTTCCGTAAATTACATTTTCCTTATGAATTTGGTAGTTTGGCGTTTTTTGATATCATCGCTGTTTCTACTTTATTCATGGTGATTTTATATTGTATTGCAAAAGCGTCAGTGTATACAGAACAACTTAAGAAAAAAACACGTAAAAGAAAGGCAAGGGTAATACATGACTGAATATACACCAGCCATTTTGTGTGGCGTAATTGCGGGAACAGTAACGCGAGTTTTAATGCTTCGTACAGATACGAGGCAATACCCTACAAGGTTACACGGGAAAATAATTCATATTGCTATGGGATTAATTGCGGCAGCTTTGGGTGCAATCGCAATTCCATCTATTTTGAAAAAAGATTTTTCTGCAATTACTTTTCTTACATTAGCAGCGACTCAATTTCGTGATGTGCGCAATATGGAAAGAAATACGCTTCAACAATTAGATGGATATGAGCTTGTACCACGTGGCAATACATATATTGAAGGGATTGCTTTAGTATTTGAAAGTCGTAACTATTTGGCTATGTTAACATCGTTTGTGACAACATTTGCTTATATCGGATTTCATTCATGGATTGCGGGGGTAATTGCAGGTATAGCAGGCTTTTTCATTGCAAAAACATTGATGTCTGGTAAACGACTTCATGACCTTGTAGAGATTGAGCATGTTCCTCTTCGTTTTGAAGGAGCTGGTCTTTATATCGATAATATTTATATTATGAATATTGGATTACCTGCAAGGCAAGAAGAAATTATGAAGTATGGAATGGGGTTTATTTTAAAGCCAAAGTCTATTGATGCTCGAGTCACGATAGCGAATTTAGGCCAACGTCAAGCGATTTTACACGATGTATCTGTAGCGTTAGGTGTATACAGAGATTCTGGGACACCAGCTCTTGTACCGTTAGCTAAGCGTGATCTGGAGGATGGAAGAGTCGGTGTTTTTGTACTTCCACAAGATAATGACGTAGAGAAAGCGATAGGTGTAATTGGTAATGTGCCAACATTAGAAAGTGCTGTTCATATGTCGTCAGAAGCTCCAAAAGGAAGGGGCGATGCGCGATGATGTTAGAAAGTTATATTCTGGCAGTCATTACAACAACGCCAGAAAAATTTGCTGGTGGAGCCCCTTCATTCGTTTGTGAATCGAAAGAGGAAATGGAATTTGTCGCAAATAATTTAGAAGCGATTTTAGACGGTATTGCACATCGCTTACAAGAGAATGTATATATTATTGTGAAACATTAGTAACGTGTGGTATAATATGAGGTGTTTTGATACGTTGAGAAATATTCTGGAATGCAAATCCCTTCTTGCACAAAGAAGGGTTTTTTACATAATAAACAGATGCAAGTTGAAAGGATGAAAGTATATGCCGAAACCAGTAGTGGCGATAGTAGGACGCCCGAACGTAGGGAAATCTACTATTTTCAATAGAATTGTTGGAGAGAGAGTTTCCATTGTAGAAGATATCCCAGGTGTAACACGAGACCGTATTTATAGCGCTGGAGAATGGTTAAATCACGAATTTAATATTATCGATACAGGCGGAATTGATATTGGAGACGAACCATTTTTGACACAAATTCGTCAACAAGCGGAAGTAGCGATTGATGAAGCGGATGTTATCATTTTTATGACGAACGGTCGTGATGGAGTAACGGCAGCTGATGAAGAAGTTGCAAAAATTTTATATCGTTCTAAAAAGCCCGTTGTACTTGCAGTAAATAAAGTTGATAATCCGGAAATGCGTAATGATATTTATGATTTTTATGCATTAGGATTTGGTGAACCATTCCCGATTTCAGGTACACATGGTTTAGGTTTAGGGGATTTATTAGATGAAGCTGCAAATCATTTTCCAAAGATTGAAGAAGAAGCATACGATGACGAAACAATTCGTTTCTCATTAATTGGACGTCCAAATGTAGGGAAATCATCACTTGTAAATGCGCTTCTTGGTCAAGAGCGTGTAATTGTAAGTAATGTAGCAGGAACAACACGCGACGCTGTCGATACGCCATACAGTAAAGATGGTCAAGATTATGTAATTATCGATACAGCTGGTATGCGTAAAAAAGGAAAAGTATACGAGAGTACAGAAAAGTATAGTGTGCTTCGTGCGCTTAGAGCGATTGAACGTTCTGACGTTGTCTTAGTTGTTTTAGACGGTGAAGAGGGCATTATTGAGCAAGATAAAAAAATTGCTGGCTATGCCCATGATTCAGGACGAGCTGTAATTATCGTTGTAAACAAATGGGATGCAGTTAAAAAAGATGAAAAGACAATGAAAGCATTTGAAGAAAATATTCGTGCTCATTTCCAATTTTTAGATTATGCACCGATTGTATTCTTATCTGCGAAAACGAAAAAACGTACACAAACATTATTACCGGTTATTAATGAGGTAAATGAAAGTCATAGCATCCGTGTCCAAACGAACGTATTAAATGACGTAATTATGGATGCAGTAGCAATGAATCCAACGCCAACTCATAACGGTAGTCGTCTGAAGATTTACTATGCAACACAAGTTGCAGTGAAACCACCAACATTTGTTGTATTTGTAAATGATCCAGAATTAATGCACTTCTCATATGAGCGTTTCTTAAAAAATCGTTTACGTGAATCGTTTGGCTTTGTAGGAACGCCAATTCGAATTATTTCTAGAGCAAGAGACTAATGGAGAGGATGTGATTTTATGACAAAAATCACAGTAATAGGAGCAGGTAGCTGGGGAACAGCGTTAGCGATGGTATTAGCTGACAATGGACATGATGTACGTATTTGGGGAAATCGCCCTGAACTTATGGATGAAATGAATACGAAACATGAGAACAGTCGATATCTTCCGGGGATTACATTGCCAAGCACAATCGTAGCCTACTCTTCTTTAGAAGAAGCATTAGTAGATGTAGAGACAATACTTCTAGTAGTACCAACAAAAGCGTACCGAGAAGTATTGCATGATATGAAAAAAATTATTACAGGACCAATTACTTGGATTCATGCGAGTAAAGGAATTGAACCAGGCACTTCAAAACGTATTTCTGAAATGATTGAGGAAGAAATTCCAGCGCATCTTATTCGTGATGTCGTTGTACTATCAGGACCAAGTCATGCTGAAGAAGTAGGATTGCGTCAAGCGACAACTGTTACAGCTGCCGCTAAGCGTATGGAAGCTGCTGAAGGGGTGCAAGATTTGTTCATGAATAGCTATTTCCGCGTATATACAAACCCTGATATCGTCGGAGTAGAACTTGGCGGGGCTTTAAAAAATATTATTGCGCTAGCTGCGGGAATAACTGACGGACTTGGGTTAGGTGATAACGCTAAGGCTGCGTTAATGACACGTGGTTTAACAGAAATCGCTCGTTTAGGAAGAAAAATGGGCGGGAATCCACTAACGTTTGCTGGCTTAACGGGTATGGGAGACTTAATTGTAACTTGTACAAGTGTTCATAGTCGAAATTGGCGTGCGGGAAATATGCTTGGAAAAGGACACTCTTTAGAAGAAGTATTAGATAGTATGGGTATGGTTGTTGAAGGTGTAAGAACGACGAAAGCGGCTCATGAATTGGCAGAGAAAATGGAAGTTGAAATGCCGATTACAGCGGCTTTATACGATGTGCTTTTCAATGGGAATAATGTGAAAGATGCAGTAGGCTCATTGATGGGACGTGTTCGAAAGCATGAAGTTGAAGCAATACCTGATTTACTGTAAATAAAAGCGATATAAGTGCGGTGTGCACTTATATCGCTTTTTATTTTTATGGGTCTTTTCACCATTTTTTTCTTCTTGCATAGGATGAAGAGTAACTTGAGGAGAGGGTGAAAGGAATGGATAATAACATTTTCAATAATATCGAGAAAGAAGCGAAAGTAAACAAAGATGATATTTTTAAATTAGCATCATCGGTACAAAATGCGAATTTACGTGATGAGAAAGTACTTCGTCAGTTAATTCATCAAGTTGCTCTATTAGCAGGACGTGAAGTGCCAAAAGAGCAAGAAGATCAAATCGTAAAAGCGATTATTAACAACAATATGCCGACAGACTTTAGCTCGTTAAGCAAAATGTTTAAAAAATAAAGTATGAGAAACAAAGAGTTTATAGATTGCATATGATAGCTATGAAAGAATAGAGGGATAGAGCTGTTTTGGGCATATTTGGTCAACTGGAGCGAGAAATATCTTCGCTCCGGTTTTATTTTTGTACATAAATTATTGTTAATTTGCAGTAAAATGATGAATTGTATTTGTTTAAAGATTTTAATTTGTTAAAATAGTATAAAAATAGATTGAGCATAAAGGGGTGTGTATATGTCTGAAGGGCTTATAAAAATGTGGTTTTCTTTAGGGGCAATGGGATTTATGTTTATTGCAGTAATTTTTATTTTATTAAGTAGACATAAAATGAAGAATAAATTTTTGAAAGGGATTACAGCGACGATAGCTTATACACTTATGGTTGTATCAGGAATTGTTATTTTTCTTGTCGTGTTTAGTGGCCCGGTAGAGCAGTGAAGGAAAGAGGGAGAATGAGCCACGATAGCAATAAATAAACATAGTACAGTTCGTACTAGCACGAAAAAAAGGGTGATTGTCAGTGAAGGAATTCTATATTATTTTAATATTTTGTTGTACAAGCATTTTAGCGGGGTGTATGTATCCGAGCGAGAATATGAAACAAAATGCTATCCCGTATGAAGATCAGCTGCAAGCTGTTCAAAAGGCAGTTCTTACATATAAGGAGCAAAATGATGGTTTATTACCTATAAAAACACGCGATATGAGTACACCGATTTATCAGAAGTATCCAATTGATTTTCAAAAAATAGCTCCACGTTACATACAAGAAGCGCCAGGGAATGCATATGAAAGTGGCGGTGTATATCAATACGTATTAGTTGATGTTGAAACAAATCCCACCGTAAAGTTGATCGATGTCAGAATGGCAGAACAAATTCGGGAAATTACATTAAAACTAAAAATGTATCGGGATGATCATCAATATCCGCCTTTTAAAAAGGTTATTACAGATGGTGTTTATGAACTAGATTTCAAAAAGCTAGGATATAAAGATGTGCCTCAAGTGACAAGCCCATATTCAGGGAAGGGACTACCACTTGTAATAAATGAAAAAGGGGAGATTTTTGTTGATTATCGAATAGATTTATATGAAGTGCTGAAAAAAAATGGTGGCCAGTTTAAAGAAGGTGAAGATATTCGTAATATGCTTTTAAAAGATTCACCATTCGTTCCTGCGTATTCTTTACCGTATACAGTGAAAAATGGAGAACCAATTTTTTTTAAATCATAAGTCATGAACCTTTCTTTTAGCGAATAAGTTCTAAAAGAAAGGTTTTTTATGTAATACAACTTGTGATGCAAACAAAAAGTTCTTTTTAAATAGTCAAATGAAATTGGACAAAATTAAATGATATATTGTCCGAACTTCTAGAATATCATTATATTATATCAGATATTAGAGGGAACATCAGAGGTGGTATTGGTAAGGTATCGGAATGGAATTATTCCCAAAAATTTCGGGGGAGGGAATCACTTGGAAAAGGTAGATATTTTTAAAGATATTGCTGAACGTACAGGCGGTGATATTTATTTTGGAGTTGTAGGGGCTGTTCGAACAGGAAAATCAACATTTATTAAAAAATTTATGGAACTTGTTGTCATTCCTAATATTGAAAATGATTCAGACCGTCAGCGTGCACAGGACGAATTACCTCAAAGTGCTGCAGGACGTACAATTATGACAACAGAACCAAAATTTGTTCCGAATCAAGCAGTTTCTATTGAAGTGGATGAAGGACTTGAAGTAAATATTCGATTAGTAGATTGTGTTGGTTATACAGTTCCTGGAGCGAAAGGATATGAGGATGAGAATGGGCCTCGCATGATTAATACCCCATGGTATGAAGAGCCTATCCCGTTCCATGAGGCTGCGGAAATTGGAACGCGTAAAGTGATTCAAGAGCATTCTACAATTGGGGTTGTTATTACAACTGATGGAACAATTGGTGAAATTCCAAGAAGAGATTATATAGAGGCAGAAGAACGCGTTGTTAATGAACTAAAAGAAGTGGGAAAACCATTTATCATGATTATTAACACTGTACAACCGTATCATCCAGATACAGAACAGTTACGTCAAAGTTTATCAGAAGAGTATGATATACCAGTAATTGCAATGAGTGTAGAAAGTTTAAGGGAAACAGACGTTTATAATGTACTTCGTGAAGCTTTATTTGAGTTCCCAGTCTTAGAAGTGAATGTGAACCTCCCAAGTTGGGTAATGGTATTAAATGAAGGGCATTGGCTACGTCAAAGTTATCAGGAAGCTGTTCAAGAGACAGTGAAGGATATAAAACGTCTTCGTGATGTGGACCGTGTTGTTTGGCAATTTAGCCAATATGAATTTATTGATCGAGCAAGTTTGGCTGGTATTGATATGGGGCAAGGTGTAGCAGAAATTGATTTATATGCTCCAGATGAATTGTACGATCAAATTTTAAAAGAAGTTGTAGGGGTAGAAATTAGAGGTAAGGATCATTTGTTAAAGCTTATGCTTGATCTTTCTCATGCAAAAGTAGAATATGATCAAGTTTCAGAAGCTTTACGAATGGTAAAACAAACAGGATATGGCGTAGCGGCTCCAGCTTTAGCTGATATGAGTCTAGATGAACCAGAAATTATCCGCCATGGTTCACGATTCGGTGTAAAATTAAAAGCTGTTGCACCGTCTATTCATATGATTAAAGTAGATGTTGAATCTACATTTGAGCCGATTATTGGTACAGAGAAACAAAGTGAGGAACTTGTTCGATATTTAATGCAAGATTTTGAAGATGATCCGCTATCGATATGGAATTCTGATATATTTGGACGTTCTTTGAGCTCGATTGTTAGAGAGGGAATTCAAGCGAAATTATCTTTAATGCCAGAGAATGCTCGTTATAAATTAAAAGAAACGTTAGAAAGAATTATTAATGAAGGCTCTGGTGGATTAATTGCAATTATATTGTAAAAAAAGTCCCTCTGCATGCAGAGGGACTTTTTTTGAGGGGAAGGGACTCTATAAAATAAACAGTCATTATCTAATATTTTGTTGTATATTGTCAAGTTTCATCAGATTTTCACATTTTCGGGGTAACAATTTCCTTAAAAATATTGAATTATAGAGAAGAATCGTATAATATAGGCGTTGATAATGATTTATCTACATCTTTGTAGTATAGAATTTGTAAAAATTGCCTACAAATGAAAGTAAGACTCATTTTATGATCATTATACAGTCTTATCTTTGGGAGGAGGTGAATGGCATGAACAAGACAGATTTAATCAATGCTGTTGCAGAAGCAAGTTCCCTTTCTAAAAAGGATGCAACAAAAGCAGTGGACGCTGTTTTTGATTCTATCTTAGAAGCTTTAAAACAAGGTGATAAAGTACAACTGATCGGATTCGGTAACTTCGAAGTTCGTGAGCGTGCGGCTCGTAAAGGTCGTAACCCACAAACTGGTGAGGAGATTGAAATCGCTGCAAGCAAAGTACCTGCATTCAAACCTGGTAAAGCGTTAAAAGATGCGGTTAAATAATCCTTACATATTAACAGGGAAGAAGAGTTTTCTTTTTGGGAACTCTTCTTTTTGCTTTTAAAAACATAAATATGCTAGAATGTGTTCGTATCACTTTTTAGGTTTTTCGGGAGGGCTAGCGGATGGCAAAAGTTAATTTAGAACAAATTGAACAAGCAGTGCGTCTTATTTTAGAGGCAATCGGAGACGATCCAAATCGTGAGGGAGTACTTGATACACCAAAACGTGTTGCGAAAATGTACGCAGAAGTATTCTCAGGTATGCATGAAGATCCGAAAGAGCATTTGCATAAAGTATTCGGAGAAGATCACGAAGAGCTTGTATTGGTAAAAGATATACCGTTTTATTCGATGTGTGAGCATCACCTTGTTCCGTTTTACGGAGTTGCTCATGTTGCATATATCCCACGCGGTGGAAAAGTAACGGGCTTAAGTAAATTAGCTCGTACTGTAGATACAATTGCACGTCGTCCACAGCTTCAAGAGCGTATTACATCAACAGTAGCAAACTCTATTATGGAAGTATTAGAGCCACATGGTGTAATGGTAGTGGTGGAAGCAGAACATATGTGTATGACAATGCGTGGTGTGAAAAAACCGGGTGCAAAAACAGTAACTACAGCAGTGCGCGGTGTGTTAGAAAATGATGCAGCGGCACGTAGTGAAATTTTGTCTTTTATTAAGACGAAGTAAAGAAAAGCGGGAAACTGCTTTTCTTTTTTGTTTATATGTCGCAAATAGATGATTTGGTTTAACTTTAACATTTGTGAGAAAGAATATGAAAGTTAGTATGAATGGTGCAGGTAGAAACAGAAAATCATTGTTTTATAAAAAACGAATAATGGTAATTGATAGAGAGTAAGAAAATTTATATGCATGAAAGTTATGCATAAGTAAGGGGAAGTTTGTTTCCTATAGCCAAGTTTTGGTTATAGAAAATAGAATGTATGTGTTATAATAAGTTTTATGAATTAGAAAACAAGGGTGATTTTTTGTGTGGGACATCTACGGAGGGTATGCGGGTATAAAGGAGCAGTTAATGGCGAGATTACGCCATCCTTATTTTATAAAATATA
This sequence comes from Bacillus clarus, assembly GCF_000746925.1. GTDB lineage: Bacteria > Bacillota > Bacilli > Bacillales > Bacillaceae_G > Bacillus_A > Bacillus_A clarus. Next base: position 3,767,192 of record NZ_JMQC01000008.1, read on the forward strand.
TTGAAGAACCAGTTGTTGATGAAGAAAAAGTGGCGCTTTTATATGCTGCTTTAAAGAGTGCGAATTTACATAAAGACCAAATTGATCATTATGTAGTAACGATTATGCTTGTGCAAATTGCTCTTGATACACATGAAAAGGTATCAAATAAAGAGGATAAAGAAACAAGTGGATTTCATAAGCGTCGTCAACTAACGGTCCTTGCTGGCGATTATTATAGTGGATTATATTATTATTTGCTTTCTATGAATTGTGATATTGTCCTTATTCGTGCACTTGCTGAAGGAATTAAAGAAATTAATGAACATAAAATTATGCTATATCAAAAGGTGTATGAAACGGTTGATGAAATAGTCGAAAGTGTAGTTGCAATTGAATCTGCACTTCTGCAAAAAGCATGTGATCATTTCCATTTATCATATTGGAAGCCGTTTGTCACTTGTGTACTAGGAAAGAATCGTCTTCAAAAAGAATATCAATTGCATGCTGATAAACAAAATTCACCTGTTTTTCAAGCAGTTCAAGAAACTATATCGAATGATGACGACAGCGATGTAGAAACGATTGTTAATGGTTGGCTGGCAGAAATGGACAAACAAGAAAGTGTATTTTTACAAAGTCATACAGAAATTAATGATGTGGTTTCTACTTTAAGAGATAAATCGAAGACATAGATTTTATATTGGAAGAAGGTACAAGCATGCAGCAATCAAAAGAAGAAAGAGTACATGACGTATTTGAGAAAATTTCTGATAAATACGATGTGATGAATTCTGTTATTAGTTTTCAAAGACATAAAGCATGGCGCAAAGAGACAATGCGAATCATGGATGTAAAGCCTGGCAGCAAGGCGCTCGATGTGTGCTGTGGAACGGCTGATTGGACAATCGCACTTGCTGACGCTGTAGGCCAAAACGGTAAAGTATGTGGTTTAGATTTCAGCGAAAATATGTTATCTGTTGGTAAACAAAAGGTAGAGGCTTTAGAGCTAGAGCATGTGGAACTGATGCATGGAAATGCAATGGAACTACCATTTGAAGATAATACATTTGATTACGTAACAATTGGGTTTGGATTACGAAACGTTCCGGATTATATGCACGTATTAAAAGAAATGGCTCGTGTTGTGAAACCTGGCGGAAAAGTGATTTGTTTAGAAACCTCTCAACCAACGATGATTGGTTTTCGTCAAATGTACATTTTATATTTCAAATATATCATGCCGTTATTTGGAAAGATGTTTGCAAAAAGTTATAAAGAATATTCATGGCTTCAAGAATCTGCTAGTACATTCCCAGGGATGAAAGAATTAGCGGGGATGTTTGAAACAGCTGGACTTGAGCGTGTACAAGTGAAACCATTTACTTTTGGGGTAGCCGCTATGCATTTAGGGATTAAACCAGAATCAAACTAGAAAAAAGACGTTTTAGGTTAAGGTGAACAATATGAAGTTACAACTTATGTACTCTTTTTTACGATCGGATATTAATGTAATAGAAAAAGAATTGAAAAAGACTGTTGCTTCAGAGCAGCAGTTAATAGAAGAGGCAGCATTACAACTCATCGAAGCTGGTGGAAAAAGGATTCGTCCTGTATTTGTTTTGCTTGCAGGAAAGTTTGGGGATTATAAGCTAGATACAATTAAACATGTTGCAGTTGCGCTAGAGCTCATTCATATGGCTTCTCTTGTTCACGATGATGTAATTGATGCAGCACTTTTACGACGCAGTAGTGCCACAGTGAATGCGAAATGGGGAGATCGTATTGCGATGTATACAGGAGACTATTTATTCGCAAAGTCTCTTGAGTGTATAACGAACTTAGAAGTTCCAGAAGCTCATCAAGCATTGTCTTATACAATTTTAGAAGTTTGTAAAGGTGAAATTGAGCAAATTAAGGATAAGTATAATTATAATCAAAATTTGAGGACGTATTTAAGAAGAATAAAGAGAAAAACAGCATTATTGATTGCTGCGAGTTGTCAGTTAGGAGCGATTGCTGCTGGTGCTAACCGTGATACAGTAAATCGTTTATTTTGGTATGGGTATTTTGTTGGTATGTCTTATCAAATCATTGACGATATTTTAGACTTTGTTTCAACGGAAGAAAAGCTTGGGAAACCTGCGGGTGGCGATTTATTGCAAGGTAATGTTACACTTCCCGCTTTGTATGCAATGGAAGATCCAAAACTTCGTGCGAAAATTGTATCTGTACATGAACATACAACAGCAAGTGAAATGAAAGAAATTATTGATGATATTAAAACAAGTCCGGCTATTGATCAGGCGTTTGCATTTAGTGAACGTTATTTACATAAAGCGTTAGAGGTAATAAAACCGTTGCCACGTGGGCAGGCGAAATATGCGTTGCAAAATGTTGCAAAGTATATTGGGAAACGAAAATTTTAATTGTTTTTTCTTACAAATAAAATAATCTCTCTATTTCAAAACTATTGCACTATTGTGATAAGGGTGTTAATATGTGTGTGGGGATATACAATTACATACATAATTCAGAAGTGGAGAGATTTTTTATGGAAAAAACATTTCTAATGGTAAAACCAGACGGTGTACAACGTGCTTTCATTGGGGAAATTGTGGCTCGTTTTGAGAAAAAGGGCTTTCAATTAGTTGGTGCGAAATTAATGCAAGTCACTCCGGAAATTGCTGGACAACACTACGGTGAGCATAAAGAAAAGCCTTTCTTTGGTGAATTAGTAGACTTTATTACATCTGGTCCTGTGTTTGCAATGGTATGGCAAGGTGAAGATGTAGTAAATACAGCTCGCAATATGATGGGTAAAACAAGACCACATGAAGCGGCTCCTGGAACGATTCGTGGAGATTTCGGTTTAACTGTTGGGAAAAATATTATCCACGGTTCTGATTCTTTAGAAAGCGCAGAGCGTGAGATTGGTATTTTCTTTAAAGAAGAAGAATTAGTTGACTACTCAAAATTAATGAATCAATGGATTTACTAATTATTTTAAAATAATTTGTAAACGCTTTAATCACTGTGATAATAGTGGAAAGTGCAAGGAGAATAAAATTATTCTTCTTGCACTTTTTTAATTTCAATTAGTTAAAAAGCTAGGTTTGTTATGATATATTGATACTAAAAGTAAGGTGTCTATCCATATGAAACTTATTACATAAATTCTTTATTTTTTATAGAATTATGAGAGATGTTATAGTTACTTTACATAGCGGGATAAATACATATACGAAAAGAGGAATAACGTATGCGATATATTACAGCTGGTGAATCTCACGGTCCGCAACTTACAACGATTTTAGAAGGAATTCCAGCCGGATTACCTTTAGTTGCGGAAGATATAAATACAGAATTAGCAAGAAGACAAAAAGGGTATGGCCGTGGTAGACGTATGCAAATTGAAAAAGACCAAGTGCAAATTGTAAGTGGTGTTAGACATGGGGAAACAATTGGAGCTCCAATTGCCCTCGTCGTTGAAAATCGCGATTTTACACATTGGACAAAGATTATGGGTGCAGAGCCATTAACAGAACAAGAAACAAAAGAAATGAAAAGAAAAGTTACAAAACCGAGGCCTGGTCACGCTGATTTAAATGGTGCAATTAAATATGGTCACAGGGATATGAGAAACGTACTTGAACGTTCTTCAGCGCGTGAAACGACAGTTCGTGTCGCTGCTGGTGCTGTCGCTAAGAAATTGTTATCAGAATTAGGGATAAAAGTTGCTGGACATGTTATTGAAATTGGTGGCGTGAAGGCAAAATCGATTACGTACAGCTCTATTGAAGAATTACAGCAAATTACGGAAGCATCTCCTGTTCGTTGTTTAGACGAAGAAGCAGGGGAGAAAATGATGCAGGCCATCGATGATGCAAAAACAAATGGAGATTCTATCGGTGGAATTGTTGAAGTAGTTGTAGAAGGAATGCCAATTGGGGTAGGTAGTTATGTGCATTATGATAGAAAACTTGATGCGAAATTAGCAGCGGCAGTTATGAGTATTAATGCCTTTAAAGGTGTAGAGATTGGTATTGGGTTTGAAGCTGCACATAGACCGGGAAGTCAAGTTCATGATGAAATTCTTTGGGATGAAGAAAGTGGGTATACGAGAAGAACAAATCATGCAGGTGGATTGGAAGGTGGTATGACAACAGGAATGCCAGTTGTGGTGCGCGGTGTCATGAAGCCGATACCGACTTTGTATAAGCCTCTTCAAAGCGTCGATATCGACACGAAAGAATCTTTTACGGCAAGTATTGAGCGCTCTGATAGTTGTGCTGTACCAGCAGCTAGTGTTGTAGCAGAAGCGGTTGTTGCTTGGGAACTAGCGGCAGCTTTAATTGAACAGTTTGGAGTAGATCGTATAGATTCTATTCGTGAAAATATTAATAAACATAATGAATATGCGAGGGGATTTTAATGGAAAGCATACATATTCAGACAAAATCGAAAGAGTATGATGTATATGTAGGGAAAGATGTGCTGCCGCATTTGATGACACTTGTTCGAGATATGACACCGGCTGTATCTAATGTAATGATAATTTCTGATGAAGCTGTGGCGGCCTTTCATTTACAGACAGTTATCGATGCGTTGCAAGTTGAACAAAAAGTTTTTTCATTCGTTGTTCCAAGTGGTGAAAAAGAAAAGTCTTTTGAAAATTTTTATGCGGCACATACGTCTGCACTTGAAAATAAAATGGATCGTAATTCTTTAGTTATCGCTCTTGGTGGAGGAATGATTGGTGATTTGGCTGGATTTGTTGCAGCATCATTTATGCGCGGTGTTCGCTTTATACAAGTTCCGACGACTTTATTAGCGCACGATAGTGCAGTTGGTGGGAAAGTTGCGATTAATCACCCGTTAGGGAAGAACATGATTGGGGCGTTTCATCAGCCAGAAGCAGTTTTATATCATACACCATTTTTAAGCTCCCTACCGGAACAAGAGTGGCGTTCCGGATTTGCTGAAGTGATGAAACATGCTCTGATTGGTGACGTGGAATTTTATCAATGGTTAAAGAAAGAAGTGAAAACTTTAGAGGACGTTCGTGATGAAAAATTAATTTATATATTAAAAAGAGCGATTCCTGTGAAAGCAAAAATTGTAGCACAAGATGAAACAGAAAAAGGTGTTCGTGCTCATTTGAATTTTGGACATACGTTAGGACATGCTCTTGAAAAAGAGATGGGATATGGCAATATTACTCACGGTGATGGAGTAGCAATTGGAATGCTATTTGCGATGTTTTTAAGTGAGCAAATTTATAATGTAGACCTTGCTTATAAAGAAATGAAACAGTGGTTTTCACAGTACGGCTATCCAAATATGCCAAGGGATTTAAGTGTAGAGCGTCTTGTGCAAGTGATGAAGCAAGATAAAAAGGCAAGTGCAGGAACAATTCATATGGTGCTTATGCAGGAATATGGGGTGGTGAATGTCGTATCTATTTCAGATGAGACTGTTCATATTGCGTTAGAGGCGTTTCAAAAGGATATGACGTTCGCTTAATCGCTAGCTGTATAGGAGAGGTATGAAATGCTTATCTAGAGATATTCTCGTAATAATGACGGTTATGATAAAAGATTACAATGTAGAAGATGAAATTTATATTGTAGTCTGATTTAATAAAATGACTGGGGGAAGAAAAATGAGAGTAAAAGAGCAGTTGTTAACTTTGAAAGCATATGTACCTGGGAAAAATATTGAAGAAGTAAAGAGAGAATATGGATTATCGAAAATTGTAAAGTTAGCATCAAATGAAAATCCATTTGGTTGTTCAGATCGTGTAACAGAAGCGCTAACTTCGTTAGCTAATCAGTACGCTCTATATCCAGATGGTGCAGCTTTTGAACTTCGTGAAAAGGTGGCAGCGCATTTGGGAGTAAAACCAGAACAACTTTTATTTGGTAGCGGTCTAGATGAAGTGATTCAAATGATAAGTCGTGCCTTGTTACATAAAGAGACAAATGTTGTAATGGCGAATCCCACATTCTCGCAGTATCATCACCATGCTGTTATTGAAGGAGCGGAGGTTCGTGAAGTACCGCTTAAAGATGGTGTTCATGATTTAGATGCGATGCTAAAGCAAGTGGATGAAAAAACGAAAATCGTTTGGATTTGTAATCCTAATAATCCGACAGGTACATATGTAGAAAAGCAAACATTACTTTCATTTTTAGACGCAGTTCCGAAATCGGCGCTTGTTATTATGGATGAAGCGTATTATGAATATGCAGGAGCAGAAGATTATCCGCAAACATTACCGCTTCTGGAACAGTATGAAAACCTTATGGTATTACGTACATTCTCAAAAGCGTATGGTTTAGCTGCTTTTCGTATTGGATATGCAATCAGTGATGCGAAGCTCATTCAGCAACTAGAAGTAGCGAGACTCCCGTTTAATACATCAACTGTGGCGCAAGCTGTAGCGGTAGCTGCGATAGAGGATCAGCAATTTTTACAAGAGTGTGTAAAAAGGAATACAGAAGGTCTAAATCAATATTATACATTCTGTAAGGAGTACGATGTATTCTATTATCCATCTCAAACGAATTTTATCTTATTGAAAATTGGCATACCAGGTAATGAAGTGTTTGAAAGATTGATGAAAAAAGGATATATTGTCCGTTCTGGTGCTGCGTTTGGCATACATGATGGTATCCGTATTACAGTTGGTTTAAAAGAAGAGAATGATGAGATTATTGAATTGCTTACGGAACTTGTCAAAGAACAAGTGAAGAAAGAAGAAACGTATTCTTAAAAAATATGGAAGGCTCCTGTAATGGGAGCCTTTTTTATTTTAGATGTAAAAGAAAGTGATGAAGGAGGAAGATAATTATTACCGGTGGAAGTTGTTTGCACGGTAAAGCAAGAAAACGATACAATAGAGATAGACATATAGGGAAAATTGTTATACATATAGATAACGAAATGAGTGAGGAGGAGAAAAGATGACAAAAATGGTAGGGAAAAAAAGTAGTTTAAATGGAACGATTGTTGTCCCAGGGGATAAATCTATTTCACACCGTGCTGTCATGTTTGGAGCGATAGCAGAAGGAACGACAAAAGTTTCTAATTTTTTATTAGGAGAAGATTGTTTAAGTACGATTGCTTGTTTTCGAAAACTAGGTGTCAAGATTGAGAAGAGTGGTAACGATGTCACGATTTATGGTAAAGGCTTAGCGAGTTTGCAAGAACCGAAAGAGGTGTTAGATGTAGGGAATTCTGGGACCACGATTCGGCTTATGCTTGGTATTTTAGCTAATACATCGTTTCATAGTACTATAATTGGTGATGCATCAATTGGCAAGCGCCCTATGAAACGTGTTACCACTCCACTACGAGAGATGAATGCGCAAATTGACGGCAGGGAGAATGGGCAGTATACACCTTTATCAATTCGAGGTGGACAAGTGAAAGGTGGGCACTATCATTCACCTGTAGCAAGTGCGCAAGTTAAGTCAGCGGTTTTACTTGCAGGCTTGCAAGGAGAAGGTGTAACAAAAGTAACGGAACCGATGCAATCACGTGATCATACTGAGAGAATGTTACGTGCGTTTGGCTGCATAGTAAATGTGAATGACCGAACGGTATCGCTACAAGGGGGACAACGGTTAACGGGAACGGAAATTGAAGTTCCTGGAGATATTTCTTCAGCAGCATTTTTCTTAGTAGCTGGTGCAATTGTTCCAAATAGTAAACTCGTATTAAAAAATGTTGGTCTAAATCCAACGAGAACGGGAGTTTTAGATGTTTTATTAGAAATGGGAGCACTCATTTCTATTGATAATATTCGGAATGAAGAGTTTGAACCGTGCGGGGATATTACAATTGAAACGTCTAACTTAAAAGGAATAGAAATCGGTGGTTCGCTTATTCCGAGATTAATTGATGAAATCCCTATTATTGCTTTATTAGCGACACAGGCAAAAGGAACTACCATTATTAAAGATGCTGAGGAATTAAAGGTAAAGGAAACAAACCGTATTAATACAGTAGTAAATGAACTTGGAAAGCTCGGTGTACAAATTGAAGCTACACTTGATGGCATGATTATTCACGGGAACCAAAAGTTAGAAGGGAATGTAGTAGATAGTCATGGTGATCATCGTATTGGAATGATGCTTGCTATTGCTGCTTGTATTGCAGAAGGAGAAGTGAATATAGAGGGTAGTGATGCAGTGGCTGTATCGTATCCAAAGTTTTTTAAGCAGCTAGAATCTCTGTAACGAGAAAGATTGATTTTACTTAAGAAGAGTTGGTCCTCTTTCTTTTAGTTGCTTACAAGGCAACAGTTGTTTATGATTAATGGACAGAAGAGAATATTTTTAGAATTAAAGGAGACCTTTATGCATAAGTTTGAACAAGCTGTTTCTTACATTGAAAACGGTGAGGTAGAAAAAGGATTACAACAATTAAAAGAACAGGTAAACTCTGGGACAGATGAAGAGAAATACGATATCGCCCGTTACTATCATACACTTGGATTCATGGATGAAGCATTAGCAATTACAGAAGATTTACGTTTGTTATATCCAGAAGAAAGTGAATTTACGATATTCTTAGCAGAATTATATATTGATTTAGATAAGGAAGATGAGGCAATCGAAGTACTTCATGATATTCGTGAAGATGATGAGCTTTATGTTCAATCACTATTACTTGTTGCGGATTTATTCCAAATGCAAGGGTTTGACGATGTTGCAGAGCAAAAGCTATTAAAAGCGAAAGAAATGATGCCTGAAGAGCCTGTTATTATATTTGGCTTAGCAGAATTGTATAGTAGCAAAGGGGAGGAACAAAAAGCAATCGTGTATTACCAGTCATTATTGTCAGAGCATAAAGTAATGGGTGGCGTTGTAATTGCGCTTCGTTTAGCTGAAACACTAAGTGCGATTGGGAATTGGGAAGAAGCAATTTCTTACTATGAAGAAGGGCTAGAGGAACAAAAAGACATTCATTCTTTATTTGGCTACGCCTTTACATTATATCAAGGTGAAGAATACCAAAGAGCAATTGGTGCTTGGCAAGAATTAAAAGAATTAGATCCAGAATATGCATCATTGTACATGTATTTAGCGAAAAGTTATGAAAAAGAAGGTATGCTTCAAGAAAGTTATGAAACCCTTCATGAGGGAATCAAAATAGACGAACTTTCTGTTCCGCTTTATGTAGAATTAGCAAATATCGCAGCAAAGCTAGGTAAGTTGACAGAGGCAGAAGAAGTACTTCAAAAAGCGCTTGAATTAGACCCAGGACATCTAGGTGCGATATTAAAATATGCGTATATCTTAAAGGAACAAGAAAAATATGAAGAGCTAATTGCAGTTGTAGAACATGCGATTGATAGCGGAGAACCAGATACACAGTTACTTTGGGATCTTGCGTTTGCAAAAAAACAATTAGAAATGTATTCAGATGCATTAAAACACTATGAAAGTGCATATACTTCTTTTAAGAATCATCCGGATTTCTTGGAAGAGTACGGTTATTTCTTGTTAGAAGAAGGGTTGCGCAAAGAGGCGAAAGAAGTATTTACACACTTAATACAACTAGACCCGACACAAATTCACATTGAAGAATTGTTATATAATTTAGAGGATTTTTCATAAGTTGGAAGGAAACTGCATGCCGCTTCTTGAATCTAAATAAGAAAATAGAAAGACAGAGGAGGGACTTAGGCGCTATGAATACCCCTGTTTCTGTAAACGAGAAGAAGGATTTTGTAAAATGGTTTTTGAATAATTATCAATTGAAACAGCGTGAATGTGTATGGATTTTAAATTATTTAATGAGTCACGATCAATTAATGCATAAAGTCCACTTCGTAGAACATGCAAAATATTGTCCACGCGGCTTAGTGATGTCAGCAAATTGTGTAAAAGACACACCGTTTCACTTTTTTAAACAGAATGTCATGACAACAGATGCAGAAAAATCCTTTCATGACATTCGTTTAAATCGAGATGAGGATATTTACATTCAACTTAATTTTAAATCATCGTTCCAAAATACAAATTATGTAGCAGTATTAGAAGAAAATCCATATTTGCCAAAGCATATTGAAGTAAATGAAAAAGATCGTTTACTTGCGGAACGCTTTTTAGAAGAGAGTGTATTTTCATTCCGACGAGACCGTCTTTTAAAACAAATCGATGAAGCGCTGGATAATCAAGATAAGGAAGCTTTTTGTAAATTAACAGCAGAATTGAAAACTCTATAGGAACGATTTGAACTGATTAATTTTGACAATTTTCTGACCATTAAAAGAAAAACTACCTATATTTAGGTAGTTTTTCTTTTTTTACCCCTTTTTGTATGGTTTAATATATATAAAGTGAAAGTTCTGTCATTTGTTAAAATATGTGCGGAAAGGGGGGATAAAAAGTTGAAATGGGCTGTAAAAGATGTAGAACAATTTGAGCAAGCAAGAGAGTATGTAGATACAGGGATTATTCCCCTTCTTTCAATCTCAGCCGCAAAGGAAATGAAGACGGTTGTAGAACAGGGAGAGTTTATTGAGGAGTTGAGTATGGAGTTAGAAAGAGAATATAAAGGAAGGGTCCTTTTATTGCCTGCGTTTACTTATTTAGCAGAGAGTCAAAAGAAAGAGAAAATTCGTTTGCAAGAATGGACAAATCATTTACAGGATCAAGGATTGAAACATATTGCCTATGTTACGAGTGATTTCTCATGGAAAGAAGATGCTCTAGAATTAGAAGGTGACTTATTTTGGTTACCGGCATTATCATTAGGACAATTTAGTGAACAAGCAAAAAGAGAAGTAATTCATGCTCATATTAAAAATATAATGGGATTATTAACTGAAAAGTGGGAAAACCATAAATAAACAGATAGTTCTTATTATTATGAGTAGTATGATATTGACCTATACATGAGGGTATTATATCATGATAGTGTCCTAGTTTTTATTTTTTATATAGTTTTGTCACGAGGGGACAATTTCTGATAGAGGGGGGAAATTTTCGTGAGCGAGAAAGAACATCGTGTGTCAAGAAGACAATTTTTAAACTACACACTTACAGGAGTAGGAGGCTTTATGGCAGCGGGCATTTTAATGCCGATGACGCGCTTTGCACTTGATCCAGTGTTAAGGAAAGAGGCGGTAGGAGAAATGGTTGCTGTTGCGCAAGTGAAGGATATTACAACTGAACCGAAACGCTTCGACTTTAAGGTGAAACAGGTTGATGGATGGTACAAGTCTGAAGAGCCAAAATCTGCTTGGGTGCATAAAGATGAAAGCGGAGACATTGTTGCGTTTTCTCCAGTATGTAAGCATTTAGGATGTACAGTTAACTGGAATTCAGACAAGTCACATCCGAATCAATTCTTTTGTCCGTGTCATGGGGGACGTTACACAAAAGATGGTATAAACATAAAAGGCACACCGCCCCTTGCTCCGCTTGATGTGTATGAATCTAAAGTGAAAGATGGAACGCTTTATTTAGGAAAGGCAAAGCCAAGAGGGGGTGCGAAATAGATGTTAAATAAAATTTATGATTGGGTAGACGAACGGTTAGATATTACACCGATATGGCGAGATATTGCTGACCATGAAGTACCTGAACATGTTAACCCGGCACATCATTTTTCTGCATTCGTCTATTGCTTTGGGGGACTTACTTTTTTCGTTACTGTTATTCAAATTTTATCAGGAATGTTTTTAACAATGTATTATGTACCAGATATTAAAAATGCTTGGGAATCGGTCTATTATTTACAAAATGAAGTTGCATACGGACAAATTGTTCGTGGTATGCACCATTGGGGTGCAAGTCTTGTAATTGTAATGATGTTTTTACATACACTCAGAGTTTTCTTCCAAGGAGCTTATAAAAAGCCTCGTGAATTAAACTGGATTGTTGGTGTTCTTATTTTCTTTGTTATGTTAGGTCTTGGTTTTACCGGATATTTATTACCGTGGGATATGAAAGCATTATTTGCAACGAAAGTAGGGATTCAAATTGCGGAACAAACACCGCTTATCGGTCCTTATATTAAAACATTACTCGCTGGTCATTCCGAAATTGTTGGCGCTCAAACATTAACTCGCTTCTTTGCTATTCACGTCTTCTTCTTACCAGCAGCACTTCTAGGTTTAATGGCCTTCCACTTCATCATGATTCGCAAACAAGGTATTTCCGGTCCACTATAAGAGATTGCTAAATTAAGGGAGAAAAGAACTAAAGGAGGGAGATTATGCATCGCGGCAAAGGGATGAAGTTTGTAGGAGATTCTCGGGTACCTGTTGCTCGGAAACCAAATATTCCAAAAGATTATTCCGAATATCCAGGGAAGACAGAAGCGTTTTGGCCAAATTTCTTGTTAAAAGAATGGATGGTTGGTGCGGTTTTTTTAATCGGTTATTTATGTTTAACAGTGGCACATCCGTCACCACTTGAGAGAATGGCAGATCCTACTGATGCGGGATATATACCACTGCCAGATTGGTATTTCTTATTTTTGTATCAGTTATTAAAATACTCATATGCATCGGGCTCATTTACTGTAATCGGTGCGTTTATTATGCCAGGAATCGCGTTTGGGGCATTATTGTTAGCGCCATTTCTTGATCGTGGTCCAGAAAGAGCTCCATTTAAGCGTCCTGTAGCAACTGGATTTATGCTTTTAGCAATTGCGTCCATTATCTTTTTAACTTGGGAATCTGTAGCGCACCATGATTGGGAAGCTGCAAAGAAACAAGGGGCGATTGTAAAAACTACACCAGTTGATAAAAATGATGACGGGTACAAACTAATGCAAAAAAACACTTGTTTAACATGTCATGGTGATAATTTACAAGGTGGTGCAGCAGCACCAGCGTTACAAAACTTAACCTTAAAGCCAGAGGAAATCGCAAAAATTGCGAAAAAAGGAAAAGGTTCAATGCCTAAAGGGGTATTTAAAGGAACGGATGAAGAACTGAAAAAGCTTTCAGAATTCGTTGCAAAATACAACAAGAAATAATAGAAAAGCTGACTGCAAATTTTGTAGTCAGCTTTTCTATTTGTAAGAAGAAGTTTGCTATAATAGAGCAGGAGTCTTTTTTAGTAAATAATTATTTTGTTTGAAAGGTGTTGGACATACAAATTGGTTTACTTGTATGCAATGTTAAGGCAGCGTTCTGTATTATTATTTTTATTAGTTATCAATATATTAGGGACAATTTATGGTTTTATATGGTATGGAAATCAATTAAAAGAAACTTCCTTTATATTTTGGCCGTTTGTTCCTGACAGTCCACTAGCAAGTCTCTTTTTTGTGTTTGTTTTAGTTGCTTTTTTAAAAAATAAAAACTGGGGATTGATAGAAGCACTAGCGATTGTTTCTTTAATGAAGTATGGCATTTGGGCTATTGTTGTAAATGGAGTTATGATTTATGTTAAAGGTCCTATCGGTCTTATGGGTTATATGTTAATGCTTTCGCATTTTGCAATGGCTATGCAAGGCTTTTTATACGCCCCATTTTACCGTATAAAAAAATGGCACTTCATTGTAGCGAGCGTATGGACATTACATAATGATGTAATTGATTATTTATTTTGGCAAATGCCTCGGTATGGAATTATGCATTTGTTTGTAGAGAAAATTGGTTATTTTACATTTTGGTTAAGTATCACTGTACTTTGTATTACATATTATTATTGTTTGAGTAGAAATCGAAAGCAGTTTTCATTATGAATATAGATGAGGAATTGGAGGAAGAAGATGAAGAAAGATAAGATCGGTGCAAAAATACTGGATCGCTTTATAACTTTAATCGTTTCATACAGTATAGCGTTTTCTATTTTTGCAATTGCTACGATGGTTGTTGTATACGGAAAATGGCTATATTACTTTGAAATTGATTTTTTAAATATTCCAGACATAGCGGATATGACGAAGGATGACATTAAGAGAAACTATGAAGCGCTTATAACATACCTTTCTCCTTTTTATGAGAAAGCGTTACAGTTTCCTACATTGGACATGTCTACAAATGGAAGAATTCATTTTGTTGATGTGAAAAATATTTTAGTGAAAATTCAATATGCGATGTACGGAGCAATTGCAATTGTTGTATTAGGGGGAGCTTATTTATTAAAAAAACAAAAAGAAAAGTTTTTATTACACGGTGCGATTCTTACAATCATATTTCCAATAGTACTTACTTTGCCAATTGCTATTAATTTTGAAAAGAGTTTCGTATTGTTTCATAAGCTTTTATTTAGTAATGATTATTGGTTATTTGATATTAAAACTGATCCGGTTATTTTAATGTTACCAGAAGAGTTTTTTATGCATGCGGCATGTGTAATTTTAATATTGATTTTATTAGGTAGTGCTTTCTGTTACTTCATGTACAAATATTTAGTGAAAAAAAGAAAGTCTTCAATAAAAAAATTATCTACATAAATTACAGTTTCCATCGATTATTATGAACCTAAGATAAAATATTTTTTCAGCTTTGTGCTGTTCTATTCTTGTCCAACTAAACATATTTTGTACTAGTAGTTATAGGGGGGACCGGAATGAAGAGAACTTTAATTGGAATGATTGCATTTATGATTATGCTGTTTCCAGTACGTATATATGCTGAAGGATGGAGCGAGTTAACAGGGCTTTTAAATGATTCTTTGCAGCTTGTGAAAAAAAATGAAGATGAAAAAGCAGTGCAGGTGTTACAACATTTTTCAGAGCAGTTTGCATTAAAGGAAAATGAAAAAGAAACGCAAGTAACTTCAAGTCAGTTTCGAGTCATTTCTTTAGCATATGATAAGGCGCAGCAATCTCTTGCAGAAGAAAGTGCAGGTAAACAGATTAAAATTGATGATGTATTAGCATTGCAACTTGCTGTGGATGCACAAGTATCTAAGTATCAACCTCTTTGGAAGGAAAGAGAAGGAAAGGTGATGGATGCCTTTTCTGCTGTAGAAAAAGCAATGAAAAAAGAAGAGGATGAGCAGTTTCAACAATCGTTAAATACATTTTTACATGAATTTAATATTATTTATCCAAGTTTAATGATTGCTTTGCCAGAAAATCAATCACAGCGTATAAATGCACATTTATCTTATTTGGATGAGTTTCGTAATGTTATGTTAAAAAATAAGAGCGGGCAAACGCAATTAGGAATTATTAAAGGCGATTTACAAAAAGTATTTCAAGCGGTAAAGAAAGATGAAGTAGACCCTTCCCTTATTTGGTTTATGACAATTACAGGAGGAATTATTTTATTTACATTAACGTATGTTGGATGGAGAAAATATAAAGGAGAGAGGGAGAAGCGTAAGAGCAATCTTCATTCTAAAAATAGATAACGTAATAAATAAAGATACGAATTGTAAGGTTTCTTTGTTGACAATAATTAAAGAAGAAAATAGAATGGAAAGTACTATAATTAAGACTTCAATGGAGGTTCATGATGTTTTATTTAATTTACTTCGCGATCATTATGATCATACCGTTATATGCACAGTCAAAAGTACGTAGTGCTTATAGTAAGTATTCACAAGTTTATTCGACATCTGGTATGACTGGAGCGGAAGTGGCTCGGAAAATTTTAGATGAAAATGGATTGTACAACATAGCTGTAGAAGAAACACCAGGTCATTTATCAGATCACTATGATCCAACTGCAAAGACGGTTCGATTATCAACAGATAATTACTATGGTCATTCTGTTGCTGGTACAGCTGTAGCGGCACATGAAGTAGGACATGCGATCCAAGATGCAAAAGATTATAAATTTATGCGTGTTCGCCATTCGCTAGTTCCCGTAGCAAATTTTGGATCGAATATGTCATGGATTTTTGTTTTAATTGGTATGTTCGCACAAATGTCTGGTTTATTGTTACTAGGGATTGTGTTAATGGCAGCAGGTGTACTTTTCCAACTCGTTACATTACCAGTTGAGTTTGATGCATCGAAACGCGCGATGCAGCAAATTGAAGCACTTGGCATCGTATCAACAGATGAATATGGTCAAGCTCGTAAAGTATTAAATGCAGCAGCATTAACATATGTGGCAGCAGCAGCTGTAGCGGTATTTGAATTACTTCGTCTCGTGTTAGTATACACTGGCATGCAGCGTAGTGATGATTAAAGACTATCGATTTCGATAGTCTTTTTTTATTATCCGTAATAAATGGACAGGATAAAATGAAAGAAAAGTCGTGAGAAAGTAATAATAAATACAAGTAGAGTAATGATGAAGGAAGGTGAAGATGATGGAATATCCAGATTATTTAGTGAAAAGTGTGAAGGAGCGGAGTGCTGCTTACCAATTAGAAGGTTTTTTAAGTGGACAAGGTCCTAAAAATCCGAAGTTAATGCTTGTTGGAGAAGCACCTGGTGAAACGGAAATTCATAATGGTATACCATTTAGCGGGAGAGCAGGTAAACATCTAATGGAATTTTTAGAGCGTATTCGCATTACCAGGGGAGACGTATATATTACGAGTGCGGTTCGAAGTCGGCCTTATAAGTGGAGAGAGAAAAGAGATCGAAATGGTGAGGTAATCCAGAAGAAATATAACCGAACACCAAATCAAAGGGAGATACTTGCGCATGCACCTTTACTAGATTATGAATTAGAACAAATTCAAGCTCCTATTATCGTAACGCTTGGAAATATTGCGCTAAAACGTTTAGTAGGAATAGACAAAAAAATTACGGATATTCACGGACAATTATTAAAGCGACCGGTGAGAAAGTTAAAAGATAAAGACAGCACAGAATTTACATGGACTGAAAAAGAGTATAATATTTTTCCGACATTTCATCCAGCTTCTATTTTTTATAATCGAAGCTTATTGGAATTGATTTACGAGGATTTAGAAAAATTAAAGAGATACATATAGGTATTAAAAAACTAGAAAAGCTAAGAGCTTTTCTAGTTTTTTTTAATTATGTAACGGATTTTTATTTTCATCTAGCGTAAATCCTTCGCCCACGACATCGTGCACATCACTCACAGCAACGAATGCATGTGGGTCTACGGAAGTAATAATGTTCTTTAATTTTACAATTTCATTTTTTGCAACCACGCAGTAAAGTACGTTTCGTTCCATTTTTGTATAGGACCCAACGGCCTTTAAAAAGGTTGCTCCACGTTCCATTTCAGATAAAATTTTTGCGGCAATTTCATCGTTTTTATCTGAAATAATGGTTGCCCCTTTTGCAGCATAAGCTCCTTCTTGCATAAAATCAATAACCTTTGCACCAATAAAGACTGCAACTAATGTATACATACCTTCACGATAAGATAAATATGTAAGGATGGAGATGACAATAACGACGGCATCAAACATAAACATTGTTTTACCCATACTCCAGCCGATATATTTGTGAGCTAGTCTTGCAATAATATCAACTCCACCAGTTGTCCCGCCATATTTAAATATAATACCGAGACCGATACCGATAAATGCACCAGCGAATAATGCCGCGAGTGTCATGTCATTTTGTAAGTTTAAGTGTAAATTGAGTACTTCGTAGCGCTGAAAAATCCATAGGAATAAAGATACGCTAAATGTTCCGATTAATGTATATAAAAATGTTGTTCGGCCGAGTAGTTTCCAGCCAACAAAAAATATCGGAATGTTTAAAATTAAGTTTGTATAGGAAGGATCAAGTGAAAATAGGAAATATAACAATAACGTAATTCCTGTAAATCCACCTTCAGCTAAATGGTTTTCGATATTAATATTAACAATGCCAAAAGAGAAAATAGCGGAACCTAGTAAAATAAAAATAATATTTCGAATCTTTAAGTTTGTTTTCATGTAGATATCCCCCTACTATGTAATAATTATAAAGCTCCGCTAAAACGATCAAACATTACAAAAACAAAGTGTGCTTTACCACGCTCCACCGGCCGATAGAAGCAAAATTAGAGAGGTAATGGCAAAACAGATGTAAGAGCCCGATTGGTTTAGGCTAATCTTTTACGGAAAAGCATCGCAAAAGAAAGTTTCACTTTACCCCGTTCCACTGGCTGGTAGAGGATAAAACGAAGAAGAAAGAGCAAACCAGCCGTAGGAACCCGATTAGTTCAACTAATTTTTTGCGAAAAAGTGCGCAAAAGAAAGTTTCACTTTATTATAGTCTATCCAAAAAAACGTGGCAAATAGGCAAATAAGGGGGAATAATATTTGTCAAATCGCGATGAATTGGCTAACATGAAAGAGGAAGGATTAGAGGTGAACAACATGGAACGAAAAACGATGAAAGATATGCAGAAAGAAGTAGATGCATATATTGGTCAATTTAAAGAAGGTTATTTTAGTCCGCTTGCAATGATGGCTCGTTTAACAGAAGAGATGGGAGAGCTTGCAAGAGAAGTGAATCACTATTATGGTGAGAAGCCGAAGAAAACGACTGAAAAAGAACGAAGTATTGAGGAAGAGCTTGGAGATGTATTATTTGTTATGATTTGTATGGCAAATAGTTTAAATATTGATTTAGAGACAGCACATAACATTGTAATGAATAAATTTAATACACGTGACAAAGATCGCTGGACACGTATTGAAGAGGGAGAGAAAGAAGCATGAAAGAAATTAAAGTAATTATCGCTGGACCAAGAGGACGTATGGGACATGAAGCAGTTCTTCTTATGGAAAGAACAGAACATTTCAATTTAGTAGCAGCAGTTGACTATAAGCATGGCGGAGAGAAAATCTCTGATTTACCTAGTATGCCGGCTTTAGATACACCGATTTACGCGGATTTACATACTTGTTTAGATGAAGTAGAAGCAGATGTGTTGCTAGATTTAACAACACCAGAAGTTGGGAAGAAGCATGTGACACTTGCAGTTGAGCGTGGACTTCGTTCAGTTATCGGTACGACTGGATTTACAGAAGAAGAGTTACAACATTTAACAGAAACTGCAAAAGAAAAAGAAGTCGGCACAATTATTGCACCAAACTTTGCGATTGGTGCGGTACTTATGATGAAATTCTCTCAAATGGCAGCGAAATATTTCCAAGATGTTGAAGTGATTGAATTGCATCATGATCAAAAATTAGATGCACCATCTGGTACGGCTGTAAAAACAGTAGAGTTAATTCGTCAAAATCGTGAGCCGAAACAACAAGGTCATCCAAATGAAACAGAACAATTAGAAGGTGCGCGTGGTGCAAATGTAGATGGTATTCATATTCATAGCGTACGTTTGCCAGGACTTATCGCGCACCAAGAAGTACTATTTGGTGGAGATGGACAAATGTTAACAGTGCGCCATGATTCATTCAACCGTGCATCATTTATGTCAGGTGTAAAGCTATCAATTGAAACAGTAATGAACCTTGAGCATCTTGTATACGGTTTAGAGAATATTATCGACTAAAGGGGAGACAACGGATGAAAATTGCCTTAATCGCACATGACAAGAAGAAAGATGATATGGTTTCGTTCGCATACGCATATAAACCAATATTTGAACAACATGAGCTTTTTGCAACAGGAACGACAGGTCTTCGTATTATGGAGGCGACTGGTTTATCTGTAACCAGATATCAATCTGGTCCTCTTGGCGGCGATCAAGAAATTGGTGCAATGATTGCAAAAAATGATTTAGATATGGTGATTTTTTTCCGTGATCCACTAACAGCACAGCCGCATGAGCCAGATGTAAATGCATTGCTTCGTTTATGTGATGTGTATGCAATTCCGCTCGCAACGAACATGGCAAGTGCTGAAATGTTAATGCATGCATTAGATCGGGGAGATTTAGATTACCGAAAGTTAAGAAAATGAGGGGAACAATTATGAGTGGATTACATATATTAGCGTTTGGTGCTCATGCCGATGATGTTGAAATCGGCATGGCAGGTACCATTGCAAAATATACGAAACAAGGATATGAAGTTGGCATTTGTGATTTAACAGAAGCTGATTTATCTTCCAACGGAACGGTAGAATTAAGAAAAGAAGAAGCGCAGGCTGCTGCTCGTGTTATGGGAGTGGAAAAGAGAATTAATTTAGCTATGCCGGACCGTGGTTTGTATATGAAAGAAGAATATATACGTGAAATCGTAAAGGTTATTCGTACATATAAACCAACGCTAATTTTCGCACCATATTATGAAGATCGTCATCCAGATCATGCGAATTGTGCAAAACTTGTAGAAGAGGCTATCTTTTCAGCGGGTGTTCGTAAATATATGCCAGAACTTCCGCCACACCGTATAGAATTTTTTTATTATTATATGATTAATGGTTTTCATAAGCCGAATTTCTGTATAGATATTAGTGATTACCTTTCTGAAAAAGTTTCAGCGCTAGAAGCGTATGAGAGTCAGTTTACAACAGGTAATGACGGTGTTAAGACACCATTAACCGAAGGCTATGTTGAAACGGTAATTGCCCGAGAGAAAATGTTTGGAAAAGAAGTTGGAGTTATGTATGCCGAAGGATTTATGAGCAAGAAGCCAGTTTTATTACATGCTGATTTAATAGGGGGGATGTAAATGAAATTGAAAATAGGTATTACATGTTATCCTTCTGTAGGTGGTTCTGGAGTTGTTGGAACGGAATTGGGAAAACAATTAGCTGAACGTGGGCATGAAATTCATTTTATTACATCAGGTGTGCCATTTCGGTTAAATAAAGTGTATCCAAACATTTATTTTCATGAAGTAACGGTAAATCAATATTCTGTTTTTCAATACCCACCTTATGATCTAGCATTAGCAAGTAAAATGGCAGAGGTTGCCCAAAGAGAAAATCTTGATATTTTACATGTGCATTATGCAATCCCACATGCCATTTGTGCATACTTAGCGAAGCAGATGATTGGAGAGCGAATTAAAATCGTTACAACCTTACATGGAACGGATATAACCGTACTTGGTTCCGATCCTTCTTTAAATAATTTAATTCGCTTTGGTATTGAGCAATCTGATGTTGTTACAGCTGTGTCACATTCGTTAATTGAAGAAACGCATGAACTTGTAAAACCAAATAAAGAAATTGAGACGGTATACAATTTTATAGATGAACGTGTTTATTTCAAACGTGATATGTCTCAATTAAAGAAAGAATATGGTATACGCGAAAATGAAAAAGTGTTGATTCATATTTCGAATTTCCGAAAGGTTAAGCGTGTACAGGATGTTGTGCAATCATTCGCCAAAATTGTAAAAGAAGTAGAAGCGAAATTGCTTCTTGTTGGTGATGGACCAGAGTTCTGTACCATTTTACAATTGGTGAAAAGTTTACATATTGAGGAACATGTCTTGTTTTTAGGAAAGCAGGATAATGTTGCAGAACTTCTTGCGATGAGTGATTTAATGCTACTGTTATCGGAAAAAGAAAGTTTTGGTCTCGTTTTATTAGAAGCGATGGCGTGTGGTGTGCCTTGTATCGGAACGAGGGTTGGAGGCATTCCAGAGGTTATTCAACATGGTGAAACAGGATATTTATGCGAAGTTGGAGATATAGAAGAAATAGCAAAACAAGCAATACAATTGCTTGCAAATGAAGATGTACATAAAAATATGTCAAAGCGAGCAATGGAATCTGTGCATGAGCAATTTCGTTCAGAAAAGATCGTTTCACAATATGAGGCGATTTACTATGACATACTAAGGGATGACAAAAATGGAAAGATTTAAACAAGCTGGTTCAATCATCAAGACTTTAAAACAACATGGACATGAGGCTTATTTTGTGGGCGGGAGTGTGCGTGATCTCATTATTGATAGACCGATTGGAGATATTGATATTGCGACATCAGCTCTTCCAGAAGAAGTAATGGGTATATTTCCAAGAAACGTGCCTGTTGGCCTTGAGCATGGAACAATTATTGTAGTCGAAGATGGTGTGCCGTATGAAGTAACAACTTTTCGAACAGAGAGCGATTACGAAGACTTTCGCAGACCAAGTAGTGTTCAGTTTGTTCGTTCATTAGAAGAAGATTTAAAACGACGTGATTTTACGATGAATGCCATTGCGATGACGGAAGAAGGCGAAATGATTGATTTATTTGCCGGACAAGAGGCGATTGATAAACGCGAAATTGCAACTGTTGGAAATGCAGCAGATCGTTTTCAAGAAGATGCACTGCGAATGATGCGTGGTATTCGATTCGTTAGTACACTAGGTTTCTCTTTAGAAGAAAAGACGAGGCAAGCTATTGAAACATATGGCCATTTACTTGAACATATAGCGATTGAAAGAATTACGGTTGAATTTGAGAAATTGCTGACTGGTTCATATTGTGTGAAGGGGCTTCAGCAGTTAGTAGAAACGAAGCTGTTTGCACACCTACCATATTTACAAATGGCAGAAGAAAAAATTGTAAAAGCGGCGCAGTATAAATGGGGTTTTTTTGAAACAGAAATTGAGGCATGGGCGTTTTTCTTATATTGTATCGGAGAAGAACATCCATCTGTTTTCTTACGCCAATGGAAGTTTTCAAATAAAAAGATAAAAGATATTGTCGCAGTATTAATAGCAATCCGTTATAGAAAAGTAAAGGAGTGGGATTCTGTTTTTCTATATAAAACTGGTCTTCACATTGCATTAATGGCAGAAAGGGTGTACCAAGCGATAACCGAAAGCTATAATATTGCCTCAGTAAATCAAGTGCAAACATTATTTCATTCCTTACCTATACAGAATCGTCAAGGAATGAATGTGAGCGGAAATGATTTATTAATCTGGACAGATAAAAAGCCAGGGCCTTGGGTAGCGGAAATGCTACAGAAAATAGAAGAAGAAATTTTACAAGGGCAGTTAGTAAATGAGAAAGAGAACATAAGGGAGTGGCTACAAGGATGCAATCTACTATAAGAAAACAGTTATTGCAAGTTTTTTCTGAAGCAGATGGTGAATTTGTATCTGGTCAAACGCTTAGTGATAAGCTTGGGTGTTCGAGAACGGCTGTCTGGAAGCATATGGAGGATCTCCGAAGTGAGGGATACGAACTTGAAGCAGTACGTCGCTTAGGATATCGAATTGCAAGTAAACCAGATAAAGTAACAGCGAATGAAATTCAATTAGGATTACAAACAGAATGTATCGGAAGAACCGTATATTTTGAGGAGTCTGTTGAATCTACTCAGCATATTGCAGCGAAGCTTGCTTATGAAGGAGCAGAGGAAGGGACGATTGTTGTTGCGGAGGAGCAAATAGCAGGAAGAGGACGTTTAAGTAGAAAGTGGCATTCTCCAAAAGGAACAGGAATTTGGATGAGCATTATTTTACGTCCGTCTATTCCAGTTCATCGTGCGCCTCAACTTACATTATTAGCAGCTGTCAGTGTAGCGCAAGCGATTGAAAAGTGTACAGGTGTAAATGTGGGTATTAAATGGCCAAATGATATTTTAATTCAAGGTAAAAAAGCCGTTGGGATATTAACCGAAATGCAAGCGGATCCTGATAAAATTAATGCAGTAATAATGGGGATTGGCATTAACGCCAATCAAAAACAAGAACATTTTGCTGATGAGATACAACAAATTGCAACATCTTTAGCAATTGAATCAGGAAAACCAATTGTTCGGGCAGAGCTGATGCAACAAATCTTTTTACAAATGGAAAAGTTGTATCAAGAGTACTTAAAGAACGGTTTCTCTGTAATTAAGCTTCTATGGGAAAGTTATGCGGTAAGCATTGGGAAAGAAATTACAGCTCGAACGATGAAGCAGACAATTACTGGGGTGGCAAAAGGGATTACAGAGGATGGTGTATTGCTTTTAGAGGACCATCAAGGACATATGCATCATATTCATTCAGCTGATATAGAAATTAAATAAAAGAAGCTCCTATTTTGGAGCTTCCTTTACTTATAGAGTTTAATTCTATTTTCTAATATAAATTTCACATACCATAATAAAAGTAGAAAATTATTTTTTCTAAAAAATGTAGCAATTCCCTTTCTTAGTTTGCTATAATTAGTTCGAATATGGGCAGTATCAGATTGAACTGCACCATTATTCCAAGCAGTGAAGAATAATAATTTGGATTCTGCCTTGATCCAACAACGGACTGGGACAGAGGGATGAAAAATGCCGACTAACACACAACCCTTCTGCCCTTTTATGGCCAGAGGGGTTTTTTATATGATTTCGGCCATCTCCTCTCTCCTGAATAAAGGAGGAGTAGTTTTTGAAAACGAAAATAGATTTTTTGAAAATGAAAGAGAAAGGTGAGCCGATTACGATGCTTACAGCGTATGATTATCCATCTGCTAAATTAGCGGAAGAAGCTGAAGTCGATATGATTTTAGTAGGAGATTCTCTTGGAATGGTCGTACTTGGATACGATTCAACAGTTCCCGTAACGGTAGAGGATATGATCCATCATACGAAAGCTGTACGCCGCGGGGCGAAAGAAACTTTTATCGTAACTGATATGCCATTTATGTCTTACCACGTATCGTTGCAAGAAACGATGCATAATGCACGCCGCATCGTTCAAGAAAGCGGGGCACATGCACTAAAAGTAGAAGGTGCGGGTGAGGTAGTATCAATTATTCACTATTTAACAAACGCAGGGATTCCTGTTGTAGCACATCTTGGTTTAACACCTCAATCTGTTGGAGTACTAGGTGGCTATAAAGTACAAGGAAAAGATGCTGAAAGTGCAAAAAAATTAATAGAAGATGCAAAGAAATGCGAGGAAGCAGGTGCAATAGCGCTTGTGCTAGAGTGTGTGCCAATGCAGTTAGCAGAAATTGTATCAGAGCAATTAACAATTCCTACAATTGGAATTGGTGCGGGACAGAAAGTAGATGGTCAAGTACTTGTATATCATGATCTCATTTCGTATGGAGTGAAGCGTGTTCCGAAATTTGTGAAGCAATATACGTCTGTTCAAGAGGAGATTGTGCGCGGGATTTCACAATACGTTGCTGAAGTAAAAACAAGACAATTTCCTGAAGAAAAACATTCATTCACAATGAAAGAAGAAGAGTGCTTAGCGTTATACGGAGGGAAGCAATAATGAAAATTATTACGACAGTGCAACATATGCAGCAAATTACAAGTGAACTTCGTGCGAGTGGAAAAGAAATTGGATTTGTCCCAACGATGGGATATTTGCACGAGGGGCATGCTACTTTATTACGTAAAGCGAGAGAAGAAAATGAAGTTGTTATTTTAAGTGTATTTGTAAACCCACTACAGTTTGGGCCGAATGAAGATTTAGATCGTTATCCACGTGATATCGATAGAGATGAAACAATAGCGAAAGAAAATGGTGTGGATTATTTATTTTATCCGAGTGTAGAGGAAATGTATCCGGTAGAACAGACGACAACAGTGGAAGTTGTGAAGCGTACCGATGTATTGTGTGGTAAACAAAGACCGGGTCATTTCGCAGGTGTTGCGACTGTACTAATGAAATTATTTAATATTACAATGCCAACTCGTGCTTACTTCGGTATGAAAGATGCACAGCAAGTTGCTGTAATTGAAGGGTTTGTAAATGATTTTAATATCCCAGTTACAATCGTACCTGTTGATATTGTGAGGGAAGAAGACGGATTAGCGAAAAGTTCTCGCAATGTATATTTATCACAAGGAGAACGTGAAGAGGCTCCTCAGTTATACCGCAGTCTATGTATAGCAGAAGAACGAATAGAGGCAGGCGAACGTAATCCAGAAATCATTACGAATCTTGCCAAAGAACATATTGAGAAGTATACGAAAGGTACTGTTGATTACGCCGATTTATATGCATATCCGTCATTGACAGTAGTAGAAAACCTTGAAGGAAGAATTATTTTAGCGATTGCAGTTAAGTTTGAAAATGTAAGATTAATTGACAATATGACATTAACGGTTAAATAAGGGGGAGCATCTATGTTTCGCACAATGATGAGAGCAAAGTTACATCGCGCAACTGTAACAGAAGCGAATTTAAATTATGTAGGTAGCATTACGATTGATGAAGATTTAATGGACGCAGTAGATATTGTAGAAAATGAAAAAGTGCAAATTGTAAATAATAATAACGGAGCTCGTTTAGAGACGTATGTTATTAAAGGAGAGCGCGGTAGTGGTGTTGTTTGTTTAAATGGAGCAGCTGCAAGGCTAGTGCAACCAGGTGATAAAGTGATTATCATTTGCTATGGTTTAGTTACAGCGGAAGAGGTCAATAAACAAGTACCAAAAATTGCAGTGTTAGATGATCATAATCAAATTGTTGAAATGTTAGGCGCTGAAAAAGCGGGCACGATATTATAAAGTAAAACTTTTATCAGTAAGTGGTTTCATCCGCACTGATTAGTAGTTTTCATCAATTGGGTTTTTACAGGCAGTTCGCCTAGATTCTTTGTTTCTACGAGGAATATTATGGCCCACAAATAGTGGGGTAAATAGAAGGGCTATCTCTATAAGGGGATAGCCCTTTTGATTTGTACGGGGATACACAAAATCATTTCATTTTGTGTATCTTTTCATTAAGATGAGATAAAACGTGGTATAGTAACAATATATAAATTTTTGTTGTGTTGAAAGGTAAGAAATTGAGGTGTTACATATGAGTAAGCGTTATGTCGTTGTTGATTTAGAAACGACAGGGAACTCCTGGAAAGATGGGAAGGATAAAATCACCCAAATTGCAGCAGTTGTGGTAGAAGGTGGAGAAATATTAGAAATTTTTTCAAGCTTTGTTAACCCGAAGAGAGAGATTCCCCCATTTATTACAGAATTAACAGGGATTGATGAAAATCTCGTAAAACAAGCCCCGCTATTTCGCGATGTAGCCCCGATGATTGTTGAGCTATTGCAAGGTGCATTTTTTGTTGCGCATAACGTTCACTTTGATTGGAATTTTTTAAAGGAAGAATTAAAGCAGGCTGGACATACAGACATACATTGCCCTAAAATTGATACGGTTGAATTGGCACAGATCCTTTTGCCGACAGCTGATAGTTATAAATTACGTGATTTAGCTAAAAAACATGAATTAGAGCATGATCAACCACATCGCGCGGATAGTGATGCCCTTGCAACAGCGGAATTATTTTTACAATTTCTAAATGAAATGGAAAACTTACCGCTTGTTACGTTACAGTCTTTATATGAATTAAGCGATGTTTTTCAGAGCGATATAGCTGATATTATTTCGGAAAATATTTTAAAGAAAATGATGAATGGTAAAGAAGAGACGAAGGAATATGAAATATATCGAAATATTGCACTGCGAAAGCGAAATTATTCATTAAGTATCGGTGAAACATGTTCATCTAAATTCGATGCTTTCTTACAAAAGGCCATGGAACAACTGGAATTACATATGCCAAAGTTTGAAAGACGAGAAAGCCAACAACTTATGATGAAGGAAATATATACAGCGTTAAGAGATTCTCGTTTTTCACTGATTGAAGCAGGGACAGGTACGGGAAAAACTCTTGCATATTTACTTCCAAGTATTTATTTTGCAAAGAAAAAAGAAGAACCTGTTATTATAAGTACACAAACTGTACAACTCCAACAACAAATACTTGAAAAAGAAATTCCTTTATTACAAAAAATAGTGCCGTTTTCATTTGATGTAGCTCTTCTGAAAGGCAGAAAACATTATCTTTGTTTACATAAATTTGAATATGCTCTGCAAGAGGAAGAGAAAAATTATGATATTGCACTCACGAAGGCTAAAATTTTAGTATGGCTATTACAAACTGAAACTGGCGATCGTGATGAATTGAATATTCCTGAGGGTGGAAAGTTACTTTGGAATCGTATTTGCAGTGATGCATATAGTCCGGGCGGGATGCAAAGTAATTGGTTTAGTCGTTGTTTTTATCAACGTGCAAAAAATAAAGCGTTATTTGCAGATATTGTTATTACAAATCATGCATTGCTATTTCAAGATTTTGCAAGTGAAGAACCATTGTTTGCCTCATGTGAACATATTATTTTTGATGAAGCCCATCATATTGATGAAGCAGCCAGTAGGACACTTGGCGAACAGTTTTCATGTATGTATTTTCAATTAGTTTTATCTCGTTTTGGTACGTTAGAAACAGATGATGTACTATCAAAAGTATATAAAATGATGAAAAAATCAGAGCAGGCATCTCGTTCTACTTTCCGTATGGTTAGTCATAGTCTTAAGGAAATAAAATTTGATGCGGATGAATTATTCCAAATGTTGCGTGCGTTTATATTTAAACAAACAAAGCAAGAACAAGGAGCGAGCAATATGCCGCTTATCTATCGATATAATGTGGAAGCAGAGCAAGGTAGGTTATGGAATAGTATTACTGAATTAACAAATCGCTTTGTATATGAATTAAGAAAATTGTTGACTATACTGGAGAAACAATCTGACATACTGCAAAGTAATTTAGAATGGGAGATGCATGTTGTCACTGGGGAATTCATACATCTTATTGAATTGTTAAAAAAGATGGTGCACTCTTTACAACTGCTCATATTAGAAAAAAATGCATATGTGACATGGATGGAGACTGAAACAAAGGGCACGATTCACTCGACAGTTCTATATGCACAACCTGTTCATATAGGAGAGAAGTTTGCGGATGAATTTTTAACAAAAAAGAAGAGTGTTATTTTCACATCAGCAACATTAACGGTTAATGATACATTTGATTATATAAAAGAAGAATTAGGATTGCATGATTTTGCTCCAGAGACATTAACAGTGCCATCTCCATTTCGTTTTGAAGAACAAGTAAAGTTAATGATTTCAAATGATGTTCCTCTTATTAAGCAAGTGAGTGATGAAGAATATAGTAAAGCAATCTCGCAACATATTGCAAAAATAGCGAAAGCTACAAAGGGAAGAATGCTTGTTTTATTCACTTCATATGAAATGTTAAAAGAAGCATATGCGAATTTGAAAAATGATGATGAACTTGATGGGTACTTATTATTAACACAAAGTGTTAATAATCGTAGTCGCAGTCGTTTAATTCGTAAATTTCAAGAGTTTGACAAATCGATTTTGTTAGGAACTAGTAGTTTTTGGGAAGGAATTGATATACCAGGAGATGCATTAAGTTGTCTTGTTATTGTTCGTTTACCATTCACGCCTCCTCATCAGCCAATGATGGAAGCGAAAAGTGAGTGGTTAAAAGATAGAGGAGAAGATGTATTTACAAAGTTGGCACTTCCGCAAGCGATACTTCGCTTTAAGCAGGGATTTGGCCGTCTAATTCGAACAAATACGGATACGGGGACAGTGTTTGTGTTAGATCGCCGTTTAACACATGCATTCTATGGAAAGAGATTTCTACAATCAATTCCGAGTGTTCCCCTTTATGAAGGGCCGTTAGAAGAACTTTTAGAGCAATTAGATGAATAAATAGATAAATAAATGAAATATTGTGAGAAAAATACGCCTGAAGTACTATAGTACTTCAGGCGTAAAAAATGTGGGTAGGAGGAATTTTATTTTTTCTTACTTCTTGTATACAAATTGTGTTGCTTTTCGATTTGAAACCTTTTTTTGCTGTACATGTCCTGCTATAATAGATGGGTGATGAAGCAGGGGTTGTAAAGAATGTACTCTTATTGTAACCGCATTGCGTTCTTCTATAATTAGAAATTTTTGTGTAACGGAGGAGTTTTTTCATGGAGAAGAAAATCGAAGTGCTATCAACGACGCGTATTAAATATTCGTCTGATTTATATAAAATTGTTGATAGTTTAAATCGTACTTTAAAAGAGCAAGATCTTATGTTCGGATTGGCACTGGACGAAAAAGAAAAAGAAATAGCCGTATTTACGATATACAGAACGTAGTGATACAATGAAAAAGTGGATCGTTGCTATTATTATCGTTATCGTTGCTATTGGATTATATGGGACCCATGTTTATAATAAAACAATGGAAAAGAAAGTTCCTAAAGAGTCAAAAGCTGTAGAAATTGCGAAAGAAAAAGCAAAGCTTACAAAGATAAAGTCTGTTGATTATTATAACGGAAAATCTTCATATACAGTCGTACAAGGTGTAGATGAAAAAGGAGAACAAATTATTGTTTGGGTACCTGATAAAAAAGGAAATGTTCTAGTAAAGAAAAAGAACGAAGGAATTTCTGAAAAAGAAGCTTTACAAAAATTGGCTGAACAAGCAAACACAAACAGTGATAAGCCTAAGCCAAAACCGAAAAAAATTGTAAAAGCTAAATTAGGTGCTGAAAACGATGTTCCGTTGTGGGAAATTACATATATTGATCAGGAAGATCGTTATACGTATTATTATCTAGAATTTCAAAATGGGGAATATGCTGCGCATTACAGCATTGAAAATTAGATGTAGGGGGAACCACAAATGAAATTAGCAAAGCGAGTAGCTGCTTTAACACCGTCTTCAACTTTAGAAATTACAGCAAAGGCACAAGCATTAAAGGCTGAAGGTCATGATGTAATTGGATTAGGGGCAGGAGAACCTGACTTTAATACACCAGAACATATTATGGATGCTGCACATAAAGCAATGTTAGAAGGACATACGAAATATACACCGACTGGTGGATTACAGGTATTGAAGCAAGAAATTGTGAAGAAATTTACTCGTGATCAAGGATTAGTGTATGATCCAACTGAAATTATTGTATGTAATGGTGCGAAACATGCACTTTATACATTATTCCAAGTGTTACTTGATGAAGGAGACGAAGTTATTATCCCAACTCCTTATTGGGTAAGTTATCCTGAACAGGTAAAGCTTGCTGGCGGTAAGCCGGTTTATGTAGAAGGACTAGAAGACAATCAGTACAAAATTACAGCGGAGCAGCTGCGTGGGGCAATTACAGAGAAGACAAAAGCTGTTATTATTAATTCACCAAGTAACCCAACAGGAATGATTTATAGCAAAGAGGAATTACAACAGCTTGGAGAAGTATGTTTAGAACATGACATTTTAATTGTTTCTGATGAAATTTATGAGAAATTAGTTTATGGTGGTGTAGAATATACTTCGATTGCTCAGCTTTCTAATGCATTAAAAGAACAAACACTTATTATTAATGGTGTATCTAAATCACATTCTATGACAGGGTGGCGTATTGGATATGCAGCAGGAAATAAGCAGCTTATTAAAGCGATGACGAACTTAGCGAGTCATAGTACGTCAAACCCCACTTCAATTGCTCAATACGGTGCAATTGCTGCATATGCAGGCTCACAAGAGCCTGTAGAAATGATGCGTCAAGCGTTTGAAGAACGATTAAACATTATTTATGATAAATTAATTCAAATTCCAGGTTTCACTTGTATTAAACCGCAAGGCGCTTTTTACTTATTCCCAAATGTAAAAGAAGCTGTAGCATTAGCTGGATATGAAACAGTTGATGAATGGGCACAAGCCTTGTTAGAAGAAGAAAAAGTAGCTCTTGTTCCAGGGACAGGATTTGGTGCTCCAAATAATGTTCGTTTATCATATGCGACATCTCTTGAACAATTAGAGAAAGCATTGGAACGAATTAATACGTTTATGAAGAGTAAAGTACAGGCTTAAAAAAGCGTGTTCCTTTTATTCATAGGCTAAATAAGTTATTTTTAACAAATGAAAATGACCTCCCTATATATAGGGAGGTTTTTTGACGAATTGTGGAAAAAAGAAATTAGGTTAGGTGTGTTATACTAGAAAGCGAGGTGTTTGGTGATGAAGAAAAAAATGATGTTAGAGTGGTTTGAACAGGGCAGCATCGCAATTCCTAAATTGCTTATGATGCATTATAAAAAATTAGGTTTAAATGAAATGGAATTTATGGTTGTACTTCATGTGCATACGTTTTTAGATTCGGGTAATTCGTTTCCAACTCCTTCAGAGATTGCAGGACGAATGACAATTACAGAAATGAAATGCATGGAAGTGATTCAAACTTTAATTCAAAAGGGCTTTTTGGCGCTAGAAGGCAGTCGAAAATCAGAAGCGATGGTATGTGAGAGTTATTCTTTACAGCCGCTTTGGGAAAAAATATTACATTTTCTAATGAATGAAACAATAGAGGAAGAACAGAAAGAACAGAAGAAACTTCAAGTGAATTTATATACAATTTTTGAGAATGAATTTGGTAGACCACTATCACCATTTGAATGTGAAACGTTAGGGATGTGGGAGGATCAAGACCAACATCATCCTAATTTAATCCAAGCCGCTCTTCGAGAAGCGGTGATAAGTGGAAAACTGAATTTCCGGTACATTGATCGTATTTTATTTGAATGGAAAAAGAATGGAATTAAAACCGTAGATCAAGCGCAAGATCAGGGGCGGAAATTTAGAGCGAACCAACAACGCCCGCAACAAATAGTAAAGCAAGAAACAAAATATACTGGAAAAGTTCCTTTTTATAATTGGTTGGAGCAGTAATGTAGGAGGAAAGATATGTTGAATAAAACGCAAATTCGCTATTGCTTAGATACAATGGCGGATATGTATCCAGAAGCACATTGTGAGTTAATTCATGATAATCCATTTGAGCTTGTAATTGCGGTGGCATTATCAGCACAATGTACAGATGTACTTGTAAATAAAGTGACCAAAAATTTATTTCAAAAATACAAAACACCAGAGGATTATTTAAATGTTTCTTTAGAGGAGTTACAACAAGATATTCGTTCAATTGGATTGTATCGAAATAAAGCAAAAAACATTCAAAAACTATGCCAGATGCTGCTTGATGATTATGATGGTAAAGTTCCGGAAAATCGTGATGAGCTTACGGAACTACCAGGGGTAGGTAGGAAGACAGCGAACGTTGTTGTTTCGGTGGCATTCGGGATTCCAGCAATCGCTGTGGATACGCATGTAGAACGAGTGAGTAAACGTCTAGCAATTTGTCGTTGGAAAGATTCTGTTTTAGAAGTTGAAAAAACATTGATGAAGAAAGTACCAATGGATGAATGGGGAGTTACTCATCACCGTATGATTTTCTTTGGGCGTTATCATTGTAAAGCGCAGCGTCCACAATGCGAAGAGTGTCGATTACTAGAAGTATGCCGTGAAGGGAAAAAGCGGATGAAGGGGAAATAGAAGATGGAGAGAGTTGTAAAAGTCCCGGAAGAGTTTTGGTGCGCACCATTTTTTAGGGGAAATCCAAATGGGATGATTTATAATACGGAACAATCTTTTGAAGAGACGATACAAAATACTTATTTTTTATTTGACATAGAAAAAGATTATAAGCCATGGAATGAAATGGAGAAAACAATTCCTGTTGTATTAAATGAATGGAAAGGTAAGCAAGAAGACATTGCTACGCTATTTCGGAATAGAAAGAAGGAACAGGCTGAAGCTCCAATGATTCACTTTGCTGCTCACATGCTGTCCATTCTCTATTGGTTAAATGAACAGCCGGTATGTAGTTTGAATGATATAAAAGCGAATACAGATAAATTAGAAATACAGCCAGTAAATTTTATGGAACGGTATTCTTTTATCATAAAAAAACCAGGTCATTATCATTCGTACATTCAATTAGTACAGTTGTATATAGAAATTGAAAAACTGTTTGCGAAAAGAAATGTAATAAAAAAGAAGTCCCCATCTCATTAGGAGAGGGGACTTCTTTTTTATTATGATTCGGTTGTAGCAACATTTCCCTCTGCTTGAGGAGTATCTCCCGGGGCAGGTGGTTCTGGGTGCTTATTCTTTTCTTCTTCAGCTTTTTTTCTAGCCTCTTCATCAGCTTTCTTTTTAGCTTCTTCATCGGCTTTCTTTTTAGCTTCTTCATCGGCTTTCTTTTTAGCTTCTTCATCGGCTTTCTTTTTAGCCTCTTCATCGGCTTTCTTTTTAGCTTCTTCATCGGCTTTTTTCTTAGCTTCTTCATCAGCTTTTTTCTGTGTTTCTTCTTGTTTTAGTTTATCTTCATCGGCTTTTTTCTTAGCTTCTTCATCAGCTTTCTTTTTAGCCTCTTCATCAGCTTTTTTCTTAGCCTCTTCCTCTAGCTTTTTAGCGTCCGGACTGCCGCCAGGAGCGGTAAAGGATGCGCCTGCTGCATCACTTGTTCCAGTTCCTTTCTTCGCCACTACAGAGAAGCTATAAGTGACACCTGGTTTTATGCCACCAAGTGTAGCTGTTGTTCCGTTTACTGATAGACTACCACTAGAACCATCAGTTGCTTTATAGCTTGCTGCATATGCAGCAACATCTGAAGGTCCAGACCAGCTTAATGTAACTGAGTTAGACGCTGCATCGAAAGCGACGTTAACTCCGCTAGGTGGATCTACTTTAATTTGTTTAATCGTATCTTTTTTCGCGCCTTTTACGTACAATTCTTCATTGATTACTTCTACAGAAGATGGACGTTCGAAACGAGATTTATCAGTAGCGAATTTGCTCATCATCACCTGGAACATTTGTTGGGCGATTTTTGTAGAACGGTCACCGATATAATTTTCTGCACTATCTTTTTCGTAACCTGTCCATACAGCCATTGTATATTGTGGCGTATATCCTGCAAACCAACTATCTCTGTTTGCATCTTCTGGAATGCCATATCTCTTTATTACTGCTTTATCAAAGTTTTGTGTTCCTGTTTTACCAGCAACGTCAAAACCAGGAACGTAAGCTGTTGGACCAGTACCGCCAGTACCAGGTTTTACAACATCACGAAGAACATCGGTAATCATGTATGCTGTATAATCGTGCATTGCTCGTTTTTCTTTCGGTTTAAAGTTTTTCTTTTTCCCGTCTGGGAAAATAACTTCTTTTACGAAATGAGGCTTATTATAAATACCGTTATTTCCAAATGTTGCATAAGCTCCAGCGACATCTAATGGAGAGCCTTCATTACTACCAATTGCAGTTGATTCATATACAGCATCCTCTTTAAATGTCATACCTAGACCTTTGGCGAATTCTTTTGATTTATCAAGGCCAACTGCTTGAGCTGTTTTTAAAGCAGGGATATTTAATGATTTTTTTAGTGCGTCACGTAGAGACACATCCCCTTTATAACTGTTTGTAGCATTTTTAATTTTAGTACCATCAGAGTAAGTGTACTCTGAGTCATTTAATTGATGATAAGTAGACCATTGTAGATTTTCAATTGCCGGACCATAGTCGAAAATTGGTTTCATTGTTGAACCGACTTGACGTTTTAAATCCGTAGCCATGTTATGACCTTTAAATGTTGATTTATTTTCTTTACGACCAGCACCAAGTGCACGAACTTCTCCAGTTTTCGTGTCCATAAACACAAATGAACCTTGGAATTGATCATTTGGATATTTAATAAGATTTCCATCCATTATTTTATCCGCATAGTCTTGAGCGTCAAGGTCAAGAGTTGTTTGGATTGTTAAACCATCAGAGCCGATATTTACATCAGGTATCTCTTTTTCAACTTCTTTGAAAACCGCATCTAAAAATGCTTGATATTTCATTTCAGTGGCATCTGAAGATGGAAGGAGACCTTCTGTTACAGGGATTTGCATTGCTTCATCCATTTGCTGTTTTGTAATATAACCATGGCGATTCATCAATGTTAGTACAACATTACGACGCTTTGTTGCCCGTTCAACATTTTCTGGTTTAGTTGGATCATAAATATTAGGGCCTTGTGGTAAACCAGCGAGCATTGCAGCTTCATGTAATTTTAAGTCTTGTAAGTCTTTGTTGTAATATTTTTTTGCTGCAGTTGCAATACCGTACGACCGGTTACCTAAATTAATCTTGTTTAAGTACATTTCTAAAATTTCATGCTTAGAGTATTGTTGCTCTAATTTGTAAGCCAAATACCATTCTTGTACTTTTCGTTTTGCTGTTTTGTCCATCGTTAGAAAATAGTTTTTAATTACTTGTTGTGTAATCGTACTACCACCTTGCGATCCGAAACCACCTGTAATATTCTCCATCACTGCTTTTCCTGTACGTTTAAAATCAATCCCGTTATGGTCATAGAAGCGGGCATCTTCAGTAGCAAGAAATGCATTTTCAACTACTTTTGGAATTTGATCGTAAGTGACGTGGGTTCGTTTTTCGGCACCATATTCATAGAAGAAATTCCCATTCTTATCAAGGAACTTTGTTGATAAAGGATTGACAAGCTTTGATTTATCTAATTTTGGAGCGTCCTTTACCATAACAAAGAAAGCCGAAACCCCAGCTACAAGGCCGACAATACCAAGAAGTAGACAGGTTATTAAAAATTTCTTGAAAAAGGAGCCTTTTTTCTTAGGTTGTTCCTTTTTATTGGTTTCTTTCGTTTGGTTTTTTGCATGATTTCGTTCTGTACGAGAACGATAATTATCTGACATTATACTTTCTCCTACCTTTCATTTTCTCCCCAAAAGTCGAAAAAAGAGCCTTAGTGTTGACTCTATCACGAAAAATAAACCGTGTCTAGTACACGGATATAGTCAATCCGGGGATGATAACCGCATGACAACAAGGATCCATGCTCTTCGATTTCTTGTTTCGTAATCGATTTGCGTCCACCAGCATCTTGGCGATTCCAAAATGAAATGACATATTTTGCATCGAGTAAATAAAGTTCATCAAAAAGTGTAAATTTAATAATAACAAATGCAATACCATTATGAGCAATTACTTGTTTCATATGCTCAATTTGATGAAGGTGGAAATTCTGGAGCGGAAAACTTGTTTTATTTTTTGTTTCTTTCGCTTCAAAGTCAATATACTTTCCTTTGTATACACCGTTGTAATCTGTAGTAGAAGGTTGTTTAAAATAAGCTTCTTTTACAACGGCAGCGCTTCGAGCCGGGTAATCTACTTTTACGATTTGAAGAGGTGTTGGTTTTTTATGTACGCATGCAATATTATGTGTTAAATAATATTGATTTGTTTCATTTAGCTCCTCTTCAAGAGACATACCTCTATTACTATAAGTATGTTTTTTTACTTGTTTTTTTTGAGGTTGTAAAGTTTGATTGTACCTTTTTCCGTTAGGATAACGAATGGTCATGTTTTGTCCACTCCAACTTACTTAGAATCACTTACAAAGGTGATTATATCAAAAAAACTAAAAAAATGTGACTTTTTTCAAGAGAGGTATGGTGATTAATTCATGTTTGTGTGGAATGATTACGAAAAAATTAAAAAGAATCGGGGCAATGTTTCTTGCACAGAAGAAGAAAAATATATCATTAAGAGGATTAAATTACAGACGATTTTAGCCAATATAGACAATGTTTCACGCACACAATCGTATCAAGAGTATTACTTGAGAAATAAAGAGATTAAGTGGTCATTTTTAGCAAGTATGGTTTCGAGGAATGCTGGATGGAATATGACAGATTTAGCAGGGAAATATTATCCGAATGTTTTATCTGAAACAATGAGGAAGCGATTGTTTCTTGCATATGAGAAGGCGAATTGGATTATTTTTTTAGATGCATATCCTCAACTGTTATTATATGAACAAAGTAAGGAGGAAAATAGACCACTCTTTCATTTGTTGCAATTTTTTGACATATCTATTTTTATGGAAAGAGAATGGGACGTTTTTTTTGAGACAAGAGATATGAGTAGGCTTATGACAGCGCTCATTATTAATGAACAAAATAAAATTCAAAAACCAGTTATCGAGAATATATATTTTCAACAAAATGTATTCAATACTTTATTATTTAAATTTCAAGAGCTCTTTCATTTTAGTGCTGTTATTTTTCCAACGATAGAAGGTAGGCTATACGGTTTTTCTGTTTATCAATTCGAAGCATTACAAAAGCGTATAGAGTTTGGGAAGAGATTAGCGTGGTTATTATTTCATCCTAAATATAAGGAGTTATTTTATTATTTCGCCCTGCAGACTAGTCATACAGGATCGAGAACAGATTATGAACGTTATTTTGAAGCTTCGAAAGAAGGTGATACACCAGAGCTAAGAGAGACATTCTCCATTGTATTTCATGAAGAACCACGAAAGGGTGATTGGTTTCATGTGGAAATGAATGTAGAGCCTTTGTTTTTGTTTCAAGAACCGAAGGAAGAAATAGAGATAACGGAGTGGTTTATTGGAAAGCAGGATCAATTACATATTTTCTCTTCATTGAATCGTTTTGTTAAAAGAATGGATGACTTCATGATATAATAAGAAGAAGTCCCGCACTCTTATATGGAGGCGGGACTTCGCAATTCATTACGAGTTGTTCTACATACATATTGTGGCTTCATAACTTCATCTGTAATGAGATATAACAAGAAGGGAATCAATTAGGAGTTTGAATCAATATCCAAACTTATTTAGAACATTCCCTTATGTAGCAGGAAAGTTTGGGCCATCAAGCTTTGGATTGCCAGTCTCAGGTTTGTTTTGTTGTTTGTTCTGCGTTTTCTTCTTTTCGTTTTTGTTCTTTGCCATGGTAACACCTCCCTTTTGTATTGTTACCATTTCTATAAAACACATACAAACCGATTTCTTTGCCGAATATCAACTAGTTTTGTCGTGTATGCAGGAGTGATAAGTGAACCGTCGAAATTACTTGACAAAGGAAGAGCAAAGAAGGAGGCGTTTTATATATGGCGATGGTTCAGAAGGAAAATGTAATGAAGAAAATGGATCAAATGTTAAGTGCTCTTGATTTGCTAGAAATGAATGTGACTCTTAGAATTAATCATACGTTAAAGGATAAACGTGAAGATATATGTAATAAGGTGGAAATAACAGAAATGCATATTCAGCATATGGAAAATAAATTAGTGCATCATGAAGAAAAAGGAAGTTGGCTAGAGACGTTTCAAAACGTCATAGTGAGTGCATAATAAGGTGGGAATAGCGTGAAGTATGAAGCATTAATGAAATCTTCGGAAAAATTAATACAGTATAATGATGAAACAATTATAAAAAAAAGAGAAGCTGGAGAGTTTGATTTTTATAAGGATATGAAGCCATTTGTCGATATGGTGGATCAGGAGTTAGAGTCTTGGAAAGAACTAGCTTATGAGTGGATAAAAGAAGAAAAGCCAAAGTATATACATGTGCAGCAGATCGATCAAGTGTATGAGAATCTGCAAAATAATGCACTGCAATGTTTTGTGAATAAAGGAAAAGGGAAACGTTTTTTTGAAACGCATCAAGCGATTTTATATACTTTGCAAAATGTTATAGAACAATGTAAGTAACAAGAGGGGAGACCCTCTTGTTTTTTATGATTCTGCAATAGTTGTAGGTTTCGTTGCCCCGTTTATTTCTAACTCACGTATTAACGTTCGATAATCTGATATACATATTTTTCCTTCGAGGTAACAATGTCTTGCGAAGTCTAACAATTCATTCATATTTTCTGTACAATACCCCTTCTTTTCAGAAAACACTTGTTTTAAATCCCCTAATACCATGTTGATTCCTCCCCCATGAGAATCTTTCTCTTCATTATCATAGCATGGAAGGGTTTACTTTCTAATTTTTTTAAAAATTTAAACTTCCGACAAAAACAGACATGTAGATGGTTACACATTTTATTTTATAGGTACATATTCTATAGGTAGAAACTTATGTGAAGGGGGAGAGAATGCATGTTTCAACATTCTAATGTATATCAACAAACAAATCCATATACAGAGCAAAATATGTATCAATACAGTGAGGATCCATATTTGCGTTATAATATGTATCCTTTCGCGCCTTATTATGGAAACCAAAATTATTATCAGCCATTTGAAGTGTCCTTTATGAATCAACAACAGCAACAGCAGCCTTATGTGAATCAACAACAGCAACAGCAGCAGCCTTATGTGAATCCACAATATTATGGACCATCACAAGCGGCTCCGTATATGAATCAACAATCTATGTTTTATCCACCGAAACAGCCGTATCCAACGATGAATAAACAAAAACAACAGCAGCAACCAAGTCAGTTCTCTAGCTTTGTATCCCAGTTTAAAACAGCAGATGGTAACTATGATGTAAATAAAATGATGAATACAGCTGGACAGATGATGAATGCGATGAATCAAGTGACAGGGATTGTAAAACAAGTTGGAGGCTTTTTCACGAAATAATTGTAGGGACATGTCCATAGAAAATGGTACGAATTAAGTAGGCTATAGACAAATTTCCATGAAATAAATGGGTATATATAACAAACGGCTTTCCTCCTTCTCTCATATTGTAAAGTGTAGTCAGATTTTTTTATGAGAGAGGAGAGAAAAAACTATGTATCATTGTCATCCTTGCTTTGGAGGGCATAAGCCTACAGGACCTATTTGTACAACTGCTCCTGTCATTCATCCAACGAAACAATGTGTAACACATTCTTTTTCAACAACGGTGGTGCCACACATTTTTCCAACTCATACAACGCATGTCCATCATCAACAAATAAAAAATCAAGGCTTCTTCCCGCAAACAAACTCAAATGTAAATGTTGTAGACCCTGGTGATCCGGGATTTGTTGGTGGATTTGGCGGTGGATGTGGCCCATGTGGTCATGGACACCACCACCACGGTCATCAAATATCTCCATTTGGACCGGGACCGAACGTCTCCCCATTTGGGCCAGGACCGAATGTCTCCCCATTCGGACCAAATGTAGGACCAAACGTATCTCCAATCGGACCAAATATCGGGCCAAACGTCGGTGGAATATTTAAAAAGTAAATGGTATGTTAGAACTAGCAAAGATGCTAGTTCTTTTTTATTGGAGTGTTGATATGAAGGTTATTGCTGTGACAGGATATAAACCATTTGAGCTTGGAATATTTAAAAACGACCATCCTGGTGTTGTATGTATAAAAAAAGCAGTACATCGCAAATTACTCACTTTTATTGAGGAAGGATTAGAATGGGTCATTATTAGTGGGCAATTAGGGGTAGAATTATGGACTGCTGAAGTTGTTTTTGAAATGCAGGAGGAATATCCGGATTTAAAGTTAGCTGTGTTTACTCCCTTTTTAGAGCAAGAGGAATCTTGGAAAGAAGGAAACCGTGAATATTATGAATCTATTCTTGCAAGGGCGGATCATATTGATAGTATTACGAAAAGAAAATATGAAAGTCCAGAGCAATTTAAATTAAAGAATCAATTTTTTATTGAAAAAAGTGATGCGCTTTTGGCTGTATATGATGTAGAAAAACCAGGGAGCCCTAAATATATTGTAGAAGCAGCAAAGAAAAAAGGAGAAAAAGAAAATTATCACAGTTATTTCATTCTTTTTTCTGATTTACAAGATATAATAGAAGAGGAACAGTGGGATAATGCAGAGTAATATGTAATATATATCATGTATATATGATTGACAAAAGACATTGTTTCTGAAAAAATTTAGTTAATGAAAGTTTTGGCAAAAATTTGAGGTGAAGAAAATGATTTCGGATAAAATTAAATTAACAGCGAAAGATATTTTAGAAAAAGAGTTTAAAACAGGTATGAGAGGCTATCAACAAGAAGAAGTAGATAAGTTTCTTGATATGATCATTAAAGATTACGAAGCTTTTCATAAGGAGTTTGAACAATTACAGCAACAAAATGTTCGTCTGAAGCGCGAATTGGAAGAACAGAAATTAGCAGTGTCACAAGCTCCGCAACAACCAGTGCCAACGCCAGTTGCACAACCTGTATACAACAATACAAATACAGATATTTTAAAACGTTTATCTAATCTAGAAAAAGCTGTATTTGGAAGTAAGTTATACGAGTAAGATAAGGATAGAAAAAGATTAAAGCGTATTACATATAAAAAATCATTGCAAAATCTTTTTGTTTCCACTATACTAATGTTTGTCATAACGTTTGGGTAATCGCTGCAACGCCAACGTTGTAGAGGAAAGTCCATGCTCGCACGACCTGAGATGGTCGTAGTGTTCGTGCCTAGCCAATTCATAAGCTAGGGTATTCTGGCTGTAAAGCTGGTTTAACGGCAGGGAAAAAACCTAAGTCCTTTCGGATATGGTTTGACTACCTTTAAAGTGCCACAGTGACGAAGTCCTTGAAGAAATGATAGGAGTGGAACGAGGTAAACCCCACGAGCGAGAAACCCAAATAATGGTAGGGGAATCTTTTCCAAGGAAATGAACGATGGGAAAGGACAGGTTCTAGTAACCTGTAGATAGATGATTGCCACCGGAGTACGAGGCGTGGGCCGTTTGCAGTACAAAGGAACAGAACATGGCTTACAGAACGTTATGAACCAATTATGGAATACTCAGCTCTCCTTTGTAAGAGGAGGGTTTTTTATTTGTATGAAGTTATAATATGTGAGTTAAAA
Organism: Bacillus clarus; assembly: GCF_000746925.1. Lineage (GTDB taxonomy): Bacteria > Bacillota > Bacilli > Bacillales > Bacillaceae_G > Bacillus_A > Bacillus_A clarus. The sequence continues at coordinate 3,809,294 of NZ_JMQC01000008.1, forward strand.
TGGTAAATGAGAAAAAAATTCGGAATATGTAATAATTAATAGAAGAAACATTATTAATTATTGTTTGATTATACATAAGAGGTGAATGTAAATGGGAAAAGTTACTTTAATTGCAACTGCAGCAATGGGGATTGAGGCTTTAGTTGCACGAGAAGTTCGCGATCTTGGCTATGAATGTGAAGTAGAAAACGGAAAAGTAACGTTTGAAGCGGACGCAAAGGCAATTTGTCGTAGTAATTTATGGTTACGTACTGCAGACCGTGTGAAAATTAAAGTTGGTGAATTTAAAGCAACAACGTTTGATGAGTTGTTTGAAAAGACAAAAGCATTAAATTGGGGTGATTACATTCCGGAAAATGGAGAATTCCCTGTTATTGGAAAGTCTTTAAAGTCAACATTATTTAGTGTGTCAGATTGTCAACGTATTGTGAAAAAGGCTGTTGTTGAGAAATTAAAGACAACATACAGACGTACAACTTGGTTTGAAGAAGATGGTCCTTTATTCCGTATCGAGATTGCGATGTTAAAAGATATTGCAACATTAACGATCGATGCGAGCGGTGTTGGTCTTCATAAACGTGGATATCGTCTTGAGCAAGGGGAAGCGCCTTTAAAAGAAACATTAGCGGCTGCTTTAATTAAACTAACAAATTGGAAACCAGATCGCCCGTTCGTTGATCCTTTCTGTGGTTCTGGAACAATTCCAATTGAAGCGGCATTAATTGGACAAAATATTGCACCTGGATTTAACAGAAGCTTTGCATCGGATGAATGGGGCTGGATTGGTAAACAAAATTGGCGCGAAGCTCGTCAAGAAGCGGAAGATTTAGCAAACTACAATCAACCATTGCAAATCATTGGATCAGATATCGATCATCGTATGATAAGAGTTGCTCAAGATAATGCAGAAGAAGTTGGATTAGGGGATTTAATTTCATTTAAACAAATGCAAGTAAAAGATTTCACAACAAAAGAGGAATATGGCTATGTTGTAACGAATCCTCCATACGGGGAACGTTTAAGTGAAAGAGCACTTGTTGAAAAATTATATAAAGAAATGGGAGAAGTATTCCGCCCATTAGATACGTGGTCATTGTATTTATTAACAAGCTATGAAGCGTTTGAAAAATGTTATGGAAAAGATGCATCGAAAAAACGTAAACTGTTTAACGGCTTTATCCGTACAGATTACTACCAATACTTCGGAAAACGTCCACCGCGTAATTCATAGTATAAAACCTCTTTTCCGCGCATATACTGGCTATTATGCAATGCGTAAAAGGAGGAAGCGATATGGATGGTTTCCAATTATCAATGATTCAAAAGGCTATTCATCGCACGTATGATGAGCTGGGAAAAGAAATGGACGTTCACGGTACCATTGCGGATGAAATACAAAAAGCACAGGAAGAGTATTTATCTGCATTATCGCATGAAACATTGATTGATAAGCGTTATTTAAAGTCATTAATATAGAAAAAAATTTTCCTTTCTAGAAAGGAAAATTTTTTTCGCACATTTCTATGTATTACAACAGGGGAAAGCAACTGCTATTTATAAATAGCAGTTGCTATATCTTTTTATAGAAAAACTTTTTGGTTGGAGGCTAAGGATGTTTACTGAGAAGAGATTGCCATTTGAAGTAGGGAAACAAGATAATTTTTATGATAAGTTGAATGAGTGGATTGGAGATGTATTTTACGATATCCTTCCAGAAAAAGGTTTTGAAGAGCGCGATGAACAAATTTTTATGGCGTTTCAGTTAGAACGAGCTTTCCAAGAGAAGAAAGTTATGTTCGCAGAGGCGGGTGTAGGAACAGGAAAAACGATTGTATATCTTTTATATGCAATTTGTTACGCGCGTTATACAGGAAAGCCAGCTATTATTGCTTGTGCAGATGAAACGCTAATTGAACAGCTTGTGAAAGAAGAAGGAGACATTGCAAAATTGTCTGAAGCATTAGGGCTGTCTGTTGATGTGCGATTAGCGAAGTCAATGGATAATTACTTATGCTTACGTAAGCTTGAAGATGTTATGAGTGGACGAGCTCCAGAAGTAATTGAAGATTTATATTATGAATTACCTCAGTTCGTATTTGACCATGGTACGATGCAAAACTTTACGCATTACGGTGATCGAAAAGAATTCCCATTGTTAAATGATGAAGAGTGGTCAAAAGTGAATTGGGACTATTTCCAAGATTGCTTTACATGTGATTCCCGTCATCGTTGTGGTCAAACTCTGTCTCGTGAACATTATCGTAAAGCAGCAGATTTAATCATTTGTTCTCAAGATTTCTATATGGATCATATTTGGACGTATGATGCTCGTAAGCGTGAAGGTCAAATTCCATTATTACCAGAAAGTAGTTGTGTTGTCTTTGATGAAGGGCATCTTGTAGAGTATGCGGCGCAAAAAGCTCTAACATATCGTTTGAAGCAGACGATGATGGAACAGCTATTAACGAGATTACTACAAAATGATATTCGTGAAGAGTTCGCTCATTTAGTAGAAGAAACAATTTGGCAAACAGAAAGATTCTTCGAAGTTTTACAAGAAAACAAGAAAGAAATTGCAGGTTCTGATCGTTTAGAAATTACTGTGACAGAAAAGGTAACCGCTGAAGCGAAGCGACTTTATGCAAAAATTGGTGAAGTCGGTGACGCATTAGTATTTGAAAGTGAAATGTATACAGTAAACACATATGATTTAAATATTGTAGATGAGCATTTAGATGTGTTAGAGCATTCACTTCGTCTCTTCATGCATGAGAAAAATGTAATTACATGGGGGGAAGAAGGTGATGGTGCCTTTACGTTAGTTATTATGCCACGTGCAGTAGAAGAGGTATTACAAGAGAAAGTGTTCTCGAAAAAGATTCCATATATTTTCTCTTCTGCGACATTATCTGACAATGATTCATTTGCGTTTACAGCAAATAGTCTAGGGGTAAAAGATTATTTATCATTCTCGGTTGCGTCACCATTTGATTATGAAGAGCAAATGAAAGTGAATTTACCGTCATATACGAAAGAAAATGAATGGGAAAGAAAGTGCCAATATACACTTGAAAACATTCAAAAAACAAATGGACGTACACTTGTATTATTCCGTACAACGCAAGAACTTACAGCATTTAAGGAATATGTAAGTAAAGAGCAAATGTCAATTCCATTCTTATATGAAGGGGATCAAGAAATTAGTCAGCTCGTTTCGCGTTTCCAAAATGAAGAAGAGACTGTACTTTGTGCTGTTCATTTATGGGAAGGTTTAGATATTCCAGGTTCTTCCCTATCTCATGTTATTATTTGGTCACTACCATTCCCTCCAAACGATCCTGTGTTTGAAGCAAAACGTAAACATGTAAATGATCCATTTTGGGATGTAGATGTACCTTATATGATTTTACGTCTTCGTCAAGGAATTGGTCGTCTAATTCGTACAAGCGAAGATAAAGGTGCTATTTCATTATTCTTATCAGATCATGAAGATGAGAAAGTGATAGAGGCAGTGAAAAAAGTACTTCCCGTAAAAGGTCAAATACTATAAGTAAGAGTTTCTCATTTGTTACAGGAAAAAGCTTGGTGATAGCCAAGCTTTTTTTTTATAACAAAAGGAATTTATATTTTTATGTCGAAATAAGGGGGAGGTAGAAAAAGGAGGTTTTTATACTATGACAGTTGCTACATATGAAGTAGAAAAGCAATTTTTAGCATATGTGAAAAAGATAGAGAATTATGGGGAAGCATTAAGCTTAATATTTTGGGACTTACGAACAGGAGCACCCAAAAAAGGTGTGGACCAACGTTCAGAAGTAATTGGAATGCTTTCATCCGAAGTGTTTGCGATGTCGACTTCAGATGAGATGGGAAATTATTTAAATGAATTGGAAGTTTTAATTTCTGAAAATAAACTTTCTGAAACGACAAAGAAGATTGTTGAAGAGTGTCGTAAAGAATATGATCGAAATAAGAAAATTCCTCAAGAGGAATATGAAGCATATGTAAAATTAGAAGCGAAAGCGGAGAGTGTATGGGAAGAAGCACGCGAAAAATCCGATTTCGAAATGTTCCGTCCGTATTTAGAAAAAATTGTTGAATTTAAAAAGAAATTTATTACATATTGGGGTTATGAAACGTATAAATATAATACACTTTTAGACATGTATGAGCCTGGTATTACTGTAGAAGCGTTAGATCACGTATTTGGTCAACTGCGTGAGCGCATCGTTCCACTTGTGAAAGAAATCTCTGAATCGAAAAAAAAGCTGAAGACAAATGCTTTATTTGAGCATTTTTCAAAAGAACAACAAGAGAATTTTACTTTAGAATTATTAAATCAATTGAACTATAACTTTGAAGCTGGCCGACTTGATGAAACGATACATCCTTTTGAAATTACATTAAATAGAGGGGATGTTCGTATTACGACTCGTTATGATGAGAAGGACTTCCGTATGGCAGTTTTCGGCACGATTCATGAATGTGGTCATGCTGTGTATGAACAAAATATTGCAGAACAATTAGAAGGAACACCGCTTTGCGAAGGAACATCAATGGGGATTCACGAATCACAATCTCTATTCTTTGAAAACTTTATTGGTCGTAATAAATCATTCTGGAAGAAAAATTATAATGTATTGAAACAATACAGCGATGGTCAATTTGAAAATGTATCAGTAGATGAATTCTATGATGCAATTAATGAATCAAAACCGTCCTTTATTCGTATAGAAGCAGATGAGCTTACATATCCGCTTCATGTTATGGTTCGTTATGAGCTGGAAAAAGAACTATTTGATGGCACATTACAAGTAAAAGACTTACCAGAAGCCTGGAATGATAAGATGGAAAGTTATTTAGGGATTCGTCCAGAGAATGATGCACAGGGTGTATTACAAGATGTACATTGGTCTGGTGGATCATTTGGATATTTCCCATCTTATGCACTTGGTTATATGTATGCAGCACAATTTAAACATAAGATGTTAGAAGATATTCCGAATTTTGATGCATTATTAGAGGAAGGAAACGTAACGCCAATTCGTGAATGGTTAACAAAAAATATTCACCAATACGGTAAAACGAAAAAACCACTTGAAATTTTAGCTGATGTTACAGGTGAAGGGTTAAATGCAAACTATTTAGCTGATTATTTAGAGGCGAAGTATAAAGATATTTATGAGTTGTAAAAAAGAAAGGGAGCTACATATATGTGGCTCCCTTTTTATAAATAAAAATTTTATTGTATTTGTGTCTCGCGCAAGGGGGAAAGAATGATGAGTTATACTTTTGAAGTAATGACACAAGAACAAGCGGAAGAAATCGCATATAGCTGGCATTATGAAGGGGATTATTCTTTTTACGATATGGAAGCGGATGAGGAAGATTTAGCTGGATTCTTAAATCCTAAAGAACGAGGAGAAAACATATTTGCTGTTTGGTGTACTCATAACATGGTTGGATTTTTTAATTTTAATAAAACTGATATACATACAGTGGATATCGGGCTCGGAATGAAACCGAATATGGCCGGAAATGGATTAGGATTAGATTTTGTACAGGCCGGCATAATGTTTTGTAAGGAAAAATATAAACCAAGGCACATAACATTAGCAGTCGCTACATTTAATGAAAGGGCCATTAAAGTTTATAAAAAAGTAGGATTTGAAGCGGTTGGTACATTTGTACAAGAGACTAATGGTAGTCGCTTTGAATTTTTGAAGATGATTTATTCTAATTCAGATATATTAAACTAAAGCAATAAAAAGGTTTTAGTAATACATTTTTAGTGATTTGTTTGATGAAAGATAGTATTTTCTTCGTTTGATCTACTTTTGTTAAATACAAAGGCTTATGAGGAAAAGACTTTATTGAGGTGAGGAGGATTTTTCAAATGGACTATTTTAATAATTTTAATTTTGATTCTTTTTGGGATGATAGCGAATATGCAAGAAGTGAATATGCTTCTGAATATCCTACAGATGAAATAATTTCTAAAATAGAAAGTGAGTTAGGGTATAAGTTACCTGCATCTTATATTTGGTTAATGAAGGAACACAATGGAGGAATTCCAATAAACGATTGTTTTCCTACAGATATTCCAACAAGTTGGTCAGAGAATCATGTTGCTATATCTGGTATTTATGGTATTGGATATGAAAAAGCTTCCTCACTAGGCGGAGAATTCGGTAGTGAATTTTGGATTGAAGAATGGGGGTACCCTGAAATAGGTATAGCGATTTGTGATTGTCCCTCGGCTGGACACGATATGATATTTCTTGATTATAGAGAGTGTGGGCCTAAAGGAGAACCTTGTGTTGTACATATAGATCAAGAATCTGAGTATAAAATTACGTGATTAGCAAAAGATTTTGAAAGTTTTATAAGGGGGCTTGTAAATGGGGAAGTTTACGCTTAAATATGTTCAATAGAAAGAAAGCAGAGGCGAATTCCCCTCTGCTTTTTATTTACCATAACTTAAATCCTTTCGAACCAGGAGGAGCGTTTTGAATCATATCGATAAAGGGAATCGTGTAAGCAAATAAAATAAGGAGCGCTGTAATGCCAATCCAAAGTTTCCAATTATCGAAAACCATCGGTGTGTGTTCAGATGCATCAGCCACTTCGCCGATTGGAAATTCCGTTTTCCCTTTTGGAGCGAAGAAGACAAGGTCTAAGTAGATAATAATTGCAATGACAATACCTACAAATAAAATTGCTCCACCGACTGCTTGTGCAATTTGATATGGAATCCATTCGAGTGCTTGTTGTGCATTTCCATATGTTGAAAAAGCAGAGCGGCGCGGTGCCCCGAGGAGCCCAGCGAAGTGCATACCAGCGGACATAAAGAACATACCAATGGACCATACACAAGTTTGAATAATAGCAAGTCGGTTCATTTCCTTTGTCATAATGCGTCCTGTTAAATGCGGGATGAGCCAATAACTAATGCCGAAAAAGGTTAGTACGACAGATGTTGCTAATGTTAAATGGAAATGCCCCGTTATCCATACAGTATTATGAACCACCTGATTTAGTTGGTTACTTGCGTTGACAAGGCCACCTGCACCAGCTGGAATAAACATGAGCATACCAACGAATGGTGCGAAGAATCTAGCGTCTCCCCAAGGAAGCATTCGAAGCCATCCAAATAATCCGGTAGCACCTTTAGAGTGACCGAATTGTTCAAATGTAGCGAATAAAGAGAATGCAGTCATCAGTGACGGTATGACAACCATGAATGTTAATACAACCTGTAAGTATTTCCAGCCTGGATCAATACCAGGCTCTGTTAATTGGTGATGAAATCCTACAGGCATAGAGAACAGTAAAAATAAAATGAATGATAAGCGAGCTAATGAATCACTAAAAATTTTCCCACCAATAATTTTAGGGAGAATAACATACCAAGCCATATAAGCTGGAAGGAGCCAAAAATATACGAGCGGATGACCGAAATACCAAAATAAAGTTCGGCTAACTAATACATCGATTTTATCAACGAATCCTAAGCTCCACGGAATAAATTGTATAAGTGCAGCAGCAGCAACGCCAATTGTAGCTACGAGCCATAGCGCCATTGTGACAACAGCCATGAAGCTTAATAATGGACCTATTTTTCCTTTATTATGTTTTTTCCATGCTCGGTATTGAGCAAACATTGCAAATCCACTGAGCCAACTACCAATGATAACGAGAGTAAGTCCGATATAAAATCCTGGATGTGCTTTTAATGGGGCGTAGAAGGTATAAAGTACGGTTGCCTTATTAAGTAGGATGAAAATTGTAGTAATTGTAGTTCCGATTGTCATAAGCCAAAAGCCAATCCAACCTGTTTTTCGAACACCATTCGATAAAACACCGGTTGTTTTACTCATACAGGCGAATAAGAAACCAATAATAAAAAATGTTGTTAATACGAGTCCGAGTAATACCCCATGAGTCGTTAATATTTGATAGTATCCAATATCAGCAGGTAAATTAAATTTCCCTGATCGGACGAGAACTTGTAATAATCCGCATAATCCTCCTAAAAAGAGAGCGATAAAAGCAACATGAATATGGGCGATTGCTAGCTTTGCATCTCGTTTACTTATTTTATCTTGTAGTACAATCATTTGTCCGTCACCTCCACTTTCGCGCTCATCATATGATGGCCAGTACCACAATATTCGTTACAAACAATTAAATATTCCCCAGACTTTTGAAAAACTTGAGAAGCAGTGCTTACATACCCTGGTTCAACCATCATATTGACGTTTGTCCCAGCAATTTCAAAACCGTGTACAACATCTTGTGTTGTAACGACGAAGTCCACTTTTGCACCTTTTGGTACTTTAATTGTATTTGGTGTAAAGGAAAAAGCTTGAGCAATGATAGTAACTTGGTAATGATTCTTACCAACTTGTTTTACACCCGGAGTATCGAAGGGCGCTGTTGCATGTACTTTTTCAGGATCAATTGTTGTTAAACAACTAGGTGGTTTATTTCCCATATAAAAGGCGCTAATTCCTAAAACAGCTAAAAATACGAATAGTGAACTGACACCAAATATAAGCCAGATTTTTTCGTATTTGTGTAAGTGCATATCCACCATCTCCTTTTTTCAAAACGATATGTTATAGCCGATTAACGAAAATTTGATAGACGCTAAACCAGGTGAAGATAATGAAAAAACCAATGAAGAAAACAGAGATTAAAGTCCCTTTTAATGAACTTTTTTGAGTGCTCTCATTTTCTGTTTCGTGTAATTTATGCTCCCCCATAGTAGCCCTCCTTGGTTAAATGAAATCTTACGTTTTTATAATACAAAAAATTTAGATGATTTAGTTATGTTCAAATATGCTTTCAAAAAGTGTTCATTGATACAATAAAAACTATGTTTATAATGAGAACCTATCAAATCACGTTTTTTTACAAATTTTAACTTGGAGAGTTGTGAAAGAAATGTGAAGTGCATATTGTTTTGAAATTTTTAAGAATGGTGTATCATTACATTTAGACGGATGGAACGCGTGTAATAAGGGAAATAAGGAGAGGTTTTATGATTACGATAAAAACGAAACGAGAAATAGAGTTGATGCATGAATCTGGAAAATTACTAGCTTCTTGTCATCGAGAAATTGCAAAAATGATGCAACCTGGTATAACTACTAGAGAAATTGATTCGTTTGTAGAGGCGTATTTAGAAAAGCATGGTGCAACGTCCGAGCAGAAGGGGTATAATGAGTATCCGTATGCAATATGTGCATCTGTGAATGAGGAAATGTGTCATGGGTTTCCGGATAGTGTTCCTTTACATGAAGGAGACATTGTGACAATTGATATAGTAGTAAACTTAAATGGTGCGCTCTCAGATTCAGCGTGGACGTATACGGTAGGAGATGTTTCTGATGATGCGAAAAAGTTATTATTAGTAACAGAAAATGCTTTATATAAAGGGATTGAGCAAGCGATAAGTGGGAACTGTGTAGGAGATATTGGGTATGCAATTGAAAGTTATGTAGCTTCTGAAGGATTTTCTATTGCGAGAGATTTTACAGGGCATGGAATTGGTAAAGTCATTCATGAAGAACCAGCCGTTTTTCATTTTGGTAAGCAAGGTCAAGGTCCAGAATTAAAAGAAGGAATGGTAATTACAATTGAACCCATTGTAAATGTTGGTATGCGTTATTCTAAAGTAGATTTAAACGGATGGACTGCACGAACGATGGACGGGAAATTGTCTGCGCAGTATGAGCATACAATTGCAATTACGGAGGATGGACCAGTTATTTTAACGTCCCTTTAAAGAGAAGGTATGAAATGTAAGAGTTTTCAAAACTCGAACGAAAACGTTGTTTTTATAAAATTTGTACGTGTTTTTTTTAGAAATGCTTTTCAAAGTAAAAAAAGTGAGTTATAATCCTTCTATAAAATAAATAGGTTAGCTACACTCATATAATCGCGGGGATATGGCCTGCAAGTTTCTACCGAAGTACCGTAAATACTTTGACTATGAGTGAGGACGAATATATTGCTTGTTTAGCATTCTTTTTTGCGAAACTCCAAAAGCACGTCGCTCACTTGTAACGAGTGGTGGCAGCTTTTGGAGTTTTTTATTTGCATAAGAGGAGGAACAAACATGAAAGTATTACAAGAAAAGATTTTGAACGAAGGAAAGGTTTTATCTGGTGATGTATTAAAGGTAGACGCATTTTTAAATCATCAAATTGATCCAGTGCTTATGCAAGAAATCGGAAAAGAATTTGCAAAGCGTTTTAAAGAAGATAACATTACAAAAATCGTAACGATTGAATCTTCAGGGATTGCACCAGCAGTTATGGCTGCGTTAGAGCTTGGTGTAAAAGTAATCTTTGCAAGAAAGCGTAAATCGTTAACGTTACAAGATAATATGTATGTTGCTAAAGTATATTCATTTACAAAACAAGAAACGAACGAGATTTCATTATCTAGAAATCATATAGACGAAAATGATCGTGTGTTAATTATTGATGATTTTTTAGCAAATGGGCAGGCTGCATTAGGTTTAATGAGTTTAGTAGAACAAGCAGGCGCGAGTATTGCGGGAATTGGCATTGTTATTGAAAAAGCATTTCAAGATGGAGGAAAGAAACTGCGTGAAAATGGTGTGCGTGTTGAGTCATTAGCAGAAATTGCATCGCTTGACAATGGTACCGTTACATTTGTACAGGAAGAAACCGCGGAGGTGAAATAGCGATGAAGCAGCACCCATTTAAAATCGCATCACTCGGTGTACAGCACATGCTTGCAATGTACGCTGGTGCAATTATTGTTCCACTAATTGTCGGCGGGGGACTCGGTTTAAATCAAAATGAGCTAACATATTTAGTATCGATTGATTTGTTAATGTGCGGCGTCGCAACAATTTTGCAAGCATTATCAAATCGTTTCTTCGGCATTGGTTTACCTGTTGTACTTGGTTGTACATTTACAGCAGTTGGACCGATGATTGCAATTGGTAAACAATATGGTGTTTCTTCTATATATGGAGCAATTATTGCTGCAGGATTATTCGTTGTTATTTTTGCAAAGTTATTTGGAAAACTTGTAAAGCTTTTCCCACCCGTTGTAACAGGATCTGTCGTTACAGTCATTGGTGTTACGCTTGTTCCAGCAGCGATTAATGATATGGCTGGGGGCGTAGGAAGCAAAGATTTCGGAAGTCTGGAAAATTTAGCGTTAGCATTTGGAGTTTTATTATTTATCATTATTATGTACCGTTTCTTTGACGGTTTTATCCGCTCAATTTCTATATTACTTGGTCTTTTATTTGGGACAATCGTGGCAGCTTTCATGGGGAAAGTGAGTTTACAAGCGGTCGGAGAAGCAGGTTGGTTCCATGGTATTCAGCCGTTTTATTTTGGTACACCAACATTTGAATTAACACCAATTATTACGATGGTTCTCGTTGCTTGCGTAGGTATTGTGGAAGCAACCGGTGTATATTTTGCATTGTCTGATATTTGTAATAAAAAGATTGGTGAAAAAGAGTTAACAAAAGGTTATCGCGCAGAAGGGTTAGCGATGATTTTAGGCGGTATTTTTAACGCGTTTCCGTATACAACTTACTCACAAAATGTAGGTCTTGTTCAATTAACTGGTGTAAGAAATCGCGTTATTATTTATACTTGTGGTGGTATGTTAATTGCTCTTGGTTTTATTCCAAAAATCGCCGCAATCACAACAATCATTCCAAAATCAGTGCTTGGCGGTGCAATGCTAGCAATGTTCGGTATGGTTATGGCATACGGTATTAAAATGCTAAGCAGTGTCGATTTTGGAAAACAAGAAAATTTATTAATTGTCGCATGTTCTGTTGGACTCGGACTTGGTGTTACAGTCGTTCCGACGCTATTCTCTCAATTACCTGAAGGCATTCGTATTTTAACAGATAACGGAATTGTACTTGGAAGTGCGTCAGCAGTACTTTTAAATATCGTATTTAATATGGTACCACAGAGAAAAGTGAAGATAAAAGAAGAGTCAGTTCCAGTGAAAAGTGCGGTAAGAGAAGCATAAAAAAGCAAGGTCTCATTAAGAGACCTTGCTTTTCTTTTTAAGAGGCATCATCTTTCCGTACGTGCCAAGGCGCCAAATATATTCAAGTGGGCCGTATTGATAACGAGAAAGCCACCAGTGGCTTATAAAGATTTGTAACGTGTAGAAGGCAATACAAAATAGTGGGCCGATCCATAATGGAACGGGATAATATTTTTTGAAAAATAGACCGAATACAATTAATGTAATAATGGTATGAGAAATATAGTTTGTTAACGCCATTCGTCCAACATATTGGAATGGACGTAATAATCTCTGCCATTTTTCTTTCTGTAGTAAACGCATAAGTGTAAAAATGTAAAAGATGAATAATGTTTTTCCGCTTATCATTGTAATGCCCATAAGTGAAAATGGTGTATAAGGTTGATTTTTAATAAAGAAATGAATCATAATGAACCACATCGGTAATGTTAAAACGAACATAATGATTTGCCATTTTTTTAGTTTTGTATCTAATTCTTTCGTACGACGGAAAATATCTTTTTTACCAGCATATAATCCGAGTAAAAATAGTCCCAGTGTTTCAGGAAGCATAATGAGACTGTTTCCTATTGCTTCAGAATAGAAAGAATGGAATCTTTCTTCGGTGTGTACCCCCCAGTTTTCTAGCGGTATAACGGCTGAGGAAAGGTCTAATTTATCTAATGGTACTAATGCCATGAGAAGAGAACCTAATAATGTGAAAAATTGCATGAAACTTAATAGTACAATTGCCCATATTAAAATAGTACGAGGCTCTCTCTTATAAAATAGAAATAAGAAAAAACCAGTGATTGCATAAGTATGTAAAATGTCTCCATCCCATAAAAGGACATAATGTAAAAAACCGAATAATAATAAAATGAGAAGACGGCGGAAAAATAAAGTTTTCGGGTGGTCTGTTTTCGCCTCAGCACGCTTCATAAAAATGTAAAAACCTAATCCAAACAAAAATGAAAAAATAGTATAAAATTTTGTTTGAATAAACATATCGTAAAATAGGCGAATGTAACTGTCCATTCCTTCGTAAATCCCTGAAATGTCACGAGAGTCAACACCAGTAATAACTGGCCAGTTGACAAGAAAAATGCCGAGTACAGCAATTCCTCTAATGATATCAATAGAATGAATCCGCTCGCCTTGTGAAATATTTTATGTCATTATTTTCCTCCTTACTAAGTAAATCCCTTTTATTATACAAAATGTAAGAAGGAGGGGATAGAGGGATTTCCAATTTTTAAAACTGTTAAGATATGCAATATGAGATATAATAAGAGGGCACAGCAAGTTTTAAACTCCTTTAAAACAGGCAGTAAAGCTCCTTCTTCAGAGGAGCTTTCTTTTTAAAACATATTGATAATGATTATCTTTAGTGATAAAATATACTCAAAAGTGATAATCATTATCAAAAAAGGTTGGTGTGTTACATATGGTATATGCACTTGTTGCAGGAACGGTTGCTGTATATGCAGTGATTACAAAGTACGTGTTAAACGGAGTAGGAACAACAAAATGAACAATATTACATAAAATCCCTTTCATTTGTAAAAAGAATGAAAGGGATTTTTTATTTTTAGTGAGAATAGGCTGAAAATTTAGTATGATAATAAAGTGAAACTTTAATCAGTGGGGCTTTACCGTCACTGATTACTAGCTTTCGCTATTGGGACATTTTTTGGGCAGTGTATCACTCGCTTAACTTTTTAGGAATTAGGAGTGTTACTACCCGCAAATAGCAGGATAAAGTATATACATCTTGGATAAAGGGGAACAAGGGGATGACAAACATAGTACAGACAAACGGTATGAAAAAACTTGTTTGTTTTTATGAAGAATGGCAAAAGCATGGTGATACAGAAAATAGTTTAAAATTATTTGAAGTGATTCAAAAATATAAGCAAGAGCAGCTTATGCTAGCTTTCTGTGGTCACTTTTCTGCTGGGAAATCGACGATGATGAATCATTTATATAAAGCACAGCTCTTACCGACAAGTCCAATTCCAACAAGCGCTAACGTCGTTAAAATTGAAAGAGGGTCTGATCGCGTTGTTATAACGGTTAAATCGGGGGAGCAGTATGAATACGATGGTGCATACTCAGCAGAAGAATTAAAACAAATTTGTAAAAATGGTGATGAAGTAATTGGTGTTCATATTTATCGAAATGATGCACCGATTCCAGATGGTGTTATGTTAGTTGATACACCAGGGATTGATTCAACAGATGATGCCCACCAATTAGCGACAGAATCAACACTGCATCTTGCAGACGTCATTTTTTATATGATGGATTATAACCACGTTCAATCGGAAGTGAATTTGCAATTCGTTAAAGAACTGAAACAGCGTAATAAAACGGTGTATCTTGTTGTGAACCAAATAGATAAGCATAAAGAGAATGAGTTATCATTTGAGGATTATAGGGAAAGTGTGAAACAATCGTTTTTTAATTGGGATATTGAAGTAGATGGTATTTTTTATACTTCATTACGAATGATGAACAATCCACACAATGAAATTCAATGTTTAGAAGCATTAATTTCTTCTATTATGAACGAGCGTGAGCAATATGTGAAGAATGGTATGGAAAGAGAAACGGCTCATTTATTACAAGAGCATTTTTCGTTTGTTCTTTCTGAAAATGAAAAACAGCTGATGAAATATGAGGAGGAGTTAGCATCACCGCTCTCACTTTCAGAAATAGTAGAAAAAAAGGAAGAGTGGATTGAAAATAAACACCGTGCCGCTAGTAAAGAATCAGATGTGAAAAATGAGTTTATAAAAGGTTTACAGGCGATATTAGATAATGCTTATTTAATGCCATTTGAAATGAGAGAGCTAGCAAATCAATATTTGGAGACGAAATTAACGAAGTTTAAAGTCGGTTTGTTGTTTGCGAAAGGAAAGACCGAACAAGAAAAACAAAGACGTATAGATGCGTTTTATTCAGCTTTTCAAAAGACAGTTGAAACGCAGCTCGATTTTCATGTGAAAGAATTTATTGTAACGTTCTTAAAAGAGGAAGGCTTATTTACAGAAGAAATTGGAAAAGACATATATGCCCTGCAAATCGCTTTCGGTCCTGAATTATTAGCAGAAGCAATTAAACAAGGTGCAGGGTTCACTGGGGATTATTTACTTCTTTACACAGCAGATGTTGCAAATGAGCTAAAGAAAAGATATTTTATGAAATCTCAGCAAATTTTTGAAAAAAGCACAGGGGTACTGCAGAAAAAAGTAAAGGAAGCGATTGCTCGTATTGAAGAAGAAATTGAGCAATATACTGTTTTACAAACAGCGAAAGAAACAAAATTACAATATATTAAAACGTATGAGAAATATGAGGACTATTTACAAAATATTTGGTGTGATCGCGTTTCTGTACCAGAAGGTTTACAAATAGAAGATGTATTACAAAGTAAAAAACAAGTTGTGAGTGAGAAGTTCACAATACAAGAACAAGAAATAGTAAGTGATAGTACGTTTATAGAGGAGGAAGAGGCTAGGACTACGGCTACATTAAATATTCAGCGCATATTAGAGAAAGTGAAGAAAGCAGAAGCGATATTAGAGCCATTATCTACACTCCAGCACATACATCAAGAAGTAGTTGGGAAAAGACAACGTGTAGAAAAGAAGAAATTTACAGTAGCATTATTTGGAGCTTTCAGTGCAGGGAAATCATCATTCGCTAACGCATTACTTGGAGAAAAGGTGCTTCCTGTATCACCGAATCCAACGACAGCGACAATTAATCAAATTTTGCCAGTTACAGAAGAAAACCCACATGGGACAGTAGTAGTTCAGTTTAAATCCGAGCAAGCACTATTAGAAGATATGAAGGCAGTTTATAAACTGTTTCACTATGAAATAGCTACCTTGGATGAGGCACTGACGCAAATTGATACAATTATGAAATATCCTTCTCCGAGCGGAAAGCAGAAAACAACTTTTAGTTTTTTACGTGCGGTACAAAGGGGTTATCAAGCTGTTTCAGCTCATTTAGGAGAAAAAGTACAAGTCACATTAGAAGAGTTCTCTGATTATGTAGCAAATGAAGAAAAATCATGTTTTGTTGAATATATGGAGCTGTATTATGATTGTGCCTTAACGAGACAAGGGGTTGCTCTTGTAGATACACCGGGGGCAGATTCTATTAATGCTCGTCATACTGATGTTGCATTCCAATATATTAAAAATGCTGATGCTATTTTATTCGTAACATACTATAACCATGTTTTCTCTCGGGCAGATCGTGAGTTTTTAATTCAGCTTGGTCGTGTCAAGGATACGTTTGCGCTTGATAAAATGTTCTTCTTAATTAATGCAGCAGATTTAGCGCAGTCTGAAGAAGAACTTGAGATGGTTAAAGGGTATATTGCTGATCAACTTTTACAATACGGTATTAGGAATCCGCGTTTATTTGCAATTTCAAGCTTGTGTGCACTTGAAGAGAAACAAGGGAAGCGTATTGAACAAGAACAGTATGGTGTCCTGCAAAATTCAGGGATTGTTAAGTTTGAAGAGTCGTTTACTTCCTTTATGATGAGAGATTTAATGCTTGTTTCTGTATATTCTTTATATGGTGCATTACAGGGGGCGAATCAGCTTCTTATAAATATGATACATGGTGCGAAGCAAGGAAATGATGAGAAAGAAAAGCAAACGAAAAAATATGAAGCAGAGCGTAATCAGCTACTTCATATTATTTCATCATATAGTGTGCTTGCAGAAGAACAAGCGATGCAAAATGAAGTGAAAGAATTGCTTTATTATGTACAACAACGTTTGTTTTTACGTTATAACGATGTGTTTACTGAATTTATTAATCCGGCTTCACTTCGAACGGATGGAAATGTGAAAACACAGTTACAAGAATGTGTAATGGAGCTTATGTCATTTATCCAGCATGATTTATTGCAAGAAATGCGTGCGACATCACTACGTCTTGAAAAATGGATAGATGAAGCGATGAAGCGTGCAAAAGATGAAATTGTTGTGAACTGTAAAGCGGAAAATGAATCGATTTCTATGAACGGAACATTGGATTATGAATATAAGGTCATTACACATAAAGAGCCGTTTCCTTCAATAGAAATAAAAGATTTTAAAAAGGCGCTAGCGCATTTTAAAAATGAGAAAAGCTTTTTTGAAAAAAATGATAAAGCATTTATGCAAGAAGATGCTAAAGGAGTGCTAGAACCTCTTGTATCACAATATGTAGCTGATGAAGAAATTTTATTTGTTCATCACTATAAGCAGGAATGGGAAATGAAGTGGAACTTATTCCAGACAGTGATGCAGCAAGATATTCAGCAATATTATGAAAGTATATTATTTGCTTTAGCTGAAACAATTGATGTATCGCTATATGAACAAAGCAAAGATCAATTACAAAAGCAGTTAGTAGAAATTGAAAAAGAAATACATGTTTTATAAATGTTATGAAAAAAAGATTCGTTCAATTTTCTTTTGTAATACGGCATCTAGAGACTTTACGAACCCTGCAAACTCATCTGTAGAAATCATATGAGTAAGAACTAAACGCCTGCCGTCTGGTGTTTCACCGCATAAGACGAACGAAGAAAACTCATATGTTTTTCCTTCTACTACTAATTTTGGATAGGAATATGTTCCATTCTTCTTTTTCTTTCCATCAATTGAGATGACGTTGCACTTTTTCTCATTGTTGTCCATGGTGAATCCCTCCTTTGTATTACTTATGGTAGACAAGGGGGGTTTAGAACAATAGAGAAGGGAGAATTTTTATGAATGTTGTAATAGAGCGTATTTCAAAAGAAGCTATGCCAAAATCTTTATTATTGCTTGCTGATCCAAGTGAACGTCAAATTGACGCGTATTTACAAAGAGGATTCATATATGCAGCGATAGAAGGTAAAAGGATAATAGGTGTATATGTATTGCTAGAAACAAGACCGCAAACGATGGAAATTATGAATATTGCCGTTGTAGAAGAGTTACAAGGGCGAGGTATAGGTAAGCAATTACTACATCATGCAATTGAAACTGCTAAAGAATATGGAATGTACAAACTGGAAGTAGGTACAGGGAATTCTAGCGTTTCTCAGCTTGCGTTATATCAAAAATGTGGATTTCGTATTTTTTCTATTGATTTTGATTACTTTTCGAAGCATTATGAAGAAGAGATCATTGAAAATGGAATTGTATGTCGTGATATGATTCGGCTTGCAATGGAAATGAATATGACAGTATAAATTACTTAGGGGGAAGAGAAGATGGAAGTACATAAAGCCATTACAGCACATTCTCGTAAACAAAATGAAATTGTAACAGTATTTTTACAGCTAGACGCGCAGCGTGAAGCGGCGATTGAAGCAGCAGTAGCACTTGCATCAAATGGAAAACATTTCTCAGTAGATGCAATTAATATGGTAACAAAGCAAATTAATGATTTGGCAAAACGTGGTGTTGCACCGCAACGTAAAATTGTTACAGAAGATATGGTTATGGAGTATGTAGGTCGTTTACAAGAGAAAGAAGGTCGCTAAGTATGATTGTTACAGTCGAATGGTTACGTGATCATATAGAAGATGAGAATGTCCGTATAGTCGATTGTCGTTTTGACTTAGCGAATCCAAATTGGGGAAGAGAACAATATGAGGACGAACATATTCCTCATGCGTTATATTTTGATCTAAATTTAGACTTATCAAGTCCTGTTATGGAGCACGGTGGTCGCCATCCACTGCCAAACATTGAGGAGTTTGTGGAAAAGCTTTCTCAAGCTGGTATTAATGAGACTACGACAGTAGTTGCATATGATAGTCAAGCTGGTGCAATGGCTTCTCGTCTTTGGTGGCTCTTAACATATGTAGGACACGAGAAAATATATATATTAGACGGTGGTTTTCCTGCCTGGAAAGAAGAAAGTTTAAATACGACAGAGGAAATTCCAACTATTGTACGAGAAAACTTTATACCAAAAATACAAGAAGAGTTGCTTGTAACGATGGAAGATGTCAAAGAGAAAATTCGTACAAATGCAGATGTTATATTAATCGATTCTAGAGAGCCAAAACGCTACGCTGGTATAGAAGAACTTGTTGATCCTAAAGCAGGTCACATCCCAACAGCAAAAAACTATTTTTGGAAGGATGGCATTCAAGAATCAGGACAATTTAAAAATAAAGATGAGCAGCAAGGACGATTCAAACACCTTAATAAAGAAAAAGAAACAATCGTTTATTGTGGCTCGGGCGTTACAGCTTGCCCAAATATAGTAGCACTTCAAATAGCTGGTTTTGAAGATGTTAAATTGTATGCAGGTAGCTGGAGTGATTGGATTTCTTATCCAGAAAATCAAATTTCAAAAGAAGAAGAGTAACCTCTTGCATGCAAAAATATTTTGTATTAAAATAAGGTCACAAGCAAGAAGTTACTTTAAAACATTATATTTTACACATTGTATACAATGTGATAATATAACGACAAGTAAATAATTCATCCTGCGGTGTACGTAACTTATTTATGTCTAAAACCGATGTTAGTTTTACGGAAGCTCAACATTTAGAGACCATCATCAAGCCTTCCTTGTGGAGGAAGATGTACGGTAGCTGTGAGGGCATCCACCTGCGAGTAGCGGGTTTTTGGACATTTACGAGGGACGGCACGTGCGGGGGGTCTTATTTCAACTAACAGTATATAAAATTCCTACGGTGTACGTAGCTTATGTATGTCTTAAACCAATAAGTATAATATGGAAGTTCAATATTTAAATATAGATAACAGGCCATCTTTTTAAGAAGGAAGTTACAAATATTTGTGAGAACATCCACCTGTGAGAGCAGGTTTATGGACATCTAGAGAGAACGGCATGTGTGGGGCTATATAAAAACCTTACGTTTATACGTAAGGTTTTTTTGTTTTTGGAAGCGTTCCTGTTATCTGCATTCACCTGTGAAATTTCCATAATACACATAACACTTTCGATCTTCATCAATCTCTCTTGAATCTAGAGTAAATTCCATATGCAGGCCATCTCTTTGAACATATATAATGTCTGAATGGAGAGAAGGTAAGATTTCTTCATACTTCCACACATCTTTACTTTCAATCAAAATTGAACCTAATTCCTGTAGTTCTCTAATCTCAAAGCCTATATGGGAATACGTAGAATCTGAAGAGTCGTTTGAAAATTCTTCTTTTTGAATATATAATACTGCTGTTCCGTCTGGATCTACCGAGGTCGCTGTAACGACATATGTATTTCCTTCTTTAATGAAATATTCACAAGTCATTCTTGCGACAATTTCAGAAATAGGTATATTTTTATAGTTCCATAAGGCGGGGTATTGTTTTTCTTCATCATTAAGCCGATATTCTAACCGCAATTTTATCCCTCATCTTCCTTTTTCTTCTACTTTATCATGGTTTCTTATATAATAAAAATATAATTCACAAAGGGGAGTGCAAAAGTGGTAAAAACGAAATGGCTAGTAGGTGGTGTCCTGACTTCTTTGATGACCGGCACCTTATTTGGTTGTACGCAAAACCTTCCTCCTGAACCGAATGATAATAGTTGTGCTGATTGGGATTGGGATGATGAACTTGGTGTATGGCGGTGTGATGATAATAATTCTAGTTACCGGGGACATTACTATTATGGTGGTAGATATTATCAAGATAAAACAACATTTAAAAGTTCACCTGAATTTAAAGTTTATCAATCTTCATCAGAGTATAAAGGCGGAATTGGAAGCGGTTCAAAGGGTGGGTTTGGAGGTTAAAACATGTCGCAATACATAAAGAAACGAAGTCAATTTTATTCAAAGTTCCCTCACTTTTGGTCTAATTTGTACGAGAGTGAGTATAGTCTTTTTCATGTTTTTCCAATAACTGAGCAAACTATGAAACAATTGAAATTAGCAACAGAACGAATGGGGAAAGTATTTTTTAAGACTGCTAGGCTTCTTCGGACTTTGTCCGATGCACAGCTTCTCGAACTTGGTTTTCCACCTGCAAGCTTGCCTTTTATTAGAATGAACCCCCTTTATCCTGAATCAGTTATTTCACGATTTGATTTTGTTGTGACAGGTGATGGTAGCATCAAAATGCTTGAGTTTAATAGTGATACTCCAACTTTTATAGTGGAATGCTTTCATATAAATGGAAAGGTTTGCGAAGAATTAAATTTTGACGATCCAAATAAAAATCAGGAGCGCCTTCTTTCTTCTGGTATTACAAAAGCAGTGATGGAGGCCGCTAAAGGAATAGAAAAACCGAACGTTATTTTCACAGCCCATCATGAAAATATAGAAGATTGGAATACTACTTTGTATTTGAGTCAGCTCTGTCAGGTTGAAAATAAAATGATACCCATGTCAGAGCTTAGAATTACTGCCGATGCTTTAGTGGACAGCGATGGTATATCAATTGATATTTTATATCGCCAAACATATCCGATTGAAGATTTGATTGAGGATCGGGATCCGGAAACTGGGGATTTAGTAGGAGTTGAGTTGTTACAACTTGTCAGAGAAGGAAAGCTCTTTATTATAAATCCTGTATCAGCCTTTCTGCTTCAGCCAAAATCGATTCAATGCCTTATTTGGGGATTAGCGGAGCAAGATGCTTTTTACACTAATGAGGAACAACAATGGATTAAAGAATATATGCTACCTACATATTTAGAACCAGATTTATTTTTAGGGAAAAGTTCTTATGTGCAAAAACCTTCTTTCGGTAGAGAAGGTGACACGGTTACAATTCGTGATCAGGACACTCATATTATGATTCGAAATACACATCAAACATATGCACAAGAACTTCCTGTATTTCAAAAGTATACGAAGCTTCCAGTTGTTCTTCTTGAGACTGAAAAAGGGAACGAGGAGTTGTCGTATGTATTTGGGGCATTTTTAATTGCTGGAAAAGCAAGTAGTATCGGTATACGTGCCGGTGAAAAAATTACGGGAAATGAATCATATTATTTACCAGTAGGAATTAAAAAAGGAGGATTATAAATGGTGAATTTTTTACTTTATTTAGCGGTTTCAATCGGTCTTTTATGCATTGGTCTCTTCCTTATGGAAGTGACAACAAAAGTAAAAGAATTTAAGCTAATGGCTCAAGGGAATAAAGCGGTAAGCTATGTACTTGGAGGAAGACTTCTTGGGCTTGCTATTGTTTTGTATTCAACTGCTGCGAATTCTATTTCACTTTTGGATATGGTTTCATGGGGAGCCGTTGGAATTTTAGCTCAGATTGTTGTATTCTATTTAGCTGAATGGCTCACACCACGTTTTAATATTAATCAAAGTATTGAAGACGATAATCAGGCTGTTGGACTTTTCCTTATGTTCTTATCTATTTCTATTGGAATTGTAATTGCTGGCTGTGTAACATATTAAAAACCTTACGCTTTAAACGTAAGGTTTTTATTTTTCGCTTGTTAATCCTTGTGCTATGTGTTCAATTTGTTTATCCATTATTTTTAGAAATGGTTCAGTTCGTTACTAGAGTAGATTAAGCCAAAGCTGGAGACTGAGCGTGAATATTTAGATGAAGTATATGTTGAAATTATAAACGAATAGGGAGATGTACGTATCTTGTTCAAGCTTGCCAACTGAATGTACGCGGTATATAAGACTTTAAGCAAAATTAGTATGAGAAGAGATATTTCGTTTTAAAAGGAATGTATATAAAATGGTGGTTGTAATAAGGAAAAGTTTCCATATAAGGTGTTGACATCTATTTTAAATAAGAGTAACATTTTCTATGTAATGAAAATAAGTCTCTGTTAGGTGAGGCTCCTGTATAGAGAAATGCTACTGCCCAAAAATGTCGAGAGACGCCAATGGGTCAACAGGAATGATCGAATTAAGGTTTTTCTTAACGTAGCTGGTAATGTACCTATGCTATACAGTGCTAAAACTCGGCGAGGGAGAGGTTCGGGGATTTCTAATTATATTAGGAATCGCTTATTTATGTATATAAAGACCTTTGCTCGTTTATGAGTATAGGTCTTTTTTGTTACCAAGCTATGAGGATTTTCATAGTATAATTCATAAATAAAAAATAAACGAGGAGGTGAGGAGCATGTCAAATTCTGACTCGGTTCCGTTACCCATATACTTCAAAACAAAAATATATGATGTAGGTAGGAAACGACTTGTTCCTCCCTCTATATTTATCATAAGGTAGCGTTCTATTTATAGTATTTGAACGCCATACACTTTCAAAATAAAGTGGATAAATTGAGAAACAAAGCGTTTCTTCCTATGTTATAAAGGAGGAGACGATCATATGTTATATGTAAATAAAACTGTGGGTAACACTTCTTATAAACCAAGTAAAAAATCAATAAAAGAACAAACAATGCTTCAAAAAAATAGAGATTTGTTAATTGAAATCGCAACAAGAGATGTAAAATCTGTATTTGCGTATTTTAAAACAACAAGAGATGGATTATCTATGAAAGAAGCGCAAAAGCGTATTCAAATGTATGGTCGAAATGAATTATCTTCGAAAAGAGCGCTTCTTGCTGAAGTCATAATGAAGCTAAGTGGAATGATTCCAGGGGTTTCAAAACAAAAAGTGGATAACGAGTTGCAGCGTGAAACAGTTACCGTTTCTAGAGTCGATGGATGTAATGTACAAGGACTAAATAATGAATCAAAAATGATGAAACTTCCAGTGGAAGAGCTTGTTCCTGGGGATATGATTTTTCTTACAGAGGGTGATACAGTACCAGCAGATGTACGTATTATTTATGCAAATGATTTATTAGTAAATGAATCTGTTCTAACAGGAAACGATGCGAGTATTGAGAAATTTGAAAGCTGTTATCATCTTGAGCGTAAACGATTCATTCCGTTAAAGCGAATGAAAGATTACAATCCGCTCCAACTGGAAAATGTATGTTTTAAAGGTACGTATATTGTTAAGGGAAACGCAAAGGCTGTAGTTATTTCAACAGGTAAAAATACGTATTCAGGAATCCTTCATACATGTTGTAGTAGAACGTTTTAAGCTGTTAATGATGCTAAATATACAAAAACACTGTATAATAGACAGAGTTGAACAGAAACGTAGAATGGTAATCTATTATAACCTTACGTGATAACGTGAGGTTATTATTTTTTTAGTAGGAGAGGAATTATGAAAAAAGTATTGTTAGTTGATGGTATGGCACTATTATTTCGTGCTTTTTACGCAACAAGTGTCTACGGACAATTTATGAAACGACAAGATGGTACCCCAACGAACGGGATTCATGGTTATATGAAGCATTTATTAACAGCAACACAAACGATCGAACCGACGCATATTGTAACATGTTGGGACATGGGAAGTACGACATTTAGAACGGAATCGTTCTCGAACTATAAAGCAAACCGTGTAGCACCGCCGGAAGAATTAATTCCACAATTTGATCTAGTACAAGAAATGACAGAGAAGCTATCTATTCCTGTAATTGGTCTGAAAGGTTATGAAGCGGATGATTGCATTGGTACGCTAGCGAAAGAATATTGTAATGACGCAGAAGTGTACATTTTAACAGGTGATACAGATTTACTTCAGCTCGTTGATGCGAATGTTACAGTTATGCTACTTCGTAAAGGAATTGGAAACTATGAGTATTATACACCTGAGAAAATTATGGAAGAAAAAGGCGTAGAACCTTGGCAAATCGTCCATGCGAAAGCTTTTATGGGAGATACAAGTGATAACTACCCAGGTGTAAAAGGAATTGGTGAAAAAACAGCGTACAAGCTTATCCAAGAATACGGAACAGTAGCGGCAGTGCTAGAAAATATATCATCATTAACGAAAGCGCAGCGCACAAAAATTGAAAGTGATTTAGAGAATTTAAATATATCTTTACAATTGGCGCAAATTCATTGTGAAGTTCCAATTTCATGCCCGCTAGAAGATGGATTGCATACAATTGATGAAGAAAAAATGCGATTTGTTTGTAGTGAAATGGATTGGGGAAGACCTGAAATATTAATAAATATGCTATAAGAAGTATTTAAAAGACTGATCAAATATATATCGGATCAGTCTTTATTTTTGTTCGAAAAATTGTCAGAAAATAAACTTAGTTTTCATATGAAGTTCAAATAGATTTCACAACAATCCTTTATGATAAGTCTACACAGATAATTACTTATCTTTTATATAAATCATCCTTTGATAAGTTATTTGTAATCGCTAAGGAGGAAAATAAACATGAGAAAAAAAATGAGAAAATCCTTTAAACAATTATTAATAGAAAATAAACAATCACTATTAAGCAATAAAGAAAATATGAAAGAAATAGAAGAAAGAATTGAAAAGCGTCATGTAGCATATAGTGGTGCTAGTAATTGAATAATATAAAACAAAAAAGATAGCCTATATAAGGGCTATCTTTTTTGTTTTATATTGAAAAGAATGATTTGCATTTTACACTTCATAATAAGTGCTATTTTTCTTTTAACTTAATGGTTAGCTTGTAAGTAGGCAAGATATATTTATAGTGTTTTTCTGTCAATATTTTATGATTTTCGAGGTTGAAATTGGTATATTCCAATTTTTGGGATTATGTATTCAAAATATTACCAAAAATGGTACAATACATTCGAAATTACTTTATAACATTGTCTGAATGTGAAAAAAGTGGAATAAAAAGAAAGGAGAGGAATATGAATAATGATGTCGCTTTGAAATGATTATTATCATTTCATTAGGAGTTGATGTAAAACGATGGAGAGGTATGAAGAGCTAGATTCTATAAGAGGAATTTCTGCACTTTTAGTAATGATTGGACATCATCTTATGATTTTTTCATCATATCAAAATTATCGTTATGAAGATAATAAACCATTTGTTGTATATCTATTAAAAGAAACGCCTGCTCGTATTATTTTTAGTAGTGGTAACGAATCAGTTATTGTCTTTTTTATTTTGAGTGGATTTGTTTTATATGAATCTATTCAAAAAAACTACAGCAGTTACGGAGTATACCTTTTAAAGCGTATATGTAGAATATATATTCCATATGTTGTGGCAATAATAATAGCTATTTTGTGCCAGCTTACAATGAGTCAATATGGTGTTTCTTATTTAAGCGAATGGTTCAACAGCTCATGGACGATTAAAAGTTCTTCAAATCTAATGATGCAGCATATTTTATTGATAGGAAAATATAATACAGATGCGTATAACAGTGTAATTTGGTCGCTTGTGCATGAAATGCGAATCTCAATTATTTTTCCGTTAGTTTTAATTGTTTGTTTGCGTAAAACAATTCGATATTCATTATTGTCTTTGTTTAGTTTCAGTATATGTTCTGTCTCGATATTGTATTTATTTCAATCGAGTTTAACATTAACAAGCTATGCATTAACACTGCACTATACGGTGTTGTTTTTATTAGGAGCACTAGTTGCGAAGTATAAAAATGATTTAATAATGTTTTATAGTAAGTGTACTAAAAATAAGAAAATTTTATGGTTTCTAGTGGCGATTTTGTTTTATATGTATGAAGGGGTTATTGGAGAAGTAAAGGTACTCAATAATTTTTTATTTCGAGACTACTTCGTAGCAATAAGCGCATGTCTATTTGTCATATTAAGTCTGTCAGTATCAACTTTTTCATCCTTGCTACGTAATAAATACTTGTTATATTTGGGGAGAATTTCTTACAGTCTTTACTTATATCATATTATATCTTTGTTTTCCCTTATATATATGCTTCATGAAATATTACCGTTAACTATTATTTTAATTATGTCGCTCATTCTTTCTTTTATACTTGCAACGATTTCGTATTTGTTTGTAGAGAAATTTGCATTCAGAGTAGGAAAGTATGTAACAAAACAAGCAGATGTAGAAAAGAAAGGGTTATCTGTACATTAACAGGATGCTATCAAGAAAAAGGCGGTGGAATAGTTGAAGCAAGAAATTAGTATAAAAGATTTTCAACAGTTACTGAAAAGAAGAGTATTGACAATAGTATTGACAATGTGTTGTTTAACAGCATGTCTAATTCTTATCTCTAAGTATGTGTTAAAGCCTTCATATCAATATTCAACGCAAATTCTTGTTGGGAATTTAGATGAGTTTAATAAGGAGAATGCAATGAATAAAACACAGGAAAATAAGCAGCTCGTAACATCGTATGTTGATATTTTAAAAAGCCCACTTATTATTTCAACAGTGCAAAAAACTTTGAATTTAGAACAATCGAGTTATGAATTAGCAAAAAAAATTTCGGTGGTGAATACGGATAATTCACAAATTGTTACTGTTACAGTAAAAGATTCGAATCCTAAAGTTGTGAAAGAAATTGTAAAGTCATTGGCAGAACAATCTCAAAAAAGCTTTCAACAGTATACTAACGTACAGGGAATAAAAATATTGACTGATCCAGAGCTACAGGAAAAAGCGGAAAAATTATTTCCGAAATTTCAACTCATTATTCCCATCTCTTTAATTGTTAGTTTGTTTGTTGGTATTGGATTAGCTGTACTTCGGGATTATTTTGATGAGCGTATAAATGTGGAACAAGATTTAGAGAAAATAACAACAGTCCCTGTTATTGGTCACATAAGTATGAAGCCGAAAAGAAAAAGAAAATCTACAGAGGTTGAAACACAATCATCTATATATAGAGGTGAACATGTCGATGTTTAAGATAAAGAAAAAGCCGGATCTCGATCTGCATGATGCTGTGATGAAAGAGCAATTCTATACAATATATCATGAGTTAAAAAAATCAGGAAAACAAGTATTCACAGTCAGTTCAACTAAGGACAGGGGCGTTGTTGCCTCGCTTATAGTAAATATGGGATTAGTTTTTGCAGAAATGAAGAAAAAAGTGCTACTTGTAGATGTGAATTTTTCTGATCCTAAATTACATCTACTGTTACAAAGCAATCGTATGACAACAATAAACGATATAATAATTTCTTCAACCTTAAATTATGAATCTTTTTCTAGTAGTGTTTCTGAATATTTATATTGTATCCCAGCACAAAAAACAGTACATAATGGAACGCCCTTAGTTGCTATGGATGAATTTGATAATGTAATAGACATGTGGAAAGACGAGTTTGATTACATTTTCTTTTATTCATCTGAAGTATTTGAGCTCCCTGCTACGCATATTATTGCGGTTAAATGTGATGGTATAGTTTTGGCGGTCGAAAAGCGAAAAGATTCGTTGCGTACAGTTAAAAAAGTAATAGCGAACATAGAAAAAAAAGAATGTGAATTGCTAGGTATAGTTTTATATTCTTGAATTTGGGGGTAACGATTCATGATTCGTGAAACAAACCAAGCTAAGGTGTATACTATTCCGGCTCAAGAAAAGGATAAGCTTTTGAATCGCAGTGTAAAACGCTTGTTTGATATTACATTTTCACTCATATTGTTACTTTTAATGATACCAGTTATGTTGTTCTTTTCTATTATGGTTGCTTTAGAAACATCAGGGTCTCCAATCTATTTTCAAGAACGTTTAGGAATTAAAGGAAAAAAATTCAATTTATTTAAATTAAGATCGATGGTTAGCGATGCTGAAAAGAACGGACCGCAATGGGCAGATGAGAACGATCCGAGAATTACAAAGGTTGGATTGTTTATAAGAAAAACGAGAATTGATGAATTACCACAACTTATTAATATTTTAAAAGGTGATATGTCTTTTGTCGGTCCTAGACCAGAGAGAGAGTATTTTTATGAACAGTTTGAAGCCTATATTCCTGAGTTCAGGCATCGTTTATTGGTGAAACCAGGGTTAACAGGGTGGGCACAAATAAATGGAGGGTATAATCTTGATCCGAAAGAAAAATTAGAATTGGATATGGAATATATTAGAGAGAAAACGATTAGGATGGATATTCGTATTTTATGTAAGACAATTCTTATTGTATGGAATGGGAATGGTGCAAGATAAAAACATAGTAAGTATGTTTTTATACAAATAATAGATTAATACAAAACAAATATAAGTAGGTTACATGCAAAGGAGAACTGGTATGGGTAGATCCATTCTAAATAATATTGTACATCTATTTTATAGTACGATTTTAGCTAACATTCTTCAGGCCATTAGTTTAATTGCTTTAGCCAACTTTTTTAATGCACAAAATTACGGGATGTTTAGTATTGCAATAGCATTGACGTTTGTTATGTTATTTTTTACAGATTTAGGACTTAGTAATACATTTCTTCGAGAAGGAGCAAAGGATGGAGTAGAATTAGGGACGATTTTATCTTCGTATATAAAAATAAGGATGCTTCTTCTTGTTGTTATTTCTGTAATTGGTTATATAGCCATTCATTATGTGTATGAGGATAGCAATTTAATTTATATGATGTTAAACGTAATGTTCCTGATGCTAATTGGACTTGCATGGCAAAATATAGGAGTTTCCTATTTTCAGCTTACGGAACGGATGAAATATATAGCACTTATTAAAGTTGTATCAGCAGCTCTTGTCATTATAATTACATGCTTCTGCATTTTCGGAGAACTACCAGTATATATGACGGCTCGTTTATATAGTTTTGGTTATATGCTAGGTGGTTTATTTAGCATACATGTAATGAGAAAAAAGATGGACATTAACATGAAGGTAGTAATTCATAAAGGATTATTATGGAATTTAGGGCCTTTTATTGTTAGCGGTTTTTTAATTATGAGCACACCGCAATTAGCACCTATTTTACTCAATTATACATTACCATTAAGTATGGTAGGTGTTTTTGCGGTCGCTTATCGAATGCCAGCAGCTTTATATCAAGTGCCAGGTGTGATTGCAGGAGCATTTTTTCCAGTGCTTTTTAAACATTATAACCAGAATCATATAGAAGAGCATACGAAATTAAATATGCTTCAAATAAAATCGATGGCGGTTGTAGGAATATGTATGACGATAGGCTTATATAATTTAGCGCCATATTTTATCTCTATATTTTTTCATGAGGAATGGAGTAATGCGGTAGAGCCACTCCAAATATTATCTTTTCTCATTGTGTTACAAAGTTTAAATATAGCTATCGCTGATGGTTTAACAACGAGTGGATTTCAAAATAAGAGAACCGCTGTGCAGTGTGTTGCTTTAGTGATTGGTGGAATTATGCTATATAGTTTAAGTAGTATTGGCGGAGTAATAGGAGCGGCTTACGCCATGGTTTTATTTGAGATAGTAGCTTTGATTGGATATATGGCAGTAAGTGTAGTGAGGAAAAAAATTATATTCCAAATTGTAATGCCTTATACAATTTATTTTGGTGTAACCTTTATAGGAGTACAATATGCATTGCATACATACAATTTGATTGCACTTGTTCTCAATACGATTATCGTAGTAGTTGGTATTTTTCTATATGATTATGAGTTAAAAAAACTTATTCTTTCGTTTATAAGAAAAACACGAAAAAAGGATTATATTACGAAACAGGGGATATAGCCTATGGAAAATAATATGCAAATTTCAATGAAATGGATTTTTCTTCTAATCTTGTTTGTTATGTTAAGTAAATACAACATATATATAGGATTTTCTTTGAAGATATATATGATCTTTTTAGTCATTTATTTTTGTTTAACTATTAAAGATTTTTATATTCGAAAGCTATATTTTCATGAGGTCGTTTTTTTACTGTTTTATTTCATCTATTGTTTAAGTGGTATTCTTTCTATATATTTAAGTGCTAGTATTCGTATGATTCTTGGCGTATTACTTGTTTTAGGATGTTATTTTATAATGAGGAATTTATTGGGGAATACAGAAATAGTAGTACTAGAATCATCCATTGTCTATGTAGGATTCGTTTTTAATATTGTGAGCCTCATACTCTATATAGTCGGGTTACAACATTTTGGATTATATGGTGGAGAAGAGAGAGAAATTTATGCTGGATTATTAGTAGATAGAGGATATCCAAGATTAATTGGATTATTGGATGATCCCAACATTTTCATTTTTTATAATACAATATTTTTTATGTACTATATGACGAATTTACATAATATGACTAATATAATAGGATTGATTTTATGCGTTACAACGAGTTTATTAACCTTTTCAAGAGGTGGGATTTTAGCAATTTTCCTCGTTATTTTTGTATATATATGTATGTCCAGTTTTGTTAAAAAAATAAAAATTATAATGGGTTTATTATTTTTCGGTGTTGTTATTTTTGGTATATCGAATGTAGTAATGGGTGGACAGTTAGATGATATATTGAATAAACGAATTTCTGATTTTTCACACGATAATGGGAGTGGCAGATTTACATTATGGGAAGCTGCTTTCAAATACTTTTTATCTAATCCATATATCGGTATTGGCGCGTTTAATTTTTCGAATTATTATGAGTACCAGTTTAATGAAAAACTATATGTGCATAATACATTTTTGGAAATTTTATCTGAATCGGGTATGATTGGTTTTCTTTTATATTGTGCCTTTTTATGTATTCTGATGATGAAGTTGGCTAAGTATAACTTGTTTCGTGAAAAACCATATCTTTTCTTAACGATGATTGCATTTTTACTTCAGATGATGTCATTGTCGCTTATTATTAACGAAGCTTTTTTCTTATTTTTAGCAGTTGTTGTGAAATACATTTCAATATATGAAGGAAGGGGAAAGATAGATGGTAAATTGTCTTTCAGTACATAATGAGGCGCCTTATGTTTCTATAATAACACCTTCTTATAATAGTTTACGTTTTATAGGTGAGACAATAGCATCTGTGCAGAGTCAATCTTATGAAAATTGGGAAATGCTTATCGTTGATGACGCTTCAACGGATCACTCGGCTGCGAAAATTAAAGAGATGATAAAAGAGGATTCGCGCATTCGGTTATTATTATTAAAGGAAAATATAGGTGCTGCTAAAGCACGAAATATAGCAATTAAAGAAGCAAAAGGAAGGTATATTGCTTTTTTAGATAGTGATGATATGTGGTTACCGAATAAATTGGAGACGCAATTGTTATTTATGGAAGAAACGGATGTTGCTTTTTCGTATACGTCTTATAGTTTAATAGATGAAAATGGTAAAAATCTGAATAGAGATGTGAATGTACCGAAATCTGTTGATTATCATTACTTAGCAGGTAATACAATTATTGGATGTTTAACGGTGATGATTGATCGTGAGAAGATCCCCAATATTGAAATGCCTAGTGTACAGCCTGAAGA
The DNA here is from genome assembly GCF_000746925.1 of Bacillus clarus. Classification (GTDB taxonomy): domain Bacteria; phylum Bacillota; class Bacilli; order Bacillales; family Bacillaceae_G; genus Bacillus_A; species Bacillus_A clarus. The sequence continues at coordinate 3,841,545 of NZ_JMQC01000008.1, forward strand.
TACAGCATTATGGTTGCAATTATTAAATAAAGGATATGAAGCGAACGGGATACAGCAAGTGCTAGCAAAATATCGAATTGTTACAAATTCCGTGTCAAGAAATAAAATAAGAGCGGCTTTCCGATATTGGAAGTTATTAAGAGCGCAAAAGCCTCTTAATTTAGTGCAAACCTTCTTTTATTTTAGTAAGTATGCGTATCATGCGTATAGAAAAATAAAATCAATGTAATGGAGAAGACTCGATTATGAATATATTGTTGATGACAGATAAGTTGATAACTGGGGGAGCCGAGAGTTACTTTTGTAAACTGGAAAACCATTTGCAATACGAGAATTTAACAGTTTATACAGCTGCAGGTGATGGGGAATTATATCAATCTCTTGCTAGAAAAGAAAATTTCATTCTGCTCAGTCGATGGAATCATTTAAGGAATATATATTATTTACGAAAAGAGATTTGTAAACGAAAGATAGATATCATTCATGCAAATAGTATGCGAATGGTATTGTATGCTTTCCTAATTCAAAAGTTTATTAAAAGAAAGATAAAAGTCGTGTACACGAAACATAATGTAACGATACTAGAGAAGAAAATGCCAATAGTCTTTCGTTATTTCATGAATAAATATGTGGACTCTATTATTACTGTAAGTGAGTCTGAAAAGAACAATTTACTTTCCGTTCTTGTAGCAGAAGAAAAGATAAAGACAATATATAACGGTGTGGATATTGAAAAATTTTTATTTCAGCAGAAAAAAAAAGAATCTGTTTATAAGGTAGGTATACTAGCAAGATTATCAAAGGAAAAAAACCATCAATTATTTGTTAAAATTGCAGATGTGTTGAAAACGAGAAAAGATTTTTTGTTTTATATTGCTGGTGATGGACCTGAGAAAGAATCTATTATGAAAGAAATAGAAAAATATGATTTACAACAAAGTGTAAAGATGCTAGGCAATATTTCAGAACCACATGAGTTTATCGGAAATATGGATGTTTTACTTTTACTATCTTTTCGTGAAGTGTTCCCAATGGTAGTAATTGAAGCAATGGCTACAGGAACACCAGTTGTATCGATAGATGTCGGTGGAATAAATGAAGCGGTTATAGATGGAGAATCAGGTGTGTTAATTTCGAAATATTGCGAGTATGAATTCGCAGATGCAATTAAGGAATTACAAGAGAATGAAGAAATGATGAATAATGTGAGAGTGACGGCGCGAAAAAAAGCGGAGAGATATTTTTCATTAACTAAAATGGTAGAAGAAACGATATATATATATGAGTTAAGCAAACGATTATAAAAGTCGTTTGTTTTTTTATTATAGAAACTTTTAAGAAGAAAAAAACATATGATATGAATAATGGTATACGAGGAGTGAGTCTGTTTTGTCAGAATATATTTCATCACAAGAAGATTGTGCACCAGGAAGTAGTGTTCATATTGATTGTTTTGGAGCAGTTCCGAACTCAGGAAATGATAGTTCAGTAGCAATTCAACAAGCTATTGATTATTGTGTGGCGAATCGAATTTCAACGGTGAGAATTACGGGAGTAAATACGTATAAAATTTTAAAGGCAATCGTTATTAAAGAAAATGTAAGATTAGAGTTAGATCCTACGGTAACAGTACAAATTGATGGGAATTTTAATGCATTTGAACTGCAAAAGAATGCTTCTATTACAGGTGGTAACATTCAAGTCGTAAACCCGGTATTCCAATCGTCTGTTATTTATGTTCCCGGATCACAACAAATAGAAGTGCCTAATCAATCCGTTATATCAAATATAAATATTATAAATACAACTTCGTTATATAAAGGGATAGCTATACATTTTTATTGTCAAAAAGCGTGGGATTATATTAGCTTCTTTCAAGTTAACTTTATTCAAATTAAAAACTTTCAAATTGCAATTTATTTAAAAACAGAATATGTAGAGGATATTAATACTCCTTGCTGGATTAATGCAAATGTATTTCAATCTATATTTATTGATGGTTGTCAGTATGGAATAGAGGTCGACGGGAGTAGTGATTTACCAAATGAAAGTTCAGGAAATACATTTAGTGGCATTCAAGTACAATGTAGACAGCAAACAAAAAAAGTAATCCGTTGCTCAGGGGCATATAATTCATTTGATTGTATGATCTGGGATACGTACCGGATGAGTAGCGAACCAATCGTAATTGAATTTTCTTCTAATTCTCATCGTAACTACCTTTTTTCTAATCTGCTTTCAACAACTATTGTAGATAAGGGACAATATAATGTTTGTACGTCTACCTATGAGCAATCACTTCGAATTCAGTTACCGTTGACGCTAAATAAACCACATTTAATAGGGAATCAAGATGATATTTTAGTAAATGCTCCGATGAAATATAGCGTTAAGCAAGTAGCAGGGAAATTACCGTACGGAGGAAATCTCGCTAATTGCTTTAATTTAATAGATGAACAAAGTGTGAATTATATTGATATTCCAGATAATAATCCAGTTGTTTTTGAATTGGACTTTACGAAAAATCCGATAAAAATGTTGAATTGTCTTGGATTATATTTTGGCTGGGGAGAGAGCCCAAAGAAGATTCGAATTGAATATTTATTAAGTGCAAATGGAAACTGGGTTATTGCATCAGATGTTCCGTTAAATGTTGGAGATACGATCATATCAAATATGAAAGCGAGTCAGTTATATAAAGTAAGAATTACAATGAGTGGTTATGCTCAAGAGCATAAGCGGTTTCGAATTAATCGGATTTTTGCAAGGTCTTCTATGGAAAGTGGGAATGCTTGGTTAGCTACAACTGGCGGGAAAATATTTGGCGATATTGAGCTGGAAGCAAGTAAAGGTGTAATTATGAAGACTGCTAGTGGAGGGAAATGGAGAGTTACTATTGATGAAGCTGGCCAGCTTATTACGACTAAAATAACGTAAGTAATTATGAATAGTGAAAGGCTATTAAAGAAGCTTGTAGTTTGAATTAATCAAACTACAAGCTTTTTTATTGTTTTTAATTACTGCCACCAAATCCAAGTTCAGAAGTAATTTCTTATATTTTGAGGGGGAATTCGTATAAAGCGTTCACCGTCAAAGAAGTAATTTAAATTTGGAAGAGTTTCATCTGCGTTTTCTGGAACAAACGTGACGATGTTTTCGTTACTTGTAATTGTTATGGTAATAAGTGGACGATTTGGTAATGTGTATTGATATTCAATCGTACTAGTATTAGAAATTGGATTTGTTTGTGGAAGAGAAGTAACGCGAACTTGGAATAGGATAGTCGCGGTAGTGTTAGGTGGAATGATATCAATTTGTATACCGTTTTGTGGATTATCATTTGGATGAGCGCTACTGTTGACGATAACGCTATTTGCTATAAAGTTCGTATTTGCTGGAATGATATCTGTAACTGTAATATTGTCGGCATGTATATTTCCGTTATTTAAGATGGAAATTGTGTAAGGTATAATAAGTCTGTAAGTCAGCGTATTGGATAGGAGTTGTTTTAGTAGCTACTAAATTAGCGGAAATAACTTCAGTAAAGGTAAGGTTGCTAGGCGATGTTTGCTCTTCATCATTAATCGTATAACGAGAAGTTGATTGATTTTGAATGCGTCCATTAGCTGGAAGCGCTAATCCAGTAACAGAAAATGTGATAGGAATAGTAACATTAGGAGCAATCATCCCTACAAATATATCAGTACTTGGATTTGCATTAAGTTGAGGAACGTTATTTACTAAAATACTACCGTCTATAAAGGTCGTTCCCTCTGGAATATTATCTGTAAATACAACCGTAAGCGCATCAGTGTTACTTATATTCGTTAAGTTTGTCGTGTAAGTTAAAACATTGCCAATTGTTATAGAAGCCATAGCAGCCGTTTTAAGGGATACGATATCGGCATCATTAATTTGTATGAATATTGTATTTGACGTGGTAGAAAACCGATTCGTAATGGGCATGTTATCACCTCATTTACAATATAGTCTTGGTCAAAATGGGATATGTGTATGGTGGATAAAGGGAAACATGTACAAGTTGATTCGTAAAGGATGATTCAAAAGTCTAAATATGAAGATGGAGAATGATTAAAATGAAAATAAGTGTGGATCGTCTTAGTATAGAAAAATTAGAGGAGATTGTTGTATTATCATCTTGTATTGGATGGGATTATAGTTTAGAAGAAATTGAAACGATTTTGAATTCAGGTATTGTATATGGTGTATGGAATGAGAGGGGAGAGCTCGTTGCTAGTGCAGCGATTATATTATATGGAGAGAAATTAGCATCTATCGGTATGGTCATTGTTCATCCTAATTATAAAGGAAGAGGGATTGGGAAAATGATAACAGAGGCGTGTATAAGAAGGGTTTCAGAAAAGACGCCGATTATGCTTATTGCTACAGAAGATGGGAAGCCTTTATATGAGAAATTAGGATTTCAAGTTGTTAGTCATGTTTCAAAATACATATGTAATGAATATAGTAAGTCGCCTAAATATGAAAGGAATACAGAATATATTTTCAATTGTGAAGAAAAGGATTTAAAGGAGATTGCAAAAATAGATGAAATGGCATTTGGTGTAAATAGAAGAAGATTTTTAAAGTGTAGGATTAAACAAAGTCAACAATGTGTAGTTGCCAAGGATAAAGAGAATAATGTAATCGGATATGGTATGAGTATACAAACTCCAGAAAATAGAATAATAGGACCAATCGTTGCTCCGAATGATATGATGGCCAGTAGTATTGTTTATTATTTAGCAAAAGAGTGTAATGGAAAACTTAGAATTGATGTACCGGAAGGAAAAGTAGCATTTATGAAAGAATTAGAGAGCTTCGGTTTTCAAAAGATAAATCAACCGCCAATTATGATGAAGAACAGTGATAGATTTTTGAAACGAAATGGTGAACTATATAGTATTGCAGCTCAAATTTTTGGATAAAAAAGAATCCTTGTAAAGTAAAGGATTCTTTTTTGTGGTTAACCTATTCACGATATTGGTCATGAATTGGTTGAAAGAGGTCCTCCTCGATATTTCTAACAACGGAAAAATGATCAACGTTATAATGACCGTGTAGAGTTTTATTATGGTGTTCGATAATTTGCTCTGCAGATAAGACTGTAGAATCAATTGTTGAATGGCCATTTTTAATTAATGTAACATCGAATCCTTGTACAGTGGCTGTTCTAACAGCAGTGTCGATGCAATGTTCGGTTTTACATCCACCTATAACAAGATGACTAACCTTCTCTTCTTTTAACAGGTCATGTAAAGGAGTCCCGTAAAACGAATTTGTTGCTTGTTTATTTATTGTTATTGCAGATTGAGGTATTTTAATTTGATTATGTACTTCAAAGCCATCTCCTTGACCAGAAGCAACATCAGTATCTCTTACGAAAACGATAAGGGCATTTGCTCTTATTGCTTGCTGTACAGCGGTATTTAGTGTAGCTAATAGCTCGGTTTTACGGAAAACTTCATTTTCTTGTTCGTTTCCATCAATTAGTTCTTGTTGAGCGTCAATAATTAATAGTGCTTGTTTCATTGTGTCTCCCCTTTAATATAGAATAAATTCCACTTTACATATTCCTTAATATAGTAGAGAAATCCTCTATTGTCAGTGAAGTAAACGATCGATTTACAAAGTTGTCAAAGAAATTTCATTCTCATGGAGTGTAAAAACATGTATGATAAGAAGTGGAGAATTTTTGAGTAGGTGGGAATATCATGCAAACAGTAGAAGATTATCTTTCATTCTTACATACGAAAGGATTTAAATTATCAGAGGAAGCACAGGGGTTTATTATGTTCGGACAAGGATATACTGGTGCATCTGATGGAATTGTGAACGCGGCGATTGAAGCGACAATTAAACATCAATTACAGTTTGATGGCAGTTATTTTGTTGCGTTATTAGAACGATTGAAAGAAGAAGAAATTACAGATAAAAAAAGCGCAAAGGCTTTTATGCGGAAGTTACAAGCGTAACTTCACGCAGCCTGCGCTTCTTTTTTTGTTTTTGAAGGAAGTTCAACGAAAATCATGCCTAAGAAAATGCAAAGACACCCAATAATTGCTGATATTGAAAGTTGTTCGTTTGCAACGAGAACACCTGTTAATGCAGCGAAGACAGGTTCCATTGCGAAAATAATTGCTACTCTTGTAGGGGAAGTATGTTTTTGTGCAGATGTTTGGATGAAAAAGGAAATTGATGTTGCGAATAGGGAAGTTAAAAATAAGGCGAATAAAAAGGAATGATTCGTCCATAAAGAGATAGAGAATAATTTTTCTGAATCTTCAAACAGAAAAGCGCAAATAGAAGAAAAGATACCAACAGCTAATACTTGAGATGTGCTTAATAATAAAGGAGAGATTTTTGTTGAAAAGAATCCGTTAATAAGGATATGTGCTGCGAAGGCAACGGCACAACCGAGAACGAGTATATCTCCTATGTTTAATTGAAAGGAATCACCAGCTGTTAATAAATATAAGCCTGCTGTTGCAGCAGTAATACCAAGTATGATAAAAGGTGTAGCTCTTTGTTTCAAAAAGATAAACGAGAGAACGGGAACCATCACAATGCTAAGACCAGTTAAAAATCCAGCTTTAGAAGAAGTTGTATAGAGTAAGCCGAATGTTTGCAATAAATAACCGATAAATAAAAAGAACCCGACAACTAAGCCAGCGGCACTACTATGCTTAATTTCTTGTTTTGAAGTTTTTTTCGTGAAAATTATTTGAACAAATAATAAAATAATGCCAGCGAACAGAAAGCGAACGCCATTAAAAGTAAATGGCCCGACAAACGACATAGCATTTTGAACGACAACAAACGTTGCTCCCCAAATAAATGAGACAAATAATAAAGCAAGCGGAGCAATCCACTCTTTTTTCACACCAATCCCCCCGTTAATTTTGTGAAATGGCTTTTCTTGCTAATTCATCAGCGACTTTATTTTGGCTACTTGGAATCCACTTTATAAAGAAGAGATCAAATTGTTTAATGTACTTCAAAGCTTCTTCTAAAAGTGGTGCGAACATTTGGTTTTTAGCATACTCTTTTTCAACAGCGCGTTCAACAAGTTGAGAATCTGTGCGAAAAGATACAATGTTATAATTATGTTCTGTGCAATATTTTAATGCCGCAAGTAAAGCATGGTATTCTGCTTCGTGATTGGACATTGTTCCAAGTGGTAATGATAATTGTACAGGTGGCTGTACACCTTTAATAAAAACTCCAGCACCAGAAGGACCAGGATTTCCTTTTGATGCACCATCGATATATACTTCAATCAAAATTAGAAACCTCCATTTATAAGATCATCCCCTACTTGAAAAACTTCTACAAATAGGGGAGAGAATACATTATCCAATTGTAATGTTATAACGACATGTAAATGTTTCATTCGCTTGTAATGATTGAATTCCTTTTTTATCTTTGAAATCTTTTGCTGGTTCTACTTCATCAGCAATTCCATACCAAGGTTCAATGCATAAGAACGGTGCGTTATCCCCTTGTGTCCAAACACCAACAAATGGGAAACCTTCAAATGCTACTTTTACGAATTTATTATGTTTATGAGAGCGGATCGAAATTTCATTTGTATTCATATTTTCAAAAATAAGTGCATCATTTTTAAATAAATCATATGTAAGTGGTAATTCTTCAGTGCTTTCAGCAATTAGTTGCTTTTCATTAGAAAGAAATGGTCCTTCTAGTACATTTGTTTCTAAACGTTCGGAGCCATTAAAGGCTAAATAATAGTCTGTAAATGATTCACCATCTAGTAAAGGACAGTTGAATCCTGGATGTGCTCCGATTGAGAAGTACATCTCGTTTGAAGTAGGATTGTTTATTTCATAAGTAACATGTACATTTTGTTCGTCTAATTCATAAGAAATGAGTAATTCAAATTTGTACGGGTATTTTTGTAACGTTTCTTCATTACTAATAACGATATAAGTGATTTTTGATTCACTTTGCTCTTTTACAGAGAATGTAAGGTCACGTGCGAAGCCGTGTTGTGTTAATGAATATGGTTTACCATCTACGTAATATGTGTTGTCCACTAATCGACCGACAATCGGGAATAAAATTGGTGCACGTCGTCCCCAATAAGCAGAATCTCCTTGCCATAAATATTCTGTGTTATCTTCTTTTAAGCGAACGCTTTGTAATTCTGCACCTTTTTCAGAGATGGAAATGATCAATTTTTCATTTTGAATTGTTGCCGTCATGAAGTGAAACCTCCTAAATCTTTCATATATTTTATTATACGTTGTCCATTAGAAAAAAGGTAGTTAATGATATGAATCTATTGACGAAAGAGTGCCTATTGCGTAAAATATAATCTTGTTGCTTAAAAAACGAATGACGTGGTTCGAAACCATCCCACGTAAAAAAACTAAGGAGATTTTGTCATGAATATAAGAACATTAGTTGGTAATGGTATTTTAGCGGCATTATATATTGCTGTTTCTATGCTTATTCAGCCATTTGGCTTTACGAATGTACAGTTTCGTATTTCAGAGATGTTTAATCATCTCGTTGTATTTAATAAAAAGGCGATTTATGGGATTGTATTAGGTGTATTTTTAACGAATCTTTTTTTCTCACCTATGATTGCTTATGATTTAGTATTTGGAGTTGGGCAATCGATTCTTGCGCTTCTTGCAACTATTATTTCTATGCGCTTTATTAAAGGTGTCTGGGCTCGTATGATTTTTAATACAGTTATCTTTACAGTTACAATGTTTATGATAGCGATTGAACTTCACCTTGCGTTTGATCTACCATTTTTATTTACATGGTTAACATGTGCAGCTGGTGAGTTTGTCGTAATGGCAATCGGTATGCCTGTAATGTACTGGATTAACAAACGAGTACAATTTGAAAGATTTATGTAATATATGAAAAGAGCTGTTTCCGATATGGAACAGCTCTTTTTGTATTTTTATATGTTATGACTTGTTTCGTTCATTTTGAATATAATACTGTGACTCTTGATACAATATAATAAAATAAATATAAGAAGTCTTATATAAGGGGAATCTAGTATGAAATATAAAATACATTGGTTGTATAAAACGAAGCGTGGTCTACAAACGGAATTAACAACAGATTATATGAGCATAGAAGAAGTGCTTCAATTTGCGGAGGATTTTGAAAAAACGGGAAGGGTAAAAGACCTTTTATTTTACGATGAAATGGATGCGGAATGGTCATTAAAAGAGATGAAAAAACTGAGTAAGCAAGTGGAGGAAGAGCCACAAGAAATTCAGGTTTATTTTGATGGTGGTTATGATGTAGAAACGAAAGAAGCAGGAGTTGGCATATGTGTGTACTATAAAAAAGGAAATACCAATTATCGAATTCGTCGCAATGCATACATAGAAGGAATATATGATAATAACGAAGCGGAATATGCAGCATTATTATACGGGATGAATATACTCGAGGAATTAGGGGTTAAATATGAAGCAGTTATACTTCGTGGAGATTCTCAAGTTGTACTGCAGCAATTAGCTGGAGAATGGCCTTGCTACGATGAACATTTAAATCATTACTTAGATCAAATTGAACAAAAGGCGAAACAAATGAAATTAAAGCTTGTATGTGAACCGGTATCTAGAAAACAAAATAAAGAGGCGCATCAATTAGCTACACAAGCTTTAGAAGGGACTGTAATTGACAGTCATAAAGAAATAACCGAATAGTGAGGTGCAAATGTGTGAATAAGAAGCGGCTTATTACAGAAGTAAACGATTTGTTAGAAACATATTGCGAAGGGTGTTTCTTACAAGAACACAATCGAAAAGCTCATAGTAAATATTATGCTCATTCTTTTTGCATACGGCAATGTACTGTCGGAGAGAAGTTAAAGAAATATGGAGAGCAGTTGTCATAAAGAAACATCCAGAGAATTTTCTCTGGATGTTTTTAATGTTTCGCTTCATGCAATTGATGTTCGCATTGACTTAGTTTTTTTTCTTCATTTATTAAGAACGGTTCGTCTAAATCTGTCGCAACAGATTTCATAATTTCAAGCTGAGAACGTGCAGATTCCACTGCATTCGTTGCATGTTCTAATGATTCTGGATCCATTGTAATTGTCGCAGAACCAACCATTTTTTGTGCAGTCTCAACACGGAATTTTACTTCTTCAAAATCATTTACATGTGAACCCATTACAAATTCCTCCTTTGTATTCTGACGCATTTCACATAGTTTTTACTCTGCAAAACGGAAATATACAAAGGAATAATAAAGGAGGTTACCAAGTAAGGTAACCTCCTTTTATATGCTGGATTAAAGCTTTACTACGTTAGCAGCTTGAGGTCCACGGTTTCCTTCAGTAATGTCGAAAGATACTTCTTGACCTTCTTCTAAAGCTTTGTAGCCTTCGCCTTGAATAGCAGTGAAATGTACGAATACATCGTCAGCGCCCTCGATTTCGATAAACCCAAAACCTTTTTCGTTATTAAACCATTTTACTTTTCCTTGCATGTTACAATTCCTCCTAAAATACGATTGCGTTTTCATTTAGTGAAATTCATTTAAAATATAAGAAAAACTAAAAATGCTATATTCTTGAATATTCTGCTAAATGATATTTTAAATATACATGAATTGGTAGAATTTAGTCAAGTAAGCGGTTTAAATTTTTTGTATTTTTAAATAATTTTTTTCGTTCGAATTTTTAAAATGGTATAGGACGAGTTCTTTATCTAATATGCTTAAATGAATGCTGTACATAACGGGGTGAAAGAATGGAGCAGTCGTACTTATTAGATAATGATGGGATGAAAAATAGAATCGATATACCAAAGTGGGTTATGGAGGAATTTGAAAACTTTTCTAATGTTGTATTAGACCCAACCTTTCCATGCTATTTTGGTTTAACAGCTTTAAAGAAGAATGAGCTTCGTTACTCATTTCTTTGTCATAACGATTGGAGTCATTTGTCGAGTACAATGTTATCTTTTTTAGAGTTAATGAAAGAACGTCCGATTGTAAGACGAGGTTTTTTTCTTTTTGTAGAACCAGAACGTGAAGAGAAGTCAATAGAGTATTACCGTAATTATTTTTGGAAAGTACTACAATATTTACATGAAAAAGACAATCAATCATGGCCAGAACAAATTCCAGAAAATCCAGATCATCATTTATGGGAATTTTCATTTGGTGGTGAGCCAATCTTTGCATTTGGAAATGCGCCTGCTTATAAACAGCGAAAAACGAGATATTTAGGAAACTCACTTATTATCGGATTTCAGCCACGTACCATTTTTGATGGACTAGAAGGAGATCGTTCGAAAGGAGCATATTCAAGGCAAATGGTTCGGGAGAGAGTGGAAAAGTGGGATCAATTGCCGAAGCATCCGAATATTAGCCATTATGGTGATTCAGAACATCGCGAATGGAAGCAATATTTTATCGGAGATGATATTGAACCAATTCAGGGAAAGTGTCCGTTTCATCATAAAGTAGAAAAATGAGAGCCATCACATAGAGGGCTCTTTTGTATATTTTGGATAAAAAAGGGTATTTTACATATGTATATTTCTTATGAAAGCTAGTCTATTTGTTATATTTCCCTCATTAGTTAATAGTAAAAGGAAATGGAAAGGACAGAACGATGTTTGGAGCAATTATACAACAAATTGTATTAGGTATTTCATTAGCCGCACCAGTAGGTCCAATTAATATTGAGATGTTAAAGCGAGGGATTGAAAGAGGGTTTTGGCATGCTTGGATTGTTGGGATTGGAGGCATGAGTGCGGATATTTTGTTTATGCTTCTCATTTATTTTGGCTTATCTTCTGTGTTCATGTATACATATGTACAAGCATTTATGTATTGTATGGGATTTTTCTTGTTGTTTTATTTGGGATTTCAAAGTGTAAAACAAGGAATTTCTCACTCGAATATGGAATATAAACAAGAAGAGGTAGGTGGACTTAAGCAATCTTTCATGGCAGGGTTTTTAATTGCAATATCGAATCCGTTAAATCTCGTTTTTTGGTTCGGTATATATGGGAGTACGCTTAGTTCATTGCTTACGAAGGTAACAAAACAAGAAGCTTTCTTGTATAGTCTTTGTATTATCGTAGGTATTATTTTATGGAATTTAAATATTGCTTTTTCTGTTCATTTCGGACGAACTTTGTTAAAGAAAAAAGCGCTCGGTTATATTACAGCGGGTGCTGGTATTATTCTTGTCGGATATTCTATCCATTTTGCATACAAAGCTTTACAGTTGTTCACATAAGATTGAAGGGGAGATTTTTATGTATCGAACCACTATTGACGGAAAAGAAATTATCATCACATTAGCACCAAAAATTCGAAAAGAAATTACTGATAGGAATCCATTATATGAGGCTGTTCTTTATAATACAGCAAGGTTATTACAAACGAAGCAACCGACGTTTGCTTTAAATCATGAAGTATTCGGTCTTATTATTGGAGAAGTGCAAAGGGGAGAAGTAACAGTCTTTGCAGTTGAACATATTATCCCGAAACAAAATATATTTGGTCCGAACAATTTTTTTTCTACAATAGAACAGCAAGCAAATTTGTAAAATGAATAGAATAAAACAAGATGTGAAAAAACGGTCGTAACAATATGTTGCGGCTATTTGTTCGAAGAAGGGGGTAAGGAAAGTGAAAAGGGTGACGAAGGAATTCTTTTTGCAACATGATATTGTCATTATGTTTGGAGTGTTATTACTATTTATCATTGTATTAAAAATGCAGTTGTTTACATGGATAGGTATTGTATCGTGTCTTATTGGAGTCGTTTTTTATACGATTAACGAATATGTAACGCATCGTTTTTTATTTCATATTAAGCCACCTAAAAATCGCTTTTTACTAAAAATGTTAAGAAGGTTACATTATGATCACCACGTATATCCAGACGATTTAAAGCTATTATTTTTACCAGTTTGGTATAGCCTGCCTGGCTTTGCAATTTATTTATTCATACTGTATGGATTCACAAAGAACGTAACGGTTACCTTGTCATTTGGAATTGGAATGATAATAATGCTTTTTGTTTATGAATGGAAACATTATATTGCGCATAGGCCAATTCGGCCGTTTACACGGTTTGGGAGATGGCTTAAAAAACAGCATATATTACATCATTACAAAAATGAAAAGTATTGGTTTGGGGTTTCAAATCCATTGTATGATTTTTTATTTGGTACGTATAAAGACGGAAAAGATGTTGAACTGAGCGAAACAGCACGAAATTTAGAAAAGGAGAAAAAGACAGAAGTGGTGCAATAAGCACCACTTTTATTTTGGGAAATATTTTTGAAATTTAGGAGGAAATGACGAAAAATGTCTACCGAAAAATCTTTGCATAGAAGTAGAGATTGTCTAAAATGAAAATAAAGTTTCTGAATATTTATAAAATTTGGGTTTTAAAAAAGCGAATGGTAACTTGTTTTAAGAATAAGGGAGAGAGGATGGGGAAAATGAAACGAGATGATACTTCAGCACGTAAGTTACAAAATGGGGTAAATTATACAGAGGTTGTTCAGTCGGCGGAATTTCAATTATTACTAGAAAAGAAACGGAAATTTATTGTTCCGATGAGTATTTTCTTTTTAAGTTTTTTTATTGCATTACCTATTTTAACATCGTATTCAAAAGTATTGAATACACCGGTATTCGGCGATGTAACGTGGGCATGGGTGTTTGCTTTTGCACAATTTATTATGACATGGGCATTATGTATGATTTATAGCAAAAAAGCAGAATCATTTGATAAAATTTCTTCGAAAATTCTTCAAGATATGCAAAAAAGGAGGCGATAAATTTGAATACAACAGCATTTGCACTCTTTTTAGTTATTGTCCTTGGTACACTTGTTATAACATATTTCGCATCGAAAAAAACGAAAAATGCGAGTGAATTTTATACAGCAGGAGGGGGATTAACTGGTTGGCAAAATGGTCTGGCCATTGCGGGAGATTACATGTCGGCTGCTTCTTTTCTTGGAATTGCTGGAGCGATAGCTTTAACTGGATTTGACGGTTTCTTTTATAGTATTGGTTTCCTTGTTGCTTACTTAGTTGTTTTGTATTTAGTTGCAGAACCACTTAGAAATTTAGGGAAGTATACGTTAGCTGATATGATTGCAGCACGTTTTGATGCAAAAAAGGTGCGAGGGGTTGCGGCATTAAATACGATGACAATTTCAATTTTCTATATGATTGCACAATTAGTTGGTGCTGGTGCACTTATTAAATTATTATTAGGAATTGAGTATACGACGTCTGTATTAATCGTTGGTACACTTATGACAGTGTACGTTATTTTTGGAGGTATGACAGCTACAAGTTGGGTACAAATTGTAAAAGCTGTTCTACTCATGGCAGGAACGTTTCTTATTTCGGTGATCGTTTTCGCAAAATTCAACTTCAGTGTAACGGAAATGTTTGCTCAAATGAAAACAGCAACACCGTTAAAAGAAGCCTTTTTAAACCCGGGTGTGAAATATAAAGATGGACTTGATACACTTTCTTTAAATTTAGGACTTGTTCTGGGCACAGCGGGATTACCACATATTCTTGTCCGCTTTTTCACAGTGCGTGATGCAAAAACAGCTCGGCAATCGGTTGTTTATGCAACGTGGTTAATTGGTGCATTTTATATTATGACTATTTTCCTAGGGTTTGGGGCAGCAGCATTTGTAGGAAATGAAGCAATTATTAAAGCAAATCCAGCAGGTAATATGGCAGCACCTTTATTAGCAAAAGCGTTAGGTGGAGATTTCTTATTCGCATTCGTATCGGCAATTGCTTTTGCAACAATTTTAGCTGTGGTAGCAGGTCTTGTATTAACAGCAGCTTCAGCATTCGCTCATGATTTTTATAATGAGATTATTCGTAAAGGGAAATCAACGGAAAAAGAACAAGTGTCAATGGCACGTTATGCGTCAATTGGAGTTGCGGTATTATCTATTATACTTGCATTATTCGCTCAAACGTTAAACGTAGCATTTTTAGTTTCACTAGCATTTGCAGTTGCAGCAAGTGCAAACTTACCAGTTATTTTATTTACAATATATTGGAAGCGTTTTAATACAACGGGAGCGATTTGTGGCATGATCGTTGGACTTGTTTCAGCGATTGTTCTTGTAGCGTTAAGTCCAAATGTTTGGAATCCTGTAGCAGGGAAAGCTATTTTTGTCGGGGAAGCGCTATTCCCATATACGACACCTGGAATTATTTCGATTCCGCTTGGATTCCTTGCAGCATACTTAGGAACAATTCTCTCTAGTAAGAAAGAAGATGCAGCGAAATTTGATGAAATTCTCGTGAAATCTAATACGGGCCACGGGATTAGTGATGCGTCTACACATTAATGAAAAGAGGAGCTTTCCGCATAATTTGGAAAGCTCCTCCTTATTTTGGAATTTCCCTAGAAATATTACGTTATAGTTGGTAGGATTTGTTTCGTTTCTGTGGAATGAAAATAAGCAGGGAGAAAATTAACTCATCATGGCACCAGCGCAGCTTTGTGAAAAATAAGTTGTTATGGAAGGTGGAAGAAATGATGAAAACAAAACAAACAGATGAATTATTAGCAAAAGATGAGCAATATGTTTGGCATGGAATGCGTCCCTTTAGCCCGAATAGTACAATGGTGGGGGCAAAGGCGGAAGGCTGCTGGGTGGAAGATATACATGGGAAAAGATATTTAGATGGTATGAGTGGTCTTTGGTGTGTAAATAGTGGATACGGAAGAAAAGAGCTTGCAGAGGCAGCATACGAACAATTACAAACATTATCCTATTTTCCGATGTCACAATCACATGAACCAGCAATTAAGCTCGCTGAGAAATTAAATGAGTGGCTTGGAGGGGAATACGTTATTTTCTTCTCCAATAGTGGATCAGAAGCAAATGAAACAGCTTTTAAAATAGCAAGGCAATATTATGCACATAAAGGTGAAGCACACCGTTATAAATTTATGTCACGTTATCGTGGTTATCATGGAAATACAATGGCGACGATGGCAGCGACAGGACAAGCACAGCGCAGATATCAATATGAGCCATTTGCTTCAGGCTTTTTACATGTAACACCGCCAGATTGTTACCGTATGCCTGGTGTTAAATCACAAAACATTTATGATGTAGAATGCGTAAAAGAAGTAGATCGTGTTATGACGTGGGAATTAAGCGAAACGATAGCCGGATTCATTATGGAACCAATTATTACAGGCGGAGGCATTTTAATGCCGCCACAAGATTACATGAAGGCTGTTCATGAAACGTGTCAAAAGCATGGTGCACTGCTTATTAGTGATGAAGTTATTTGTGGTTTTGGGCGCACAGGAAAAGCATTTGGCTTTATGAATTATGACGTGAAGCCTGATATCATTACAATGGCAAAAGGTATTACAAGTGCATACTTACCATTATCAGCAACAGCTGTGAAAAAAGAAATTTATGAAGCGTTTAAGGGAACGGGAGAATATGAATTTTTCCGCCATATTAATACGTTTGGTGGGAATCCAGCTGCTTGTGCATTAGCACTTAAAAATTTAGAAATTATGGAAAATGAAAATTTAATTGAGCGTTCTGCACAGATGGGATCCCTTTTATTAAATCAGCTAAAAGAAGAGATTGGGGATCACCCACTTGTTGGAGATATTAGAGGAAAAGGATTGTTAGTCGGGATAGAATTAGTAAACGATAAAGAAACGAAAGAGCCAATTGATAACGATAAAATTGCAAGCGTTGTGAATGCTTGTAAAGAAAAAGGATTAATCATTGGACGTAACGGGATGACAACGGCAGGTTATAATAATGTTTTAACATTAGCACCTCCTCTTGTTATTTCAAGTGAAGAAATTGCTTTCGTTGTTGGAATAGTGAAGACGGCGATGGAGCGAATTTAGTAAATAGAAGTAAAAGCGAGCTGAAATTTAAGGCTCGCTTTTTGTTTATGAAATATTATTAAGGAGGAATTGTAATGGAAAGGTATGATTCTAGTCAACATAATCACATCGGGTATTACGAAGATGGATATGATTTAGAGCTTATAGCATACAAAAAAATAAACGAGTCAGTTTGGGATGCATATATTCCAGAATATGAAGCTGGGAGCTTTTGTGAGCAAGTGAAGAAAAAAGGATTAGGGGAATATATATAGAATTATGGAATTAAAGTATATTCATTTGATGATGATATCGATGATGAAGAAGTACATAACATTTTTGAGAAATGCTTAAAGAAGAATGGAATTATATAGAGATAAAACGAAAACGAGATTGCTACCTTGTAAGATAGTAATCTCGTTTTTATTTGAAATTTAGTTATTTGCTTTTAATTGTGTATCTTTTGCACCAAAAGTGTATTTTAACATCGGTGGTGTAATCATCGTTGTTAAAATAACGACAATAACGATTGCTGTAAAGTAGTCTTGTGCTAATAGTCCAGAAGAAAGTCCTGTTCCTGCGATGATAAGAGCAACCTCACCACGAGAAACCATACCAGATCCAATAATTGCAGAAGATTTCATATCAAATCCAGTGATTCGTGCACCAAAGCCACAACCGATTAGTTTCGTGAATACAGCGATTACTGTTAATGCCAAAATGAACCAGATTTGATCACCAATACCGTCAAACGTAATATTCATACCGATACTAACGAAGAATACTGGTACGAACATAGCGTAAGCGATTGGTTCTACTTTCTTTTCTACTTCATGTTTGTAGTTGGTTTGTGAAATTGCAATACCAGCTGCGAAAGCACCGATAATACCAGCAATTCCTAAAAGTTCGCCGAAATATGCGAAAGAGAAACAGATGATAAGAGCTGCGCTAATAATAGACTCAGATACACGTAGTGGTGATAACCAACGCATGATCATTGGAACACCTTTCCATCCGATTAAAATAATAGACGCAAAGAATACTACTTTTTTCAAGATAATCATTGTTAAATTAACATCATCTGTACCTAAGAAGCTCATCGCGAATGCTAATAAAATAACAACAAGAATGTCATCAAATACAGCTGCGCCAAGCATCGTTGTACTTTCACGTGTTTTCATCTTCCCTAGATCACGAAGTGTTTGTACGGAAATACTAACACTTGTTGCGCATAGAAGTAATCCTAAAAATACAGCATTAGCTTGTTCCATACCCATAACAAGACCCGCAACGTAACCACCTACAAATGGAAGGATGATACCACCCAATGCGACTGCTAAAGAAGAATTACGGTTTTCATTTAATTCTTTTAAATCTGTTTCTAAACCAGCCATAAACATGAGGAGTATAACCCCAACATTACTTAACTGTGTTAGAAGGTCTGAATTCTCGATCCACCCTAATACAGCAGGGCCAATTACAATACCAACGATTAATTTTCCGAGTACGGAAGGCTGACCTAATCTTACACTAAGATCGCCAGCAAGTTTTGTGCTTAATAAAATTAGTGCAATCTGAAAGAAAAATTCAAATCCCATCTCATCTCTCCTTGTCATTTATATTTTTTATTATACGATTTCTCGGAATTTGCTTAATGATAATATGTAGAATACATTAAACAAAAGATCTTTATAGAGGTTCTTTTGAACTTGTAACTTGAACTTGTAATTAATATATAATATATTTTATAAAAAATCAATGTAAATTCAGCAGATTTTTGTAGAGCAAATCATTTTCGTTAGCTTTTTGGAGGGTATATCTTATCATTTATCGATTCTTAAACAAGTTCAATGTAAGTTTTGTTTTATTTAGTATGAGTGTATTTTTTATAACAAATAATAAAGCATAGATGATATTTGATGATGTAAGTAATTATAAGGGTGAAAAAGGAGGGCTTCAGCTTGAACGCATTAGAAAATAAATTATCTATCGTTGCTCTAGGTGGAATAAATGAGATAGGAAAAAATATGTATGCAATTCAATATGCAAATGACATTATAATTATCGATTGTGGCTCTAAATTTCCGGATGAAAGTTTATTAGGGATTGACTTAATTATTCCTGACATTACATACTTGCAGGAAAATAAAGAAAAAATCCGTGGGTTAGTAGTAACTCACGGGCATGAAGATCATATTGGTGGGATTCCATATTTATTAAAACAATTGAATGTGCCGATATATGCGACAAAGTTAACGCTTGGCTTAATTGATATTAAGTTAAAAGAACATAATCTTCAAAAGGAAACGGAATTAATTGTTATTCATTCTGAATCAATAATTGAATTAGGTTCTATACAGGTAACTTTCTTTAAAACAAATCATAGTATTCCTGACTGTCTTGGTATTGTATTTCATACATCAGAAGGTACTGTAGTGCATACAGGTGATTTTAAGTTTGATTTAACACCTGTAAATAATCAATATCCTGATATTCATAAAATGGCTAAAATAGGGAGCGAAGGTGTTCTAGCTTTACTTTCCGAAAGTACAAATGCAGAACGTCCAGGATTTACGCCGTCAGAAAGGTCTGTAGGAGAGCGTATTGAAGAAGCATTTATGAAGGCAAGTAGAAAAGTTATTATTTCTACATTTGCTTCTAATGTTAATCGTGTACAGCAAGTAGTAGAGGCATGTATAAAGACGAATAGAAAATTAGCTTTGCTTGGAAGAAGTATGGTAAATGTAGTAGATGTTGCTTTAGAAAAAGGATATTTACATATTCCAGATGGAATGTTAATTGAAGCAAATGAAGTGAACCGATTAGATCCTGATCGGGTTGCAATACTTTGTACAGGGAGCCAAGGAGAGCCAATGGCAGCTTTAGCTCGTTTAGCTAGTGGAAACTATAGACAGGTGGATATATTACCAGAAGATACTGTTATTATAGCGGCAACTCCTATTCCAGGAAATGAACGTAATGTTTCACGAATTATAGATAATTTATTTGTATTAGGAGCAAAAGTTATTTATGGATCAGGTAGCTCTACTGGAATGCATGTATCTGGTCACGCTTATCAAGAAGAATTAAAATTAATGATTACTTTAATGAAGCCGAAATATTTTATCCCAATTCACGGGGAATTTAGAATGCTACACCACCATAGTTTGTTAGCGGAATCTGTTGGTGTTGAGAAAGAAAATATTTTTGTCATTCGTAATGGTGATGTTGTTGACATAAGTAATCAAACGGCAACTCAATCTAGAAAAATACAAGCGGGGAATATATATGTAGATGGATTAGGAATTGGGGATGTTGGAAATGCCCTTTTACGTGATCGAAAACAACTTTCGGAAGACGGTATGCTTGTTATAGTTATTACTTTTAATAAGGTGGATGGAGAAGTCATTTCTGGTCCAGATATTATTTCTCGTGGATTTGTATATGTTCGCGATTCAGAAGAGTTTTTAAAGAGACTAAACGAATTAGTCGTCATAACGGTTAATAATTTGAAGAAAGAGAATGTTAATAGTTGGGGTATTTTAAAGAGAGAGGTAAGAGAAGCTTTAGGACAATTTATATATACTAATACGAAAAGAAAACCAATGATTCTTCCTATCATAATAGAGGTTTAAAAGTTAATATGAAAAATAAAAAGGAATTCTTGTATATTAGAATTCCTTTTTTGTTTTGGAGAAAGATTGGACATATAATGAAATAAACAAAATCGAAAGGAAATAAAAAGATGTTATTAAATCAACGCTTTACAATTGGAGAAATGGCGAAAATGCATAATATAGCGGAATCTACATTACGTTATTATGATGAGAAAGGAATTTTTCATCCGTCAATTGTTGATCCGCAAACAAATTATCGCTATTACACAATAGATCAGTTCTCACTATTAGACACAATTAAATTTTTACGCCAGCTTAATATTCCGTTAAAGGAAATAAAGAAATATATTGATGAACGTAATCCGTCTTATGCGCTGAATTTACTTGAAAAGCAACAAGAAATGATGTTGAAAAAGCAAAGGGAAATCGAGTATGCTTTGGCAAAAATGGAACATAAAATCCGTTTAATGAAGAAAGCGACGAAATCAGAAGCGAACCAAATTATTTTTAAAAAGATACCGAAGCGAAACATAACAGCGATTGCAGTTGCGCCTAATACAACGGATGATATGTTTGAATACTATATCCATTCGCTGCAAAAAAATATGAAGCAAATTGATGATAGTTTATTTTCAGGAGATATCGGTGTAACAATTTCAAAAAAAGCATTAATGCAAAATGAGTTTCAAGCATATAACAGTGTGTTTATTCTATTGGATTACATGCCTTATCAAGTGCATACTTCAGATGAAATTAAAGAAGGTTTATTTGCTTGTTCTTATCATCATGGACCTTATGAAGAAACAGATGCAACGTATAAGGAGTTACTTACATACATTGATAATAAAGGTTACGAAGTGAATGGAGATTCGATTGAGATTGGGTTAATTGATTGGTCTGTAACAGAAAACCCAAATGAGCAAGTAACGGAAATTCAAATACCTGTTGCAAAAAAATAAGCTTATATATTTTTCGATTCTCTATTGACCTTCAAGTTACTTGAAGGTTTAAACTGTGAACAGAGCGTTGAAAAAAGGAGCATAATAGTATGGAAGCAACAGAAAAATTAAGAGAAAAACCAATTAAAAGTTTATTTATTTCTTATTTAATACCTGCTGTTCTTGGCATGGTATTAATGTCGGTTAATATTATGATTGATGCGGTCATGATTAGTAGAGGAGTTGGAGCGAACGGTTTAGCAGGAGTAAACGTGGCTATTCCAGCGTTTTCAATTTTCTTCTCTATTTCATTATGGATTGGAATGGGCGGGGCAACGTTATATTCAATTGCACTAGGTGAAAATAAACTAGAAAGAGCGAGGTCTATTTTTACGCAATCTATGACAGTAGCAGTTATTATCGTAGGTGTTTTAGCAGCTATTTGTTTATGGAGAATAGAAGATTTAGCATATTTATTCGGTGCAAATGAAGTGATTTTACCATATGCAATAGACTATCTACACGTGTTATTAACATTTGGAATGATATACGTTTTAGAAAATATTTTAAGTACATTTATACGAAATGATGGAAATCCCAATTTAGCAATGGCAGGTCTTGTTGTAACGGCTGTATTGAACATAGTGTTTGACTATATTTTTATTTTCATCTTTGGATGGGGCGTAACAGGTGCTGCCTCAGCGACTATTCTTTCGGCAGCGATTGGTTTCCTTGTACTATTATCTCACTTCTTTAGAAAAAGTAGTGTTTTAAAATGGACGAAATTCCATTTTGAATGGAATACGGTTAAACAAATTATGGTAATTGGTTTCCCAAGTTTTACAGCAGAAAGTACAGTTGCAATTGTAACAATTGGTTTTAACATTGCTTTTGTTCAATATGCAGGAGAACTAGGTGTAGCGTCTTATGCGATGGTAAATAGTATTCATGCAATGGCATTACTATTATTCTTCGGTGTTGGGGCGGCATTACAGCCGATTGCTAGTTTTCATTATGGTGCAAATTTATCAGAAAGATTACGAGAAGGATTGCAGTTTGCTGTGAAAATTGCAGTTATACTCGGAGGCGTGGCAATTGTCATCGGTTTATTCTTAGGGAAATATATAATCGGCTTATTTGATGTTCAATCAACAGAACTATTAGAGTTAACTTTAACAGGTATTAGTTTATTCTTTATTCAGTACGTATTTTTAGGTTATAATATTGTGTATGGAGAGTATTTCCAATCAGTGAGACAAACGAGAAAATCAGTTTTCATTATTTTGAGTCGTGGTTTATTATTTATTATTCCATTGTTATGGATTATGCCGAAATTATTCGGTATAAACGGAATTTGGCTCGTTATGCCAGTATCGGAAGTATTAACAGCGATTATTGTATTTACGATGAATCGTATGAAACATCCTGTTCCATTGAGAATGGTGGAAAAGGAACAAGCATTATAACGAAGAATCCCCTTATAAAAATTAAGGGGATTTTTTATTTTTTAAGCTAATAGCGAAGGATCCGTTCGTTTCTTGAACGGAAGCAAAGGCGACGTTCTTAATATCCGTGACTCCTTTTTCTTTAAGTTCTTTATATAGCCACTTTTCATTTTTATGGATTAGTTTTAAATTATCATGTTGAATTTGTGAATCAACGATGAGTGCGATTGGCAACCCAGCATATGAAACATCAATATTCATATCTTTTGGAGTAAGGGGAACGAGCTCTCTTTTAGGTAAAATACTAATGGCCCCATTTGCTTCTAAAATTGCATATTCAATCTCATGGACGCTAGGATATCCTGCTACCCGAAGATTAGAAAGTAGTTCGGCAATCGGATACCTACTCTTCTTTAAATTTTCAAAAACAATATCTCCATGTTTAATTAAAATAATGGGATGTCCAAGAACGAAGCGATTGAGTTTATTTAGTAAGCTTAATTTTGTAAGGATTAGGTGTAAACAAGTAATGACAACCATACCGGTAAAAGCTTGTAAAGCTCCGTTAACAGGAATCGCCTGGAAAGCTAAATAAGACAAAAAGATAATTGCGCCAAAGTCATGAGGTGTTAATTGTGCAAGTGCGGATTTTCCTAGTAGCTTGAGCGATATTAAAAATAATAGAAAGAAGAACGATACTTTACATAAAAAAACAAGCAATATGTACACTCCTTCGTGCGAAGTTGTATTTATTATTCCCATGTTTATAATAAATATTACTTTTAGAGGAGAATTTAGGGTGAATTGGAAATTACATGTATACAAACAAATTGATGGACATTATGATAAAAAAATAGAGAAAATAGGAGTATGTGTGAATGCTAAAGAAAAAAATTATGAAGTACAGTTTAGTTGTTATGACGATTGTTGCGGTTTTTGCAGGAGTTTTACAATACCATATTTATAAACATGGTCATATGAACGCACCAGAGGATGCTGAGTATATGATTGTGTTAGGATCAAAGGTGAATGGGACAAAGCCATCTTATTCTTTACAATATCGCATTGATCAAGCTGCTGAGTATTTAAAGTCGCATGAGAAAACCATTGCGATTGTATCCGGTGGTCAAGGAAAAGGTGAAGATATTTCAGAAGCATTAGCGATGAAAAAAGGATTAATGAAGAAAGATATTCCGGAAGAAAGAATTATATTGGAAGATCGCTCGACGAATACAGATGAGAACATTAAATTCTCAAAATCTCTTATTCCAGCAAATATGAAAAAAGGGATGATTGTAACAAATGACTTTCATATGTTCCGAGCAAAAAAAATTGCAGAAAAACAAGGATTGAAATTAGATGGGCTTCCGACCAAAACACCGAATCCAATTATAATCCAATCTAACGTACGAGAATATTTAGCAATTATACAATATTGGTTAACAAATCGAATATAGTAATGAACCTTACAAATGTGTCACGTTAGTGAAAGGTAAAGCGATAGTTTCTAAAGTAGTTATCTGACATAATAAAGGTAACAAAAATAAGAAAACTTTAGAGGTGAATCGTATATGAAAGGCAATAATATTTTATCTTCTCTTTGTTACTTTAGTATCTTTTTTGCACCGTTTTTACTTCCAATTATCGTTTACTTCGTTGCGGAAGATGACGTGAAATATCATGCGAAAAAAGCATTTTGGTCACATATTTTCCCGTACGCAATTTTATTTGGTGGATTAGCACTTTCAGGTGCGTTCGGTTTAGGGTTCGGTGAGTCTGAGGGCGTTGGAATTGCAATTGCTATCACGTATGTAGTCTTTATTCTTGTAGGGATTTACTACTTCATTTGGAATATTGTTAAAGGTGTAAAAGTTTTAAAAGCAGCTTAAAAAGATTGAAAAGAGCAATTCTGTGAGAATTGCTCTTTTTTGTGCATATAAGTTGTGAATATTGAAAAAGATATGTTAATTTTTCAATAGGAAGAAGAAAAGGGAGTGATTTTGATGAATGAGATTATACATAAAATGGAGCAACACGTTTCAGTTCGTAAATATAAACAAGAACCAATATCAAAAGATATCATAGAAAGAATGGTGCAAGCTGCCCAGCATGCAGCTTCCTCACATTTTGTTCAAGCGTATTCTGTTGTATACGTAACAGATGAGATATTGAAAGCTCAATTAGCAGAGTTATCTGGAAATCGCCATGTGAAAAATTGTGCTGCCTTCTTTGTTTGTTGTGCAGATTTAAAACGTTTAGAAATTGCATGTGAAAAACATGGTACAGAGATGAAGCATGAAGGAGTAGAAGACTTCATTGTCGCAACAGTAGATGCTTCATTATTTGCACAAAACTTCGCACTTGCAGCAGAATCATTAGGATACGGCATTTGTTATATTGGAGGAATTCGTAACAATCCAAAAGAAGTAAGTGAATTGCTTCATTTACCCGATAAAGTATATCCTGTTTTCGGAATGACAGTTGGAGTGCCAGATGAAAATCATGCAGTGAAGCCACGCTTACCAGTTGCCGCAATTCTTCATGAAAATGAATATAATGAGAATAAATATAATGAACTACTTGAAGAATATGACAAAACGACAAATGAATATTATAAGGGAAGAACGTCGAATCAAAAAAATGTAACGTGGACAGGATCAATGAGCTCATTTATGTCAAAAGAGAAGAGAATGCACATGAAAGAATTTTTAAGTGAGAAAGGGTTTAATAATAAATAAAATACGAAGGGGTAAATCTGTAGATGCAGATTTACCCCTTTTTAGAGGAGAAGCATAGTTGTTTTCGAATATGTATAGAGGGAGGGTTTGTAAATTCTAGAATAATACTGAGTCTTGTTATTGCCGGTGCAACTTTTTATCATTACTTCGTTGTAACGAATAAAAGGTTACGAATTAAATCGTTAGATTGTTATTTCAAAAAGGTAAATGCATATAATATTTTAATAGATGATATTCAAGCGGTGTCACAACATGAGAAAGAGAAAAATGTACACGCTTTTTCCATTCACTTAAATACATTTTCTCCTTTATAGGCAATTCAATAGGTAATTTTGTGATGAACTCTAAACTATTTCCATCAGGATCGTTAAAATATAACGAGGCGTGTGCTAGTTCTGGGAAAACAATGGGTTCAAGAGGCTCCATTCCGAAGTCTTGCCTTGCAGAAACCCCTTTTGTATGTAACCAATCTATTGCTTTTTCTAAGTCGCTCAATCCTACTTGAAAAGCAATATGTCGTAAAGAAGGATGATACGTTGTTTTATATTCATCTCCTTCCCAAAGCCCGAGCCAACTTTCCTTTTCTATAATCCAAAAGAAAGCAATTTTCTCTTCTCTTTTATATAATTTAAGTCCTAGTGACTCGTAAAAGGGTATAGAGATTTCTAAATTACGGACAGGCAAATGTGCTTCATAAAGACCTTTAATCATGTGATCCTCCTTAGAATATATGTTTTCTTATCCAATCATAAACAATATGTCATCTATTGAAATCGTGAAAAAGAAGGATATGATTTCATACAAAAGTATGAAAAATAGCTCACACAAGATGAGCTGTTTTCATATATTTTTTAGTAAGCAAATGTAATTCTGTCCGAGTAAATTAGTACTCATTGGATATAAATTTTAATACCCGTATCCGCCGCCGCCCCAACAGCTACATCCAATAATGATTAGAAGGATGAATAGCACGATAAGTAAAGCAAATCCACCACCGAAACTAGCGCAACTACCACCATGGCTCATGAAGTCTCCTCCTTTTTAGAAAATTAATCTACATAACTAATGAATTATTTTATATGATATGTTTTTTTCACAAAAAAGGAGCAAGTCCAGGTTTTGAATTGGATAGATGGGTGTATAAAATTAAAAGCTCCACCACATAAATGGTAGAGCTTCCAAAATATAAGCATGTCGATTCAAATAAAAACATATCACAAAAATATACAAAAATAAATAAAATATAAAAAAATAAATAAAAAATAAAATAAAAAAATATTTTTTAATAGAGATTATTTTCTTTCTGGACATGCTGATAACTGTACTTTATTATTTGTGAAGGGGTAATTTTACAAGTAATAGTATGGGGAAAGTGATCTTTTGTATAGGTAGGGAGATGAGAAAATTACAAGGTAAAGTAGAGAAGAAAGAACAGAAATTAATTCGATTTGTTGCTACATATGGATTAGTTCATGATAAGAGTTTGTTGTTCGAATTACATTCTAATGTAATGATTAATGGATTTATAAATGAGTAGACTTATATAGAGGATCTACAGTTATATAATAATTGATTTGGACAGGGGAGAAGAGAAGATGAAGAAGTTACAAGAAGATTTCTATGAAAAAATGAAAGGGGAAAAAGGTGAAGTAACTGTATTCTTGAAGAGTGGTGTGAAAATAGTAGGAGATATTATTGCATTAGATAGATTTACTATTTTTATTCTTGTAAATGGAAAGTAGCAACTTATTTACAAACAAGCTGTATCAACAATTATAAAATAAGTCACTCTACTGAGTGACTTATTTTATATATTATTATTGTTTACAAGCTTCGACATCAATGCCAGCAGCAATTAATTTCTTTTCACCATCGTTTTCAATGATTTTTTGTAATTTGGATAAGAAAGAGTCGAAGTCAGTATGTTTAGCGACTTGGAAAGTCATTTTATGTTCAATTGGGAGCCACGTATCAATGTCTGCTTCGTTATGCTGAATCTTTACTTCTAGTTTATCAAGAGCATTGGCAATCTTTGCTTCGTACGTTTCTTTTGCTTCGAATTCCATCCATAAGTCGTATAACTCTTCACCAAGAGGACCTTCTAATGTACGTTTAATATTTAAAATTGCTTGTTGTTCATTTTCTTGTTTGTTTAATTGTAATTCACGACTATTCATCGTATCAAAGGCAGGAATATCTCCAGCTTCCGCTTCTACAAGATCGTGAATAATCACCATTTTTAGTAGCTTTTCTATATTTATTTCCCTATCTAAATATGGCTGAACTAAAATAGCCATCAACGACATGCGCCATGTATGTTCTGCAACGCTTTCCTGACGACCGTTAGACAGCCAACTATGTCTCATTTCATATTTTAGTTTTTCTGCTAGTGCAATGACCTTTAAAATGTTATGTTCCATACGGATCCTCCTCACATTGCTATATTGTAATTTTAGTATAAAAATGAAATGTGTCAATTTTATTACATTATTAAGATTTATGAATTAAGATGGTTGATTATTTAATAATTGGCATAGATTGCAATCGTTGTAGAAGGACATATAGTAGATGAAAAATTTTCATCAAACTGGGATTCACTTTCTGCATGAGTGGTGGATATGGTTTATTGCAAAATTGGAAGAAAGATTATCAAGTTGTAAGTAGCATTTCATAATTCGTTTTTAAAATTCGTTATAAAAATAAAAAAATGAATTGATTATTAAAAAATAATAGTTTTTTTTGTTTTATTTTGTATAATGATTAAGAATGTTAATATCTAATATTAAGATATTGTTATAAAAGGAAGGGGAGAATAAAAGAGAATGGCACACAAAATTTTAGTTGTAGATGATGCGATGTTCATGCGAACAATGATTAAAAACTTGTTAAAAAGTAATTCTGAATTTGAAATTATCGGTGAAGCAGAAAATGGAATAGAAGCAATTCAAAAGTATAAAGAGCTTCAGCCGGATATCGTAACTTTAGATATTACAATGCCGGAAATGGACGGACTTGAAGCGTTAAAAGAGATTATGAAATTTGATGTGAATGCAAAAGTTGTTATTTGTTCTGCAATGGGACAACAGGGGATGGTGTTGGATGCTATTAAAGGCGGAGCGAAAGATTTTATTGTAAAGCCGTTCCAAGCTGATCGGGTTATTGAAGCATTAACAAAAGTAGCAGCGAGCTAATATAAAAGGGGTGCCACAAAGAATCGAACACTGATAGAAGAGTGGCGCCTCCTTTGTTGTCGTTTTTAAAACATTAAATTTTTATAAATAAATGAAATATTTGATAGGTAGGAGATTAGAATGCAAACAGATCTATTGAATATATTTTTTGAAGAAGCAGAAGAACATTTACAATCTTTAAATGAAAACGTACTGAATTTAGAACAAAATCCTGCTGATATGAATGTAGTAGGAGAAATATTCCGTTCAGCCCATACATTTAAGGGGATGTCTGCAAGTATGGAATTTACAGAAATGGCGGACTTAACGCATAAGATGGAAAATGTTCTTGATGAAATCCGTCATGGAAAAATGATAGTAAATGCTGATATTATAGATGTCGTTTTTGAGTGTATTGATAATTTAGAGAAAATGGTTGCGGATGTGCAGCAAGGCGGTACGGGAAATATAGATGTTAATCAGACAAAACGTAAATTAGAAACATTATTAAACCGTGATATAGTTGCTGCTGAAGGTAGCTTTTCACAAGTAAGTGTTGAGAAAGATAGAGTAGTTACACATGAGATTCATGTTACTGTTGAACAACAAGCAATATTAAAAGCGGTACGTGCCATTATGTGTATTGAAGCGCTACAAAATCTAGGCGATATACAAAAAACAGTCCCAAGTATTGAAGAAATTGAAGCGGATGCCTTTGGATTTGAATTTATAGTCTACATAAATTCAGGCGAAGACGAAGAAGAGTTAAAACAAGCAGTGTTTCACGTTTCTGAAATTGAAAAAGTAGAAGTGAAGAATAGTGGCAGTTCTCAAGTAGTTATAAAAGAGAAGGAAGAAGCCGAACAGTCTGTAATTAAGCAGACTGAAACAGCTTCTCAAGCAACTAACGCTAGGATAGTAAAAGGAAATGTGAAAGTAGAGAATCGTTCTATTCGTGTTCAATTGGAAAAAATTGAAAGATTAATGAATATGTTTGAGGAAAGTGTCATTGAGCGTGGGCGCATTGATGAGTTGGCAGAGACGATTCAAAATAAAGAGTTAATCGAGCATTTAAACCGATTAGGTGATATTTCAAAAGATATTCAAAATGTATTATTAAATATGCGCATGGTACCAATTGAAACAGCCTTTAATCGCTTTCCGCGTATGGTGCGAATGCTAGCGAAAGATTTAGGTAAAAAAATTAATTTGCAAATTACAGGTAAAGATACTGAAGTCGATAAAATTGTTATTGATGAAATTGGAGATCCTCTCGTTCATTTAATTCGTAATGCAATTGATCATGGAATTGAAACAGTGGAGAAACGCCGTGGCGCAGGGAAAAGTGAGACAGGTACGATTAAATTAGAGGCATTTCATAGTGGTAATCATGTTGTTATTCAAATTACGGATGATGGGAATGGGATTCATAAAGGAAAAGTATTAGAAAAAGCAATTAAAAATGGTATTGTGACTGAAGATGGTGCTAATAAACTAACGAATCGTGAAGTATTTGATCTTATTTTCCAACCAGGATTTAGCACCGTAGAAGTTGTTTCAGATCTTTCTGGGCGCGGAGTTGGATTAGATGTTGTAAAACATACGATTCACAGTTTAGGTGGACATTTAATTATTGACTCGGAAGAAGGAAAAGGTAGCACATTCCGTATTGAGTTACCATTAACACTTTCTATCATTCAATCTATGCTTGTTCAAACGAATGAAACTCGTTATGCCTTACCTCTTGGAAATATTGTAGAGGCGATTCGAATTAAGAAAGAAGATATACAATCTTTACAAGGGAAAGATGTTTTCAATTATCGTGATCAAATTATTGAAGTGAAACATTTAAGTGTTGTTTTGGGTGAAAAAACAGCATGCGAAGCGTTTGTGTCATACGATAGTCAAATGGTTCCTATGCTAATTGTTCGTAATACACATCGAAGCTATGGACTTATTGTAAACGCAATTATTGGTCAAAGGGAAATTGTCTTAAAGTCGTTAGGTGACTTTTTTGCAGAGAGTTCAAATCATTTTTCTGGTGCGACAATTCTTGGTGACGGACGGGTAGTCCTTATTTTAAACCTAGAAGGTTTGTAATATGAATGAAACTCCCTAATGTATAGAATTGGGGAGTTTTTGGCTAATAGCGACTATAAAATGACATATCTATGCAAATTGAAAATGGATTTATATATGGTAACAATCTTACAGAAAAATAGAAATGAGGAGGTAGAGAAAATGCCTGAACAGCACATAAAAGGGGATGCGGACGTAATTGTACTAGAAAAAGGAAATCAGCATCTTACGTCTCAAGAGTGCGATATTCTTGGAGAGATAGCAAATATATCATTTGGTTCAGCTTCGACAGTATTATCAACTATTTTAAATAAGCAAGTAAGTATTACTGCCCCTCATGTCGAAATGATAGATTTATACGATGCGAGAGAAATTGAAGTTCCTCATGTCGTATTAAATATTCATTTTACAAAAGGGCTAGATATGGAAAACCTTTTAGTTCTTCAACAAGATGTTGCTTTAGCTATTTCAGATTTAATGATGATGGGAACCGGTGAAGTTGAAGAAGGAAAAGAACTGGGCGAATTAGAGCTAAGTGCAGTGCAGGAAGCAATGAATCAAATGATGGGACTTGCAGCAACATCTATGTCGGAATTCTTTCAGGATACAGTCGATATGTCGCCTCCAACGATTCAAGTTGTAAAGTTAATAGAAGAGATGGAGAAAATTTCTGATATTGATGGGAATCATACGATTGTTAAAGTATCATTTGACTTGAAAATAGAAAATCTTTTTAATTCTAAACTTGTACAAATTGTATCAGTTGAACATGCGAAACAAATGGTAAATAAATTATTACAGCTCTCGGATGATATAGAGCAGGATGTAATGGATGGACAGACAGAAATAGACGAGAAACAAGTGATAGAAGCATTAGCTGTGAAAGAGCAATTAACACAAGAAGAGAAAGATGTACTTGGGGAGATTGCGAACATTTCAATCGGTTCAGCATCAACAGTATTATCGGCACTATTAAATCAGTCGGTGACTATTAGCACACCCAATGTAGAAACGATTAGTGTGCGCCATTATGATGGTGTGCCAATCCCATTTGTTATTTTAAATGTTGATTTTGTTGAAGGACTAAAGAATGAGAATGTATTCGTATTTACGAAAGATGTTGCTTTAACAATGTTTGATCTTATGATGATGGGAACGGGAGAGGTCGATCTAGAGCGAGAGCTTGGAGAGTTAGAGCTAAGTGGTATAAAAGAAATTATGAACCAAATGATGGGACACGCAGCAACAGCGATGTCAGAAATGTTTATGGAAAAGATGGATATTACGCCTCCAGAAGTAAAATTTGTCACATTAAAAGAAGAAATGGTGCATATAGGGAAAAGAATGGATTGGAATGAACTTGTCCAGATTACATTCAACATTGAGATTGGTGACCTTGTCTACTCAAAAATGTATCAAATTTTACCAATTCTAGAAGCGAAGGAAATGGTAAGGCGCCTTCTTTATCCAATGATAGAGGAGGAAGAGGTTGTAGAAGAGGAAGAAATTCCAGTTTTGATAGCGCAACCGATTGAATTTCAAGAAATAAAAAAGAATGATCTAGTATATATGGACGCGTCAATTTTACAAAATGTAGAAGTGAATGTGAAGTTTGTATTCGGAAGTACAATGAGAACGATTCAGGATATATTAAGTTTACACGAT
This sequence comes from Bacillus clarus, assembly GCF_000746925.1. Classification (GTDB taxonomy): domain Bacteria; phylum Bacillota; class Bacilli; order Bacillales; family Bacillaceae_G; genus Bacillus_A; species Bacillus_A clarus. The sequence goes on from NZ_JMQC01000008.1 coordinate 3,874,108, forward strand.
AATGATGCCGTTGTACTGGATGAAGATATTGATGAACCAATTCAAATTTATATAAATGATATATTAGTAGCGTACGGAGAAATTGTGAATGTCGATGGTTTTTTCGGTGTGAAAGTGACAAAATCTCTATAAAACACCACAGTAGGAGTTAAAAAAACAGATGAAAAATATAAAGTTTTTTCTCGCTGGGTGGATTATCTTGCACTGGATTATCTTCTTTTCATTGCAAAGTAAAGCGGAAGAAGATATCGTTCAAGATCAGATAAATCCAGTGAATCAGCAAGAAGAGCAAAAACAAGAAGTTGAAGAACAACCGAAACAACCAAAAGATAGCAAAGAAGTAAAAGAAAATGAGCAAAAGATAGAACAAAATCAAGAACAAAAGATAGAAACAGAGTTCGGCGCTGTTATCGTTAGTAAACAGGACATTGTAATTGGAGAAAAAGTTCGGATTGCTATAGAGCTGAAAGAGCAAAATATTCAAAGTGTAAAAGGGATATTGCAATTACAAAAAAATGATGGGCAGTATGCACAAGAGAGAATGCTATCTTTTAAATATGAAGCAGGAACGAAGCAATGGATTACGTACTATAAAGTGGAGTCGTACGATTTAGAAGGTGATTGGCATCTTCAGTTCATTCAAATCCGTAAAGAAGCTGAAAAAGAAAATTTAATAGAAGATGAAGTAAAGGTTCCGCTCGTTCATATTAAAAATGAAGCACCACGATTAGATAAAGAACTCCCAAAGTTAGAGCAACTCGTAATTGATGAGGCGAAAGATGGTATAGTGGAGTGTAGAATGGGAGAGGCTTTCAATATTCGTGTGAAAGCATCAGATGTAGAGTCAACTGTGAAAGAAATGCGAGTTATATTAAAAGGGAAAGAGGAAAATAGCGATATTACCTTTTTACTAGATTATAATAAGCGAGACATGGATTGGCGAAAAACATATGAAATAACGGAAGCCTTACTAGCTGGTACATACCGTCTTGCTGTTGAAATCGTCGATGCGGCTGGGAATAAGCTCATTAAAGAGAGTGAGTATGTAGTCACAGTTGTAGAACAAAATCAAGAAGAGAATGAGAAAAAAGAAGAGCCAAAAAAAGAAGAGCCGATTCAAGAAGAGAAGCAAGAGCACCAAGAGCACCAAGAAAAAGAGCAACAGGAAGTGTTAGGGGATGAGAAACCTCCAGTTGTTCCTATATCTGAAAAACAAGAGAAGCAAAGTAAACTCCAAAAAGAAACACCGAAAGTCCATAAAGAAAGATCAAATGAAAAGGATGAGAAGGTCGTTTCTAAAAAGAAAGAAAAAGTGGAGAGTAAGAAAGAGAAGCAGGAATCGAAAAAGAAAGAAGAACAAGGTATACAAGCTTCAAATGTATTTGCTATTATATCGGGGGTATTTGTATTATTTTTAGTTTTAAAAAGCAATAAACAGTGGGGTTAAAAGTATGGTGTTGATGGAGGCGTTAAAGTGGAGATCAAACGTACGACAATTGAAAATAAGACGTTAGAACCATTAAAACAGCCTGCTGCTATTTCGGAACATGAAGTACAGAAAGAACGGAAACAAAGTAAACTTGCATTTACTAGTCAATTTCAAATTATTACGAGGAATAATGAAATAGGAATTTTACTAGCCAGTTTATCTGATGGGAAGATAATAGAAGAAACCCTTTCTAAAGAAATGGATACAGTACTGCAGTTGTTTTCGAAGCTTCATACATTATCAAAAGAAGGACGGCAATCAGAACAAATATACGAACAGATTGTAAGAAGTCTACAAGGTCTTATTAAACAAGCGCATGTGAAAGAGATTCCTTTATTAGACGGGACGTATGATTTTGCTGCAGTGCAGCTATCGTTTGGGAGAAAAGTTCTTATCCCATTACTGGATGTAAGTGCACTTGTTGCGAGAGTTGAACAAGATTCTTCACAAGGAAATATAAACTTAATGATGACGGTTATTACAGCTTATATGACAAAGTTATCGAATGAAACAATTTTAATTAGTGGAACAGATCGTCTTGCGAAAGAGCATGATGCGAGTGTATGGCGGGCGTTAGCAGAGATGAATATGACGCAGCTATCCCATCAATTAAAAGACGGAGTGCAAAAGCATAAATGGTCTATAACAATTTGTTTTCTTTTTATATGGATTATATGTAGCATGTTAATTCACATGATATAATAAAAAAGGTCGCCATTCTGCATTGAGAAGGCGATCTTTTTGTTATATTTTTTCATAGAAAAATGTATCGAAGCGCTGAAAATTAAAGCGTTCGGGTGTTAAAATTTGTTCGGTGCTACCGACAAAAAGTACGCCGCCTTTTCGTAAAGAACGGCTAAATTTTTCATAAAGCTTTCCTCTAGCTTTTTCTGTAAAATAAATCATAACGTTACGACAAATGATTAAATCATAATTTGTATCGAAAGGTTTCATTAATAAATCATGTTGTTTAAATGTGACTTGTTGTTTAATGTTTTGATTCAATATATATGTATCATTTTCTTTTGCAAAATGACGTTTTTTCATTATCTCAGGTAATCCTTTTAAAGAGCGTTCGGCATATTGACCTTGTTTTGCTTTTTCTAAAATATGAAAATCAAGATCGGTTGCCTGAATTTCAAAACGAAATGCTGGTAAACGTTCAGATAAAATTAATGAAAGTGTATATGGTTCTTCACCGGAAGCACAGGCAGCACTCCATGTTTTTAATTTACCGCTGTTTTGTTCTAATAGTTTCGGAAGAACTTTCGTTTCTAATGTTTTCCATCGCTCTTTATTTCTAAAAAATTCTGATACATTAATCATAATGTGATCAATAAAACTTGTAAACAAATCTTGATTGTTCCGCAAGCTATTTAAAAAGTTTGTGTAATTTTCAAAACCTTTTCGAGAAATGAAAGAATCGGTTCTTCGGCGCATTCTATCTTGCTTATATGAAGCTATATCCATATTAAATTGTTGTTTAAAACTCGCTATAAAATATTCGTAATTTTGTTCAGTCATCATATTTATAATAGGCACAATATAGTGTATTGTGCCTCCCCCTTTTTACATGTATTACATCATGCGAATTTTTTGTTCAAAACTTTTTTTCATTTGTTTTTCATGTAGACCTGGTAGATCATAAATCCCGGCATCAATCCCAGCATCTTTTGCAACATCAACAGGGATAATAGACGTATGTTTATCTCCGTTATAAAAACAGAGAACTAAATTGGTATCTTCAACAATTTGTTTGACAAAAAACATATACTCTGATCGATAAATCGAATCATATGGGTGATCAAAGGCAGTATACCTGGCTCCATGTGCTTTTAAATAATCGACAACCTCTTGAAATTCGTCTGTTAGTAAATGTAATGGTTGTAATGTATAAAGGCATAAATTTTGAGCAAGTCGCTCATTTTCAACGAAGAAACGAAGGACTTCATTTTCAATAGATTTGTAACATAATATATAAATTTTATGTTTGTAAGCATAGTCGGTTAAAAATTTTTTTATTTCATCTCGATCTAATGCTGTTAATTGGTTTGAACCACAAAGGAAAATATTCATAGATTTGTGACACCTCATGCTAAATTGTAACATATCTTCTACAAAAAATAACTGCAAAATCTTGTTATACAGAGTATAATTATCAAAAAACGTTTTTTAATTTGGTATTTAGAAAAATAAATTGAAAATAAAACAAAAAAGGTGGTATATATGCTACGTTCTATTTCACATAATCTAAACTTATCACAAATACCGCCAGCTTCTCAAATACCGAAAGAAGCACGTGCGAAGGTAGGGTTTTCCTTTTCTGATGATTTGCATGCAGATCCAAAAAAAGATAAATTGCTAGAACAAATGGAAGCGCTTGTTGATAATATTGGAGAAATTAAAGGGAAAATTGAATTAGAGTTAACACTTGATAATGTTATGGAATACAAAAATACTGTAAAATCATTTTTGAATTTCTATGTTGACAATGTATTGCAGTATAAAGATGTTATGTCACGCCATCCACGGTACGGATACTCGCAAAAGATGACAATTGTAAAACAAGCTGAAACGGGTTTAAATGAGTTAGAGGATGTTATGAATTTAATTAATACAAAAACAGGGCATTTAGAAATGTTAAATCAAATTGGAGAAATTCACGGTTTAATTGTAAACCTAGTATTGTAAAAAGGAAGGAAGTTATATGTACATACAATTATATGAAAAGCTCGTTGTGATCAAAAAAGCATATGAAAATATTCATATGCTTGGAGAGAAAATATATGAGAATTTACAACAAAAGGATGTAAATGCTGTACAAAAATTACAAGTAGAACAATTGCAGTACATAGACGGTGTAAAACAATTAACAATCTTTTTTGAGGAGATGGTTGTTCAATTTTGTAAAGAAAATGGAATCGAGCCATTTCGCGTGCGTTCGTTATTTTCGTACTTCTCTGAAGAAGAAATTAAAAAAATAGAAGAATTACAAAAAACATTGGTAGAATTAGAAGAGAAGGTAAAAATGATTCTTTTAAAAAATAAATATTATTTAAACGTAATATCAAAAATTACGGAAAGTGTTGTGGATTCTGTTTCTGAATATAATTTAGAGAAAAACAACAATTCGCACATCTTTATAAATGAACTATTGTAAAGGAGAAGTGAAAAATCATGAGGTTATCTGATTATAATACACCGTTATCTGGCATGTTAGCGGCACAAATGGGTTTACAAACAACGAAACAAAACTTGTCTAACATTCACACACCTGGTTATGTGCGTCAAATGGTAGACTACGGATCTGTTGGGGCGAGTAATGGTGACACGCCGGAACAAAGAATAGGTTACGGTGTACACACGATAGGTGTCGATCGTATTACAGATGAAGTGAAAACGAAACAATATAATGATCAATTATCACAGTTCTCTTATTATGCTTATATGAACTCTACTTTATCACGCGTAGAGTCTATGGTAGGGACGACAGGAAAGAATTCATTATCTAGTTTAATGGATGGGTTCTTTAATGCGTTTCGTGAAGTAGCGAAAAATTCAGAACAACCAAATTACTATGACATATTAATTGCTGAAACAGGTAAGTTCACAAGTCAGTTAAATCGTCTTGCGAAAAACTTTGATACAGTAGAAGTACAAACGACAGAAGATATTGAAGCTCATGTAAATGAGTTTAATCGTCTTGCTTCTAGTTTAGCGGTAGCGAATAAAAAAATTGGACAGGCGGGCTCACAAGTGCCGAACCAACTGTTAGATGAGCGTGATCGTATTGTGACGGAGATGTCTAAGTATGCCAATATAGAAGTGTCTTATGAATCTATGAATCCTAATATCGTAATTGTTAGAATGAATGGTGTCTTAACGGTAAACGGTCAAGATGTATATCCACTTCAATTGCAAAAAGACAAAGAGCCAATGTCTGTCCAAATTTACGGATCAGATATTCCGTTAAGTGGCGGTGCGATTTTATCTGCGGTTGACACGAAAGCGAAGATCGCTAGTTATAAGAAAAATCTTGATGAATTAATGAGCTCTGTAAAAAGCCAAGTGAACACAGTTATGAAAAAAGATTTCTTTGTAGGAGATCATGCGAGAGATATTCACCTAAACCCAGAATTTACAAAAGATGTTTCGAAAATGAAAATTTCTTCTGAAGCAGCAAATAAACTTGCGGAAATTACAGATGAAAAGTATAGAGAGGGACTTTCTTATAAACAAGCATTAGATCAACTTCTTGTTGGCGTAGCTTCTGATAAAAGTGCAGTTAACGCTTATCAAACTATTCATAAAGACTTATTAGAAGGTATTCAGCAAGAAAAAATGAGTATAGAAGGCGTCAATATGGAGGAGGAAATGGTCAACTTAATGGCTTTCCAAAAATATTTCGTAGCGAATTCTAAAGCGATTACGACAATGAATGAAGTATTTGATAGCCTGTTTTCAATTATTAGATAACGCGTAGTAAAAACGCCCCCCTTTTTTTAGTGTGGAAGAGAGGAGCTAGCCGTATTGGGGCCTTTTCCTACCCCGTGCTAAGTCAAATATAGATAAAGGAGAGGATAGGTATGAGAGTATCTACATTTCAAAATGCAAACTGGGCAAAAAGTAAATTGATGGATTTGAATGTACAGCAACAATATAACCATAACCAAGTAACGTCAGGTAAGAAAAATCATCTCATGAGTGAAAACCCTCTTGCAGCAAGTAAATCATTTGCAATTCAGCACTCATTAGCAAATATTGAACAAATGCAAAAGGATTTAGCCGATTCAAAAAATGTATTAACGCAAACAGCAAATACATTACAAGGTGTTCTTAAATCTTTAACGAGAGCGGATCAATTAACGATACAAGCGTTAAATGAACCAAATGGCGAAAAAGAATTGAAAGCAATTGGGGCAGAGCTTGATCAGATTGTAAAACAAGTTGTATATTTAGCGAATACAAAAGAGCGAGGTCGATATATTTTTGGTGGAGACAGTGCTGAACAACCTCCATTTACAGACGATGGTACGTATCAGGGTGGAAAAAATGATGTAAATTGGCAATTAAATGATGGTTATGAATTAAAGGTATTTCGTAATGGAGAAACTTTATTGTCCCCGGTTATAAAAACGTTAAAACAGATGAGTGAAGCGATGAAAAATGGTGATCAAAAAGCATTGCAATCGTTATTAGGGGAAAATAAGAAAAATTTAGATAGCGTCATTAACCGTACGACAGAAGTTGGTGCAACAATGAACACGATGGAGACGTTTAAAACAATTTTAAGTGAACAAAATTTAGCGCTACAAGAAAATCGAAAAGAAATTGAAGATGTAGATTTAGCGGTAGCTATTTCCGATTTAGCTTATATAAACGCAACGTACGAAGCGACACTGAAAGCTGTTAGTACGATGAGCAAAACTAGTATTTTAGATTATATGTAATTAAATAAGGAGTGAAAAAGTATGGCAGGAACGTTAACAGGTATTGGCGGAAGACAGCAGATTTGGAACCTCGGTAATAATATGATTGATACTTCTAACTTTGTAGAATTAGAAATGAACGCGTTAGATATGAGAAAAACACCGTATACGACTGAAAAGAATCAACTTGAACAAGATAAATTATTATATACAGGTTTAAAAGCAAAATTTAGTTCTTTTACACAAACATTTAAAAACTTAGCCTCTTTTAAAGGGAATGAGAAAAAAGTTACAACGACGCAAGACGGTTACATTAATGTGAAAGCTGATGGAGGAGCAATTGCTGGGACGTTTAATATGACAATTAAACAGCTTGCACAGCGCCATCAAATTGCTTCCAATGAAATTAAAATAGATGATAAATTACCTGAGGATGAAACGTTAGAATTTAATGGTAAAGAGCTTAAAGTAACAAAGGAGATGACGTATAAAGATTTAATTAATCGAATTAATGATGGGGATTATGGTGTATCTGCATACACGCTTGGTGGAAAAATCTTTATGTCCTCTAAAAAAGAAGGAATAGAAGGTGAAATTAAGTTTAAAGAAGGTAAATCTCAATTGTTTCAACAGATGGGATTGTCTACAAAAGAAGGTAAAGCAGTAAACACAATTAATGAAGCACAAGATGCAATATATAGTATTAATGGTATTCAGGGGGAAAGTTCTAGCAATACAATTGAAACACTTCCTGGTGTGAAAATTGAATTGCTAAAAGTAACAGATACAGAAATGAAAGCAGTAGACGAAAAAGCAAAAGGTGTAGATCTGAGGTTTACAGTAAGTGATTCGAACGTAACAGATGCTGTTAATCTTATTAAGAAGATGGTAGCAGATTATAATGATGCTGTTTCTACAGTAGATCTTTTTGATGGGAAAAATGGTGCTTTCCAAGGGCAAGCGATTATGCAAAGTGTTCGTCAAGCGATGAATAACGTTGTGACGTTTTCGAAAGATGGTAACTATTTGTTTACATACGGTATCCAATTAAAACAAGATGGAACGATGCAAATAGATGAGGAAAAATTAACGAAAGCGTTAAAAGAGAAAACGGATGCAGCGAAACAATTTTTCTTTAGTTCTAACGGTTTAGGGAAAATGATGGAGGAACCACTTGAAAAACTGTTTGGTGATAAAGGTGTTGTCGGAGAACGAGTAAAAAGTATCGATTCACGTGTAAGTGATTTAGAAAAAAAGATTAAAGATATTGAGACGCAAAATCGGCAAAAACAAGATGAAATTGTAAAGAAATATCAAAGGCTAGAAAGTACATTGGCAGCACTTGATAGTCAATTAAAAACAATTAAAGCAATGACAAAACAAAAAAGTGACGATTAATGAAAGTTGAGGAAGTGATTGTATGCAAGCATGGCAACGTTATATGCAAAACGATATTATAACGAGTAATCCAATTAAAAACACAATCTTTATTTATGAAAGATGTATCGTTGAGTTTCGTAACTTAGAAGAACTATTAAATAGTTTTCAATTAAAAGAAGGGGATGCTCTTCTTGAAAAGTTAGATCGTATTTTTGAAGAATTGAAGCTACAATTAAATCCAGAAATTACGAAGGATTTATATGATAGTTTATTTGGCTTATATGATTGGATTAGCGTGCAAATCCAATCAATGAAAGTAAAACGTGAAGCGAAAGATATCGATGCAATTGTAAAGGTGTTACAAGATTTAAGAGATGGCTACCGTGGGGCGTTAGAAAATGAACAATGACATTTATCAAGCATTTATCGGTTGTTTTAATGAAATAGGTGAGCTTCAGGTGTCTGATGAAGAATTTGCTGAGAAGAGTGAAATGTTAAATCGTTGGATGATGACGTTGGATGAAGAGACACGTACAGACGTTGCAGAAAAAGTGAGTCCACTCATTATTAGAGCGGCTCAGTATATTAGGGATAAGCAAAAGATAGTAGAAGAAATGATTATGGAAAATGATGGGCGGATGAAGGCGAATTTGTTTTACGGTAAATATTGAAATGATAAAAGCCTTCTTTTTAGGTGGGAGAGCAAATCTAGCCGTGCGTAGAAACGGTCAAATCCTATTTTAGCCCTATGCCGAGTTAAAACAGAAGGATGTAATGGTTGCGGAGTTACGTTTTTATTTTAGAAGGCTGTGATTTAGATGCTAGAAAATGAATCAGGATTTCATAATTACATATTGGATTCCTTCGATTAAACTAAGAAAGTTAAGGGGAGTCCAATTATTTATGAAGCAAGACATTCCGCTGATAGAGGTTTCACTTTATGAATATAAATGAAAGAAGAATGGTAAGTGTTCTGTTCTCTTACGTTCTTTTTTAGATTTTTGTTATTTTTCTAAAGACAATATTGAAAAAATGGAATAAAATATTGAAGGGTAAATAATATATATTATTTTAATAAATAGATACATATAGAAAAACGAATAATGAAGTGAAAGTTCCATCAGTGGTTCATCGTGCTCGTAAACGAGGATGATGGAAAAGAAAGGGTGTGGAATATGCCAGATTTAGTTAGTGATGTAAGGCACTATATGAACTATTTAGTAACAAAACGAAATACAGTTTCTAGTAATATTGCAAATGCAAATACACCTGGCTATAAAGCACAGGATGTAACTTTTGTTGAACAGATGAATAAAAGCCGTGAGTTGTACAAAAAAAACATTGCTGATTTAAAGAACAATGCAGATTTATATCAAACGAATGAGATGCATTTACCGACGGCAAACACAAAAAATACATATGCAAAGATTCAGATGAAGTCGATGCAAACGAATAAAGATGGGAATAGCGTCGATACGACGACTGAAATGCTAGATTTAATGAAAATAAATCAATTATACGGTATTTCCATTAATGCGATTAATACGCAATATGCTATTAATCAAGCTGCACGAGGACGTTAAGAGTAAAAGGAGAGACAGCTATGTTTCAGGCAATTAATGCAAGTGGATCAGGATTAACTGCGGCACGAAAATGGATGGAAGTTACTTCTGATAATATTGTTAATGTTAATACAACAGGGGATCCATATCGCCGTCGTAGTGTTGTGTTAGAGTCGAATAATAGTTTTGCAAGCATGTTAGACTCAGTTCCAGCTGATGGTGTGAAAATAAAAAGCATTGAATCGGATCCAAACGAAAATCTTGTTTACGATCCATCTCATCCGCATGCGAATGAAACGGGGTATGTTCGTTATCCGAATATTGATGTAACAGCTGAAATGACGAATGTAATGGTTGCTCAAAAAATGTATGAAGCAAATACGAGTGTATTAAATGCGAATAAAAAAATGCTCGATAAAGATTTAGAAATCGGCCGAGGATAATAGAGAAGAGGGAAAGTATGAAAATCCAACCAATGTTAAATACACAGCCGTTTGGAGCGATTCAACCAATTGGTGTACCGAAAGCTTCACAAACGTCTATGGTTGAAGGAAAGAAGTTTATTGATTTATTGGAAGATATGAATAAAACGCAAAACAATGCGCAAATAGCTGTATATGATTTGCTGACAAAAGGTGTGGGAGAAACACATGATGTTTTAATTCAACAAAAGAAAGCTGAATCACAAATGAAAACAGCGGCTCTTGTACGGGATAATCTGATTGAAAACTATAAACAAATACTGAATATGCAAATTTAGGAAAATGGACGGGTGTGTTTAAATGGAAAAGATAAAGAATGTTTTCCAATCGTTAAAAACGTGGCATAAGATGGTCATCGGTGCTGCACTTTTGGCGATTGCAACAGGAGCACTTTTATATTTCACCTTGCCAGATAAATATGTTGTTGTATATCAAAATTTAAATGATGCAGATAAGCAAGAGATTACAGCAGAATTATCGAAGCTAGGTGTTGATTACCAATTAGCAGCCGATGGTTCGATTCGAGTGCAAAAGAACGACGCTCCATGGGTTCGAAAAGAAATGAATGGAATGGGTTTGCCGTTTAATTCTAAAAGCGGTGAGGAAATTTTATTAGAAAGCTCGCTCGGTTCAAGTGAGCAAGATAAGAAAATGAAGCAGATTGTAGGTACGAAAAAACAATTGGAGCAAGATATCGTTCGAAACTTTGCGACGGTTGAAACGGCAAATGTTCAAATTACATTACCTGAAAAAGAAACAATTTTTGATGAAGAAAAGGCAAAAGGAACAGCTGCAATTACTGTTGGAGTGAAACGTGGACAACTATTAACAGCTGATCAAGTTGCGGGCATACAGCAAATGATTAGCGCAGCAATTCCTGGTGTGAAAGCAGAAGAAGTAAGTGTCATTGATAGCAAAAAAGGTGTTATCTCGAAAGGGGCAGATGAAGCACATTCTACTAGTTCCTCTTCTTATGAAAAAGAAGTTGAGATGCAGCAGCAAATTGAAGGTAAATTAAAGCAAGATATTGATGCAACGTTAATGACGATGTTTAAGCCGAATGAATATAAAGTGAATACGAAAGTTACTGTAAATTATGATGAAGTTACACGTCAGTCAGAAAAATATGGTGATAAAGGTGTACTTCGTAGTAAACAGGAGCAAGAAGAACGCTCTACTGCACAAGAAGGAGCAGATACGAAGCAAGGTGCTGGTATTACAGCGAACGGTGAAGTGCCAAACTATGGTACGAACAATAATCAAAATGGTAAAATCGTCTACGATAATAATAATGGTAACAAAATAGAAAACTATGAAATAGATAAAACCGTTGAAACGATTAAGAAACATCCAGAATTAACAAAAACAAATGTCGTTGTATGGATAGATAACGATACGTTAGTAAAACGAAGAATCGATATGACAACATTTAAAGAAGCAATCGGTACGGCAGCTGGACTGCAAATTGATCCGAATGGAAGCTTTACAAACGGTCAAGTTAACGTCGTAACGGTTCAGTTTGATCAACCGAAAGTAGAGAAAACGAAAGAGCCAGAAGAAAGTGGATTTAACTGGTGGTTAATCGGTGGAATTACAGGTGGCTTGTTAGCACTTGGAGGTCTATTATGGTTCTTCTTAGCGAGACGTAAGAAAAAGCAAGACGAAGAGGAATATGATGAATACTTAGCAGAAGATGAAATTGCTGCTAGCAATGAAGTGATTATGGAAATTCCAGAAGAAAAAATAGTACCAGAACCATCAGAACCTACATTAGATGAACAAGTGCAGGAAGCTACGAAAGAGCATGTAGAAGGTACTGCAAAAGTGATTAAAAAATGGTTAAACGGACAGTAAGGGAGGAAAAACAATGTTAGATGAAATCTCCTCCAAAGAGAAAGCTGCCATCCTCATTCGTACATTAGACGAAGGGGTGGCAGCTAAAGTCATTGAATATATGACGGCTGAGGAAAAAGAAGTACTACTTCGTGAAATTGCGAAGTTTCGAGTGTATAAACCAGAAACGTTAGAAAATGTACTAGGACAGTTTTTATATGAACTAAATGTAAAAGAACTGAACTTAGTAACACCAGATAAAGAATATATTCGCCGTATATTTAAAAATATGCCAGAAGACGAACTGGAAAAATTATTGGAAGATCTTTGGTATAACAAAGATAATCCATTTGAATTTTTAAATTCACTTACAGATTTAGAGCCGATTCTTACAGTGCTTAACGATGAATCACCACAAACGATAGCGATTATCGCTTCTTATATTAAGCCACAGCTTGCTTCTCAATTAATTGAGAGATTACCAGATCATAAACGTGTGGAAACGGTAATAGGTATTGCAAAGTTGGAACAAGTAGATAGTGAGTTAATTAGCCGAATTGGAGAGTTATTAAAAATAAAATTAAATAATATGGCGTTTAGTGCTATTAATAAAACAGATGGCTTGAAAACGATTGTTAATATTTTAAATAATGTTTCACGTGGAGTAGAAAAAACAGTCTTTCAAAAGCTTGATGAATTGGATTATGAGCTATCTGAAAAAATTAAAGAAAATATGTTTGTTTTTGAAGACTTACTCGCTCTTGAAGATCTTGCACTTCGCCGTGTATTAGAAGAGATTACAGATAACGGTATCATCGCACAATCGTTGAAAATCGCTAAGGAAGAAATTAAAGAAAAATTATTTACATGTATGTCCTCAAATCGTAAAGACATGGTTCTTGAGGAACTTGATGGTTTAGGACCACTTAAGATGACAGATGCTGAAAAAGCACAGCAAACGATTACCGGTATGGTGAAAAAGCTAGAGAAGGAAGGCAGAATTATCATTCAAAGAGGTGAAGACGATGTCCTCATTTAAAAACAGAATTCCTAAGAGTTCTGTTTCTTTTTCTGAAGACACGTATGCATTACAATTTTTAAAACAAAATGCATATTACGCAGAAGAGGAGGAAATAGAAGTAAGAATAGATCCTGCTGAATTAATTGCACAGCAAGATACATTGCAAGCTGAAATGAATCAGCTCAAGAAAGAACAACAAAGGCTGCAAGAGGAACGGCAACAATTTTTACAGGAAAGGGAACAGTTTAAAGTATATATTCATGAACAATTGGAGCAAATCGAAGAAACTCGTACACAATTTCAAAAAAAAGAACAAGAAACAGCGTATGAATGGGTGGCGTTATTATGGGATCAATCGTTTCAATTAGCTGAAAAAGTTGTGAATCAAGCGATAGATACACGTACAGTAGACGTTTTACCTATTTTAAAGGGGATCGTTCAAACACTTCCTACTTCATTTGAAAAATTAATAATAACAGTTCATCCAGAAACATTTGAGCGAATTGAGGAAGAAAAGGAAAATATGAAAGAATATTGGCTTCTGCGATTAGTAGAATGGAAATATGATTTTTCTATGCAATTTGGTGAATTTGTTCTGGAAGAAGAAAAGGAATTTTTTGAATTTAAATTTGCAGCTATATTTGAGAAGCTTCGTCAAAGGTGGGAAGAACAGAAGTTATTTAAGGAGCAAAAGACATGAGCAGCATGTTGATGAATGAACATAATAAATGGAATGTATTTGTTGAAACACCGCTTTATACGAAAACAGGAAAAATTCATAGTATACAAGAGCAGTTCTTTAAGTCAAAAGGACCGAAAGCAAAGATTGGAGATGTTTGTGTTGTTGGTGAGCATCGCGTTTTATGTGAAGTAATTGCGATTGAAAAAGAGAATAATATGTTATTGCCGTTTGAACAGACGGAAAAAGTCTGTTACGGTGATTTGGTCACGTTAATTGAGGAAGATATTGTTGTACCTCGCGGTGATATTTTACTTGGCAAAGTATTAAGTGCAAACGGAAAAATCTTAAATGAAGTAAGGGAGAGTGTACCGCTTCAAAAAATGAAGTTAGATGCACCTCCACTTCATGCGTTTAATCGAGAAGAAATTACGGAAGTATTTGAAACAGGTATTAAATCTATCGATTCTATGTTAACAATTGGTATCGGTCAAAAGATTGGTATTTTCGCTGGATCAGGTGTTGGTAAATCCACTTTGCTTGGAATGATAGCGAAAAATGCGAAAGCGGATATTAATGTTATTAGTTTAGTTGGAGAACGTGGCAGAGAAGTGAAAGACTTTATACGAAAAGAACTGGGCGAAGAAGGGATGAAAAAAAGTGTTGTCGTTGTAGCAACTTCGGATGAGAGTCATCTTATGCAGATTCGGGCGGCGAAACTTGCCACATCTATTGCTGAATACTTTCGTAATCAAGGTAGTAACGTATTGCTCATGATGGACTCTGTTACGCGTTTTGCTGATGCGAGAAGAAGTGTGGATATCGCCGTGAAAGAAATACCGATCGGTGGTAAAACGCTTTTGATGGAAAGTTATATGAAAAAATTATTGGAACGGTGTGGGAAAACAAAAAAGGGATCTATAACAGGTATTTATACAGTACTTGTTGATGGTGATGATTTAAATGGACCTATACCGGATTTAGCGCGTGGTATTTTAGATGGACATATTGTATTAAAGCGTGAGCTTGCGACACTTAGTCATTATCCTGCCATTTCTGTACTAGATTCGGTGAGTAGGATTATGGAAGAAATCGTATCGCCAAATCATTGGCAAATTGCAAATGAAATGAGAAAAATTTTGTCTATTTATAAAGAAAATGAATTGTATTTCAAATTAGGAACGATTCAAGAAAGTGAAGAAAATACCTATATTTTTGAATGTAAAAATAAAGTAGAAGGTATAAATACGTTTTTAAAACAAGGTCGAACGGACAGTTTTCATTTTGAAGATATTGTCCAAGCGATGCATCATATTGTATAAGACCTCTTGTTTTGAGGTCTTATTTTTTTGTTTTTTAATATTTCACAGATTTTTTTAGGGAAAAACTATATAATAGAAAAAGGGAGCGTTATAATAGGAGGGGGCTATGAAAACAGGTGGATAAGCAGCAATACGACACGATAAAATTGCAGATCAATCAAGAAAAAGAACATATCTTGAAAGAAGTGTACGAACTAACAGCTGAAAAAAGAAAAATAGAACAAAAAAAAGAATATGATTTGTATGTTGTGAAATCGCGTAGTAAAGCCGTACAAGTTGGGAAACGTATTATGGTTGGAAAGTTTTCTTCACGTACATTTTCACCGGAAAGAATAGAAGAATGGAATCGGAAAATTAAAAAAATAGAAGGTTTTATCAAAAAAAATGAAATCCTTTTAGAACAAATAAAAGAAAAAGAACGCGTCATTGACGAAATGTATCAAGAAGATTGTAAAAAACTTGCGAAAGTAAAAGAGAAGCTAGAAGAAAAAATGCTTCTGGATTTAAAAATGTGTATGAATGGATGAGGTGAATGTAGTGATACAACTTGTGCTACCGGTACAACCGAGTTTACCTCCGCAAAAAGAAAAAGGGCTAGAAGTACAATCGAAAAATGAAAATTCTTCATTCGATAATGCAATGAACATAGAAAATAAGAAAAAGCCGAAAACGGAGATAAAGCAAGGAGAGAAGAAAGAATATTTACTCGAAAAAAAATCGGTAACGAAAGAAGAACGGATTGTAAAGAAAGAAGAAAAAGCGGATACAGAGGAACTATTGTTAGCTGTATCTGAGCAGATGGTTGCAATTGAGCAATTGCGTGTGCAGCCAGAATTGTTATATCGATACATACAAAAAATACAAGATTTATATAAAGAATACGGAAATATTAAACTTAACGAATTGCCCGTGGCTGAATTACAGCAATTACAACAGTTCCTTTCTAATATGAATATTAAAAATTCTATATGTTTAGAAGAAACAATTCAAATGGCGTTAGACAAGGTGACGATGCCGGAGCAAACGTTGCAAGTATTAAAAGTAGTGGAAACTGAAACTTGTAATATTGCAAAGAAACAAGAGGAGTCTAAGAAAGTAGAATTCCCAAAAGCCGAGAGTAATGATGTGAAGTTAGACTTACAAGAAGTCAATCAATTAAAGGATTCAAGTTCGACGGGAGCTGAATTATTAAATAAGGCGACGGGGACTGACCAAATAGGAAAACAAAATAGTGGAGCTGAGAAGGTTACATTACCTGACTTAGGCAAGAAAATGGAAGCACAAGTAGAAGCGCTGCAAAAATTTGTTGTGAAACAAGAACGAGTTTTATTCCAGCTAAATCCAGAGAAACTTGGTACATTAACTGTATTTATGAAAAAGCATGGAGATCAAATTGATGTTCATGTGGAAATGGAAAAACACGATGCGAAAAAACGTGTTGAAATGATTTTTGACGAATTGAAGCTAAAGTTAAAAGAAAAAGAAATTAATATTCAAATTAGTTATTCAGAAAAAGATGAACATCGTAAAGAACAACGAGAACAAGAGCAAAGACACAAACAACAACAACTAGTAAGTACGAAACAAGAGAAACAAGAATCGAAAGAATTCGCGGGATTATTGGGGGAATAAAGCGTGCCAACAGTTGGATTAAATACAACGAGTACAAATCATATTCCATTGCAGGCGGGGGCGCAAAAAAATAACGTACCTGTTAACGGCGTACAATCGCCAGTTCAACGAACAAACGGAGTGTTAGCAAGTACTCAAAAAACTCCTGGTGTGATGGGGAAAGATGATTTTTTAAAATTGTTTTTAGCGAGCTTCCAGCATCAAGATCCGTTCAATGCGATGGACATGAATCAAATGATGAATCAGACAGCACAGTTATCTCTTATGGAACAAGTCCAAAATATGACAAAAGCAGTTGACTCTTTAAGAACGACGATGTATTCGACAGCGCTTGATGGCGGAATGAAGTTTTTAGGGAAGTATGTAAGAGGTGTTGACGGTGAGGGGAACAAAGCAACAGGTCAAGTAGAGACGGTTCGCCTTGCAGAAAATAACGATGTGCAGCTCGTTATTGGTAATAAAGTTGTGTCCCTTCGTTTCGTTGAAAGAGTATCTGATAAACCGATTGGGGAAACAAATCCAGAAGATGCAAAGAAAGATGATAAGAAAGTAACAGAAGAAGTAAAAACTACAAATTCATAAGGAGTGTCCATACGTTATGATTAAAGCGTTATATACAAGTATCACAGGAATGAATGCAACACAAAATGCATTAAGTGTAACTTCAAATAATATCGCCAATGCTCAAACAGTTGGTTATAAAAAACAAAAAGCAATGTTTGATGATTTGCTATACAACAATTCAATTGGCTCAAAAGGTGATGATAAATACGCAGGGACGAATCCGAAAAGTATCGGAAACGGTGTGAAAATGAGCGGGACGGTTACGGATTATAGCGATGGTACAATTACGTTAACAGGTGGTAAAACGCAAGCTGCAATGGAAGGTAACGGTTTCTTCGTAGTAGGTGATTCAAAAGGCGGAAACATGGAGTTTACGCGTAAAGGTACGTTTGGAATATCTTCAGATTACTATATTACGAACACAGAAGGTCAATACGTATTCGCATATCCTGCAAACGAAGCAACTGGTGAAGTGGATTTATCTGGTATTCCAGGACCATTGCAGATTCCAATGGGGACGGCAATTGGTGGTATTCGAACATCGAAAGGGACAATTAAAGGGAATATTCCAACTGGTGAAAAACAAATTACGCAAGACTTACCTGTATATGATAATGCGGGTAATACGTGGACAATGCGTGTAGAATTTAAACAAACGAGCGAACATAATTATACATATAAAGTACAGGTGCGTAATGATTCGAAAAAAGAAACAGAGTTTAAGGATGTTCAAGGTGCAGGTGGTAATATGACATTTGATGCAGTAGGGAATCCAACTCCACCACAACAAGGAGCCTCTATTCAGTTTGATGGGGGCAGAGTAAATTTAGATTTTAGTAGTTTAACGAACCATCCGACAGATAAAACATTATCAGTAACAGACGTAGATGGCCGAGCGGCAGCAACTGTTAAAGATTACTTCATGGCTGATGGTGGATATGTAATGGTAAAATATTCGGATGGAAGTATGAAGTCTGCTGGTCAATTGGCTGTTGGAATGTTCCCAAATGAGGGCGGCTTAATGAAAACAGGAAATGGTAACTATACAGCGACGAATACAACTGGTATTTTAGCGTTAGGTGTATCTGGTCAAAATGGCGCTGGGAAAGTACGCGGTGGTGCACAAGAAGGTGCGAACGTAGATTTATCTGTAGAATTCGTTGATTTAATGTTATACCAACGTGGATTCCAAGGAAATGCGAAAGTAATTAAAGTTTCAGATGAAGTATTAAATGAAGTTGTGAACTTAATTCGATAATACATCGTAAAGAAAAATTGTAACGAATGTAGAAAGGGTTTTTTATTCGTATGACAAGACAAGAGCGAATTTTACAATTTCCTTTTTTCGGAAATAAACGTGAACTTGCCGAGCAAGTGTTAAAAATAGAACGAGAAGAGCATGTATATTTACCGGATCAATTCGAAATTAAGCAAGTACCTCCATATTCATTTGGTGAAAAACAAGCTGCTATTGGCCGCATTCATGAGTTTTATTTTGTGAGTGTTGGCAGTGATGATGTTTGGAAGTATCAAGTGTTTAAGGATGAGACGAAATGCCGTGAGTTTTTCATTATGGTACCCAATATTACGGATCAGCAGCTTGCTTTTTGGTTCAATAACATAGAGTTGTTGAGAGCGGGTTGAGGGAAAAGCTTTTTTTAAGGTTTTGAGAGAGGATCCAGCCGAGTGTGGTAGCGGTTAGTGCCTATAAGTGGCTCGTGCGATGTGAGGACAAAGGTATGGATTGGTTCTAGGTTAGCTAAAGAGCCGTAGATAAGCTTCCCTTTTTCCTCCTTTATTTAGAGGGGTTAGCCAAGCATAGAAGATGGTTCTGTTCATGTCGCGTGAGAACAGAGATGTGAAGAGGTTCTAGTATAGTGGAAGAGATTTGTAGTTTTCTATAAAAGGAGAGGTGGGGAGGATGGTGCAAAATAAGTACCGCGTTACATTCATTTCGCCAAGTGAAATTGAACAACGTACTGTAATAGCGGCAAATAGTTTGCCGAACTTAATTCGAAAGGTAGAAAGTATTATTTTGGATCCAAATGGTTATTTTGTAAATGATAAAAAGAATAATTGCTATTTCAAAGTAATAAAAGAAAATGTAACATTTATTCAATATGAACTATTATTTTCTAATAAAGAAATTCATATTGAAAAGCTAAAGTATATTGCACCTGTCATATTACAGCAATTATTTCAAAAGATAAATGATCCTGAATTATATGCACTTGCGTTTCTCGACGTAGATGCAGTGACGAAAGAATACGTACTAGCTGAAATGAGTCCAGCTTTGCGAATGAGGGTAGAAGTGGAGTTTGCGAAAAAGTTAGAAGTTATGCCATCAGAAATTGCAGGAGCACAAGAGATACTAGTAGAGGCACTCGCGTCATTTACACAAGATTAAATCTATATAATTGTATATTTGGATTTAATTAATTGAATATATAAAGGGTAATGAAAATTCATTAATACAAGAATTTATTAGAAAAGGAGTGATATTTATATGTCACAATCACAAAGCATCTTATTAGAAAGTGGAACAAACGAATTGGAAATTGTAACGTACACTGTTGGTGAAAACTTATTTAGTATT
Source organism: Bacillus clarus (assembly GCF_000746925.1). Lineage (GTDB taxonomy): Bacteria > Bacillota > Bacilli > Bacillales > Bacillaceae_G > Bacillus_A > Bacillus_A clarus. Next base: position 3,894,097 of record NZ_JMQC01000008.1, read on the forward strand.
AACGTAATGAAAGTACGTGAAATCATTAATCCATTCCTTGTTACAACTGTGCCAGAATCTCATCATGCAGTCGAAGGTGTTGTTCAAGTGCGCGGTGAAATTTTACCGGTTATTAATTTAGCGACAGCACTTAATTTAAAATCATTAAAGCCACTTAATCAAACAAAATTTATTATTTCGGAATTAAATCAAATGAAAGTTATTTTTCGAGTTGATGAAGTGCATCGTATTCAGCGTATTTCTTGGGAGCAAATTGATGAACCAGCCTCATTATCTATGGGGTTAGAGGAAACAACATCTGGTATTGTAAAGCTAGATGGAAAAATTATTCTATTATTAGATTATGAAAAGATTGTTTTTGAAATTAGTAATTTTGGCTATGAAATACAAAAATTATCGAGATTAGAACAAAAAACAGATCGTGCGGGAAAAAATATTTATATCGCTGAAGATTCAGCAATGCTTCGCCAAATATTAGAAGAAACACTATTAACCGCTGGCTATACGAAAATCCATTTCTTTAGCAACGGTGCAGAGGCGTTAGCTCGAATTGAAAAATTGGCAAAAGAACAGGGTGAAAACATGTTTGAACATATTCACCTATTGATTACGGATATTGAAATGCCGAAAATGGACGGGCATCATTTAACGAAAGTGATTAAGGATAATGAAATAATGAATAGATTACCGGTTGTTATTTTCTCTTCTTTAATTACGAATGAACTATATCATAAGGGTGAAGCTGTAGGAGCAAATGCTCAAGTAAGTAAGCCTGATATTCAAGAATTGATCGGTCTTGTTGATAAGCTTATATTATAGAATAAAACGACTATGTAAATACAGTTTGAAAAATGATTTAAAATTACTTTATTACAACAAGAGTAATTGTGTTGCAATGTAGTAGCGATTTAAATAGAGTAAATAAAATGAATGTACATAATGGGTTTCCCCCTCATCTTAATAATAAGATGAGGGTTTTCTTTTTAAGAATAGTAGAATGGATTGTAATGAGGAGGTGAAGTGAGTAACGAATTCTAATTGTACTTTTTTTACACCGTGTAAATACGTTTACTGAAATGGTTTTGAATATGTTATTTAATCAATTGAACATTTGTATACTTGTAGTAAATTAAAAGGAATATTATTTTTTATGGATGTAATTAGGAATTTTTCTAAATAGAAAATATGAAATAATGCAGTAAAAATACATGGATGAATTGGCCAAACCAATAAAAATATGAAAATAGCTATATTTTTCTGTATTTCAATGCTTGTTCTTATGCATTTTTTTCTGTTAATTATTTGACAGTTAAATAAGAAATGCTATAATATGGATGTGAAAAAATTCTATTTTTTAGAAAGACATGGGAGTAATATGAGAATTGTGAAAGGATGAGGGGGCGTGACACAGATTATGTATCACCACACAGCAATTAATGTATTAAGTCTTTTGAAAAATATGTCTGATAATAAAAAAAATGATATGCAATTAGAAACGGAATTTCAAAAAATAGAGAAGCAATTCCAAATTGGGTATGAAGAATTAATCGATCTATATAATAGAATGGTATTATTTCAAATAGATATAGAAAAAAATGGCGGTATGCTAGCATATGAAAAATCAAATATTACATGGTTAAAGTCTGAACTTGAGCTATTGTATGAAGTGTATCAGTTTTGTCAGCGTCATGGTTTAAACATAGCTAATATTTCGAAGTTTGTTAGTAAAAAAGAGTTAAACATTTTCCAAAAAACAGAAAGTCAATTACAAAATACGTATTACAAATTAAAAAAACAAGAACTACCATTTGAAAATATCGAAAAGCAAAAACCGGGGCGAAAACGTAAGTATATGCCGGTGAACGAATTAACACCGTTGGTGAAACAAGAAACTAAACCTAACATACAGCAAGAAATGCTGATTGAAGAAGAGAAAAATCTCGTGACAGTCATATCAGGGATTGTGGATAACTTTGAAACAATTAGTGAACATAGTGAAAAGAAGGAACGTGAACTTCACCAATTGATGGAAGGTATTTATAAGCTTTCTAGTATGGCTGCAGAGAGTGTAAAAGAGGAACAAAAAAATAATTTACAAGGTGAATTACAGCTACTACGGGTTGAAAATGAAAATTTACAGCGTGAAAAGCAAGAACTTGTTCATGATATAAAAGAAATGACACATCACCTTATTCATTTTATTGCGAGCTCTGATATTGATCAAATTCGTAAATTACCGTATTTCGTAAAAGAATGTAAACAAGATTTACATAAATTAGGTTTGTATAATTCACAAGACGGTAAAATAATGGTTAATCGTAGTGGACAAGTGGTAACACTCCCACAATAAACATTATGTTACGAAATAAAAAGGTGATACATAATATACATGTATGGCCTTTTTATTTTATTATTACGTAAAAGATTAGTAGTATGTAAAGTGCTATATTTTTATCTTCAAATGATAATCTGATGTTTAACTAAATACTACGTAAGAAAATCCTTCTATTTTATTATACAAATAGAAGGATTTTTGTGAATGAATTACTGTAATAACTTACTTACCATTTGTGGAGTTTGGTTCGCTTGAGAAAGCATGCTGATACCAGCTTCGTTCAAGATTTTGAACTTAGTCATTTCAGACATTTCTTTCGCCATGTCAGCGTCTTCGATTTGAGAAGCAGCTGAAGCCATGCTTGATGCTTGGCTCTTAAGGTTATTTACGTTAAAGTCTAGACGGTTTAATGTAGCACCTAGAGTTGCACGGTTAGAAGCAATTGTATCTAATGCAGCATCAATTGATTTAATTGCATCAGAAGCGTTTGGTGAAGATTTTGTAATATCACCTGCTTTAATCATTGTAGCAGGTGCAAAAGTAGTACCGATTGCTTGAGCCTTTGTAAGATCCGGAGCTTCTTCATATGCTTTAATTTTATCTTCAACAGCCTTAACATCTGTGTCAGCCATGAAACCTTTAACTTTGTCAAATGCTGTTTTAAAGTTATCAACTGCAGTCTTAATTTCTTCAGGAGTTGATGCAATTACAACAGGAGGTCCTGTCGCACCTGCTTTTAATCCACCTAATCCAGTTGATGCTGCATCTTTTGCAGCATCAATTTCTGTTTTAGCTGCTGTAAGTTGTTCAGTTGTAATTGTAATTGTTTTATTGCCATTTCCCTCAATAGATAATTTATCAATATTTAATGCTTTAGTAGATGAATCAGCTAGATTAATATTGATTTGTTTCGTTGTATCAGCGTTATCTAGAGTTTGAATAGCAATAGATTTGTTATCGCCATTCAATAATTTCTTATCGTTAAACTCTGTGTTTTTAGAAATATAATCGATTTGTTCTTTTAATGCAGCAAATTCTTTATCTAATGCTTTTTGGTTATCGTCAGTGTTCGTACCGTTCGTTGATTGGTTAGCGATGTCACGCATACGAAGTAAGATGTTAGATACAGAGTTTAAAGCTGAGTCGGCTGTACGGATTAAAGACATACCGTCTTGTGTATTGTTAGCGGCAACACCCAACCCGCTTTCACGAGCACGCATACGAGTTGCGATTGCAAGACCTGCTGCATCGTCAGAAGCGTTGTTGATACGTTTACCGCTTGATAAACGGTCCATAGCGTTGCTCATTTTTGCTTGGTTTTGGCGCATGTACTCTTGCGTACGCATGCTATTAATGTTTGTATTAATTCTCATTTTTAAAACCTCCATTTTTTATATTATTTTTTTAAAAAATATAAATTGACAATTATGATATGTGAAAGTCAATTTCGAATTTATTGTAAACCTTGATATAACAAGTGTCAACTTAAAATTCGAATTTATGAATATAAAAAGATAGAGATATATAGAATTTCATTTTTTATTAAAATATTATTTTAAAGGATTATTGCAAATGATAAAAAAAAACTCTAATATTAGAGTATCGTTCTTTTACGAAAAGGTGATGGTAGAGTGATTGAAAATATAGTAAAAGAAGTTCTTTTATATAAAAAAAGACAAATAAAACAAAAGTTAAGTAATCCACAAATGGTTGTTAGCAGTAGTCGTTTTCAAGAAAAGTTACAGGGGGAATTAGTTGGAGATAATATAGCTACTATGAAGTCTGCCAAAGTCGAAGATGTAAGCAAGCTCGGACAATCTATGAGTGTAGGAGAAAATAATCAGCCGGTGGAAAAGTCTGAGAAAAGGCAAGAAGAGAAAGAATTTTTACGACGTTTCCCAAATATGAAAAATGAGCATACAGATATGTGGAGAATAACTGATAAATATAATATTCAAAACATACATTATAAAAACGAAGAGAAATACGTGGATATTATTGATCGTGTAAGTCGTACATATAGAATTCCGAAAATATTAATTCGAAAAATGATCGAAGTTGAGTCGAATTTTAATCCAAACACTGTATCTCATGCTGGAGCAATGGGGTTAATGCAGCTTATGCCAGCAAATGTAAAGGAACTTGGTGTACGTAATCCTTTTGAACCAGCTGAAAATATTGAAGCCGGTGTGAAAGAGCTAAGTGGTTATTTAAAAAAGAATAATGGAGATCTCGTGTTGGCGCTTGCATCTTATAATGCTGGTCCTGGTAATGTGAGAAAGTACGGAGGTGTACCGCCGTTTCAAGAAACGCAAGGATATATTAGAAAAATATTAAATATCGACGTTACGAAATGAGAAAAAATTTGATTGAAATGAAGATGCATTGCGTTTTAGTTGAGCGGATGTACCTTTTAGAGGAAGTTAATTATTTTTTGTTTTATTGAACGTAAGGTGGAGGCCATATTGTTCATTAAGGAAGGGAAGATTTTATACATAGAGAAGGTATGTTTTTTTGAACATGATATAGGAGTTGACCATATTTGAAATTACAAGATGATATTCCATTAACAATTTATTTTGAAATTGGAAAAACGAGAAAAAAAATTGACGATCTACTCCATATTACGAAAGGTACATTGTATCGTCTTGAAAATTCAACGAAAAATACGGTACGTCTTATGCTTGAAAATGAAGAGATTGGAACCGGAAAAATTTTAACGAAGAATGGGAAAATGTACGTCGAAATTGTTGAATTGAAGAGATAGGAAAGGGGATTTTCATGAGTGGCGATAAATTAAGCCAAGAGCAAATTGATGCGCTGCTGAGGGCGGTGAATGAAGGTGAAGAAATGCCAGCTTTCGCACAGGAAGCAGGAAAGCAAGATAAATTTCAAGAGTATGATTTTAATAGACCGGAGAAGTTCAGTGTCGAACATTTACGTATCTTACAAGCGATTGCTTCTACTTTCGGAAAGCAGACATCTCAGTCACTAGCGGCGCGTATGCGTATCCCAATTGAACTAGAGCCCTCAACGGTGGAGCAAGTTCCGTTTACAAGTGAATACGTGGAGAAAATGCCGAAAGATTATTATTTATATTGCGTCATTGATCTAGGGTTACCAGAGCTTGGCGAAATTGTTATTGAGATTGATTTAGCATTTGTTATTTATATTCATGAATGCTGGCTTGGAGGGGATAGTAAACGTACTTTTACGATGCGTAGACCGCTGACGGCGTTTGAGTTTTTAACGCTTGATAATATATGCTCTCTTCTTTGTAAAAATTTAGAACAATCATTTGAAAGCGTTGTTGCGATTAAACCGAAGTTTGTTACGACGGAGACGGACCCGAATGCGCTGAAGATTACGACAGCGAGCGATATTATTTCATTGCTGAACGTAAATATGAAAACAGAGTTTTGGAATACGACGGTTCGTATTGGTATTCCGTTCTTATCTGTTGAAGAAATTATGGATAAGTTAACATCTGAAAATATTGTCGAACATTCTTCGGATAAGCGTAAAAAGTATACGTCTGAAGTAGAAGTGAAAGTAAATCAAGTGTATAAATCTGTTCACGTTGCGATTGGTGAAAAAAAGATGAAAATTGGTGAACTCAATCAAATTGAAGAAGGTGATATTCTTCTTCTTCATACGAAAGTGACGGATCAGTTACGAGGTTATGTTGATGGAAAGCATAAATTTAATTGTTTTATTGGGAAAGATGGAACGCGTAAGGCGCTCCTATTTAAAACTTTTATAGAGTAGGAGGATCCATATGAAGCATGAAGTATCTCCTGTGTCATTAATGGGATTAGAAGAATTTGCAGGGAAGCGAAATGAAGCGGGTAAAGCACATATTGATACCGTTTCAGATATTTCGATTGAACTTGGCGTAAAGCTTGGGAAGTCATCGATTCAGCTTGGCGATGTGAAGCAGTTAAAAGTTGGCGATGTTCTTGAAGTGGAGAAAAATTCAGGCCATAAAGTGGATGTGTATTTAAGTAATATGAAAGTCGGTATTGGCGAAGCGATAGTAATGGATGAGAAGTTCGGCATTATTATTTCTGAAATCGAAGCTGATAAGAAACAAGTAGCGCTTATGATGGCGCAAAAGCAAAGTCAAATGCAAGATAAAGAGTAGAGGAGGAGTCATATGTCGTATATGACGACCTTATTTCAAGTCGTTTTACTGTTTGGTGCGCTCGGCTATGGTGCATATTATATGACGAAAAAGACGCGCAAACAGCAGTTTTCTAAACATGGAGAAAAGGGCCGTATCCAAGTGAAAGATGGTGTGTATTTAAATCATCAAACGAGCGCTTTTTTATTTGAAGTGGAAGGGGAACAAGTATTCACTGTTGTGAGTAATAGCGGTGTGCAGTCTGTGCAGTTAAAAGGAAATCAGTTTCACCAAGCGCTAGAAGATGCGGTGAAGAGTGAAGCAAAAAGAGTAGAGGATCCATCATGAGAATAAAGAAACAGTTATCGTTAGTAGCAGTAGCTATTTTTATATTTTTAATTATTTTTGTAAATCCAGCGTCTGCCGCATCAAATGGCTTTATTAATTTTGAAAATGGGAAAGAGTTTACGAGTAATTCAAGTGTACAGCTATTTGCACTCGTTACCCTTCTATCATTATCTTCTTCTATCGTTCTTTTATTTACGCATTTTACTTATTTTATGATCGTTCTAGGGATTACTCGTCAAGGGCTTGGGGTAATGAATTTACCACCAAATCAAGTACTTGTTGGACTCGCTTTATTTTTATCACTATTTACGATGCAACCAGTACTTGGACAGTTAAAGAGTGATGTGTGGGATCCGATGACGAAAGAAAAAATAACAGTAAGTCAAGCTGCGGAGACGACAGCTCCTATTATGAAAGATTATATGGCGAAGCATACGTATAAGCATGATTTGAAGATGATGCTTAAGGTGCGAGGAGAAGAGTTACCGAAAGATTTGAAAGATCTTTCACTATTTACGCTCGTACCATCCTTTACGTTAACGCAAATTCAAAAAGGATTGCTGACGGGGATGTTCATTTATTTAGCGTTTGTATTTATTGATTTAATTATTAGTACACTTTTAATGTACCTTGGGATGATGATGGTACCACCGATGATTTTAAGCTTACCATTTAAAATACTCGTTTTCGTATATTTAGGTGGATATACAAAAATCGTCGATATTATGTTTAAAACGGTTGCCTGAAGCGTTTGATGCTATGTGATAGGAGTCATATAAATGAATACGTCACCAATTATAGATATTTTTCAAACCTTTTTTTATAAAGGGGTTATGATTTTAATGCCGGTTGCCGGTGTAAGTATGATTGTCGTTATGATTATCGCTGTCATTATGGCGATGATGCAAATTCAAGAGCAAACGCTGACGTTTTTACCGAAAATGGCGAGTATTGTGCTTGTTATTATCATTTTAGGTCCGTGGATGTTTCAAGAGTTAACGACGCTTATTTTAGAGTTATTTGATAAAATTCCATCGCTATTGCGTTCGTACTAAGATAGGTGAATTGAAATGAATATGGAATTATGGGTGGCGACGTTTTTTGCGTTTTGTCGCATTGCATCATTTTTATATTTTTTACCGTTTTTTTCAGGACGATCTATTCCGGCGATGGCAAAGGTTACATTTGGACTCGGTCTTTCGATTACAGTGGCAGATCAAATTGATGTTTCACATATAAAAACAGTTTGGGATGTAGTAGCTTATGCAGGAACGCAAATTGTAATTGGATTATCACTTTCAAAAATTGTAGAGATGCTGTGGAATATTCCAAAAATGGCAGGACATATTTTGGACTTTGATATCGGTTTATCGCAGGCAAGTTTATTTGATGTAAATGCAGGGTCACAGTCTACTTTGCTATCAACACTGTTTGATATGTTCTTTCTCATTATTTTTATTTCACTTGGCGGCATTAATTATTTCGTTGCTACGATTTTAAAGTCGTTTCAATATACAGAGGCGATTTCAAAATTGTTGACGACTAGCTTTTTAGATAGTCTACTTGCAACGTTATTATTTGCGATTACATCAGCGGTTGAAATTGCTTTGCCACTTATGGGCAGCTTATTCATCATTAACTTTGTCCTTATTTTAATTGCAAAAAATGCACCGCAATTAAACATTTTTATGAATGCGTACGTGATCAAAATTACGTGTGGTATTTTGTTTATTGCGGTGAGCGTACCAATGCTCGGTTATGTGTTTAAAAATATGACAGATGTATTACTGGGAGAGTATACGAAACTATTTAACTTTTTCTTAACGAAGTAGGGGGACGCGCATGGCAAAGGATAATAAAACAGAAAAGGCCACCCCGCAGAAGCGTAAAAAATCGCGTGAAGAAGGGAATATCGCCCGGAGTAAAGATTTAAATAATTTATTTTCTATTCTCGTATTAGCGGTGGTCGTTTACTTCTTTGGAGATTGGCTCGGTTATGAGATTGCGAATTCCGTAGCGGTGCTGTTTGATCAAATTGGAAAAAATTCAGATGCGACCGAATATTTTTATTTAATGGGCATATTACTGCTAAAAGTATCGGCTCCAATATTAATACTCGTATACGCCTTTCATTTATTCAATTATATGATTCAAGTCGGTTTTTTATTTTCTTCTAAAGTAATTAAGCCGAAAGCATCACGTATTAATCCGAAAAACTACTTTACGAGATTGTTTAGTCGTAAAAGTTTAGTAGATATTTTGAAATCACTGTTTTATATGGGATTAATCGGCTATGTTGCGTACGTTCTCTTTAAAAAGAATTTAGAAAAAATCGTTAGTATGATTGGATTTAACTGGACAGCGTCACTTACTGAAATTATTAGGCAAATTAAATTTATCTTTCTAGCTATTTTAATTATTTTAATCGTTCTTTCTATTATTGATTTCATTTATCAAAAATGGGAGTACGAACAAGATATTAAGATGAAAAAAGAAGAGGTAAAAAGGGAGTATAAAGATAATGAAGGGGACCCACAAGTAAAAGGGAAACGAAAAAACTTTATGCATGCCATCTTGCAAGGAACAATTGCGAAGAAGATGGATGGGGCAACATTTATTGTAAACAACCCAACGCATATCTCGGTTGTACTTCGTTACAATAAACACGTTGATGCGGCGCCAATTGTCGTAGCGAAAGGGGAAGATGAGCTCGCATTATATATACGAACGCTCGCCCGTGAACAAGAAATACCAATGGTGGAAAACCGTCCGCTCGCTCGTTCTTTATATTATCAAGTCGAGGAAGACGAGGCGATTCCAGAAGATTTATACGTAGCTGTAATTGAAGTTATGCGCTATTTAATTCAAATGAACCAACTTGAAGTATAATAGCGCGTTTGGGGGAGATCTCTTTGTTTAAGATAGATTCTGCAAGAACCTATTTTTCTATCTTTTTAGCAGTGTCATTTGTTGTGGCGCTCTTAATTCCACTTCCACCATTTATACTTGATACCATTATCGTTTTTCTATTAAGTATGTCAGTACTTATTTATATGCGAGCTACAAGTATTAACGAGTGGGATGAATTAAAGTCATTTCCGACGATGTTGTTATTAATCGGGATTTTCCGCGTATCGATTAACGTTTCGACGACGCGAGCGATTTTAACAAACGGAAATGCAGGTCATGTTATTGAAGAGTTCGGCCAGTTCGTAATTGGTGGGAACTTACTAATTGGTATCGTTATTTTTATTGTATTAATTATTTTTCAATTTATTGTTGCAAATGGTGCATCGCGTACTGCTGAAGTGGCAGCACGTTTTACACTTGATTCTTTACCAGGAAAACAAATGTCTATTGATGCCGATTTAAATCAGCGCATCATTACAGAAAAAGAGGCGCAGGAAAAACGAAAAAAATTAAATATGGAAACAGAGTTTTACGGAGCGATGGACGGTGCCGGAAAGTTCATTAAAGGGGACGTTATTTTCGGGATTGTCATTTTATTCGTAAACATTATTTTCGGTTTAATTGTAGGTATGATGCAGCAAGGAATGAGCTTTGCGGAAGCGGCTCTTCATTACACACAGTTAACCATCGGTGACGGAATTGTAAACCAAATCGGTTCGTTAATGCTTGCGATTTCAACAGGTATTATCGTGACTCGTGTATTTGATGGTTCAGCTGATACAGTAACAGAAGGGATTTTTAAGGAATTACTGGCGCATGAAGTCGTTGTATATGCACTTGGTGGTTTGTTTATCGCGATGGGTATTTTTACACCGCTACCGTTTTTACCATTTGCTCTCGTTGGGAGCGGGATTATTTTTTTAGGAATCAGCAATAAAAAACGATTGCAGAAAGAAAAAGAAGTTGCGCTTCAAAAGGAATTAGAAATGATTCAAAATGATGAAGAGCAGCTGCAACAAGTGGAAGATTCTTTCGGAGTATTTACAGATAAATATCCAGTTATTGTAGAGTTAGGATTAGATTTAGCGGCGCTTGTAAAACAGAAAGTTAAAGGAGAAACAGCCCGCGACAAAGTTGTTCTTATGAGGAAGTCAATTATTACTGATCTTGGAATTAATGTTCCGGGAATTAATTTTAAAGATAATACGAGTTTTAGGCCACGTGGGCGTTACATCATCCGTATTAAAGGAGCTGAAGTTGCAGAAGGTGTTTTAAAATCAGGTTATTTATTGGCCCTGAAAACACCGAACGTAATGGCTGATTTAGATGCAGAACCAGCGAAAGATCCGATTTTCGGCGAAGATGGATATTGGATATTTGAGCATATGGTACAAGATGCTCAAATGAAAGGCTATCAAGTGTTAGAGCCATTAAGCATATTAATTACTCATTTAGATGTTGTCGTTAGACATAACCTTCACGAGTTAATCCAGCGTCAGCATGTGAAAGATTTAATTCAATCGCTTGAAAATAATCATAGCGTCTTATTAGAAGAAATTAAGAAGAAAGAAATTGATTTATCACTCGTTCAAAATGTTATTAAGCAATTATTAAAGGAAGGCATTTCGATCCGTGATTTACCGACAATTATGGAAGGGATTATCGATGGTAAAGAAATTTATCAAAGTCATTTCGATGGTGTTACTGCATTTGTTCGTGAACGTATTTCGAAAGTAATTTGTGAGAATGCGAAACATTCTGATGGGAAAATTTATGCTGCACTGTTCTCTGATTCTTTGGAATTAGAGGCAGAGGTAGTCAATAACTCTTATGAAGGTTATTTATTAAACTGGGATTTAAAATTAGAAACACGGGTTATTGAACAAGTACAGCATATTTTCAAGCAAGCACGATTAATGGGGAGAGAGCCAGTTTTATTAACTCGTAGAAAAGATTATCGTTTTGGTGTTGTAAGACTTCTTGAGCGTTATCAAATAGAAGCAAAAATATTATGTATTAGTGAATTAGCACCGGAAATAGTTGTAGATCAAATCGCTTACATTGAGTAGTGGGGGGGGGGGAATAATGGACAGAAAACAAAAAAAAGAAGCGTTAAAGAGAATTACAGCTGCTTCGAAAAATGAATTGTATCGTAAATTATTTAATCAGTATAGTACGGAGTATTATTATGTTGTCGATGAAAGTGTGAGCCGAAGTATCCCGTGTTTTTGGAAAAAGAAATATGAAATGTTAATTGCTTTTGCTGAAGATAAAAAAGAGGAAAAGGATGTAGAGGGAAATCCATTTCACGAACAATTGCTACATGTCGTAAATGATATTTCAAGGGAAAACGTTAAAGTACAACAAGTCCAATCGATATTACATAATTTAGAGAATGAGAAGAGTTCAATTCCTGATTTTACTGTTCAAATAGGGAATAGTGAGGAATGGGTGAAAAAAAAGCAAAAATTATTACCACTGTTTCAAAAAGGAATTGTCGTTATGAAACATATGGAGGATACGGCAACGTCGCCAGCTAAAAAGCAAGAGAAACAACAATCTTTACCATTTATTATTCAAAAAGTGATCCGGATGTTAGAACAAAATGATGTGGAACAAGCCTTTATTCATGCGTACATTGAAAAGCTGAAAGCTCAGTTTGAAAATGCGACGATGATTAAGGAAGAAGAAGTGATTATGTTTATATTAGAAGATATGAAAGTGCACTTTAGCACAGAAAACATATTTGAACAAGATATACAGACGATAGCTTTAATTGGTCCAACTGGTGTTGGAAAAACAACGACGCTTGCAAAAATGGCATGGAAGTTCCATAAGAAGGGGAAAACAATTGGTTTTATTACAACAGATTATTCTCGCATTGGGACAGCACAGCAACTGCAAGATTATGTGAAAATCATTGGATCAGAAGTTATTGCGGTGCAAGATAAATCGGCGATGACGAGAGCACTGACTTATTTTAAAGTGGAAGCGTGTGTAGATTATATATTAATTGATACAGCTGGGAAAAATTATCGTACATTAGAAACTGTTGAAGAGATAATAGAAACGATGGAGCAAGTAGAGCCGGATTATATTTGTTTAACGTTATCGGCATCTATGAAAAGTAAGGATATGATAGAAATCATTACGAACTTTAAAGATATTCATATTGATGGAATCGTGCTTACGAAATTTGATGAAACAGCAAGTAGCGGTGAACTGTTGAGAATTCCAGCAGTATCAACAGCTCCAATCGTTTTAATGACAGATGGACAAGATGTAAAGCAAAATATACATATCGCTACAGCAGAACATTTAGCAGAACAAATATTACAAACATCGTAAGAAGAGAGGTGAAGAATAAGGTAACTGCCTTATTCAAACGAGTATGAACGGTATTTATATCGGCTCTATGGGTATGATGAATTACATGCAGCGCTTAAATGTGCATGCGAATAACGTTGCAAATGCTCAAACGACAGGGTTTAAAGCAGAGAACATGACTTCTAAAGTATTTGATGTGCAAGATACATATCGCCGCGGAGATGGAGCTACGACAAATATTGGTACGGTTGATTATGCTGTTGTACCAGCTGCGACTCATGTGAATTTAGCGCAAGGAAATGTACAAATTACAAATAGCCCTACAGATTTCTTTTTAGATGACGGTACGGCTGGTACATCATCATTTTTCGTTACTTCAAAAAATGATGAAACGTTTTTGACGAGAGATGGAAACTTTACAGTAAATAGTGATCGTTATTTGCAAACATCGTCCGGCGCTTTCGTAATGGATGTGAATAATGAACGTATTCGAATTCCTGAAAATGTAGATTTCTTCGTATCTAATAATGGAGAAATTTATAGGGAGATTAATGAGGGTACTGAATTTAAACCGGATATTAAGAGAGTAGTAATTGTACAGTTGCAGACAAAATCAGTAGATGCAGAAGCGAATGCTCGCCTCGTGCAACGTGAAAACAAAAGTTTTACGTTAGCAGAAGGAAATATTGCTGAATTACCGAATGGAACAGCGAATGTTCGTAATTATACGCTAGAAAATTCAAATGTAGATATGACGAAAGAAATGGCAGACCTTATGACGAATCAAAAAATGATTCAAGCATCACAGCGCATCATGACATCATTTGATAAAATTTATGAAAAAGAAGCGAATGAAATATTGAGATAAAGGACTCTCATTAGCGGGAGTCCTTTTACCGCTCTTGCTCGTGAAGCGGAAAAATGAGAGTAGTTATCACTGCTTCAACATTTTTCATTTCGCCATATATATTAGCAAAGCAATTACAATTGTTAAATTGGGTTAGAAAAAGTATCAGAATCAATCATGACGACAATTTAAAAATACATTAAAAGAATATCAAAAAATAGAAAAGCCTTTCATGAAGGGTTTTCTATTTTGGTAAAATTCCGAATTGTTTGTTGACTGTGTTGAACTTCTTTTTTATATTAGTAGGTATAACTATAACCACTATAGGGGAATAAAATCGTCGTTTTGAAGTAAGAGCCATATAGATTGTGAAGGATGCACGATGGATGGAGTTATAAAAGAATTACAAAAGTTAGGTTTCTCCCAATACGAATATAAAGCATATATTGGGCTATTAAAACATTATCCAGCAACAGGTTATGAGAGTAGTAAACAAACAGGAGTACCGCGCTCCATGATGTATGAAGTGCTAGATAAATTAGTGGACAAAGGGGCCGTTCATTTCGTGCCATCAGAACTAGTTAAATATGTTCCCGTATCTGAGGGGAAATTAGTGGACCGAATGAGAAAGAATTTTGAGAAGTCATTTGATTTTTTGGATTGAAAATTAAATTGCATAGAGCAAGAACGGCAAATAGATGTAATTTCTCATATTCGTACGGAGGAGCGTATTTTGAAAGAAATAAGTAACATTATTGAAAGGGCTCAAGAGGAGCTATGGGTTTCTATATGGGAAGGGCAAGTGAACAAGATTGAGTCTTTAATCCATAGAAAGGAAGAGGAAGGTGTACACATATTCTCTATTCTATTTGGTGCGCCTCGAACAAAAATTGGCACGACTTTTCATCATAATTATATGACGTCACATGTTGTGAAAGAGAGCATGGGTGCTCATTTAACGGTAATTGCACGTGATGGTAAAGAAGTACTAATCGCTAATTTTTCAGACAATAGCACTTCATGAGCCGTTACAACATACGATCCGGCTTTAGTCCTTGTCGCGACAGAATATATTCGTCACGATAGTATGGTCGAAGAAATTACAAAGGAATTTGGCCCTGATAAACTAGATACATTATGGTGTGGCAATATTGATTTAGTTCATGTTGTAACAGGGAAGCGGAGTATGAAAGCAATGAAAGGAGAGGAGAGGGATGATGAATAGGGCAGAAGCACAAGTAACGCTTCATAGTAACGAAACATTTCGTCAAGGCGTGAAAGATTGTTTACCAACTGTACTAGGTTATTTAAGTATAGGTATTGCAACTGGAGTAATCGCAAAAACAGCTGGTTTTTCACTTATAGAGATCGCATTTATGTCTACTTTAATTTACGCTGGTTCCGCGCAATTTATTTTAGCAGGTATGTACGCAGCTGGAGCGCCTGTGTCGGCAATTATTTTTACCGTATTTGTTGTGAATTTACGTCACTTATTAATGAGTGCTGCGCTTGCTCCTTATTTAATGAAAATCCCCTTTTTGAAAAATATGATAATCGGTTCGCAAATTACAGATGAAACTTTTGGTGTTGCTGTACAGCATGCTGCTAAAACAGGATATTTAAGTGAAAGGTGGATGCTCGGATTACATGTAACGGCATACGTAAACTGGATTATAGCTACGATTATGGGAGGTCTTTTTGGAGAATGGATACCAGACCCGCATGTGTACGGGATGGATTATGCATTACCTGCAATGTTTATCGGTTTATTTGTTTTGCAATTAATAAGTAGTAAACCGAAATTGGCGATTCATCTGAGTGTTGCAATTGCAGCAGTTATTATTGCTTATGGTGTACATTTTCTCATGCCGGCGAGCATAGCGGTTATAATAGCGACACTTGTAGCAGCAACGATTGGGGCGGTGATTGAAACATGGAAATAAGATTAGATGTGTTATTACTTTTAATTGGGGCAGGTGTTGTCACTTTCATACCGCGTGTATTACCTCTTGTTGTATTTAGTAAACTACAAATTCCCGATTGGGGATTAAAGTGGTTAAATTATATACCGATTGCAATATTAGCTGCTCTTCTTGCGCAAGTGTTATTTATGCATGAGACGATGCAGTGGGATTATACTATTGCGGCAATTCCAACATTCCTTGTTGCGATTTATACTCGTAGTTTATTAGGGACGGTATTAACAGGAGTGATTGTAATTATTTTGTTACGTTTCTTTTTCTAAAGAGGACTTCGCTCATAGTATAGCGAAAAGTGTAATAATATGAATAATATAGGGGTGGTGCTATGATTCTTTTAACGATAGGAGCTATATTGCTAACGTTATTTGTTTTTTTTATTATAGGCTTCATTACGTTTATGATGTTTGTTGATAAAGCAACTCCACAAATTTATTACACACCTTGCGAATCAGTGACAATGAGATCTAAAGGTAAAAATAGAAGGAAGAAAAGTTGATGTTGGACTTTTCTTCCTTCTATCATTGTTTACTTTAAAACAACGATAAATAAAGAAATATACAAATGAAGAAGGAACTATCTTAAGGATGACTCCTTCTTTATTTACATGTTTGAAATTCCTAATAGTAGTAACCCGAAAAGGAGGCTAATAAAAGAAAGAACGCCGATAGATATAGAAACGATACGATTGTTTTTCCATTCTCGTATGAAAACTATGAATCCTAAAATACAAAGAAAATACCAAATTGGTAGGAAAATAAAATTGCTAATGTACTCAGGAAGTAAGGAATAAAAATTTGTTAAATATAATATCCAGTGGCCGAAAAATAGCGACATAATGATGAAAGAATGTAAATAAGGTCGTTTTAAATATACACCTTTTTTTAGTGTCATATAAATAAATGTTAACGCTAATATAACGAGAAACAGAACACATCCAAGTAAAAGTAATGTAAATGACATATGTAGTCCCCTCTAAAACATGTTTTTCAAAAGAAACGAATCTAGTATAGTATACACTTGTTTAGTAGACTGAGCGTTATATTTTAAAGTATATGGATTTAAAAATCCATGTTCCCCGGGAAATTGCTTAATTTGTAGTAGTGGGTGCTCTAGTTGTTTGAATGTTGTAATAAGAGAAGAGACTGAGAAGTTTGGTTCTTTTTCTGGAAAAATGAGAAAGGTAGGACATGTAGGCTTGAGCTGTAAATAATCTCGTATACGAGAACCATAGCAGCCAATAATAAAATTCACGTTTGGATTGTCGCTACATAGCCATGCAATGGTAGCTCCAACACTAAAGCCGATAATGCCTATATGCGTATAGCTATTGGAAAGTGTAGTAATTACTTCTTCAATTCTCTCTTTTCCATAGTGGAATCCAACGTGTTGTATAAAGTAAGTATATGCTTTTTCTTCTTCATCATAATGAAAAGAAGAGGGGAATTGTAAAAGGTTAGGGCAGAAAACATCTATTTTGGGTGAAGTGAAGTGTGTTACAACATGTTTCATATGATCATTTACACCATATATTTCATGAATAATGATAAGAGCTAGTTTTTTCTTCATTTCATATTCCTTTCCTTTCATTTAGTTAATGAAAATATATTTGAATTAGTAACGATTTTAAACTTAGAATTCATAATACACATTTTACTATAGATATTGTATTTTTTCGCTTATCATAGACGTCAACTGAAATTGAATGTTATAGAGGATATGTGTTGTCTTTTAAATATCACGTACCGAATGTCGCATTTTAATGAATACAAGGAGTTACCAGTATGCGAAGCGATGATTACAGCGATACGTAATATGGGAACAGTAATAGTAGCAGCTGGTGTAATTTTAAGCGTGACATTTGTGGCGTTATATCCACCAGGTGTATTAACGATATTAGCGGTAAGTGCTGTTATATTTTGCGTTTTACTACTTTCCGCCTTTAAGTGATGGTCAAAATTTTCCGGAAAGCAAATCTTTTCATATCATATGAATCAAAACAAAAATATAAGAAATGCCACTTCATAAAATTGAAGTGGCATTTCTTATATTTCCTCTAAGCTATTAACTGGAACTGTTAATTCGCGTTCTGGATTGGTTACGTCATATATGCGGGCGGTTTCATTGCTTTCATCAACGTGTTGAATCATAACAGGCATACCTTGAAAACTTACGTGCGCTTGTTCTGATGACTCGGAAAGCTCTTTGGCGCGTTGTACATTCATCTTTACATTCCTCCCATCATTATTATTTTTGCTAAAAAAGAGGAATAATATACCAATTTGAGGCGCTTTTAAAGTTTTTGTATTATTTGTAATGTTTCTTTAATAAAAGAAGAAAAAATGGAATCAGGATATTCTTGTATCGATTGAACAGCTTTCGTTGCTTCTTCTAGTGCCCTTTTTTTATTTTGAAGTTCTACATAACAAAGAGCGCGATACGCACCTGCTGTTATAATCCATGCCTGATCAAGCGGATGTGTCATATAATCTGGTATTTTTGCAAGTTGTAAAGCTTCTAGGGCTTCTTCATATTTTTTAAGACCGTATAAAGCTTTTCCTTTTTCAGTGTAATAAAGCCCATCCTCTTGAAAGATTGGTTCGTTTTGCAATTTGTCCTGAAATTGTTCTAGATGTTGTAAGGCAATCGTATACTCATTTGTAATTGTGTTATAGTAGTACGCTTTTAATATATCTACGATTGCAACGGATAAAATATCTTCTGTAAAAATAGCGAATTGCTCTGATTTATTTATATAGTGTAAATATTTTTCTTTATCAGCTATGATGACTTTTTGATAAGAAAGAATTCGGTAAAACTCATCTGTTTTATAATACACTTGATGTTTTTTAGAAAACTCGAGTGCTTGTAAAATAATCTTCTCACATTCTTCGTAATTACCGCATGCAAGTAAAACAATGGCCTCTTTTAAGAAAAGCTGTATGTGTATGATAAGGTCCATTTCTAAATGTTTTTTTTCATATTCATCTCGAATAGACGTAATAAGTTGTAAACATTTCTCATACTTTTTACGTGTAAATAATGTATAACAACACATTAGTTTTGTTTCTGTACTTTCTCGGTATAAAGTATATTTTTCAAAAATTGAGGTAGCTTTTTCAATGTAAAATTCTATATTGTAATCTTTCATAATAACAGCTCCGGTTATAAATTGCTTATATAAACGGGCCGTATATACAGTAGCTGGGAGCTCTTTTTGAACGATAGGTAGTAAAGTCTCGTACACTTTATCGCATTGATTCGCTTTTATCAATTGCTCCATTTTTTGAATAAGTTCAGTTATTTCCACATCGTCTTCTGCTAATAAAAAACTTATTTCACATCCAAGTTTACCCGCAATATATTGTAAGGTTTTCATAGAAGGTGTAGCTTTTCCATTTTCAATTTGACTGAGCATACTTTTTGTTAACTCAGAGCCTACTAATTCCGTTTGGGTAAGGCGTTTTTCCTTTCGCAATGCTTTAATTTTTTCACCAAGAGTAGCCATATTATTGCTCCTTTATTATAAAAAAGTTAAATACAATTAAACTTTTTGTTGTAAAAATTTGAAAAATGATTATATAATAAGTTTAACACAATTTAACTTTTAAGGGGAGCGTGTCATAATGGGAGATGCGAGTATAAGTAAAAATAATCCAAGAATGAAAATTGCAACGAGAAATATTATTTTAATGATGATTGGGAAAATAACATCTTTATTAGGGGCAGGCATTTACACATTTGCAATGGGGTTATACGTTTTAAAAACGACTGGTTCAGGAGTTGGGTTTGCTACTACGCTTATTTGTGGTTCTATTCCACGAATGCTGTGTGGACCAATTGCAGGGGCGGTAGCGGATCGTGTAAACCGGAGATGGCTTATTATAGGTACTGATTTACTGAGTAGCTTGACGATGCTTACAATGTTTATACTTGCTACTACATTCGGTCCGTCACTTCTATTTATTTACATTTCGGCAGCGTTATTATCTGTATGCGCAAGCTTTTATTCGGTTGCATTTACTTCTTCCATTTCTAGTTTGGTGGATGAGGAGAGAATTCAAAAGGCGAGTGCTTTAAATCAAACTGCAGCTTCTTTATCGAGTATTTTAGCTCCAATTATAGGCGGGATGGTATTTGGCTTCTTTTCAATAACATCCTTTTTCCTATTGAATGGTATTACATTTTTCTTAGCTGTTATTGTGCAATTATTTATCGTATTTGATTTATATAAAAAAGAAGTAGAGCAAGATAAGGTCCATTTTTTAACGAGTATAAAAGAAGGTTTCTTATATGTGAAACAGCAACATGACATATATGGACTAATGAAAATTGCGCTTTGGGTTAACTTTTTTGCGAGTGCACTTTTTGTGTCACTTCCATATATTATTGTTCAGAACTTACATTTATCCTCTAGGCAATTGGGTACTGTCGAAGGAATGTTAGCTGTTGGGATGTTAATTGGGGCAGGTGTTTTATCTGTTCGTAAGGAAGTGAATCATCCATTTAGGTCTATTTATGTTGGTTTATTTTTATTTGCGAGTTTAAGTTTATGCACAGTTTTCCCATTACTTGTAACTATTCCGAAGGTAGCTAGTTTTACGTATTATATTGCTTTTATGATCCTTAGCGGAGTATCGATTATGATAGTAAACATACCAATGCAAGTACATATTCAAAAAACAACAGATCCAGCATATTTAGGACGTGTTTTTGGTCTTCTCGAAACGATTGCTACCGCAATCGCGCCGCTGGGGATGATTGTATATGGATTTTTATTAGATATGATGTCGACTAGTATTGTAATGGTAACGTTAGGAGTAGGTTTACTGTTAGTTGTATTAGTAGGGATAAAGCAGCATGGAATGAAAAAACAAGTAAATGTATCAGTGTGAACAAGAGAGAAATGCTATTTATGTGTATGCTGTACATGTGAAAACAAAAAGTAAGTGAGCTATTTTTAAATGTAGTATACAAATTATCTAGTAAAAATGACTAAAAAGGTCATTTAGTTTTTGAAACTATTTTTCATGTATGTTACAGTTAAAGTGAATATTGTGGCAAGGAAAAAGGAGAAAACATCATGAAAAAAATAAGTTTTATTATGCTTTTTCTGTTAGTCGTAATGACTGGATGTAGCAGTAACTACGATACTTACATTGAAACAGGTATGCAATCATTAAAGGATGAGAAATATAGTGATGCAATTATGTGGTTTGCAAAAGCAGAAAAAGAGAAATCTGGAAATGAAGCGAAGTCATATAAAGAAGTAGCGCAGTTAATGGATGACGGTGCAACAGCATTAAAAGATGGGAAATATTTAGAAACGAAAGAAGATGCAAAAGAAGTGTTGCAAAAGAAAAAGGACGATGCACTTGAAAAAGCCGTGAAATCAAATGCAGAAAATATGCTTCAAAAAGCAAAAGACGTTGAAGAGAAAGTAAATGAAAGAGTAGCGAAACAAAAAAAGGTAGATGAAGAAGGAATCGATAAACTAATTAAAGCTGTCGATAGTATAGATGAAGTAAAAGAAAAAGAGAAGAAGGTTTCGGAAAAATTAGATAAACTTGAAGAAACACAAGCGAAAATAGAGGCGAAGAAAAATAAATAAAAATATAGTTTAAGAGACTGTCGAATAAGAACGACAGTCTTTTTAAATGTTCTTTTGAAAAAGTAGTAAGTGTTTCAAGAAAATAAGAAATAATTTTAGAATTCCATTAAAAGGTTTAAGCTAAATCCGCTGACACGAACATATTGCTATTTTGAAGGTTTTTAGAACGTAAACTATAAGCAACTACTTTTTTCTTATATTGTTTCACAACATCAACGTGCTCTTCATGGCTATAAATAAAGAATTTAAAATCTTTTTTGCCATGTTTTGCATCAATAATTAAGGGAATACCACTGTTTTGTGGCGGTGCATAATAGCGATCTAAAAATAAACCTTCGTTAAAATCATTAATGATTTTACTTTTCGTATCCCCTTCTAAGTGCTTTCCATTGATGGTTACAGTAACATTCTCTTCAATAAGTTGTGGGTGTGTTTCAAATCGACTAATGATTGATTCAATAGTAGAGTTTGGAAGACTTGAAACTACGATTTTAAAAGACCCAAAAATAACTAACATAACAATAAACCAAGTCGTCATATTATATCATCCCCTTTACACTATTAAATAATATAACTCATATGGTAATAGTACATATGGTTAAATTTTGTATATTCTGTGACAAAAAATGGATATGTGCATAATTTAGGTGTGCTGTTTTATACTTTTCTTCATTTGTTGTTATATGTGAATTTTGCATCCTATACACATTAAAATTCCTAAATTTGTATTTGATTATTGGAAATATATCAAAAGTAATTCCTATGAAAACACAGATGTAATGTTATCGAAAAGTCCTTATCCTGTCGTTATAATAAGTCATGGTTTTGGGACTAGTAAAATGCTTCATTCATCACAAGCTGAAAACCTTGCAAGTAACGGGTCATACATATAATACAATCGCTACAGCTTTTCCTAATGAAAGAGTAACTGGTTTAAAATCAAAGAATGATAAAAATTTAAAAGGAATCGAAGGGAGTTAATTAGTGGGCCGAACTCAAAATATCCAGAAGTGAAATTTCAATAACAGTAACCATTTTTTTGAACATTTTTTAACAAATTGCTATGTTTTAAATTTGAAAGGTAATATTTGGTATGATAAAGCTATAAAAGAAATTTCTTGCAAATCATAAGGGGGTTATGAAATGGGGAAGTTAGATGGTAAGGTTGCTTTTGTTACAGGAGCTGCGATGGGGAATGGTGCTGGAATTGCTCATGTGTTTGCAGAATTAGGAGCGAAAGTGATACTTGTTGATATTTCAGAGAAAGTTCATGAAAATGCAAAAAAAATTGTTAGTAACGGGCTAGATGCTACGAGCTACGTAGTCGATGTAGCAGATTTTGACGCTGTAAAAGAAGTAGCAAAAGACACATATGAGAAGTATGGGAAAATCGTTAACATGTCTTCTGTAACAGGAACATTAGTGGCAGATGAAGGAGAAACAGCATATGCAACGACAAAAGCCGCGATTTGGGGATTTACGAAAGCATTAGCACGTGAAGTTGCGAAGCATCGTATTACTGTAAATGCAATTTGTCCAGGGTATATTATAACGCCGATGGCAGAGCAAATTGCGAATGAATCTGATCCAAATGAACCAAGTAATGTTATTGCTGGAATTGCCTCAGGTGTTCCGCTAGGGCGATTAGGAAGAGTAGAAGAAGTCGGACAGTTAGCAGGCTTTTTAGCATCTAATGAATCAAGTTACATAACAGGTACACATATTGTAATTGACAGTGGAAGCACATTGCCAGAAACAGTTTCAGTTGGTGTGAAATAAAGTGAAACTATCCTCAATGAGAGCTTTATCCCCGCAAATGGCTGGATGAATTATAACGCTAGAAGGAATCTGAAAGAGATTTCTTCTAGTATGAAAATGCGTTTTTCTATTGTTAGAAAAATCAATTTTGTTACAAAAAGTTGAAATCAAAGCATTTTATAAAAAAAGGGTTTATAATAAAAATATAACTAATTACAAGGAAGTGTAACTATGAGTACTGTAACGATCGTATATGGTATTATTCTTTCTACTATTTTTGTTTTATTTTTCGTCGGAGTTTCACGTTATATTCATAAATGGAGAGAAGGCGTTGCGAAATTAAATCATATTGAAGAAGAACTTAGTGATTTAATGTTACATCATGGTAAGTAAAAGGTTTATTTTTTAATTAAACAATGTGAAGTATATCACAAAACATGCTCTCATAATGAAAGCATGTTTTTTTGTTATGTAGTGAATAGGCACATTCATTATATTTTTTCCATACGATACAGTGTGAAATAAGAAACGTTCGGAGTGGGAAAGAGGGATAAAATGAGTAATTCAGGATATGTTCCAGATAATAAAAACTTAAAGAAGAGTTCAGGAACTCCAAACCTTTTCTTTGATTCAAGAAAAAATGTTTTTTTTAAAAGGGACGATAAAAACGTTGCGTATGAAGTAACTTCAACGCAGTTACCGGCAATGATTGGCGGAGCATTTGTTGACTTGTTTATGACGAAGGGGCATATGAGAGAACCGCATTGGCATCCGAATGCTTGGGAGTTAGATGTTGTCGTATCCGGAGAAGCAGTTACCTCTATTTTAAATCCTGAAACGAATCAATTGCAAAATTATCATATGAAAGCTGGACAAACGGTTTTTATTCCAATGGGGTGGTGGCATTGGATTACGCCAGTAACTGATGAAGTTCAACTTCATTTATTTTTTAATAACGATCAGTTTGAAACGGCGGAAGGATCAGATGTACTTAGAATGACGCCCCCTGGAGTATTTCAAGCTGCTTACGGTGTAAATGCAGAGAAGCTGGCAAAAGATCTTTCTCCAATTAAAGAGTCGGTTGTAATTGGACCACCTGCCTCAAATCGTTCTAAAAGTGATAAACAGGCTAACGATTCAAATATAGTTGTTACGTTAAATGGGCAAATAACTTCATGTGAAATAGAATAACTCTCCCTTCTTTTTAGGAAGAGTTATTCTGTTTTGTATACATTTAACAATTTAATGTTAAATTTGTAAGTTTTTTCAGTGTAATTAATATAAGGAGCTTTAGACTTCCAACGCATTTGGTCAGATCGATTAGTTAGTGCAAATGCTAAAGATTATATGAGTTTTATAGAAAAGATAAATAGTAGAAACTATTTTTCAAAGCCAATGCAAGATGAAATCGAGAAGATTTTTAAGGGAATGGTCGGAGATAGTGTGTATGAATACGCTGGTCAAAAAGGTGGTTCCACAGCATTCGTATTAACAAATAGTTTTTATAGTACTGATAAAAAAGGGAACAAAGTTGAGATTGTTTTCATGTCTAATGATTTAGATCAGATTACCGATAGAAAACTTGTAAATAATTTAGATTACTTTATTCGAGATGTAGCGACAAGTGCAAAGTTTAGAGGAGAATTATAATGAAATAATTTTATTATGTAAACAAAAAGTGTTCATAGGAATTAATCGATATATAATCGAACTAATTGAATAGATGCGTTAATGGCAGGAGCACCAGTCACTGTAATAGGAATAACGGGTAAAGCGTTTGTGGTAGCACCAACATTTCGTATTAAGGTTTTAAATATAAGTAAGCTTATACGATTTTAAGGGGAAAGGATATGATTTCGTGACCACAATATATTTCGTTCGGCATGCTCACTCTACATATACAAAAGAAGAAAGAGAAAGACCACTATCTAAAAAAGGATGGCATGATGTACAAAGCGTAACAAACTTTTTAAAAGGGGAACAAATTGACGCTGTTATTTCTAGTCCATATAAAAGGGCAGTCCAAACAGTTCAAGGAGTGGCAGAGCAGTTTGGACTAATTGTACAAGTGGAAGAAGATTTAAGGGAAAGGTTATTAAGCAAAGAGCCTTTAGATGATTTTAATAATGCGATTAGGAAGGTATGGGAGGATTGGTCATTTGCTTATGAAGGAGGGGAATCAAATGATATAGCGCAAAAGCGTGGTGTCATATGTATGCAAAATGTATTAAATGAGTATAAGGGGAAAAAGATTGTAATCGGAACTCATGGGAATATTATGGTATTAATCATGAATTATTTTGATTCTACATATGATTTTCATTTTTGGAAAATGCTTGAGATGCCAGACATATATAAGTTAACTTTTCATGATGATAGTTTAGTTTTTACTGAAAAAGTGAAGCATACAGGTTATCAGATTAATAATTTGTAAAAGTTTATCAAAAAAGGAGGAAAGGATGAAGTTATTGTAGAAGTATGACTTTGTAACATAAAAAAATTGTGAAAAAGGAGGCTGTTTACATGTTTGAGAAAGAGAAAGAAGGGCTTATTGAAGTTCACAACGTATATGAAATTTTTCCGCCAGATGGTACAATTATTGGCATGGCAACAGAAGAAGAAATGGAAATTGCTGCTGAACTAGAATTACAGCACTATGCCTATTCTCGTTTATTAGAAGCAAATGTTCAGTTAGACGGTTCCTCCTATAAAGACATACTTCAGGAGTTTCAGGAGTATGAAAGAAAATCAATGAGTTTCTGGCGTGCATTACATAAGCGCTTAGCTGTACCATGGGCATGGGTACTTCGTGTTGATGTTGCGAATGGGCCTATATATGTAAGTAATGAGAACTCGTATGATGATGATGACGAAGAAGATTATGAATAGATGAGAGGGGAAGCAGCGGGGAGCTGCTTCCTTTTTAGATGGTGCAAACTAAATTTCTTGTAAAGAATAAATTGTCTCAATAATAATATCCGAGCGCTCACTTTCAACTCCATGTCCAGCATGTTTGGCGAGAATATATTTGCTGTTTATGGAGAGGTCCAACTGTTCTTGAATAAGTTCTTGCCACATATTTTCTAGTTTCATCGCTTCTTCAATTGGCATTCCGCCTTTTATCATTTGAGTGATAGAGTAATTTGGATCCCTTCCAATAATGATTAATGGTATTTGTAGTGTTACGTTAAACCGTTGTATTAAGCGTGCACAATTTTTCCACTCTGATAATTCAGAAGCAGACGCTTTATATAATAAAGGTGATCTGGAAAATTCGATATATTGTTTTTGTTTATTTATGAATGTAGATTGTAGCTCAGTATAAAGTGCTTCTGGATCCATATGAGAATAACTTTTGTATTTTTGTAACCAAATTTCGTCAGAATCTGTTTGATCAGAAATTGGTAAATCTAGAGCATCTAATCGATGTAAATTCATAGAAGTAGAATCAACTAAAATAAGAGCTTGTAATTGATTTGGATATAACATAGCAAAATGTTGTGCACATAATCCCCCGTAAGAATGCCCAACTAATATAATTGGCTGATAAATAGCTAGTTCATATAATAGTGCATGTAATTCCTTTGTAACTTGCTCTGTTGTACGAGGGGCATCTCCGAGTTCACTTTTCCCATAGCCTGGGCGATGGTATAAAATGATTGTATAGTTTGAAGCTAGTTGTTCTGCAATGGGAAGCCAGTCATACAATGAGCACCCCATTCCTGTTTGAATCACTATGACTTGAGATCTGTTTCCTTTTATATAAACTTCTATTTTTCTTCCGAGTACTTCTACAAACGTATTATTTGTAATTACCTCCTAAGCTTGAAATAATTTTTGGCAAGCAAAGACGATACACCAGACACCTATACCGAATAGTACAGACGTACTAAGTGAAAACGAGTTTTTTAAACCAATATAGACGATAAATAATAGTAATGCTGATGCAGGAAATCCATATAATACGCCAATGGTAAATTGGCTTAACTCTTGTTTATTTGCACCTTCGAAAGAAATCCAAAATAAACTAAGTAAACTAATAAGAGGAAGAGCAGCGACAAAGCCGCCAAGTGTACTATAGTGTTTAGCAAACTCAGTAATACCACCGATGATGAGTGCAGAGATGATAACTTTAACGAGGAAATGCATACTTTGCCTCCTTCGCTAATAAAGAAAAAGCTTTTTCAATTAATTGTTTCTCTTCTTTTGAGAACTGAGATTCTAATATTTTTATTTTTTCTTTATCTAGTAAAGTGTGCTTTTCTAAGATCTGAATTCCTTCTTTCGTTAATGTAAGATTTACGACTCTTTCATCTTGCTTATTTCGTTCTTTCATAATAAATCCCTTTTGAATAAGACGTTTCACATGTTCGGATGCTGTATTATGGGATAGGTAAAGTTCAGAAGCGAGTTTTCCTATTGTCGCATCTTTTTCTCGAGAAATAATCTGTAAAATTCGGATTGCTTGATGAGAAAGATTGTCTTCGTACTCATAGCGTAAGTGAGAATAAATTGTTTCCCAATGTTGATTTATGTCTTTCATAATCACATTCCTCCACTTTTTTTATATCGTATAGTAAGATATATTCGTCTAATAAGATCTGAATTCCTTTCATTTGCATAAAAAATGTTGAAAAAGTTTATTTTTATTGGAATGTACGGTACTCTATGTGTAAGGGTATACAATTAGTAAGAGAGAGGATGATAGCAGTGAATACATTTAAATGGATGAGTAATGAACAGATGTATGTAGATCAAATACATGTTGAAAAATGTGGTCCTCTTTCAGTCGGTGTATATGGAGGGAATCAAGAGAGTGATGCATATGAAAGAGGAGATGCAGTGCTAGCTTGGTGGGACCCGCAATTAGAGTTTGAATTTGTTATGATTTTTGATACGCATCATAAAACGAAAAATATACATTATATAATAGAAGCTATTTCAGAAAGAAAAGAGAAGTTACAAGAATTATTTTCATATCCGATTCATTTAGCTTTTCATCATACACATATGTATTTATTAGCTTTATTTACAGATGAACTATTCATTGAGAAGTGTGACAAAGATGACGAGGAGCTTGCGTGCTTAATTTGTTTGCGAAAAGGTGAATTTCTATATTGGCTATCAGTCGGTAATTGTTTTGCATATTTATTCCATTCTGAAAAAATAAAGAATGGAAAAGGAAGATTAAATAAGCGTAAGAATTACGAATATATTGGAAGAAAAAATATTTTTGCAGCAAATACACCTTGTTTCACATCGGGTGTTCGAGGGTTAGAAAAAGGAATGAATCATATCGTAATGGCAACGGACGGTATTTTAGAATGTGATAAAAAAAGATTTGACGATGATCAATCTTTAGTAGAAATATTACACGACGGAAATTGTTTACAGATTGAGCCGGTATTAACAAATGTACTTCAGTGGAAAGGTAGAGATTGTGCCACTATTATTGGATGGTCCATCGATACTGAAAATAGACAATGTGCCAATTAATAAATGAAAGGGAGTTCAAGGTTTTTTGTCCTTGAACTCTTTTTTGTTAAGCAATATGAATATGATACGTTTTTAACCATTCATTTACTTGGAGCATGTACTCCATTGCACTTCTTGCTTCAAAATCGTTAACTTCTTTGTTTCTTTGATCAGCGATTGCGAGTAATGTGGAATGGTTAATAAGTGAGAAAACTGGATTGTTTTTATTGCTGCACATATCAATTGTTAAATTGCGGATTGTTTGTAAATAGTGTGGGTCTTGTGAAGTTGGATAGGCGCTTTTTCTTCTATTTCGAACATCGTCAGGTAAAGCAGATTTCAGCGCTCTACGTAAAATACCCTTTTCAATATTATCAATACTCTTTATATGAAAAGGAACATTCCACAAATATTCCACAAGTCTGTAATCACAAAATGGTACGCGTACTTCAAAGCCAACAGCCATACTCATACGGTCTTTTCGATCGAGTAAGAAAGGTAGAAATCTTGTTAAAAATAAATAAAACATTTGGCGTTGCCTTGCTTCTTTTTTATTTTCACCTTCAAGAGTAGGTACTTCAAGTGTAGCCTCATAGAATCGTTTATTAATATAGTTCTCAGGGGTACATTGCTGTCTTACTTCATTTGATAAAAGAGAGGAGGTGTTTTTCCAATTCGTTAGCCATGGAAACTTATCTACGTATAATAGTTCTTCTTGATGGAACCAAGGATATCCGCCAAATACTTCATCGGCAGATTCACCAGATAAAGCAACGGTTGCATCTTTTTTCATCTCGCAAAATAGTAAATATAGTGAAGTTTCCATCTCACCAGCACTCGGTAAATCTTTCGCATGAAGAGGAACAAATAAATGTTTTGCTAATTCTTCTGCATTCACAATAATATCATGATGCGCTGTTCCTACATGTTTAGAAACACGTTTTACCCAAGGAGCATCGAGTCCTGTGCGAGCGAATGTAAGTTCAAAATCTTTGGCACTGTTTACAAAGTCAATCGAATAGGTATGAAGTGTTTTGTTTTCTTTGGCGAATTCTTTGCCTGCAAGTGCGGTAATACCACTAGAATCTAAGCCGCCTGATAACATACAAACGAGGGGAACATCGGCAATTAATTGTCTTTTTACTGTATCTTGTAAAATAGATAAAATATGCGAGGATGTGTCTTCAATAGAGTCTGTATGGTACTTACTTTCTAAATTCCAATATTTTTTTATTACCTGTTTATCACGTGTAAATGTTATATAATGTCCAGCACGAACTTCTTTAATATGTTTAAAGACGCCACATCCTGGAGTTCGAAATAAGCCTAATCCAAATATTTCATTTATTCCCCCCGTATCAATTTCAGCAGGAACAGATGGGTGAGCTAATAGTGCCTTTATTTCAGAGCCAAAAATAATACTGTTATTTCTTTCTGTATAAAAGAGTGGTTTTACCCCTAAATGATCGCGTGCTAAAAATAATTGTTGTTTCTGATCATCCCAAATTGCGAAAGCGAAAATACCATTTAAATGTTGTACGCAATCTTCTTTCCATTCTAAATAAGCATGTAGTAATACTTCTGTGTCTGAGTGTGTTTCAAATGTATGACCTTGCTTTTGAAGTAATTCTCTAAGCTCACGGAAATTATAAATTTCACCGTTATAAGTAAGAGCATACATATAATCCCCAGCACGAAATGTTTTTGGCTGTGTGCCCCCTTTAGGGTCAATTACAATTAATCGTCGGTGTGCAAATGCTGCACGAGGGGAAAACCAAAATCCTTCAGCATCTGGACCGCGATGCTGAATACTGTTCGCCATCTTTTCTAAAATAACATGTTCATTTGAAAGGTCCTCTTTCCAATCTACCCAACCTATAATTCCACACATACACATCTCATCTCCTAATTTTAAATTATAAAAAGTAGATTAATGAAATAAAATGTACACTAAGTTAAAGAATGACTACATAAATAGTATATTACATTAATTAAATTGCAGACTTGAGAAAATTTTCTTCAAATGCAAAGTTATATGAGACAATGGATAAGGGAAAGTATTCCATTACATACAAAAAATAATAAAAAAGATGAGAGAGAAAATTTTCCAGAACGTTATATAGGGTGTAAAAGCTTTTACAAAAAAATAAGGGGAATTGCTACATGAAATCAAATGAGAAAAATTTTATAAAAAGATTACAGCGGCCAAAAGAAGATGCGCTAGAATTTGTTGTCGATACATATTTACCATTAATAAAAGGGATTACGCATAAAGTACTGCTGCCAATTCGAAATGATGGAATGATAGAGGAATGTATAAATGATATTTTTCTATCCGTTTGGAATAACGCAAATAAATTTCATGGAGAGCCGAGTGATTTTAAAAAATGGATTGCGGCGATTGCGAAGTTTAAGGCAATAGATTATTACCGAAAAGCGAATAAAAAAGTAGAAATCATTTCAGATGAATTCAATGTAAGCACAGAAAAATCGGCAGAAGACGAATTAATCGTTATGGAAGATAGAGAAGAATTAATAAAATTCATTAATCAATTAGAGCCTATAGATCAAAAAGTGTTCATTATGAAGTATCTCCTCGGTTTAAAGACAGAGGAAATAGGAGGAAAATTAGGGTTAACTCGAGCGGCGATAGATAATCGGGTTTATCGCGGGAAAAAGAAACTACAACAAAATGCTACGAATATTAGTTTTGGAGGTAGTGCAATATGAAAGACATGTATGAGTTATTAAATGATATTGATATAGATGAAAAAGAACTTGAGGAAATTGCGGCTTCTGAAATTGAAAAAGAAAAGGTGAAACGTAACTTACAACAATCTATACGTACGAAGAGAAAGATGAAAACTTGGAAAAAAGGTGTCGCAGCTGCATCTATCTTAGTAGGATTATCAGTTGCAACGCTTGGTATCGGATTTCCTACATACGCTGGAGGACTGCCAATAGTAGGGGATATATTCCGATTTTTAGATAATGGTAGAACAGGTCTATATGAAAATTATAAAGAGTTTTCAACTGAGTTGAATATGACGAGAGAAAGTAAGGGGGTTAAGGTTACAATTAATGATGCTGTTTTTGACGGCAGAACTGTAACGATAACGTATTCTATCGAAAGTGATAAAGATTTAGGAGAGAAACCGCACATATTTGGAAGCCCACAGGTTATGGGTTTTAATGGCGGGGGAGGTAGTTCTCAAGTAACAAAAGTTGGAGAGAAAAAGTACGTAGGTATGACTACAATGAGTGGTCATAGTAGTGAAAGGCTAGATGTTGCAAATGTTTGGTGGGATATAGAAGCAATTGAGATGGATTATGAAGGTAATTCAGTAAAAGGGAACTGGAATTTCGCACTTAGTTTAAAGGCAATCGATAGTAAGGAAGTAAAGGTTAATGGGATTTCCGAAAAAGAAGGTATAAAAGTAAATATAGACAAAATGGAAGTAACCCCTATGTCATTTATCGTTTTTTACAATCAGGAAGAATCTAAGGCATTAAGAAGCATATGGGATAGTGCAGATGTGGAGTTAGAAATAAAAGATGATTTAGGAAATCAGTATGCAGGTGAAGGAAATGGTGGAACCGGTACGGTAGCAGAGCCACATAAAAGTAGTTGGAGTGCTACATTCCAAAAATTGAACGAAAATGCAACAAAGCTTATCGTTACACCTCATGTGAGCTTGCGAGTGCACACACCTGAAAATCATGGTGGAGTGGAGTATGTTAATGGAAAAGAGAAGAAAATTGAAGTGCCGAAAAAAGAGGCGAAAAAGAAAGATATTGTGTTAGATGATATTGTGATTGATTTAAAGAAATAACAAAGAGAGACTGCCTGGAATGATACATAGGCAGTCTCTTTTTGTTAAGAACTAGTAACGAGTAATGCATGAGGATGCTGTGTTTTATATTCATCTTTCCACGGAATGTTTAGTTGTTCCCACGTTTCTCCGCTATCAACGGATTGAAATACGCCATTATTATTTAATGTGTAAAACGTATGCGGTTCTGTTGGATTTGTAGCAAACATCGAAATGACTGTACCAATTGCAGATGGTAGTCCTTGCTGTACTTGCTGAAAAGGCGTGTCTTTCGTTTTTCGATAAATATAAGATTCATAAGGAATGCGGTGGTGAGCGAGATCAGCACTCGGGGCTGCAGAAACAAGGATAGTGTCACAATCGGCTGGATCGATAGCCATACTGTATAAATAATGATGTTCTAATCCTTCGCTGCAGGAAGTCCAACTATTACCGCTGTTATAACTCTCGAGATAGGCACGATCAGGACTACTCATAAATCCGTCACCACATGATGCATAAAGACGATTAGGAGCATCAGGATGCATAAGTAATTGGTGGGCATCGATAGGAGCACCGAATTTTTTATCGGTCCACGTTTGTCCATTATCGTTACTTTGAATAACAGCACCCGCTTCAATTGATACGTGGATTGTATTTTCATGATTCGGGTCAACTGTAATCCAGCGTACGTGATGGGTAAATGGTCTTGGTGGAAAAGCCCACGTATAGGAAGATAGTAAAGACTTCATATTTTTAAGTTCAGTCCACGTTTCACCACCATTTTCTGAACAGAATAAAGTACTTGGTTCTGTACCTACATAAACGACGCCATAGCCGTTAACTTGTTTATTAGAGCTTACAGCAATAGCAGTAATCGAAGAATGTAAAATACCATCTTCTTTAGGAAAGTCAAAGTAACGGTAAGAATCACCAATCGGTCTCCAAGAATCTCCGCCATCGTCACTTAGCCATAAACCACGACCAAATGTTCCGCAATATATGCGATTCGTTTGAAATGGATCTACCGCGATACAAGTAGGCTGCATATTTTGTAAATGATATTGCGTTTGATATTCACCATTTTGTTCTTTGAGGATCACAAGTTCACGTTCCATACAGAGAAATAATCGTCTCAATACTATAACCCCCTTGAATTTTCTTTTATTAGTAAACAATATGAAAGTGAAAAAGAAGTAGTCTAGTTTTTTGTTGAGAAAAAGGACATGTTTAAAAAGTATAGAAGATTGTATATGTGAAGAGGAGAGTAAAACAGGATAAATTAGTAAGGGCTATCACATACTAGAATATAGGAATTGAATTTGAAGGAGTATTCGTATGGGACATTCACATAATCATGGTCATTCTAAAAATAAAAAGGCGTTATTAGTTGCTTTCCTATTAACGACGAGTTTTATGATTGCAGAAGTTATTGGTGGATTTGTAACGAATAGTTTAGCACTATTATCAGATGCAGGGCATATGTTAAGTGATGCAGTTTCTCTTGCTTTAAGCCTACTTGCCTTTAATCTTGGAGAAAAACAGGCAACGGTTGCAAAAACCTATGGGTATAAACGAATTGAAATGTTAGCTGCATTATGTAACGGCGTTGTCCTTATTATTATTTCAGTATACATTTTTATTGAAGCAATTCGTCGTTTTCAAGAGCCAGTTGAGATTGCTAGTAATGGCATGCTCATTATTGCTGTACTTGGCTTACTCATTAATATCACATCAGCATGGATTTTAATGCGGGACGGAGATGTGAAAGGGAATTTGAATGTAAGGAGTGCTTTTTTACACGTATTAGGTGACTTATTAGGTTCAGTAGGGGCGATTATCGCTGCGTTACTAATTAAATTTTTGGGGTGGAATGCTGCGGATCCAATTGCGAGTATTCTTGTGTCTATATTAGTTATTGTAAGTGGATGGCGTGTGACACGCGATACGGTCCATATATTGATGGAAGGTGCACCCGAGCATATTAACGTAGAAGAAGTAAAGAATACATTATTAAATATTACAATTGTAAAAGAAGTTCACGATTTACATATATGGTCTGTCACATCAGACTTTCAAGTATTAACTTGCCACCTTAGTATCGAAAAAGATACTGAGACGCAAAGAGTACTAAAAGAAGCGACGGATGTACTGAAGAAGAAGTTCCATATAGAACATGTGACGATTCAAGTGGAAGTAGAGGGTGAATTTAACCATACCGAGACAACTTGCAAAGTATGAAAGAAAAAAGATGATAAAAAGTGTCATAACAATCTTTGCGTAACATACATATATATAATGTGGCCACAAACACTTAGTAAGGTAAATATTTCATGAAATTACTTTACTTATAAAGCATCATCTTTTATAATCAAAAGTGGTAATTGATAAAGATTATCATTTTCAATGTTCGTAGGAAGGAGTTTTTTAAAAGATGAGTAGTCAACTCCGTTTTGCTGTTGAAAATCGTAAGAAGCGTTTAATTGATGAGTTAATTGGGGCAGGAGTATTTAAAATTCGTGATCGACAATTATACGAACTTTCCTTAGAAGAACTAGAAAAAGAGTACGAAGATATCGAGGAATATGCGGATATTAGGGCATAGTCATATAGAATGATAAAGAAAGAGCTGGTTACGTGAAAAAACGTAACCAGCTCTTTTATGATTTTGCAGAGATGATTTTTTGTATTTCTTTCATCGGACGAAGCCAGTTTTGAGACATTATTTTTTCAATTTGTAGTTCATCTTGTTTTTTCATCGCTTGAATAATGAGATGGTGTTCCTCAATGGATTGACATGCAGGAATAAAGTTTTGGAAAAATAAATATTCAAGTCGTAATATGTGAAGCTGCATATTTTCTAGGAAAGGTTCAATGTATGAGTTTTTAGCAATAGATACAATTGTATTATGAAATTGTATGTCTAGTTGTAAAGCTTCTTTTGAACTTTTTTCATGTATTGCATGTTGGAATGCAGTGTTTATTTCGGAAAGTCGTATAATATCAGCTTCTGTTATTTGGTAAATGGCTTGCTTTCCAATAATCGCATGAAGGCCTGCAATTGTCTCATAAATCATGGATACATCTTCTAATTTAATCGGAGCAATTTTTGTTTTTTGTCCGGGAACCATTTCGACTAGTCCGGAAAGTTCTAATATTTGAAGCGCTTCTCTTACTGGTGTTCTACTTACTCCTAAAGCTTCAGCCAATTCCCCGTCATTAATTTTTTCGTCAGGTTGTAAAACACCTTCAATAATCCAATCTTGTAGTTGATTTAAAACGAGTGATTTCGCTGAGACTCTACCTGGTTTTCTATAATTTTGAGGAACAGGCATAATGAATTCAATCCTTTCATTGTATATTTTGTTTTTTGCCATTAACGAATTTTAGCTTCGTTTTTCCTTCATCCGGTTTTTGGCTTAAAACGAGCACCATTACAATTACACAAAAAGCACCTAATAATTGAAATGGTACGTGCAAAATAAGAACAGAAGAAATAATAGCTGCGAGTGGTTCGGTACAACCAAATAGTGTTGTTTCTTTCGGAGTAAGGTATCTTATGCTATCTAAGTATAAATAAAATGCAATGAGTGTTCCGAAAATGACTACAAATCCAATGAGGGGAAGGGTACTTAGCTTTACATATTTCATAGTTGATAATAAAATGAATTCATTTGTGGAAATAAAGTGTAGAATTGTAACGCCAATACCTCCAATAATCATTCCCCATCCAACGATAACTGATGAAGACCATCTTTCTAATAATTCCTTTTAATCGATTTGAATCCATACGATGTATAATCCCCCTTCCTAAAAACTATATTGTATACAATATGCAATATAGCACAGAGTGGCGTTCGAATAAACTGAAATTTCTTATTAAAAAGAAAAAACATAAAGACAGGGAACTCTTCTTTTTGATATATGGTAAAATATTGTAAAGGAGGTATTTGAATGCTAGCGGGGTTTTTAATTTGTTTATTTGTTGGATTACTCATCATTTTTTTAGGTTATCAAATACATGTGAAAAAGAGGTTATTTCTTCTTGCAGGATATCAAGAAGAGACCTTTGTTGGAGATAAAAATAAATTAGCAAAACTATCGGGTATGTTCTCTTATTTAGTAGGAGTTGCTACTATACTATTGCCAATTGGGTTAGAAAAGATAGGTGATGTAGTTGGAATCGTATATGGGGTTTTAATTGTTTTAGGTACAATTCTGTTCCTCATAAAAGCAAATAAATTAAATAAAATTGTTCTAAAATAAATACAAAATAAAAAGACTTCATCTTTGATGAGGTCTTTTTATTTTGTATTTAGGAAGCAGTAGTAAAAGGTGGAATAGGATCAACAAATGTATTCCAGTCTTGTTGCATTTCTTCTTCTGTTAGTAGGCAAGCATCTAAAGAGCTTTCAATAGTAAGTCGATCCATTTCAATGCCAATAAACACGAGTTCAGTCATACGATCTCCGTATTTTGAATCCCAATTTTGTAATATTTCGGGTTCTTCTCTCATCATTCGCTCTTGTTCTGCTTCAGGTAAAGAGGCAATCCATTCACCAGCGCCTTGTATTGTAATAGAAGAGCCGGCTTGAGAAATAAGTCCCATCATGTGATTCCGTGATGCTAGCCAGAAAAATCCTTTTGCCCTAACGACATCTAATGGCCAATTTTGTAACCAATTCATAAGGCGTACCGGATGGAATGGGCGTTTACGACGGTATACAAAGGAACCGATGCCGTACTCTTCTGTTTCTGGTGTATGGTGTTCACTATTTAATTCCTGAATCCAACCAGCTGACTGACTAACTGTTTCATAGTCAAATAAATTCGTATTTAAAATCTCGTTTAATGGCACTTGGCTAAATGAAGAATCAATAATTTTTGCGCCAGGGTTCAACTTTTGTAATAAGCGGTGAAGTTCTTCAATATCTTCTGTTTCTAGTAAATCTATTTTATTGAGAATAATAACATTTGCAAATTCAATTTGGTCTATTAGTAAATCAATTACTTCCCGTGTATCGTTTTTATCGACAGCTTGTTTACGATCTAATAAACTTTCACCATCGGCAAAATCATCCCAAAATCTATTTGCATCAACGACTGTAATCATCGTATCGAGCCGGCAGTTCTTTGTTAAATCAATGTCAAGTGTTTCGTCAGTATACGTAAATGTTTGTGCAACTGGTATAGGTTCGCTAATACCAGAGGACTCAATGACAATATAGTCAATATCACCGTTTTCAACGAGACGATTTACTTCAATTATTAAATCTTCCCGAAGTGTACAGCAAATACAACCATTTTGAATTTCTACTAATTTTTCTTCTGTACGTGAAAAACCACCTTTTTTTATGAGAGAAGCGTCAATGTTTATTTCACTCATATCATTCACAATAACCGCTATTTTTAAATTTTCTCTATTCGTTAATATATGATGTAGTAAAGTGGTTTTTCCGGCTCCTAAAAATCCGCTTAATACAGTAATAGGTACTTTTTTCATCATGTAATCTCCCTTTTGTAAATCGTAATCGTTACGCTTTATGATAAATGACAAGAGAGAGAAATGCAAGAGTAAATCATAATGATTACGATTTATGAATAGGAATAGAGTATAAAATTGTTTTGGTAGTGTCATAGAGAGTTTGGACAAGCATATGCTTAAATATGAATAAAGTGGAGGCGAGGACGTTGGTTTTTAATAGAATTTCAAAAGAGCTAATTGGTATAGTTCTCATTGCTATTTTTCTCTTTTTATTATTTTTTGTAGATTTTACAAGCTTAGCACATTTGCACAAAAGCATTCCGAAAGAGTGGTTGAACGTAAATACAATTTTTTTAAGTATTTTCTTTGAAGCCATACCTTTTATTTTATTAGGAGTTATCGTTTCATCTATTATCCAAGTCTTTGTGACGGAAGATATGATTCGAAAAGTATTGCCGAAATCTCCTATTATAGCGGTGATACCGGCTGCATTTGTAGGCATTATTTTTCCGATGTGTGAATGTGTCATTATACCTATTGTGAGAAGGCTTATTCAAAAAGGATTACCTCTTCATGTTGGGATTGTTATTTTAGTAAGTGCGCCTATTATGAACCCAATTGTTTTTTTATCAACTTTTTATGCATTTCAGACGAATTCTACCATTGTGTATGCCCGATTTGGTATAACAATTCTTGTCGCTCTACTAATCGGATTGATTATGTATTATTGCTACCGGGGACAAAATGTTTTAAAAGATACAGAGATTCCTGTTCAAGAAGCACAAAGTAAGAGTTGGAAAGATGTTGCGAACCATACGGTTGATGAATTTTTTGATACAGGAAAATATTTATTAATCGGTGCGTGTTTAGCTAGTTTATTTCAAACATTTTTTGATCGAAATGTACTTGATACGGTAGCACATAGTGAAATGATTTCTCCGGTGATTATGATGGGATTCGGTTATGTTTTATCAATTTGCTCAGCAGCTGATGCGTTTATTGCAGCATCTTTCGGACCTGTTTTTTCGACAAAATCACTTCTCGCATTTCTCGTATTTGGTCCTATGCTTGATATTAAAAATACATTTATGTTATTTGCTTATTTTCAAAAGAAATTCGTCTTCTTTTTTATCGGAATTGTAATTTTGTCTGTGTACATTGTCGTTCAGCTCACAATGTAATGGGGAGGGAGAAAGGATGACTATCGAAAAGAAGAAGGCGTATCATCGTTATATTCGTGGCATTATTTTAATCGGTTTAGCGATGCTTTTATTTAAACTTCTCGTAACAGGAAATATCGATCACTTTATCGCTCCTAAAATGATTAAATTTACTTACGTAGCTTTCGCAATGTTTTTATTTTTAGGCTGCTTACAAGTGTGGAGCAGCAATGAAAAGAAGCAAAAGGATTGCGAATGTTGTGGACATCATAATATATCCACATCGAGGGGAAGGACTTTTCTTTTATACGCCTTATTTGTTATCCCGATTATTAGCGCCTTTTTATTTTCTAACGTAACAATTGATGGTAGTTTAGCTTCAAAAAGGGGAATGAATCAAAGTGCTCAGGCGAAAAGTATGGAAGGAAAAGCAGCACCTCAACGACAAGTGAGCTCTGATCGGCGGGAGTTATTAGTTGATCAAGAAGAAGAGCCTATTCAGAACTTACCAGCTTCAGAACAATCAGAAGAAGAGCTAGCAAAAAATATATTGGGCCAGCGGAAAATACAAGTGGAGGATAAAAATTATATCCAAACAATGAATATAATTGGTCAAGATGTCCTTGGATTTAAGGGGAAAGAAATTACATTTTCAGGGTTTATTTATAATGATAAAGAGGTGAAGGGGGATAAAGTAGTAGTTGCTCGGTATGGTATTACGTGTTGTATTGCAGATGCGTCTGTTTGGGGCTTGATTGTTTCTGGGCAAGATATAAAAAAGCTTTCAGAGGAAATGTGGGTAAAAGTAACGGGAGTACTAGATGAAACAACATATAAAGGAACATTATTTCCGCTTGTGAAAGTAAAGAAGGTGGAAAAGATTAAAAAGCCGAAAGAACCTTATGTGTATGATGCTTTGTCTCAGCAATAAGCGCAGTGTCTTCTTAATGTTTTTATAGAATAGAATCATAATCATTGCTACAAGAAAATAAAGATAAGAATAATTTAGTAAAAAATATTGTGTATAAGGAGACATGAAATGAACTGGGTTACTCATACACCTTCATTTGAATTTGATAACTTGAGCCATATTATTCGAACGAATTCTGCATGGAGTGGTCATTTGAATTTTGCTTATGATTTAGTTCGATTTCACCAGCCAGAAAAGGTAGTAGAACTAGGTACTCTTCTTGGTGCTTCGTTCTTTAGTTTTTGCCAAGGGATAAAGGACGGGGGATTGTCTGCCAAGTGTTTTGCGGTAGATACTTGGATAGGAGATGGGCATACAGGACCATATGGAGAAGGCGTTTTTCAAATCGTCAAGAAAGTAACAAACTATCACTATCCGAATATAGGAACATTAATTCGATCTACTTTTGATGATGCGGTGAGTAGATTTGAAGATGAGACGATAGACATTTTGCATATTGATGGATATCATACGTACGAAGCGGTTTCTCATGATTATGAAACATGGCTACCTAAAGTTGCCGATAATGGTATCGTTTTATTTCATGACATTGCGGTAACAACTGGTGATTTTGGTGTGTATAAGCTTTGGGATGAAGTAAAAGTACGATATCCTCATTTGCAATTTGAGCATTCCTATGGACTCGGTGTTTTATTTCCAAAAGGCTGTAGTGATAAATTTGTGGAAATACTTAATAATAAAAATGAAATACAAAATATGTATAGGTAGAAAAATCTTATGAATTAAAAAAAAGCTCTCTTTACAATGTTGAGTAAAGAAGGCTTTTTTTTTATCTTTGAATACTTTGTCATTAACGTAAGAACATTAGTGAAAGATATGTAATGATTTATAACTGTAAGAGTGTTTTTTTACAAATAAATAAAGATACAACATTTTTTATAATTTTCATTGCGAAAAGCTCAATCAACTTTTACAATAGAAAGGGTTGTGCATATATTATACTGGAAAAATAAATCGAAATAATATGAAAATTTTGTTTTGTCTTCGCTAATTGTATACAGTATACACGTAAGACGACATACATCATGTTATCGACTTGTAAGGAGAGAAGAAAATGAAAAGTGTAAGATTACCATCGATGCCAGAAATTATTATTCTTTTGTTACTATTTCTTGCTGTCGTCTTTTCCTTCCAAACGATTTTTGATCTCCCAATTCAATTAGCGCTCTTTATTTCATGGTTTTTAGTTATTGCGCTTGGATTAAGATTAGGATTTCGTTATCAAGAGTTGCAAGATGCAATTACGAAAGGAATTTCTAACGGATTAGAAGCAGTTCTTATTTTAGTTGCAGTAGGAGCTTTAATTGGAACATGGATTGCTGGTGGAGTTGTACCGACATTGATCTACTATGGATTAGAATTCATCCATCCGAGCATATTCTTATTAGCAACTTTAATTATTTGTTCAATTACTTCTATCGCAACAGGGACATCATGGGGAACAGTTGGTACAGCTGGTATTGCTATGATGGCAATTGGTGAAGGGCTTGGATTACCACTTCCACTTGTTGCTGGTGCCGTTCTTTCAGGTGCATATTTCGGAGATAAATTATCTCCACTGTCTGATAGTACAGTACTTGCTGCTTCTATGGCGAAAGTAGATGTTATTGCTCACGTTCGAGCAATGCTTGTATTAGATGTTCCAGCATACATTATTACTGGTATTATGTTTACAGTTGCTGGATGGGTGTATGGTGGAGATAATGTTGATTTGAATAAAGTAGAATTTTTAAAAGAATCTTTACTAAAGCATTTCGATATTAAAATATGGATGCTTGTTCCAGCAGTTATTGTTATTGTATTGTTAGCAATGAAGAAGCCATCAATGCCAACCATTGCAATGGGAGCGTTGCTTGGAGCGATTTGGGCAGCTCTTTTCCAAGGTATGCACTTTGGGGAGGCAATTGGAACAGCATATAACGGATTCTCGATTAAATCAGGTGTTGATTTCATTGATAAGTTATTAAACCGTGGTGGAATTAACGGTATGCTTAGTTCAGTAGCAGTTATTATTTTCGGATTAGGTTTTGGGGGATTACTTGAAAAACTAGGTGTTCTAAAAGTAATCGTTTCAAAATTTGAGAAGAAGTTAAATTCTGCAGGTAATGTAACACTTTCTACATTAATCGTTGCGTTCTTAGCAAACGTATTTGGTTGTGCGATGTATGTGTCG
Organism: Bacillus clarus; assembly: GCF_000746925.1. Lineage (GTDB taxonomy): Bacteria > Bacillota > Bacilli > Bacillales > Bacillaceae_G > Bacillus_A > Bacillus_A clarus. Next base: position 3,936,431 of record NZ_JMQC01000008.1, read on the forward strand.
CTTATTTTAACGCCAAAAATTATGCAAGACAGTTATGATAAATTAAAATTAGATCGCCGCGTATTAGCTCGTAACTCAGAAGTTGGTGGAACATTGACTTCTGGTATGGTCCCATGGTCTGATAATGGTATCTTTATGGCTGGTATTTTAGGTGTATCAACACTATCATACATTCCATTTATGTGGTTAAGTTTCGTTTCATTAATTTTAGCAGTTATTTATGGATATACAGGTAAGTTCATTTGGTATGTAGATGATGTAGATAAAGGAAAGCAAGCATCATAAATAAAAAATCACCTTCTATGTATTGTAGAAGGTGATTTTTTTAGTTTGTATTATGAGTTATCGCAGTTATTTCATGCTCATATTTTGCGATTTTTCGTTGAATCTTTTTTAAGTTCTTTTCAGTATCCTGAATTTGTTGTAAGACATTTCTTTCTTATTTTTTTCATCAATTCTAATCGCTGAAAAATAGTCGTATTTCCATCCATTGACCAATCGATAAATTGTTTGATTTTTTGAATGGGTTGCGAATTAGAAATATCTACGGGAATAAAGGAAATGTTTAAAAGATTTAAAGATTGCACAGCTTGCTGACCAAGTTCTTCATTACGAGCCCCTACAAATACATGATAATTTTTTTCGGATAATTGGCGAACGATTTCATATCCAATCCCTTTATTTGCACCTGTTACGAAAGCATATTTGCTCATATTAAATTCCTCCAATTTCTATACTGTAGGTTACAATTGAAAGAATACAGCCTAAATTTAAGTTCAGGTCAAGGGGAATTGAGAAAAATTATGTATTAAATATTTATATATAAGAGTGAGAATTCTTATCATTCGGATAGAAGTCTGTTAAAATAAGAAATGTAGGTATTTTATTTTCAAGGGGATGAAAAAATGGAGTACAGAATTGAAAGAGATACATTAGGAGAAATAAAGGTTCCTGCTGATAAATTATGGGCAGCACAAACGCAGCGTAGTAAGGAAAACTTTCCAATTGGAACAGAGCATATGCCACTTGAAATTGTAAAAGCATTTGCGATTTTAAAGAAAAGTGCTGCGCTTAGTAATCAAAAATTAGGAAAGCTACCAGAAGAAAAAGCGCAAGCAATTGTGGAAGCTGCTGATGAAATTATTGCAGGACAATGGAATGAACATTTCCCACTTGTTGTATGGCAAACAGGTAGTGGTACACAATCGAATATGAATGTGAATGAAGTAATTGCAAACCGTGGGAATCAAATTTTGAAAGAGAAAGGACTTGATGTACATATTCATCCGAATGATGATGTGAACATGTCTCAAAGTTCAAATGACACATTCCCAACAGCGCTACATGTAGCGTGTGTAATTGCGGTAGAAAATCACGTATTACCAGCTATTACGAAATTAAAAGAAACTTTAGCAGAAAAAGTAACTGCTTTTGAACATATTATTAAAATTGGTCGTACGCATTTACAAGATGCAACACCTTTAACATTAGGACAAGAAATTAGTGGTTGGCACCGTATGCTTGAAAAAACAGAGCGTATGATTGCAGATAGCAATACATATATGAAAGAACTAGCAATTGGTGGTACTGCAGTTGGAACAGGAATTAATGCACACCCTAAATTTGGTGAGATGGTAGCGGAAGAAATTAGTCAATTTACAGGTAAGCAATTCGTTTCTGCACCGAATAAGTTCCATGCATTAACAAGTCATGATGAAGTTGTATTTGCACATGGAGCATTAAAAGCGTTAGCTGCTGATCTAATGAAGATTGCTAATGATGTGCGCTGGCTTGCAAGTGGCCCACGTAGTGGTCTTGGGGAAATTATTATTCCTGCAAATGAACCAGGTAGCTCTATTATGCCAGGTAAAGTAAACCCAACACAAAGTGAAGCTTTAACAATGGTTACAGCGCAAGTTATGGGAAATGACGCAACAATCGGATTTGCTGCGAGCCAAGGTAACTTTGAACTAAATGTATTTAAACCAGTTATTGCTTATAACTTCTTACAATCAGCTCATTTATTAGCGGATGCAACTGTTTCGTTCAATGATAACTGTGCAGTTGGTATTGAAGCGAATGAAGAAGTAATTAATCAAAATGTGAATCGTTCATTAATGCTTGTAACAGCGTTAAATCCACACATCGGATATGAAAATGCAGCGAAAATTGCGAAGTATGCTCATAAAGACGGATTAACTTTAAAAGAAGCAGCATTACAATCAGGATTATTAACAGAAGAACAATTTGACGAAATTGTAGATCCGAAGAAAATGATTGCTCCGAAAGAGTAATGAAAAAAGCTAAGATTCTTAGATTAGAATCTTAGCTTTTTTATCTTTCAATTCCTTGTGGAAAACTAAATACACCTAACGGATCATATTTTTTATTTATTTTCCTTAGTTTGTTTGCATGTGCTCCGTAATAAGCATTCATATAATCTTCTAAATTACTGTACGGAAAATTGATAAATGATCCTTCTGTTATCGACTCTATATAGTTAAATCGTTTTTCTAGCCATTGAACATTATCCTTTTTAAAGATAGGATCTTCCCATATCGATTGAATACCGATAATATAATGGGCATCTCGGTAATAAAAAGCAGTTTCATTTTTTTTAATGTCGTTCACTTTTCCTCCCAGCGGATAGAGGCTTATCGCTGCAAAAATGCTGCCGGTAGCTCTTTCTCCAATAAGACTAATAATTTTTTCGATTTCTTCTTCGTTATATTGTTTATGCACAAATCGGCCTGTAGATTTAAACTGTTCGGATGGTGGATACGAAGACTGTACAATGTTTACTGCTTCAAGAAAACTGACGTATTGTAAATTCATTTTCACCTCGCTTATATGGAGTAAATTTTGTAAAATGATTTTAGCTTCTTCTGGTGTACCGTAAAATAAACCTCGTCCATATATTGCTAGTCCTTCCGTAGCTGAATTATATATGCTTGCGCCGATTGTCATTTTATTATTTAAATTTGTTAACCACTTTTGCCATGTATGAAGAAATTCCTTTTGAATACCTACGGAAGTGTTAGGCCAATATAGTTCAACTAAAGTAACTTTCTCAACTTTAGGAGGGAGCTTAAAAGTGAGTGAAACGACGACGCCAAAGTTTCCGCCACCAGCGCCGCGGCATGCCCAAAATAAATCTTTATGGCATGTTTCATTTGCTATAATTATGTTACCTTTATAGTCAATCAATTCTAGTTCTAATAAACTGTCACAGCCAAGTCCGAAATATCTACTAGAGTAGCCCCAGCCACCGCCTAATGTGTATCCGCTTATCCCGACAGTAGGACACGTACCTCCAGGGAATGAATAGCCCTTTGATGAAATAAAATCATACACTTGTTTGTTTTGAGCACCTCCTTGTATTTTTAACGTATTTTTACGTTGATTAAGTTGCAAATGGTTCATTCTACTTATATCAATAACGAGGACATTGTTGCCGACAGAATAGCCTTCGTAATGATGTCCACCGGAACGGATACGAATATCTATTTTGTTTTTTCTTGCCCAAATAATTGCATTACTAACATCCCATTTTGTATAACAATAAACAATAACTAACGGGAATTTTTGAATAGAGCGATTCCATTCTTGTCTAGATTCCTCATATTCTCGTTCGTATCGTGTAATAATTTCGCCTGTTAGTCCTTCATAATTTAACTCAGACATGATAAACACCTTTCATTTATTTGGAGTAGAAACTAACTTTTTTAGAAATAGTGTATGTTCGTATCGTTTGTTTGTGATAGATAGGAGCATCTTTATGTAATGAAAAGAGGCTAACTAGAGGGTGGTTAGCCTGAAGGGAGATTAATATTGAAACGATGGTTCCGTTTGGAGATCATATCTATTTCTTATATACTCCGTCCAATTTACAAAAAACTGTCTCTATGAAACACTACTAAAAACTGAATCTATAGATTGTGTTTCGGAATTCCAATCTAAAATTAAGGTTCTGGTGCAAATATATGAAGAATGACACGGAAAATAGTAGATTCCTAACAGAATCGTATTTTATGCTATAAGTCCAAACGTTTGGTGAATGAACTCTTTTTGATTTTGGACAGACTGGTTTTCTAAATCAATCTGTCCCTTTTTTATCATATGTATGGCTTCCACACCACTCAATATAGAGATTGTTGTTTTAAATGACTTGAATCCCAACATAGAATGCACACGTTTCCTTTTTTAGAGTAATACTATCAGTATGTCCAAGTTTAGAAGATTACTTACAAGAGCTTTAGGGTTTTTGCACCAGAACCTCTCTTTGTTATGGTTGAATAGATATTTTTATAAAAGTTTATAAAATAGGTAAACGAAATGTTGAAATGTTTATTTTGTTTGTGATAAGATGATGAAGTGGAAGTAAACGATATTATAATTTGTTTGTATTTATAATAAACATTTAGGAGGATTGTTTGGTATGAGTGATATTTCAGAGAAGTTTTGGGATGCTTCAGTAGAAGAACTGAAAAAAGGATATGTATTTGAAGAGGAGACAGAAGAATACATTTGTTTAGCATGTGGGGAAACGTTTATAAAAGGTGTTATATATCAAGATCATAACGTTTTATATGAGGCGGAGAAATTTGTACAATTGCATATTGAAAATGAACATACATCTATGTTTGAGTATTTATTACATCTTGATAAAAAGTTTACAGGTTTAACGGATTTACAAAAGAAAATGGTCCAGTTCTTTTATATGGGGTTAAATGATAAAGAGATTGTGAAAGAGATGGACGGCGGTAGCACATCAACAATTCGGAATCATCGATTTACACTACGGGAGAAGATGAAGCAAGCGAAAGTATTTTTAGCGTTAATGGAATTGTCAGAAGAAAAATCGAAAGTTCAATCTAAATTTGTACCGATTCATAGAACAGCTACGATGGTGGACGATCGATACAATATTACAGAAGAAGAAAATGATGAAGTATTAAAAACGCATTTTACAGAAGGACTGGATGGACCGCTTTCAAAATTCCCGAAGAAACAAAAACGTAAATTAATTATATTGCGTCATTTAGTGAAGAAATTTGATAGTAATGAAAAGTATACAGAAAAAGAAGTTAATGAAATTTTAGCAAGTGTATATTCAGACTTTGTAACTTTAAGAAGGTATTTAATTGAATATGGTTTTCTAGATCGAACAGCTGATGGAAGTCAATATTGGGTGAAATTATAAGAAGGAAGAAAGGATAATGAATAGAAGAACATAATTAAAATAACTATACAAAGAGACAGAGAGTGAAGCAGGTGTTTATCGTATTACAAATACAAAAAGTAAAAAAGTGTACGTTGAGAGCGTTTTGAGCTGCATATTGGTCCACATACAAATAGAGTGCTGCAAGACGAATGGAAGGAATCTGGTGCGGAGTATTTTGAGTTTGAAGTGTTAGATGTTTTGAAAAAGAAAGAGACTGGGTAGTTTAATCCGAAAAAAGAATTGAAAAATTAGAAGAGAAATGGCTGGAAGAATTACAATCGTACGGAGTGCGCGGGTATAAACGGGCAAACTCTTAATAAAAGGAGAAATGAAATTTGAAACCACCTACAGATAACAATAAAGAAGGTGTAGAGTCACAGCAGTCAGAAAAGGGAAATAAACCGATGTGGAAATCAATGTCCATGTTTTTAGTTCCTTTACTTTTAAGTAATGTATTACAATCAGTTGGTCAATTATTTGGTATGGTAGTGGTAGGAAGATGGCTTGGTGTAAATGATTTAGCTGCTATTTCTGCATTCTTTCCATTATTTTTCCTACTCGTTTCATTCGTAATTGGAATTGGCTCTGGTAGTTCCATTTTAATTGGTCAGGCGTTTGGTGCTAAAAATGAAGAGCGTTTAAAAGCTATCGTTGGTACGACGCTTACGTTTACCTTTATTATTGGGGCTATTTTGGCAGTAGTAGGAAGTGTGTTTGCACTGGATATTATGCGCCTTATGGGTACGCCAGAAAATATTATTGATATAAGTGTCCATTATGCGCGTATTTTATTTATTTCTATGCCAGTTTTATTCTTATATTTTGCGTATACAACATTTATGCGAGGTACAGGAGATTCCAAAACACCATTTTACTTTTTAATCGTTAGTACAGCGCTAAATATGATATTATTACCGGTTCTTATTTTTGGCTGGTTAGGACTTCCGAAGCTAGATGTTTACGGAGCTGCGTATGCATCGGTTATATCAACAGTTATAACGTTTATTGTCATGTTAGTGTATTTGAAGAAGAAAAATCACCCATTGCAATTAGATGGGACAGTGAGAAAGTATCTTCGTATGGATTGGGAGTTATTAAAGTTATTATTACGCCTCGGTATTCCATCAAGTATTAATATGATATTAGTTTCATTATCTGAAATCGCAGTAATTGCATTTGTAAATCGTTTCGGTTCAGATGCGACTGCAGCGTATGGTGTTGTAAACCAAGTTGCAAGTTATGTACAAATGCCAGCTGTTAGCCTCGGGATTACTGTATCAATTTTTGCTGCACAATCGATTGGTGCAAATCAATTTGATCGATTACAGAAAGTTGTTAGGGCCGGAATTATCATGAATTATATCATTGGCGGTGTATTAATATCCCTTATTTATTTGTTCTCAAAAGATATCCTAGCACTATTTTTAACAAGTCAAAATACAATTGAAATTGCTCATAGTTTAGTTATGATTACATTATGGAGTTACTTAATATTCGGTCATGCACAAATTATTAGTGCGACAATGCGAGCAAGTGGAACAGTATTATGGCCGACAGTTATCGGTGTTGTATCGATTTGGCTTGTCGAAGTACCTGTTGCGTATTATCTTTCTTACCATACAAGTCTCGGTATAAAGGGGATATGGGTTGGATATCCAGCAGCATTCATTGTAAGCCTAATCTTGCAATATGCATATTATAAGCTTTCATGGCAGAAGAAACGAATTACGCGATTAGTTAGCTAAAATAACAATGGAAAAAAATGTCCCCAAGTATTCATATTTGGGGACATTTTTATTATTGATCGATTATAAATAGCTTTTTAAAGTCACATCAAAGTGTTGTCTAATGAGTTCTCTATTACTCATATAAAACTCCCAAGCTTTCTCGGGTTCACCAATAATTTCAAATGAATCTACTGTAATATATAAAGCGCAATTATCCTCTAAAGCAATGCCTTCTATATTACCTTTTTGATTTTGTAAAAATGAATGAAAGGCGTTCATTCTATCTAATTGATTGTAATGTGGGCAAAATCTTTTATTAACAATACTCCATCCGCTACTTTCAGTGTAACCGCTAGCTGCATAATTTGAACGAATACTAGTTGTAAACCAGCACATAGCGCCAGCACTATACCCCGCAATAAATGTCCCGCGTTGTAAAGCCTCTATTAATTTTTCATCTATTTTATGTTCTTTCCATTTTTCAAGCATTTGAATGTAATTTCCACCACCAAGATAGATTAAATCAGTAGAATGGAAGAATTCATCTATTTCATGTTCAGAATGTGTTTCATTTATGCTACGCAAAACTTGAACCTCACAATGCAATTGTTTTTCAAATGTTTCTAAAAATAATTCTATATAGCTTTCGTCATCATGACTTGCAGTTGGAATGAATAATACTTTCGGGTTTTGTTTGTTAGTTAGTTCTATAAGCCGTTGATTTATAGGAAGGTGATTTGGGTCTTGTAAATCACCGCCGCCAATTACAGCTAATTTCATAGTGAAGCACCACCTAATATATTTTTGTTAAGTGTAAAGTTTCGATATAGGGGAGTTTCATTCCTTCTGTAACAAAAGGTGAAAATAAAAATTATACGAAAAATCGTTTTGTCAGCAGTAACTATTGTACGGAGAGTTTTCGGGCATGACTATCTTTTTATTTTGTATTCATAGATTTTGGGACATTTTTTTCGAAAGAAAGGAATTGTTTTTCTCTCTTTACAACTATCACCCAGAGGAGTATATTAACAGTCAGAATAGCTCAATTTAGATTGGACAGCTATATAATCGCTTAATCCATTTAGGAGCGGGGGAACCAAATTTGTGCATATGTCACTAGGGGTGAATCCTTTCATAGGTAGGGCTACTCTCAAGGTCCGAATCCGACAGCTAACCTCGTCAGCGTTTTGAGAGGGGGGACTTGTGTGTATAAAAAACACTAGGTGCAACCTAGTGTTTCTTTTTATTCTCTTAATGATAAAAAAGTAAGTTGTTATTTAAAAAGAGAGGGGAAAAAGAATGAATTGGCTTACAAGTCTAATTACAATTGGTCTATTCGTGTTAATTGCAAAACTTATGGGAGATTACATATACAATGCTTTTCAAAAGCGTGATTCTTTTCAAAGAGTATATGGCCCGCTAGAAGGAGTAATATTCAAAGTAGCTGGTATTAAAGGACATAATCAAACCGGAAAACAATATATGTTTTGTTTAATCATGACAAATTTCTTTTTTATTGTAGTCGTATATTCTATATTTCGATTACAAGGAATGTTGCCGTTAAACCCTAATCATTTTGAAGGATTAGAACCTACTTTAGCATTTCATACAGCTATTACGTTTATGACAAATGCAAACTTACAACATTACGGAGGAGAAAGTAGTTTATCTTACTTTTCTCAAATGGTCGGTGTGACGTTTATGATGTTTGCAGCTCCTGCTACTTCAATGGCAGTTGGGATCACGTTTATTCGTCTATTAGCTGGAAAACGAGTTGGGAACTTTTTTGTTGATTTTGTACAATCTATTACAAGAGTATTATTACCGATTGCGTTTGTAATGTCATTGTTATTTGTATTGTTAGGGACGCCTCAAACACTTGATTCGGCAGTAACTGTGAAAACTGCGGAAGGAACAATACAGGAGATTCCCCGCGGACCAGTAGCTTCTTTATTATCTATTAAAGAATTAGGTGACAATGGAGGTGGATTTTTCGGAACCGTCTCTGCGCACCCTTTTGAAAATCCGAATATGATTAGTAACGTACTACAGATGATGTTACAAATGTTAATTCCGATGGCTTTTCCATTTGTATACGGGAGAATGGTTGGTAACCGAAAACAAGGAAGAATATTTTTCATATCCATGCTTATTCTCTTTGTTATCGGATTCGGTATTCTTGCTATGTCTGAAGTAAAGGGAAATCCATTGCTTAATCAATTTGGCCTAGAGAGTTCGCAAGGGAATATGGAAGGGAAAGAAGCTCGTCTTGGTGTTATTTCATCTGCCCTGTATGCAACAGTGACAAGCGCTTCAGGAACTGGGGGAGTAAATACCACACATGACACGTTAACACCGATTGGAGTATTGGTTCCACTTGTAAATATGCTTTTAGGTACTGTGTTTGGCGGCATTGGAGTTGGGTTTATGAACGTCATCATGTATGCGATGATTGCTGTGTTTTTAGCGGGGTTAATGGTTGGACGTACGCCAGAGTTTTTGAATAAAAAATTAGAAGGAAAAGAAATGAAGTTAATCGCGATTACGATTGTATCTCAGCCATTACTCATTCTTGGAGCAGCGGCAATTGCTTTTTCCACTCACTATGGCACAGACGCAATATCCAATCCTGGTTTTCACGGTTTAACGCAAGTGATATATGAGTATACGTCATCTGCTGTTAACAATGGATCTGGATTTGAAGGCTTAAAAGATAATACACCATTTTGGAATCTTTCAACTGGTATTGTTATGTATATTGGTAGATACTTAGGATTCATTACAATGCTGGCTGTCGCAGTTGGGCTAAAAAAGAAGAAGGTTATTCCTGAAACTGTAGGTACTTTTCAAACGGATACTCATTTATTTGGAGGAATCTTGCTTAGTACGGTATGTATAGTAGGTGCGTTAACATTTTTGCCAGTGCTCGTACTTGGGCCGATTGCTGAATTTTTAACTATCGTATAATTAACTCATCCGTATTTGTTTCTTCAAGTAAAAAACTAAATGTCGGAACATCAAGAGCTTTCGCTAACACCTTTCATGTTTATATGGAAGGATTAGCCGAACCGCGTTCAATTTGGCTTAACATGGACGGGGTAATTTCGGCCATCTTTGCTAGCTCTTTACTAGCTAAACCTTTCGCTTTTCTTTATTTTTCAATCTTTTTACCAATATCTATATTTTCCATAAGTAATTCTCCTTACTAATTAAATTAAATTAATTAAATTAAATTAAATTTAATTAACGCGAGGTTTGTTCTGTGTTAAACTATATTAAAAATTATTTAATTATAGTTCATTATATGATTTGTCACAACAATATGAGGAGATGAGATAAATGAAAGGGATAGAGGGGAAAAATCTAGAAGCATGGAAAGAGCAACTTCCATTTCTAAACAATCTTATTGCAATGGAAGAAGTATTTTGGGTGAATCCGAATATGGAAGCCTTCCAAGTGGGTATGAAAGATTCTCCACTTAATGTGGAAGATGTAAAAGACGCAGAAGAGAGATTGAAGCGTTTTGCACCGTATATTGCAAAGATCTTTCCTGAAACGAAAGGAACGAACGGTATTATAGAATCACCTTTAGTTAAAATTCCTTCGATGAAACATTCTTTAGAGAAAAAGTACAACCAATCGATATTAGGGGAATTATTATTAAAATGTGACAGTCATCTTCCAATATCCGGATCAATAAAAGCAAGAGGCGGCATTTATGAAGTATTGAAACATGCAGAAGAATTAGCTTTTAAGCATGGGATACTAACAAAAGAAGATGATTATTCCATTTTAGATAGTGATCGTTTTAGAGACTTTTTCTCAAAATATTCTATCGCGGTAGGATCAACTGGAAATTTAGGACTTAGTATCGGCATTATGAGTGCCAAGCTAGGCTTTAATGTGACAGTTCATATGTCGGCCGATGCGAAACAATGGAAAAAAGATTTACTAAGAAGTAAAAATGTGACAGTTATCGAATATGAAGCTGATTATAGTAAAGCAGTAGAAGAAGGACGTCAACAAGCAGATGCTGATCCTAGTTGTTATTTTGTTGATGATGAAAATTCACATGATTTATTTTTAGGATACGCAGTAGCAGCGTCTCGTTTGCAAAAACAATTAGAAGAGTTAGAGATTGTAGTAGATGAAGAACATCCTTTATTCGTTTATCTTCCGTGCGGAGTTGGTGGGGGCCCTGGCGGGGTAGCATTCGGCTTAAAGTTATTGTATAAAGACAACGTACACTGCTTCTTTGCGGAGCCTACTCATTCGCCATGTATGTTACTTGGTTTAATGACTGGACTTCACGATAAAATTTCCGTTCAAGAAATCGGTATTGATAATATAACAGACGCAGATGGTCTTGCGGTAGGAAGGCCTTCTGGATTTGTCGGTAAAACGATGGAACCGTTTTTGAGTGGAAATTACACAGTTAGTGATGAAGAGATGTATAGATTGTTAAAAGAGCTCGCGGACACAGAAAAGATTTACTTAGAGACTTCTGCACTAGCAGGTATGATTGGACCAATGAAATTATGTAAAGAAGGAAAAGTGTATTTACAAAAGCAACATTTAACAGAAAAAGTGAAGAGAGGTACACATATCGTGTGGGGAACTGGTGGGAGTATGGTTCCAGAAGATGTGATGAGCGGGTATTATAAAAAGGGTCTGGAATTAATGATAAAAGAAAAATGAGGCTATTCACAGCCTCATTTTTCTTTTATTTATATGGATTGTCTAAAAAGGCATGAATGAAAATAGGGACTAGTAGATTGTTATTGCTGTAAATATCATTATAAAATCTTTGTTATTTTCACACTAGTTCTTTATAGTATAGGTATAAAGGATTACTAATAAGGATTAAATACAATGAAGAGGCTTCATTTTACATATTAAGAGGGTGTGTGTATACAATGTCATTACAGTCAAAATATTTAGCCGGTATTTCACTAGGGGTTATGGGCGTAGGTTTCGCAGCGACAATCCCTTTTCAAGGAACGGTAGCAGGGGAGATTATACAAGGAGGATTTGAGGCAGGATTAGTTGGCGGACTTGCCGATTGGTTTGCGGTTACGGCTCTATTTCGTCATCCGATGGGGATCCCAATTCCGCATACGGCTTTATTGCCGAAAAACAGGAAGCGGGTAACAAAGGGGCTCGTATCTACGTTAGAAAATGAATGGCTGACGAAAGAAAGTATTACGAGTAAAGTAAAAGAAATGCAGCTAGCACAAATGGTACTGCAAGTTGCTGAGAAAGAGTTACAGTCTGACGCTGTGAAAAAAGGAATTGTAACAATTGCTGAGAAAGCAATTCTTCAAATAAATACGGAAAAGTTAGCTGTTATTATTGAAAAAGAATTAAAAACATATTTGCATACAATTCATACGAGTAATATATTGCAAGTGCTTATTGATCAATTAGTTATGCAAGAATATGATGAGAAAACACTTGATTATATGTTAATGAAAGCGAAAGAGTGGACAGCTCAAGATGAGGCTCGTTATCAGCTCGGAAGCTTAGGTATGAAAGCGATGGAAAATATAAAAGTAGATGGTTTTTTACAGTTTACGTTGAAATCGTTTATGAATATTGTAGATGAAGATAAAATTGGAGGTATTTTGCAGAAGTTTATCATTAGCAATATTAACAGCTTGCAAGATGCTGATAATAGTACGAGACAGCTTATATTAATGAAGATCCGCCAAGAGTTGATTAATGTGAAGGAAAATGAAGCTTTATTACAGGAATTAGAGAATTGGAAAGAAAAATGGATTGCGAATTGGGATGCTACTGACAAAATAAAAGAGATGCTTGAGCAAGTACAACAAAGGGCAGTTGCTTTTGTGAAAAATGAAGAATTTGCTGATAAATATGTTATTTCATTTTTAAAAACACAAATGAATAATATAAAAGAAGACGAACGGACTGTTCAAAAAATAGAAGATTGGTTACAAAAACAAGTTGTGAATCTTGTTGAAAAAAATCATTCGAAAATTGGAAAGCTTGTGCAAGAAAATTTTGATAAGCTAGATGATAAAACATTAATCGAAATGATTGAAAATAATGTCGGTAAAGATTTGCAGTGGATCCGTGTGAACGGGGCTGTTTGTGGCTTTATGATTGGATTAGTTTTAGAAGGAATAAAAGCGATTATATGAGAAAAACCTTCCACAATTGTGGAAGGTTTCTTATTTTTCGATAACACTCATATTTAAATTATAAGCTTTCTCAATATGTAATTTGTACGTCCCATTTCCTGTTTTTATCGAGTTTTTATACCAATGTTCTCGGTCGTTTAATTCTGGATTTTCTTCTGAAGAATTATTTTCTTTTTTCGTTAAATCTTCTACTTGTTCCCAAGGTGTGTTTCCGTGAGTTTCTTTTTGATTTGTTACGGCTGTTAAAGAAACATCACTTTCTTTTGCTAAATGAACAGATACGCTTGAGCTGTTTTGTACAAACCAATTATTTTGTAATTGACCTGGATAAAGAGATAGTTCGTTATTTGAAGCACGAATTTCTACATTTTTATTTTGCGGAAGAACGAGCGTTGGTTTCACCTGTGGTGCAGAGTTAAATAACGTATGCTGAACCGGTAATGATTTTAAAGTTATATACATCGTTTCTCCAGCTGTTTGAACTGAAAGGAAATCCTCTCGTTTTAAATTGAGTTTTTCATTTGCTTTCGTCGTCATTTCATATGTTCCAAAAAGATGAATTTGATTTGTATGATTTCCCTCTATCGTTAGAGGGTGATGCCCCGCATCCACTACGATTTTTTTGATAGATTCAGGTATATCAAGTTGTCCGTCTGGAATATTACTCGTTTGCCTAGTTGTGTTAATAGAATGACGAACTTCTTCTAGTAATCCAGTTGATAATAAACAGTAAAAAGCAATTCCAATGCTTCCTAAAACTCCGATAAAGAAAATACTAAAAATATCATATTTAATAAAAGGTTGATCCTTTTTAGAAAATAGAAGGTATAGTAAAATTTCAGCGCCAAGTATGATAAGTAAAACAGGCCACCATGCTGTTAATGTATCTAATGCTTGAACTCCTTTTGCGACTGAAAATAGTAAAAAGCAACCTAATAAAATAATGGAAATACCCATTGAGATGGTTCCAACGCGCCATGTTCTCATTCTTTTGTACCACCTTTGTTTTCTTTATTTCCAAGTAACAATTTAAAGCCGCCACCAATTAAGAGGAGCGCAACGATAGATGTTTGGAAATAGCGATAATATAACTCTGTAAGATGAATATTAAATATAGTAGAAACATACTCGTCTAAAATAGGAAGAAGAGTTTGATCTAATAAATAATAACCACCTAATGCAACTAAACCAATGCCGATCCATCTTTGATGATTTATAAAATAATCGATGATAGGTTCGTCATTTACGCGTTCTTTTCCGTATTTTGCTGTTTGCTGTAATGTGTCAAAAAAGCTATAAAACCAAATGATTGGTACTAAAAATAAAAACGCAGAGAGTCTTAATAAATCAAGTAAATAAATAGATAGTAAAAAGGCTGCCATAAGCTGAAGGCCACGACGTTGTAAGCCTAAATACATATGTCCTGCTCCAGGGAACATTGCTAAAATAGAAGCAAATGCTTTACTTTTCTTTCCTTGTTCTCGATGCTCTTCAAATTCTTCAAAAATAGTACGATCAACTAATTGCTCGCCACGTTCTTTTTTCTGTAGTTGTTGAACGACATCGAAGAAATTATAAATCCATAAAACAGGTAACGTAACGAGAAAGATAAGGAAACTTTCTTGAGATGTTAAGAGTGCAACGAATATAATCATACTTCCAATACCTGTGCAAGCTACTAAAAATGTAAGGCCGCGCTGCATAAGTCCTAATTGAAAATGACCAAGCCCAGGAATAATAGATAAGAGAATGATATAAAATCGTTCGCTCTCTTTAGAGGAATCTGTAAATTGTCCGGCTGCTTGTTTTTTCGATTGATTTATAATAGTGATAACTAAATCCATTAAGTTGATCACCCATAACACTGCTAGTAAAAATAGAGAAAGAAAAGCAATATTGCGCTCTCCTAATGCTATTGTACAAAATACTGCGAAGATAAATAGAAATAAAGATCCCCCGCTATATAGAATAAAACGTCCAATCTTCTTTAAATATAAATGACCAAGCCCAGGAATTAGCCCTAAAATAAGTGCTAAAAAGGGGTTTTTATTCATGCTTTGAACCTCCGTCATTTTTTGATGTGTGCATCGTTTTGTTTACAAGTTGCTGTGAGATAGAAGTCTCATTGTGTTTCGAAGATTTTTCGAAATTTGATGTCGCTGTGAAAATATAATGGAATAAACCACTTGCCATAAAAATAATTGTAGCCGCAGTCGCAATTATGTAATGAATAATCGTACGCTTTAGTTGATTTGTTTTTATATTTTCATTAGATTGTAGCGTTTCAAAATGTATTTGTGCTATAACTTCGTTCATAAATGAATCATCATTTATCATTGGAAGGTTTTCATGTTGTTCATCAATACTTTCCATATAAAGTGCTAAACAATAATCACATTCATAAAGGTGTTCTTCCATAGATTCACGTTCATTGCTTGCTATAAAATCTAATGTATAATTGCGCCAATCTTCTTTTGAATAATGCATCATAGAAACTCTTCCTCCTTCCAATGTTTTTTAATCCATTTTCTTGCCCTATACAGTTTCATTTCGACTGTTTTCACTTCGATGTTTTCCTGGAAAGCAATTTCTTGATAGCTTTTTTCCTCTAAGTAATGCGCGAGAACGACGTCACGGTAATTTTCCGGAAGTTCTCTTAGTTTTTGAGCAATCAATAATTTTTGCTCTTTCGTCAATAGTAAAGCTTCAATGTTATGAGAGGATTTTATATTTTCCTCAGTTTCTTTACATAAGGAGAGTTCTTCGTTTTCTCTAGCTTTCTTCCTCTTATAATCAATAGCGTGATTGGTAGCAATACGTGCCATCCACGTTTTTAATCCGCGAAATTGATAGTTAGGGAGAGAGGTGTGAATTTTTACGAATACTTCTTGTGTAACATCTTTAGCATCCTCTTCATGTCTTAAAATAGAAAAGATAACTTGAAAAATATAATGACGATATGTTTGTACAAGGATGCGAAAAGCATGCTCACTTCCTTGTTGTGCTTTTTCAATTAATTGTCTTTCCTCAATCGTTCTCTCCCTCCTTTTTGATGCATTCTATTATATAGACGTAAGAAAAGATAAGTCCCCCTACACATATTGTAAAAAAAGAATAATATATTTTTAGCGAAGGGGCTATATGAAAAAGGTGTGAAAAAATGGTAAGAAGAAGTATATAATGAGCAAGTAGGAAATGTCACGTGAAGAAAGGATGTGAATGTTAGTAGGGGAAGGGCCATACTAACAAACATGAAAATTAAAATATTAATAGCAGATGATAATTCATTTATTAGAGAAGGCATGAAAATTATTTTAAATACATACGAAGAGTTCGAAGTATTAGAAACTGTAAATGATGGAAAAGAGGCTGTAGCGTATTGTAAAAAGCATGAGGTCGATATTGCGCTTTTAGATGTTCGCATGCCAAACATGAATGGTGTAGAGGCGACGAAGTTAATTTGTGAGGAGACGAAAACGAAACCGCTTATTTTAACGACGTTTGATGATGATGAATATATTTTAGAGGCAGTAAAAAACGGAGCGAAAGGTTATTTATTAAAAAATAACGATCCTGAGCGTATTCGTGATGCAATAAAAGGAGTATATAACGGACAAACTGTTATGCAAGATGTAATTCTTGATAAAATTAAGTCTAATTTAATGGAAAGTAAAGAAGAGGAGTCTAAAATAGATAAGAGCCTTTTCACGGAAAGGGAGCTTAGTATTATTGCATTAATTGCAAAAGGTTTCTCTAATAAAGAAATTTCGAAGCAACTTTTCATATCGGAAGGCACGATTGCAAATTATATTACATCTATTTTAGGGAAAACTGGACTAGAACATCGCACACAAATTGCGATTTATTACTTAACAGGGAAAGTAGATTAATGTTATGGAATTTTGGTTAATTGTAAGTAAATTTATTGTCTTTTTATATATTGTGTTCAGCTACATTCACTCAAATGTTACGAACTTACCGTGGGTTATATTTACGTTGCTTATATACCTTTCTGTAAACGTAATGATTTCTATATTAAAAAAAGATACATACAAAAAGTTTTTAATCTGTCTGTCAATTGGCGTAGTCATGTTATTTACATGGAAGGTTCATCCGTTTTTTATTTTGTTTTTACCTTTGAACTTATACGAAATCGTAAGTTATTACATAGAAAAGAAAGGGCAAATCTTTTTCATAATGATCTTTCCCATCTTTTTTATAGGTGATGGTATTCAGATGACATATGGGCTTATTAGCGCATTTTGTTTTCTTGCTTTAACGATAGCAGACCGTTACATAGCACGTTTATTAAAATTAGAAATGCAAAATGATAAGATGCGAAAAGATATGCAACGACTGACGAAAAGCCTAAATGAAAACAAAGAATACATAAGACAATCAGAGTACACATTTAAGTTAGAAGAGAGAAATCGACTATCTCAAGAAATTCATGATAAAATCGGTCACTCGATGACAGGTGCACTTATCCAAATGGAAGCAGCAAAGAGATTAATGGAAATAGATAAAGAAAAATCTGCGGAGTTATTACAAAATGCGATTCATATTTCAAAGGATGGAATTGAAAGTATTAGAATTACTCTAAAAAATATGAAACCACCGACTGAACAAATTGGAATTCACCGTATGAGATTATTCATAGATGAGTTTGAAAGTAAGCATGATGTAAAAGTTCCGTTTGTACATAAAGGGAACTTGGATATGATTTCTCCTATTCAGTGGAAAGTTATTAGTGAAAACGTAACGGAATCGTTAACGAATACGATGAAATACGCTGATGCGACAGTTATCTCAATAGATATTCATGTATTGAATAAGATGATCAAGGTGCAGGTTAAGGATAACGGAAAAGGTGCAGTTCGTGTTAAAAAAGGCCTTGGTATTATTGGTATGGAGGAGAGAACAGCGTCTGTGAACGGGAAAATTATTGTAGATGGGACAAGTGGCTTTTCAGTAACCATGTTGTTACCGATATAGGAAAATGTGATGAGGATGAATCATCTCATATGAAAAAAGTGAATAATCTCATGTGAAAAGAATGAACTTCTGCACTGAGCAGGTTCATTCTTTTTGTTTATAATAACAGCAGAGAAACCGAAATAGGGGTGAAATGATGAATACATTGGAAATTAAAAATTTAACGAAAAAATTTGGTGATTTCATCGCAGTAGATAATATGTCTTTATCGATTAAAGAAGGAGAAATATTTGGATTTTTAGGATCGAATGGTGCTGGGAAAAGTACAACGATTAATATGATTGCTGGCTTATTAAGAAGTAATGAAGGTGAAATTAGCATACTAGGAAAAAATATAAAGAAGCATAATCGTTTTGCCAAAATGAATATTGGTATCGTTCCGCAAGATATAGCAATCTATGAAGAGCTAACTGCTTATGAAAATGTGAAATTCTTTGCTGGATTGTACGGATTAAGAGGAGCTGAATTAAAAGCTAGGGTAGAGGAAGCTCTTCAATTTGTAGGACTTAGTGATAAACATAAAAGCTATCCGAAAAACTTTTCAGGTGGGATGAAAAGAAGATTGAATATAGCTTGTGCGATCGCTCATCGACCGAAGTTAATTATTATGGATGAGCCAACTGTTGGAATTGATCCGCAATCAAGAAACTATATTCTTCAGTCTGTCCGAAAATTAAATGAAATGGGAAGTACGATAATTTATACGAGTCACTATATGGAAGAAGTAGAAGAGATTTGTACGAAAATAGCGATTGTAGATCATGGTAAAGTGATTGCAGAAGGCACGAAAGAACAGTTAAAAGCGATTATTACCGATACGAAAGATATTTGGATTGAAGTGAAATCAGTAGAAAATCTCGATGTAGAAAAATTAAAAGAGATAAACGGTGTGAAAGCTGTTCAAATTGAAGAGAACGTAATTAAAGTAAATTCCGATGCAGGATTAAACAATTTAAATAAAATTATTCAACATTGTATTAATCATGACATTGAAATTCGTTCGTTAGAGGAGCAGGCTCCGAACTTAGAAACTGTATTCCTTACGTTGACTGGAAGAAACTTACGAGATAAATAAAGGTAAATGAAGAAAAAGTAAAGGGAGGTTCATCGATTGAACATCTTCAATATTGCAATTATGCACATTAAAAGAGATTTCAGGGACGTAAGAACTTTAGTTTTTATGTTAGCTTTTCCGATTGTGCTTATGCTTGTGTTAGGAACAGCGTTAAGTAACGCATTTAAAAGTGATAGTCATTCTATTAAAGATATACAAGTGTTATATAAAGATGAAGCGAGTAGTACGTTTTCTCAATCATTTGAAGCGTTTACGAAAGAAGTCGATAAATCAGGTATTCACTTTAAGAAAATTCCCGAAGGTATAGATGGAAAAGAAGAAGTGAAGCAAAATAAATATGCTGCATATGTGGAGTTAAATAAGGACGGTGCGAAATTTTACGGAAGTGACAGAAGTAGTGTCGAGGGAAGTATTGTTGAAGGGATGCTTACAACATTTGTTGATAAGTATAATGTAGCAGTCGAAGTTGCAAAAGTGGATCCAAGTAAGGTGAGCGCAGTTATTTCAAACGGAAATCATAATGATTATATGAAAGAAACATCCTTACAAGCTGCTAAAAAACCAGGCTCAATGGATTACTATGCAGTTGTAATGACGACGATGATTGCACTGTACGCTGCAATGGGGGCAAGTTTTTTAATTCGAGGAGAACGATTACGTAAAACAGGAGATCGTCTCATTGCGGCACCTATAAGTAAGGCTGAAATTTTCATTGGGAAAGTACTCGGTAGTCTTGTAGCGAATGCACTTTGTCTATTACTCGTTGTTTTATTTAGTAAATTTGTTTTTCAAGCGAATTGGGGCGACCATCTTGGAATTATATTTATTATTTTATTAACAGAGGTCTTTCTAGCAATTAGCTTCGGTTTAGGGATCGGATATATTACAAAAACAGGTGAAGCATCTAGAGCGATTATTATGGTTGTTGTGCAATTGTCTTCTATTTTTGGTGGTGCATATTTCGTAGTAGAAGAAAATTTCGTTACAAATTTATCACCATTAACATGGGCAAATACAGCTGTTATGAAAATTATTTATGCAAATGATATAGGAGCGGCACTGCCGGTAATATCTTTAAACCTTGGAATTTCAGCACTCTTTTTATTGATTGCGATGATTGCATTACGTAGACGGGAGGGGCTATAGTATGAAAGATATTTTATGGCTCATACAAAAAACGTTATCTGTACTTTTGAAAAATAAAAAAGGGTTACTAATTATTATTAGCTTGCCGATAATAGGAACACTCATCTCTTTTTCGATATACGGAAATGTAGGGCAAGGAACGTTAAACATCGGGGTTATAAATAAAGAAAATCAGCCTATAGCAAATGATACAGTGAAATTTTTAGAAGGATTAAATCATATAAATGTAAGTGAAATTAAGGAGTCTGAAGTGGAAGATAAACTCACTTCAAAAAAACTTGATGGCGTTATAACACTTCAGCCTGGTTTTTCGCAAAGTGTTCGAGAGGGGAAACCGAGTCATATTGAGATTTCATCGATTAAAGGCGATCAAGTAACAGTATTTATAAAATCATATTTATATAACTATATTGATAATATCGCTGCGATTAGTAAAGTGGCAGGAACGGATCAAAGTACGTTTGATAATATGTACGCTGGTTATCAAAAAAGTTCATTTAAAGTCAAAGCAGAGACACTTGAAGATACTTCAAAAAATAAAGATATGACAAATCAAACGATGGGATTCCTTATAGTGTTTATGCTATTTTCAGCGGTGAACTTGTCAGGATTTATTTTAAAGGAAAAAGAGAATAGAACGTATTTTAGATTATTATCAACACCGATAGATGGGAAGAAATTTATATTATCTAATGTCGCGGTGAATATGATTATATTAACAGTGCAAATTGTAATTGCAGTATTATTTATGACGAATGTTTTTCATACGAATATAAATATGCCTTTTATAGTTATGATTGGTATACTCATGATATTTGCTTTAATCGCAATTGGTTTATCGTTAGTCATTGTGTCTTTTGCGAAAAATTCAACTTCTGCAAATGTGATGCAAAATATAGTTATTGTACCAACATGCTTGCTTGCTGGGTGCTATTTTCCATATGACATCATGCCGAAAGCAGTACAAAAAGTGGCTGATTTTCTTCCGCAGCGCTGGCTGTTAGACACGATCTCGAAATTGCAGCAAGGAATTCCATTTTCCGAGTTGTATGTAAACATTTTAATCTTATTTGCCTTTGCAATCGCATTCTTCTTAATTGCTATTTATAAGTTTGGAAGAAATAATGATGCAAGGAATTTTATTTAAGAAAAAAGGTGTGGCTTATTGCCACACCTTTTTTCTTATTCGTAATCTAAAGTATTTTTTGTAATATAGGTATACTTTTATATAACACTTCATTATGTGACCCACGCACAATATATTTATTGCCATCTAAAAGAAAAACACTATGTAGAACAGCGTTACCGTCACCATGCTTTGTAAGCATATCACCGACGACCTTTCCGTCTGCCCATTTCAGTTTGGAATGTGAAGGAACGACTTGTAAATATTGAATTGTCTCTTCTCCATCTCCTGCAATGAGTGTAGTTTGAATATTTCTTTTCTGTATAATAAATCTATTTTCATTTAATTGTATCGAGGAAAGGATTTTTTGTTTGCATCTTGCTATAAGGAAGAAATGTAATAGAGGATCCAGATCTTGTAAAAAAATAACTTCCGTAATCTTTACAGGGAATAATATCTTGTAACCCTGGAAAGTACAGGTGTATTGCTTCAACTGTATTGATCTTATATAAGGCGCTTAAGTAATGTATGTATTGTTCCATATAGAAATAGACGATATTTATTTTAGAAGATGGATGTACAGGGAGACTGCCTCCAGTCCAATAACTATAATTAGGAGGAGATCCAGCGTTTGGTGTACAGAGTATAATAAGCTGCTCCACATCATTTTCATATTCTTTTCACCTTTAACTTTTTAACATCCAATAAAAAGTAAGAAATACATTTCGCATGAAAACATACTTTAATGAAACACTACAGAGTAGAAAGTAATTTGAGCGGAAGGAAATCAAGATGATTAAAAAGATATTACGAGTTACTTCTATTATTATTGGTATTTTAGTTTTTTCTTTAATTTGGATGCACATTGATGTTACCCTCGGCAGGAAAATGGAAGCCGGGAAAAATGAGCCAACAGAGTATGCGCCTCATTATAGTGACTTTCAATTATATGTAGAAGGAAAATCGTTTTATAAACAGTTATTTGCTGATGTAAGAGAAGCGAAACAAACCGTTTATACTTATTTTTATATTCTTTCGGATGATAAAAGTAGCCATACTTTTTTAAATTTATTAAAAGAGAAGGCGAAAGAAGGGGTGACCGTATATTTATCGGTTGATTTGATTAATGATTTGTCATTCGAAAGAAAGATGAAAAATGAATTACAGGAAAGTGGTGTTCATTTTACATATAGTAGAAAACCTGAATTACCATTCGGGTTTTATTCTCTCCATCATCGTAATCATCGTCGCATTACGACGATCGATGGGAAAATTGGTTATACGGGTGGTTTTAATATAGGAGATGAATATTTAGGGAAAGATAAGCGATTTGGATATTGGCGTGATTACCATGTACGGTTGCAAGGAGAAGGGGCAATAGATTTGGAAGAACAGTTCGCTTTAGATTGGAAACGGGATACGAAAGAAGAAATAAAAAGGATCGTTCAGCAACCAGTTAAAGGGAATACATTACATACTATGGTTAGTTATAACGGACACCATGTTGTTCAAAAATATATAGAGTTAATCAAACAAGCGAAACATTCTATCGTAATTGCAACGCCTTATTTTATAGCAAAAAATAAAGAACTAATGAATGTGTTACTTCAGGCGCAAAAGCGTGGTGTTACAGTAAAAATACTTTGGTCGTATAAACCGGATATTCCTCTTATTAAAGAAGCGGCGTATCCTTACATACGTCAAATGGTTAAAAATAGGATTACGGTGTATGGTTATAAAAAAGGGATGTTTCATGGGAAGTTAATGCTTGTTGATAATGAAATAACTGTAATCGGTACAGCGAACTTTACTTCACGAAGCTTCTATATAAATGATGAAATGAATTTATATATTCATGGTGGTCCGATCATATCACAAGTGAATGAAGCGTTAGTACAAGATTTTCATGATTCAAAAGAGATGACAAGCGATTTTTTTGAAAAATTATCTTTTTTTGAGCGTTGTAAAGAGAAAGTAGCAGGATTGGTTGATTTTTATTTATGAACAATAATTGAGGAAGGGATGCGGTATGATAGGCATCCCTTTTGTTAATAAGAGAGAATTATTTTTCATGTACAAGCTGTGTAACATCATCATTAATTAATGTTCCTACATGTTCTCCTGAACATATTCTTTTCATAACTCCAGGCTCATCAAAGTTAAAGACGTGTGCTGGCAAATTATAATCTCGAGCGAGTAATAAAGCGGATTGATCCATCACTTGTATGTTTTGCCTAACAACATCGTTATAGTTCAGTTTTCGGTACATTTTCGCTGATTTATTACGTTTTGGATCGCTTGTAAAGACGCCGTCTACGCCTTGCTTTGCGACTAAAATGGCGTCACTATTCATTTCAATCGCTCTCTGTACACTTGGATAATCTGTCGTAACGAAAGGTTGCCCGTTACCGCCGCCGAAAATGACGATATAGCCGTTATCTAAATGATGTACTGCCCGTAGGCGAATGTAAGGTTCGGCTACCGCAGTAAATGGGATGGAAGTCATAACGCGCACTTCTCTCTCTGTTTTACTTGTTAAAACGCCGCGAAGCATTAAACTATTAATAATTGTACCTAATGTACCAATATTATCAGCTTCTACACGGTCAATTCCCCACTCTTCAGCGAGATGCCCTCTGAAAATGTTACCGCCGCCAATGACAATGGAGACCTCGATGCTTAAATCGACAATGGATAATATTTCATTTGCAATATGTTCTAATCGTTTGGAGTTAAAGCTATTTCCAGATTGATCAGCAAGTGCTCCGCCGCTTAATTTAATTAAGACACGTTTATATGGCTTCATAACAATTCCCCCTATATAGATGACAATAAAAAAAGGAACAAAGGCGAATGCCTTTGTTCCTTGCTAAGAAAATAAAAAAGAAAAGAAACAGATATGATGAACTTCTTCGTATAATTTTTCATAACATCCACTCCTTTTCATTTCCATTTATTTTGAATGTATATATCTTTTAGATTATACGAAATAATCTGATGATTTATCAAGGTTATTTTATTTCTTTTTTATAAAAAGTGTCAATGAACATTACAAGAAAAGTTTTCGAATTTTTTGTGACAAATCTGTAGGTTTTTGTCTGATTTTGTAGGTTCACTTATATCATGTGTGAGTAAGCTTTTATAAATTCAAATTGAAAGCGTTCGCATGAAGGGGATGAACATAAATGAAAAAATTCGGATTGGCAACACAAATTTTTGTCGCGCTTGTTTTAGGGATTGTAGTAGGGGCAATCTTTTATGGTAATAAGACGGCGATTTCTTATATCACACCAATTGGGGATATATTTATTCATTTAATCAAAATGATTGTAGTACCAATTGTTATTTCAGCGTTAATTGTTGCAGTAGCTGGTGTAGGAGATATGAAAAAGCTTGGGAAACTAGGCGGGAAGACAATTCTTTATTTCGAAATTATTACGACGATTGCTATTTTGATGGGATTAATTGCAGCGAATATATTCCAACCAGGTACTGGCGTTGATATGAATAATTTACAGCAAAGTGATATTTCTTCTTATAAACAAACAGCAGATGCTACAGAGAAGAAAGGTTTTGCTGAAACGATTGTTCATATTGTACCGAAAAACGTATTTGAATCTATTGCACAAGGTGACTTATTACCGATTATATTCTTCTCAGTATTATTCGGTTTAGGAGTTGCGGCAATCGGTGAAAAAGGAAAGCCTGTCTTTAACTTCTTTGAGGGTGTACTCGAAGCGATGTTTTGGGTTACAAATCAAGTTATGAAATTCGCACCATTTGGTGTATTCGCATTAATTGCAGTTACGGTTGCAAAATTTGGTGTAGCAACACTACTTCCATTAGGAAAATTAGTGCTAGCTGTATACGTAACTGTTATACTATTCGTTGTGATTGTATTAGGTATTAATGCACGAATGGTCGGAGTAAACATTTTTACATTAATGAAAATTTTAAAAGAAGAACTTATTCTTTCATTTACGACAGCAAGTTCAGAAGCTGTTTTACCTAATATAATGAGAAAAATGGAAGAGTTCGGTTGTCCAAAGGCAGTTGCCTCTTTCGTAATTCCGACAGGTTATACATTTAACTTGACTGGATCAGCTATTTATCAAGCGTTAGCGGCATTGTTTGTTGCGCAAATGTATGGCGTGCACATGTCACTTACGGAGCAAATAACGCTATTATTCGTTCTCATGTTAACATCCAAAGGTATGGCGGGAGTTCCGGGTGCATCATTCGTTGTTGTATTAGCGACGTTAGGATCAATGGGCTTACCGCTAGAAGGTATCGCATTAATTGCGGGGATTGACCGCATTTTAGATATGATTCGCTCATCTGTCAATGTATTAGGAAATGCATTAGCTGCCATTGTTATGTCGAAGTGGGAAGGCGAATTCGATAATGAGAAAGCAAAACAATATGTAGAAACAGTCAAACAAACAGAAGCAGCATAAGAAATCGTTAAGGAGTGAATAATCATGGCAACATTAACTGAAGTTAAAAATGGTGTGCGAATTGAAAAAGATTTTTTAGGTGAAAAAGAAGTACCAAACTATGCATACTACGGCGTACAAACAATGCGTGCAGTTGAAAACTTCCCGATTACAGGGTACAAAATTCATGAAGGTTTAATTAAAGCATTTGCAATTGTAAAAAAAGCAGCTGCACTTGCTAATACAGATGTAGGAAGATTGGAATTGAACAAGGGTGGCGCTATTGCTGAGGCTGCTCAAGAAATTCTTGATGGAAAATGGCATGATCATTTCATCGTTGATCCAATTCAAGGTGGAGCGGGTACTTCAATGAATATGAACGCAAATGAAGTCATTGCCAATCGTGCCCTTGAATTATTAGGAATGGAAAAGGGAGACTATCATTATATTAGTCCAAACAGTCATGTAAATATGGCACAATCAACAAACGATGCATTCCCAACAGCGATTCATATTGCAACATTAAATGCATTAGAAGGTTTATTACAAACGATGGGTTATATGCATGATGTATTTGAATTAAAAGCAGAACAGTTCGATCATGTTATTAAAATGGGTCGTACACATTTACAAGATGCTGTGCCAATTCGTCTTGGACAAGAATTTAAAGCATACTCTCGCGTACTTGAACGTGATATGAAACGTATCAAGCAATCGCGCCAACATTTATATGAAGTAAATATGGGAGCAACTGCAGTTGGTACAGGCTTAAATGCAGATCCAGAGTACATTGAAGCAGTTGTAAAACATTTAGCTACAATTAGTGAATTACCGCTTGTTGGTGCAGAAGATTTAGTGGATGCGACGCAAAATACGGATGCGTACACGGAAGTATCAGCAGCACTTAAAGTATGTATGATGAATATGTCTAAAATTGCGAATGACCTTCGACTAATGGCATCAGGTCCACGTGTTGGTTTAGCGGAAATTATGTTACCAGCCCGTCAACCAGGTTCATCAATTATGCCAGGGAAAGTAAACCCTGTTATGCCAGAAGTTATTAACCAAATCGCGTTCCAAGTAATTGGTAACGACCATACAATTTGCCTTGCTTCAGAAGCAGGACAATTAGAATTAAACGTTATGGAACCAGTACTTGTTTTCAACTTACTTCAATCTATTAGCATTATGAATAACGGCTTCCGTGCCTTTACAGATAATTGCTTAAAAGGAATTGAAGCGAATGAAGATCGCTTAAAAGAGTACGTTGAGAAGAGTGTAGGAATTATTACAGCCGTGAACCCTCATATCGGTTATGAAGCAGCAGCTCGTGTTGCAAAAGAAGCAATTGCAACAGGTCAATCCGTTCGAGAACTATGTGTGAAAAATGGTGTATTGTCACAACAAGACTTAGAGTTAATTCTAGACCCATTCGAAATGACACATCCAGGGATTGCAGGAGCAACTCTTTTAAAGAAAAATTAAAAGAAGAGGGGCGACAAGCCCTTCTTTTTTGTTTACAATATAGAAATGCTATATATGAATAGAGGTAGGGATGTTATGAGTAAGTTTACAGTGTCTTCTAATGGTTCATTAGAAACAACATTAAGAGGAGTAGAAGTATTAGCAACACCACTTTTAAATAAAGGGGTAGCTTTCACGCAAGAAGAAAGAGAAGAGTTAGGTTTAAAAGGGTTATTACCGCCAGCGGTTTTAACGTTAGAAGAACAAGCACGCCGTGCATATGAACAATTTTGTTCTCAGCCGGATGATTTGTTAAAAAATGTATACTTAACAGCGTTACATGATCGAAATGAAGTATTATTTTATCGTATATTAACAGATCATTTACGTGAAATGTTACCAATTGTATATACACCTACTGTTGGTGTAGCAATTCAAAGATATAGTCATGAATATCGTAAACCACGTGGGGTTTATTTATCAATTAACGATCCTTCAGGTATTGAAGAAGCATTCTCAAATATCGGTGCAACAGCTGAAAATATTGACTTAGTCGTTGTAACAGATGGAGAAGGAATATTAGGAATTGGTGACTGGGGTGTTGGTGGTATTAACATTGCGATCGGAAAACTAGCGGTTTATACAGCCGCGGTTGGAATCGATCCTAGTCGCGTATTACCGGTAATTTTAGATGTAGGTACAAACCGTGAGGATCTGTTAAATAATCCATTTTATATTGGAAATCGTCATCCTCGTATAACTGGTGAAGCTTATGATGCGTTTATCGATATATTTGTACAAGCTGTAGGCAATAAGTGCCCGAATGCGCTTTTACATTGGGAGGATTTCAGTTCTCGCAATGCGCGCAAAATTTTAGATAAATACCGTCATGACGTTTGTACATTTAATGATGATATTCAAGGGACAGGTGCTGTTTCACTTGCAGCTGTATTATCGGCAGTAAAAGCTTCTGGTGTACCTTTATGTGAGCACCGTGTAGTTGTGTTTGGTGCTGGTACAGCTGGAATTGGAATTGCAGATCAAGTAAGAGATGCAATGGTTCGATCAGGTTTATCAGAGCAGGAAGCACATGAGCGTTTCTGGTGTATTGACCGTAATGGGTTAATTACAGATAATATGGAAGATCTTCTTGATTTCCAGCGCCCGTATGCACGTAAAGAGTCTGAAGCGAATGAGTGGAAACATAACGGTGTAATTGAACTTGCAGAAGTGGTGAAGCATGTAAAACCAACAATTTTAATTGGTACGTCAACAGTTGCAGGGGCGTTTACAGAGGAGATTGTAAAAACAATGGCTTCTCACGTAGAAAGACCAATTATTTTACCAATGTCGAATCCAACGCCACTTGCTGAAGCGAAACCAGTAGATTTAATTGAGTGGACAGAAGGAAGAGCATTAGTTGCAACAGGAAGTCCGTTTGAACCGGTTACATATAATGGTGTAACGTATGTGATTGGACAGTCAAATAACGCACTTATTTTCCCTGGACTAGGTCTTGGTACAATTGTTGTTCGTGCAAGCGTAATGACAGACGGTATGTTTGCGGCAGCAGCTGAAGCGGTTGCAAGTATGGTAGATACAAGTCAGCCAGGAGCACCTATTTTGCCAGAAGTTGAAGAGTTACGTAATATCTCTGAAATGGTTGCAATTGAAGTAGCGAAAGTTGCAGTTGCAGAAGGTGTTGCTAGAGAGAACTTAAGTGATAACGATATCAAGATAGCAGTGAAAGAAGCAATGTGGAAGCCGGAGTATCGTCAAATAAAAGCGGTAGAAAAGGTTAGAATATAGAAAAAAAGCCCGTTTATAATAATAAGCGGGCTTTACTTGTATATTTTTAAAAAAATACATAGGAAGTGGCAGCTTTGAATTGGAATCAAATATGGAAGAAAGATATGTATCTTTTAATTGTATTAATGGTGGTTGTTCCGATTGCTGGAGAGCTAAATTTTCATCCTTTTAATGATACGTTTCGTGTTAGCTTCGGCACACCACTATTCTTCTTTTTATTACTATTTTTAAGAAAAATACCAGCAGCTGCTGCAGGTATTCTTGTCGGTATATCTGTAGTCTTATTCCGTGTATGTCTTGACTGGGTATTGCAAGGTTCGTTCCATATGACAGAATCATTTTATTTGCGCTATCCTGTATTCTTCTATTATTTTATTTATGGAAGTCTTTTTTCGCTCTGTAGAGTGAATAAGTTTCATCAGAAGCCAATTGTTATTGGTTGCCTTGGGATTACAATTGAAATTATCGCAAGTATGTCAGAACTTGCGTTTTATCATATGTTAGTGCTTGGTACAACGATAACAGTTTCTGAAGTGAATAAACTGATCATTATTGCTATTTTTCGTAGTTTCTTTGCGCTTGGGTTTTTAAATATGATGAACTTATATGAGACGAAATTAAAAGAATCACAAGTTCGAAAAGAAAATGAAAATATGTTGATGCATCTTTCTAATTTATATGTAGAATCTGTTCATTTGAAAAAAACGTTACAAAATGCGGAATTAATTACACAAGAAGCGTATCAATTATATCGGAATTTACAAGAGAACGATGATTTGAGTAGTAAAACAGCATTGAAAATAGCGGGAGAAGTACACGAAATAAAAAAGGATAATCAAAGGATTTTTGCAGGATTATCTAAACTGTTATTAGATAAAAATGTGGCTGAGTATGTAGAAGGTCATGAGCTGGCGGAAATGATTGTGAGAATAAATGAGAAGTACGCTGACATGTTAGAAAAAGATATACGTTTTTCGGAATATATAGAAGGTGAGCATGCAGAATATCATGTGTACACGGTCTTATCGATTTTTAATAACTTAGTTGCAAATGCAGTTGAAGCAATTGAGGAAAGTGGTGTTATTATTATTAAGTTATATAAACTTGATAAACGTGTATTTTTTGAAGTAATTGACGATGGACCTGGTATTGCGCAAAAATATAAGAAACTAGTATTTAAGCCGGGGTTTACCTCAAAGTATGATCAAACGGGAACACCGTCAACAGGAATCGGACTTTCTTACATAAACGAAATGGTAACAGAACTCGGAGGAGAAGTAAGATTAGAAGACCGACAAACTGGCAGAGGGTGTAAGTTTGTCGTTTGTTTACCGGAATGCAGTTTAAAGCGGGAAGGGGAATAAAGTTGTTTTATTATATCGTAGATGATGATGAAGTTTTCCGCTCTATGCTATCGCAAATTATTGAAGATGGCGACCTTGGGGAAGTAGTTGGAGAATCTGAAGATGGGGCTTTTATTGAAGCGGATCAGTTAAATTTTAAGAAAGTAGATATTTTATTTATTGATTTATTAATGCCAATTAGGGATGGAATTGAAACAGTTCGTCATATTGCATCCGCTTTTACAGGGAAGATTATTATGATTTCTCAAGTTGAATCGAAACAGCTGATTGGTGAGGCGTATACACTCGGTGTTGAGTATTACATTACAAAGCCATTGAATAAAATTGAGGTTGTATCTGTAGTACGAAAAGTGATGGAACGCATTCGCTTAGAGCGCTCTATACATGATATTCAAAAATCGTTGAATAACGTTTTTCAATGGGAACAGCCGCAAGTACGAAATGAGCCAATGCAAGAAGGGAAAAAAATAACAGATTCAGGGCGTTATTTACTTTCAGAACTTGGTATTGCGGGAGAGAATGGAAGTAAAGATTTACTTAGTATGCTTGAATATTTATATGGGCAAGAAAAAGAGCAATCATTTGAATTTGGATTTCCTGTTTTGAAAGATATTTTTCATCATATAACTATAAAAAAATTAGGGAATACGGTTTCAGATTCAGATGCAGATAAAGAGAGAAAAGCTTCGGAACAAAGGGTACGTCGGGCGATTTATCAGTCGTTAAATCACTTAGCTTCCCTTGGTCTAACAGATTTTTCAAACCCGAAATTTGAAAGCTACGCTCCGAAGTTTTTTGATTTTACTGTAGTACGAAAACGCATGACGGAAATGACGAAGGATAAAGTAGCCGTTACTGGCCATACACGAATTAATACGAAGAAGTTTATTCAAGTGTTGTATTTTGAGGCGAAACGGTTGATGGAGATAGAATGAAAAAGGTGCTTATAAATAAGCATCTTTTTTGTTAAATCCGCATTTTATATTTTTACGTCTAGCATGTAAAATGTTAGGTAAGAGAAAATGGTTTTAAATTAAGGAAGTGTCAAAACAATGGGTTTTACATTAAATAAATCGATTATTAAAGAATTGTGCGGAGAAACCTCTTATAAAAGAGGAGAAACTTATTATCGATCAAATAAAGTGATAGTGAATCATTATGATGAAAATAAAGAGATTTGTGAGGCAACGGTAGAAGGGAACGAAGATTTTCATGTTACTGTAGAAAAAGCTAAAAAAGATGATATTGTAGCGAAATGTAGTTGTCCGTCATTAGCTTCTTTTCAAACGTATTGTCAACACGTTGCGGCTGTATTGTTATACATTAATTATAATCAGCAAATAGGCGAAATGTTGCCTATTAGTAGCGGAAATGTGACCGGAAATGAGCAATTAACAAGTGGTATGTTTCATTTGTTTGCGGAGAAACCACTGAGGCCAAAAAGTAAACAGCATCGATTTGATACACGTAAAATACTTGATGTAGAGTTTATTTGTACGCCAGTAGCTTCAAAAAATGGTGGGGCACTTATGGGGATTCAATTAAAACTCGCCAAGGTGTATTTCGTAAAACATATTAGAGAATTTCTTTCCAAAGTGGAGCAAAGAGAGTTTTTTATTTGCTCGAATGAATTTACGTATACACCGGATGTACATAGCTTCAGGCAAGAAACTGACGCGATTATTCAGCAGCTCATTAAAATTTATCATAACGAAAAAATGTATGAGGATACACTGGATGTGCATACAAAACAAGATGATAGTATGATTTTAATCCCGCCAGCTTCTTGGAAGGATATGCTTTCTTTACTTTCTAAATTAGAGTTTGTGACACTTAATCAAGACGGACAATCTTTTCATGGCTTACATATTTCAAAAGGACTACTTCCTTTACATTTTGAGTTTAATAAAGGGAGTAACGGTGGATTTACACTTCACATTGATGGCTTGCAACAAGTAGAAGTAATGGATACGTATAGCTATGCTCTATTTGGAGGGAAATTGTATCAGTTGAACGCGGAGGATTGCAATCGGCTTATCGAATTACAAAAAATGATGAATCGTTCTAGTAGTAATCAATTGTATATTCCGGCGGATAAGATGGAGCACTTTGTAGCAAGAGTTGTACCAGGTTTAATGAAGCTTGGAACTGTTCGCATTGATGAGGTAATATCAGATCGTGTCGAAACGCCTTCGCTAAAAGCAAAGTTGTATTTAGACCGGGTAAAAAACCGTTTGTTAGCGGGTTTAGAATTTCATTACGGAACTGTTGTTATTAACCCGTTAGAAGAGGATGGACAACCGTCTGTTTTTAATCGTGATGAGAAAAAGGAAAATGAGATTTTAGAAATTATGAATGATAGTGCCTTTGCAAAAACGGAAGGCGGTTATTTTATGCATAATGAAGACGCTGAATATAACTTTTTGTATCATGTCGTTCCAACGTTAAAAGGTTTACTTGATATTTATGCGACAACAGCAATCAAATTACGAATTCATAAAGGAAACACTGCACCTCTCATACGAATTAGGCGAAAAGAGCGAATAGATTGGTTATCTTTTCGTTTTGATATAAAAGGTATCCCAGAAGCTGAGATTAAAGGTGTATTAGTAGCTCTTGAAGAGAAGCGAAAATATTATCGATTAGCGAGTGGTGCTTTATTATCACTTGAGAGTAAAGAGTTTAATGACATTAATCAGTTTATAAAAGAATCTAGTATTCGAAAAGAATTTTTAAAAGGTGAAGAAATTGATGTACCCCTCATTCGTAGCGTGAAATGGATGAATTCACTTCAAGAAGGAACTGTTTTAAGTTTAGACGAATCGGTTCAAGAATTGGTAGAGAACATTCAAAACCCTAAAAAACTAAAATTTACTGTGCCGGATAGTCTAGGCGCGATAATGCGCGAGTATCAAATATACGGATTCCAGTGGATGAAAACACTTGCCTATTATCGTTTTGGGGGCATTTTAGCAGACGATATGGGACTCGGAAAAACGTTGCAAAGTATTGCTTTTATAGAATCTGTTTTGCCTGAAATTCGAGAGAAGAAACTGCCTATATTAGTTGTCTCTCCGTCTTCCCTCGTTTATAACTGGTTAAGTGAGTTGAGAAAATTCGCGCCACATATTAGAGCTGTTATTGCAGATGGGAACCAAACTGAGCGTCGCAAGCTTTTAAAAGATATTACAAAATTTGATGTTGTAATTACATCGTATCCTTTACTCAGAAGAGATATAAGATTATATGCGCAGCCGTTTCATACGTTATTTCTTGATGAAGCACAGGCGTTTAAAAATCATACGACGCAAACTGCGAAGGCAGTAAAAACGATTCAAGCAGAACATCGTTTCGGATTGACAGGAACACCTGTAGAAAATTCATTAGATGAGCTTTGGTCGATTTTTCATGTCGTTTTTCCAGAGTTATTACCAGGAAGGAAAGAGTTTAGCGATTTAAGGCGTGAAGATATTGCGAAGCGGGTAAAACCTTTCGTACTGCGGCGACTTAAAGAAGATGTATTACATGAATTACCAGAGAAAATCGAGCATTTACAATCATCAGAATTATTACCAGATCAAAAAACGCTTTATGCAGCTTATTTAGCGAAGTTAAGAGAAGAAACATTAAAGCATTTAGATAAAGATACGTTACGCAAAAATAAAATTAGGATTTTAGCTGGTTTAACGAGGCTTCGGCAAATTTGTTGTCATCCTGCTTTGTTTGTTGACGATTACAAAGGAAGCTCAGCTAAATTTGAACAACTTCTAGAAATTTTGGAGGAATGTAGAAGTACAGGAAAGAGAATTCTTATCTTCTCTCAATTTACGAAGATGCTTTCCATTATTGGGCGTGAATTAAATCGTCAAGCGATTCCATATTTTTATTTAGATGGAAATACACCAGCGCAAGATCGAGTAGAATTGTGTAATCGATTTAACGAAGGAGAAGGTGATTTATTCCTTATCTCACTAAAAGCTGGTGGCACCGGTCTAAATTTAACAGGTGCGGATACGGTAATACTGTATGATTTATGGTGGAATCCCGCTGTCGAACAACAAGCAGCGGATAGAGCGTATCGAATGGGACAAACAAACACGGTGCAAGTTATTAAATTAGTAGCACACGGGACAATTGAAGAAAAAATGCATGAGTTGCAGGAGAGTAAGAAAAATTTAATTGCTGAAATTATCGAGCCTGGAGAAGAGAAATTATCTTCGATTACAGAGGAAGATCTCCGAGATATTCTTATGATTTAATATCATAAATGTAAAAAAGCTATGCTTTCATAAATGTGAAAGTATAGCTTTTTATTATTGATGTAATAATTACACCCTTTTTCGTGCAAGGTAAATGAATCACCTGCTTTTTAGGTTATTTCTTTGTGCCCTTACTTGTATAAGGTTTCGCGTTTTTCTTTTTCTTAGCACTAGATTGCCAACGATTCCAGCCTTTACTTCCTGTACCTTGGCCTACACCTTTTTTCGGTTTCGCTTTCGTTTTACTCATATAATCACTCCGTTATTATAAAAAATCTACTTTGATAGTAGTCACTGTTTTTGAAATATATCCTCGTATGACTATGTTTGCTTCAAGTTAGAAAAAATAGCTGAATGCTATAGTATACCATAAAATTAACGGTATAGCGGAAAGGAATTACAAAGAAAATGAAAATGATAAGAAATACTGCAGATTCTATATTTAGGACTATTACACTTCTTGTTGTATATACGTTAGTTTCAATAAGTGAAACATTTTTCGGATTGACG
This sequence comes from Bacillus clarus, assembly GCF_000746925.1. Lineage (GTDB taxonomy): Bacteria > Bacillota > Bacilli > Bacillales > Bacillaceae_G > Bacillus_A > Bacillus_A clarus. Next base: position 3,971,730 of record NZ_JMQC01000008.1, read on the forward strand.
AGGCAAAAGAAGTAAAGATGCTATATTAGAAACAATCAATAAAGCCGTAAAATAAAGAATTGAAAAATATTTTAAAACTTTTTGTTGACTTTCTCGTTTTTTTGTATAGAATAATCATTAATAAAATGTTTCAGAGATGTGACAACAAAACGACTATGAAAGGACGAGTAGTAGTAGGATGTAGTTTAAGCGAGTCAGGGACGGTGTGAGCCTGATACGAAGCCTATTATGAAGAACCTCCTGGAGTCGCTAACCGAAATCCTTTATAGGAAAGTAGACTTAGCCGGGAACTTCGCCGTTACAAGAAGAACAGTATCGAGATTTTTAATCTCCGTATTGTATAAGTGAGCAACCTCTGTTGCTAATTTGGGTGGTACCGCGGAACCAAAGCCTTTCGTCCCAGTTTTTTTGGGAAAGAAGGGCTTTTTTTGTTGGCTTCTTTCCACTACATCCAAACATTTTAGGAGGAAACAGGCATGTATCAATCATTAATGACAGTAAGAGAGACACAAATCGCAATTAAGGAAGTTAAAACATTTTTCGAGGATCAATTAGCAAAACGTCTTGGATTATTCCGCGTATCTGCACCATTATTTGTAACAAAAAAATCAGGCTTAAACGATCACTTAAACGGTGTGGAACGTCCGATTGAATTCGATATGCTACATTCGGGAGAAGAATTAGAAATTGTTCATTCACTAGCGAAGTGGAAACGATTTGCATTACATGAATATGGATATGAAGCTGGTGAAGGTTTATATACAAACATGAACGCGATTCGTCGTGATGAAGAACTTGATGCAACGCATTCTATTTACGTTGACCAATGGGATTGGGAAAAAATCGTTCAAAAAGAATGGCGTACTGTAGACTACTTGCAAGAAACAGTACGAACAATTTATGGAATATTCAAAGATTTAGAAGATCACTTATTTGAAAAATATCCGTTTCTTGGGAAATATTTACCGGAAGATGTTGTTTTTATTACTTCTCAAGAACTAGAAGATAAATATCCAGAGTTAACGCCGAAAGATCGTGAGCACGCAATTGCGAAAGAACATGGTGCAGTCTTTATTATGGGAATTGGTGACGTGCTTCGCTCTGGTGAGAAGCATGATGGACGCGCATCTGATTATGACGATTGGAAATTAAACGGTGACATCTTATTCTGGCACCCAGTACTACAATCTTCATTTGAACTATCATCAATGGGAATTCGTGTTGATAGTAAATCACTTGACGAGCAGCTAACGAAAACTGGAGAAGATTTCAAACGTGATTACGATTTCCATAAAGGAATTTTAGAAGATGTGCTGCCATTAACAATTGGTGGTGGTATTGGACAATCAAGAATGTGTATGTACTTCTTACGTAAAGCACATATCGGTGAAGTTCAATCTTCTGTATGGCCTGACGATTTACGTGAAGCTTGTAAGAAAGAAAACATTCATTTATTTTAAAATAAAGTAATTTCATATATTTGAGAGAGGATAGTTAGTTCTGTATGGAGCTACTATCCTTTTTATATTGAGAAGAAAATAATGTAACACGATTTTCCTAAATAAAAAATAACAACAAAGAATTTTCTCTTTGCTGTTATTTTCGAGAGTACATATGAAATTAGTTCATTTGTACTAACGGTTCAATTTTTGCCATAAATGATTGATGAAGTGCTTCGACACCCGTTACTAAATGAAGGCGGTCAATAACGACAGACACTTTAATTTCAGATGTACTTACCATTTTAATATGAATATCTTCTTCTTTTAATGTTGTGAACATATTCGCAGCAACACCTGGATTAGATACCATGCCTGATCCTACAATCGATACTTTTGCTAAATGATTTTCATATTCTACAGATTCATAGTGAAGAGCTTCTTGATTTTGTTCTAACACTTCTAAAGTCTCTCTTAAATCATTAGAGTGAATGGAGAAGGAGAGGTGGACAGTTCCTTCATTTGTAATACTTTGAATAATAATATCTACATTAATATGTGCCTCTGCTAACGTAGAGAAAATTGTTGAAAGTGAACCTTGCTCTAATCCTTTAATTGTTACGCGTGTAATATTATCCTCAAATGCAATACCTTTTACGATTGATTGTTGTTCCATGTTACATTCTCCCCTTACAATTGTTCCGTTTTCTTGTTCCATGCTTGAACGAACTTCTAAAACTACATTATGGTTTTTGGCGAATTCAACAGCACGCGGATGTAATACGCCAGCACCGAGGTTTGCCAGTTCTAACATTTCATCATAAGAAATTTCATCTAATTTATAAGCATCTTGCACAACGCGTGGATCAGTTGTGTAAACGCCTGTCACATCTGTATAAATATCACATTTTTTTGCTTTTAAAGCAGCCGCTAATGCAACGGCAGTCGTATCAGAACCACCACGTCCAAGTGTTGTAATTTCATTTTCTGCACTTATTCCTTGGAAACCAGCTACAATAACGATCGTGCCTTCAGCAAGATAGGATTGAATACGATTCGTGTTAATGTCAGTAATCCGTGCACTACTATGTACAGATTCTGTCGTAATACCAGCTTGCCATCCTGTTAAGGAAATTGCGTTATAACCTTTTGTTTGCAGTGCCATTGTTAATAAAGAAATGGTTACTTGTTCTCCTGTTGTGAGAAGCATATCCATTTCACGTTTACTCGGATTTTCAGTAATAGCGTTAGCGAGTGCTACAAGTTCATCTGTATTTTTTCCCATTGCCGAAACGACAGAGACAATACTATGTCCTCGTTCATATTCTTCAATAATTAAATTTGCTACGTGTTGAATGCGTTCGATACTTCCGACAGAAGTACCGCCAAATTTTTGTACAATCGTTTCCATTAAAAATTCCTTCTTTCGTCCATTTTTTAAAATGAATTAGGACATATACAAATCCCAATATTCCTGTAGTTACCAGAGAGAAAAACAAAAAACACCATCTCAAATAAGTGAGGATGGTGCTGTTACAGGAAAAGGGAAACAGAAAAAGAGCTAATAAAAAAACCGCCAAAAAAGGAATATCATAAAAATGATATCTCTTTTTTGTAGATAGCTCTTCATACGTACACGTCTGTACATATGACAGTTCTGTTTCTATTCGAAAACAGCCCCAATTGATAAATACAGAGAAATTTATCAATTTCGGCAACACTTCCTTTTTTCTAAACTCATCGACATCTCTGTGTCTCCTTTAGAATACTTATAAGTGCTGCAACCTCTATCTCACGTTTTAGGCGAGAGTGTTTGATTTATGAAGTTGTTGGTAACATTTGTTTTATAATAATTTAAATTTTTCAGGGAATCAAGTGTTTTGATTGTATTTTTAAAATTCAGTTTATTTAACTTGGCTGGAAAATGCATGTAGTATGTGAAAATAGTAGCAAAAAATATATTTTGGATATACATTAAAAGTATAGAGAGTTGGGGGTGGATGAATGAAGAAGAAAAGGCCAATTTATGTCGCAACCGAAATAGAAACATCGATGGAAGAATTGTGGGAATACACACAAAACCCAGACATACATACAGAATGGGATGCGCGGTTCGCTGAAATTTCGTATTTAGAGAAAAAAGAGGGAGAACCGCAGCGGTTTTTATATAAAACGAAGGTTGGATTGGGACTTGAAATAGCTGGGGAAGGCGAATCGATAGGTGAAATAAGAAAGGAAACTGGGGAGCGAATTTCTTCTTTGAAATTTTGGACAGGCAATAAACTATCACTTATTCAGATAGGACGTGGCTATTGGAAGTATACACCGGATGGAGAATACATTCATTTTGAAACGCAATATGATTATGATACGAGATTTGGTGGTATAGGAAAGGTTATAGATTTATACGTTTTCCGTCCGTTATTAGGTTGGGCGACGGCATGGAGTTTTGATGCCCTCAAATTATGGTTAGAAAAGGGGCTTCATCCAAGCTTGTTAATAAGAAGAGCAATGACATATTGGCTCGTTTGTTTTTTATTTGCCTTCGTATGGTTATATCAAGGGATTGTACCGAAAATAATTTTTACTCATCCAGAAGAAGTGAAGATGCTTTCTGTATTTGTTGGATCGAATGAAAGTAGTATTTTTATACTTAAAATAGTTGGTTTTCTAGAAATGATATTTGGTGTTATATGGATATTACCACTTCAAAAACGAAAATTATTTATACTGCATATTATTATGTTAATAGTCTTAGCAATTGTGGCAGGATTTACGAATATCTCAAGCTTTACGCAACCATTTAACCCAATTACGTTAAATTTTGTGCTAATCGGATTATCATTTATCGGTTATATGAATAGTTGTGATGTGCCAAGTGCAAGAAATTGTAGGAGGACGAGAAGGGGATAAATGTATGGCTAATATTTATGAAAGATTATTAGGAGATTCCTATAAGAAGCTTCATCCAAAATTACAGAAACGCTATGAGATTACAGAAGAAAATAGCTTTATCGGAGAAGGAAAGATGGATGAAATTTATGGAGGATCCTTTTTCGTTAAATTGGTTTTAAAGCTTGCATCAAAGTTTCGTATGTTTTTCTCAGAAAGGGGAAAAGAAATTCCATTCATCATCCATAATACTGCGGAGAGAGACAGGCAAGGAAAGGAATTTGTAAGGTGGAATCGTACTTTTCATTTTAATAAAAAGAAGCGCTATTTCAATGCTGTTATGTATTTAGATGAGAAGGAAAAAGAAATTGTGGATTACTTTGGTGAACCGTATTTACTCGTATCTACGCTTTCTTTTCATATTGATGAACAAGGTGGAATGCATATTTCTTCAAAAAAACAATGGTTTTACATGTTTGGGAGAAAGATTCCACTGCCGAAAATTTTATATGGTGAGGCGAAAATTATTGAGTATTATGATGATTCATTGCAATGTTTTCGAATTCATGTTCAAGTACAAAATCCGTTAATTGGTTCACTTTTTTCATATAAGGGAACATTTGTAGAAAGGGAATAAACATTCATGAGAAATATAGTTTTTGGTTTAGTTTGTTATATTATTTTTCTTATATGCGAGTGGTCGAAATTAAATCCTGTTGAAGCAATTATATTGTTATCTGTACTCTTATTTATACCAATGTCATTTTGTATTGTTGACAAAAAAACAAGAAATGGTTCGGATTTATTACTTTTTAAAGGAATATCGTTTCTATACCCGCTTGCAGGGATTAGTGCAATGCTCGCTTTCGTAACAAATCATTTTTTCTTTGCGCTTATTTGGTTCCTATACACAGGTGTTATTGCATTATTTGGCGCTAGTAGATTGCTAGAAAGAGGATGGAAACCGTTAGAAGAAGTGGCGATAGATAGTGCATTTATCTACTTGTTTTTAGGTGGTTTTTGGTTTTTTGCTTCTGTAACTAAGCTTTCAATTATGCAGTTTAGTTCTGATATTGTGCTCTTAACAGCCGCTCATTTTCATTACTCAGCATTTTTATTACCGTTATCAGCTGGTTTGCTTGGAAGGAAAAGAGATAAGAGAAGTAAGTTATATGACGCTATTATATTTATTATAGTCATTTCACCAATGACAGTTGCAATTGGTATTACATATTCAAGAATGTTTGAATTTCTTGCAGTATTGATTTATTTATGTGCTCTTTATGGCTATGGTAGTTACGTCTGGAAAATAAAATTCCATTTCATAAGCGCAAAGATTCTTCTTATTCTTTCATCCAGTACACTTATGGTAACAATTCTGTTTTCGTTAATGTACTCATACGGGAATTTTAAACAAACGATGACGATTTCAATTTCACAAATGGTTTGGATTCATGGTGTTGTGAATGGAATTGGAGTAGCATTACCAGCTTTTATTGGCTGGATGATTGAAAGAAATGTTCCAGCGTATATTCATTACGGAAAACAAATGAGTCAGTTGAAAGGGAAAGTAAAAGTTGGAGAGAACTTCTTCCAACAACAAAAATTAGTAGAGAATAGAGAATATGCCGGGCTTGTTGATAAAATGAGTGATTTTGATAGTAATAAATTTAATGAAAGTAAAGTCTCTTTGGGTATTACTCATTTTTATGAGAATACGCGAGATTATCATTTGCAAGCGAATATTAAATGGTCTTCTTGGTTTCGTCCCTTTGCATTTTGCTATGAAAAGATGAGTAAATATGTGCAGCAAATTCATTTAGGAATGGGCGGTAAGTGGGAAGTGATGCACGGCCGCATCATCGCTATAAAAGACGAAAGAGATGGGAGAGAAAATGTTCGGGCCTGGGTCCGAAAGAATGAAAAAGATGAAACAATTTTTATAGCTCTTTATTCTCAGCACGCATATAACGGAGAAACATATATGAATATCGCATTGCCTTTACCGTACTCTAACATGACCGGTATTTTAAAGTTATGTAATGATGATAATCATTTAATAATTACAAGTAAGCTAAGAGAGAATGGCGGGGGAGATGAGGGGATTTACTTACATACTCGTTTCTTTACAATACGTTTACCGTTAGCAGAAACTTTTATTATACAAGAGAGAGATAGTGGAGCTTTGACAGCCCAGCATAGGATGTGGATATTGGGGATTAAGTTTTTAGAGGTTCACTATGATATTAAAAAAATAGAGAAGGTGTAGAAAAGCTTGGATAGATTTCCAAGCTTTTTTAAGTGCTTGTAATTGTCACAGAAACTTGTTTCTCTAAATCTTTATCTCAGACACGTTGAATTTCAAAAGTGCCTTTCTCAAAAAATAATTGAAATCGTTCTTTAAAGCAATCTTGCATTGGTAAATGCAATGCTTCATCAATTGAAATCCACAATAATTCGCCTTCAGGAGGATTTTTCAGAAGGTATCTTTCAAATGTATCTGTCCAATAGTTGAAAACCATATATCTTATATTTTCCTTTGGATTTACGTACTTATCTAATCCTTTAAAAATTAAACTTGAAACAATTAATCCAGTTTCTTCTTTCACTTTTCTAATAGCCGCTTGGACAATACTTTCTGGAAATTCTACTTTTCCGTCAGGGGCTAAGTAGCCAGGAAAACCTAAATGGTTTGGCCGTTTTATTAGCAAAACTTTGTTACTTTTTTGGATCATACACATTGTATACAGTCGATGCACTATATACTTCCAATTTGTACTCATAATCAATTATCCCTCTTTGTAGTATGAGTAGTTTTTAGTTATAGTGTAAATTTTTTACACCTTTAAATATCGCCTAACAAAATAAATGTAGATTACTTATTTATAGTTTAGCATATAGAGTGAGGGGGGGAGAAATGATATGTTTTATCTCCTTTTACTTTTATAAATTAATATATATATAGATTAAAAAATAAGAAAAAGCTAGATTAGTTTATTTTAATCACGTATACTTTTAACGCTGACTAATTTATCTCGTTATGTATAAATGAATCCTTGTTGCTCTCTACATAAGAATTAAATCTTTAATAGAGCGGATCTGAGTATTACTTTAATTGAGAGTTTGTTAGTTTGATAGAAAAAATTACTATAAAAGGGAGGCAAGTTAACACGGAACGAGAACATACATAACGTGTTAAAAATTTATGAAAAAAGTTATTTCTAATGTTTTAGCAATGACAGTTGCATTGCAGGTGGCGCTGGCCCCAACGACTTCGTTTGCGGCTACTAAGGAGTTTTCAGATGTACCTAAAGGTCACTGGGCATATGATGCAATTAATGATTTAACATCTAAAAATATTATTGCGGGATATGATAACGGTAAGTTCGGTCTTGGAGATGATGTGACACGCGAACAAGTAGCGGCATTAATGTATCGCGTACTAAAGCCAGAAGCAAAAAATGAATATAAAAATCCATATCCTGATGTAAGCCCGAGTACAACGATGTTCCCAAATGAAATTTTAGCTTTAACGGAGATGGGAATCTTTAAGGGGGATGATAAGGGGAATTTTAGACCTAAAGCATCTTTAACTCGGGCTGAAATGGCGGTTGTTTTACATAAGGCTTTTAAATTAGAAATAAAGGCTAATCACACATTTAATGACGTAGATCCAAATTCATGGGCAAAAGATGCGATTAGTGCACTGCAGTCTAATGGTATTGCTACAGGGGATGGAACTGGTAGATTTAATCCAACAGGTGTTTTAACACGTGAAGAATATGCGCAATTTTTATATAATGCAATGGCATCGTATATAAATTTAAATGTAACATTACCATCTAGTGTGACAGAGCAAGAGATTGATAATTATATTAAAAGATATCATCCAGATAGCCCGTTAGTTGGAACTGGACAAGACTTTATTAAAGCTCAAAATGAATATGGTGTGAATGCTCTTTATTTAGCAGCGCATGCGATTTTAGAATCTGGATATGGAAAATCAGAAATTGCATATCGCAAACATAATTTATTTGGGTTAAAGGCATATGATTGGGATCCATTTGCAAACGCAAAATATTTATCATCTTATGGACAAAGTATTGCTTACAATGCTGATTATGTAAGAAAGAATTATTTAGAAAAAACAGGACCATATTTTAATGGTTATACTTTAACTGATATGAATGTTATGTATTCAACAGATAAAGAGTGGGCTAGTAAGATTGCTAATATAATGGAGCGAATTAAGCCTTTTAACAAAAAAGATTATCAAAATTTAAAACAACTACCGAAAAATCCGAATACATTAAATGTGAATGCGTTAAGCAATGAAATTCCATATAAAGATTTAGGGAGTAGAGAAGTAGCTGTTCAATCTTCAGGAAAGTATTATCATGTGCCATATCCATTCGATTTTACAATTAAGAGTGTACCGAATATTACACAAAATGAAGTTGGAAAATTAGAGAATGGGACTAAAGTGACCATTTACCGTGAAGATCCAAATGGATGGGTAGAATTCTCCTTAAAAGGTAGTACAGAAAAATATTGGACATTAAAAAGTAATGTAACAATGTAGTGATATGAAACTAAGAAAAGGTGTTTCCGAATAGGAAACACCTTTTTGTGTTAAAAGTTTGTTTTCTCATAATCTTCTCGTAGTATTCCGAAGCATGTGAGATCCATAGGTTTATTCCATTTTATAACGTGTTGTTTTAATGTTCCCTCATGTTTCATTCCAATCTTCTCCATAATCCGCCATGAACCAGGATTCTCTATAAATACAGTGGCAAATATTTTGTTTAATTGAAGATCAGTGAATCCATAATATAGAAGTGCTTTTGATGCTTTTGTTTGCTACACTTATTTATCTGGATATATTAACAATTACGCTTTTATATATATTAGTGGCTATGTACGGACTTATGGAAGGAATATTTCAGCCGGCATATGCAGCTGTAAGAGCGAAAGTATTTATACCAGAAATTCGAACTGCAGCTAATGCATTGACACAAATGAGCAATCAAGGTATACGGTTAATGGGACCAGCACTCGGTGGGTTAATCGTTTCGGCTATGTCCGCTGAAATAGGGTTTGGGCTAGATGCGGTCACCTATTTGCTATCGTTTCTATGTTTATTATTTTTAAAAGATATAAAGTTTCATAAAATGCAGAAAGCAGAAAAACAGAAAGTAGATATGAAAAAGGATTTTATAGAAGGGATAGTCGTATTAAAAAGTCACCCGTGGTTATGGATTACAATTTTAGTCTTTGCATTCGTTAATATTTGTTACGCTGGAATTATAGTCGTATTAATTCCGTGGTTGTTCAATGTTCATCACCAGTTTGAAGCGTTCGTTTACGGGTTAGGAATGGCATGTTCTGGCGGTGGAGCTGTAATTGCTGCGCTTATTTTCGGCGGGAAACAGCATTGGCATAAATGAGGGTTATTTGCTTATGGTGGGGTTTTGCTTAGTGGATTCGCACTTTTCATGATGCCATTTGTTTCATGGGCTCCTGCATTAGTTGGATTAATGGCAATTGAAGGACTCGGTATGATGATATTCGGATTAATTTAGGAAACGAGCTTACAAGAACTCGTATCAGAAGAAGCTTTTGGAAGAGTAGCGATTCTTGATATGCTTGGTTCTTTTGCGCTATTGCCATTAGGATATGTAGTTGTTGGTTAGCAAATGTGATTGGTGGAGAAATAACAATAACTATTTTAGCGCTTTTAGTAATTATTACGATTGGGGTGGCGTTATCGGTGCCGAGTATTCGGCAGTTTGATTAAGTTGGGGTTGAATCTTTTGTTAACAAAAAAATAAGTCCTACATATAAGTAGGACTTACTCTTCATTAAATACAAATGTTTGTTTCATTTTCTTTCCTGCATTCTCTGGATGACCATTATACGTAAATTCTTTTTCTTCCCAAGTAATAACAACTTCAAATGTATTAGCGCTAACATATAGAGGGAATACCATATATTCGAAGTTTGTATGGCTTTTTGAAACATTCATATTGGATGCACTAGTAGGTTTAAATGTAGCTTTAGATGCAGGGTTATTATGAAGTATTTCTACGGATACATTTGATACATCTTTACCGATATTTTTTACGAATAAGCTATATGTATCATAAATACCTTGTTTTGGTTGTATAGCTTGTGGATTTGTACTATGAGATTTGTCAATTTCGATATACCATTGTTTAGACTTTGAAGCAATTGGTAGTGATTGGAATGTGTAAGCACTGGCTTGCAAAGGGAGTGCCAAACATATAAGGGTGAATAAAAACATTATTTTTCGTTTCATTATAAAGAACTCCCATTCTTTAGTGATTTTGTTTGTTATTATTTGCGGATTTGGAGAGAATATGCAATTTATTTAGGAGGAGAGTTATGAACATCGGTTTAGGAATCATTATATCGTTTGCTACGATAGAGAAGGAAGCTGTGTAGAAAGTGTTCTACAGAAAAAATGTCTTGGGTGTTAAATGTATATACAATGACGATTGCGGTACTTGCCATTCCGTTAGGGCGAATAGCTGATATATTTGGGAAAGCAAAAATGTATATTATCGGTTTAATTGTTTTTGGTAGTGGCTCAGCACTTTGTGCCTTTGCAAATACAGGTGATTTTCTTATCTTTTCACGTTTTATACAAAGTATTGGGGCTGCAATTTTATTTCCGACAAGTATGGTAATTGGTGTGTCAGCTATGCCATTAGCGAAGAGACATGTTGCACTTGGCATTTTAGGAGTGACACAAGGTTTGTCAGCTGCGATTGGACCGGTAATAGGCGGGATTATTACGCAAAATTTAGGATGGAGATGGGTATTCTTCGTCAATGTTCCACTTTGTGTTGTTGGAATCATTTTATGTTGTATGATGCTACAAATAAGAAATGAAGAACGTATTACATCTAAAATTGATTGGGTGGGATTAATATTAAGTAGTTCAGCGATTTTCTCTTTTACTCTCGTATTGGTGAAAGGAAATACGTGGGGATGGCAAAGTAACCTCGCTAGGTCTTGCTATATGATCAGTATTATTTCTCTTATTCTATTTATTTTAGTTGAAAGAAAGATTCATAACCCTATGATGAATTTAAAACTATTTAAAGATCGGACGTTTGTAGGAGCATCTATTGTTGTTATATTAAGCAACCTATTTTTAATTGGGGTTACTGTATTGCTCCCGACCTTTTTGACAAAAATACAGCATCGGACGGAAATGAACTGCACCCCAATTGTTAGACACCGTCTAACAATTGGAGGTGCAGTTTTTTATGACTAAATTTAATTCAGAACAGAAAATAAATGCTGTAATACGTTATCAAAATGGAAATGAAAGTATATGGGATATTGCGAAATCATTTGGTGCGAATTATGAAGTCGTTCGAATGTGGGTAAAGCAATTTGAATCTCACGGAATACATGCATTTAAAAAAGGCTATACATCCTATTCCATGGAGTATAAACTAGACGTACTTAATTATATGAATGAGAATGGGACGTCTCCAAATGAAACAGCCGTTATTTTTAATATTTCTTCACCTGCACTTATTAGAAAATGGCGCACTCAATTACGTACACAAGGAATAGACGCCCTTGCATCAAAGAAGAAGGGGCGTCTATCCATGACCAAAAAAAATCCAAAATCAATCCAAAATCAAACACCAGCTGAAGGATCAGTCGAGGAGTTACAAGCTGAGTTAGAGCGTTTACGTATGGAGAATGCTTATTTAAAAAAGTTGAATGCCTTAGTTCAAAACAAGGAAAAATCACCAAACAAGACAAATCACAAGTAGTCTATGAACTGAGGAACGATTTTTCGGTGAAAGCACTTCTGAAATTAGCAGAGATTCCACGCAGCACGTACTATTACTGGGTAAAAAACTTTAATCGCCCAGATAAAGATAGAGAATTAAAAAACCTAATTCAAACGATTTATGACGAGCACGAAGGTCGCTATGGATACCGTCGTATTCGTGATGAATTGACGAATCAAGGACACAAAGTCAACCATAAAAAAGTTCAGCGAATCATGAAAGAATTAGGTTTGAAAAGCCTAGTTCGTATGAAAAAATATCGCTCTTATAAAGGGAAAGTAGGTAAGATTGCGCCAAATATTTTAGAACGTAACTTTATAGCTGAAAAGCCTAACGAAAAGTGGGTTACAGACATAACAGAATTTAAATTATTCGGCGAGAAGCTCTATCTATCACCGATGTTAGATTTATTTAACGGGGAGATTATTACTTATACAATCGGTTCAAAACCAACCTATTCACTTGTTTCGAAAATGTTAGAGAAGTCCTTTCAACGATTAACAAAAGAAGATGAACTCTTGATTCACTCGGATCAAGGTTGGCATTATCAAATGAAGAAGTATCGTCATGCCCTACAAGAACATAAAATTACTCAAAGTATGTCTCGCAAAGGGAACTGTTACGATAATGCGGTTATTGAAAGTTTTTTTGGTATTATGAAATCTGAATTTCTTTATCTCAAAGATTTTGAGAGTATAGAACACTTTAAACAAGAACTTGAAAAATATATCGATTATTATAATCACAAACGAATTAAGGCGAAATTAAAGGGCGTGAGTCCGGTACAATACCGAACTCACGCCCTAACAGCCGCTTAATGAAATAACATGTCTAACTTTATGGGGTCAGTTCAAAATCGAAGCTGCTTTTTTAGTGACACCTATTTCAGCGATGATCTTTCTTGTTTCACCATTTGCTTCACTATTAATTAAGAAACTTGGAAAAGTAATTATTATTTTGTCAGGATTTATTGTTATGAGTCTGGCATATTACTGGTTACAAATGATTGAATTAAACTCAACAAATGTAGAAATTATTATTCCTTGCATGATATTAGGCGTTGGATATGGTTTAGTAGTGGGGCCAATTACTATTTTAAGTGCCTCTTCATTTGAAGGAGAATTATTAACTGCTTCACAAAGTGTTGTATCCATGCTACGGCAAGTAGGAATTGTATTAGCGGTAGCAATATTCGTATCTAACTTAACTCACAACTTATCTATAAATAAAGAGAATGTATATCGTTATGCAACAGAAAAAGTGCGTAATATTCATGTGGATAGGGCTCAGCAAGCAGAGGTATTACAAGTAACAAGAGAAAAAATAGAAAATCAAAGTTTAGAGTCAAGTATAGATAAGAAACTAAATGAAAATATAATGGATTTAAGTAAAGAGCAAAAAGACCAGTTAATATATATAAAAGTGGATGAAATATTAAGTGGGATTCCGGTAGAATATAGAGATATAAAAAGAGAAGAAGTTACAAATCAAGTAACAAAAACAGTCGAAGAAAAAGAAGAGGGCATAAAGCGAGAGGTGCTCGTATTTTCAAATGATGTGAATCATTACGCACAAAATAAGATGGCAATGAGCTTTACTGATTTATATAAAGCGAGTGTGCCAATTATATTAATTTGTGCTTTAGTAAGTTTGTTGTTTTGGGAAGGGGAATTTCGGATTAATAGAAGAAAGAAGGGCTTAGTGGAAGAGGTATAGTAACAAATTCCTTCTATATTAAAATTGAATAGGCTGATATTCAAATGGATTTTGAATGGCAGCCTATTTTTATTACCTCCATAATTTTAAAATTCGGTACATTGGAAAATGCCGATTAATATGGGGATATGAATAGAATCTGAATTTTTAAAGCTCTTTTCAATGATACACGTTTAAATATTTTGGAATGGTTGAAAGAACCAGAGAAACACTTTGATAAACCATCAGCACATTTATCAAAAAATATTAATGAAAAAGGCGGTGTTTGTGTAGGAGATATTCAAGAAAAAGCCAATCCTTCTCAATCAACTATTTCACAATATCTTTCTATGATGCAAAAAGCCGGTTTATTAGAATCGACAAGACATGGTCAGTGGACATACTACCGGAGAAACGAAGCTACGATTCAAGAAATCACGGAATTTCTTAAAGATAACCTTTAATGAAGTATAAAAATCAAAGAAAGCACAGTTGAAAAGCTGTGCTTTCTTTCTTTTTAGTATTGTACATGCAGAGTGTAAATACAGATTGTAACGATCAGGAAGTACATGTTAATGATTAGCTTGGACGTTAACAGCTGAATTTATAAAAAGAAACTCACTATAAATATGACTTGTAATGTAGGTAAGCGAATCGCACATTACTTCAATGCGGATTTTTTAAAACTATTTTTCTTTGCTTCGTTACCGATGTGAAAATATTGACTTGCTTTCACATGATTAGCTTCTTCATAAAATTTTAATGCGAGAATTTCTGTATATTCTTGAACACATTCCCATAATTCTTCTTTTTCAAAGTATGGAAGTGCTTTTAAAATTACAGTTTCTAAAGATGATGCAGGTACTTTGTTGTTTAATTCTCTTAGGATTGTGAAGTGATTTTGAAATTCTTTATTTTTTAGTTCAGTACAAATAGTAAGCCCTTTTTCTATAGATTCATTTGCAAGAGTATGTTCACCTAATTTGTAATATTCTTGTGCTTCTATAAGTAATGCTTTGAAATGAAGAGGATTCTTTTTTGTTACCTCTAGTATATGCCGTTTTGTTATTTCTGATAAATGAGGTATCGTTGGTGCAGCTAAAGCTGGATTTGTGTACAACAAGCTCAAGTTATTGCGTACCATTAATACGTATTGTTCATGTTTTTCTTTTTGGAACGCATCTAATGCAGCATAGAGTGTTTCTTCGGCTAATTCAAACTGTTTTAAATCAATAAAACATAGCCCTAATAAATTGTTACATAATGCAACATTAATTTCATATCCTTCGTGTTTAGTAAATTCTTCTTTTGCTATTTTTATGTGATCAAGTGCTTTTCTTTGTTGATAAGATTGATAATAAAAGTCGCCTAGTCGATAATACCATTCTATTTTCTCTAGTGGGTTTTGAGTGTACTGTAATAATGTTTCAGCCTTTTCAAAATGTTTGTTTGCAGCTGTATAGTTTGAGAGGAATTTAAAATGAATTGCTTTTAAAAAATGATAATAATATGCTAAAAATCCTGTTGATGGGATTTTGAAAGATTCTATATGATCAAAACTATTTTCTTTAATTCCTAGCCAATCACTAAGGACCTTATATCTATAATTTAATAATGCATAATACAATAATAAATCGTGATCTTCTTCTACATTATTAATTTTATTAGCAACTTCTTCTTTAAGGTTTGTTGCTGTTTCTAATTTTTGTTGCAACATTGACTGATACCATATATTTAGTGATTGTTTTAGTTGTTCTTTTGTTATCGTTTCTGTAGTCATATTAGTTACGCCTCCTTTACTTGAATATTACCATAAATCCGAAAAGTTAGAATAGAAATTATTAAGATATCTTAAAGTAATGTAGAATGAATGAGTCGAAAAGGAGAGTAACAAACTTGAAAGGGAGTCATTATGAGATTTCTAATTGAATATAAAGATTTTAAAAGTAAAGAGATAGATTTAAAATTTCAAAGATCTTTTGAGTTTGTTTAAAATAGATGAGTCTGTATTTCTATCGTAAGGAGTGGAGGCTTGTTTGTGCTTATATTAGTGATGTGTAAGGTACGGGATTTTAAAATTAAAGTAACGAATACGATTGCCATTGAATATAAAACATTAATCATAGTACATTAAAAAAGAGAGATTTTTTTCATAAAGAGGGTGAGGAAATGCTAGATAAGGCTAATGATTCAATCAGGAATCATATGTATGCAGTAGAAGAACAACAAAAATTATATAAACGAACGTTAGTAGTCGTAAGTATTTCACAAATGTTTGGTGGAGCGGGATTAGCCGCTGGGATTACTGTAGGCGCACTTCTTGCGCAGCAAATGCTTGGAACAGATGCATTTGCAGGATTACCTGCTGCTATATTCACATTGGGATCTGCAGTAGCGGCTTTTATAGTAGGGAGGCTTTCTCAACGATATGGACGTCGAGTAGGACTCGCGACAGGGTTTATGGTGGGAGGACTTGGGGCTATTGGTGTTGTAATGGCAGCTTTAACAAATAGTATTATTCTCTTACTTGCTTCCTTACTCATTTACGGTGCAGGTACAGCTACTAATCTACAAGCTCGTTATGCTGGTACGGATTTAGCGGATAAGAAGCAACGAGCAACCGCTGTTAGTATTACTATGGTTATGACGACTTTTGGTGCGGTTGCAGGACCGAATTTAGTAGGTGTAATGGGGAGTTTTGCTCGTTCGATTGGGATTCCTGAGCTTGCTGGTCCATTCATACTATCAGCAGCGGCATTTTTGTTAGCAGGTTTCGTACTTTTCGTTATGCTCCGTCCGGATCCGTTAATTATAGCGAACATCATAGAATCATATAAACAGGAACATACATACAAAGGACATCCGATTACTGAGGAAGCGATAGAGAATAAAAGAGGTGTTACCGTTGGGGCGATAGTGATGATACTTACTCAAGTGGTTATGGTTGCGATTATGACTATGACTCCAGTCCACATGGGGCACCATGGTCATGGATTAAGTGAAGTAGGGCTTGTCATTGGGTTTCACGTAGGTGCAATGTACCTTCCATCGCTTGTTACAGGGATTCTTATTGATAAAATTGGTCGAACAGCGATGAGTATAGCTGCAGGAGTTATACTACTTGCTGCAGGAGTGCTAGCTGCAATGGCACCGAACGATTCTTTAATGCTCTTAGTTATCGCTCTTTCTTTACTTGGATTAGGGTGGAACCTTGGATTAATAAGTGGTACTGCTCAAATTGTTGATTCAACAGAACCTTCCACACGTGCGAAGACACAAGGAAAAATAGATGTTTTTATTGCATTGGCAGGAGCTTCTGGAGGAGTGATGTCCGGCATGGTAGTAGCTAATTCAAGTTATGCAGTATTATCATTAGCTGGAGGAGCGTTAGCTTTATTGCTTATTCCTGTTGTGATATGGTCTCGGAAAGGTGAAAAGCATTAAATAAAATATAAGTTCTGAAAGTATTGTTTATTTATTAGAAGATTTGCCTACAATTATGTGGAAAATGTGGTGTGAAAACAAATAAGTTGGTTTCATAAAATTAAAAAGAGATTCTAGTTATTTTCTAGAACCTCTTTTTATATCGTCAATCTAAATCCCACTCTACAATAAGCCCTAAATACGTTAGCCCACCGCCAAATCCGTATAGTAAAAGTGTATCTCCACTTTTTAATTTTCCTTCCTTTCTAGCTAAATCTAAAGCGAGTGGAATGGAGACAGAAGATGTATTCCCCATATACTCCACGCTCGTTAATGTTTTTTGAATTGGAATTTCGGATTTCTCACAAATAGATTCAATCATTCGCAAATTATTATATATACAAGTGGTGGCAGTTGTGCGTTTCTTTTTGCAGAAGGAAGGGAGTACCTAGTATTTTCTTCTCACAGAGGAGAAGAAAAGTTGGAGACATCTAGTTGCAGTGGAACGAAGAGATTAGATGAGGCAGAGATGGAGAAAACTGCTTTAAGTCATATTGCAAAGGGAACTGTTCCGACGAAGAAAGTGAATCTTGAAAGGGCTATGCCGAATCATTTTCAAGTAAGTCACATTGTTATTTTTACGATGGGTGTTTTAGTTGTCATTGTTGCTTTAATCTTTATTGTAAGGAGAATTCGCAAAAAATGATAAATAAAGTAAAAATATAACGATTTTCTTTCTAGTAATATGGGTAGTTTAATCTTGTGAAAGCGAATTACTTATGCTACACTTTATGTAACTTTAAATGAACGGAGGGGTCTCCTTTGATCTTAATCAGATTACGTCTCAATACTTTGTGCCGATAATTGAATAGCGCTCAAAGGCTCTGTCTGTGTACAGGGTGAACGGGATTGGTCTGCCTATTTTAAAGGAACCCTTTATTGAACTTATATGTGAAAAAGAGGGAGGGACGAATACGCCCTCTTTTTGTTTTGCCTTTATAAATAGAATGAGATGGTATAGGTGTACATGTGTTGGATACGTATACCATTTGGGACTTTTTGACCATGTAATAGGACGGAAGCATTGCTTTCTTCTATTTCTTTGGTATACCCTTATCCGTTTACGAAAAACACAGGCAGTGACCTGTGTTTTTTATTTTGCGTAATCGAAATGGAGGAATTAATATATGGAAGAACTAGTACAAAGAGCAATATTAGTTGGTGTGAATTTAGGGAATGAAAGTGATTTTGAATATTCGATGGAGGAGTTAACAAATCTTGCTGAAGCTTGTGATGTTGAAGTTATAGGGCAAGTTACACAAAACTTACAACGCGTAAATCCGTCGCATTATATTGGAAAAGGGAAGATTGAAGAAGTAGCAGCTTACGTGAAGGAAGCAGATGCGAATATTGTAATTTTTAATGATGAATTATCGCCTTCACAAATTCGAAACTTAGAAGAAGATTTAGATTGTAAAGTAATTGACCGTACTATTTTAATTTTAGATATTTTTGCGCAACGTGCGAAAACGAAAGAAGCACAGTTACAAGTTGAAGTAGCTCACCTGCAATATATGATGCCGCGTTTAATTGGTCTTCGTGAATCATTAGGAAGACAGAGCGGTGGTGTTGGTACGAAAAATAAAGGTGTCGGTGAGAAAAAATTAGAGTTAGACCGTCGTAAAATTGAAGAGCAAATTTCAGCTTTAAATAAAGAGTTGGAAGCGCTTGTTGCACAGCGTCAAACGCAGCGAAAACAGCGTAAGAAAAATGAAATTCCTGTCGTTTCATTAGTAGGATATACAAATGCAGGGAAATCAACGACGATGAATGCGATGCTTGAGATCTTTAATGGTACTGTAGAGAAGCAAGTATTTGAAAAAGACATGTTATTTGCGACGCTCGAAACATCTGTACGAAATATCGAACTTCCAGATAATAAATCATTTTTATTAACAGATACAGTTGGATTTGTAAGTAAGTTACCGCATCATCTTGTGAAAGCGTTCCGTTCAACGTTAGAAGAAGTAGCGGAAGCGGATTTACTTATTCACGTTGTGGACTATGCAAACCCACATTATGAGCAATTAATTGAAATTACAAATGAAACATTAAAGAAAATGGGTGTAGAAAATATCCCAACGATTTACGCATATAATAAGTCCGATATGATGGAAGTTGAAATTCCAAAAGTGCAGGAAGACCGCGTTTATCTATCTGCAAAGAGGCACGTTGGAGTTGAAGAGCTTGTAGAGATGATTCGTACCCACATTTATAAAGAATATACGAAGTGCGAAATGTTAATTCCGTATGATCAAGGACAGCTCGTTTCTTATTTCAATGACCATGCACATGTTATGGCTACTAGTTATGAAAATGAGGGCACAAAAATTTCACTCGAATGTAAGACGAGTGATTATGAGAAGTATAAGCATTTTGTTATTTAATATAAAAGGCGATCCTAGTATGCTTTAGGATCGCCTTTTTTTATTCAGACATGTGACGAAGCTTTTTAAAGGACTAAGACACTAGTAGAAATAAGTTAAATAAAATCATTACTTGCTAGGGGATGAAAGAAAATGAAACTAATTGATGGAGGTTCTGAAAAAGTTAATATAGTAAAGAAATTCAATTAATAGGAGAGTATGGAACATAAAGCCCAAAGTGTATCTAAAAATATTCAAAGCTAAAAGGCTCTATTTTTTGCTTGAAAGTTGTATTTCTGGAAAAAGAAATGAAAGCAGTATAGAATAAAAGTGTTTCAAAAGTCAGAATTTATTACACCTACTGTAATAAATATATATTTTGTGCAGGAAGGAGAGATTCAAATATGCGGGCAGTTTCAAAAAGAAATGCGATGGAAACGCCAACAATATATCGTATTTTATTTGCGATTAGTTTTGGGCATTTTTTAAATGATTCCATGCAAGCTGTTGTGCCGGCCTTGTTTCCTATTTTGGAAAAATCGATGAATTTATCCTACATGCAAGTAGGGTGGATTGCGTTCGCGTTAAATATGACATCATCGATTATGCAGCCGGTGTTTGGTATGTATTCAGATAAGAAACCATCACCATTTTTATTACCGCTCGGTATGTTTTCGAGTATGCTGGGGATGATTGGACTTGCATTTGCACCGAATTTTATTATTGTTATTATTTCTGTTTTATTTATTGGTTTAGGGTCAGCGGTCTTTCATCCTGAAGGGGCACGTGTTGCTTATATGGCAGCGGGTGCAAAGCGTGGTTTAGCACAAGCGATTTATCAAGTTGGAGGAAATACAGGGAATTCTCTTGCACCAATTTTTACAGCGCTAATTTTCGTTCCACTCGGTCAAATTGGTTCTCTTGGTTTTACAGCTTTTGCAGCAGTAGGAATTGTATTATTAATTTTCGTGTCCAATTGGTATAAAAATGAGTTAATGGATGGTGCTGTAAGAAGGAAGAAACGAGCTGCACTGGAAGCTGAAAATGCAATTGTAAGTACGCATATTAAATTCGTTATTGTACTGCTTGTCTTTTTAACTTTTGTACGCTCATGGTATGGTGCTGGTATCGGGAATTTCTATCAATTTTATTTAATTGAACATTACGGTTTGTCTATAAAAAATGCACAGTATTTCGTATTCACCTTTATGATTGCTGGAGTACTGGGCACGTTCTTTGGTGGTCCATTAGCGGATCGATTTGGTAAGAAAAATATCATCGTCTTTTCAATGCTCGGTTCAGCACCACTTGCACTTTTATTACCGCACGTTTCACTTATGTGGGTCGTACCATTATTTTTATGTATTGGTTTTATTAGTTCTAGTAGTTTTAGTGTTATCGTTGTATATGCACAAGAGCTTGTTCCAGGGAAAGTCGGGATGGTATCAGGATTAATCGTCGGACTTGCATTTGGTCTTGGAGCATTAGGTGCTGTAGTCCTCGGGAAATTAGCTGATATACATAGTCTGCAATTTATTATGGTATTATGTAGTTGTTTACCATTAATCGGACTCACTTCATGGTTACTGCCAAGCGACAAGAAATCTGTATAGAATAGGGGATGCGCTATGAAACTATGTCATAATGTTACAGAATTAATAGGAGATACACCTGTTGTACGATTATCTAAATTCGTTCCAGAAGATGCAGCGGATGTGTATGTAAAACTAGAAATGTTTAATCCATCTCGCAGTGTGAAAGATCGTGCAGCCTATAATTTAATTCATGTTGCAGAGGAGCATGGTCTCATTAAACCGGGGGATACAATTATTGAACCAACGAGTGGAAATACTGGCATTGGCTTGGCAATGAATGCAGCTGCTAAAGGGTATAAAGCGATTTTAATTATGCCAGATAACATGTCAAAAGAAAGAATTAATTTGTTGAAAGCATATGGAGCAGAAGTTGTTTTAACGCCCGCAGAACAAAGAATGCCTGGAGCGATTGCAAAGGCGGTAGAATTGCAAAAGCAAATACCGAATAGTTTTATCCCGCAGCAATTTGAAAATCCGGCGAACCCGAATATTCATCGCTATACGACTGCACTTGAAATTTATGAGCAAATGGACGGGAAGCTTGATGCTTTTGTAGCAACGGCTGGAACTGGTGGAACAATTACAGGGACAGGTGAAACATTAAAAGAGAAGCTACCAAATTTGTATGTTACGGTAGTAGAACCGAAAGGATCTCCTGTTTTATCTGGAGGTGTCCCAGGTCCTCATAAATTGGTAGGAACGAGTCCCGGGTTTATTCCGAAAAACTTAAAGACAGAAGTGTATAACGAAATTATTCAAATTGCAGATGAGGAAGCGCTAACTACAATGAGGAATTTAGCAAGACAAGAAGGTTTATTAGTAGGGCCATCTTCAGGAGCTTCTGTGTACGCTGCGATTATGATAGCGAAGCGTCTAGGTGCGGGTAAAAAAGTTTTATGTATTGCACCTGATACAGGAGAGCGTTATTTAAGTATGGGGTTATTTGAATAAAAGTTATATGAAAATAGTAGCACCTTAATAGTTAAATTGAAATTTCTCTATTAAGGTGTTTCTTTTTGTTACATATGATTTGAAATGAAAACTGCTGATTGGGGAGAAAGGTGATAACAATGAAACTAGTGAAACCAACACACGAGTATAGTGAACAAATCATGGAGTATCGGCAAGCGTTTTTAAATGCAAGTGAACAACCACATGGTAGTTGTTCCTTACAACATTTTGATTCCATTGATGAATGGTTTGAAAAAGTCAATATTCAGGAAAAGGGAGAGAGTTTACCGCCAAATCGAGTCCCATCCACTCAATTTTTAAGCATGGAAGATGGGGGTTTAATCGGTTTAATCAATATTCGACACCGATTAACACCGGAATTGTTGATGGAGAACGGACATATCGGTTATAGTGTGCACCCTGATGAACGTCGAAAAGGTTACGCTACTGAACAACTTCGGCTTTCTTTATTTGAAGCTAGAAAATTAGGATTGAAGAAAGTGTTAATAACTTGCGATAAAGTAAATATCGGTTCTGCTAAAACGATTCAAAAAGTTGGAGGTGTATTAGAAGATGAAGTAATTTCTCCTAATAATGGCGAAATTGTTCAGCGTTACTGGATAGAACTATGATTTAGTTGATATTCAAAAATCAGGAAAGTATTGAACCCGAATCATAACAAAAAGAAAAATTGGAATGAGGAATCAATTCGAAAGAAGCCTCAGTTGTAGAGAGTGTATAGGGGTATGTATACTCTTTTTCTATTATAAAAGGTAAAATTAGACTTAATATAGAAATAGATAAATATAAAAAGGAGAAAATAGTCGTTTTAGGGGGAAATGAAATGCAATTAAGAAAGAAAGCAATAGAAATGGCAGCAATTTATAAACAAAACCCGAAAGTAGAAGCTATTATTTTAGCGGGCTCTGTAGCAAGAAAGCTAGAAGATGAGCATTCAGATATTGAATTACATATTTTATGGTCAGTACCGCCAGAAGATGAAGATCGGCAGAATCCTATTAAAAGTATTGACGGGACTATTTTGTCCTACCACCTTTATGAGGCAGAAGAGTGGTCGGAAGCTTATTTGACTCAAGAAGGAATTAAACTAGAGATTAGTAACTTTTTAACAGTTACCGTTGAAAGGTTTATTTCTGATGTGATTCATAAATATGAAACGGACTATGAGAAACAATGCATCGTGTCATCTATCCAGGACGGTGTGTGTTTATATGGAGAAAAGAAAGTGAGCGATTTAAAAAATAGAGTTGCAGAATATCCTGAAGAGTTAGCAAAGCGAATGATTACAGAAAATCTTTGGTTAAGTAACCGCTGGAATAATCGTGAGGCGCTGTTGAAACGAAAAGATTGGCTTATGCTTTACGATGTCATTTGTGAAGTGCAAAGAGATGTATTTGGTGTTTTATTCGGCTTGAATAAAATGTATGTGCATCATCCTGCTTTTAAATGGATGCCTTATAATGTGGAGCGAATGAAAATTAAACCTGAAAATTTATATGAGCGCATGGCGAAAACTTTGATAGGGAGTCCGGAGTATAGTGTGAAGGAGTTAGAGGTTCTAATTCATGAAGTATTACATTTAGTCCATATATATGCTCCTGAATTAAATATTGATGAACAACAAAAGTGTATTCAGTATGTGAAGTAATAAAAATAAGAGATGTAACTCATTGTTACATCTCTTATTTTTTTACTTTACTAATTTTCCTAGTATAGGTAAACGGTGGATACGATCACCGAGAATGTGTGAAGCAAGGCCACTCGTTAATACGAATAGAAGGTATACAAATCCCCCGGCAGTACCACATACGATAACGATGAGTAAGGATTCAATATAAGGTTGTCCAGGAATTAGCCATCCTATAATCGCTTTTAATCCCATTACGACAGCGGACATCGCCGCGGAATAGATGGTAATAAGAAATACTGTTTTCGCTGTTTCTCTAATATTGAAATTCGCATACTTAACGATGCAATACAGCATGATAATATCTGAAACAAGATAACCAATAATGGTTCCGAGTATAGCACCATGCCCACCTAATAAGTATAAGAGTGGTGTATTCACTACAACCTTTACAAGAATACCAACTGAGAAAGCGATCATTGTTTTTCTTTGATAATCAATTCCTTGTAAAATAGCAGCTGAAACAGTGAAGATAGCGCTTAATACTGCTGATGGTGCATAAGAAATTAAATATTGTGATCCTCCCAAAGCGATATCAGGGCTCATATATACCATGCGGAATGCATCATATGCGATACTAGCTAATCCAAATGCAGCTGGGATGGTGAAAAATAATAACACTTGGAAAATCTTTGTGATTTGATCTTGTAATTCTTCTAGCTTTCCGCTAGTAAATGATTTTGTGATTGCTGGAATAATGGTAAGTGAGAATCCTGTTGCTAAGGAAGCAGGAATCATAATTAGTTTTTGTGCATAATTCGTTATATAAGCAAAAATAGCATTCGCTGTTTCAAGTGGTGTGCCAATCGCTCTTAATGCATCAGCTACTGTATATTGATCAACTAATGTGTATAACGGAATAGCAATCCCAACAAATACAATTGGAATCGCATAACGAAGTAATTCCATATAGATACTTTTTAACGGAATATTAGATGATCTTGATTTGAGTTCACCATCAGCTGGTTTTAAATGATTATATTTTTTCCAATACATAATCAAAATTGAAACGCTAGCAAGTGCTCCAATGACAGCGCCAAATGTAGCAACTGCAACAGAGGAAGCTACGGAACCACCGAGTATTTTGGAGACGATAAAACTACCAACTAAAATGAAAACAACCCGTGCAATTTGCTCGACAACTTGAGAAACAGCACTCGGTTTCATATGCTGAAAGCCCTGAAAGTATCCACGTGTGACGCTCATCGCTGGAACGATAATGAGTGCAAAGCTTAAAGCGCGCATTGTAAGTGTAACATCAGCGATAAATCCCGGATCAGGTGTTTGAGAGCGAATGATAAATTGTGATACGTAAGGGGCCCCGATAAATAAAATTAAAAATCCTAGAAAGCCCATGAATAACATTAATTTGATACTGGAATTGTATAGCTTTTTACTTGTGCTATAATCACCTAATGCATTGTATTTAGCAACGAATTTAGATACAGCAATTGGAATGCCAGCTGTTGAAAAGCTTAGTAAGATCCCGTACCAAGAATAAGCATACGCATATAAAGCTACACCTTGTGTACCAACTAATAATTGAAAAGGGAAGAAGTATATAAAACCTAAAATACGTGAAATCATTGTGGCACCGCTTAATAAAGCAGTTCCCTTTAAAACTTTTGAAGTAGACAATATTTTTCCTCCTACTCGTGTTGCTTTGAAATCATCTTATACTACTATAAACCTGTCAGAGTAGTTAATACAGTATAAACCATAAAGGTTGCAATAGTATTCATAGAAAAGTCATATTTTGAATTTTTATATCGAAAAATAGGGAAATGATACATAAAAATCCGAAAAAATCTGTTGACACTATTTTTAATGTGTGATAAAAATGATAGTAATCAATTCGGAAAATAATATTTGGGCAATGAAAGGGTATAGTAGTGAAAATCTCCCTATTTCAGAGAGCTGATGGTTGGTGTGAATCAGTATATAGATTATTCATGAAGTTCGTCCTGGAGCATCTTTCATAAATCTTACATTGTGAGGAAATGAAAGACGGTAGTGAATACCGTTATCAAATAAAGTGGTGAAGATTTTTTCACAACTAGGGTGGTACCGCGATATATATCGTCCCTACGTATTTTGCGTAGGGACGTTTTTTATTTCGGTCTTATTTTTAGGTGTGTCTTCATAACTAGGGTGGTACCGCGATATATATCGTCCCTACGTATTTACGTAGGGGCGTTTTTTATTTCGGTCTTACTTTAGGTGTGTCTTCATAACTAGGGTGGTACCGCGATATCTTTGTCGTCCCTACGTATTTGCGTAGGGGCGTTTTTTATTTGAAAGGAAGTGGTTGGATTAGAACGGGCTGGTGATAGAACAATATGAACATAGACCGAATTGTAACGAAAAAAAGGAATAGAAGAAGAGGGGAGATAGAAAGATGAATTCACAGCAATGGACATCGAAATTAGGTTTTGTATTAGCTGCAGCAGGTTCGGCAATTGGACTTGGCGCCATTTGGAAGTTCCCATATATGGCCGGTATCGGAGGGGGCGGTGCATTCTTCCTTATTTTCATCGGTTTCACATTATTAATTGGATTACCTTTATTATTAGCTGAATTTGTTATTGGGAGAAGTACACAAAAAGAGGCTGTCGATGCCTATAGAGAAATTGCTCCTAAAACATTATGGCCGTGGTTAGGGAGGTTAGGGATTGTAACATGTTTTATATTACTTTCTTTCTACAGTGTTGTAGGGGGTTGGATTTTATTATATTTATGGAATGCAATTACAGGTAGACTTTGGGAAGGAAATGGTGCATACGAAGCAACATTTGGTGAAATCATTTCCAATCCATATTTAGCAGTTGGATCACAGCTATTATTCATCCTTATTACTATTTTTATCGTAAGTAAAGGTGTACAAAATGGTGTTGAGAAAGTAAATAAATATTTCATGCCAGCACTATTCGTTTTATTCTTTGTATTAATTGTTCGTGCACTTACATTAGATGGTGCTGGAGAAGGCGTTCGCTTCTTCTTACAACCTGATTTCTCACATGTAACATCTGAAATTGTTTTGTATGCGATGGGACAATCCTTCTTCTCGTTATCTGTCGGTGTAGCAGTAATGGTAACGTATAGTTCATATTTACCGAAAGAAGAAAGTTTGCCACGTTCAGCATTTTCTATCGTTGCTTTAACGCTTGTTATTACATTGCTTGCAGGACTTGCGATTTTCCCGGTTGTTTTCGCATTTGGAATGGAACCATCTCAAGGACCAGGGTTATTATTTATCGTACTGCCAGCTATTTTCAGTAAGATGGCATTCGGAAAATTATTCTTTATTGTTTTCTTATTACTATTCTTCTTTGCTACTATCACATCAGCGATTTCTATGCTAGAAATTAGCGTTGCGTCTTTAACGGCAAAAGGTAAAGGGAAACGCGAAAAAATGGCCTTGATCGTTGGATTGTTAATCTTCGTTGTTGGGGTTCCATCAGCATTATCATTTGGTATATTAAGTGATCTGAAGATTTTTGGAAAGACTGTCTTTGATTTAGCAGACTATGCGGTTAGTAATGTACTAATGCCACTTGGTGTATTATTAGTTTCCATCTTCGTTCCGTTAAAAATGAAGAAAGATGCATTAATGAAAGAGCTTGGTGTAAGTAAAAATAAAGGCTATAAATTATTTGTATTATGGTTATTCTTACTTCGCTATATCGCACCAATTGCAATTATTATCGTATTCCTAAATGTACTTGGAATTATTTAATAAAAAAGGTAGCGTATCGTGGTATGATACGCTATCTTTTTATTTTGCTCTCTTTTGCAGTTCATTTACTGTTACGAACTGATAGCCTTTTTTAGATAAAGAATCTAAAATACCTTCAATGGTCTGTAAATTTTCATTAGATTCATCATACATAGAGTGTAATAAAATGATAGAACCTGGTTTTACATTTTTATTAACGTAGTCAATTTTGTCAGTTGCAGATTTGAAAAAAGTATCAGGCTCAAGATCCCATGTAATCGTTTCGATATTATTTTTATTTAAATAATATGGTAGTCCAATTAATTTTTTTCCGTTAGGAGGTCTAAAATCAATTTCGTCTGTAAATCCTGTTTGGCGGATTAATGAATTCGTTTTTTCTATTTCTTCTTTAATAAAAGAAGGTGCTTTAAAAACCATTCTGTTATGAGAATATGTATGATTTCCAAGTTGGTGTCCAGATTGAACAATCGCTGTTCCTAATGGTAAATTGTTTTCTAATTCGTTTCCGATAACAAAGAAAGTAGCTTTCGCATTGTACTTATCTAAAAGTGGTAATATTCGTTCGATATTTTTTGTAGGACCATCATCAAAAGTTAAGGCAACTATCTTTTCATTCGTTTCAATGCGATTTGTCAGCTCGCCAAATAATTGAAAGCTTCTTGCATTCATTAATTTGTACGTGCCGAATAATGCTATAGTAATAATGAATAGTGTAACTATTGTAATGATTACTTTCTTCTTCATACCGCAACCTCACTATACTTTTTGATTCGATTAAACTGTATTATATCAAACTAAGTAATTTAGTGCTTTAAAAAAGGATGAAGATGCAAGGGGAAGGAATTTATCATATAATAAAATGCAAAAGGTATATTAGGGGGTGTTTATATGGCGATTATAATTCAATTGCCAGACACTGCAGCGTCTCATGCAAAGCCAAGTATGGAAATGGCGATACTTTGCGTGAGGTAGACAAGTAATATACAATCGCCTAAATGAGCTCGTATCATTTTTTATATTTGGCTTTGCACCTTATTGAAATGAACCATAAAAAATAAGGGGCGAGCAGAAATGAAATACGTAAAAGCTGCGACTGTTTTACCAGAGAGTTTAATTGCTGAAATTCAAAAGTATATACAAGGTGAAACAATTTACATTCCAAAACAAGAAACAAAACATTATAAATGGGGTACACGATCTGGCGGAAGAAAACAACTGGATGAAAGAAATAAAGCAATTAAAGAAGCATTTAAAAGTGGAATTGCCATTCAGCAACTTGCAGAGGAATATTTTCTTTCTGGAGAAACGATCAAAAAGATTGTGTATTCTAAATAAATAAGAGGAAAAGAGTCTGATTCATATATTATTTTGAATCAGACTCTTTTTGCTTTGTATCTATTGGGTGTGAATGGGCATGATAATAGCAACAATGTGCCGTTTTTTTACTAAATAGGATACATAGCATTTGAGTGAAAAGCAGAAAGGTGAATATATATGAATCATATTGGACAAATAACGATAGAGCTTTTAGTTGGTTTTTTTGTTCTATTAATTGCCACAAAAATATTAGGGAAAACACAAATATCTCAGCTAACGCCCTTTGATTTTATTTCTGCTATCGTCCTTGGTGAGCTTGTTGGAAATTCAATATACGATCCTAAAATTAAAGTGTGGTCTATTTTATATTCAGTATTTGTTTGGGTGATATTAATTTACACAATAGAAGTGATAACGCAAAAAATAAGAGGAACAAGAAGGTTTTTTGAAGGATATCCTTCTATTATTATCCGCAATGGATATATTGATCGAGAGCAATTAAGTGTAAATCATTTGGATATTAACCAATTACAACAGATGTTAAGGCAACAAAAAGATATATTTTCAATCCGAGAAGTTGAGTATATGATATTGGAACCTAACGGAAACATAAGTGTATTGAAAAAAAGTAAATATGAATCTCCCACTATAAATGATTTAAGTTTAAAACATAAGCCTGTATACTTACCCATTTCATTAATTAGTGATGGAAAAGTAGTGAAGGATAATTTGAGGGAAGCAGGTTTTGATGAAGGATGGCTTTATAAACAAATAAAGCAAAAAGGGATTACTAAATTTGAAGACGTACTATATGCGGAATGGAAAACAGATGATGGCTTCTTTTGTCAGGAAATGAATCGGTAGAAAATAATCGGTGTATTTATGTAATTTTCATTTCTAAGTTATCTTTTACATATCAAAAAACTTAATCATTGTATACAATAAAACTAGATCAACAATTTGTATGGAGTGATAAAGATGGAAGCTTTTATTAGAAGTGATCAATATAATTTTATAAAGTCACAAGCTTATATTTTAGCAAATGGGCATGCAACGGCAAATGATAGAGGGGTAATTGCGGCATTAAAATCGCTCGCTATGGAGAAAGTAATCGGTGTTTTTGAAAATTTAAATACGGAACAAAAAGAACTAATTGATACGGTATTAGAAGTTGAAAATAGAGAAGGGGCAGAATCGTATTTACTGAAAATAAATCCGTATGTAATTCCTTTTCAGGAAGTTACAGCACAAACGTTAAAAAAATTATTTCCTAAGGCGAAAAAATTAAAGCTTCCTGATATGGAAGAACTGGATATGAAAGAATTATCTTATTTAAGCTGGATTGATAAGGGATCGAGCAGGAAATTTATTATAGCAAAAAATGATAAAAATAAGTTTGTTGGTCTGCAAGGAACATTTCAAAGTTTAAATAAAAAAAGCATTTGTTCATTATGTCATGGGCATGAAGAAGTAGGAATGTTTTTAGTTGAAATTAAAGGTGATGTACCAGGAACTTTCGTTAAAAAAGGAAATTATATTTGCAAAGATGGTGTAGCTTGTAATCATAATATGAAATCGCTTGATAAATTGAACGATTTTATTGAGAGATTGAAAAAGTAATTTTAGAAATAAGTATGCATTAAAATGAAGCCTTCAGGAAATGAACTGGAGGTTTTTTCGTGTTTGTTGGAGAAAGGTCATCGCTATCAAGCTAAGATTTTAAAGTACCCCTAAATGGAAATTTTGTGTTTTTTATAGCACCGAAGTTCATTTTTATCGTTTTGGGGAAGAATGTGTTTCTTAACTTGATAGCGATGTGACGAGACCCCTAGATATAATTTCATTTATTTTTCTTGGTGTTCCGCATCCCATTCACTTAAATAGGATGCATATTCTAATTCGTCTGGATTATCATATAGCATAGAAATAAACTCTAATTTGTTTCCGTCACAATCAGAAAGTATACACTTGCAGCTGGCATCCATCTTTGGACAATTGGCTCTTGATTCCCTTTTCCCTGACTTCCTATCACTTCTATTTCACGATTTTCTAACCACAATTTAGAAATCTTTAAAAACTCTAAATCTACACCAAAAGCAAAGTGTTTCGTCTCAAAGTCTTCAATATTATGTACTTCCCATAGTCCAAGCATTTGTTTTTTATTTTCTCCTACCCAAAAGAAAGCCACTCTTCTTTTAGATAGTTTTCTTGCTAATGCTAACCCTAACTTATTTTGATAGAAATCTATCGCCTTTTCTAAATTTCTTACATGTAAATGAGTTTCGTATATGCTCTGTATCATTATTTTTATTCCTTTCTTTATTGTAATTTTTATGTCGATATCTTTTTTGTATTATAATACAAAAAAGATATCTTAAATCATCCCACCTTTGTATAATTTTTCTTTCCTACAAAAGTAGGATGTACAGATTTCATTCATATAATTTGAACTGGTGTTGATGGTTTTTAAAAATAGAAAGCTTATTTTCAAATTAGATGAAAAAAGAGATGCAATTATGGATATTCATGTGGAATTTTGGTTTTGGTGGTACTTAAAAATCTTAAGTTGATGGGCATGTGGAGGAAGGTGTTTCTGTGAAAAAAATAAAAATGAGGTGAGAAAAGATAATGTCTGATAAGAAAAGAAGGATGATAAATGATTTAAAGCTTTGGACATTAACAGCAATCGTTCTTATCATCGTTTTGTATTTCTTCCAAAGATAATAAAACTCCATGCTTTTTCAAAAAGATGAAAAAACATGGAGAGATAGTGTTATTTTTTTTGCCAATTTTCTTTAATAAAGTCTTCACGACCAGATTCTTTTTGCTCGTTAGCATATTTCTCAGGATTTTTTTTATAGAAATGTTGATGGTATTCCTCTGCTTCATAAAAAGGTGCGGCCGAACGAATTTCAGTCACGATAGGATTTTTAAACATACCGCTTTCTGCTAGAGTTTGTTTCGATTTTTCTGCAAGCTCTTTTTGTGTTTCATTATGATAAAAAATTGCTGTGCGGTATGATGGACCTCGGTCGAAAAACTGCCCGCCATCATCAGTTGGATCAATTTGTGGCCAATATAAATCAAGTAATTTTTGATAAGGAAAAATAGAAGGATCGAATGTAATTTGTACAACTTCTAAATGTCCAGATGTTCCAGCCTTTACTTGTTCGTATGTTGGGTTTTCTATATGACCACCTGCATAGCCGGAAAGTACTTTTTGGATACCAGGGAGTTCATCAAATGGTTTTACCAAGCACCAAAAGCAACCACCTGCGAAGGTTGCGAGTTCGTATGTTTTTTCGGACATTGCTGTAATCCTCCTAAATATATATGTTTTATATAGTATTATATAAATTGTTTTATTGCGCAATAAAAAAGATTTGAAAATATATGTTTTTTATAGACAAGATCCTCCGCTCACATCAATCAATTGTCCAGTAACCCAGCGACTATCAGGGGAAGCAAGAAATGCCGCAGTATCGGCAATGTCTTCTACTTCACCTAAGCGATTGAAAGCGGAAATATTAGTAGCGTACTGTTTCATCATTGGATCGCTCAAGAGTTCCGCATTCATATCTGTTTTGATAAAGCCTGGAAGTATTGCATTCACCGTTATACCACGCGCTCCGAGCTGTTTTGCTAGCGTGAAGGTCATTGTGTTAATCGCGCCTTTTGTCATACTATATGCAACGAAATCTGGTAAAGAAATTCGGGTGGCAGCTGATGAGATATTAATAATTCGACTATTGTCACGTAAACGTGGTAAAGCTTGTTGAATAATAAAGAATGGTGCTTTTGCATTTACCGAAACAATTCTATCAAAAAATTGTTCAGTCGTTTCTTCAATGAAAGCGCCAGGACCAATTCCAGCGTTGTTTATTAAAATATCAAATTGAGTTCCGCCAGTTCGTTTTTGCAATTCGCTATCTAAAGAGCTATAAAGATTTTCCACACCATGTAAAGATTCAAGGTTCGCACCAATAGAAAAAGCCGAACCGCCATTAGATTGAATTTCATGAACAGTTTCTTCAGCATCTTCTTTTCGATTACCGTAATGAACAGCAACTAATGCACCGTCGTTTGCTAAACGTTTTGCGATAGCACGTCCAATTCCTCGGCTTGCTCCTGTAACGAATGCTACTTTTCCTTTTAACATAGCTTTCTCATCTCCTCATAAATTTTATATGTTTTTTTATGTAGTAACGCGAACATACTTAAGTAATATATGAGTATGTGTAAGAAGTTCATTCCGATTTTGTTTTGAAAAAAAATAAATAGCCTTCTAGTGAATGAATTGAATTTTTAAAATTTTTCTGGAAAACATGTTGACAATGAAAAGAACAACGTCCTATAATACGTTTAACAAATAAAAGTTAATTAAGAATTTTCTAACTTTATATTTTGTATATGCAAAGAAGAGGAAAGTAGATGATTATGATCGTTTCAGAGAGCTACTCCTAGGCTGAGAGAGTAGTAACAATCGAATCATTGAAGATCACCTCGGAGCATCGCTTGCGAAAGGGAAACTGAGTAGAGGGCGGCGGCATCGTCTCCGGTAAAAGGACGGGGGTCTGATTGGACCTGCAGAGCTTATATTTCGCGAGAAGTATAAGGAAGCTGAGTGGTAACGCGAAACTCTCGCCTCAGCAATCAAAGCTACTAAATTGTAGTAGTTGATTGCTGAGGCGAGAGTTTTTATTTTAAAAAATAGAATAAAAGAATGCGTGGAAGAGGAGAGTAAGTGATATAGATTGTTTCAGAGAGCTGCCCCAAGGCTGAGAGGGTGGTAACAATTGAATCATTGAAAATCACCTCGGAGCACTGCTTTTGA
The DNA here is from genome assembly GCF_000746925.1 of Bacillus clarus. Classification (GTDB taxonomy): domain Bacteria; phylum Bacillota; class Bacilli; order Bacillales; family Bacillaceae_G; genus Bacillus_A; species Bacillus_A clarus. Next base: position 4,005,584 of record NZ_JMQC01000008.1, read on the forward strand.
AAAGTAGTAAAAAGTAGCGGGTTTGTTTCCGATAGAAAAACAAAAGTCTAATTGGACTTGCAGAGCTTATATTTCGTGAGAAGTGTAAGGAAGCTGAGTGGTACCACGATTCCCTCGTCTCAGTAATGGATTGCTACAAGTATGTAACAAATCGATTGTTGAGCCGAGTATATTTTCGGGATTTATATACTGAATATTCTGTTAAAAATACTCATCTCAGCAATCGATATAGAAATAGATTGCAAAAATAGAGATGAAAAAAGAGGAGCGATGTGAGATGGGAAACCAGTACATTTATATGAATGAGGAATTTGTGGAGAAGGAAAAAGCAGTTGTTTCAGTATATGATCACGGTTTTTTATACGGAGACGGTGTATTTGAAGGAATTCGTAGTTACGGAGGAAATGTATTTTGTTTAAAAGAACATGTGAAACGATTATATGAATCAGCAAAATCTATTTTACTTACAATTCCAATGACGGTAGATGAAATGGAAGAAGCTGTTTTACAAACATTGCAAAAAAATGAATACGCTGATGCCTATATTCGATTAATTGTCTCAAGAGGAAAAGGTGACTTAGGGCTGGATCCGAGAAGTTGTGTGAAACCGAGCGTTATTATCATTGCAGAACAATTGAAATTATTCCCTCAGGAATTTTATGATAATGGGCTTAGCGTTGTATCTGTAGCATCAAGGCGTAATACGCCAGATGCACTGGATCCACGTATTAAGTCAATGAATTACTTAAATAACGTACTTGTGAAAATTGAAGCAGCACAAGCTGGTGTACTCGAAGCACTTATGTTAAACCAACAAGGATATGTTTGTGAAGGGTCTGGAGATAATGTTTTCATTGTGAAAGATGGAAAAGTGTTAACACCCCCTTCGTATTTAGGGGCACTAGAAGGTATTACGAGAAATAGTGTTATCGGGTTATGTGAGCGACTTAATATTCCATGTGAAGAAAGGCCATTTACTCGCCATGACGTATATGTAGCAGATGAAGTGTTTTTAACAGGAACGGCAGCGGAATTAATTCCAGTTGTAAAAGTTGATTCAAGAGAAATTGGAGATGGGAAACCGGGAAGTGTAACGAAACAATTAACAGAAGAATTCAAAAAGTTAACGCGAGAAAGAGGAGTGCGTGTTCCAGGATTGGCGGAAAGTTTAGCGTAAATAGGGAGAGGAGTTAATTGAAATGGAGGAACAGTATGCAACATGTGATGAACTGCGGAGTGAAGAAGCGACAGGTGCTGGACACGTTATTCAATGCTTGAAGAAATTAGGTGTAACGACTGTTTTCGGTTATCCAGGCGGAGCGATTTTGCCAGTATACGATGCGTTATACGGAAGTGGTTTGAAGCACGTTTTAACTCGTCATGAACAAGCTGCCATTCATGCGGCAGAAGGATATGCGAGAGCTTCTGGAAAGGTCGGGGTAGTCTTTGCTACCTCGGGCCCGGGGGCGACGAATTTAGTTACGGGCTTAGCAGATGCTTATATGGATTCGATTCCTTTAGTTGTCATTACAGGGCAAGTTGCAAAGCCTCTCATCGGTAAAGACGGATTTCAAGAAGCAGATGTTGTCGGAATTACAGTACCTGTTACGAAGCATAATTACCAAGTTCGTGATGTAAATCATTTATCACGTATTGTGCAAGAAGCTTTTTACATCGCCGAAAGCGGGCGACCAGGACCAGTATTAATTGATATTCCAAAGGATGTTCAAAATGCAAATGTAACAAGTTTCTTTAATGAAGAAATTGAAATTTCAGGATATAAACCGGAACTTGTACCAGACAGTATGAAACTTAGAGAGATAGCAAAAGCAATTTCAAAAGCAAAACGTCCCCTTCTTTATATTGGAGGAGGTGTCATTCATTCAGGCGGATCTGAAGAACTCATCAAGTTTGCGAGGGAGAATTGTATTCCAGTCGTTTCAACTTTAATGGGACTTGGTGCATATCCGCCAGAAGATTCTTTATTTTTAGGGATGCTCGGTATGCATGGAACGTACGCTGCGAACATGGCCGTAACAGAATGTGATTTACTCCTTGCTTTAGGGGTTCGCTTTGATGATCGTGTAACAGGAAAATTAGAGCTTTTTTCTCCGCAATCAAAAAAGGTACATATTGATATTGATCTATCTGAACTTCATAAAAATATAACGGTAGAATATCCAGTTGTTGGAGATGTGAAAAGGGCATTGCATATGCTAATTAAATTGCCTATCTATACAGAAACAAATACATGGCTTGCGAAAGTGAAGGGATGGCAAGAAGAATATCCACTTTCATATAAGCAAACAGAATCAGAGTTAAAACCACAACATGTCATTGATTTAGTAAGTGAATTAACGAATGGTGAAGCAATTGTAACTACTGAAGTAGGACAGCATCAAATGTGGGCCGCACATTTTTATAGAGCGAAAAAACCACGGACTTTTCTAACATCAGGCGGATTAGGGACGATGGGATTTGGTTTCCCAGCAGCAATTGGTGCCCAGCTAGCTAAAAAAGAAGAACTTGTCATTTGTATTGCGGGTGACGCTTCTTTTCAAATGAACATTCAAGAACTACAAACAATTGCTGAAAATAACATCCCTGTAAAAGTATTTATCATAAATAACAAATTTTTAGGGATGGTAAGGCAATGGCAAGAAATGTTTTATGAAAATCGTTTATCAGAATCAAGAATCGGATCACCAGATTTTGTGAAAGTAGCAGAAGCTTATGGAGTAAAGGGATTAAGAGCAACAAATTCAACTGAGGCGAAACAAGTGATGTTAGAAGCATTTGCTCATGAAGGTCCTGTCGTAGTTGATTTTTGTGTAGAAGAAGGTGAAAACGTATTTCCGATGGTTCCGCCAAACAAAGGGAATAACGAAATGATTATGAAGAGGTGGGAAGAATGAGTCATACTTTTTCACTCGTTATTCATAACGAGCCAAGCGTCTTATTACGTATAAGCGGTATTTTTGCTCGGCGTGGTTATTATATTTCTTCTTTACATTTAAACGAAAGAGATACTAGTGGTGTTTCTGAAATGAAACTCACAGCAGTTTGTACTGAAAATGAAGCGATATTACTTGTTAGTCAGTTGAAAAAATTAATTGATGTTCTGCAAGTAAATAAATTATAAGGAGTGTACGGAATATGAAAACGTATTATGAGAAAGATGCAAATGTAGAGTTATTACAAGGGAAAACTGTTGCAGTAGTTGGTTATGGGTCACAAGGTCATGCGCAAGCACAAAATTTACGTGATTCTGGTGTAGAAGTAGTAGTTGGTGTTCGTCCTGGTAAGTCGTATGAAGTAGCGAAAGCAGATGGGTTTGAAGTGATGTCTGTTTCAGAAGCGGTTCGAACCGCACAAGTTGTACAAATGTTATTACCGGATGAACAACAAGCACATGTGTACCGAACAGAAGTAGAAGAGAATCTTCGTGAAGGACAAATGTTACTTTTCTCACATGGGTTTAATATTCATTTTGGACAAATTAATCCACCAAGTTACGTAGACGTAGCGATGGTTGCGCCAAAAAGTCCAGGTCATCTCGTTCGCCGTGTATTCCAAGAAGGAAATGGTGTTCCGGCATTAGTCGCAGTACATCAGGACGCAACGGGAACGGCGTTACATGTAGCTCTTGCGTATGCAAAAGGAGTAGGTTGTACACGAGCAGGTGTCATTGAAACGACATTCCAAGAAGAAACGGAGACGGATTTATTCGGAGAGCAAGCTGTGCTTTGTGGTGGGGTAACTGCACTTGTAAAAGCTGGGTTTGAAACATTAACAGAAGGTGGATATCGTCCTGAAATTGCATACTTTGAATGTTTACATGAGTTAAAGTTAATTGTCGACTTAATGTACGAAGGTGGATTAACGAATATGCGTCATTCTATTTCTGACACGGCAGAGTTTGGAGATTATGTAACAGGATCAAGAATTGTTACAGATGAAACGAAGAAAGAGATGAAACGAGTTCTTACAGAAATTCAGCAAGGTGAATTTGCAAAGAAATGGATTTTAGAAAATCAAGCAGGACGATCAACATACAATGCGATGAAAAAAGCAGAACAAAATCATCAACTTGAAAAAGTTGGAGCAGAGCTTCGTGAAATGATGAGCTGGATTAATGCGCCGAAAGAGTTAGTAAAAAAATAGATTAAGTTAGTAAGAGAAAAAAGTGTAAGAAGGGATTTGACAAGATGAGAAGTGACATGATTAAAAAAGGTTTTGATAAAGCTCCACATCGTAGTTTATTAAAAGCAACTGGTTTAAAAGATGAAGATTTTGATAAACCATTCGTAGCAATTTGTAATTCTTTTATTGAAATTATTCCAGGGCATAAGCATTTAAATGAGTTTGGGAAACTTGTAAAAGAAGCAGTACGTGCAGCGGGCATGGTTCCATTTGAATTCAATACGATTGGAGTAGATGATGGAATTGCGATGGGACATATCGGTATGCGTTATTCTCTTCCAAGTCGTGAAATTATTGCAGATTCGGTAGAAACAGTTGTAAATGCACATTGGTTTGACGGAATGATTTGCATCCCAAACTGCGACAAAATTACACCAGGTATGATGATGGCTGCACTTCGTGTAAATATTCCAACTGTGTTTGTTTCAGGTGGACCGATGGCAGCAGGGAAAACATCTAAAGGAGAAGTTGTCGATTTGAGTTCCGTTTTTGAAGGGGTAGGAGCTTACCAATCTGGGAAAATTTCAGAAGAAGAATTAAAGGATATTGAAGATCATGGTTGTCCATCTTGTGGTTCTTGTTCCGGTATGTTTACAGCGAATTCTATGAATTGCTTATGTGAAGTACTAGGTTTAGCACTTCCTGGGAACGGTAGTATTTTAGCAATTGACCCAAGACGTGAAGAGTTAATTAAACAAGCAGCAGAAAAATTGAAAATTTTAATTGAAAGAGATATTAAGCCGCGTGACATCGTGACAGAAGAAGCAATTGATGATGCATTTGCGCTTGATATGGCGATGGGGGGATCGACGAATACGGTATTACATACGTTAGCACTCGCTCAAGAAGCGGGGTTAGATTATGATATGAGCCGTATTGATGCAGTTTCAAGACGTGTACCTCATTTATGTAAAGTAAGTCCAGCTTCTAATTGGCATATGGAAGATATCGATCGAGCGGGCGGGATTAGTGCTATTTTGAAAGAGTTAAGCCGAAAAGAAGGTGTACTTCATCTTGATCGTATCACTGCTACTGGACAGACGTTAAGAGAAAACATTGCTGAGGCTGAGATTCAAGATAAAGAAGTCATTCATTCACTTGAAAATCCTCATAGTGAAGAGGGGGGCTTACGTATATTAAAAGGAAATCTTGCGAAAGATGGAGCTGTTATTAAAAGTGGAGCAACAGAGGTAAAACGATTTGAGGGACCTTGCGTTATTTTTAATTCGCAAGATGAGGCACTTGCTGGAATTATGTTAGGGAAAGTGAAAAAAGGAGATGTAGTTGTTATTCGTTATGAAGGACCAAGAGGTGGACCAGGTATGCCAGAAATGTTAGCACCAACGTCAGCGATTGCTGGTATGGGATTAGGTGCAGAGGTTGCACTTTTAACAGATGGTCGTTTCTCGGGTGCTTCACGCGGTATTTCAGTAGGTCATATTTCACCAGAAGCAGCTGCGAGTGGAACGATTGCACTTCTTGAACAAGGAGATATTGTATGTATTGACGTTGAGGAGCGCTTGTTAGAAGTAAGAGTTAGCGATGAGGAATTAGAGAAACGTAAAAAAGAATGGAAGCGACCAGAACCAAAAGTGAAAACTGGATGGCTTGGACGTTATGCACAAATGGTAACATCCGCAAATACAGGGGCTGTTCTGAAAATCCCAAATTTTGATTGAGCCAATATAAAAGAGATAAGGAATGATGTGAGATGATGCAAAATGTGAAGGAGAGAGTGAAGATTGAAGATATCCTTATGGCTCATAATTGTATGAAGGATATCGTCATGAAAACGCCCTTGCAACGAGATAAGGTTTTATCTGAAAAATATGAATGTGAGGTGTATATTAAGCGAGAAGATTTGCAAGTTATTCGTTCTTTCAAAATTCGTGGTGCATACAATTTAATTCAAAGTTTATCGAAAGAACAATTACAAAATGGTGTTGTTTGTGCAAGTGCTGGTAATCATGCGCAAGGAGTTGCGTATACGTGTAATTTATTGAATATTCCATCGAAAATCTTTATGCCAACAACAACACCAAAACAGAAAGTATCACAAGTTCAATTTTTTGGGGGTAGCTTTGCAGAAATCGTGTTAGTTGGTGATACATTTGATAGTGCTTTCCAAGAGGCACAACGCTATTGTGAGAGAAATAGGATGACATTTGTTCATCCATTTGATGATCCATATGTGATTGCAGGGCAAGGAACGGTAGCTGTTGAAATTATGCACGATATGGATAAGGCAGTTGATTATCTCTTTACAGCAATTGGCGGTGGTGGATTAGCCTCAGGAACTGGTACATATGTAAAAGGTGTAAGTCCAACTACAAAAGTAATTGGTGTAGAACCGTTTGGGGCTGCATCTATGAAAGAGGCTTTTCTTCAAAATGAAAATGTTGCATTAGAGAGAATTGATAGCTTCGTTGATGGGGCAGCTGTAAAAAAGGTAGGGAAATTAACTTTTGAAACTTGTAAAGATGTCCTCGATGATATTGTATTAGTTCCAGAAGGGAAAATTTGCACGACAATTTTAGAACTATACAAGAAAAATGCGATTGTAGCGGAGCCTGCTGGTGCTCTTTCTATCGCGGCGCTCGATCTTTACAAAGATGAAATAAAAGGAAAAACGGTTGTTTGTACGTTAAGCGGTGGAAATAATGATATTGATAGAATGCAAGAAATGAAAGAACGTTCCCTCATTTATGAAGGATTAAAACATTACTTCATTATCGAATTTCCGCAGCGTTCAGGTGCACTGCGAGAATTTCTTGATAAAGGGTTAGGACCAGAAGATGATATTACGCGCTTTGAGTATATTAAGAAACATAATAAAGAAAATGGTCCGGCTTTAGTCGGTGTAGAATTAAAACATAAAGAAGATTACGAGCCGTTAATTACTCGTTTTCAAGAGAATAATATTCAATTTATGGAGCTTAATAAAAATCCTGTGTTGTTTGATTTACTTATTTAATAGAAAAAAGAGTTAAAAAACAATTTTATTTGTAATGAAAAAAGATAGATATAAGCAGAGGAAGTGCTGCCTGTTCTATCTTTTTATTTAGTGAAAGTATTTAGCGTAATAAGAGGGTTTAAATTAAATACGCCCCGTATTCAAGAAGGATACAACTAGTCAGCCATAAAAATATTGCAATACGAATGATTACGTACATTGCAAATTCAAAAGAAGAAAGCTTTCTCTCTCCCTTTATTTTTTTTTAGAAGTCTGGCAGAGAAAATGGAACATAAGAGAAGTATAGCTATAGATATTTTATATACGTTTTCTAAAAGGCTTACATTTTCTAATAAGTTTTTCAGCATGTTTATCCCGCTATTTGCGGGCAGTAAAACCCACCTCAAAATTCGGCGAGCGGCTGCCCATAAAAGCCCGATTGGTGATGGTTTATAATCAGTGGGATGAGAAAAAACTCCACTGATTAAAGCTTCACATTATTTACGTTTGTTTATTATTTTTCCAGTATCATCAATCTCTACATCAGTTGAAACAGTTTGCAAATATTGAAGAGCTTTTTTCTTTTCTTCTGGACTCACAGGAGAAATTTGATTATTTCGTATGATGTAAGGGTTAAATGACATTTGAACATCCTTCCCTTTAAAAGTTATGGTCAATACGCCTGTTTCAGCGCTTTTCCCGTTTACATAGCTCGGGAACAAGAAGTTTCCTAATGAATAAGCGACAGGAACTTTATCGTAATACTCAAATCCTTGTAGCCAGTGTGGATGGCTTCCGACAATCGCATCAGCTCCTGCTTCCACCATTTTGGGAACATATTGCTTTTGATATTCTACAGGTCGATTTGATTTTTCAACGCCCCAATGCATGTAGACGATTACATAATCTGCATCTTTCTTCTGTTCCTTAATTGTTTTTGTAATAAGATTAATATCATATCCATTCGCAACACCAGGTGTATTTTGCCCAGCTACCCAAGTGAAGTTAGGCATAAATCGTACAAATGAAAGGAATTTGAATTTTTTTCCTTTTACTGTGATTTCTCTTGCTGTATATGCATCATCAGCATTTTTTCCAGCTCCAGTGTAAGGGAGTTTTAATTTTTCTATATGAGAAATCGTATCTAGTAGTCCGTCTTGTCCATAATCAAGCGTATGGTTATTACCAATATTAACGATGTCATATCCAGTGTTTTTAATTGCTTGTAGTGTAGGAGGATCGCTTTTAATCCAAAATTGCTGACCAGGAACTCTTTTTTCTCGTGTTGTAAATGCAGACTCTAAATTAATAAAGGAAATATCAGCTTTCGTTATTTCCTCTTTTACATGTTGGAATGGATAATCAGCTCCGTTTTTTTCAATAACGGGACGTAATTGCCAATCAAACATCGTATCACCAGAGAAGGTAAGTGTAATCTCTTGATTTTCATTTTTCTTTTCATTCGTTGAAATTGCTTTTTTTGCTGTGTTTTGCACGTCAGCCTTATTTTTAGCTTTTGAAATGTAGGTGCTATTGATCAGCAAAACAATTGGCGTAATGAACAGTGCTATTAAAATAAGTCGTTTCAATAAAGTTGTCATAATTACCTTTCCTTTTTTGTTTATCCCGCAATAAGATATAAAAACTTCCATCATAGAATAAAAAAGAAATTCGATGAAAGGGAAGTTATTCATACTAGTTTCATAGGTGTATTTTTATAATGAGCGGGTGTAGAGTAGTGAGATTTCACGTATTAATATTCACAATTTTAAGTTAACATATAGGTAGTGCTTAAATCAATGTATATGTTGTTTTAGTCTTTGAACAGTTTAGTAATATTATGTTTTTACTTCGTAGGTAAGAAGAGCGAGATTTTAAAAGGGTGGAGAATAGAGGATGGTTATATTAGGTGCAGTAGTAAATGGGATTTGCATAATAATTGGAACTCTACTAGGTAAACTATTAAGCAGTATTCCAGAAAGTATGAAGGGAACGGTAATGCATACGATCGGCTTGGCGGTTACGGTACTTGGACTGCAAATGGGATTGAAAAGTGAAAACTTTCTTGTTGTCATTTTAAGTTTAGTGATAGGAGCGGTCATTGGAGAATGGTTACAATTAGAAGGGAAATTAAAAAGCTTAGGAGATTGGTTAGAAAGTAAAATTGGTTCAAAGGGAGAGGGGAGTATATCCGTAGGTTTTGTAACAGCTACGCTTATTTTTGCAATTGGCGCAATGGGAGTACTAGGAGCGTTAGATAGTGGTATTCGTGGGAATCATGATGTTCTTTTTACGAAAGCGATTATTGATGGATTTATATCTATTATTTTAACGACAACCCTTGGAATAGGGGTATTGTTTTCAGCGATACCAGTTATTTTATATGAAGGATTAATTGCTATTTTTGCGACGCAAATTAATAGTTTTGTACCAGAGAAGTTGATGAATCAATTGATAGTAGAAATGACAGCAACTGGTGGCATTATGATTTTTGCAATTGGGTTAAACTTACTTGGGTTTATTAAGATTAAAGTTGCGAATTTGTTGCCCGGGATAATAGTAGTTGGAATCATTGTTTCTATTATATATGGATATGATTTGTATGTTTCAATTGGATAGAAGATAGAATAGAAATAGATAGCCCAGAATTGAATTCTGGGCTAAAGAATTAATATGCTTTTTTCATAAAATGAACAAAGCCACCTATAAATAAAACAATAAAGCTACCAATTATAACGAATACTAGAGTTTGAAAAGAGCTGTAAAATAGTTGTGAACCATCTTGAGGGATCATAGTAAGAAAAGGTTGAGCCCATGGATAGAAAGGACCGAATCTGTCAGAATTAGAAATCATCATAGCAGGTATGGTAGCTATAACATTTAAGGCAATTGGAGCTGCAAAGCTAGTCCAGATGGTTGAAACCCATAATTGCAAAGCTATTAACGGTAAGGTGGCGATCCATCCGCCTATTACACTTTTAATTATAGAAACAAGTGGGAATGGACCAGATATATGCAGAAGTTGTCCAACGCAAATATAGCCTACAATGAAAAAGGTTTGCATCATGCCTACAAATAAGAGAATAAAGAAGAATTTTATAATATAGGTGTGATAGCGTGCTATAGGTTGCACCAGAAGCTGTTTCCATCCACCATTTGAATGTTCATATCGGCAAATAAATGCAGTGTAAATACCTGTTAACAACGGTAAAAGTAACATACCGTGCACCGTTATCATGATAGTATAAATTAATTCCCAATGTTTATAATCAGGATAGCTTGAGGCACTCGCATAAGCTATAGTACCTGATAAGATAGGGCTTAAAAGTAATAATATCCATATTTTTGTGTTTTTCATTTTATAAAATTCAGCTTGCAGGGTTTTAAGCCAAATCATTATTTGTGCACATCCCTTCTATTGAAATCCTCCGTTTCGATAAATAACATACAAATACTAACCACCAGACCCATTGTTACACATAAAAGTGGAGAACCCCAGTCAATATGTAAACTTGGCCATCTCCATATGAACCAATTCGGAAAAGATGTTGAAAACATCGTGAAAATAGTTTCTAACAGCCCAATTGTAAATGTGATACTTTGATTTTGAAATGTGATGGCAATCCATAGTTGTAAAGCGACGATTGGTAGTGCTGACCAATAAGGATAGAAACTCATTTTAAATATAGCAAACCATGGAACTACCGCATCGAATTGTAATACTAGCCCTAATCCGACTGTGCTAATCAATAATAAAGAACAAGATACAGTAAGTAGGAAAAATACCAACATAAATTTTGTTAAAAAAATATGTCGCCTATTAATAGGTAAGGATAAGAGATGCTTCCAAGAACTAGAATGATGCTCTATGTGAGCGATTAAAGACGTAATAATGGTGGTACCTAAAATAAGGGTCACTAGTGCAAGAGGCTGAGCTTCAGAAAGAAGGCCACCCCATAAATCTTTTGCATACTTATTTGTTAAAAAGTCATAACGAAGAAAAAAATTACACGCTTGAAGTGAAATGACACCGATTGGTCCTAGAAGGATTAAAAACCAAATCCATGACCTCTTTATTTTTAAGAGGTCAGATTGAAAGAGGCGTTTGTACATGTGTTTCGTCCCCCTTAACAAGCTGTAAGAATATCTCTTCGAGTGATTTTTTGTTTTCTTCAATTCTAAATACAGCAATATTATGTGTTACAAGTGCTTTTACAATTTCTCCAACATTTTTATTTGATACATTTGATAGAATAATTTGGTTCTCCTCTTGTATAGAAGGAATCCCTTTAGCGAGAATGATCTTCCAAGCTGTATCTGGTTTATCTGTCATAATTGAAATAGAATGTTGAGCGTGCTGGCGTAATATTTCTATTTTGTCTTGAAAAATTAGTTTTCCTTTCGCAATGATACCAACATAAGTTGCCATTTGATCAATTTCACTTAATAAGTGACTAGATATAAGGATAGTGATTCCTCTCTCTTGTGCCAGTTTTTTAATTAGCGTACGAATTTCATGAATTCCTTCTGGATCAAGTCCGTTTGTTGGCTCGTCTAAAATTAATAGCTGTGGGTCTCCAAGTAAAGCAATAGCAATTCCTAATCGTTGTTTCATTCCTAATGAATATTCCTTTACTTTTTGAGTAGCAGCATGTTGTAACCCAACAATTTGTAATACTTCTTCAATTTTTTCTTTCGGGACATTTCTTAAAATACGATAAACTTCTAAATTCTCAATAGCATTTAAGTGAGCATAATAAGATGGATTTTCAACAAGAGCCCCAATTTTAGATAGTATTGATAGACGTTCTTTTTTTAAGTCTTGTTGAAATATTATGACTTTCCCTTCTGATAGTTTAATAAGACCTAATAACATACGAATGCTAGTAGTTTTACCAGCTCCATTAGGTCCAAGAAATCCATAAATCTCTCCTTTTGGAATTTTTAAATCTACGTTATGTACCACATAGTCATTTCGATATTTTTTTGTTAACTTTGTCGTTTCTACAATATAATTCATGTTCCTATCACCTCAAATCCAGTATAGGAAATAAAGGTTAATGATAATATTAGGAGAGTTTAAGATTTGTTTAAATTTATACATTATTCCCTAATTTTGGAGTGAGCTAGTTTTCAAATTGAAGTGGATTCCTTATGATATAAGAGAAATCTTAAATTTGTATATGAAGGTGAAGAAATGAAAAATATTTTGTATGTTGAGGATGAACTTGAAATTGGTGCATGGGTTAAAAGGGAACTGGAGAAACAGGAGTATAAAGTTTCATGGTTTACTTCGGAGGAAGGGAGTAATGAAGCATGTGAAAGAGCAGATGTAATTATTTTAGATGTCATGTTGCCAGGGCTGGATGGTTTTACATTAGGCCAACGTTTTAAAAGGGAATATCCAGATACTCCAATTATTATGCTGACAGCGAGAACAACATTGGAAGACAAAATATATGGATTAACATTTGCTGATGACTATATAACAAAACCATTCCATCCAAAAGAATTAATAGCACGTATTGAAGTTTTATTAAGGCGCTATAACAAAGGTGTGGTGGAGGTGCAATGTGTGAAACATTTAAAAGTATTTCTGAAGGATTATAGAATCGTTGATACAGAGACAGAGAATGAAATCGTTCTATCTGGGAAACAGCATCAAATCTTTTTTTATTTAATGAAAAATATGAATCGTACCTTAACAAAGGAACAAATTTTTGAAGCTGTATGGAATGAAGCTTATATAGAAGGAGATAAGTCATTAATGGTTCATATCCGCCATTTACGGGAAAAGATAGAGAAAAATCCAAGTAGCCCTCAAATAATAGAAACAATACGTGGAATTGGTTATCGGTGTAAAGCATGATAAAAAGCACCTCACTATTACGAAGATATTTATTTATTATATTTGCAGCCATTGCATTACTACCGCTCGTTGTTCCGCTTAGTTCATTGTTGTTTGTTAAATATATTGAGTTGATGGGGGATTACAAAGCTACGTATTCTAGTGTCGAAATAGAAGAGGAATGGAGAAATAAAGCGGAAAAGTTGCAAGGAAAAAATCCTGAAAGAATTGAGCGAACTTTTCAAATGTTTCTAGAAAAATATCCAGAGAGTTCAATGTTTTGGGTAGATGGTCTAGGAAAAACAAATTTTCAAATTCCTGAAAAGCAAAATATTCCACGAGAGTGGCATGTAAGTGATGCCGTTGCATTTATGAAAAAGAGTTTTGAAGGGGATCCATATACAGTTGTATCTTACATTGGAAAAGAAGATGCATTTATGGTATTTCAAATTCCAAGAAAATATTTAAATGCACCAATTGTTCAAATACGTGAAAAATATGCCGTTGTTTTTGAATTGGTTATTATTGGCTGTTTTGCGATATTTATTGTTTGTTCTATCATATTTTTTCTTAAGATTAGAAAGAGATTATTGAAGCTACAAAAAGCAATGGAATTTTCACAAGACCAAACACTTCCATCACAAATTGTTATATCTAAACAAGATGAGATTGGTTTACTAGAAGAATCCTTTAATCAAATGATAAGTGTTTTACAACAAAGCCGATTTAAGGAACAAGAAGAGGAACAATTTCGCAGAAAATTAATTGCAGATCTTTCTCATGATTTACGAACGCCATTAACGACAATGCGTGCACAAATCGACTCATTAAAAGAAGAGATTATTTCAGAAAAAGGATATCAAACAATGGGAATAATAGATGAAAAGATTAATTACGTAGCAGAACTAATTGAGAATTTACTATCCTATTCGCTAATAACAGCAAAAAAATATCCGTTTAATCCAGAACAAACAGATATGACACGTTTAATGAGAACGTTTATTGCATCATGGTACGACATATTAGATGAAAAGGGATTTGAAGTTGATATTGTAATTCCTGAAAAACCATTATTTTGGAACGTTGATGTGAATTGGTTTCAAAGAATTATAGATAATGTGATTCAAAATGTTATTCGTCATGCGGAAGATGGAAAGTTTATAGGAATATATATAAACCATGAGGAAGACACGATTACAGTTGTTGATCATGGACCGGGTTTTCAAAACGTTCACTCGCCAAATAAGGGGATGGGAATTGGATTATCTATTATCGCTGTTATGGCGAAGGAAATGGAAATTGAATGGTGTATAGAATCTAATGATGCTGGAGCAAAACATATCTTTAAAAAAATATATTAGAAGGGAGTAGGTGTATGCCGAAACTTCAATTCACAAAGCGTGTAAATAGAATCTTTCAAATAGCAAAAATTGCATCGTTGTTTGTCTAATATGAAAGAAATTGGTTATGAGTATGTGATTATTGGGCAAGCAGGACCGATTGAATTTTATGAGAGATGCTGTAATGCAAAAGTCATTCCACTTGAAAATATGAATCCCCCTCATTAATGAGGGGGATTTGTGTGTAATGTAATAAATCTATATTTTATTTTGTATCAGTCCAGTTTTATAATATTATTTTATTTTACTAGACGATATGAAGAGACATCATGGCCTTTCCATGTTTGACGCCCCTATTACGTGTTTGAAGAGCCTTTACTAAACGTTTTTGGATTTTTTCTGCTAAAACACGACTTTCTTCCACATGAGGATTTGTTTGTTCAGATTTTGAAGATTTATAGTAGTATGTTTCTGTTCCTTTTGCATTACCATTAAAAGCATTTGCATGAATGCTAATAAAGATATCTCCCTGATTTTGTTTAGCGAATGCAACACGTTCTTGTAGAGAGCTTTTTTGATCATGGCCTGGTCTAATATCAGATTCACGAGTTAGCAAAACTGTAAATGGTGTACGTTTTTCGAGTAATTGCTGTAGACGTAAAGAAGTGTCTAGCACAATTTTACTTTCAGATAGACCTTTTGTGGATTTTCCAGGGTCTGTACCGCCATGGCCCGGATCAATAATTATTGTTTTACTTTCTAAAGGATTTTTCAGGCTAGGTTGAAGCATATCTGTTTTTGCAGTAAGTTGTGCGGCTTCGGCGCGTGTTATAAACTTATTTGGTTGCCAGCCGTTATCGGTACCCACGGAAATCTTTAAATCAATTAAAATATTGGCGAATTTTTCACCCCAATGTCCTTTTAAATCTTCAAATTTACTTTGTCCATTACTATTTGTTGTACTTTGTAGTTTATATGCATTTACAAGCATCGTTGCCATAGCAGCACGAGTAACTTTTCCGGAAGGATTGAATATTCCGTTGCCTTCACCCTTAATAATTCCAGCTTTTTCAGCAGCGGCAATATAAGGAGTTCCCCAATGGTTTTGTGAGTCTTTAAAGGATGGTTTTGCATTTAGGTCAATTTGTAGCCCTAAAGCTTTTGTCATAATTGTTGCAGCGGAAGCTCTGTCTAGTGTATCGTTTGAGCCAAAAGTCCCATCCGGTAAACCAGTTAATACTTGTTTATCAACTAAATAAGTAATGGATTGTTCGGCCCACTTAGGAACATCGGGGAATTTTTGAGTATCTGCAAAAATACTAGAAGAATAAGATAGTAGAGCTCCTGTGAGAATACCTGTTGCGATCAATTTGTGTTTCATAAAAAAATATGCACCTCTAACATTCTATTGTATTTATCAAATTGATGTATATATCTATTTTAAATTTACATGTATGTAGTAATGAAACGAGAAATCGCTATTTCATAAAACCTGTAATCAATTTGATGTAACTATTGTAGTTGCAAGTTTGTAAGGTTATTTCTATTGAAAAATGTAGTGGAACAACTTTTTAGAAGATTGTAGTAATAAACTAGTTATATAAGAGATAAATGCGGCTTTTTGTCGTAGATTGTTGTAACTTTTATTCGTAAGGCAAATTGCTAAACTTTTTACAAAAAAGGGTGTAGAATGGGTATCTAAGAAAGAAGGTGTGAAAATGGCCAGCTGGAAAAGAAATTTAACGATTTGTTGGCTAGGTTGTTTTACCACTGCAGCCGGTATGAGTTTAGTAATACCCTTTTTATCTTTTTATATTGAGGAATTAGGAGTGACAGGCACTTCTAGTATTGCACAGTGGTCTGGGATTGCATTTGGTGTAACATTTTTAATGGGTGCGATTGTATCACCGGTATGGGGAAAACTTGGTGATATACATGGACGGAAATTGATGCTTATTCGCGCGAGCCTTGGGATGGCGATTATTATGACGCTTATGGGGTTTGTTACAGATGTGTATCAATTAGTCGCACTTCGGTTCTTAATGGGAGCGGTATCAGGTTTTCTTTCCACAGCAATGACATTTATTGCGGCAGAGACTCCGAAAGAACATTCAGGTTGGGCGATTTCTACAATCTCAACTGGAGGCGTGAGTGGTTCCTTACTTGGACCTTTGCTTGGTGGCTATTTGTCTGAGTTAATCGGGATGCGTCATGTCTTTCTAGTTACAGGAGCTTTCTTATTCCTTTCCTTTCTCATTGTCTTTTTCTTCTTACATGAAGCGAATCATTCTGTTCAAGCAAAAAAGGCGCAGCCGAAGAAAGTATGGACGATGGTGCCAGCAAAACATTTAATTATGAGTTTATTTGTAGCAACATTCATTATTCAGCTTGCAAATATGTCAATTCAGCCTATTATTACGTTGTACGTAAAACATTTAGCAGGCCCAGGTACAGCTCATATTGAAATGATTGCAGGTGCAGTCATGTCTGCGACAGGTTTAGCAGTTATTTTGGCAGCACCTAAGTTAGGAAGATTATCAGACCATATTGGACCTCAAAAAACTTTAGTTGTAGCATTGTTTATAGCAGGAATTATTTTTATCCCGCAAGCGTTCGTAACCTCTGCTTGGCAATTATTAATTCTCCGTTTTTTATTAGGAATTGCGCAAGCTGGATTATTACCTTCCGTACAAACTCTACTAAAACAACATACACCAACTCATGTAACTGGACGCATATTTGGATATAATCAGTCCTTTCAGTTTTTAGGAAATATGATTGGGCCAGTACTTGGTGGACAAATCGCTGCCCATGCTGGATTCCAATATGTGTTCTTTTCTACATCATCACTGTTATTTATCGCGTGTATTTGGGTGTATTTTAATAGTAAACACGCAGAGTTGTCTGAAAAGCAACAGTTGGAAGTTAGTTAACTAGGTGAATGAAAAAGGATGAAGCAATTGATGCTTCATCCTTTTTCATTAAAATTGAAGACAAAGATAACTTAATGTCCCAAGTTCATAGCTACGATGAATAACTTTACCTTCCGTTTCACCGCTTCCCATCGCGATAAAAAGAGGAACGAAATGCTCAGCTCTTGGTACGGCTAATTGTGCATGAGGGGCATTACTCTCCCAATTAAATAATGCATCTTTGTCGTCATTCTGCGTATGTTTTATAATCCAATCATCAAATTCAACTGCCTATTTTTCAGGAGTTGTTTGATTCCATTTTAGCGCACGTAAATTGTGAACAGTAACACCGCTGCCGATTACTAAAATATCTTCTTGTCCAAGCCCTTTTAGTACTTGCCCAATTTCATATTGTTCTTTTGCCGAAAGGAAAGGGTTCACTGAAATTTGAATGACAGGTATATTTGCTTCTGGATACATACGATGCAGAAGAGTCCATGAACCATGATCTAAACCTCTCGTCATATTTTTATAGACTGGAATCCCTTTATCTTTAAATTTTGTTTCAAGCATGGCTGAGATAGTTGAAGACCCTTTAGCACGATATTTTATTTCATATAATTCAGGAGGGAACCCGCCGAAATCATAAATTGTTTCATATTCATCATCTGAAGAAGAAATTGTTAGTACTTCACTTTCCCAATGTGCAGTGAAAATAACAATTGCTTTCGGATAATATGTTTCTCCCAGTGTTTTTAAAAAACGTGTGTAGTCTGTATCTTGAATAGCAAGCATCGGTGATCCATGTGCTAAAAATAGTGATGGCATCATAATTGAAACCTCCTAAAAATATAATAATTACTTTTAGTAAGTAACTATACAATTATATTTGTGATTCGTCAAGAGAATGGTTTAATGAGTAATCGGAAAAATACAGCATTTGTCATAATGAAAGCAATTGCATATAATACATAATAAGAATAATGAATACATATTCATTTTGAAGAGGATATACATAATAGATTTGGGGGCTGTCGAAATGAACATACAGGAAAATTTCGTTACGGCATTGGATGAATCGGAAATTTATTTACGCAAGTGGTTACCAGAAGGTAATCCGCGTGGCATTGTTCAAATTGCACACGGTATGACTGAACATATGGGCGTTTATACAGAATGTATTAATGCTTTGTTACAAGCGGGATACGGTGTTTATGCTCATGATCATAAGGGACATGGGAAAACAGTGAAACGAGAAGAAGACTATGGTCATTTTGAACCGGATATAGGATGGAATCAGGCTGTTTCTGATGTAATCCTCGTTTCGGAAATGATAAAAAAAGAACAGGTTTGTCCGCTTTTTTTACTCGGGCATAGTATGGGCTCTTTCTTATCAAGACGGGCTGTACAACTTCGCGGTGAATTATATGATGGCTTTCTCATTTCAGGAACTGGTGGGAATCCAGGGTTTTTAGGTACTATCGGTCATAAAGTAGCGACAATTGAAATGAAGCTACGCGGGGAAAAAACGAAAAGTTCGATGCTGAACTTTTTATCTTTTGGAAACTTTAACTCCCACTTTAAGCCGAATCGTACAAAGTTTGATTGGTTATCTTCAGATATAAATCAAGTTGATAAATATATCGATGATCCGTTATGTGGGTTTATTTGTACAACAAGCTTTTATCGAGAATTATTTCATGGTGTACTAGAAGTAAACAAATTAGAAGAATATAAGAAGACACCGAAAGATCTTCCGATACATATTTTTTCTGGAAATCGTGATCCTGTTGGAAATATGGGTAAGGGTGTAAAAGAAGTCTATGAGATGTATAAAAAATGCGGCGTGAAAGATATAACACTACGATTATATGAAAACGGAAGACATGAAATGTTCCATGAAGTGAATCGAGAGGAAGTCTTTCAAGATTTGATTTCATGGCTAGACGGACATATTGTATAAGAAGAAACCTCACTTTTGTTTAAGAAGTGGGGTTTTTTGTATACTTTTCTATTTTATATTGTAAACAATAAAGCCAGCAAGGTAATTTCTTTTATATAAAAATAAAAGGTTTTTCGTACTGCTTTTCGAATAATGAGTAGTAGTTTACATACTTATGAGGAGGAAATAGTTATGAAAGTACGCGAAGCCATATTATCTGAAGCAAATGAACTAAGTGAACTTGCATTACATTCAAAAGCAACTTGGGATTATAGTGAAGAATTTATACTAGCTTGTAAGGAAGATTTAACGATTACAGAGGATTACATAAAAAATAATTTTGTATATGTTTTAGAAAATGATGACATAAAAAATGGCTTTTTTTCATTTTTAAGTGAAGCAAATGCACTCGATTTTTTATATTTACATCCAGATTATAAGGGAAAAGGATACGGGAAAACACTTTGGAAGTTTGTTGTAGAAAAAGCTAATGAATTAGGATTAAAAAGTTTTACGATTGATAGTGATCCAAATGCGAAAGGTTATTATATGAAAATGGGAGCAAAGTTAATTGGGGAGACCCCGTCAACAGTGTTTAAAGATCGTCTTCTGCCGCTTTTAAGATATGATTTGTAAAAATGAAAATGTAGGGGATACTGAAATGAAAGGTATAAAATTCAAACAAATATATAAAGCATTAAAACAATCTTGGTCAATTGAAACGAGCTCAAAGTGGACGAGAGAAAATCCGGCGAAGGGACAGTGTGGGGTTACGGCGCTTGTTATACATGATTTATGCGGTGGAGAGATTAAAAAGACGAAGGTGGGAAAAGCCTGGCATTTTTACAATAGGATAGATGGAAAAAGGTATGATTTTACGAAGGCACAATTTTCTAAAAAGATAACTTATATGGATGTGCATTCTAATTGTGAAGAAGCTTTTGCAGATACGAATGAACACCAATATTCCACTTTGAAACAAAAAGTAATTTATACACTAAATCAAATTAACTTTTGACTCTTAATGTTTAATAAGTTACTATAATGGTGGTAACTCATTTAAGGGAATATACTTCATAGAGTTGAAAGGGGAAATATTTTTGAAAACAGCTTATGTAAGCGCTACGATTGCAACTTTAAATGAACAAAATGAAGTGTTTGAAAACGGATATATCATTGTAGAAGATGATAAAATTATAGAAGTACGATGTGGTGAGTTCTCTTCTGAACATCAAGTGGACGAAGTGATAGACATGAAAGGGAAGTGGATCTTACCAGGTCTTGTGAATACACATACACATGTTGTCATGAGTCTTTTACGAGGAATTGGCGATGATATGTTATTACAGCCGTGGCTAGAGACGAGAATTTGGCCACTTGAAAACCAATTTACTCCAGAGCTTGCTGTTGCTAGTACAGAACTTGGATTGTTAGAAATGGTGAAAAGTGGGACGACAGCATTTTCTGATATGTTTAATCCAATTGGTGTAGATCAAGATGCCATAATGGAAACGGTTCTAAATAGTGGGATGCGAGCTGCTGTCTCAAGAACTTTATTTAGTTTCGGGACGAAAGAAGATGAAAAGAGAGCAGTGCAAGAAGCAGAGAAATACGTGAAGCAATATTATAAGGAAAGTGGCATGTTAACTACGATGGTCGCTCCGCATAGTCCATATACATGCTCTACAGAGATGTTAGAAGAGTGCGCGCGCATTGCAGTAGAGAATCATACGATGGTTCATATTCATCTTTCGGAAACAGAGCGTGAAGTACGAGATATTGAAGCGCAATATGGAAAGCGTCCAGTAGAATATGCGGCAAGTTGTGGATTATTTAAACGCCCAACAGTAATTGCACATGGTGTTGTTTTAAATGAAAATGAGCGTGCTTTCTTAGCGGAGCACGATGTTCGGGTAGCACATAATCCGAATAGTAATTTAAAATTAGGATCTGGTGTAGCTGATGTGAAGGCGATGTTAGAAGCAGGGATAAAAGTAGGGATTGCTACAGATAGTGTTGCATCTAATAACAATTTGGATATGTTTGAAGAAATGCGCATTGCAACTTTATTACAAAAAGGTATTCATAAGGATGCAACAGCATTACCTGTTGGAATAGCTTTGTCACTTGCAACAAAAGGAGCTGCAGAAGTAATCGGAATGAAGCAAACAGGCTCAATTGAAGTTGGAAAGTGTGCGGATTTCATTACGATTGATCCATCAAATAAGCCACATCTACAACCTGCAGATGAAGTGTTATCACATCTTGTGTATGCAGCAAGTGGAAAAGATGTAAGTGATGTTGTCATTAACGGAAACCATATCGTTTGGAATGGCGAATGTAAAACGTTAGATGAAGAGCGTATTATTTTTGAAGCGAGCCGTCATAAACGAGGATTACAGAGATAAGCCTTTAAGTATCATAAAAAAACTATCCTTTTTAGGATAGTTTTTTTATGACGCGAATAAATATTCAACAGAATGTCGCGACTTTATATTAACATTTCTGCTATAATATATAACGTTTTACAATATTATTTGAATGTAAGGAGAACAATTCATGAAGCAGAGAAAGAGCCATTTAATGGTAATGCTATTTGTTGTATCTTTGCTTTTATCAGCTTGTAATAGTAAAGCAAATAAAAGTAATGGAGAGGCTCAAAAACAAGTGTTAAACGTAACAGTTTCAGAAGAAATTCCTTCTCTGGATACTGCAAAAACAATGGATGGTACATCAGCACATGTTATGCAAAACATATTTGAAGGGTTATATGTGTTAGGTGATCAAGATAGTCCTGTCCCTGGTGTGGCGGAGTCATTTGAAAGAAGTAAGGATGGAAAAAAATATACATTTCATTTGCGTAAAGCTGCAAAGTGGTCAAATGGAGATGCAGTAACAGCTCGTGATTTTATTTTCGCTTGGAGACGAGCTGTAAGTCCTGAAATAGCGTCTCAATATGCATACATGTTATTTTCTGTGAAAAATGCTAAGGAAATAAATGAAGGTCGGATGGATGTTAGTCATCTTGGAGTAAAGGCGGTAGATGATTATAAGTTAGAAGTAGAGTTAGAACAGCCGATTCCATATTTTTTACAATTGCTGGCTTTGCCTATTTATTTGCCACAACATGAATCATTTGTGAAAGAGCAAGGAAATCGTTACGGACTCGAGCCTAATAATCTTATATACAATGGACCATTTGTGTTAGAAAAGTGGAAGCATGAACAAGAATTTCAATTAAAGAAAAACGATACGTATTGGGATAAAAAGAAAGTGAGATTAGACGAAATAAACTTTCATATTGTAAAAGATACGATGACAGCTGTAAATTTATATGAATCTGGTAATCTTGACCGTGTATCTATTAATTCGCAATTTGTAGATAAATATAAAGGTAAGAAAGAATTACATATGTCGAGTGATCCCGCTATATCGATGCTTCGTTTTAATGAAAAAAATGCTACACTAGCAAATAAGAAAGTTCGTCAATCTATTTCATTAGCGTTAAACAAAGAGGATTTTGTAGCCCATTTTATAAATAATGGAGCAAAGCCTGCGAGTGGACTCATACCGACAGGTTATAAAAATGAAGTGACCGGAAAAGATTTCAGAAAAGAAAATGGCGATATTGCTTCATACGATTTACAAAAAGCGAAAAAGATATGGGAAGAAGCTAAAAAAGAACTTGGTGCGGAACAAATTACAATTGAGTTTCTAACGTTTGAACAAGATAATGCAAAACGTATGGCAGAATATATAAAATGCGATCTAGAAAAGCATTTGCAAGGACTAACGATAGAGATTAAGCAACAACCATTTAAACAAAAACTACAATTAGAGCAAACTGGAGAATACGATATTTCGATAGTAGTTTGGGGACCGGATTATAAAGACCCGATTAGTTATTTAGAGGTATTTACGACGGAGAATCTAAACAACAGAATGCAATATTCTAATTCTCATTACGATGAACTTATAAAGAAAGCAAAATATGATATTGTACTAGATCAAAAGAAAAGATGGGAAGTGCTGCAAGAGGCAGAGCGTGTAGTATTAGAAGATGCTGCAGTAGCGCCAATTTATCATACTGGCTCAGCATATATACAAAAGGATTATGTCAAAGGGATTGAAAAGCACCAATTTGGTGGTGTGTATACGTATAAGAATGCTTTTATAGCTGAGAAATAAAAGGAAAAGGTGGAGTGCTTTATAAAAAGTACTCCACCTTTATATATTTAGTCAAAATAGTATGTATTTCTAGCTAAACCGTTGTTGTTAAGGCATAGACGTTAGTGTCATGGGGGATGCCATTTTGATACATATAATTTTTTAGAACTCCTTCTTTTTCAAATCCTAGTTTTAATAGCAACTTATTTGATGCTTCGTTTTCAAGAAACACAATGGCCCCGATACGTTTTAAATGAAGAGTATGAAAACCGTATGATAGAACTTCAGAAATTGCTTCAGTCGCATAGCCATTTCCCCATTGTTCAGGGAAAAGTGCATAACTTATGTTAGCTCGTTTATGTTCAGAAGACCAATCGTGAAAACCAATTGTGCCAATAATCCCTTTCTTACCTTTTAACTCGATTCCCCATTTTATCCCACTTTTTGCATTGTAACTTTCAGCGAAGTTTTTCATGATTTGTTTTACTTGATCTATACTTTGTAAGGGGTTTTGGCCGTAATAACGTAATACATCTGTATGAGAAAAGCAATGTAATATGCTTGGCGCGTCTCCCTCATTAAGTTCTCTTAAAATGAGTCGATCAGTTTTTAATACAGGAAACATGTGGTCATTCCTCTTCATATTAAGCTAGAATACATTCACTATTGTATAACGAGATCTGAAAATAGTGAAATTTAAAAATATGAGATTGTGTTATTTTATGGAATATATTTCAAAAGGAGGTTTGGATATAGGACAACAATCAATTTTAATAGTAGACGATGATCGCGATATTGTTCAACTTATTAAGCATAATTTAGAGCAAGAAGGATTTAAAGTTTTCAGAGCTTACCACGGGGATACAGCACTTGATATAGTGAATAAAAACGAAGTTCAATTGGCTATCCTGGATATTATGATGCCTTAAATGAATGGGATTGAATTGTGTAGAAGGATAAGAGAGAAACATAGTATTCCGATTATGTTTTTAAGTGCAAAGTCTTCTGATATAGATAAAGTGATTGGATTAAGCACAGGAGCAGATGATTATATCGTAAGCCGTTTAGTACAATTGAATTTATTGCAAGAGTGAAAGCGCAATTAAGAAGGTATACATATTTCAATCAAAATACTGACCAAGTAATTGAAAAGAAAATAAACATTAGAGGTTTAGAAATAGATGAAGTGGCGAGAAAAGTGATGCGATATGGGCAACCGATTAGTCTTACGAAAACCGAATATGATATCTTACATCTAATGGAAACTGGCCGGAATCGTATTTTTACGATAGAAGAAATATATGAAAGTGTTTGGAAGAAAAGAGCACATGAAAGCAATAATGCGGTAATGGTTCATATTGCAAGATTAAGAAATAAAATAGAAGAGAATCCAAAAGAAGAAAAGTTTATACAAAACGTTTGGGGAGTCAGATATAAAATTGAAGATTAAATCATTACAAGGGATTAGAGCTAAATTCTTTCTCGTATTCATATGTAGCATTTTGTTAGCTACTGTATGTATTATAGTATTTCAAACTATGGTTGGAAGTATATATAGTGATGTGACTGAACTTGAGGGGAAATATTCATTTATTTATTTTATAATCTTTTTTCTTTTAACTTCTATATTCTTTGCATTACTGTCAAAAACGATGATGAAAAGGTTAGAAGAGATTAATAATAGTGTGAAAAAGATAAGTAGTGGCAATTTAGGAGTCCATATACCTGTTGTAAAAAATGATGAGATTGGTGAATTAGCAGCGAATATTAATAGAATGGTAAACCGTTTAAAAGAGTCTATTGAAAATGAAAAAAATTACAAGAAATGAAAGGTGAAATGATTAGTAATATTTCTCACGATTTACGAACTCTTTTAACGTCCTTAATAGGTTATGCTGACCTACTAGAAAATAAGTTGCATTCCAATGTAGAGGAGTGTGAACACTACATATGTGTATTAAGACGAAAAAGCAATGAGTTAAAGAACTAAGTGGATGATTTACTAGAATATTGTTATATAAATTATAAAGAAGTTCAGCTACATAAAAGTTGTAATAGGTGTTAAAGCGTTAATAGAGAAAATTATGATTGATTTTTTACCACAATTAGAGGATGCAAATATGAGCTTTTCTTTTCAAAGTGAACAGAAACTAGAGGTGGAAGTAGATATAGGATTCATAGTAAGGTTAATGGGAAATGTGATGCAAAACAGAATTTTTCGAAAATAATGCACGCTACAAATGAGATAGAAGAACAAATTCAAATGATGGTACAAACTGCAAATGGAATGTCTAAAAGAGCAAATGACGTTTCTATATCCATTAATGAAATTGCAATAACAGCGCAGAGTAATGCGGTGAGCACACAAAATGTTGCGGCATCAGTTGAAGAACAATTAGCTTCTATGGAAGGGGTTAGTTCAGCTGCCAGTACATTATCACAAATGGCTGAAGAGTTACAAATGTTGATTGAAAGGTTTAAAATGTAAAAAAGAGGAGACTGTCTCAACGATAGCTTGATTACTATAGTGACAGCTCCCTTTTTATTTGTCGAAAAATAGAGGAGTTTGTTAAGTGTGTGTATAATTAGGAGGCATCATACCCCTAGAAAGGATAACGTTTTTTTGTATTTGAAGGTATTAAAATCTCTTAAGTTGAGGTGGATGTACTTTATCAGTCATTCCTACAAAGTCTTCGGATATTTCACATATTTGTCAATATATTTTTGTTTGATGTTTCAATATTTTCAGTTATTGTTTATTTGAAGACACTCTTCCAATAAAAAACATAGGGGGTGATTATGTGAGGTATAGAAAAAAACTTGTTGCTATTTCTATTCGGCGCTTATGTGTTAATGAAAAAACGAAAAAAGTACTCCGAGCCCCTCCTTACTAGGAGTAAAAAGAGCAACTATGTCATGAAGTACAAAAGAGATTCAAATGTACTTTGAGAATGAAGATATGGAGATAAACTTTTAAAATATAATTATTTTTATATTATTTTAATAACAAAAGAAATTACAAATATAAGAACCCTCATAATAGTTAACTAGGTAAAAAATCCTTTAAATTTGATATTATATAATCTAATTTGATTCAATTCAATTCAACATTTCCGTAATCTACAAGTTTAAAAATAAATAATATAAAAAACAGATTATAGATTTTCACAAAAATTACGTATTGTATAGAGTTTTTATTTTTTGATAGAAAGAAATAAAAACTTAATTGCAGATGTGACGATTAGTACAACAATAAAACTTATAAAGCTCCTTATAACAAATGACATAGATAAAATATCCGTAGTAACAGATGAAGAATCAACAATTGTTGTTGTCCAAGAAAAAATGCCTTCAGAAACAGATATGTCAAAATTAGAAAATGTTAAAGTTACTCAATATTTTAACTGAAAACAAATAAAATACTAACACATTTAACTTATATATATATCAACATCTGCACAATTAATTTTCCACAATATAACGTATAATATACAATTTAATTACAGAATATTCTTTTTTTGGAAGGGGAGTTCAGAATTGGAATTATCAAATTATACTGACACGTTACAACATGCATTAGGATTTTTAGTAGGACAAATGGGGATTAGTGAAGGTCTAGCAACTTTAATAATCAGTGTACTTGCAGGATCTGGAGCTGCTGTCGTAGTCGCAGCTTGGCCGTTTTTAGCTCCTATCGTTGTTACTCTAAGGGGGATTTTTGCTGTTGCAGGAACAGCAGCAGCTGTTGGGTGGTAATAACTAAATAATTTAATAAAATGATAGGAGTGTTTTTAATGAAATTTCCCGCTAATCTTTTAAGTGGTATGGAGGGTTTCTTAGTTTCAACTTTAGGTTTAAGTAAATATGAATAGAACTTTATTATATTTAATTATTTCAACTTGCTTCAGTTTTTTATTTGTAATTAGATACGGTTTGTTAATTTTTCTTGAATATTGGAAACATAAAGAGATATCCTCAACTAATATTATTTTATTTGTAATAGGTATAATACTATCTCTTACCTTTTTCTATAAAGCAAAAAAAGCAAAAAAACAAAAAATCTTAAATGAAATGTTAACTTTTGTAAAGATTTCCCTGAAAATTACAAACATAACCTATAAATAGTAAAGGAATGTTTTTAGACTGATCTATACTGCATTCCTTTACTGTATGTATGCTATATTTCTATTCTTCTTTTTCCGACATTAGAACCTCTACCTAAAACACTTGGTTTTTGCCCTTGCCTGTGGGGGCCGTCCTGCGCTTTTTATTCCACGATTAACATAACTACGAGCCTCTACACCCTCAAACTGTAATTTTAGAAAATAATTTGCACAGTTTTTAAATGATAAATTGCATATGAAAAGAAAAAGAAATCAAGAAAAGAGTAGACACCTTTCTTGATTTCTTTTTGGATGCGATAAACGGTTCTGGTGCAAAAAGAGGTTATTCCGTGGAATAGCCTCTTTGTCATTAACCAGTAAATGTTTGATACAGTAAGAAAATATTTAAAGCGATAACGAGTGCAGCGATTAACCAAGCAATTGTGCTTGTAATACGATGATTGACTAGTGTACCCATAATCTTTTTATTACTTGTAAACATAATAAGTGGTACTAATGCAAAAGCGATACCGAATGATAATACGACTTGGCTCATAACGAGGGCGTACGTTGGGTTTACACCTAAAGCGATAATAACAAGAGGTGGAATCATTGTTATAAATCGTCGTAAGTATAAAGGAATATGCATTTGAATGAATCCTTGCATAATAATGTCTCCTGACATTGTCCCAACAGAAGAGCTAGATAAACCAGCTGATAAAAGACCAACGCCGAATAAAATGGCTGATATAGGACCGACTAAGTTACTAAATTGATTAAAAGCAACGTCTAAATCTTCAACGTGTAATCCGTTTTTAAAGAATAAGGCAGCAGCGACAATTAACATACTTGCATTAATTGCCCCGGCAATAACCATTGCGATAATAATATCGATGAATTCAAAACGAAAAATCTTTTTCTTTTGTTCATCAGTTGTTCCAACTACACGGCGCTGTATTAAGGCAGAATGTAAATAGATTGCATGTGGCATTACGGTTGCGCCTAAAATACCAGCAGCTAGTAAAATACTGTCTACACCTTGGAATTTCGGGATAAATAGTCCTGAAAGAAGAGGACTTAACTCTGGTTTCGCATAGAAGACTTGTATACCAAATGCTATAACTACGATAAAAATCATGCCTGTAATGATAGCTTCTAATGGACGAAATCCTCTGCGCTGAAATTCTAAAATAATGAATGATCCGGCTGCTGTAATTAAAGCGGCTGGTAACATTGGAATACCGAATAGTAAGTATAGTCCTAAAGCAGCACCGATAAATTCGGCTAAATCGGTGGCCATAATAACGAGTTCACCTTGTATCCATAACCCGATGGAAACCGGTTTTGGAAAATGTTCACGAGCTACTTCAGGAAGATTTTTTCCGGTAGCAATTCCTAATTTAGCTGATAAAGTTTGGATTAATACAGCCATTAAATTAGAAGCGAGTATAACCCAAAGTAATAAATATCCATATTGTGATCCTGCAGCAATATTTGTAGCGAAGTTCCCAGGATCAATATAAGCAACGGAAGCGATAAAGGCAGGTCCTAAAAAGGGTAACAGTCTTTTAAAACCTTTTGTTTCGCCATTTAAAGCTTGATGGGCGGATTGGACCGTTGTACTTTGAGAAGGGACTTGTTCATCTTTTGTTATATCTTTATTCATAGTAGCTTTCCCCTTTAGTTTCTTAGCTTGATGAGACTATTGTATTTATTCTTATTAGTTATTTCAATACATTTAGATGTATTATGTGATAATTTCATTTGAACATAAATGTTTCCTTTATACAAATTATATGACTGTGTGCAATGAATGGTGTTGCAATGCAAAAATATTTTGGGAGTTTATGGTTAGTGAATGAAGGGAAAGATAGTAAATTAAAGAGTTATTTTTGAAATTCATGTGAACATGAAGCCCATAATAATTGCTGGAAACGAAATTGTATGTTATATAATATATTGGGATTACAACATAACCACAGTGTTTTGTTATGTAATCTTGTTTTTATTTCTGTTAACTTGTGGAAAAATATTGTAAATAGAAGAAAATAGATTTGATGCTGATTTGTATACATTTTCTTATTATTATATGTTCCGAAATGATCGTTAACTTATACACGATTTTAAAATTAAGATAGGTGGTAGAAATACATTGGCAACGACAAAACCATACCGAGTGTTACTTTATTACATGTACACTACAATTGAAAACCCAGAAGAATTCGCTGCTCAGCATTTAGAGTTTTGTAATTCACTTGAGTTAAAAGGAAGAATTCTTGTAGCAGAAGAAGGAATTAACGGAACTGCTTCAGGTACTGTTGAACAAACGGAAAAATACATGGAAGCAATGAATAATGATCCACGTTTTACTGGAATCGTATTTAAAGTAGATGAAGCAGATGAGCATGCATTCAAAAAAATGCACGTACGCCCTCGTGCAGAGCTTGTTACACTTCGCTTGAATGATGATATCAATCCGAAAGAAACAACAGGGAAATACTTAGATCCAAAAGAGTTCTATGAGGCAATGCAACAAGAAAATACAGTTATTATCGATGCGAGAAATGATTATGAATTTGATTTAGGACACTTTAAAGGTGCGATTAAACCTGACATTAAATCATTCCGTGAATTACCAGATTGGATTGATGAAAACAAAGAAATCCTTGAAGGTAAAAAGATTTTAACATATTGCACAGGTGGTATTCGCTGTGAGAAGTTTTCTGGTTGGTTAGTTCGTGAAGGGTATGAAGATGTAAGTCAGCTTCACGGCGGAATTGTAACTTACGGAAAAGATCCAGAAGTACAAGGTGAACTTTGGGATGGACAATGCTACGTATTCGATGAGCGTATCGCTGTTCCAGTAAACCAAAAAGAACATGTTATCGTTGGTAAAGATCACTTTACAAATGAACCTTGTGAGCGCTATGTAAATTGTGCAAATCCAGAATGTAACAAGCAAATTTTATGTTCTGAAGAAAATGAAGCGAAATATTTACGTGCATGTTCTCACGAATGTCGTGTACACCCACGTAATCGTTATGTAAAGGAACACGAATTAACAGAAGAGCAAGTAGCTGCTGCATTAGAAAAAATCGAAGCAGAAAAGCAAGCGGAATTAGCATAATACTATGACTGAATAGAAAACGGATTGTATCGTGAATGATACAATCCGTTTTTGTATTTAATCCGTCTTGTTTTTTTCTTTTACAGCAGACAATACAGTTTGTTTCACTCATGCTTTTCGATTGTGCCGTTGTATGCCCATTGATATAAACTGTGAACACCTAAGATAAGGGAGATGATTATTCCACTACTAGCTAATAATAGAGCGAAGTATTCATATTCAAGGAGAGAAGAAATTTGTTTCGAATCTGTGTCTCTTAAAAGGTCAATCAAGGTGATGCCAAACATTGGGCCTACTACAGAATAAAGAGTTAAAATTAATAATAAAAGGCTGTCTTTTTTCGTTACATTATGGTTTCCTTTCACAATAAGCTATAGAAACAACATACCCAAATTCGTTTAAATATAACCACGGTATTTTGTTTGATTTAAAGTGAAGATTCTGTTGATTTATTAGGGGACATGTATAATGTTATGTATACTAAAAGTAGTATAATTGTGTTGCAGAGGGGGAGTGTAATATGCGCATTTTAGTATTAGGAGCTGGAGGCGTTGGAGGATATTTTGGTGGACGTTTAGTAGAAAAGGGGGAAGATGTTACTTTTCTCGTTCGCAGTAGACGAAAACAAAAACTAGAGGAAAAAGGTCTCGTTATCCGAAGTGTCAACGGAGACTTTTCATTTCAACCGAAATTAATAACGAAGGAGGACTCAATTTCTCCATTTGATTTAATTTTATTCTCAACAAAAGCATATCATCTAAATGAAGCAATAAAAGATTTGAGACCATTTGTAGGTGATCATACAGTAATCATCCCACTATTGAATGGTATCGCTCATTTATCACTTTTACAACAGGAGTTTGGTGAGGAGAAAGTTATTGGAGGTTTATGTTTCATTGAGACGACCTTAAACAGTGAAGGAGATGTTGTACAAACTAGTGCTGCTGATCGACTTGTATTTGGAGAAATGAAACATCGAGATACAGACAGAATACAACGGATCTCTAATACATTAATAGGTACGAAAGCAAGTTTTGTTTTAAGTGAAAATATTTTAAGGGATATGTGGCACAAATATTTGTTTATTACAGTAATGTCAGGTGTGACGACATTAATGCGGGCGCCGATAGGGCCGATTCGTGAAAGTGACGGGGGACGTGATTTTATCCGAAGCTTATTTGAAGAATCTGCACAGATTATGAGGGCATTTGGAGCTCCGATTCATGAAAATATCGTTGATGAGCATATGAAGACAATTGATAAAATTTCATATGATATGAAGTCATCTATGCAGCGTGATATGGAGAAGAATTCTTTTATTGAAGGTGAACATTTACAAGGTTATGTATTAAAATTAGCAAAACAATTGGATATAGAGGCACCGTTATTAGAAGTAGTATATCAAAATGTAAAAGTATATCAAGAAATGTCTTTACGTAAAGAACCAGTATAGTTTTTTAGTATGAAATAAGTGAAGGATAGAAAAAGTGTAATTGTTTTTCTATCCTTTTTTTTATTCCAATATACAGCGTTTTATATACCAATGAGTAAAGAGTGGAGAAAATGTAGTTTGAAATTGGAATATATTTGTAGTGTGAGTTAGTTATTTTAAATACGAATTTCTGGTGAGATTTTAAATTTTTTCACATATATAAAGAAGTGAGAAAGTTCTAAAAGAGGGGTTCCTTTAAATATAAATGTGATGGAAAGGAGGGGGATTATGGACATAAGCACTTTTTTAGGATTGTTTTGGGGTTGGGTCATATTAATTGTATCAGGCATTCTTTTTGTGCGTCCATCTGTATTACGTGAGTTGAAAAGACTAGTGGTGGAAGAAAGAGGATCTGGAATTATGTATGGATTTTTATCAATTTTTTTAGGGTTAAGTACTGTCATTTTGCATAATATATGGGAGTTTAATTGGCGAGGGTTTGTTACACTTATTGGATGGCTGTCGCTTTTAAAGGGAATCTATATTATTGTATATCCTGAACCTTCAAAAAATACGGATTTTGAAGTGCGTGTATTATCTACTCGTATAGTACTCGCAATCATTTCTGCTTTAGCAATATGGATGCTTGTAGTAATTTATATGCAATAAATTTATAAGTTTTGAGAGTGAAAAAGTCTGTTTTATTTCAGTTTCTTCGAAAACAGACTTTTTTTACTTGTTAATTATTGTACGTACACTCAAACTAATTATTTATCTCTTTTATTTTCTTTTGTAATCTCTCGTTCTTTTTCAAAATTTCCATATAGTTGATTAATTTCTTTTGTGAGCTCATCTAAATAAGAATCTGATAAAAGGGGTTTGTTTTCTTTCAACATAAGAGTCCTCCTCAGTGATTTAATAATATTCATTATGTTTACTTATGAGGCATTCATACATAATCATCATAATTCTTGTCGTTTTTCAAAATTTAAGTCATTTTATGAAAAAACGTATTTACTTTTTTAAAATAAAGGAGTATTATAATCCACAGTTTCAAATTTCTAATTCGCTGAAACCGCATGGTACGGGGGACCCGTTTTATGGATTAGTACATAATCCAAGGGGTGAATCCTTGAAAAAGGTAGGGCTACTCAGAGGCCCGAATCCGACAGCTAACCTCGTAAGCGTTATATTGAGAAGGAAGGTGGAGCTTGTGCGACAAAAAAATTGATGTCTACAAGTCTATTTGTGATGGCTTGTAGACATTTTTGTTTTCTGAGAAAAGTTTATTAGCTTTAACTAGCAGAGAATTGTTCGTACAAAATTATTGGAGAGTGGACAGCAGTGGTTTCATCTTTAAAAAAATTTTTAATTGGAAGGCCGTTAAAATCAACCGAATTAGGAGAGCAAAAGCTAAATAAAACAAAAGCGTTAGCGATATTATCTTCGGACGCATTATCTTCGGTCGCCTATGGCCCAGAGCAAATTTTAATCGCTCTAACTACAATTGGCGCTGTAGCATTTTGGTATTCCATTCCGATTGCAGTTGGAGTATTAGTGTTATTAACAGCTCTTATTTTATCTTATCGACAAATTATTTTTGCGTATCCTCATGGCGGAGGAGCATATGTTGTATCGAAAGAAAATTTAGGGATTAATCCAGGTTTAATCGCCGGAGGGTCTTTATTAGTAGATTATATTTTAACAGTTGCAGTAAGTGTATCGGCAGGTACAGATGCGATTACATCTGCTTTTCCTAGCTTACATGAGCATAATGTAATCATTGCGATTGTATTTGTATTATTTATTACAATCTTAAACTTAAGAGGCGTAACAGAGTCAGCTTCCGTTTTAGCATACCCAGTTTATTTATTCGTTTTAGCATTATTTATATTAATTGGAGTAGGAATATATAATATTGTAACTGGTCAAGTTTCACCAGAATTGCATACTCCAATTGGAACACCAGTTGCAGGTATTAGTCTGTTTTTACTATTAAGAGCATTTGCATCAGGTAGCTCTGCTTTAACGGGTGTTGAAGCGATTTCTAATGCGATTCCAAACTTTAAAGATCCCGCACCTAACAATGCGGCGAAAACATTGCTTGCGATGGGAACTTTACTTGCAGTTTTATTTTCAGGAATTGTTTATTTAGCTTATTATTATGGAATTGCTCCTAGTAAAGAAGTGACGGTCGTTTCACAGATTGCTGAGCAAACATTTGGACGGAATTTTATGTACTTCTTTATTCAAGGAACAACAGCTTTAATATTAATTCTTGCTGCTAACACTGGCTATTCAGCATTTCCTTTATTAGCAGTTAATCTCGCGAAAGATAAGTTTATACCGAGAATGTTTACGGTTAGAGGAGATCGATTAGGGTATTCAAACGGTATTATTATACTTGGAATTGCCTCAATTTTATTAATTATCGCTTTCCAAGGCCAAACAGAGCATCTTATTCCGCTTTATGCAGTAGGTGTATTCATTCCGTTTACGTTATCTCAAACAGGGATGGTAGTAAAGTGGATTCGTGAAAAGCCGCAAGGATGGATTTTGAAATTAACGATTAATTTAACTGGCGCAATTATAAGTTTTATCGTTATGAGTATGTTCTTTTTAACTAAGTTTGCACAAGTTTGGACGGTACTCATTTTCTTACCAGTTATCATTTTTGTGTTTCATAGAATTAAAAAGCACTATGATGCAGTAGGAGATCAATTAAGTCTTAAAACTTGTGAATCAATTATCCCGATCGAAGGGAATGTAATTATCGTTCCTGTAGCCGGAATGACTCATGTAGTAGAGAATTCTTTGAACTATGCAAAGTCTCTTTCGCCAGATCAAATTATCGCGGTTTACGTTGCATTTGAAAGAGAAGATGAAAAGAAATTCGAAGAGAAATGGAAGATATGGCAGCCTGAAGTAAGGCTTGTTACATTGCATTCTCATTATAGAAGTATTATCCAACCACTCACGAAGTTTATTGACACAGTGCAATATAAAGCGAGTGAGTCGAATTACCGAGTTACGGTAGTTATACCACAGTTTATTCCAAAGAAGGGATGGCATAATATTCTTCATAATCAGTCTAGCTTACTGATTCGTGCGTATTTACTTTATCGAAGAAATGTTGTCATTACGACTGTACCTTATCATTTGAAGAAATAAAGATTAATAGACTTTTTAGGTAGCTTTACGCAGGTAAAGCTACCTTTTTTAGTATGATAGATATTTTCTAAAATGCTCTAGGGCTATTAATAAAAATGTAATACACGCAATAATGAGGGGGATGAAAATAATTATATACGGCAGTCAAATTTTAGTGAGAACGAGTGTGATACACATAAAGATTCAGCGCTATGCATAATTGCATATCGGACAATAAATTATATTAGTATAGTTTATTATCTTACGAATAAGTGAGGTTTTATATGTGCGATTACGGTTATTTAGACTGAGTAAGCCTATGTTATTTTATTGTGGAATAAGGACAATAAGCCTTGAAAATAAAGGAAATGAAAATACTTCTTTACGATGAAAAATAGCTGTGTTTAAATGGCTTTACAGTACAAAACTTGAAGTTCAACACAGTTGTTTTTTCATACCAATTATATATTTACTGTGAAAAACGAATAATATTTCCATGTAATATATTCAATGTAGGAATGGGATAATCTTTTTAAATAATAAGAATTATACAGTTCCATTTATAGAATAAAGGTATGATGAATAGTTAATATGATGTCGTGTAAATTCAAGCTTTGACTATACTTAAAATTTAGCAAACTGAAAGAGGTGAATATAAAGTATTGTTGTAAGTTTACATGAATTTAAAATAATCATCATTAAACGTTCCCTATTTTTACCTGTTACAAATTGTGAAATACAACAGAATAGAAATAGTTACTAATATATTAGGAGGAGTTAAAGTGAAAAAAACTTTAATTACAGGGTTATTGGTTACAGCGGTATCTACGAGTTGCTTCATTCCTGTAAGCGCTTACTCGGAAGGGGGGCAATCTGATTTGAAGCCAACATACGTACAAAATGTAATTGCCCCAAATACATTGTCGAACTCAATTAGAATGTTAGGATCGCAGTCTCCACTCGTACAAGCTTATGGGTTGGTTATATTGCAACAACCAGACATTAAGGTGAACGCGATGAGTAGTTTGACGAATCATCAAAAATTTGCAAAGACAAATGTTCGAGAATGGATTGATGAATATAATCCGAAGTTAATTGATTTAAATCAAGAGATGATGCGATATAGTACGAGATTTAATAGCTATTATAGTAAGCTATATGAACTAGCTGGCAAAGTGAACGAAGATGCGCAAGCAAAAGCAGATTTTACAAGTGCTTATGGAAAACTTCAAGGGCAAGTACAAACGATTCAAGATAATATGGAACAAACATTGCTGGAGTTAAATCGTTTTAAGGTTGGATTAGATAAAGATAGTCAAAGTTTATCTCAAAAGGCTGATGAGGCAATGCAATCATTACAAGGATCAAATGGAGATATTGTTCAATTAAGAACGGATATTAAAAGAATTCAAGAAGAAATTCAAAAGGAACTTACAAATATTTTAAATAGACCGCAAGAAATTATTAAAGGCTCTATTAATATCGGTAAGCAAGTATTTACAATAACGAACCAAACAGCTCAAACGAAAACAATAGACTTTGTTTCTATCGGTACTTTAAGCGATGAAATTGTAAAAGCCGCTGATAGTCAAACGAGAGAAGCTGCCCTTCGAATTCAACAAAAACAAAAAGAGTTAATTCCGCTTATTCAAAAGCTATCGCAAACTGAAATGCAAGCAACTGAAATTACGTTTGTTGAA
The DNA here is from genome assembly GCF_000746925.1 of Bacillus clarus. Taxonomy (GTDB): domain Bacteria; phylum Bacillota; class Bacilli; order Bacillales; family Bacillaceae_G; genus Bacillus_A; species Bacillus_A clarus. The sequence goes on from NZ_JMQC01000008.1 coordinate 4,042,461, forward strand.
GATCAAGTGAATAGCTTTACAGAACTAATTAATCGACAAATTACAACTTTAGAGTACTTACTAAATGATTGGAAAGTATTCAATAATAATATGATTCAAATTCAAACAAATCTTGAAACGGGAATGTATACAGATAGTAATTTACTTCAAAAGCATTTCAATCAGCTGAAAAAAACAAGCGATGAAATCAATAAACAAACAAATCAATTTGAAGATTACGTAACAAATGTAGAAGTACATTAATGAAAGAATATACAACAATACTTCATGATATAGGGAGAGAAGAAAAATGACGAAAAAACCTTATAAAGTAATGGCTTTATCGACGCTTATGGCAGTATTTGCAGCAGGTAATATTATGCCAGCTCATACATTTGCAGCGGAAACTACAGTGAAACCAGCGCCAGTTCATGCGGTAGCAAAAGCTTATAATGAGTATGAAGAGTATTCCTTAGGTCCAGAAGGTCTTAAAGATGCGATGGAACGAACAGGTTCTAACGCATTAGTAATGGATCTGTACGCTTTAACAATTATTAAACAAGGGAATGTTAGCTTTGGTAATGTAACGACAGTTGATGCACCTTTAAAAGCGAAGGTGATTCAGCATCAAGATACTGCTAGAGGCAATGCTAAACAATGGCTAGATGTAATGAAGCCACAGCTTATTTCAACGAATCAAAATATCATTAATTACAATACGAAATTCCAGAACTATTATGATACTTTAGTTGCCGCAGTTGATGCAAAAGATAAATCGACTCTGACGAAAGGACTTACAAGATTATCGACTAGTATTACAGAAAATAAAGCAAAAGTAGATCAATTAGTAGAAGACTTGAAAAAATTCCGAAATAAAATGACAGCAGATACACAAAACTTCAAAAGTGATGCAAACCAAATTACATCAATCTTAGCTAGTCAAGATGCTGGAATTCCGCTTTTACAAAATCAAATTGCAACGTATAATGAGGCGATTAGTAAGTACAATGCAATCATTATCGGTTCATCAGTTGCGACAGCTTTAGGCCCAATTGCAATTATTGGCGGTGCAGTTGTAATTGCTACTGGTGCTGGGACTCCGTTAGGCATCGCGTTGATTGCTGGTGGTGCAGCAGCAGTAGGTGGTGGAACAGCAGGAATTGTATTAGCGAAGAAAGAACTTGATAATGCACAATCAGAAATTCAAAAGATAACAGGACAAATTACAGCTGCTCAATTAGAAGTAGCAGGATTAACGAACATTAAAACACAAACAGAATATTTAACAAATACAATTGACACTGCAATTACAGCGTTGCAAAATATTTCAAATCAATGGTATACAATGGGATCGAAATATAATTCTTTACTTCAAAATGTAGATTCTATTAGTCCAAACGACCTTGTTTTCATTAAAGAGGACTTGAATATAGCTAAAGATAGCTGGAAAAACATTAAAGACTATGCAGAAAAAATTTATGCTGAGGATATTAAAGTAGTAGATACGAAAAAAGCATAATAATAGCAACTGAATTGTTGTAGCGTTACGTATAGATTATTTATTCCTAATAAAGCTTTCCTGATCAATAGAGGTCGGGAGAGCTTTACCTCTTATGTTTCATATCCTCATAAAAGAATAGGTGAGAAGTATGCATAAAAATTTCTATAAAAAATGTCTTTTATCTATCATGATTGCTGGAGTGGCAACAAGCAATGTATTTCCTTTGCATCCTCTCGCGGCCGAACAAAAGGGACAGGCGCAGTCGCTACAAGAAAGCTCGAAAAATTATTCTCTTGGTCCAGCAGGATTTCAAGATGTAATGGCGCAAACAACTTCTAGCATATTTGCGATGGATTCATATGCAAAGTTAATTCGTGATCAGCAAGAGACAGATTTGAATCGAATTAGCTCAATAAATGGTGATTTGAGAGTAAATATGATTCAGCATCAAAAAGATGCGAAGATGAATGCGCAGTATTGGCTAAATCAAATGAAACCTCAAATTATGAAGACAGATCAAAATATTGTTGATTTTAATAATACGTTTCAGGCATTCTATAATCGTTTATTAGCAGCGATTGATCAAAAAGATAGCGGGAAGTTAAAAGTAGATTTAGAAAAGTTGTATGCGGACATTGTAAAGAATCAAAATGAGGTAGACGTATTATTAGGGAATTTAAAAACGTTTCGGGATAGGATGGCAAAAGATACAAATAGTTTTAAGGAAGACTCGAGTCAATTAACATCAATTTTAGCAAGTACAAATGCTGGTATTCCAGTCTTAGAGCAACAAATCAATACATATAACGACTCCATAAAAAAGAGTAATGATATGGTGATTGCTGGTGGTGTACTTTGTGTAGCTTTAATCACATGTCTTGCTGGTGGTCCGATGATTGCTGTTGCGAAGAAAGATATTGCAAATGCAGAAAGAGAAATTGCAAACTTGAAAGCTAGAATTTCTGGGGCGCAGGCAGAAGTAGCAATTTTGACCGATGTTAAAAATAAAACAACGAATATGACAGAGACGATTGATGCAGCAATTACGGCATTACAAAACATATCGAACCAATGGTATACGGTAGGAGCGAAGTATAATAATTTATTGCAAAATGTAAAAGGAATTAGTCCTGAAGAATTTACGTTTATAAAAGAAGATTTGAATACAGCGCGAGATAGCTGGAAAGATGTAAAAAATTACACAGAGAAGTTACATGAAGGTGTAACAAAATAAAAAACAGTGGACTATCCACTGTTTTTTCAGGCTGTGGAGAAAGTCTTCTCCACAGCCTTGTTTTGTGTCTGAACCTCTTTTTATGTGTCAACACTGATAAAAAAGAGGAAAAGGAGAGGTTTTTTATGATGGGTGCATTAAAAAATCATCGTGATGAACGTGTATCAGTTTCTGTAGAAGAATTAGTTCCACAAGACCATTTTCTTCGTGCGATTGAAGCTACAATCAGCTTTGATTTTATTGAAGAGAAGTTACGCCCCTATTACTGTGAAAATAATGGACGTCCTTCTATTCATCCAATCGTTTTATTTAAGATGATGTTTATTGGATATTTTTACGGTATTCGCTCAGAACGTCAACTAGAAAAAGAGATTAAAACCAATATTGCTTACCGTTGGTTTTTAGGATTTTCCCTATCAGATCCAATTCCAAATCATTCTACCATCAGCTGGAATCGCCGTACGCGCTTTATTCATACAAATATATTTGAAGAAATCTTTGATGAAATTGTACGTCAAGCGACGGAACACCGTATGGTGGGAGGACGTGCCTTGATGACAGATTCTACGCACATTAAAGCGAATGCCAATAAAAATAAATTTGTACATAAATTTAAAAAAGAAAAGCCAAAGTTTTATATAGAGGAACTAGAGGCTGCGGTTATGGAAGATCGTGAAGCTCATGAAAAAAAGAATTAAAACCTAGAAAGGAAAGTGATACCCCTACTAAAAAAATTCGTATAAGTACAACTGATCCAGATAGTGGCTTTTTAATGAGGGATGGAAAACCGAACGGTTTTCATTTCTTAGATCATTGTACGACTGATGCGAAGTACAATGTGATTACAGATACCTATATAACGGCTGGAAATGTAGCGGATTCCGAGCCGTATTTAGCACGCCTCCAAGCTCAAATTGATAAATTTGGATTCGAAGTTGAAGCTGTAGCACTTGATGCCGGTTATTTTACAGGTTATATCTGTAAGAAATTATCAGAACAGAATATATTTATGGTGATGGGGTATCGCCGATTTGGAAAACGGAATAAAGAAGTACCAAAAAGTCAATTTAAATATGAAGAAGAAACAGACGTATTTGCCTGTCCAATGGGATGTATTTTAGAATATGCGACAACGGATCGAGAAGGATACCGTCAATATAAATCTAATCCAACAGATTGTGCCGTTTGTCCATTGCGTGATAAATGTTTCTCAGAGAAACAAAAACAAAAAGTCATTACGCATCATATTTGGGAAGAATATAAAGATATCGCAAGAAAAAACAAATTAACAAGTACGGGTAAAAAGCTATATAAAGTACGCTGTTCTACAATTGAGCGGAGTTTTGCGGATGCCAAAGAACTACATGGTTATCGGTATGCCCGGTTTCGAGGGGTGAAGTATGTCCAAATGCAGGCCTATCTCACTGCAGCCTGCCAAAACATGAAAAAAATAGCCCTTCACCTGACCAAAAAGGGTCAGGTGAAGGGCTATTTTTTGTGTTTTTATCATGTATTACTATTTTGTACGAATTTCAGAATTCATACATTCCAGAGTGTAGGAAACCCTAAAGGGTTTCCAAACACTCTGAAAAAACAGTGGACTATCCACTGTTTTTTGTTTTTATTGTAAGGATAAATAGCGAAGAGGGAAGAAATAAGTGTAAGCAACGTTTTCTATTCGCTTAGATAGTCGAAATTTCTAGCATAAAGCTGTATAATGCTTGTAATGAAAGGGAAATGCAGGAAAGGATATGTAATAAATTACTATGGATAAAGATAAACAACAATTAAGCGTTGAAGTTGCAAGATTATATTATCAATCTGATTATAGTCAACAAGAGATTGCAAATAAGTTGAATATTTCAAGACCAACAATTTCAAGGTTGTTAAAGTATGCGAAAGAAAAAGGATTTGTTCAAATTAGTATAGCTGATCCATTTGCTGATTTAGATAATGTCGGAAACCTATTGAAAGAAAAATATAATTTATTAGAAGCACACGTTGTATTTGCTCCTGTACCAGAGTATGCGACAATTACGGAATATATTAGTAAATACGCTGCTGAGTATATGGAAAAGACGGTGAAAAATGGTGACATCGTTGGAGTGAGCTGGGGAACGACAATGTATGAAATTGCTAGGAAAATTATACCTCAGCACGTAAAAGGAGTAGAAGTTGTCCAGTTGAAAGGCGGTATTAGTCATTCAAGTGTAAATACGTATGCGAATGAGACAATCGCTTTATTTGCAGACGCATTCCAAACGACACCGAGGAATTTACCACTTCCAGTTATATTTGATAATGCAGTGACGAAAGAATTAGTGGAACAAGATAGACATATTCATCACATTATTGAAATGGGAAAACAAGCAAACATTGCTATTTTCACTGTCGGAACGGTGCGTGATGAAGCACTATTATTCCGATTAGGGTATTTGGATAAGGATGAAACGAGCCTACTGAAAAAACAAGCGGTCGGTGACATTTGTTCACGTTTCTTTGATGGGGACGGCAATATTAGTAGTGAAGAAATTAATCAGCGTACTATTGGAATTGATTTAGAAGAACTACGATTAAAGAAACGTTCTGTCCTCGTTGCAGGGGGATCTAGAAAAGTGAAAGCAATAGATGGGGCATTAAGCGGTGGATATGCAAATGTGTTAATTATAGATCAGCATACTGCGAAGGAATTGTTACATTATCAAAAAGGTTAGAAATAGAAGGCTCTCTCAAAATAATACTTTTGGGAGAGCCTTCTATTTTAGTATGAGTAAATCAAGGAATAGTACCTTGTTAAAGTACTTATAAGAAAAACTCTTCGATTGATCTCCTTTTTCAAAGGTTTGGGAGTTAGCGATTATATCTCTATTAACAAAAGTCCAACCATCTTCCTCCATCATATTGATAAATGGTTCCATTTCCCCGCGTTTCACTAAGGAAGGGTATTCATTATTTATCGGTTCTACTGCCATCATTTCTTTATCTTGAATAACCATTTTTGAAATAGCTATAGCAAATGGTATTGGGTTCCCTTCTTGGAAAATTACGTTCCTTTTTTGAAAGACAAATATAGATAGTGCGATGCATAATATTAGTAATGCTAGCAAAAAAGGTTTCGATTTTAGCAAATGACTCACATCCTTTGTTTTCCATTTTATATTACAAATTAAGATTCGATTTTCTGGAGGTAATTTCCTTTTTGAAAATAATGAACAAAATTTCAAAAGTATGTTTACATTTGTTCAACTAAGAGTTAAAATGAAGTTGTTAAAAGATATGAGGAGTGAAGAAAATGAACATTGCAAAGTTAATTGATCATACAGTTTTAAAACCAGATACGAAAAAAGAAGATGTTATGAAAGTTTTAGAAGAAGCAAAGAAATACAATTTCGCTTCTGTTTGTATTAATCCTACATGGGTGAAATTAGCTGCTGAAGAATTAGCAGGACATGATGTAGATGTTTGTACAGTTATCGGCTTCCCATTAGGTGCGAGTACAACTGAAACAAAAGTATTCGAAACAAAAGATGTAATTGCAAAAGGTGCAACTGAAGTTGATATGGTAATCAACGTTGGTGCTTTAAAAGATGGCGATAATGAATTCGTTGAGAAAGATATTTACGAAGTTGTACAAGCTGCAAAAGGAAAAGCGCTTGTAAAAGTTATTATTGAAACTTGTCTATTAACAGACGAAGAAAAAGTACGCGCTTGCGAATTATCAGTAAAAGCTGGTGCTGATTTCGTAAAAACTTCAACTGGATTCTCAACTGGCGGAGCAACTGCGGAAGATATCGCATTAATGCGTAAAACAGTTGGACCAGATGTTGGCGTGAAAGCATCAGGCGGAGTTCGTACACGTGAAGATGCAGAGAAAATGGTAGCGGCTGGAGCTTCTCGAATTGGAGCAAGCGCTAGTGTTGCAATCGTTTTAAATGACGCAAAAGGTGCAACAGATAATTATTAATCAATAAAAGCAGTGAGAGAAGCAATAGGTACACAAATTGTTAAGGCATTAGTGTATCTATTGCTTTAACAATTCAAAATAATGTAAGCGGATACGAATGGGGAGAGAGAATTTCATGAAATACTTAATAGGTATTATAGGCCTCGTATTAATTTTAGGTATCGCTTGGCTTGCTAGTAATAATAGAAGCAAAGTTAAATATCGTCCAATTATAACGATGATTGTACTCCAATTTATACTCGGCTTCTTATTATTAAATACGAGTATTGGGAATATATTAATTAGCGGAATTGCCGATGGCTTTGGGGAATTGTTAAAGTACGCTGCTGACGGTGTGAATTTCGTATTTGGTGGTTTAGTGAATCAAAAAGAGTTTTCATTCTTTTTAGGAGTATTAATGCCAATCGTTTTTATATCAGCTTTAATCGGTATTTTGCAACATATTAAAGTATTACCTATTATTGTGAAATTTATCGGTTTAGCATTAAGTAAAGTAAACGGAATGGGAAAACTTGAATCGTATAATGCGGTTGCTTCCGCTATTTTAGGACAATCAGAAGTATTTATTTCGGTTAAGAAGCAACTAGGCTTATTATCAGAAAGAAGATTATACACATTATGTGCATCTGCAATGTCAACGGTTTCTATGTCAATAGTTGGATCGTACATGGTCTTATTAAAACCACAATATGTTGTAACAGCTTTAGTGCTTAACTTATTTGGTGGTTTTATTATCGCTTCTATTATTAACCCATATGAGGTTACTGAAGAAGAAGATATGTTAGAAGTACAAGAGGAAGAGAAAAAGAGCTTTTTTGAAGTATTAGGGGAATATATTATAGATGGTTTCAAAGTTGCGATTACGGTAGCAGCGATGTTAATTGGATTTGTTGCTCTTATCGCATTCATTAACGCAGTATTCAAAGGTGTAATTGGTATTTCATTCCAAGAAATTCTCGGTTATGCATTTGCACCATTTGCATTTATTATGGGTGTTCCTTGGCATGAAGCAGTTAATGCCGGTAATATTATGGCGACAAAACTTGTATCGAATGAATTTGTAGCGATGACAGATTTAGCACAAGGAAACTTTAATTTCTCAGCAAGAACGACAGCAATTATATCTGTGTTCTTAGTTTCATTTGCAAACTTCTCTTCAATTGGAATTATTGCAGGAGCTGTTAAGAGTTTAAATGAAAAACAAGGGAATGTAGTAGCACGATTTGGCTTGAAATTACTTTTCGGTGCAACGTTAGTAAGTTTCTTATCTGCGACTATTGTTGGCTTATTATATTAAAAGTTTCATAGACTATAAAAAGGACTGGTGATTAAGATGAGAATGGTAGATATTATTGCAAAAAAACGTGATGGTAAAGAGTTAACGACAGAAGAAATTGAGTTCTTTATTAAAGGATATACAGATGGAACAATTCCTGATTATCAAGTAAGTGCATTAGCAATGGCAATCTTCTTTAAGGATATGTCTGATCGTGAACGCGCAGACTTAACGATGGCTATGGTTGAATCTGGAGAAACAATCGACTTATCTGAAATTGAAGGTATTAAAGTAGATAAACATTCAACTGGTGGTGTTGGTGATACAACGACATTAGTGTTAGGACCGTTAGTAGCAGCTTTAGATGTACCAGTTGCGAAAATGTCTGGTCGTGGTTTAGGTCATACAGGCGGAACAATTGATAAATTAGAAGCAGTAGAAGGGTTCCATGTTGAAATTACGAAAGAACAATTTATTGATATTGTAAACCGTGATAAAGTAGCTGTTATTGGACAAACAGGAAATTTAACACCTGCTGATAAAAAAATTTATGCATTACGTGATGTAACGGGAACAGTAAACTCAATCCCGTTAATCGCAAGCTCAATTATGAGTAAAAAAATTGCAGCTGGTGCTGATGCAATTGTACTGGATGTAAAAACGGGTGCAGGCGCATTTATGAAAACAGAAGAAGATGCAAAAGAATTAGCACATGCAATGGTACGCATCGGAAATAACGTTGGACGTCAAACGATGGCTGTTATTTCAGATATGTCACAGCCTCTTGGATTCGCAATCGGTAACGCTCTTGAAGTGAAAGAAGCAATCGACACATTAAAAGGCGAAGGACCAGAAGATTTAACGGAACTAGTACTTGTGCTAGGTAGCCAAATGGTTGTACTTGCGAAAAAAGCAAATACATTAGAAGAAGCACGTGAAAAGCTAATAGAAGTTATGAAAAATGGAAAAGCAGTTGAGAAATTCAAAGAGTTTTTAAGCAACCAAGGTGGAGATAGCTCAATTGTAGACGAGCCAGAAAAATTACCACAAGCGAAATATGTAATTGATGTACCAGCTAAAACTTCGGGTGTTATTTCTAATATTGTCGCAGATGAAATTGGTATCGCTGCTATGCTTTTAGGCGCTGGCCGTGCAACGAAAGAAGATGAAATTGATTTAGCTGTCGGTTTAATGTTACGTAAAAAAGTTGGTGATTCTGTAAAAGAAGGCGAATCATTCGTGACGATTTATGCAAATCGTGAAAATGTAGAAGATGTAAAAGCGAAAATTTATGAAAACATTTCTATTTCAGAAACAGCGGAAGCTCCTAAATTAATTCATACAATTATTACTGATTAATAGTGAGTAGAATTACATTTACTTTGAGGAGGAACTAATATGGATAAAAAAAGATATATTGAAGAAGCAACGAAGATGTTATCAAAAGCTTATATTCCGTATTCAAAATTCCCTGTAGGTGCAGCATTAGTGACGAAAGAAGGCAAAATCTATACTGGTTGTAATATAGAAAATGCTTCTTACGGTTTATGTAATTGTGCCGAAAGAACAGCAATCTTTAAAGCAGTGTCAGAAGGGGAACGTGATTTCAGTTATTTAGTCATTACAGGTGAAACCGATGGTCCAATTTCACCATGTGGTGCTTGTAGACAAGTTATTGCTGAATTTTGCGATCCGAAAATGCCTGTATTACTAACAAATGTAAAAGGCGATGAAAAAGAAGTAACGGTTGAACAATTATTGCCGGGTGCCTTCTCGATTGAGGATTTAATTTAGTTTTGAACTACTCCCACTTACATTAATGTAAGTGGGAGATTTCTGTAAGCAACGAACAGTCGTTTAGTTACCCGCATTAACTGGCAGTAACACTCCCGCTTCAAAATTTAGCGAGGGCAAGGAAGTTAGGTGGGAGATGAAGAAAACTTCCACTAATTAAAGTTTCACTTTATCTTTATGTAAGCAGGCTAACCATAAGATTTCTACGGTTAGCCTTTTATCTTGGATTTTCATTGGTAGTTCCTATTATTTAGAAATGCCTCATTTGTTTGGAATTCATGACTTATATATTGGGTTTCTAGGTTAGTATGTAGAAGCAATCTCTTTCCTTTTAGAATTTACAACCACTACATAATCATTTGGAATCTTCAAGCAGTAAGAGGTTATAAAGTATAAAAGTCAGGTAGTTATAGCGACTACCTGACTTTTATACGGTTATTCTAATGTAAGTAAATACCTAATCAAAGCATCTTGTTCTTGGTTGGAAAAACCTGTTGAAGCATCTACCCAATATTCATGTCCGATTCCTTGAACATGAACTTGTTGAAGATTTGCTAATCGATTCGCAGCGATTACTCTTTCCCTTTGTTTCTTATCTACTAATGCCCGTAAACTGTTCACCGGATCAGGATAGACTCCCTTCATTAACGTTCCAGGGAAACCTAATTGTGTATTTGAGTTTGGTCCAACGGCAACTCCTCCATCGTGTAAGTAAGGCGCAGTCCAGTAAAGACCTATTAAGCTTGGAACCTTATATCCTCCTGGTGATTCCCCTTTAGCGAAAGCCAAATCAATTTGTTCAGGATCCAATTGTGTCGTAGGGACTTTTAAGATTTTTGCGTTTTTTGGAACAGGGACAGGTGTATCCGGTGAATAAATGAAAGCTTCCCCCCAGATTTTTTCTGTTTTCTTTAAGGCTTGCGCCCGTGATGGCTCTGTACCAATTTTGGCTGCAGAAATAATCCGATTATTAGTAAAATCTGAACCAGCATGACACGTTATGCATGAAGCTCGTTTGAACACAGATCGTCCTAGCTGCATTGTCTTTGAATCCACCTTAATTTCAGACTTAGGTGGAACAAGAGTGTTTTGCCATGCAGACATTGCATTGTTTTGTTCATTTACCTTATAGCCTGGTGAACTCGCAATAAGCCCGTCAGGAGCTATCAATGTAACCTTCGGAAAAGACGGAGGCTTTATTAATTCGTTCACACCTGGAATGCCTGGAGTTGGATCAACAGCAACAAAAAATTCCGATGGTTTCTTTCCTTGGTTAGGGATATAGCGATATTTAGGATTGGCCGCACTTTGCAAGATAGTTCCCATATATACTTCCTTATCGATTCCAAAAAGTTCACGACTTACTTCGGATTGGCTAAGTGAATCCGAATTTTGAGCATGTACGTTGTTATTAAAAGTACTTAATCCTTTAAAAGGTCCGGCCATGGCATGTCCGCTCCAGCCATAAGGAAAATCTCCTAATGTGAAGGAATCTGGGATTTGCGCTGGATTACTTTTCATATCGATTGTTGAATCAAAGTTCCCTTTTGGCCACTTTAGTACATTTCGATCCACAGCATCTTCCAACATTTTTGGGTTAGGAAGTACAGCTGTTTTGTCATCACTCGTTTTGATCGTGTGGTTGAAATTGTTCATATATTTCTTGAGAGATGATATATCAGTATGAGTAAAGTAGGCTGCTGAATTTTTTGCAAAAGCGATCAAAAGACCTGCATTTAAATCTGAATTAGGTGCGCCTTCAATAATTTGTTTGCTATTTGAATCTACGGTGGCATGACAAGCAAGGCAACTAATCCCAGCTTTCATTTTTCCTTCAGAATACTTAATAGGCATACCCAAGACTTTATTGGTTCCTTTTGCGACATCTAATCCAGTGTCGACTTTTCTACCCTTTTTAAAGGTTTTTCCTCCTATCGTTACAGTATTAGCTAATTCAACCTGTAAATTGGTAGTACCTTTGCCTTCAAGTTCCTTAACTGCTTTTTGAATATTGGGCAGCGTTATAGGTCCATCAAAGGCACCCATAATATCTGTTATAAACCCTTCATTGCCGAATGTTTCTTCATAAAAAGATTTCTTTCCTAGTTGTAACAATGAAGAATCAATTTTAACAGCTCCATTTTGTGGAGATAATAAAGCCTGTCCTTTTTTGGTTTTCATTAACTGTTCGGCTTCTATTTGAGATATAGTTTGTCCCCAAATATCATAAGTTGGTTGATTGTTCTCCCTCTTTTTCTGCAGTGGGGAACTCGAGAGATTGTTTGAACTCGTAGCTTTCACTTGTCTTTCTTTCAATGAAGTAATCATGAGGTTTATACCTACAATGCTGATAATCATGAGAAGAACGGGCCATTTTCTGCGCTTCATTTCTTTTCTCCTTATGTATATTTTTGAACTTGTTAACATTGTTAGTATATTTTTGGGAAGGGGAATATATTCAAAACATCGCTCCTTTATAAAAGAAGACTATCAAGAGACTACTTAATCAAGATTTAAAAGAAAATAAAAAAGGAAGCCTTATAAATCATCCAGTAAGTTTCATTTTATAGACTAATACTGACTTGAATATTTTTTAAGCACCGCTTGAAACACTATGATTTCGTACGTTTATTCTATTCTAACGGGCCGGTCCTGGGCTTCGTCGATGAACAATATGATCGGCCGCTGGCGTTTTTTGAACAAATCACGGAAAGCCCACTTGCGTCGTTCCGGTTGTATTGGTATCTTGAATCTCTTCTCGTTAAAAAAGAAACTCCGATTGTGGTGCTATGCCACTTCGAGAGGGAGAGGAGCAGTAGGGAAATGCTGATTTACAATGTTAAGCGATTTCCCACTAAAAAAGTTGTAGACTTTTAAAATACAGCGTTAGACTCATAAAAAATAGTATTAGACTAGAGGGCTTTTAAATTGAAAGGTAGTAAGTTTAGAAATGAATAGATCAAATATTTGACATTGCTACAAATACAGTAAAAAAATCGCTGGATTTTCTGAACTGATAATATCTCTATTGTGTAGGCACGAAAAAACAGACCGTCTACACAATAGGGATATTTTGTGCGCCGAAAAAGGGTCGAAAATGTATACGGTATCCAAAAGAACGTAAGCTACAGATATTACATATGTACAATTTGGTAAACAACAACTATACTTTTCTGTTATCTATGATGTATTTAATCGTGAAGCTCATTCACCAATTGTTTGGGCTTACGGTATAAACAGTGTTCTGAGAAGAATTCATACATGTTTTTCGAACTAACAATATATTTACATCAGAGCCAAATGAGGTTTATTGATGATATCAACGAGACGGAAAAAAGAATAACAGTCATTAGACATAAAAAAACACGATTAAATATAAGTGAGATTGGTTAGGATAATTTAGTATCTTAAGATTCTTTTTTTATTCTATTTTAAAGGAGAGACGATCATATTGCGAAGAATTCCACGAATAAAATCAAAAAATCGGTCGCTCTTATCTCAAAAAAAGGAGATTCAACAATATTCTCAACCTATCTCTCCGAATTTAGAACAAAATCTTTGTTATTTTCAAATGATTTTTGCCGATTGTTCGGACGTAGTTTTCCGTTCCTTTTTAATTGGAGATCAAATTGATGCTGTTCTGATTTATATTGAGGGCTTATCAGATCTGGAAGAAATCGATAATAATCTACTATCTCCTTTAATGCAGGAGATAACAGAACAAAAAGACATTATAAATCAATTAAAGAAAAGTAAAATTGCAGTAGCCAATGTACAAGAAATGGATACAGTTCATGAAGGGATAGAGACGATTTTGCAAGGAAATCCCCTTCTTTTAATGGAGGGAGAGAAGCAGGCTCTTTCTTTAGGATTGTCCAAATGGGAGAAACGGTCAATTGAAGAACCAGTTGCAGAAGGGGTGATACAAGGGCCAAGAACCGGTTTTGTGGAAACTTTAAGGGTCAATACGTCTCTCTTGCGTAGAAAAATTAAAAGTCCAGATTTGAAATTTAAATCGATGAAAATTGGTCGCTATACGCAAACTGATGTGGCAATTGCTTACATCGAAGGACTTGTAGATCAAACGCTTCTTGAAGAGGTTCAAAGCCGACTGCAACGAATCGACCTGGATGGAATATTGGAAAGTGGATATATCGAAGAATTGATTGAAGACAATTCTTTTTCGCCATTTCCTCAAATCCTCAATACAGAACGACCGGATGTTACGGCTGCAAATCTTCTGGAGGGAAGAGTAGCCGTCATGATAGATGAGACACCTTTTGTTTTGATTTTGCCTGTCACGTTTTTTTCATTGCTTCAGGCTCCAGAGGACTATTATCAACGATTTCTTATAAGTACTTGTATTCGCTGGATGCGCTATGTATTTATTGGGATTTCTCTTCTGGGTCCCTCCGTATATGTGGCCATCATGACGTTTCATCAAGAAATGGTTCCAAACACGCTGTTAATTAGTATTGTCGCATCACGGGAACCGGTTCCTTTCCCGACGATCGTAGAAGCTCTTATTATGGAATTTACATTCGAAGCATTACGTGAGGCAGGAATACGGCTTCCGAAACAGGTTGGGGCTGCTGTTAGTATTGTAGGTGCTTTAGTAGTTGGTGAAGCTGCTGTCCAAGCTGGACTGGTTTCCGAAATCATGGTCATCGTGGTGGCTATCACCGGTATCTCTTCTTTCATGATTCCGCGTTATGTTCAAGGGACAGCATTTAGGATGCTTCGTTTTCCTTTAATGTTCCTTGCTGGAACGCTTGGATTACTTGGAATCATGTTCGGGATAATTATGATTAGTATCCATTTATGTTGCTTACGATCCTTTGGAATTCCCTATTTAAGTCCCATTGCTCCTACAAAAATGCGCGATTTGAAAGACGTGTTATTCCGGGCACCTTGGTGGATGTTCGATACTCATCCTCATTTAACAGAAGATTACGATCCAAACCGGCAGTCTCACAATCAGAAGCCTGATCCTTCAAAAGGAGGTGAATAAGCATGTTAGAGAAAGGGAAGATTTCCGCCATTCAGATGGGGCTCATAGCGTATCCTATGATTTTGGGAACCTCTATTCTGGCTGTTCCTACGATTATGGGAAGGGAGGCGGAACGGGATATGTGGATCTCCCCTATTTTTGCTTCATCCATGGGCTTTCTTTCAGTATATCTTGCCTACCGTCTTAACAAGCTCTATGCTGATGAGACGCTTATTCAATACAGCGAACAGATTCTAGGACGCTTTCTTGGAAAAATCCTTGGATTTTTTTACTTATTTTTTTTGCTGGAGAATATCGGTAACTTCCTACGACAGTATGCGGAGTTCACAGTGGGTGCTTTTCTCCCGCAAACACCGCGTATTGTCATAATTTCCTGTCTTACCCTCCTCTGTGCCTTTGTAGTTTATGGGGGGATAGAAGTATTGGGGAGACTAGCTCAACTTTATATCCCACTACTTATTGTTCCTTTATTCATTATGGTGGTTCTTCTTTTGCGGGACTTCGAGATCCAAAATATGTTTCCCATCATGATGCATGGAATTACGCCTTCTATATCGGGAGCGATGATCCCAGGATTAGCTTGGTTTACGGAGTTCTTCGTCATTTCTTTTTTATTACCTTTCTTAACAGATCGGAAGAAAGGAAAGAAGTGGGGCATGATCTCTGTTTTGGCCGTTACGCTCACAATGGTAGTAATCAATCTGACAGTTCTTTTTTTATTTGGAGGAATGATGACCAGCAGCTACCTTTATCCGGTGTTTGAGGCAGCTCGGTATATCCGTATTGGCGATTTTTTTGAACACCTAGAAGCCTTCATTATGGTGGTTTGGGTGGCGGGGATTTTTCTTAAAATATCGGTTTTCTATTATGCTCTTGTATTAGGGACTGCTCAATGGTTAAAATTGTCTGACTACCGTCCTGTTGTCTTTCCATACGGTTTGCTTATGATCGTGTTCGGTATATGGGCACATCCTAATATACCGGAAATGACTCAGTTTTATAAGTTGGTGAGCCCGTTATATAAACCGCTTTTCCTCATTGTAATTCCATTATGCCTCTTGTTTCTGGCTATGATTCGGAAGAAACATAATAAAAAGAAGGGAGAGCGACAACAGTGAAACGTTATGTCTCTATTAATAGAAAAAAAGCGTTCTTAGTTCTTCTCTTTTTTATATACCTCCTTCTACTCACGGGTTGTTGGGATCGAATAGAAACGAATGAGATGGCAATTGTATTAACAACAGCCATTGATAAAAGTAAAGATCAGACTAAAGTGTCGGTTCAGATTTTGATTCCTCAAGGAGAGAAGAGTGGGCAGCACGGAGCGGGTGGAGAAGATAAATCGACCATAGTGAGAACTGCATTAGGGAAAAGTATTACGGATGCTATGTCAAAAATTCAAGCAAAAACCTCCCGTGAGCTCTTCTGGGGGCAATGTAGAGTTTATATTTTCGGGGAACAGCTCGCGAAAGAGGGGCTTCATGATGAAATAGATTTCCTTGTACGCCACCCAGAACCCCGGAATCGTTCATATTTATTTGTCAGTGAAGGGGAAGCAGCTCATCTTTTAACACTTCAGTCTCCTCTTGAGGGATATATAGGGCAATCCCTGCGGAAACTTGCAGATGAACGGATGAGTGCAGTTATTACTTTAAAAGATTTTCAACAAATGATTACAGGACAGGCAGGTGGAGCTATTCTTCCCTACATTAATACGAAAACTTTGGAACAGATTGAAGAAAAGGAAACACTTGGTCCTATCCTCGAAACATCCATTTTTAAGAGAGACAAAATGATTGGGAAAATTGATCAAAAAATGACAAAAGGGGTTCTTTGGTTAAGAAATGAAATTCAAGAAGCGGTCGTGGCAGTGAAACCTCAAAATGGAAGAGGGACTATAACGATGGAACTCACTCAGGAACTTACTGATATAGTTCCTAAAATTGAAAATAATAAATGGAAAATAGTAGCGAATATTAGAACTGAAGGAAGTATCGTAGAAAACGCTACTGATTTGGATGTTATGAAACCGGAAATAAATAAAATGATTCAAAAAAAATTGGCAAAGGATATTCAACAACGAATCACTCAGACTTTAGAAGAGGTACAGAAAGGAATGAAAGCGGATATTTTTCATTTTGCAGAAGCCTTTGAACGAAAATATCCGGACAAATGGGATAAAGCGAAGGCTCAGTGGAATAAGGTTTTTCCGCAAGTGGAAGTTGATTTTGATATCAAAGCTTATGTGCGGAGGCCAGGAGTAAGCACGAGACCTGCTGGTTTACCTAAACAAAAGGAGGAAAAGAAATGAAGGTCGGGCCAACTGTTGCTATTACGTTCGTAGTGTGTCTTATAATTCTCTATCAGTGGCCCAAAATGAATCATTATCCCAAAAAGGATAAATTCGTTTTTGTTTCTTTGACAGCGATTGGATGGACTCTGGCTATACTGCTCAATCACTTTCCTGATATACCAGGTCCTAACACACTGATTCAGGTTATTTTCGAACCACTTGAAAAGATATTACCAAAATAAAAGGGGAAATATGTATTAATCATCTCAGAGTATATTTAATGTAATTTTACATATATCACTACAAACGACTTAACTGTAAAAAGCCCGATTATCTCTTAGCGCAGGAAATTGGCGTTTTGTGGTACTACTCCATCGCTATCAAGTTAATAAAAAGAAATATCCCCTACCATAAAAAATACGCTATTCTTTCTGTAGAATCATAGGAAAGGATGGCGTTTATTTTATGTTATGGATACAAAACTATCTTAACTGGATGGGGGAGATGTGCTGATCGGTTTGCAGAAATTACTCTTTCCTGGTGTTTCTTATCTACTAATACCTGGAAACTGTTTGCGGGGCAGGATAACCACTTGAAATGGTATTACGCTCCTATATGGAGTTTCGTACTAAATGGATTGGACTGTGAATAGGTTGGTAGAAGAGATAAGGAAGGAGGCGTGGAATGAAACAGGATCACATCATTGGAAAAAGCGTCAAACGAAAAGAAAGTGCTGATAAGGTAACGGGAAGAGCGAAGTATGTGGATGATGAGATAGAGGTCGGCACGTTATATGCAAAAGTGTTAACGAGTGTATATGCTCATGCTTTTATTGAAAGCATTGATATAAGGAAAGCTAAGAAAATCCCTGGTGTTCATGCTGTGGTAACAGGAGCAGATTATCCTATTCTTGTCGGTTCTAGTATTGTAGATCGCCCTATATTAGCCTATGAGAAAGTACGATATTTTGGTGAACCTATTGCACTTGTTGTAGCGGATAGTGAAGCGATTGCTAAACAAGCAGTAACGCAAATACGTGTTACATATAAAAAACTCCCCGTAGTTCAGGCTCCACTACAAGCCTATTTAGAAAGGGATATACTCGTACATGAAAATGTAGAACAATATGAATTGGAAGAAGTAGTATATCCAGAAGCACATACAAACATTGCAAATAGAACGAAAATTCGTAAGGGTGATACTCGGAAAGGGTTTGTAAATAGTGAAGTTGTTGTAGAGGAAACGTTTTCCTTCAGGCAATCTGATCATACCGCAATGGAAACACGATGTGCGAAGGTAGAAATTAAGCCAGATGGAGAAGTTATTGTTCATTCTACTTCGCAAGCTCCTTTTGAAATTAAAAGATTGCTTAGTAAAGCGTTTCAAATTGATGAGGAAAAAATAATTGTGTATGTTCCTTTAGTCGGAGGAGCGTATGGCGGAAAAACAGCGGTACAACTTGAGTATTTAGCTTATCTTGCTTCAAAAGCGGTCAGCGGAAGGCGTGTTATCATTCGAAATAGTAGAGAAGAAGACTTTGTAACATCCCCTGTTCATATTGGATTACAAGCAAAAGTAAAGCTTGGATGTACAAAGAATGGAAAGTTACAAGCTGCAGAGATTTTGTATTTATTTGATGGCGGTGCTTATGCTGATCGAGCGGTGACAATGAGTAAAGCAGCTGGATTAGACTGTACAGGTCCGTATTCTATCCAGAATGTATCGTGTGATTCGCTTTGTATGTACACGAATCATCCATATGCGACATCGTTTCGAGGGTTTGGTCATGCTGAGTATACATTTGTAATTGAAAGAATGATAGATATATTGGCAAATAAAATAGGTATATGCCCGCTTACGTTTCGTATGAAAAATGCAATTGGATTAGGAGATACAACACCAACGCAAGTATCAGTCACCAAAAGTAATACAGGGGATATTCAGGCGTGTCTACAAAAATTAAAGTCGCTTATTAATTGGAAAGAAGGCAATCGAATTGTTTTATCAAATGGCAGAATACAAGCAAAAGGGATTAGTTGTTTTTGGAAAAATTCGACCACACCAAATAACGCCGGAGCTGGTGCGACTTTAACCTTTAATAGTAATGGAAGTGTAAATATTAATTGTGGTGCTGTTGAAATTGGGCAAGGAACGAAAACAACTTTGACACAAATGGTTGCAGAAAAAATGAATATGAGTGTTGAAGATGTATCTATCATGATGGAAGTCAATACACAAGTAACGCCGAAACATTGGAAAACAGCTGCTAGTCGAACGACGCACCTTGTTGGAAATGCAGTTGTAAAAGCGACGGAAGATGTAAGGAATCAGTTACTAGATACAGCTGCTCATTTACTTGGAATACCAGCAGATGAGCTAGCAATCGCGAATAAGACTGTGTACGCGAAAACAAATCCCGATATTTACGTGCCCTTTTCAAAAATTGTTTTTGGATATGTTGATTCGAGCGGAAATGTATTAGGGTCACAAATAATTGGAAGAGGTACTTACGTCTTTGAAGGGATTACAAAGATTGATTATGAAACAGGAAAAGGACAACAAGGACCGGAATGGGGAGTGGGAGCACAAGCGATCGAGATTGAATTTGACCCACAGACGTATACATATAAATTAATTAAAGCAATAACGGTTGCAGATGCAGGAAGGATTTTAAATAGAAAAGGAGCAGAAACACAAATTATAGGGGCTATGAGTATGGGATTAAGTTTTGCGACGAGAGAAACATTTCATTACGACTTGTATGGAAGAATTCTTAATGATCAGTTTCGTTCTTATAAAGTGATGCATTATGGTCAACAGCCCAAATACATTGCTGAATTTGTGGAGGTACCACATGACCAAGCTGCATTCGGTTCAAGAGGACTTGGGGAGCATGGAATTATCGGTATGCCAGCTGCTTTAGCGAATGCTTTATCAATTGCAGCTATTATTTCACTTCGTCAATTACCACTCACTCCTGAATTAATTTGGAAAGTAAAACAAGAGAAGGAGAATGGTGTGTATGATACCATTTGACTTTGAATATTATCGTCCGCGTTCCATTAAAGAAACCATCCGGTTATTTCATCAATTGGATGAAGAGGGGAAAAGCCCCATTTATTATGGAGGTGGTACTGAAATTATTACGATGGGTCGCTTGCAACAAATCATGACGAAAGCGGTGATTGATTTAAAAGACATTCCTGAATGTAATGTTTGTGCATGGAATGACAATAAGCTTATCCTTGGAGTTACATTAACATTAACAGAAGTTCAAGATGCAAAAGTATTTCCTCTTCTTGGAGAGACTGCTGGAAGAGCGGCAGATCACACCGCAAGAAATAAAATTACACTTGGTGGAAACATTGCAGGGAAAATTATATATAGAGAAGCAGTGCTTCCTTTTTTACTAGCTGATAGCACATTTGTTATTGCAGGAAGAGAAGGCATAAAGCATATCCCAGCTCAGCAAGCATTTATTGAGAAATTACAATTGCAAAAAGGTGAGTTTCTTATACAAATTATAACAGACCAAAAATATGTAGGATTGCCGTATTATAGTGTAAAAAAAAGACAATTAGAGAAAATTGATTACCCACTTGTAACAGTTACTGCACTAAAAAGTGATGATAGCATTCGAATCGCATTTAGTGGATTGTGTGCATTTCCATTTCGATCATCCGCAATGGAAGCAGTGTTAAACGATTGGGATATTCCGGTAGAGAAGAGAATTGAACGCGCCCTTTTTCATATTCCTGCGCTTATATTAGATGATATACGAGGCTCACGTGCTTATCGTATTTTTGTTTTGAAACATGTGCTTTACGATGTATTGATAAAGCTTGAAGGGATGAGAGAATAATGGGAAAGGGGCAATTTATTCTTCAGGTGAATGGGGAAGACAGAGAAGTGATTGTCAGAATGGCGGATACGTTATTATATACATTACGGCAACAACTCGATTTGACAGGAGCTAAGCCGGGATGCGAAAACGGCGATTGTGGTGCTTGTACAGTTCTTGTTGATGGAATACCAATCAAATCTTGTATTATGTTAGCCGTGGAAGCGATGGGTAAGCGGATTGTAACCATTGAAGGTTTACGAGAAACGCCTATTCAACAAGCTTTTGAAGACAAATGGGCTTTTCAGTGTGGGTATTGTACGCCTGGGTTTATCATGAATTGTCATGCGCTCGTCACACAAAAAATGGATGTGAACGATGCAATGATTGAAGAATGGTTAAGTTCTAATATTTGCCGGTGCACAAGTTACCAGGAGATTGAAGAGGCTGTGAAATCTGTCTTACAAAAGCATCGAGGGAATCACTTATGACTTCTGTTCATACTGTACTAGAAGTACTACTATCTTGTGAACAACGATGTGCCTTAGCAACGATTATTCATGTGGAAGGTTCCGCATATTGCAAAGAAGGAACAATCATGCTTTTTTGTGAAGATGGGACAAAAGTTGGAATGTTAAGTGCGGGCTGCTTGGAAGAAGAGGTTTCGTTTTATGCGGCAGAAGTGATAGAGAATCAAACGTGGTCTATTCATCAGTTTAATACGAAAGCGGAAGATGATTTATCTTGGGGAATAGGATGCAACGGTATTGTTCATATATTAGTTGAACATATAGATGATGAGTACAAGGCTTTTTTACGAACATTATATGTATGTCTCAAGAACGGCATTTCTGTTCAGATGATAAAAGATCTTTCTTTGTTACAAACTTTATTTATCTGTGAGAACGGTGATACGTTTGGGGATAGTGAGGTTTCGTTTTTATCTCTTTCTTTACATGGTCAATGCTATTATCAACATTTTATGCCAAAGCCACGTCTTTTTATTTTTGGAGCAGGAGAAGACGCAAAACCACTTGTTCGGTTTGCGAAAGAAGTAAACTTTTTCGTGACAGTTTGTGATTGGCGTGAATCATTATGTAATATTTCACATTTCCCGAGTGCAGATACTTGTATGATTGGGTTTCCAAAAGAGATTGTACCGCGACTTCTATTACGAGAAAAAGATTTTGTTGTGATTATGAACCATCATTTTCAGCGCGACCAACAATTGGTTGAGCTTTTATGTGAACAATGTGTTCGCTATATTGGTATTTTAGGTCCACGACATCGCACTGCTCGTCTATTAGAAGGAAAAACAATACCAAAACATCTTCATTCACCAGTGGGACTTACAATTGGAGCAAAAGGTCCAACTGAAATTGCGATTAGTATAATAGCTGAAATCATTCAAGAATTAAGGGGGAAGTAAAATAAAGATTGCTGGAATATATTTAGCTGCTGGAAACAGTCGGAGAATGGGGCCTGGAATACATAAACTGTACATTCCATTACAAGGGAAACCACTTGGAAACTTAGCGTTACAAGCAGCAGTTTCTTCAAGGCTCTCACATATTATTGTTGTTGTTACGAATGAACCTACCTGGATGTTAGAAAGAATGTGCCACGAAAAAGTTCGCATTCTTTCTTGTTCAAATGCTTATAGAGGACAGTCATACTCTCTTCGATGCGGTGTGGAGAAGGCGAAACGAATGAATGTAGATGGAGTGCTTGTCCTTCTAGCTGATCAACCATTTGTGACACTTGAATTTATAAATAAGATGATAAGTTGCTGTGAGCAAAATGAAAACATTCACTTTGTAGCAGCGAGTTATAGAGGGATAAGACAACCGCCTGTTTTATTTACAAAGAAAGTGTTTCCACTTTTTCAAGCATTGAAAGGGGATGAAGGGGCACGTGCAATTTTTACAAAACCTGGTATGAATGGAATTTCATTGTTGTCTGAAAGCGAGAAAATGTTTTTTGATGTAGATACATGGGAAAAGTATCAACAGGTAAAGCGAGAATATAAGGATTGATAAGGAAGAATTTATTTGAAAAAGTTTCATTCTAATAGGGAGCACTATACATGCCCAAAATCATATTTATAGAATAACAGCAATAAGAGTACACTATATATCATGGAGAAGGAAGAGATTTAGCTCGATAAGATATGTAAAATTTTAAGTTGAAATATAACATGGATTTATAAAATGAATATATATTAAAATTAATATATATGTATTTTAATTTTGGCTGTAACTAATAAGTACACTATTTCTCAAAAGAAATAGTAAGAAGCTGCTTTTCGACATTTATATATGTTTCAATGTATCTATTTACTTTGAGACTTTAAAATTCCTAAAAAACAAAAAAAGCTCAAAACCCTTCTATACTAGGGGAGTTGAGCTTTTTTTGTTTTTAAGAGGTGTTGCAAAACTCATAAATATTCAAAAATGAATGCATAAAAAAATCCGTCTTCTTGGAAGAATGATAGTACGCCAAACTATCTCTTGATAGTCGTGAAATATGTAGTATAAATGGTTCTGCTAAATTTGATCCTAATACTAACTTTACAATCTTAACAGATGTTATAAATTCTCAAGCAAGTACGATTACTGGAAAAACGGCATTAGATATGAGACATGATTTTACTCTCGTAGCAAATATATACCTAGGGTCTAAAAGTAATGAGGCTGATGGTATTGCAATAGCATTTCATCGCGGATCAATTTGGTTTGTTGGTGATAGAGGAGGTTTAGGGATTCTATCAGCACCACAAGGAATAGGATTTGAATTAGATACGTATTGGATTGCATCTTCAGATGAAAACAGGTTTTGTTCAAAAGGATTAGCACTTTTTAAAGAATTATCTCATGCTTTTTAGTAGAGAATTTTGTGGATGTTTCTTTAAGAATAAAATCAGAAAAAGAGGTTACAAATAAAATGTAATAGTAAGGCATACTTAATTTATATCCATAAGACTATAATATTTTAGTTATCAGAGAAAATGAATTTGAGGTGGTTTTATGAGTAACCATAAACAAACTGCAACTACAACAAGTGAATCTATTCAAAGTGTAATCAGAGCATTTAAAGAATCTGGTGATTTTATTCAATTTTCTTATCCACAAATGCCTCAATCTTTTGTAATTTCTTATTTTACATCTCTTGTTGATTCGGAGATATTACATCGGGATATTCTGCCCTTTTTAAGCAAATCAACATATTCTTCTTTGAAAGAAATACAGGCTGCACTCCCTATTGAAGATATAATAATTACTAATAATTTAGAGAAAATTAAATCTAAATTACTGATGGGCTATATAATCATCCAATTTAATCAGGAGGATGAAACGTGCGTACTAATCCAAGCAGGAGCGAATCAGACACGTTCTATCACAATACCGGAAGAAGAATTTAGTGTAACTGGTCCCAAAGAATCTTTTGTTGAAACATTAGAAACCAATTTGTATTTAGTCCGTAAACGATTACCAACCCCACAACTACACGTTAAAGAACTTTCAGTCGGAACACTTTCCAAAACTAAAATCGCTGTTCTTTACATAGAAGGTGTTGCAAATGAAGAAAATGTACATACTGTTTTGCAACGTATTAGTGATATTCAATGTCATCAAATACTTGATAGTTCGTATATCGAAGGAATGATTTCTGACAATAATAATTCCATATTTCCTCAATTACTTAATACAGAGCGACCTGACCATGCAGCTGGCGTCCTTGGAGAGGGGAAAATTGTTGTATTAGTGGATGGTTCTCCTCATGCTCTTGTTGGGCCAACAACACTAGTGGAATTTTTTTCCGCGTTTGAAGACTACTTTATTAACTGGCAAGTCGCCTCTTTTTTTCGGATTATTCGGTTGTTTGGTGTGCTTTTTTCTATTTTGGCGACACCTCTTTATGTAGCAATTTTAAGCCATCATTATTTGATCGTTCCAAAGGATCTAATAAGTACCTTAGTAATTTCGAGAAGCACCATTCCACTCCTTCCCATTTCAGAAGCTATTATTTTAGAATTGACCATTGATATTCTTAGAGAAGCTGGGGCAAGACTACCTGCGAAAGTTGGACAAACTATTGGCATTGTAGGGGGAATTGTAATTGGAACAGCATCTGTTGAAGCTGGGATAACGAGTAATGCTCTTCTCATTATTATTGCGCTGTCTGCATTAGCCTCATTTACAACACCTGTTTATAAAATGGGGATTGCCATTCGTTTAATTCGTTATCCGTTTCTTTTTTTTGCAGGATTATGGGGATTATTA
Source organism: Bacillus clarus (assembly GCF_000746925.1). GTDB lineage: Bacteria > Bacillota > Bacilli > Bacillales > Bacillaceae_G > Bacillus_A > Bacillus_A clarus. Next base: position 4,067,637 of record NZ_JMQC01000008.1, read on the forward strand.
GGAATTGTGATCGTCGCTATTTTTTTTATGGTTCATTTGTTACGTTTAACATCCCTTGGAAGACCGTATTTAGAGCCAATCTATCCTCTTCGTCTTCATGAGTTAAAGGATGCTTTGATTCGCTTGCCTTTATCGGCTCAGACAAACAGATCTGTAGAGCTACAATCGTCAGATAGTGTACGATTTCAACACAAAAGTGCTAAAACAAAGGAAGATTTTGATGAATAATCAGGAGGATTGCGGTTGTAATGTTAAATACACCTATAAAAAAGCAGTTTTTAATATCACCATTTTTTGCCTTTTTTCTCATTCATACCATGCAAATCGGAGTAGGATTTTTAAGCTTTCAGCGAAAAATCGCTATAAAAGCAGGCCATGATGCTTGGATCGCGGTCATATTCGTAGGTATCGGAGTACATCTCCTTATATGGATGATTTATTCTATATTAAATAAAGAAAAAGCTGATCTTATCAGTATACATCGAAATGTGTTTGGGAAATGGCTTGGAGGAATGTTAAGTCTTGTATTTTCACTGTATGTTTTCTTATGTGGACTTATGTATATGGAAGCAATGTTAGAAATTATCCGAATTTGGCTATTTCCTACATTAAATAAATGGACTTTTGCACTTGTTTATCTAATAAGCGTGTATTATATCATAGCTGGTGGTTTTCGTACTGTAGTAGGAGTAAGTTTTTTTGGAGCGTTAGTGCCATTTTTATTCTGGGTTACGCTTTTCATGCCTTTGGAGTATGCTGATTTTCGAAATTTATTACCCATTTTGGACCATTCCGTCATAGATATGTTCCTCTCTGCAAAGGAAATGGTTTTTAGTTTTCTTGGTTTTGAATTTCTATTTTTATACTATCCTTTTTTAAGACAACCAGAGAAATCGCAGAAATGGGTTCATTTGGGGCATTTTGTTTCCATGTTCATTTATTTGATCATTACTTTGCTTACTATAGCTTATTTTAGCGAAGAACATTTAGAAAAAACTGTTTGGCCAACATTAACGATGTGGAAAATTATCAGACTACCTATTGTAGAAAGATTTGAATTTATCGGGGTCATTACATGGACAATGGTTGTTTTACCTAATATATGTTTAAGTTTTTGGGCTGCTAGTCGTGGAGTAAAAAGAATATTTAAGGTGCAACAAAAATCGATTCTAGTGCTTTCTTTAGTTATTGTTTTTATTGCTATTTGTTCATTATCGACTCTGGAGATAAAACAACTAAATCGCATCGTATCAACAGCAGGATTTTACATTGGATTTGTATATATTCCGATTCTTTTCATTATTTATCAAATTCGATATAAAATGAGGGGAAAGTCATGAAACTAAAAATTCTCGCTCCAATTATTATATTGCTTCTTGTTTTTATATTTGGACGTATTCAAAAAGATGTGTTAGATGATGTTCGCTTAACAAAAGTTATTGGATATGATGAGGCGAATAACAAACTAACTGAAGCAACGGGGTTAGCTGCTATACATAATGTCGATAAAAGCATTAGTAATAAAGTGTTGACTTCGAAAGACACATTGTCTAAAGAAAATCGTGAGAAAAAGAATGAACAATCGGATTTACGTGTTGCTAGTGGGACAATGGAAGTCGTTCTTTATAGTAATAAAGTAGCATCAAAAGGAATTTTAAAACTCGTAGATACTTTACATCGTGATCCTAATATTAGTTCACGTTTATTGCTAGCTGTCGTGGATGGAGAAACAAAAAAAATTTTAGATAATCAGTATAGTAATAAAGATACAGGCAGTTTCTTATCTTACTTGCTAGAACACAATATAAAGACAGGTCTATTACCTAAGACAAATCTTCACTTGTTTTTATCAGCGTATTATACAAAGGGAAAAACTCCTTATTTGCCGTTAATTAAAGTTGAGAATGACGGAGTACTTATTAAAGGAATTGCCTTATTTAAAGGAGATCAGTATGTGAAAACAATAAAAAGGGATGAAATGTTCCTTTTTAAAGCTTTACTGGAAAAGATTAAATTAGGGAGTTTAAAAGTGAAGTTAAATGAAAAAGATGATGTCTCTGTTCAAAGCATCATTACCGAAAAGAAAATTTTAGTTCGAAACGAAAAAACAAAACCTGAAATTTTTATTCAACTTAAAATAAAAGGTATTGTTAGGGAGTTTGAAGGAAAGGTGTTAGGGAAAAGCGTAGCTAAACAAACAGAGCAAGCGACAAATAAACAATTAGAGCACCAAGCTAACAGACTTATTAAAGATTTTCAAAAATTAAATATAGATCCTTGGGGCTTTGGTAATGAAGTGAAAGTTCGTACCAGAAAATGGGATTCTCAAAAATGGAAAAAAGACTACCCTGATATTAAAATCAGCGTTAAGGTTCATTCAGACATAACTTCATCGGGTATCGTAAAGGAATAATAAGATTATCCCACACTTCTATTAACTTAAGACATGTATTGTTCCCAAAAATGATGAAATGAGCGTTTTATCATCGATGCATAAAATTTTTGTTCTGGAGCTAACGCTCTTGGGCAGTTTAATGATGATGGGATAGCCACCAGGGAAAGAGTAAAATACAGAAGTTGTTTGAAATGATATCATAAATTGCAAACCAGCAAGTAATATAGATTCTATTTTCTTATTAAGTTATTTTCGCATCAGAGTTTCTTCTGACACCAACTAAGTTATACCATCATATCCTTATGATGAAAGGATGTGATGAGTTGAGTTACTTTACTAATGTTCCATATTATCCGCCGTATCCTTACTTATATTCCCCCTCTTACTATGGAGCTAGAATAATTTATCCAATGAATACCTATTATGCTTATTCCCCCTATCAGGATTATCACAGTTATTTAGGTTCTCCATTTTCTTCATATGAAGGAGGATATAATTATGAAAACTTTCGTCAGGTGGATAAGGCCATGTACGCGGCTATTTGGGAGAAACAGAATGGACCTGAATGGCAAGCCCGCCATGGCCTGACCGGAGAGCAATATCAGCAGACGTTCAATGAGTTGGTTGCGCAAGGTTATCGTTTGACTCATATAAATGGTTACACTGTGCACGGGCAGGATTATTATGCTGCAATTTGGGAAAAACGTGATGGTCCCGAATGGCAATCTTGGCATGGCTTAACGCCAGCACAATATCAACAGACGTTTGATAGGTTAGTTGCGCAAGGCTACCGTTTGGTACACGTGAGTGGTTACGGTAACAGTGGCCAGGATCGCTATGCTGCAATTTGGGAGAAAAGTCATGGGCCTGAATGGCAAGCCCGCCATGGTTTGACCGCAGAACAATATCAGCGAACGTTCAATGAATTGATTGCACAAGGCTATCGGCTCACCAACGTTAGTGGGCATACAAACGATGGAATAGATCGTTATGCTGCAATTTGGGAGAAACGCGGTGGGCCTAAATGGCAAGCCCGCCATGGTCTAACTGCAGAGCAATATCAGCAGACGTTCAACGAACTAGTTGCACAAGGCTATCGATTAATACAAGTAAGCGGCTATGGTAGTAATGGAATAGATCGTTATGCTGCAATTTGGGAAAAACGTGATGGCCCTGCATGGCAGGCGCGGCATGGCCTGACGTCCACCGAGTACCAGCAGACATTTGATAGGTTAGTTGCACAAGGATACAAATTGGTGTGGGTGAGTGGTTACTACTCGCATAATTAAGCATTTAATACTCTGCTTAAAGAAATTATAGGGATGCAAAATGATAAAACTATAGAGATACGAGGTACGATATAACATCTCGTATTTCTATAGTTTTTATTTTTAGTTATTGAGATAGAATGCTACAATACCCATTATTTCAAATGTTCTGGAAAACTGCGGTGATTGTTAATAGAGATGACAATTTCTCTGCTTGGCCTATTTGCAGTCTAAAAAAACTTATTGATAATTTGGAATTTGCGTACGGTGGATATAAAACATATCGAGTAACAGCTTCATAAATTGAATCTTTGACAGGTCTTGATTTTTGAGAATTATGAGATCATGTAAAATCTATAATAGGCAGTGTCATTGAGACTTCGGAAGACATAGAGCTTTAATTTTTGAATATAACACTAAAGTTGCTTATCATTTGGAAAACGTAAGATTGGTTCGCTTCCAATCAGGAAGTAAATATAATTTTCATAATTAAATTGTAGAGCACACTATTTTTTGTTCTAAGGATAGTTCAAAATATTAGCTTGATGAAAATATGGTGCTCCAAAACGTGCGTTTAAATATTTGACTATTCTTTTGTGTTAATGAGAAAGGTGACATGTTTTGTTTATGAGCATGCATCACAAACAAAAGTGGATTAAGGTATTTAAAGGGAGTTACAAATACATGTTTAAAATCCATGTAGTAAGACCAAGCTAATACAGATGTTTTTTACTACTATCATGAAAGGGTGTCAAATTTGGATACAAAACGTTGTTCACATAGGAATTGCCAATGTTTTATTGTACCTAACTATGTTCTGGAGAATTTAGCACAAAATGAAGTGGAAGCAGCACGGATTAGTTTAGCAAAAAGTAGACACGTTCGAAAACGCAGAATGTTGAAAGAATATGATATTACTGGTGTTGTCGCCTTAACTGATGCAGGAACAGGACCACGTGGTGAATCTGCTCGTCATGTATACGATTGTAAAGGCGGGCAAGAACTTCGGGTGAATGAGGTTAGGAAAGAAGGAGACAGATCAAATGGGGATAATGTAGTTGACCATGCGTACGATTATGTTGGTGTTGTACGCGACTATTTCAAAAATGTGTTCCACCGTAATTCTATTGATAATAAAGGACTTGATCTTATTCTGAATGTTCACTATGGGCATAACTTTCAAAATGCCTATTGGGACGGAGATGAGATGGTGTTTGGTGATGGCGATGGAGTTATTTTTACTAGTTTTGCAAATTCACTCGATGTCATTGGGCACGAACTTACACATGGTATCACTCAGTTTACTAACGGATTAGAATATGAAGGTCAACCTGGAGCTTTGAATGAACATATTTCGGATGTGTTTGGGATTGCAATTAAGCAAGCTTATTTAAAGCAGACGGCACACGATGCGGATTGGCTAATTGGTGCTGATATAATGGGGCCGACACTAAAAGGACAAGCTCTTCGTTCAATGAAAGCACCCGGTACTGCATTTGACAATAAACTAATGGGCAAGGATATGCAACCTGATCATATGAAAAACTATTATCAAGGGGAATTTGATAACCATGGTGTCCATATCAATAGTGGTATACCAAACAAGGTGTTTTATCTTGTATCCATGGAGATTGGAACAGACAAAGCAGCTTTGATATGGTATACTGCAATACAAAGCTTATTCGCAACTACAAATTTCAATCAATTTGCGCAAATCGTAATGAAAGCAACGCAAAAGCTGGCTGATGGTGGAGAAATTCCTAAAACGGCTGCCCAAACAGTAGAATCTGCTTTTAAAACGGTGGGGCTACCTTCTTAGACATATTCTTTATCAGGAATTGGAGGCTTACTATTAATATGCATATCCAATTTAGCTGTATCGGAGGAATTGCTAACCTCCATTTAACCTTTCAGGTAGATCCGGTCGAGTTACCAAAGGAAAAAGCTAAGGAATTACTTGATTTAATCAATCAAGCTAATCTACTTAATATTAAATCAAGTGAAATAGAGGTCGCTACAACCAAAGGAGCGGATGCTTTTTCTTATCAGATAAGGATAGAAGATGGAGAAGAGCCAAAATCCTTTTCATTTACCGATGTAACAGCTCCGCAGGAAGTACACCCTTTATTGGATTATTTACGTAATTTGGCGGTTGCAGAAAAAATGGAAGAATAATAAAAAAGAAATAAGATTCAAGGTACTGGTGTATGATAGAGTGATAATTTTGCTCCACTATATCAATCCAGTACTTCTATTGTTTAAAAAGCATACCTTCGGGTATGCTTTTTTCTTTTTTAACCGTTTAATTGTTAAGTTTGTGCCTAACGATTGGGGGACAGTTCAAAAAAGAGATATAGGGCGTTAACCCTGTCAAGTTTACAACTTGTATCTTTAATTCATCTGAATAAGTCTGAAATTTAGCCCCTTTTTTAATCATAATAAAATCCCCTCCAAGTAGAATTGTAACATCCATGTTTGTTCATGGTCTTTTTACACTGTCTACCTTAAGGGGATAATATTAAGAGGGGGTGTCTCTTTAAATCATATTTAGCGTTACTTTTGTATTACTTGAGACTTAATTGATTTAGATGATGGGCCAACTCTGTTATTTTAGAAAAGAAAGGTGAATGATCAGCTTCCATAGTAATTATTTTCGTGCAAGGAGTTTCTGTGTTCATTCTACGCTGAAAATCAATCGGAATCGTTCTATCTAGAGTCGTTTCGATATAAATACGATTAATAGTTCCAAAGTTCTCTTCTGATATTTTTAGTTCTTGTTGGAATGGTCCTAATGGTTGAGGACGCATTTGTTTAAAAGAAGCGTCTTTAATCGCTTCGTCTTCTGTAGCATTTAAAAATGTTTGTTCAATCAGCTCAGGTATAAGTTCTGCAGTCATGTCATTCTCATTTATAGAGAATTGTGGGCCAGTTTCTCCCTCTAATTTACTACGAAGACTTTCACCATTTCGCGGTAAGAATGCGCAAAGATATACTAATTTATCGATTTTATTCGGTATATATTCAGCAGTTTGGGTAATAACGATTCCACCCATACTATGTCCAACAAGAATGATTTTTTCATTTTGTTGATTTATAATATTCGTTACTGCATCAACATAGGAATGTAACGTTATATTTGGGGAGGGAGTCATATCTTTTCCGCTTCCAGGTAAATCTAGTGTAACAACTGTGTGACCTAAAGTTTCTAATTGAGGTTTCACTAATTCCCATACCCATTCGCCTTGCCATGCTCCATGTACGAAAACGTAAGTACTCATTTAATCAACACTCCTCTAATGTTTATATGCTTTATTTTTTTGTGAAATTGATGATGTATACTTAGTGTATAGGAAGTGGTTTGATAAATATAATGAAGGTTATTTATAGATGATATAAATATCTTTTATATAAGGAGAACAGGATGAACGTTTTTGATTTTAAAGTTTTTAAATACGTGGCTCGTTTGAACAGTATTAGTTTAGCAGCGAAAGAATTACATATGACACAGCCAGCTATTACGCATATCATTAACAAAGTGGAGAAGCGGTATGCTTTAACTCTATTTGATCGTTCTAGGCAAGGAACGGTGTTAACTGAAAATGGAAAGGAATTTTTAGTTTGTGTAGATCGACTTCTAAGCGAGTATGAAAACCTTGAAGAGACAGCGTTAAAATTGAAAAATAAAAGTTTGTATAAGATAGTATTAGCTACATATCCTTCCGTTACTGTATATTGTTTGGCAGAGTGTATCGAATTAGGTAATATTGATCAAAGTCAGTACGTGCTTGCAGTTAGAGAGGGAAGCTATCAAGAAGTTTTAGATTGGCTGTCTGCTGGAAGTGCTGATTTTTCTATTTCTATAAAAGAAAATTTAATTCCTGGATTTCATTATCATGCCATTGGTGAAGATCCTTACGTTATGGTATCTTCTAAGTCTGTTCCACCTAATCTTACAATTAAAGAGTTGAAAAATTATCCTTTTATTATGCCACTTTCTGGTTGTAAAGAAGTACTTGAACCATATTTGATGAAAAATGAAATAACAGTTAATAAAGTGATGGAGTCAGAGTCAATTAGCTCGGCATTAGCACTTACTTTACAAGTTAATGGTATAACGATCGTTCCATTATCAGGACTTCATAAACAAATCATTCATGACTTTATCGTGCAACCGATAGAAATTAAAATCCCGCGACAACTCATTATGCAGTGGTCGCCTAAAAAAGAAAATGATTCATTGTTTCTGTCCTTTGTTACTAATTTGTTAGAGCAATTACAAAAAAGAAAAGCGAATTTAATAAGATAAGTTTGAAAAAAGGTAAGTTCACATTAGTAGTAACTAAGTTGAACTTACCTTTTTTTATGTACAAAAGAAATTTATATCCAATAAAGAGCGGTATCATAAAGTCCGAGTAAAATCAGTAGGATACCTGTTAGGCGCTGCATGATCTTTCCTATTTTGCGGCTCTTTTTGAGTAATGTCCCATTTAATCCAAGATAGGAGATTATGAACATTAGTACAACGATTGGAAGGGCAGTCCCTAACGAAAAGAATGTCGGGAACAAATACCCATAATTAGATGATAAAGATAGAGGAATTAATGTTCCAAAGAATAGCACGAACATAGTAGGACAGAATGCTAAAGAAAAGAAAAAGCCAAGAAAAAACGAACCGAATTCTTTTCGTATTTGTATAAATTTGATAGGAAAGAGGGTAGAGAAAAAACTTCTTGCCTTTATAATATCGGTTAATATAAAGCCTATTAATAGTAGTAAAGGTCCTATCATTTTACGTAACCATGGGAAATACAAAGTTAATATTTGTTGAATTTCTTTTCCTAACGTCCATACTAATAGTCCAAGTGATGTAAAAGCTATTACTTTTCCTAAAATGAATAACATTATATGCTTTCGTGAATGCCCCTTTTGTAAAGAGTGATTGCCGTAAAGTGTCATAGCACTCATGTTTCCTGTTAATTGGCAAGGAGCAAGGGTACCTACTACGCCTAATAAGAACGCAAATAAAAGAGGTATTGATTTCGTAGAATTTGCGATATCCATTAAAGGAGACATGAGTTGATAACTCCATTCACTAATTGTTGAAAACACGCTATATTCACCTTTCTAAATGGTATTTGTGAAATTAGTTATATAGTAATGTGCCATCTTTACTAATCTGTTTCCACGTTTTACCGCTATCCGTAGTAAGAAACACATTTGTTTTCACGGTAGCAAAAACAATTTCAGATGGATTTTGAGGGCTTTGTGAAATATACATGATTTTATCTTTAGAATCTAAAGATGGGATTTGTAAGTTTGTCTCTTCATTTGTAGCAATAGATTGCTTCGTTATCGTTTGTTGGTTTTGCTTAGTAATAGAGGCATAAATAACATCCTCATTTCCTAATGTGACTGCAGTTGATTCTACTGACTTAGAAAGTAATTTAAAAGTGTTACCGTAATCTGTAGATAAATAAACACCATCTTTAGAACTCATCGCGATAACACTAGATTGATCAGGATGTACAGAAAATGAATGAATTGTACTTGATAATCCCTTTAACTTACTATTTTTCCACTCCTGCCCGTTGTTTGTACTGAAATATACGCCATTTTGTAGCTTTGAATTTGGACGCTCATTATAAAGATAGACTGTTTCAGTATTATATCCGGCAGCAAGGTTGTGAAAATCTGATTCTCCATAAAACGCTATTTGTTCAAGAGTGCTTCCACCATCTGAACTTTTCATTAATCCTAAAGGGTTTTTTAAATTAGATCCTGGTTCAGGATGCCCACTTGCTAAAAATCCACTTTTTGTCGCTTGAAATCCCATATAATCATGCTGTTGGCTCGGTGTTTCAAGCCATTTTCCGTTTTGATATACTTTTATTCCATTGTGAGTTGCGATAGAAATTCCCGGCATATTTCCAGGATAACCAATTCCATGAATATGCTCGATTTTTCCAGATGAGATTTCTTTATAGAAGTCCGGCGGAATCGTATTTGCTGTTTCTGTATTTTTTTGCTGAGAAATTTGTTTAGGTTTAACCTTTTCTTCTTTTGCTGGGGCTGTTTCTGCATTGTTAGAGCAGCCTGTGATGACAAATAAAGAAGCGATGGCTAATCCTGTTGTTACATATTTTTTCACGTTTGTAGACTCCTTTCTTATATATAAGTGAGATTTTAAGTATATGGAATAAATGTCAAGAAATTATGGAGTGATATATGTGAGTTCGAGCGATAAAGAATGGTTGAGGAATCTCTATGAATTTATGGTGAAAATGGAAAATTCTTTTGTTTTTAATCTCTATTGATAGAGATTAATTGACGAAAAATTATAACAATAATAAAATGAAATACATTGGATCATTCGTTTTAAAGGGATACATAGAACGCAAGGGGGATTATCATGAAACAAACATTTTTTATTCAAAATCGAAAACGGTTAATAGAAACATTGCCAGATGAATCGATTACTATCTTATTTGCCGGACAGGCACCTCATATGTCAGCCGATGCACACTATAAATTTGTGCCGAATCGAAATTTTTATTATATGACTGGGATTGATGAGTCTAATGTCATTTTTATGTTAAAGAAACTGGCGAATAAAGTGGAAGAAATTCTTTTCATTGAAAAAGCAGATCCAGTGCTTGAAAAATGGGTCGGTAAAACAGTTTCGAAGGAAGAAGCAGAAAAAATTTCTGGTATAAAAAAAGTCGTATATTTAGAAAGCTTTGAATCATCTACTGCGAAAACACTTTTTACAGACAATGTGAAACATGTGTATTTAGATTTGGAACATCGTGATTGGAAAGGTACTGAGACGAAAGCTTTAGCATTTGCTAAGCATGTAAGAGAACAATATCCGCACCTTTCAATTGGTAATGTCTATCCGAATATTTGTGAGTTACGAGTATTCAAAACAGATGAAGAGATTGAAAAGATAAAAGAAGCTATTTCGGTGACAAAAGAGGGTATTTATAATGTGCTTAAACAAGCGAAAGAAGGTGTGATGGAATATGAATTAGAAGCACATTTTGACTTCACACTAAAATCATCCGGTATTAAATATCATGCATTCGATACAATTTTAGCGAGTGGTAAAAATGCTACTGTACTACATTATGAAGATAATGATGCTGAAATTCAACAAGGTGACTTAGTACTGCTTGATTTAGGTGCTCAAAAAGACTACTACAATGCAGATATTAGTTATACATTCCCAGCGAGCGGCACATTTTCGGACCGTCAAAAGCAGTTTTATAATATCGTGTTAAAAGCGTTAAAGGAAACGACTGAGATGATAAAACCGGGATTAAAGTTTGCTGCATTAAATGAGCATACAAAAAAGGTACTAGCAGAAGAATGTAAGAAAAACGGTTTAATTCAAGAAGACGAGGAGCTATCTAAATATTATTATCATGGAGTGAGCCATTTCCTAGGATTGGATACACATGATGTAGGCTCATATAATGATAGAGTACTAGAAGTAGGTATGGTTATTACAGTGGAACCAGGGTTATATATTGAAGAAGAAGCGATTGGAATACGCATTGAAGATGATATTCTTGTTACGAAAGATGGATATGAAAACTTGTCAAAAGATATCATTAGAACGGTTGAAGAGATTGAAGACTTTATGAGAATGTATAATGAAAACGTGAAGGAAAGACAAATTGTTTCAAAATAGTAGGAGAAAAGGCGCCCGATTTTGGGCGCCTTTTTGTATTTGAGAATGGTAAAGTCAGTAGATATATAATGAGTTTCTATTGTGAAGGTACAAAGAATAAGCGTATAATATTATAGGTCTCACAAGTGCGAGACAAATTGTGAATGGTAAATATGATCGTTATTTTTATCATCGCTTCTAAACATATATACAATGAAAGTAACACTGGAATACAGATAGGGAGTTATAAAATGAAATTAATTATTGCCGAGAAACCAGATCAAGGTTTGGCTCTTGTTTCCCAATTAAAATATCGCCGGAAAGATGGATATTTAGAAGTAGAAGCAAATGAGTTATTTCCAAATGGAGCGTACTGTACATGGGCAATTGGTCATTTGACGCAGTTATGTAATCCAGAACATTATCACGCTGAGTGGAAAAAGTGGTCGCTCGATACATTACCGATGATTCCAGAGCGTTTTCAATTCGAAGTAACGAAGTCAAAGTACAAGCAATTTAATGTTGTGAAACAGCTGTTACATAATCCAGGGGTAACAGAAATTATTCACGCGGGTGATGCTGGGCGTGAAGGGGAACTGATTGTAAGAAATATTATTAACCTTTGTAATGTGCAAAAACCGATGAAGCGTCTTTGGATTTCGTCTTTAACGAAGCAGGCGATTTATCAAGGGTTTAAAAACTTACTTGATGAGTCAGATACGATCAATACGTATTATGAAGCATATACGAGGTCATGCGCTGATTGGGTCGTTGGGATGAATGCATCACGTGTCTTTAGCATTTTGTTAAAGAAAAAGGGAATGAATGATGTGTTTTCCGCTGGTCGTGTACAAACACCAACATTAGCATTAATCGTAAAACGTGAGAAAGAAATAGAAAACTTTAAATCAGAACCGTTTTGGGAAGTGTTCGCAACCTTTAATATAGAAGGAAAGAAGTATGAGGGGAAATGGGAGAAAGATAATGAATCCCGCTTAAATGACCCTGATATGGCAAATAAAATTGCGGCGTTTTGCCAAGGTAAACCGGCTGAAGTGAAGGAAATGAAAACGGAGCGTAAAGAATTTCAGCCACCGTTTTTATTTAACTTATCATCACTGCAAGCGACCGCAAACAAAGCCTTTAAATTTTCACCGAAAAAGACATTAGATATCACACAAGCTTTGTATCAAAAAGGGATTGTTTCTTATCCTCGTTCTGATTCTAACTATGTAACGCAAGGGGAGGCAGCGACGTTCCCAGATATTTTACAGAAGCTAAGCCAATTTGATGACTATAAAAGTTTATTACCGGCACCAATTGAATCGATTATGCATAATAAGCGTTATGTGAATGAGAAAAAGGTTACAGACCACTACGCAATCATACCGACAGAGCAAGTTACAAATCCAAGTAAATTATCAGGTGACGAAAAGAAAATTTACGATATGATTGTTAGAAGATTGATTGCGGCCCATTATGAGGTAGCGATCTTTGATTACACAACGATTATAACGCTTGTAGATGAACGTGCTGAGTTCGTGTCGAAAGGAAAACAACAAATTCAAGAAGGTTGGCGCAAAGTTATTTTCCAAGATGATAAAGATGATGAAACAATCCTTCCAATTGTCGCAGAAGGCGAAAAAGGAAAAGTTGTAAAGGTGAAAGTGAAAGAAGGAAAAACGCAGCCACCGAAACGTTACACAGAAGGACAATTGATTACGTTAATGAAAACAGCTGGTAAGTATTTAGATAATGAAGAGCTTGAAAAAGTATTGAAGAAAACAGAAGGTTTAGGTACAGAAGCAACTCGTGCGGGCATTATTACAATGCTGAAAGACCGTAAATATATAGATGTGAAGAAAAACCAAGTGTACGCAACGGATAAAGGAAAAGTATTAATTACTGCAATCGGTGATAAAATATTAGCTTCGCCAGAGATGACAGCGAAATGGGAGCAGCGTCTTGCGGAAATTGGAGAAGGTACAGCTTCACCAGCAACTTTCATGGAACAAACGAAGAAGTTATCAGCGAAAATTATTGAAGATGCGGTTGAAATGTCGGAGAGGTGGGATTTCACCGGATTGCATGTTGAATCGATTGAACGAAAAGGATCGAAATTTACAACGGGTAAAAAAGTAGGGGCATGTAAAAAATGTGATGGCGATGTAATTGATAAGTCCACTTTTTACGGTTGCTCTAACTACAATACAACAAAATGTGATTTTACTATCTCGAAAAAGATATTAAGCAAAACAATTTCGCAAAAGAATATGACGAAGCTATTAAAAGGTGAACAGACAGATTTAATTAAAGGTTTTAAAAAAGGTGAGAAAACATTCGATGCGAAGTTAGAGTGGAAAGAGAATAAAATTAACTTTGTGTTTGAAAAGTAAGTGGTCAACAAATAAAAAAGTTCTTTACTGATGCGAAGTGACAAGAAAGTTATACACTTAGAAATGAAGCTATTTGTTAGATTATATGAGAACAAGCATGACAATTTTATGTCATGCTTGTTTGTTTCTATACAAATGGTTCAGTTATTAACCATCTTGATAGATGTCTGCTCTCTATTTTTATGTGTTTTTTAAAATTATTTGTTTAACTCGTTTATCCCCTGTTTTTTGTAATCTTGGTGTCAGTTTATTCATTATCCTTTCGATGTCATAGCGGGGGCTTTAGTAGGGAGTATTTCAGCGTTATTTTCGTATGGATTAATACCGAAAATAGCATTTATCAAACAATTACTTAATCTTTACGAAAGAGTAGAGCAGTATATCATATCGTCAAAAAATAAATCGAAAGACTTTTGCTTATACATAATTATTCTGTTTTTTCCTTTAGTATATCAAATTTTGCAAGCCGCTTAACATATACGGGTTTCTCCAACTTTACACATATCTCAACTATCCATTTATGCTCCATATAAATAAAAAGCGAAGTCTCGAACCAGACTTCGCTTTTAAGACGTACGGTGAATTAGGGGAGTCCATAACAATCACATAAAATGTCCAACTTTGTGCTCAAGTAATTTAAGCTTTAAAAAACTTTGCAACAGAATCAACATTTGATATAGATGGGAACCAGCGAAACCAATTATTCCTGTTACAAGGGTTTTCATGGGCGCCCAACCCCTATGTAGTGTAAACCGTGTTTTACTATTTCTTTTTGTTCAATACAATTGCGACCATCAACGATTTTGCATCCTCGCATTAATTTTTTTACTTGTTGCCAATCAAGTGTTTTAAATTCGTCCCATTCTGTGGCAATAATTATACAATCTGAATTTGTAATAGAAGGCTCCAATTCAGTATGTTGTATAACTTGTTTTTTTACACGCGAAGGAAGATGTGCTTTGGGATCATAGGCGTGAATCTCGTAACCGAGCGGAATTAATTTTTCAATAAGTGTTACAGCGAGAGAGTAGCGTGTATCATCTGTATTTGGTTTGAAGGAAATCCCTAAAATTGTTAATTTTTTTGAAGAAGGATCTTTTAAATTGTTTTTGATTTTTTCAATGTAGAGATCTACTTGTGTCGAATTAATAGATTGCACAGCTTGTAAAATAGGGACTGATACTTGTGTACTCTTTGCTGTGTAAATTAATGAATTTAGATCTTTTGGAAAACAAGATCCTCCATAACCAAGTCCTGCTTGAAGAAAATGGGGATTAATTCGGAAGTCATACCCAATTCCTTTTGCTACCTCAGTAATATCAATGTGGTAAGCGTCACAAATTCTAGCGATTTCATTTATAAAAGATATTTTCGTAGCTAAAAACGCATTAGATGTATACTTGATCATTTCTGCCTCATTTAAACTTGTATGAAAGAATGGGGCTTGAATGCCTTTATATAAAGTTTGCATAATTTCTAGTGAATTTGTGTCATCTTCTTGTATACCTACGACGGTTCTATCGGGAAAGAGCATATCATGAATAGCGGATCCTTCACGAAGAAATTCGGGATTAGAAACGATATTAAAAAGTGAGGAATCTACACCTTTTTTTATAAGCATTTTGCCCAATAGTTGATTGGTACCTGGTGGAACTGTACTTTTTGTGATAATGGTTTTATATGACTTTATAGTTTGAGCTAACATATCGATAATAGAGTAAATATATTTTAAATCCGTTTTTCCGTTTGGCATGGAAGGTGTTCCTACAGCAATAAGAATAACTGGTGTTTGTTGAATAACTTGAACAATATCGCTACGGAATTGTAACCGATTCCGATTTTTGTGCATAAGTTCTGCTAAACCTGGTTCATAGATCGGACACTCTCCTTTTTGGAGAGTATCAATTTTATTTTGATTTTTATCAACGCAAATAACATGATGTCCTAAATCGGCTAATACTGCTGCTGATGTTAGTCCGACATAGCCAGAGCCTATAATACATATATCCATCAAATAATCATCCTTCTGAAATTAGTGCTAGTCCTTATTTTATCCCGCTATTTATGGGCAGTAAGACTCCCATTTTAAAATTTGGAATAGGTGGAAGGCTTATTGCCCGTAAAAGCCCAATTTGTTCAACTACTTATGTAAAAAGAAACAGATCGCCTGTCATATTTATCGATTCGTTTTGATTTTAAATGATTCTTAATGATTCTGTCCATCAAAGAAAATGTGTTCCAGTATATTTGGTTTCATAACTAAAAAACTACCACAACCTGAACGGTTATGATAGTTCCAATTTTTATGTGATATCCGATGCAAATCAGGGATTATCAAGTCAACATCAAAAGAAAAAAACCTATATTTAGGAGGTTTTTTATATTGGTCGAAATTACCACATGAAAATATGACAACGAACATCATATTTATGTTGACACTTATCGTAAGCGCTTTTATAATCAAACTTGCGAAAATGAAAATCACTATCATTTAAGGGCGTAGGGGGAAGTAATTCATGACATTCAAGTTAAAAGTATTATCTGCAGCTGCAGTAACATCTTTAATTTTTGCAGGTTGCGCAAAAGAAGAGATAAAAAAATCTGATGCACAAGAGAAAAAGACGGAACAATCTGTGAAAAAAGAAGAAACAAAACAACAAGAAGTAGATTATGTACAAGCTTATAAAGATGGAGTAGCTGAGCTTGAGAAAGCGAAAGATGGTAAAGAGGTTGACTTTGATAAAGTAACAAAGTTATATAAAGAAAAATTACAAACGCTTGTTCAAAAACGTGATGGTGAATTTAGTGAACAAATCGACCAAACAATTACAGCTGCATTAGAAGCAGGGAAAAAGAAAGAAATGGAACCAATGGTTGTAAAACAACTATTTGATAAATTAATGCAAAAAGAGTTTTTCCAATCGATGCGCCATGACTTTAAAGAAATTGATACAAACTGGGGCAAAAAAGATGTTGTGAAAAAAGAAATGGAAGAGGCTCTAGCTTTTTATAAAGGTGTAGAAGGTACAGTTGGAAAGCGTGATACAGCATATGGGACACAAATGGCTTCTCAAATTAAAGGTGGCTTTGATGAAATGCAAGCAGCCATTGACAAAGGTGACAAACTTGCATTTGCGCTTGGTAAGCAAGTTGTAGATAAAACGTTAATGAAAACATTCTATTTCGCGACAGGTGAAGTTCCACACGGTTATGCTACAAAAATGGTAGAAGAAGCAAAAACAGATGAGAAAAAAGCGAAAATTGAACAAGCAGAAGGATGGGCATTTTATCAAGCCATCTACCCATATATGAAAAAAGCAGCTCCTGAAGATGCGGACTTTATCTTAAAGCAATTTGATTTAAAAACAGATGTGAAAACAGTTGATGCAAAAGCAGTAAATCAAGCATTTGTACGTGGATTCGCAAAAGTTGCATTAGGTGAGTATAAAGAAAGCCAAGAAAACTTTGGAAAAGACAAAGGTCCGGTTACAGCATTAGAAGGTGCATTGTTCATTAACATCATTGAAAATGATTTGAAAACAGTGCTTGGTGAGCAGGCAACAGTAGAGTTAACAAAAACAGCACAGTCTTATTTAGAAGCAGTAAAAGCGAAAAAGAAAGAAGATGCTGATAAATTGTTACCACAGCTTGAGTCTACTTTAAATAAAGCTGTTGAAGCAGCGAAATAGTCTGCTTAAACGTATGTCTTTTTTGAAGAAACCTTGTCTTAACAAGGTTTCTTCTTTTACATGATGTGATAGAGGGTGGTGAAATGAATGAAAATATTAATTACTGGAGGAGCAGGTTTTATTGGAAGTCACCTTGCTTTGAAACTGTTAGCACAGGGAAAGCAAGTCGTACTACTTGATAATTTCCACTCCTATTATGCAAAATCAAGAAAACAGTTTCAGCTTGCACAAGTTCAACGATATGGAAATGTTCCATTTTACGAGTGTGATATTTTGTACAAAGAAGATGTGAAAGCTGTTATGCAGCAAGAGAAGGTTGATGGAGTTATTCATTTAGCCGGGTTTCCAGGTGTGAGACCATCGCTCGAAATGCCCGGTGCTTATGTTGATATTAATATAAAAGGGACAAGCAACGTATTAACATGTGCGGGAGAAGAAAATGTAAAACATGTCATTGTGGCATCATCATCTTCTGTATATGGAGAGCAGACGGGAATACCTTTGCAGGAGGAAATGGCAAACGGTCGTGTTTTATCCCCTTATGCGGCATCAAAATATGGAGCGGAATCGCTTTGCCATGCTTATCAATATATGTATGGATTTCAACTAAATATTTTACGTTTTTTTACTGTATACGGTCCATGGGGGCGTCCTGATATGGCAATAGCAAGCTTTATTCGAAAATTGTTAAATGAAGAAGAAATTGTTGTATATGGAAAAGGGACAGGCCGGGATTACACATATATTGATGATATTACAGAAGGAATTGCTCTTACATTAGAATCGAATAAAAGTGATGTATACAATCTAGGATCGAATGCACCAATTTTAATGAGCGAATTACTTACAGGGTTAGAGAAACATTTCCCACTTATGCGTGTAAGGCGAGAAGCACATCGTAAAGGAGATGTGACATCGACGTGGGCTGATATTTCAAAAGCGAAAGAACAGCTTGGATATGAACCTCGTGTATCATTTGCAGAAGGGTTGGAACGAACTATTGCTTGGGCGAAACAACATCCGGATACTGTTTAATCTTTGTGGTATTTTCTTGTTATGTGTTTTTTTGGTCATATCGTGGCAATCATTTGAAGCGTCTTCTTTGTGGAGGCAACTATATGGATTATGGAAACATCCTTATACCTTAATGTTTCTTATTGTGATGTATGGTATTGCATTTTTCTTTCGTGCATACGCTTGGAAATTGTATCTTCATCATCACATTACAATGAAAGAGGCTTTATATGGATTGTTTTATAGTTTGTTTATTAATCATGTTTCTCCATTGAAAGTAGGGGATGCTGTTCGCATTGCGATCATTACAAAGGAAAAGAAAGTGACGTTAGGAGAAGCGACACAATCAGTTGTTATTCTTCGTATATTAGATTTGCTTATTCTTGGTGTATTTGGAACAGTAGGGATGTTTATACTGTGGGGGAATGTTTTACTGAATGTTCCTGTTATCCTCGCTTGCATATGTATCGGAAGTGGGACGTTGTTTCTTTTGTATAAGAAAGTACCGCAATTTGTAGTGGGGCAGTGGAAGCAATTAAAGGCTGTTTTGTTTACAATACAAGGCGTAATCATTATCTTACTAATTGTAATGAGCTGGGTTTGCGAAGCGTTTGTTATTTATGAAATTGCGAGTTCGCTTACATTTATTCAAGCAGTTTGGGTGAATAGTATGACCATCGCAGGGCAAGTGTTTCAATTAACACCAGGCGGTCTTGGGACATATGAAACGGTAATGACGTTTGCGCTAAGAGCGCTTGGAGTAGGGGCAGTAGCAGCATATGAATGGTCACTAATGAGTCATGGCTTTAAATTTATATTTTCTTATGGTGTGGGTGCAATCCTGCTCGTCTTATATCCGATGGAGTTGCGTTCACTAGTCAGTCAGAAGGGAGAAAACATCCGGTGGAAGAAGTAAAAAAAGCATCAAAGTTTGAAAAAGTTGCAGCCCGTTGCTGGAACTTACTGAATGAAGGAAAACCGTTTACACCTATTTTTGTATTCGGTACATTTTTATTGTTTTCTATCTCGCAGTTTGGACAACCTGGTTTTATTTCAGCATTTTTTAGTAGTTTTGTCCTCATTGTACCTTTACTCGTTTTATATTATTTGTTTGATTTTCCATTGTTTTTAAGAAACTATTTATGGTTCCCGTTTAGTGCATATCTAATTGTATTTAAGATGGTCCATTTGCCATTATTCTTTTTTGCATTAGGATTATATTTCTTCTTTACAATTTTATTTTGGGGAACATTGTATTATCATTTACGAATTGGTACATCATGGTTGAACTTCACACGGTTTTGGAAGCTAGTTTTAAAAAATAGTGATTCTACAAGTGGGAATGCACAAGAACAAATGCCAAAGTTTTTACTACTACTTTCGCTTTGGTATTATTATTACGATTTTTTCAAAGAAGGCGGTACGTTTAGCGGTGTAGATTGGAGAACACTTCTTATATTTTATGGTGCTCTTCTCATATATACGCTTATATTGCATCGTAATTTATTTGATTGGCAGCCAAAAGCAATTTCTAGCTATACGGAAAATATACTTGAAAATCAAGAGGCATTAAATGAAAAAGTAGTTGTAATTGTGATAGATGGTATGCGAAAAGATCGTTTTGAGGCAGCGCATACACCGTATTTAGATTCCCTTCGAAAACAAGGGACAGAGTTTTTAAATATGGAAACTGTATATCCAGCTCGTACAGTTGTATGTTTCTCATCTATGTTTACAGGAACGTATTCATTTGAGCATGGTATTAAATCGAATATGGTTTGGAAGCATGGAGTGAACGTAGAGAGTATTTTCGATTCTCTTCGTAAAGTGGATAAAACAGGGAAGATGTTGGCGGTTGCCCATCTTGTCGACGCGTTTGGCGATGATGTGGAAACATTTACGGCTGTCATGAAAAATGATGTTGTTGACTCGAAAATTATGGAGAAAGCAAGAAAGATTATGGATGAACAAGATCCAGATTTATTTATCGTTCAGCTTATTTCTACAGATCAAACAGGTCATAGCCGCGGCGTACTATATGATGAATATTTACAAAAAATTCATGAAGCAGATCAGCATGTGAAGCAGTTTATTGAGCATTTAGAGAAAACAGGAAAAGCAGAAAATACGACATTTATCATTTGTGCAGATCATGGACAAGCGGATGGGATTGGTGGTCACGGTCATTTAGATGAAGGTGAACGGTTTGTACCATTCTTTATGTACGGTCCTCATATCGCTCAAGGGATAAAAGTAGAAGAGAAGAAGAGTCTTGTTTCTATGGCACCTACAATTGCTTACTTATTAGGAGCGCCGTATCCATCTCATAGTCGTGGTCCTGTATTAGTAGAAGCGCTAAAGGAGCAGGAAAAGGAATGAAAATAATTGTTTTTATACCCGCTCTAAATGAAGAGGATTCTATTGCACATGTCATTCAAAAGGTACCGCGTCATTTTCATCCAAATGTAAAGGTAGAAGTACTTGTCATCGATGATGGCTCAACTGATAGAACGGTAGCTGTTGCAAAAGCGGCGGGGGCTGATCACATCGTTTCATTTGCAAAAAACGGAGGACTTGGTGCAGCTGTTCGAGCAGGTTTGCAGGAAAGCTATCGTCTTGGGGCTGACATTAGTGTAATGATTGATGCTGATGATGAGTACCCAGCTGCTGAAATTCCGAATGTACTTGAACCTATCTTTACTGGAGAAGCAGATTATACGATGGGTTCTCGTTTTCGGGGAACCATTCAAGGAATGAGATTACATCGACGCCTTGGAAATTATTGTTTTACGACGCTGCAATGTTTGTTATTGCGAAAGTGGATTCGCGATGGGCAATCAGGTATGCGTGCTTTTTCTAGACAAGCGATGGAGCATGGGGAAATTATTCATGATTATAACTATGCCCAAGTTATTACTTTGAATTTAGTACGAAAAGGCTTTCGAGTACAAGAAGTACCGATTACGTATAAAGTAAGAGAGACAGGCGAGTCTTTCATATCTTTTCGTAAGTATATGACACGTGTGTTTCCAGCGATTTGGAAAGAAATGACACGTCCAGTAGAGAAAGTTACGATTGACTATGCTGCACATGTATTAACAGAAGATAAGAAATGCTCATGATGAGCATTTCTTAATCTTGACCATAAAATGAATTACCATTATTTTAGGGAGGAACGTTCATGAAAAGAATCATTACATCATTATTTGTTGGTATTTTCTTAATATTCTCCATGCAAACAAGTGCATTTGCTTATTCGTACGGGAATCCGAATGAAGAAAAAGTAGCGGAAGCATACAAGCAGATGGTTACCAAGTTAGATGAAAATCCGGCAAACTTTAAAGAAGCAAAAAAGGCATATGAAAATGTGCAAGAAGAAATTGATCAGCATATGGGAAAAGAACCTTCTAAAGCAATGATGAAGGACTTTGATAAACAAAATAAAGAAGATATTATTGCTGATATGCAAAAAATTCTCGCGCTTAATATTAATCGTCGTTTAACAAATGTTGATGAGAAATTTAAAGATTATGATACAAGCAAACGTTTATTAGCTAAAGCATTTGCTACATATGAAGCGTTATCTCCTGTTATTGGTGAGCACAATAAAGAACTGGATACAAAGCTAAAGGATGAATTTAATAAAGCTTTAGAATCATTAGGAAACCCAGGGTTATTTGGAGTAGGTCAAAAAGAAGCAAATCAAGATGCTTTCAAGAAAAGTAAAGATGTTATTTTAACAAGTTTACAAAAAGAATTTAAAATTAAAGATTTTAAAGTGGGGCACTTTAATGCGAATAGTCAAGAAGATAAATCGGCTTCTGAAAAAACAGAGTGGACAGATTTAAGCAGCTTGAAAAACTGGGCTCCAATTATAGTTATTGTACTTATACTTGTTGGGGTCATTGTATATGCTGTAAGAAAACGTAAGTAAGGATGAGGGGGAAGAGCATTGCAACTTCAGGCATTTCTCATTACATTTCGTGAAGTATTAGAAGCGTTGCTTATTGTTGGGATTATTACGACATATTTAAAGCGTACAGATAGTAAGCAATATGTGAAATATGTTTGGTTAGGAGCAGGGCTTGCGGTTGTAGCGAGTTATATTGTTGCTCTTATATTCCAAGTTGTGTTTACTGGTTTTGCTGCTATGGGTAGTGAAATGTATTTGAAAATATCCATTATTTTTGTTTCGGCCATTTTGCTTACACAAATGGTATTTTGGATGGCAGAACATAGTAAGAATATGACAGCCAATATGGAAAATAAAATGAATCAGTATATTACGGCTGGAAATATAATTGGAATGGTCGTGCATTCTTTTCTTGTTGTACTTCGAGAAGGGGTAGAAACAGTGTTTTTCTTTGCAGCGATTACAGGAGGGAACATCGGAGAAGCGATGAAAGGCTGGGGGGCTATTTCAGGTCTGCTTATTGCAGCTGTTGTTAGTTTCTTATTCTTTAAAGGAACGATGCGTATTTCACTCAAAGTATTCTTTAAAGTAACAGGAGCATTTATCGTCTTAATTGCAGCTGGTCTTCTTGTACAAGGTATTTCCATGCTGCAAGATTTAAAAATACTAGGTAGCGTTATGCCGCACGTATATGATATTACATGGCTACTGCCAGAGCATCCAATTGATTATGCTCATTATCTTCGTGATCACGGGACTGCACCACTTCTTTCTGGTGATATCGGTATCTTCTTAAAAGCATTTTTAGGGTATTCCTCGATGCCATCTCTTGAAGAAGTACTTGTGTATATCGGATATTTTGTTGTATTGTACATGTTAATCATCTTTAAAAAACCTGTTAAAAAAAAGCAAACAATAATCGAAGAAAATAAGTCAGTAAGCTAAAAGTACAAGGTTTTTTCCTTGTACTTTTTTTGCAGAAAGGAAATGAGATGAAACAAATATTACGTATATGGGCAGTTATTCTGTTTACGAGTGTAATTTTGATGCGTTTTTTTTATGTAAGTCCATTTGCAGCGACATGGGATGAAGTTGACTTTGCCCTTGCATTAAAGCAATACGATATATTATCGATGCAGCCCCATTTTCCAGGTTATCCTTTTTTTATCTTAGGGGGAATGATGACGCATCTTTTTATAGAAAATCCAGTGAAATCCTTAGGGGTATTTAATGCAATTATGGCCCTAAGTGCGGTATTTCCGATGTATAAGATAGCACGTCGTTATGTAAGCCAGACGAGTGCTTTAATTGTGGTCGCTGTATTACAAACGAGCGGATATTTCTCTATTTTAGTAACGCAGTCTATGTCAGAAGGGGCAGCATTAGCGATCGTATGGTGGTATATATGGAGTATAGAAAGAGCTTTTCGTACAAAGAATTTTCAAGCTCAATTTTGGCCATTCTTCTTTTTTGCACTATTAATGGGTATACGCTTATCATATGCACCATTGGGGATAGCGCTTCTTTTATTATTATGGCAGCAATGGTATGAGGAGAAGTGGCGATGTAGTATTCTACTGTGCACAGCTATCCTTTCACAGCTTGTTTGGATTGGTGCACTAGTTTGGAATATCGGTGGAATAACAGGATTATGGAAAATCTCTTTCGGATTTGTAGAAGGCCATTTTACCGAATGGGGCGGTGCGATTACAGAAACGAGTGAGCCATTAGTTTCACGTCTCTTTCGCTTACTTTTTGAAAATATTGTATTTGCAGGAGTTGGCATACATTCATACTTCCTTACAGGTTTCTTTCTTATATTTTTGTTTCTATTTGTTTTACAACGGAAGAACGTACGCTTTTATCCGAAATTTTTAATTGTTCTGGCAATTGTATATTTTCTTTGGAATTTATTTGGACAAAATATTGATAAACCTCGCCATTCGTATCCGATTGTAGCGATGTTACTTTGCGTACTTGCTATTTCTTGGTTAAAAAGATATCGTGGTATTGTATTGCTGTTATTTGCTACAAGCCAGCTTATAGTGAGTATACCGCTTATGAAAGAACAACAAACTGAGGTACCGGCAACGTATCAGCTGGGATCATATTTAGAGGGAAAACAGCAGCCACTTATTGTATATACATGGGAAGAGACGAGGATTATGGAATACTTGCAAGTGCTATATGAACATAAACGTTTTTACACATATGACTATTTTTTACAGGACAAAAAATATCATAAAAATGATACGATATACGTTACAAATCATCTTATTGAGGGATTTCAAAAGCAAGGGATCAATATCGAGGGACAAGTTGAAAAGGAAGCAGTCTTTTATTCCAATCGATTATTTGATCCTGTTTATCATAAAATTATTTTATATAAGTGGAAAAAGGATGTTGTTGCAAAGTGAGTTGAAATGTAAGAGATCTGTAGTTAAAGAAGAAAAGTTTTATAAAGGAAAATTCGAATTTTTAGGAATTTAAATCCGGATATTGATTTTGAAATTTTAATAAGTAAAAGCAATAGCAAGAGGGATTAGGATACAATTTTAATGAAGTAGCAGCTAACAAGAAATAAAGGTTTAAACAGTTTACTATTGTTTAGTCAGTGTGTATGAGTAACTATGCAAAGGTTATATACATAAGTGTATTACAAAAGCTCAGTGGAAATCACTGAGCTTTTTACTTATATAATGCTTAACAAAAATAATTGAGAAAAATAAAGGTGAAAATTTAACTTTACCTGTATCAATATAATCTTTTTGGAGTTGAGGGAAGATTCGTTCGCCCCATGCTTTGCGGGCAGGACACTTATAGTCGCCAAACTCTACAACGGAGATTTGTGCGTCTTCTTTTCCTAAAGTAGGTTGTTTTCCTATAGGAGGTAAATCTTTTATAACTTTATTTATGGCAACTTTTTCTTTATGTAAACACCTCGAATTTTTAGAATTTAATAGGAACACAAATAAGAAACTTCTATATTCATTGAATTCGTTTAATATCTCGGATGATATCCTCATATGGTGTGTTTTGAAGACCTGAATATTTCTTCACAACTTTTCCACTTTTGTCTACCAGATAAAAGCTCGTTCCATGTATAACCTGTGTATTGTTTTCTGGTTTGGCTACAAGCGCTTGAAAGTTATTTTTAGAAAATTTTTCAATTTCTGGTCGTGTATATCCTGTGAGGAAATGAGTGCTAGTTGCATCCATTTCATAGACTTTCATGAACTCTGTTATTTTTTCAGGTGTGTCTACTTCAGGATCTACACTAAATGATACAAATTCTACATCTTTAATTCCTTCTGTATGTAACATTTTCTGAAGTTTTGCCATATTGGCTGTCATAGGTGGGCAAACTGTTTGGCAGCTTGTAAAGATAAAATCAGCTACCCAAACTTTTTCTTTTAACTCAGATGAACCGAATTTTTTTCCATTCTGATCTGTAAATGAAAACTTCTCTACAGCCCAATTTAGTGAATCTCTTAGTTTATTATCACTACATGCTCCTAAGGTCGTAATTACGAAAATTAGCATAAGCAATCCACTTAAACTCATTTTTTTCATATGTATACCCTTTCAATTTGTATTTAAGATACAGAGCTACTAGGTAGCTCTGTATCTTATTATTTGTTTCGTAATAAGCGCATACTGTTAAGTATTACAATAAGTGCAGCTCCTGTATCACTTAGTACAGCAATCCAAAGAGTAAGCCAACCTGGGAAGATAAAGGCAAGGGCAATAAATTTAATAATCAATGAGAACCAGATATTTTGTTTGATTATGTGCAATGCTTTACGACTTAGTTTCATTGTATAAGGAAGTTTTTCAAGATTGTCTGCCATTAATACAATATCTGCCGTTTCCATTGCTGTATCAGTCCCTGCACCGCCCATAGCAATTCCAAGGTTAGCGGTAGCAAGGGCAGGGGCATCATTAATACCGTCCCCAATCATAGCTACGGTTTTTCCTTCAGATTGAAGGTGTTTTACAGAATGAACTTTATCTTCTGGAAGTAAGTTAGCGAAATAAAGATCTACTTTGGCTTTCTGTGCAATGTGCTCAGCCGTTCCTTCATTGTCTCCTGTTAGCATAACAGTTTCTTGAATACCTGCTCGTTTTAATTCTTGAATTGTTTCATAAGTAGTCGGACGAATGGAATCTGCTACCGAAATAATTCCTAAAATGACTTTGCTAGTTCCGACGAGTATCACTGTTTGACCAATTCTTTGCATCTCTCGAATTGGCTCATTCCACATCTGAAGAGAAGCTCTAACATCTTTATATAAGGCTGCATTTCCAGCATAGTATGTTTCTTCATCTATTGTTACTTGCGCACCTTTTCCTACAATTGTACGGAAGTCAGTTCCCTTTTTGATAGGGATTTGATGCTCTTTCGCATATGTTGTAATTGCTTTTGCAATTGGATGATTGGAGTATTCTTCGATTGTCGCTGCAATTGATAAAAACTCGTTTTCGGTACAATCTAAGCTTCGTATATGCATGACCTTTGGTTTTCCTTCGGTCAATGTACCTGTTTTATCAAATGCAATAGCATTTAATGAACCCGCAATTTCTAGAGCCGTACCACCTTTAATGAGTACACCGTTTCTTGCTGCATTTCCAATTGCAGATACAATTGCAACAGGAGTTGAAATAACCAAAGCACAAGGACATGCGACAACAAGCAATTCCAGTCCTTTATAAATCCAATCCATCCATGAACCCATACTAAGAAGGGGTGGAATAATCATGACGCCAATTGCCAATACAAAAACGATAGGTGTATAGAGTTTTGCGAAACGATCCACAAATGCTTCTGTTGGTGCTTTCTTTTCTTGTGCTTCCTCCACAAGGTGAATAATTCGAGATAATGTAGTATCCTCAACGAGGTTAGTTACTGTAATTTCAAGAGATCCTTCTTCATTAATTGTTCCTGCATATACAGAATCACCAATTTGTTTATCAATTGGGATAGATTCACCAGTAATAGGTGCTTGGTTTACAGTAGAAGTTCCGCCTATAACTTTGCCGTCTAATGGGATTTTTTCACCAGGTTTCACAACGATAGTTGTATTCACCGTAATATCATCTACAGATTTTTTTATAAGTTCAGTTCCAATTTGCACCCATGCTTCTGAGGGTGCTAAATCAATTAATCCACGAATTGATTCTCGTGTACGTTCAATAGATTTGTTTTGTAAAGTTGCTCCTAATGCAAATAACCAAACAACGGTTGCACCTTCTAGCCATTGACCAATTAGAGCAGCGCCAATAGCAGCAGATATCATGAGAACATTCATATCCAGTGCTTTACTTCTTATTGCATAAAAGGCACTTTTGGCAGGTTTATAGCCACCAATTAGAATGCTCGCTGCATAGAGAAGGGTAATAAGAAGAGGTGGTGTGTTTGTAAAACCTCCCAAAAATCCTAAAGCTAAAAATAACCCTGAGAGAATCAAAGTTGTATTTTTGGATTTTGATACAGGTGTTGCATTTCTACGTGCTCCTGCTAAAGAGGCTTCAAAACCTGCGTTAGATACTTCTTTTATAATTTCCTCTACATTTCGGTTATGACGAATTTGCATTTTTCCTGTAGCGAAGTTAACTCGAACTTCCTCTACGCCAGAAACATTTTGTAAATGTTTTTCGATTGTTAAGGCACAAGCTCCGCAGTCCATGCCATTAACTACATATGTTTGTACGTCATCACCTTTTATTTTCGGAGTATCAAGATGAGGTGACGTGTCTTCACTTGAGCTATCACTACAGCAAGAAGATTTTGATGTCACTTCTTCTTTTTGTATGGCGAATGCAGAAGAACAGCATGAAGATACCTTTTCTGGTTTGGGTCCACAACAAGAACCAGAAGATTCGTTTTCTGTTTTCGCAGGATCGGTGTTATTACTGCAGCAGGAAGTCTTCTTAACAACGGGAACAATCGGAATCTCTTTTTTTGAGGAGCAACATGATGATGTTTCCTTTGCTGTTTCTGTTTTCACATTATCAGTATTACTACTACAGTTTGAAGCATCCTTTGTAGTAACTGGAACAATGGGAATCTTCTTTTTAGAAGAGCAACATGATGAATTTACCTTTTTTATTTCTTCTTTAGTAGGAGCTGATGAAGAGTCACTGGGAGAATGAGTGTGACAGCAACTTGCTTTTTGTTCTTTCTTATCTGTCATGACAATTCTCTCCCTTTTGAGATAAGCATGCATCGTTTTTATCACATGATGCTACTTCGTTCTGTACTTCATGAAATACAACATCAAACATTGTGAGTAATTGTTTAATTTGTGCATTTCGTAAAGAATAGTAAACGTACTTTCCCTCTTGTCTTCCAAGAATAATGCCACATCCCTTCAAACAGTTCAGGTGTTGGGAGGTATTTGATTGGTTTCCTTTGATAATTTCTACAATTTCAGATACCGTTTTTTCGCCATCCATCATACATTGAAGAATCTGAAGCCTTGTTTTATCAGCAAATCCTCGAATAAATTTGGCTTTTATATCTAAATCATTTGGATTGCACAATTGTATTCACTCCAATCGTATTAGTCATTACTAATATGTTTATTTAGCATTCATATTAGCACTGACTAATATGTGTGTCAAAATAATTTAAAAAAAGTCTGAAAAAAATATATTTTATTCTATTTTTAGTTTTGAAGAGATAAGGAGCAATAGGATTCTTACATAATGTATTTCATGAAATTTTGGATAAAATCGCCTTGATGTGTAAAAGGGAATGTCATAATAAACGAAAACATATGAAAAATAGGTGTGAGGGGTGAAGGCGTGTTAGATGTTATTGTCATTATCAATTATTTATGAGTACTCCGAATGGGACGAATATCTCGTAGGAAGTCCTGATGACGTTATCAAACAAATTCAATCCTACAGAAAAATAGGGGTTACGAATTTTATGGCAGTAATGAATTTTGGTGGATTAGAACATCATAAAGTGCCTTCGTCTTTGGGGTTATTTGGTAAATGTATAATTCCTGCATGTAAGTGAAACATCGTTTAGCATATTAATTTCATGTTTGATGTCGATGTGGGGGGCCTTCATGTCCATCAAACATGAAATTAATGTCTCTAAAAACGAAAAAAAATTAGCAAAGAACTTTTCTATTTGTAAATATATGTTATACTTCCGCCACTCGCTGTTTTTTCTTGATAAGTAACAATACTTGCGAAACACTCGCAAGTACAGGAAGTTCAATTAATGGTCCAATTACTAATGCGAGTGCGATAAGAGGTTCATTCGGAAAAGCTGTTACAGCAATTGCAAGAGCGACAGGCGAATTTCTAGCTAATGTTGTTAAGCTAAGGCTTACTGTATCTTCATAAGATAAATGCATAATACGTCCTACAAATTGCCCAAGTATAAAGTTAACGATGAAGAATAGTAATACAGGGATAAGTAATAATAGAACAACATTCATATTTTTTAATAAATACTTACCTTGTGATGCAAACATCGCTAGTATTGCTAAGCTTAAAAATACAATTTGAGCAGAACTGAAAAATGGAATGAGCTTATTCTCTAATGCATCAGTCTTTTTCATTTTATTCATAATGAATTTTGTGCCGTGTGCTAGCAAAAATGGTAAGACAAGTACGATAACGATGCTCTCTAATAAAACGGAAACTTCAATAGCCTTCATTACACCTGCAAATAAAAATAAATAAACAGGAAGCAATAATACTTGTAAAATTAAATTTACAGGTAGAATGGATGTAGATAGAGCTACGTTACCTTTCGCAATCTCCGTGAAAATTAAATACCAGTCTGTACATGGAGTAACCATTAACATAATAAATCCAATCCAAAGTGCTGGATAATCTGAAAGAAATAACGCACCTAATCCCCAAGCGAGCAGTGGTGTCCATATAAAGTTAATACCTAGGCTTGTTCCTGCAAATTTCAAATTACGAAATCCATTTTTTATATCTTTTAATGGAATGCTGAGAAATAATCCGTAAAGCATTAAAAATAAGAAGGGAACAATCAATTTTTCTGAATACATATGAATCATATTGAATTGACCTAATATAATGCCGAAGGCGACTGCTAGAAGAATGATAAATGTTTGAATTTTTTCTAAAGTACTCATGAATAAATCCTTTCTATTTAGAAATGTTGTAAGTTTGAAATAAAGTTGTACTGTTTTGCTTCTTTTTGATTATAGGATTCTAAATAGGTTTTAACCAGACTTTTTTGTAGTTTGGATATATAGCATATTGCAACAGAACCTTAATTATTATTGGATAAGAGGGTGAAGGGAATTTAAACTTACCACGTTATTGATATCAAAGTTGTATGAATGGTACCTAAAACCATACCGCTGGTTAAAGAAAATACATATGTGGTGGACCTTTTCGGAGAGATATAGTTATGCAAAAATGATAGCAAGGGGGCAAGGAAGTGTTTAATGATTTTAAGCTTATGGATGATCGTCCTGTTTATATTCAATTAAAGGATCATTTGAAAAAAATGATTATGAAAGGACACCTGTTGGAGCAACAGAAGCTCCCATCTACCCGAGAACTTAGTAAATTATTATCGGTCAGCAGAACGACCGTTCTCACTGCTTACGCGGATTTAGAACAAGAAGGTTTAATATATGCAATAAAGGGAAAAGGAAATTTTGTAGGGAAAGTCGAAACATCCAAAACTCCATCGGTCGAACTAAAATGGAAAGAAAAGCTTAATGAATTTAGCTTGCTAGCTGATGAATTAGATTTAATGAAGCACGGTGTTCGTTGGGAAAAAGGCATGATTTCATTCAATAGCATTGCACCAGACGAAAAGCTTTTTGATGTCGAAAATTTTAAAAGGGCTTTTTTGACCCGGATGTCTATTGAAGGAGATATCGTTTTGAACTACGGATATGCAAAAGGGTATAAACCCCTAATTGATTATCTTCTTCACTATATGGAAATGAAAGGAGTAGATATTTCTAATAAGGATATTCTTATCACTAATGGCTTCACCGAGGGTCTAGATATTTTATTGTCTTCCTTAGCTAAAAAATCCGGACGTATTATTTGCGAAAATCCTACCCATCATGCCGCATTGAAGCTTTTTCGATTACATGGACTTGAAGTTCACGGAATAAATATGGAAGATGACGGCATCGATATTCGCAAAGTCGAGCAAAGTTTATCTGAAACGGATTTTGATTTTGCATATTTAATACCCTCTTATCATAATCCGACTGGGATTGTTACATCATCTGAAAAAAGAACTGATATTATGAGATTATTTTCAAAATATAAGATTCCTATTGTGGAGGATGGATTTAACGAGGAATTACGCTATTCAGGTTCGCATTTAGCACCATTATTGACTTTTGCCGGAGCTGGTAACAATGTGATCTATATTAGTAGCTTTTCAAAGGTTCTCTTCCCTGGTTTACGCGTAGGATGGATTTTAGCAGATAAGGAATTGATTCACTATCTAGAAAGTATGAAAAGAGCAAGGACTATCCACACATCTACGTTAGATCAAGCTGTTCTTTTTCAATATTTACACGAGGGGTATTTTGAAAAATATTTAAAAAAGGCTAAGTCAGTATATAAGAAAAAATATGAATTAGCCATTCAGGCATGCAATCAGCACATTCCTTTTAAAAGAATGACTGGGGATGGCGGACTTCATCTTTTTATAGAGTTAGAAAAAGAAATAAATTCGCGTACACTTTTGAAAAAATGCTATCAAAAGGGAGTTGTTTTTTCTCCTGGGGATGTTTTTTTTACGGGTGGAGGGGGAAGTAATACGTTTCGCTTAGGGTTTTCCCGGTTAAAAGAAGAAGATATTGTCCATGGAATTAGGATAATTGGTGATACCTTGAAAAACGAAAATTGGGAGTTGGAAAAATGAGAGTAGGCGTTATTATGGGAGGAGTGTCCTCCGAAAAACAAGTGTCCCTTATGACAGGGGAAGAAATGATCGCACATTTGGATAAGAGTAAGTATGAGGTTGTGCCTATTAAACTAAATGATAAAAAAGAGCTTGTTGAAAAGGCAAGAAATCTTGATATTGCTTTGTTAGCGCTTCATGGAAAATACGGGGAGGATGGCACGATTCAAGGTACACTGGAAACCCTCGGCGTTCCATATACCGGAAGTGGCATGCTATCAAGCGGTATGAGTATGGATAAAAACATTTCGAAAAAAATTATTCGTTATGAAGGCATTCAAACACCGGATTGGATTCATCTTTCGAATATGGAAGAGCTTCAGTTGGATGAATTAGAAAAAATGGGATATCCGTTAGTGGTAAAACCAAATTCGGGTGGTTCCAGTGTGGGAGTAAAAATAGTATACGATAAGGATTCTTTATTATCCTCACTTGTGGATGTATTCGAGTGGGATTCTGAAATAGTTATTGAAAAGTATATAAAGGGCGAAGAAGTTACGTGTTCTATTTTTGACGGAAAGCTTTTACCAATTATTTCGATTCAACATACGGCTGAGTTTTTTGACTATAATGCGAAATACGATAATGCCACTACGATTGAAGAAGTTGTAGAACTTCCTGTTGCAATACATGAACGTGTCTCCGAGGCTGCAATGGCATGCTATAAAGTATTAAAATGCAGTGTTTATGCCAGAATTGATATGATTGTAAAGGATGGAACCCCATATGTCATGGAGGTTAATACATTGCCGGGGATGACAAAAAATAGCTTACTGCCAAAAAGCGCTCATGCGGCGGGAATCACCTATGGCAAGCTATTGGATATGATTATTGAAACCTCCATACAGGTTAGGAGAAGTGAAGGTTTTTAATAGAAACATAATTTAATATAGTATTAAAATTTATCAAGACCTACTTTTATAGGTCTTTTTAATTTGAAGGTTTTTTATATTTTTTATTAAAGTCACTTGACTAAAGTAAGTAACTTTAATATAATAACTTACATAAAGTAATTAAATAATAAAAAGTTATTATCGAGGATTGCTCTTTTCCAAAACATATCGAATGCGATGCAACAAAAGAAATTTAGTTAAGGTTGGCGCAATTTTTCGCAGAATAAGCTTTTTAAAATTGATAAATAATGAATATGAAAAGAAAGTATAGGTGAAGAGAATGGGGTTATTTAGCTCATTATTTGGAAAGAAACAAGAAAATGAAAGAGTAGAGGAGAATAAAACAATGTCAAAAGTACTATTTATTAAAGCAAACGATCGTCCTGCAGAACAAGCAATTAGTTCAAAAATGTATGAAACATTTGTAAGTACTTATAAGGAAGCAAATCCTAATACAGAAATTGCTGAGTTAGATTTATTTGAATTAGACCTTCCATACTACGGGAATATCGCTATTACAGGTGGATATAAGCGTAGCCAAGGGCTAGAATTAACAGCAGAGGAAGAAAAGGCTGTTGCTACAGTCGATCAATATTTAAATCAGTTTTTAGAGGCTGAAAAAGTTGTATTTGCATTTCCGTTGTGGAACTTTACAGTACCAGCACCGTTAATCACATATATCTCTTACCTTTCTCAAGCTGGTAAAACATTCAAATATACAGCAAATGGTCCAGAAGGTTTAGCTGGTGGCAAAAAAGTGGCGGTATTAGGTGCTCGCGGTTCAGATTACTCTTCTGAACAAATGGCTCCTATGGAAATGGCTGTTAACTACGTTACAAATGTTCTTGGATTCTGGGGAATTACAAATCCAGAGACAGTAGTAATTGAAGGACATAATCAATATCCAGATCGCTCGCAGCAAATTATTGAAGAAGGTTTAGAAAATGTTAAAAAAGTAGCTGCGAAATTTTAATTTATAACAGTAAATAGAAAAACCAACATGGATGACCATGTTGGTTTTTTAGTCTATTTTCCATGTTAAAAAATGTATATTTATAAAATAAAAGAAAAGTTTGAAAATAGTATTGCAAAATATTATATATCAAACTATAATGAGTTCAAGAATAGTTGATACTTAAATTAAATATTCAGAAAATTCAATTAGTTAAAATTGGAAATAAGATAAGTGATTTTGAATGGGGGTTATATTATGGCGAATAAAGTACCATTTTCGTTCATAGTAGTTATTGGATTAATGTTATTTGCATTATTTTTTGGAGCAGGAAATTTAATTTTCCCGGCTATGCTTGGTCAATCGGCAGGTGAGAATGTTTGGATTGCTAACGCTGGATTTTTAGTTACAGGAGTAGGGTTACCGTTACTTGGTGTATTAGCATTTGGGATTTCAGGTAAAGACGATTTACAGTCATTAGCAAGTCGCGCTCACCCGGTATTCGGGATTGTGTTTACAACAGTTTTATACTTAGCGATCGGTCCTTTATTTGCAATACCAAGAACAGGGAACGTGTCTTATGAAATTGGTCTTAAGCCTTTTATGCCAGAAGGATTAGGTTCTACACCTTTAATTCTTTTTACAATTATATTCTTTAGCATTACTTGTTTTTTTTCGCTAAATCCCGCGAAAATTGTCGATATTGTTGGAAAAATATTAACGCCAATTAAATTAACATTCATTGGTATTTTAGTAATCGTTGCTTTTATTCATCCGATTGGAGATATGCAAGCGCCAGTTGAAGCTTATACATCAAATGCCTTCTTCAAAGGGTTCCAAGAAGGATACTTAACAATGGATACGCTCGCATCGTTCGTATTCGGGATCATCATCATTAATGCAATTAAAGAAAAAGGTGCGAAAACGAACAAACAAATTATGGTCGTTTGTGCAAAAGCGACAATCATCGCAGCATCTATCTTAGCAATTATTTATACAGCACTTTCTTATATGGGAGCTTCAAGTGTTGCGAAGCTTGGGCATTTAGAGAATGGCGGAGAAGTATTAGCGAAAGTTTCTAATTACTATTTCGGATCATATGGCGGAGTATTATTAGGATTAATGATTACCGTTGCTTGTTTAACAACTAGCGTTGGACTTGTATCAGCATGTTCTTCATTTTTCCATAAGTTATTCCCACAAGTTCCTTACAAAGTAATTGCAATCACGCTATGTGTGTTTAGTGCTATTGTTGCAAATGTTGGATTAACACAATTAATCGCAGTTTCTGTTCCAGTATTAACAGCAATTTATCCACTAGCAATCGTGTTGATTTTCTTAACATTCTTCCATTCATTATTCAAAGGAAGAGCTGAAGTTTATCAAGTGAGCTTAATCGTAACATTTATCATCAGCTTATTTGATGGATTAAATGCAGCTGGAGTTAACATTGAAGTAGTAAGCCGAGTGTTCACTAAATTCCTTCCGATGCAGGAAGTGGGTTTAGGGTGGATCTTCCCAGCGATTATTGGTGGATTTATCGGGTATGGTATTAGCGTTTTAAAAGTGAAAAATCAAGTTCAACCAGCAGCTAGAGCAAATAAGAAAATAGGTTAATTGAAAAAGTTATAGAACTTGTTTCTATAACTTTTTTTGTTACTATTGATAAGGATAGAAAAAACTAAACATAGTAGGGGAAATAAAATGAAAAAAACAATTGATCATATAGGTATCGCAGTTCGTGATATAGATAGTACGATACGTTTTTATGAAAAAATTTTATTAGGAACTTTAATAGATCGATACGTAAGTGAGGCACCAGGTGTAGAAAGTGAAGTAGCCATTCTTGAAGTAGATGGTGATAGAATTGAATTACTTGCGCCGACGAATAATACAACATCTCCAATAGCACGATTTATAAAGCAAAAAGGTAAAGGTGTCCATCACGTTGCGTATCGTGTAGATGATTTAGATCAAGCTTTAGAAGAGCTAGAACGTCAAGGAATTCGAACGTTAGAGCATACACTTCGTATGAATAAGCATGGTAGAAGGTTAATTTACCTTAACCCAGCAGATACAGAAGGGACGATTATTGAGTATTGCGATTATCCAGAAGAAAAATAAAGGGATATTAATCTCGAGAAAAGGGTGTTACGTATTAGCGTAACACCTTTTTTACATTAGTCATTGTACTGTATGAGAATGGATTTCACATTTTTTTCACAAATGATTCACGATATCTTTTCTCCTTTAAAAAATTATTGGAATATATTTTATGCTATAATGATAATCAGCTTTAAAAATGTAAGTTGTAATTTTGTCAGTAGTTACTAATGTATTGTAAGTTTAAAAGTAAGAGGTAGCTGGAGTATCATGCTATAGGGTGTCTTGTATTTAATGAGGTTAAATTCTTAAAGGGAGAATAAAGTTTAGGTAGTATATGTAATCAAAGTATAGTGATGAAAAGAAAGAAGTGAAATGAGTGTGAAAGTAATGAGAAGGTTAGGGGCATGGTTGCTAATAGCGTGTGTGTGTATCATATTGATACCAAAAAGCGCATCTGCTCATGCGTATGTTGTGAAATCAAACCCTACTGAAAATGAAACGTTAAAGAAAGCACCATCTGTTGTGAAAATTGAATTTGATGAGGACATACAAGTTTCAAGTTTTAATACATTGTTTGTAAGAGATACCTCAGGTAAAAGAGTAGATTTAAAAGATGCTCACATAGATAAAAGTAATAAAAAATTATTAGAAGCTGGGTTGAAAGAGAATCTCAAAAATGGTCTGTATTCTATTCAGTGGAAAGCTATTTCAGCTGATGGACATCCAATTCAAGGAGTTATTCCATTCTGTATTGGGTCAGCAGAAGCGGGAACAGACGAAATACAAGTAAAAGAGATGGGCTATGTTCCTCAAATCGATATGATTGTGGAACGCGGAATTTTATATACAAGTTTTTCTCTATTTATAGGTGTTCTATTTTTTAATCTTATCATTAATAAAGGAAGTGCAAGTCAAGTTCAGTCGAGGAGTAAGAAAATAATATGGATATCATTATTTGGTATATTCATTAGTTTACTATTCAATCTACCATTGCAAGCGAAAATGAATGCTGATGTTTCATGGCTAGAAGCGTTCGATCCTTTATTATTAAAAGAAACATTACAGCTATCTGTTTTTGGTTATGTATGGATAACTCAAATTGCACTGATTAGTACACTCATGATTGTTACATATTTTGCGATGAGGCGTGAAAAACTTTCATCTTTTAAAGTATGGACAATTCCAATGGTATTGTTTATTGGTTTACTTATAATGAAAGCCATAAATAGCCACGCATATGGTTTAAAGTATAAAGATATTGCTGTCGTTATGGATTTTCTACATTTATTTGCAGCTTCACTATGGATTGGCGGGCTTTCATCGATTATTCTTCTTTTACGTAAAGAGGATGACAAGTGGACTATGTATTGGGATGCAATTAGGCGTTTTTCACCATGGGCAATAGGTGCTGTCATTGTGATATTAATCACAGGTCTTTTTAATAGTACATTTTTTATTCCGACAATCCATTCGTTATTTGATACGAAGTATGGATTGGCCTTATTAATAAAGATGCTTTTATTCGTTTGTATGGGGATATTGGGAATTCTTCATTATGTGAAAGGGAGAATGAGAGCTCAGAAAAAGTTAGGGGTAACGGTGAAAGTAGGGTTTGTCGTTGGGATTATCGTTTTCATAATCGTAGCCTTTATGACAAATGTACAAACACCGCCGATGCCTCCTACTGGACCTTTTACAGAAAGTAAACAACTAGATAATGGATATGAACTTACTCTACATGTAAGTCCTAATAAGGTGGGACAAAATATATTCCATATTAATGTAAAGGATGAGGATGGACAGCCTGTTACCAACATGGAACAAATTGTGCTGACCACTCAATCATTAGATATGAATATGGGGAAAGGATCATTTAAAGTTTCGGCAGTTTCACCAGGAGAATATGAAGCGGAAGGGATGTATATTAATATGACAGGTAACTGGAATATACATGTTCATGGATTAACAAAGTCTCTTGATAGCTTTGATATAGACTTTAAATTTATCGTGGGTGGCCGCTAGGAACTGCTACTTATAGATAATCAAAAAGGAGTTATAAGAAAATGAAACGCATAAAAAAATTGGGAACAACAATGATAGCAACAATAATTGCAATGAGTCTTTTTTCGTTACCGGTTAGTGCTCACGTAACTGTAAAACCAACAACTTCTGGCGTTAGTTCTTGGGAGACTTACATAATAAAGGTACCTGTTGAAAAGAATATGGCAACAACAAAAGTTACACTGAAAATACCGACGGGAGTCGAATTTCAACAGTATGAACCAGTACCAGGATGGAAAGTTGACGAACAAAAAGATGCAGCCGGGAAAGTTAAATCTGTTATATGGGAAGCAGCTGGCGAAGGAATTTTACCTGGTCAGTTTCAGCAATTTACTTTCGTTGCTAAAAATCCAGATAAAGAGCAAAAAATAGCATGGGATGCATATCAACAATATAAAAATGGAGAGATTGTTGAATGGACAGGCGATGAGAAAGCAGAGAAACCTCATTCACTTACTACGATTACAAAAGGTACATCATTAACAGGAGAACATGGAGAAGTATCTAGTGTGAAAACGAATGAAGGTACAAGCAATATGCAAACAGTAGCAATTATTTTATCTATTTTAGCGATTGTTTCGTCAGTGGGGACATGTATTTTTGTAGTGCGTCGTAAAAAATAAGATGTAAGAAAGAGCCTACAAACAGTAGGCTCTTTCTTACGTCTGTTTATTTAAGTTCAACTTGTTGCCTTACAGCCAGTGCTTTCGGTTTTATATTTACAAAACAAATGCTTACGACAATAAATAAAAGTCCGATGAATAAGCTAATTGTAATGGCCTCATGTAAGAAAATAGAACTAACAATAATGGCGATAAGGGGGATAAGGAACGTATAAGCTCCAACTTTACTTGCTTCCCCAGCTCCGACAAGTGTGAAGTAAGCGAGCCAGCCCATTGCAATAACAAAGAATGAAATAAATAGTAGTACACTTACAAAAGGTATGCTCCAAGCGATGCTAGACCAGCTTTCAAACTCTGAACCGAATCCGATTAAGCATAAGCCACCAATAAGAAGCTGAAGTGTTACCATCCAAATGGCGTTGACGCGATTTCCAGTTTTCTTAATGAATACTGTGCCGAGTGCCCATCCGATCGCACAGCCTAAAGCGAGAAGAATACCAACGATAGAAATATGTCCAGTTAAGCTACTAGAGCTAATAACCGCTACGCCTACAAATCCAAGAATAAGACCGAAAATTTTCAAGCCATACATGGATTCTTCAAGCCAAATCCAAGAGAAAATACCGAGTAAAACGGGTTGTAGAAAAACAATAGCGGAAAATAATCCAGCAGGCATATATTGAAGACCTACAGTTTGTAATCCATAAAATATGATGATGTTAAGTAAAGAAGAAATAATGTATAAATGCCAAGTTTCTTTTAAATGTAATTCTTTATATTTAGGTAATGCGAAAATAAGTAAAATGAATCCTCCTATTAATGTTCTAATCCCTGCAAAAAGTACAGGTGGTGTGTAATGCAGAGCGAATTTAGATAAAGGCCAATTAATCCCCCACATAAGAACGAGAAAGGAGAGGATTATGGTCGCTTTAGTTCGAGAAAGTTGTGTCACTGTAAGACCCTCCTTGTTGTATTCCATTTCACTATGATATGATATCGATTATGATAAATAAAATGAATCTTTTTTATAAGGAGTATAAGTAATTAGTTATGACCATCACACAACTTCAAGTTTTAATTAAAACAGTTGAATTAGGAAGTTTTACGAAGGCTGCTCAAATACTCAATATGACACAACCAGCTGTAAGTCATGCGGTTGCAAGTATCGAATCAGAATTGGGTGTTACCCTTATCATACGTGACAAAAGAAAAGGGCTAATCCTTACAGACGTGGGAGAACGAATTCTTGTACATATTAGAGAAGTTATAAATGGTATAGAGAAGATAGAGCAGGAAGTTGCAATGGAGAAGGGGCATGAAATTGGAACGATTCGAATTGGGAGTTTTCCGAGTGCTTCAGCCTATTTCTTACCTAAAATGATTAATATCTTTCGTGAAAAGTATCCGAATTTAGAAGTAGTTCTTTGTGAGGGAGCGCTTAAAGAAGTAGAAGATTGGTTATTATCACGTGTAATTGATGTTGGGATTGTTATTTTGCCTAATAAAGAGATGGAGATTGTACCATTAACGAAGGGGAAAATGGTCGTTGTCTTAAGAGAGGATCATCCTCTTTGTAAGAAGAAATCTATTACAATAAGTGATTTAGAGAATGAACCAATTATTTTATTTAAGGGAGGGTATGAACCTCCAATTATTGATATGTTTAAGCAGGCAAACGTACCACTTCGGGTTGAGTATGCAGTTTCGACTGTTACAACATCTTTAAACATGATTCAAGAAGGATTGGGCCTGGCGATATTAGCTGAATTATCTTTGACGAATTTACCAAAGAACGTGCAAACGCGAGAATTGGAGCCGCAAGTGTGGAGAGAGATTGCTTTAGCTGTTCCTTCATTAAAGGAATCTTCACTCGCTGTTCAGTTATTTATTGAAGAGTTTCAAGAGTTGTTTGCAGAATAAGAACGGGTGTCTCATATATCGCAATGAGACACCTTTTTATTTTGCTTAAAAAAAAATCTATAAAAAGGATTGACTTATTCTTTTGTTGTAACTATAATGATTACATCGGGTGGTGATCACAATGAAAATTAGTAGCCGCTTTTCTATAGCTGTTCATATTTTATCTATTTTGAAAAACAATCCATCTTCAGTTTGTACTTCGGAATATATGGCTGAAAGTGTAAATACAAATCCGGTTGTAATTCGAAAAATAACGTCCTACTTGAAACAATCCGAGTTTGTTTATGTCAAACGCGGTCCAGGCGGCGCAGGGTTATTAAAAGATTTAAATGAAATCACATTATTAGATGTGTATCAGGCTGTGAATGTAGTTGAGGAAGATAAATTGTTTCACATTCACGAGAAACCGAATCCAGACTGTCCAATCGGGGCGAATATTCAAGCAGTTTTAGAGGTTATTTTAGTTCAGGCGCAATCGGCGATGGAAGAGGTTTTGAGAAATATTACGATGGGGCAGTTATTTGAATCTTTACAACAAAAAATGAATGCATAAAATGATAATTGCAAGTCTCTAAAAGAGAATGCATATTTTTTTCTTAAAATTGTAACCGAATTAGTTACAACTGAAAACAAAAAGAAGGTAAGGTGCAAATAATATGACTGTGAAAATGAAAGTATACTCAGATTTTATATGTCCGTTTTGCTTTTTAGCAAAAGGTCCATTAGATGAAGTAGCGAAGGAGAAAGATATAGAAATCGAATGGATGCCATTTGAATTGCGTCCAAGTCCATATTCTAAAATAGATCCTTGGAACGAACCAGATAAGTTAGGTTCATGGGATTCTTTCATTCTTCCTACTGCAAAAAAATTAGGAGTTGAAATGCGTCTGCCACGTGTTTCTCCGCATCCATATACACATTTAGCTTTTGAAGGATGCCAATTTGCGAAGGAGCGTGGACTTGGAAATGAGTATCATCACCGAGTATTTACTGCGTTTTTCCAAGAAGAGCAAAACATTGAAGATATTGATGTATTAACGAAATTAGCCGTAGAAGTAGGGCTTCCTGAAGCTGAATTTAAAGATGCTTTAGTAACTCGTAAGTACAAAGAAAAACATCAAGAAGCGATTCAACATGCATATGATGAAGCGAATATTATGGCTGTCCCAACTGTAATGATTGGAGATGAAGTCATTCAAGGCCTTGCTAGTAAAGAAACGTTAGAACGAGTAATTGATAAGGAAATCGAAAAGGATAAAACAAATTCATTTGAAGGTATGCAATGTAATACGGATGGATATTGCTAATCCATCTGTCATTAAAGAATCAAATTGATTTGTTTAAATAAATACTAAAACATATATTTGGAGGAATTATCATGTCAGCAACTACAACAAATTTAAAAGAAGCAATTATGAACCGTCGTTCAATTCGTAAAGTAACAAAAAATGCTACAATTACAAAAGAAAGAATTGAAGAAGTTTTAAAAACAGCTTTACATGCACCAACATCTTTCAATATGCAAAGTGGCCGTATGGTCGTATTAATGGATGCAGAGCACGAAAAGTTTTGGGATATTGTAAAAGAAACGCTTAGAGCTCGCGTGCCAGCAGAAAACTTCGAAGCAACAGTAGAAAGATTAAAAGGTTTCCGTGAAGGTGTAGGAACAGTACTATTCTTTGAAAATCAAGCAACAGTAGAAAAAATGCAAGAAAATGCACCGTTATATAAAGATCAGTTCCCATTCTGGTCTCATCAAGGAAATGCAATGTTACAACATACTGTATGGATGCTATTATCTGCTGAAGGAATCGGAGCATCATTACAACATTACAATCCAATCGTAGATGTTGAAGTGAAAGAAACTTGGAACATTCCAGCAGAGTGGAGCTTAGTAGGACAAATGCCATTTGGTCAACCAAATGAACAGCCAGGAGAAAGAACATTTTTACCTACTGAAGATGTAGTGAAATTTTATTAAGAAATACAATACGTAATGAGAAGGAAGCTGTGCTTTAGAAACAGCTTCTTTTTTGGTATTTGTGTTAATTTATGTGCA
The DNA here is from genome assembly GCF_000746925.1 of Bacillus clarus. GTDB lineage: Bacteria > Bacillota > Bacilli > Bacillales > Bacillaceae_G > Bacillus_A > Bacillus_A clarus. The sequence continues at coordinate 4,110,535 of NZ_JMQC01000008.1, forward strand.
TTTAGGGAAGAAATATAAAAAATAATTCGGTGAAAAGGGAAGTGAAACTATGAGTGAAGAGAAAAAATATACAGTGGTAGGTACTGATGTTGAGGAAGTGAAGCGTTTAAATAGAAATTCAGGGTTAACGTATAATCAAGTGAAGGAATTATTAGCAAAGCAAATACAAAAAAAGAAATGATCGGATTGAAATAGTCTAGATTATCATTTAGCATTTTGTTTAGGGAGAGTTAAGTAGAATATAACTCTCTTTTTTCGATATGAAAATATACTGTGCAACTTGTAGAGGAGGAAACAGCATGAGGAAATGGATAAAGATAACGTTGTCTATCGTTGGAGGAATCGTCCTATTAGCATGTGTAGGAGGGTATTATGTCTATAACACTTATTTTCCTAAAGAACCAGAACGAATTGTGTATGATAAAGAACGGGTGTTAGCACCAATACATAATCAGCTTAAAGGAATAGATATAGACTACGTAAAGAAAAAAGAAAAAGAAGTTGTGAATGCAACTGTGGATGAAATTCAAAACATGGTAGATGAACATAAACTCTCCTATGAAGAATTAACAAGTGTTTATCTTCTTCGCATAAAGGAACATGATCAAAATGGAATTACATTAAACGCCGTTACAGAGGTTAACCCTCAAGCAATGGAAGAGGCACGAAATTTGGATAAAGAGCGAGCGTTGAATAAGAAATCGAACTTATATGGAATTCCTGTCATTGTAAAAGATAATGTACAAACAGCAAATGTTATGCCAACAAGTGCAGGAACTTATGTATTGAAAGATTGGATCGCAGATGAAGATGCCAGTGTTGTGAAAAAATTAAAAGAAGAAGGCGCATTTGTTTTAGGGAAAGCAAATATGTCAGAATGGGCGAATTACTTATCTTTTACAATGCCGAGTGGTTACAGTGGGAAAAAAGGGCAAAATGTAAACCCGTATGGACCGCTAAAGTTCGATACAGCAGGATCAAGTTCAGGGTCTGCTACAGCAGTAGCAGCAGATTTCGCACCGCTTGCAATTGGTACAGAAACAACCGGGTCTATTGTTGCTCCAGCAGTTCAGCAATCGATAGTTGGATTGCGTCCAACTTTAGGACTCGTCAGTAGAATCGGAATTATTCCACTAGCTGAAACGCTTGATACAGCAGGACCGATGGCTAGAACTGTAAAAGATACAGCGACGTTATTACATACAATGATAGGTTATGATGAGAAAGATACTATAACAGAAAAAATGAAGGATAAAGAAAGAATTGATTATACGAAAGATTTATCGATAGATGGATTAAAAGGGAAAAAGATAGGTGTTCTGTTTTCTGTGAATCAACAAGATGAAACTAGAAAAGCTGTAGCAGAAAAGATTAGGAGAGACCTTCAAGATGCAGGGGCAATATTAACGGAGGAAATTCAGTTAAATCATGATGGTGTAGATAATTTACCAATATTAGAATATGATTTTAAGCATAATTTAAACAATTATCTTGCTAAGCAAAAAAATGTGCCTGTAAAGTCATTGAAGGAAATAATAGCATTTAATGAAAAAGATGGTAAAAGGCGAATGAAATATGGACAAACTTTAATAAAAGGCGCTGAGGAATCCACTATAACAAAAGAAGAGTTTGAAAAAATAGCTCAAACGAGTCAGGAAAATGCCAAGAAAGAACTAGATAGATACTTAGAAGGAAAAGGTTTAGATGCCCTTGTCATGATTAACAACGATGAAGTTCTTCTTTCAGCGGTGGCTGGATATCCAGAATTAGCTGTACCGGCAGGATATGATTCTGATGGTCAACCGGTAGGGGTAGTGTTTGTTGGCAAGCCCTTTGGTGAAAAAGAACTCTTCAACATTGGATATGCGTATGAACAGCAATCTAAAAATAGACAATCTCCAAAAATCTAGAGGGGATAAGAGAACTTGTTTAGAAGAAAATAGGACGTACACCCTCCAAGGTATGAAATATAATAGAACGGGGGAGTTACATATAAAGTTGGAGTGAATAAAGGAATTTTTAGAAAAGAGATGAAATGAAAAATCCGACAATCCGAAAGAAAAAGAGGATTCTTTTCAATTAATAAGAAAGATTGTCTATAAGAGTTCATAAAATGTATTACTATAGTAATTGATGAATGTTCAATTTGCTCCTAATTACACTGAATTGCCATTTAGCGAAGGGGGAGGTTTTTAATGAATGAAGTGAAAAATTTCTTTCGAAGTAGAGGGTTTCAACGATTTCTCGTTTTAATAATATTAGCACTTGTGTTATATGGATTAAAAAGCATGATTAATTTAATATTAATCACTTTTATTTTGACATTTTTAATGGATCGATTTCAAAGGTTTATTTCGAAAAAGCTAAAGATAAATAGGAAATTGGTTATCGCTTGTTTATATATTATATTAGTGACTGTTATTATAACCACATTATATAAATATTTGCCTGTATTAACGGTACAAATTTCACAATTGATCCATCAATTTAAATTGTTTTTTCAAAACCCACCAGATAATGAAATGATAAGATATGTGCTTTCTACCATTAATCAAATGGAAGTATCGAAATATATTGAACAAGGTGTAGATGTAATTTATCAATCTGTGGCTAATATTGGAAAGGTAAGTATGCAAATTTTATTTTCTCTTATTTTAAGTTTATTCTTCTTATTAGAAAAAGAGAGGATTATTTCATTTACCTCTAAATTTAAAGAGAGTAAATTGAAGATCTTTTATGAGGAAATTGCATATTTCGGTGAAAGGTTTGCAAGATCGTTCGGAAAAGTAATTGAAGCACAGTTTTTAATTGCAGTGGTAAATTGCGTTCTTACTGTTATTGCGCTTGTTTCTTTAGGATTTCCTCAGCTCCTTGTATTAGCGGTTATGATATTTTTACTCGGTTTAATACCTGTTGCTGGTGTATTTATTTCTCTAGTTCCACTTTGTATTATTGCTTATAACGTCGGTGGAATCGCCTATGTCGCATACATATTAATTTTTATTACAGTGATTCACGCTCTAGAAAGCTATTTCTTAAATCCAAAATTTATGTCCGCAAAAACGAATTTGCCAATCTTTTATACATTTATGATTCTTATTTTCTCAGAGCATTTTCTTGGTATATGGGGGCTTATTATTGGGATTCCCATCTTTATCTTTTTACTAGATGTACTTGAAGTAAATAATGTTGAAGAAACGCGTAAGGATATTGGAACAGAATAGGTTATTGTGTTTAACGAGTGTTCTCCTTTAAAGGAAAACACCTGTTATTTTATTTCTTTTGTTTAGGAGGAGGGAGTTTAATGAATAAATTTGCAATCAAAGCCCAAATAACAGCGCATAAAATAAAAACAGCAATTAATCCAACACCCATCCCGGCCCATCCACCTATAAGAAAGATGCTTATCGACATGGTTATCACCAAATACTTATTACTGCTGCGATGAAAGTATCGACTAAGGAGGAGCATGAATCATCTTGTAAGTATATTTTCCAACATAACTGGACAATTTTTAGCAGAGTAAACGATAGAAATACTAAAAATTCTTTTCATATAAAAACACTCGTACAAGAATGTATGTTCTTGTACGATAAATACAACTAAATGAAAAGAAAGGAAGAGTAGATGATGATTAATAAAGTTGGTCAAATTATGTTATATGTAAAGGGTCAAGATGAGGCTTTACGATTTTGGACAGAAAAAGCCGGGTTTAGCTTAATTACTGAAGAAGATAGCGGTCAAGGATTGAGATGGATTGAGATTGCTCCAACAAAGGAAGCTGAAACGAGTATCATCTTACATAATAAAGAATTAATTGCTAAAATGCAGCATGAATTAAATCTTAATACACCTTCAATGTTGTTTTTTACGGAAAATCTCGATAAGTTATATAAAGACTTTTTAGATAAAAAAATCACAGTTGGCGAAATTGTAAATATGCCTTCTGGTAGAGTATTTAATTTTGCTGATCATGAAAACAATTACTTTGCAAGTATGGAAAAGAAGTAAATTAAAAGTATAAGGGGTACCGTCTATGAGGAAAACTATATTCTTTTTATAAGTTTATCCATGCGTGTATCCTTTATTAGTGAATTTAGACAGGTTACCACCTGACTTTATCCATTATGATGGATTTTTTTATGTACAAAATGAAATTATTAAAGATTTTGATTTTTTTCTAATCAGGTGTTTTAATGCAACACTAGTGAAAATTGTTACATTTGCAATCAGGTTATTTAAAAACGTTCATTATGTTATTCCACAATCGGTCCAATTAATTGAATAACATTTGTTGATCAAAAAGGAGCATTTAACTAATTATATACTCTTATGAGCAAGTCAAATAAGAGGGAGTTTAACATGATGTTTAGACTGTTTGATCAGTATCAATTGTGTTTTATAACAGAATCGATAAAGCGGTTACAAGCATTGGTTTAACAATCATAGAATTCATGGAACTTTTCAGGTTTGAGTATAATACAAACTTGAACATCTTAAAAGAGTTGTTTTTTAATAAAGCATTACCTCTTCCTCTTTATAAAGTTTTATATAATTATCTGCAGAATCATTTTCTGGATCAAGATGCTCTTCTGTTTTTGGATTAACTCCTGATTTTGGACACAATATATCAACTATTCTTCATAATAATAGATAAGTAAAACGTATTATCTGTTGTTTTTATATGTAAATGTCCATCGTATTTCTGAACAGTTTTGTTTATATTTTGTAAGCCGAAACCATGATTTATTTTATCCTCTTTGGTTGTATGGAAGAGTTTCTTTTCATGTACGAATCTTTCTGTGGCTCTAGAATTTGTAATCTTAATAATGAGGTATACTTTTTTTCTGAAAATATGAATATGTATAAATCGTCTATTCATATCTAATACCTTTTTACATGCTTCTATAGCGTTATCCAAAGCATTCCCTAGAATAATACATAAATCTGTGTGATTAATCCCTTTTATTGATGAAATATTTATTTTTGTTGTTAGCCTAATTTTTCCTTGTGAACATTGCCCGATTGTATGATTTAGTAATGCGTCGATAGCAAGGTTTCCAGATGTAATGATTTTTTGTGTTTCATCAAATGATGCAAGTAAATAGGTAAGATAGTTTTTTGCTTCGGCATTAACAATGGTTTTATCATCAATTTATTTTCAACTTCAGAGGAAAGTAAATTGTTAGATATTCCAATAAATGGCGACACAAAGGTTACAGAATTAGGTGCTTATAATTCTGCTTATGAAATTATTTGTATAAGTTTAGATCCCTCTTTAAAAGAGGTGAGTAATAAAAAGTCAATTTATGATATTGAAATTGTGAACACAAATTGGCTTACAGCTGATATACAGGTAGTGTTTTATCTAAAAGAAGGTTCAGAGGGATATAAGTCTAATCTAATGTCTCTGAATCTTATTGATTTTTTTAATAATGTTAAACAAGTATCGGATCAGTATGTTGACAATAATGGTATTTTAGCCGCTGATGGATACTATACTTTTTCTTAATTAATCTGATTAAAACAATATATTGTTTTATATAAAAATTTGAAGGAGGAATTCTTATGGAAAAACCAATGATGTTTAAAGCAGATTTAGGAGTTTGTGTTGCACAACCTGAATTAGCAGTTATTGGATTCACTGAAGGTCTAGTTGGATTAACTGCAATTTGTGGTGCAATTGCTATTGTAGCTGGTTAAAAACTAGAAAATAAGATACTAGAATATAATTTCTAGTATCTTATTTTTATAATTTATTTAAATTCCGTATATTAAAATAAAAACATATACATTGATATAATTAGGTATATCTTCAATTTGTTGAAGGAATTTCGTATCGTTGTAGTTTTGTTTTATCATACTAGAGGGTGTATCATCTAGTTTAGGTATTTTCTAGGAGAATTCCGCATGCTACATACGCGGTGCTTTTTGTATGTAAATAATACTTTTGAAAATAACTCAAACCTTAAAATGGTAATATTTGGGTGAGTTTTTTTAATGTATGAAGTTTGAGTAATTTATTATAAAGGAGGGAATAATTAAAATGGAATACATCTCATTAGTAGAAAAAAACTATTTAAAATATCAACCAGATGGTAAATTGTTATCTGTGGTTATTAATAATATTAGAACAGAAGTAGGATTAAATGATAGTGCTTTTAGTATTATTAAATTATGTGATGGTACCAATACAAAAAATGATATTATCAAAAAATTATCACTTCTTTACAATGAGGAATTAAATATAGTAAAAAATATGGTGGAGTCTTTTATTGAACAATTAAATACAGGAGGAATTTTAAATACTACTTCAACCAAAAATAGAAGAGTTGTTGAAGTTAGGGGAAGTAAGAATTATTTTGTTCCAGAACTTGTGATTTTAGAATTGACACATAAATGTCCGTTGAAGTGTAAACATTGTTATGTTAATGCTGGAAATGGACCATCTATGGATTTTGAACTTTTGATGAAAACTGCGAAGAAAATGGTAAAACAAGGAGTTCAAGGTTTTCAGCTTACGGGTGGAGAGCCCTTTGCTTATCGAAATATTGAAGCCATCGTTGATTATTTATACGAACAAAAAGTCCGGACACAAATTACTACGAGCGGTTTTTATTTAAATGAGACAGTCAAACGTTGCGTGAAAAAAATAGCAAGTGTAGGTGGATTAATTCAGATTAGTGTTGATGGTTTTTCAGAAACACATAACAGGATTAGAGGGAATGAAAACGCCTTTGAAAATGCTATCAAGTTAATAGACTATGCTAAAATGAATAACGTGACGGTTGTGGTAGCAACTTGTATCGTAGATCAGAATTTAAAGGGAATTGAAAAACTTAGTATATTTTTAAGTGAAAAACAGATAGATTTACATCGTATTGGAGGAGTATCTTATCAAGGAAGAGCAGAAAAAAATAGCCTTCATACAAGTGTTAGTTTTTCTGATATTAATAAATTTATTCAGTATTTAAAAGAAAGTTATGAAACAATGAGATTTAAAATAAGTGGTTTTGAGGAAATTTCTACAGATAGTGATTACAATTGTGGTGCAGGGTATAAGATAATCAAGGTATCGCCAGAATTTATTGTGAGCCCATGTCCCATGATGAATGTTAATATTGGAAATATTAAACAAGAGAAGTAAACATATATACAAGAAACTCAGTATTATTTTCTAATTTAAAACGCCCTGGAAATGATATTTGTGAAGGTTGTAATCTGAAAGAACATTGTAATAATTGTATTTCAGAAGCATATGTCAACAAAACATATGTTGATAAATGTAAATAGTATATAGAGGAAGGGAATAAAATTGATTAGGGTGAATTAGTTATGAATAAAAATAAAAAAAGTATTTTTGTATTTATGAGAATAACTCGTATAAGTGTTATTGTTATATTAATAGGATTATATTACTATTCTCATAATGTTACGTACTTAATTTGTTCAATACCGTTCATTCTGGGGGTTTTAGTTAGTTTTGCATTAAAATTTAAAATTAAACGAAAGATTAAGTGAAAATGAAATAACAAGCCACGAACAACATAAACATTTTGGTTTTTCGTACAAATATGTTACGACCTTAAAAGGTTCGTATAAGTTTTACACAGTGACTCCAAATAATGGATGGAGGAACTTTACTTGATTTTGGATAGACTTGTTCCGTAAAATAAGTTACTGCTTTTTCATCATATGTACCGCTTCTATTATCAAAAGAATAGATTTAGCTGTAAAAAAGGATTTCAATCTTAACATCGAACGGACTCTTTTTAAATAAAACGATAATCTTGTTCTACAATGTTATTTAAATATTTTACCTGCCTGTTGGCATCTTTTTCTCTTTCTTCAATTCTGTAATTTGAGTTCTTGTCCACTGTGATAACAAGAGGTTTTGAAACATAAAAGACTGTAAAGTTTTTTGGAAAAACATTTTGTAGCTTTATTATCTCTTGTTCTATTTGAATCAATTTCATAATGGTTTCTTTTCCTCAGTTGGATGGGCAGGATTTCCAGGGTATGTTTTTTTGAAAATGCGAAGCGGCTTGATTCATTTCTTTCATTTTCTGATTGATACGATCTACCGCTAACTTTGAGGCATTATAAACAAGCGTCACAAAACCGAAATGTACTTTTGCTCGTTTTCCAGATCGTTATCGGATATTTTTTAACTGAAAGAATTCTTTTAGGTATGCATTTACTCGTTTTCCAGCGCTTCTCTGATTATAGAACTTTTTCCATGCTTCTGATCCACGCCCTGGGGTGTTGTATTTTCGGGTATCCGTTTCCATTTCAACACCCTTTTGATGAAGTTTATGGGGGGAGCTGCTTGAGGGAAAACCTCACGAGCAGTTCTTATGGGGAGAGGCTGGAGACGGCCCCAAATTGATACCGCGCTAGTCTTTTACCCAACAAATTTTATTTAAAACGTGGAAGTCATTCTTTCAAATTTATCAGTGTAAAAAGATAAACCCAGAAAGACGGGAGTGTCATTTGTATGGACAATTGATTGTCATTCTATTCTGTTCTTCTATCATGTTTCAAATGCGGCAATTACTTCTTATGAAAAAGAAACGAGAACTGAGTGAGTATAAGACCATATATATGATTAAAGATTATTTTCTTCTTCTTTTCCAAACTATACAGAAAGACACCAAAGAGCTATTAAAGGTTCTACTTCGCCTGTTCAACCTCCTACAGCAAAACGGGCGAAAATCTCATCGATATGAGAAAAAAACATATTGGGTGTCGTTTATAATTGTACCATATCTGAAGATCTAGCTGCTTAATTGAAAAAAGACAAAACCCATTAGGGTTTATTTCGTATACAAATTTTTAAATAATCTACATTGATCCCCTATAAAAAGTAAAAAAGCTCTCCTGAAAATTTCGTGATGCAGTCTTAGCTTGATAGCCATGTGGCACTACCCTTATAGGAGTAAGACAAATGTCCAAGAATCATACGTGAAATATGGATAATACTACTATTCTGTTTGTGAGTTAACAACAAAATGTTTCAATCAAAAAAGCAATCCAATAGCACTTGGATTGCTTTTTGAACGGCATTTATGACTAGAGAACAGGAGCCATTGTCTCTTTCAATACTTGAACAGAGTGATCGAATTTTAATTCTTCATCTTCACTTAATTCGACTTCTAAAATTTCACGAACACCACCGCGATTTAAAACAGCAGGTACTCCGATATAAACATCTTGTTGACCGTATTGACCTTCAAGGTATGCTGATACAGTTAAGACGCTGTTTTCATTGTTCAAGATGGCCTTCGTTACACGTAAAAGTGACATGCCAATGCCGTAGTATGTAGCACCTTTGCGCTCAATAATATGATAAGCGGCATCACGAACGTTTATAAAGATTTCATCTAAATCTTTTTGGTTATGAGTGTTGTCTTTTCCTAGAATTGTTTCTAGTTTTTGAATACCAACTGATACGTGACTCCAAACCGGAAGCTCAGTATCACCGTGCTCACCAATAATGTAAGCGTGAATGTTATGAGGTCCAATATTAAAGTACTCACCTAACATGTATCGGAAACGAGCTGAGTCAAGAGTTGTACCAGAACCAATTACGCGTTCTTTCGGCAATCCAGATTCTTTCCAAGTTACGTAAGTTAAAATATCTACAGGGTTTGTTGCAATTAAGAAAATACCATCAAAGCCACTATCCATAATGCTGCGAACAATTTGTTTGAAAATCTTTGCGTTTTTTTCGACTAAATCTAAACGTGTTTCACCTGGTTTTTGTGGCAAGCCAGCAGTAATTACAACAAGATCTGCATCTTTACAGTCTTCATAACTACCTTTCCAAACTTTTGTTGGTGCTGGCGCGAAAGGAACCGCATGGCTTAAATCCATTGCTTCACCTTCTGCTTTTGCCTCGTTTACATCAACTAAAACAAATTCTTCTGCAACAGCTTGGTTAATCATGCAGTAAGCATAGCTACATCCTACTGCTCCTGTTCCTACTAATACAACACGGTTAATACCTTTTTTCATTTGAAAGTTCCTCGCTATTTCATTGATTTTATTATGTAACAAAATAGGTCCTACTTCTATAGTTTCAAATCTAGTTTATTACATTTTATGAAAGATATTCAAGTAATTAAAAATGTATCCGTTCAGATAGAGGAATTTATAGCAAATAAAACATAGGTATTCTTTTTTGTGAATATAATGCAATGAAGTCCTTATATAGAGGGGAAAATGAGGATGCCGAACCCATTAACAATGGAAAGAATGCTTCATATTATTCATGCGGGGCTTGTTAAGACAAAAAATCCGAGACGAATTACTATTGTCGGTGCAGGGATATCTGGATTAGTGGCAGGCTCTTTATTAAAAGAGGCAGGGCATGAAGTAACAATTTTAGAAGCAAATAAAAGAATAGGCGGCAGGGTGTATACAATTCGTGAACCATTTAGTACAGGACTATATTTCAACGCAGGTCCTATGCGTATTCCAGATACACATGCTTTAACTTTAGCGTACATTCAGAAATTTAAACTAACGTTAAATCTTTTTATAAATAAAACTTCTTCAGATATTATTTACACGAACAATATTCGAACGAGACTGAACGTGTTTGAGAATAATCCGAGTGTACTTCGTTATCCGATTGAAGAGCAAGAAAAAGGGAAAACAGCAGAGGACTTAATGCTCGAAGTATTAGAGCCGATTCTGAATTTTATTAAGAAGAACCCTAATAAAAATTGGGCAATCATAGAAAAAAAGTATCGAACATATTCGCTCGGTTCATTTTTGACTTATTACTATTCAGACGGAGCAATTGATATGATCGGGGTACTTCTTGATATGGAAGCTTATATGGGAATGTCTTTAATTGAAGTATTGCGTGAAATGATTTTTTTTACTTCAACGACGAAATATTATGAGATAACGGGTGGTATGGATGCCTTACCAAATTCATTTTTGCCTCAGCTGAAGGGAAATATTTTCATGCAATATAAAATGAACAAAATCATACAAGAAGATAATAAAGTTACAGTGCAAGTGAACCATGAACAAACATTAGAAGAATTTCATGTAACAGGTGATATGGCCATCATCACAATTCCGTTTTCAGCATTACGTTTTGTCGATTGTGAGCCATATCATCTATTTTCTTACTATAAAAGAAGGGCGATTCGCGAATTAAATTATATTGCTGCCACTAAAATTGCAATAGAGTTTAAAAGTAGGTTTTGGGAAAAAGTAGGGCAGTACGGTGGTAAATTTATTACAGATTTACCAATTCGTTTTACGTACTATCCGAGTTATGGAATTCATACACCTGGGCCAGCTATCGTATTAGCCAGTTATACGTGGGCAGATGAAGCGTTGACATGGGATAGTTTATCTCATAGAGACCGTATTCGTTATGCATTAAAAAATTTAGCGCAAATATATGGTAAAATAGTTTATAGTGAATTTGTTGAGGGATCATCGTTTAGCTGGAGCCAAAATCCATATTCTTGCGGAGCATTTACAGCTTTTGAACCTGGGCAAGAACTTGAATTATTTCCGTATATCGCACCACCAGCTGGAAGCGTGCACTTTGCAGGAGAGCATACAACATTAACGCACGGATGGATGCAAGGTGCAATTGAATCTGGCATTCGAGTTGCGCATGAAGTGAACCAGTAAACAGATAGGAATGATAATCTGGGAGTTTTGTTTACAAATTTTGATTCTTTTAATAAAATGATAAATATAAATCGTAATAATTACGCTTTAAAGCATTTGAAGTAGAGAAATAGAGAAATGGATGGTCGGTCATATGAGTAAAGTAGAAATTCATATATTAGGTGGTTTTCTAGGTAGCGGAAAATCAACATTATTGCAAAATTTATTGTTAGCAGAAAAGAAGAAAAATCGAAAAGTTGCTGTGTTAATGAATGAAATAGGTGAATACTCGGTAGATACAGATATTATCGGAAAAGAGAATGTTTTAAGGGAACTTCTTAAAGGCTGTATTTGCTGCACGTTAAAAGAAGAGCTAGAGATACAATTACATTCTTTATATCAACAAGAAAGACCAGATGTAATTTACATAGAAACAACTGGGGTTGCGCATCCAATTGAAGTGTTGGATGCATGTGTATCGCCAATTTTAGCTCCTTTTCTTGAAGTGAAATCAATTGTAGTCGTTTTAGATGCAGTGAGATGGTTAAACCGTAATATATTAAGTGCAAATGTTCAGCAACTATTACATGAGCAACTGAAATATGGGAGCCATATTCTTATTAATAAATCAGATTTACTAACGGATGAGGATAAGAAAAAGATTTTAGAAGAAGTGACAGTGATGAATGAACATGCGAAATTGTATGAAACGAAGTATTGTAATATATCTTTAGAAGATATAGAAGAAGCGGTACTTGGAAGTAATGATGATCATGAGACATTACATGTGAAACAGCATTTACATATACAAACGATGACATATCAAATTACGAAATCAATAGATCAAGACCGATTATACGATTGGCTTTCAAACTTACCAGATGGAATTTATCGTGTGAAAGGTTTCGTGAAATTCCATGGGGATAAATATCCGCATCTATTACAATATTCGTTCGGGGTACCAACTTTATTAGAACAAGACTTCGGTTTCCCGACGAACTTAGTGATTATAGGTGAAGGATTAGATAAAGATGAGTTAAAGAAAGAATTAGAGATAGTGGAAAATAATTAAAAGGATTTTTCATTATTATACTTTTATATAGAAGCTGCAAATTATTGACTCAATTGATTGAGTTAATCGTTTGCAGTTTTTTAGTGGGGGCTGGGATAATGAAACAGCATTTTCATTAAAATAACAGAATATATATTGATTGTATGTTCGCTTCCATTTTATAGGAAGGTGATTATGTTTTTTTGCCGAATGTAGAGTTACTACAAGAGTTTTACATTATCAATTTTATAGTTTAAAAGTCATGATTACGGATGGGGTATTTGGCGTATTTGATTCTATCAGAAAGTAAAGTATGGGGAGGATCACAATGTCGATGAAAAAACGTAAGTGGCTAAAAATGGTGTTTACGGGATGTATTCTTGGTTCCTTATTAGTAACAGCGGGGTGTTCAGGAAAGAAAGCAAGTACAGATGATGAAAAAACAATTAAGATCGGTGTGCTTGCTTCGTTAACAGGTCCATTAGAATCGTACGGGAAACAAACGGTAAACGGATTTGAATTAGGGTTAGATTATGCAACTGGTGGAACAGGAAAAGTGGAAGGAAAGAAGATCAAGTTTGTTGTAGAAGATACAGAGACGAAAGCAGACGTAGCTGTTAAGAAGGCTACGAAATTACTAGAAGAAGAAAAGGTGGATTTTCTAGTTGGATCATCTAGTTCAAGTGATACGTTAGCAGTTGTGCCATTAGCGGAAGAATATGAAAAAGTAATGGTTGTAGAACCTGCAGTTGCTGATAGTATTACCGGGAAGAACTGGAATAAGTATATTTTTAGAACAGGAAGAAACTCCTCACAAGATGCAATCGCGGGAGCTGCCTCGATTGCTAAAAAAGATGTAAAGATTGCGACGTTTGCTCCAGATAACGCTTTTGGTCGTGAAGGAATTGCTGCATTTAAAGCTGGTGCGAAGAAACTAGGTGCAAATATTGTAAACGAACAATACGCTGATATGAATTCAACTGATTTTACTGCAAATATTCAAAATATCATTAGTTCAAAACCAGATTATTTATTTATCGTTTGGGCTGGTGCAAACTCTCCGTGGAAGCAGTTAAAGGATATGAATGTGGAAGCGCAAGGTATTAAAATTTCTACTGGTGCGCCTGATATACCAGCATTAAAAACGATGGATGCATTAGTGGGAATGCAAGGATTTTCTGTATATTATCATACACTTCCTAAAAATAAAGTGAACGATTGGTTAGTAGAAGAACATAAAAAACGTTTTAATGGAAATGTCCCAGATTTGTTCACAGCAGGGGGAATGTCAGCGGCAATTTCTATCGTGGAAGCTTTAAAGAAAACAAAAGGTGATACAGATGTAGATACGCTTATTAAGAAAATGGAAGGAATGGAATTTGATACACCAAAAGGAAAGATGAAATTTAGAGAGAAAGATCATCAAGCATTGCAAACGCTTTATTCTATTACGCTGAAAAAACAAGAAGGTGTTGATTATCCAGTCCCGGTTTTAGAACGCGAATTAACGATGAAAGAAACGGAGCCACCAGTTCAAAGTAAATAAACTGAATTTTCTGATGTTTCGATGTAAAGGGGGAAGTTCCCTCTTTACATTCTTTTCTCTTATTACCATACAAATAATGGTTTTTACGGGGGGATAGTATGACGAATTTGCTTGAAACGAAAAACCTGTGTGTGTCATTTGGAGAACATCAAGTTATTAAAGATGTGAATTTAACAGTACAAAAAGGTAAGCTTATTTCAATTATCGGACCAAACGGTGCTGGGAAGACGACTTTATTTAATTTGCTAAGTGGACAAATTTCTCCGACAAAGGGTGAAGTCTATTTTAAAGGACGAGATATTACAAAGTTATCGATTCCAGAGCGGACGCGTCTTGGGATGGGGCGTTCTTTTCAGCTTACAAATATTTTTCCAGAGTTAACGGTGCTTGAAAATGTACGCTTAAGTGTCCAGTCATTTGTGCAAGATTATTATAGCTTCTTTCCTAATTCTTCAAGGGTGAAGCAACAAAATGGAGAGGCGAGACGACTTTTAAAAACAGTACTACTTCATGAGAAAGAGGAAGTGTTAGCAAAAGATTTAGCACACGGAGAGAAAAGGAAGCTAGAGTTAGCTATGCTTTTAGCGCTAAAAACCGATGTATTACTACTTGATGAACCGACGGCAGGTATTTCAGTTGAGGAAGTACCTGCTATTTTACAAGTAATAGAAAATATAAAGAAAAATCGTGAGAATACAATTGTACTTATTGAGCACAAAATGGATATGGTTTTACATGTATCAGATCATCTTATCGTTTTATTTCATGGCGAGTTATTAGCAGAAGGATTGCCAGAAGAGATTATGAAGGATGAGCGTGTACAAACAGCATATTTAGGGGGATTATATGGTGGCACTATTACAAGTGGATAACATAGAAACGTATTTAGATCAGTTTCATATTTTGCAAGGTGTTTCTTTTTCAGTTGAGGAAGGAACAATTACTGTCTTGTTCGGGAGAAATGGTGCAGGAAAAACAACAACATTACGTTCGATTATGGGATTTCATCGGATTGCTACTGGTGAAATTTATTATGGGAATGAGCAGGTAAATGGATTATCTACCCATTTGATTTCAAGAAAAGGGATGGGATATGTACCAGAAAACCAAGGGATCTTTTATGACTTAACTGTAGAAGAAACATTTGCGCTTGCTGGGGTAAAAAAGGGGATAGAGATCGAGGAAAAGATAGAGTGGATGCTAGAATTATTTCCAGACTTAAAGCAATTTTGGAACAAAAAAAGCGGACTATTAAGCGGAGGCCAAAAACAAATGTTGGCCATTTCAAGAGCATTCATTAATAGTGATGGCTTATTGCTCATTGATGAACCGAGTAAAGGGCTGTCACCAATTATGATAGAAAAATTAATGCTAGCAATTTTGAAAATGAAGGAGAAGACAACGGTTTTGCTTGTGGAACAAAATTTTATGATGGCAAGCCAGATCGGCGATTACTTTTACATTATGGATAATGGGAAAATTGTGCACAACGGCCTAATGCATGAGCTGAGAGATGATAAAGAAACATGTCATAAATATTTAGGGATTTCTTAACATTGAGACGGGGGAGGGATAGAACGTGGATGTGTTAATTAATTTATTCGTAAACGGCGTTTCGACAGGGATGCTTATTTTTTTATTAGCATCTGGTCTTTCACTTATCTTCGGTTTAATGAGCGTACTTAATTTTGCTCATGGTGGATTATTTGCATGGGGCGCTTTTACTGGCGTTTGGTTATTCAATATGACAGGTAGTTATGTACTTGCATTAATTGGAGCTGTTGCAATGGGGATGTTTCTCGGTTTCATTTTAGAGAGGTTTCTCATTCGGCCTGTTTATGGGAATCATGTGCGTCAACTTCTCGTTACCCTCGGAGGGATGCTCGTCCTTAGTGAATGCATAAAAGTATTTTGGGGACCGAATCCAATTGGAGCGAAATTACCATTATGGTTACAAGGGAGCTTTACATTTGATGGAGTTATATTAATAAAATACCGCCTATTCGTTATTTTAGTTGGGATACTCATATATATCGCCTTAATGTTGCTTCTTAAGAAAACAAAGATTGGACTTATGATTCGTGCTGGTGTAATGGATAAAGAAATGGTTCAAGCTCTTGGTATAAATGTAAAAGCTATATTTTCGTTTGTCTTTTTATTAGGTGCAGGAATGGCGGCGTTAGGTGGATTCCTTCTTGCACCCTATTCAGGAGTTATTTTCGCTGAAATGGGAATGCAATATGCGATTTTAGCTTTCATAGTAGTTATCATTGGAGGTTTAGGGAGTGTGCAAGGATCAGCGATTGCTTCTTTAATTGTTGGATTAGCTGGCGCATTTACAGCGTATTATGTACCGGATTTATCGCTAGCGATAAATATGTTAATGTTACTATTTTTCTTGATTGTTAGGCCAACGGGGCTTGTTAGTGAAAAGGGGTGAAATGGTGAACGACGCATTGAATCGAGTCAAAGTATACTTGGGGATAGTTATGTTGATTTGCTTAAGTGCATTTCCTTTCATAAATGATTCACGGAGTTTGTTAATTTTGTTCACACAAATCTTCATCTTTGCTATATTTGCCATGAGTTTTGATATTCTTCTTGGATATACAGGAATTGTTTCGTTTGGCCATTGTATGTTTTTTGGAATAGGAGCGTATGGTGTAGCACTCTTATTCGAGCGACAAGGGGTTTCAATAACCAGCTTTTTCATAGGAATTACAATCGCAGTTCTCATTTCGGCGATTGTTAGTTATATAATCGGCATGCTTTCTTTACGTTTGAAAAGTCACTTTTACGCGATGTTGACACTTGCTATTTCACAGCTCTTCTTTGTACTTGCTGAAAAGTGGCGTGCTGTGACACACGGAGGTGATGGATTTACGTTCGGTGTGCCTAGTATATTTCGTGATCGTGCTACATTTTACTATGTAACACTTGTATGTTTAATCGCCGTTTTTATTTTGCTGCGACTGTTTACAAAATCTTCTATCGGAAAAGTATTAAAGGGTATTTCACAAAATGAACAACGGGCTGAAGCACTTGGATATAAAGTTCTCCACTATAAAATTATTGCGAGCGTAGTTGCAGGAGTAATAGCAGCGATTAGTGGTGGTTTGTTTGTTATTACATTGCGCTTTGTAAATACGACTGTATTTTCAATTGAAATGACGTTAAATGCATTACTAATGACAATGATTGGAGGAGTTGGAACATTAATTGGAGCAATTGCTGGGGCCGGGATTATTGAATCGCTCAAGTATTATTTGTCAGAATTGGCAACAGAGTATCCGATTTTTGAAAGATGGACAATACTTCTAGGACTATTATATATAATCGTGCTGCTCGTTTTTCCAAAAGGATTAGTAGGAACGATAAAAAAATTGAAGCATGTTAAAAGAAATAAGAAAAGGAAGAGTGAGAAAATTGAACATAGTGTATAATAGTGGGCTCAGAATGAAGGTGATTGTAAAGGATAAAACATAGGAATGGAGTGCAGTTTCAAGTAAAATCGTGATATAAAAAAAACGCCCCCTTTAATTGTGTTTAAAGGGGGAGTCTGTTGTCTCTAAAAGAAAGAAAACATGTACTGGTTGAAAAAACGAATTCATTTATAAATCAAATAGCTCACTTGGAATTATTTTTTCTACCGTTCGAATGGTAAAAAAATGAATTGGTACTTTTTCTATTGGTACTTCCTCAAATTTTTCTAATTTATTATTAATGGGTAAAAAAGCTAACCCTTTTCCCTCGGAGATGAATTCCTCAATAAGTGAATAAGAATCTAACTGTTGAAGCTGTTTTTTAGAGAGGTTATTCTTTTGCATGAATTCAATTGTATAATTTCTAAAAGGACACTCTTTATCATGGCTAACGAAAAAGAATTCCTTTGCATAGTCAATATTCGTTTTTCCTTTTGCTTTTAGTAATCCTATAGAAATAGTTGTACTGAATACTTTTTGAAACGCTGAATGGTCATAATTTCCATAAGTTATGACCATATCAACTTTTTGTTTTTGTAACAGTTGTTGCAGATGACTACTATTTTCTATGTATATTTGATAATTCCTGAAATTTTCTTTAATACGTATACTTAAATAATTTGTCAAAATAGATTGTGACGTCGCTATTCGGTAATAATTGTCGCTCATTTTAATTTCATTTTTCGCTTCTTCTACTAGACTCAATATTTTATTTGTGTAATCTAATAAAATATCGCCTGATGGTAATAGTGAAACGCCTTTATTATCTCTATGTAGTAGCGGTGTTTCTAATTCTTGTTCTAACTTCTTTATTCTCTCAGTTATATTTGGTTGCACATAACCTAGTTCTTTTGCCGCTTTGCTAATTGAACCTTCATTTACTACAGTTTTAAATATGATGAGATCATTTATTTCCATTCATTTCAACCCCTTATTGGGTATCATTATAAATGATATCAAGCATAATTTACACCTATTTTACATTGCTTTAGTACCGATTTATCATAATGTGTATACGATTGAAAGCGAGTGATACACATGATTGGAATGCAATATAAGATTATTTTGCCAAACGATTATGATATGGGGATTATTAGAAAAAGGGTACGAGATAATGGATATAAGACAGATGGTTTTCAAGGGCTTCAATTTAAAGCGTATGTAATCACTGAGGCGGGAAAAAATGAAAATGTATATAATTCTTATGCACCGTTATATATTTGGAATAACCATGAAGGAATGAATCAATTTATTTTTAAGGGATTCTATGACAATATTTTAGAATCTTTTGGATGGCAACAAATTAATATTGGTGTTCCTTTAGCTGTTAATCTAAGTGATGATTTTAAGAAAAGTAGATATGTTGTTGAATATGCAGGAAGTATTTCCCAAAGTAAATCATTGATTGGGACTCAATTTAAAACTATGCATCAAAATGTGCAAGATATAGAAAATAATTTAGGAAGTGTATTGGTTTATAATCCAGATAAATGGGGGTATAGTCAATTTAGTTTTTATGAAGAGAAGCCTGAAATTGATGCAACGAACAAAATTACAATGTATGAGATATTACACATCTCACAGTAAAAGTGGATTTGAAATGTAGGTTAATCGTTTTGAAAAAAGATTAACTGCTTATGAAAACTAAATTCAGATTTCGAATAAAAAAATCCATTTTGATTAAAGATGAACAGCTCCCTGTCAAGTAGACAGTGAAAATAACAAAAACTACTTTAAGTGTCTTATTAAAAAAATGTTTTAGACTATTAAAAATAGTTATAGGCTAAAAAAGGGGTTATCTAATAAAAAATAATAAACCAACTATAGTCAAGAGTGTGTATGGAAGAATAAGAAGATTCTAAAGCGTTTACTCGCATGGATCTTCTTATTCTTTTTTATTTGTAAAGTTAATTCATAAATGTATCCATAATATGTGAAACGAAATGGATGAAAAGTAAATAATATATTTTTTTGCAATTTATAATGTTAAATATGAATTCATTTTTTGTGAAGGGAATTATGTTGGATTTTATGCGGAAAATAAGTGAAGAAGACAAGAGACACCAAAAGGGCTTTGAATGGGAATGTATAATATTATTTCGGGATAATAAAATAATAAAACAGACAAACTCAAGTAGGTATGAATTTGTCCGTTTTATATACTAGTGACAATGAAGCAGTATGTAAACAAAATGTGAATATAGTCTACAACTATTTAAAGATATGTGTACTTGGCTAACTTTATCTTAAGTGGGCTCCTTTAAACTTAGTTTTTACTCTTTCGTTAGACTAGATAGTTCAACAGATTTTTGAGTACAACGTTTCATAGCTGAGATGATGGCTGTTCTTAAGCCTTTTTCTTCTAATGTTGCTACAGCTTCTATTGTCGTTCCACCTGGAGAACAAACCATATCTTTTAATGCGCCAGGATGTATTCCCGTTTCCAGTACCATTTTTGCAGAACCTAATACAGCTTGAGCGGCGAATTTATATGCTTGATTTCTTGGCATACCTTCTAGTACAGCAGCATCTGCCATGGCTTCTATAAACATATATATATATGCTGGAGAAGAACCACTTACAGATGTTACAACATCCATTAATTTTTCATTTACAATCTCTGTTTGGCCAAAACTATTAAAAATGTTTAGTACATCTTCTAAATCTTTTTCTGTAACCATTTCATTAGAACACAACGCAGACATTCCTTCGCCAACAAGAGCTGGCGTATTAGGCATTACTCTTACAACCTTTAACTTTTTACCGAAAGTATCCTCAGTACTCTTAATGCTTTTTCCCGCAGCAATAGTTACGACTATAACATCGTTTTTTATATGCTCTTTTATTTCGTTAATTACTGATGAGTATAGGTCCGGTTTGATTGATAAAATTAAAATATCAGCACTTTTAGCTACTTCATTGTTGTCAGTAGTTGTAGTTATGTCATATTTTTCACTAGCATTTTTTAGATTAAGGACGCTTAAATCTGAACAAATTATCTTATCTAAAGATACTACGTTTTTACTAATCATCCCACCTATCATAGCGATACCCATGTTTCCGCATCCGATGAATCCAATTTTTTTATCCATAATAACTCGATCTTGCTCCTTTTATAATAAATTTTATCGATTTGAAATTATTATTCTGAAAAAATTAAATAATATCCCATACAATATAAAAAAACATTTTAAGAGAGTGCATTCCTTTTTGCAATACAAAAAATATAGAAATCAATTTTATTCTGTACTAAACAAGTACATTCTCTATAATTTAATGTTTTTTGTTATATACTACCCGGTAATATTTAAAATCATGTTGGAGAATAGCAACACATCACTA
The DNA here is from genome assembly GCF_000746925.1 of Bacillus clarus. Lineage (GTDB taxonomy): Bacteria > Bacillota > Bacilli > Bacillales > Bacillaceae_G > Bacillus_A > Bacillus_A clarus. The sequence continues at coordinate 4,131,599 of NZ_JMQC01000008.1, forward strand.
TCAATCGCATAATGTATTGGGGGGAAATGCCCATTTTGACATGAATTGTTCTTTATGTAGTAAACTAAGAGATGTTTAGAAGGTTTTATGTGTATGAATAAGAGATAAGGTGTAGTTATATCAACTTTTTCTAGATAAGGTGATGGTAATATAGTGTGTACATAATCTCATACTTAAAACTTGTCGCCCTATTAATTTTTCAAAATATCTCTTGACACAAAAATGCACTATATCGCATAATGTATTAAAATTAAATTAAAAATCGTTGAAGGGAACTAGTACATATGTCTTCTTGCGCAAGAGAGTGGAATTCGCCGGCTGAAAGATTCCTCGTATAGAAAGTATCGAACCTATCCCTGAGTCTTAAATGAAAGTTTAGGCGTACGCCTGCGTTATAGGCGCCAAGTGGATATATATTTATATCAATGAAGGTGGTACCGCGGAACAATGATCGTTTCGTCCTTTTTATTAAGGGCGAAGCGGTCATTTTTATTTTGCTCTTTATTACTAGATAGGCAGCATTGATGAGAAGAGACATTGCTGCAAAATGCACGTATAGAAGCATAATTTACAAAAAACTTGGAATTTAGACTAGGAGGTACAAAAGTGAAAAAGCAACGAATTGTTGTGAAGATTGGGAGTAGTTCCTTGGCAGCTAATCATGGTGGCATCTCTGAGGAACAGCTTTCAGATCACGTTGCCGCATTGACACGACTGAAACAGGAAGGACATGAAGTTTTGCTGATTACATCTGGGGCCGTTGCTGCAGGTTTTTCCGCTCTAGGGTATCCTAGCCGACCTGTGACAATTAAGGGTAAACAGGCTGCCGCGGCTGTCGGGCAAAGTTTGTTAATGCAGGCGTATACGGAGGAATTCCATAAATATGGGATCGTTACCGCGCAACTTTTGCTGACGAGAAGTGATTTTTCTAGAAAAGAACAATATAGCAATGCATACGCTACTTTAGGGGAGCTACTAAACCGTTCAGCGCTTCCTATAATCAATGAAAATGATTCTATTTCTCTAGAGGAGCTGACGTTTGGTGATAATGATATGCTGTCAGCTTTAGTAAGCGGGCTTGTTTCGGCGGATATGCTCATGATTTTTACGGATGTGAATGGTTTATATGACCAAAATCCCCAGAAAAATGCGGACGCGAAAAAATATTACTTTCTCCCTGAGGTTACGGAAGAAATCGCTTCTCTTGCTGGAGATGCTGGTTCAAAACTTGGAACTGGCGGTATGAAATCGAAAATCGATGCTGCAAAGACGGCACTATCTCTTGGGGTGAGTGTATTCATTGGAACAGGTCGTGGACAGGAGAAGTTTTTAGATGTTTTGAAGGGGAAAGGTGATGGAACGTATATCGGTAATGCTCCTCAAAAAGTGATTAAGATGAACAAACAATGGATCGCGCTACATTCGCTTGTCAGCGGACAAATTGAAGTAGATGCCGGAGCAGCCACTGCCATCATTCAGCATGGAAAAAGTCTTCTTCCTGCTGGTGTTACTAGTGTGTCTGGGTTCTTCCGAGTAGGAGAAGTCGTAGAGGTTATCACGCAACAAGGGCGCGTGATAGGAAAAGGACAATGCAGATATAGTGCAGAGGAACTGAGAGATCTAAAAGGTATGCAGAGCCAAGACATTCAAGAACGAGGCGAAAGGCATAGCTATGAAGTCATCCATAGAGATAATTGGATTTCGTTTTAAGAATAGAGAGAAGCTCGTTCAAGTATAGAACACAGAGTCCTCAGTTCTAAATCTGGCTCTAATTCTTCAATCGATTCAGCTAATATTTATGCAGGAGAGATTTGGATGGTAGTGCCAAGTTTGCGGAGTGAAACACACCTTAAAATTTATACTTTTGAATCTTTAAGAGGAGGAAATGAAAATGAATGAAGTGTTGGCAAAGGGGAAAAAAGCGAAAAAGATTGCTGGAGAACTTGTGCTCAAATCCACAAATCAAAAAAACGAGGCACTTGCCGCGATTGCTGAGCAATTGATAGTAGAAACACCTTATATTTTGGAGGAGAACAAACGGGATATCGAAGAAGGTAAGGCGAAAGGATTTTCTGCTTCTCTTCTTGATCGCCTTATGCTGAATGAACAGCGCATTATTGATATGACAGAAGGTATCCGGCAGCTGATTGCTTTACGCGATCCTGTCGGAGAATGTGTAACTGCATGGGAACGGCCGAATGGGTTGTCTATTCAAGAAATGCGAGTGCCACTTGGTGTTGTTGGGATGATTTACGAGGCGCGGCCAAACGTGACGGTAGATGCGGCCACAATTTGCTTGAAAACAGGAAACGCAGTGATCTTGCGTGGTAGTTCCTCAGCTACTTATTCTAATAAAGCCATCGTTGCTGTTATTCACCGAGCGCTCAAACAAATGAACTTCCCTCCGGAAAGCGTACAGCTTATTGAAGATACGTCACGAGATAGCGCGAAGCAGCTGTTTACATTAAACGAGTACTTGGATGTTCTTATCCCAAGAGGTGGCAAGCAGTTAATAGATACTGTAGTGAGAGAAGCGTCTGTTCCTGTACTAGAAACAGGTGCGGGAAATTGTCACATTTTCATTGATGAAACAGCGGATAAGCAAATGGCATTTGATATTGTCGTTAACGCCAAAATACAGCGTCCATCTGTATGTAATGCAATCGAAACGATTATACTTCATGAGAATTGGGCGCAGCGATTTGGTGCCGAGCTGTTTTCTATCTTGAAGGAAAGAGGAGTGGAGCTGCGTGGAGATAATAAAGCATTGGCAATCGATTCTTCTATTGTACCCGCTTCAGAAGAAGACTGGGAAACAGAATTTTTGTCTCTCACGCTAGCAGTCAAAGTAGTTTCTACTGCTGAAGAAGCAATTAATCACATAAATACTTATGGATCCATGCATTCCGAAGCGATTATTACAGAGAATGAGGAAAACGTCAGCAAGTTTTTCACGTCCGTCGATGCCGCGGCACTCTATCATAATGCTTCAACCCGCTTTACTGATGGTTTTGAATTTGGCTTCGGCGCGGAAATCGGCATCAGTACGCAAAAACTGCACGTAAGGGGACCAATGGGGCTTCCTGCATTGACTTCCACAAAATATGTGATTCGTGGAAATGGACAGATTCGGAGATAAGAAATATATGGAAAGAGGAAAAGCTATTGATACAGAAAGATAGATTATAGCATTAAAAGTCCAAAATTTTGAGATAATAAAATGCAACTGTTTGATAGGAAGAATTTCCAAACATACCGTTTCGTAAAACAAAAATAAACGTATGAAAAGGGTAGGGGTTGAAACCTAATCCTTTCTTAATAAGGCGATATAGTAAACGTCAAGTAGCCCTAAAATATACTACATGGGTGGTGTGTTTTGGGCCTACTTTTTGTTTGTTTCATTTTTTATTCAAACTTTTTTATAAAACGGAATGTTCACTCAGGAAGAGAAGAAGGTATATTGATTCTTCTTTTTATTTATCGTAAAACATGGGTTCGCGCAATAATTTTAATCAAATATTATTTCGAAGCAACACTAGAGTCTTAATAAAATCTTGTTAAGAAAAAATCCGTTGTAAAATGGATTTTTTCTACTATAGCTCAGAGTTAAGTTTTTTTGGATTAAAAATGTATTTACTCTTTACTTGCTTTTTTATCAATTGAGTAGTAAAGTGATGTTGAGATTAACGATAGGAAGTGATAATGCATGCGTGAAAATACGATAGGATCGTTAATTTGGTTACGTTTAATCCGTTTTACGAACCAAAGTAATCAGATGTCAAATGAGTTTTTAAAACGTTTTGATTTAACGACAGCTCAATTTGATGTGCTTATGCAAATTCGAATTTATCAGCCACTGACACAAATGGAGTTAGCTGAAAAAGTTACGGTTACACAAGGTGGCATCTCGCGTATGTTAGCACGTCTTGAAAAAGAAGGATATATTGCACGAAAGCAAGATTGGAAAACGAAAATGATTAGCCTTACTGATAAGGGTGAAGCAGTGATAGAAAGAGCGTTGCCGGAACAACTTGCATTTCAATCATCATTTTTTGAGGATGTATTAAATGAAGAAGAACAGAACATACTATATGCGTTAATGACGCGAGTTCATAAGCATAGTGAAAAAAAAGAATTACCGGGGGAGTAATTTTTTTTACACTATCAATTGATTAATCAAGTGATAATTGAAGGAGGAGAAATCATGTATACAATTCCAGGACATCATCACATTTCGATGGTGACAAAAAATGCGCAAACGAATAATGATTTTTATCAAAAAGTGTTAGGGTTACGCCGAGTGAAAAAGACTGTTAATCAAGATAATCCTTTTATGTATCATTTATTTTATGGGGATTTAACAGGTAGTGCCGGAACAGAATTATCATTTTTTGAAATGCCGAATGTAGGGAGAACGATTCGCGGTACTAATGCGATTACACAAATTGGTTTGCTCGTACCTTCTATAGGAAGTCTTACTTTTTGGAAGAAACGTTTTGAGTCGTTCCAGGTGGTACATGGGGAAATTACAACATATGCCGGAAGAAATGCCTTACATTTTGAAGATCCAGACGGTCTACGTTTAGTATTGTTAAATAATAACGGAGAAGAAGTGCCTGAATATTGGACTGCATGGGAATCTTCCGTAGAGAGAAATAATCGTATTTTAGGTATGGGTACAGTTGAAATGACAGTACGAAACTTAAATAAAATATCAAAAACATTAACAGATTTGTTTGGGTATAAAGAAGTAACTCGCACAAATATTGAGGGGATATATCAATCTGTTCCAGGCCAGTCTTTCGGAGAAATTTTAGTGAAACAGCAAGATGGAGAAAGAGAAAGATCAGGGAAGGGAAGTATTCATCATTTGGCAATTCGTGTAAAAAATGATGAAGAACTGAGTTATTGGAATGAAGCGGTGAAAGAAAAAGGATTTGAGACAACAGGGATTATCGACCGTTTTTACTTTAAAAGTTTATATTTCCGTGAATCAAACGGAATTTTATTTGAAATTGCAACAGATGGTCCAGGATTTACAGTGGATTCGACGGTTGAAGAGCTTGGGATAAAGTTAGATTTACCACCGTTTTTAGAAGAAAGAAGAAAAGAAATTGAAGAAAAATTAGTGCCACTTGATTAAGAGAGGAAAAGGAACTATGGAAAAATATCGTATTGATACAAGTAAGGGAATCGAATTTGGATTATATTCAATTGGAGATCATATTTTAAATCCACATAATGGTTCGAAAATTAGTGCAGAGCAGCGAATTCATGAATTAATTGAGACGAGTAAGTTAGCTGATGAAGCAGGGATTGATGTGTTTGCTGTCGGTGAAAGTCATCAAACGTATTTTGCAACGCAAGCACATACAGTTATTTTAGGGGCTATTGCACAAGCGACGAAAAATATTAAAATTGCTAGTTCAGCAACGGTATTAAGTACGTCTGATCCAGTTCGTGTATATGAAGATTTTGCTACGATTGATTTAATTTCAAATGGTCGTGCTGAAATTGTAGCAGGACGTGGTTCACGTATAGGAGGATATAGCTTACTCGGTTATGATGTAAATGATTATGAGGAATTATTTGAAGAAAAGATGGATCTTTTATTAAAAATAAATAAAGAGGAAAGTGTAACGTGGAAAGGGGAATTTAGAGCACCGCTTAAACATGTGACTATTTTACCAAGACCTAAAGAGAATAAGATGCCGATTTGGCGTGCTGTTGGTGGGCCACCTGCTAGTGCAATTAAAGCGGGACATGCTGGTGTGCCGATGATGTTAACGACGCTAGGTGGACCTGCTATTAATTTCAAAGTTTCAGTTGATGCGTATCGTGAAGCAGCAGAGCAAAAGGGATTTGATCTAGCAACTTTACCAATTGCGACAACAAGTTTATTTTATACAGCGAAAAATTCACAGGATGCACTTAGTGAGTATTATTCTCATATTAATGCTGGTATGCTTGCATTACGTGGTGGAGGTTATCCGGAGCAACAATTTACAGGGGCGATAGATTATCGAGATGCGTTAATGATCGGTAGTCCACAGCAAATTATTGAGAAAATGCTCTACCAATATGAATTATATGGGCAACAACGATTTATGGCACAAATTGATTTTGGTGGTGTTCCATTTGATAAGATTGTAAAAAATATTGAATTGATTGCGACTGAAATTATGCCAGCGATTAAAAAGCATACAGCAAAATAAGCGAAATGAAACACCGGGAATGTAATCCATTCTCGGTGTTTTTTACTATTTTTATTGCAAAGTTGTCTTGAAGCGAAGTAAAGGTAGAAGTAGTTCTACATATGTGTTCACGTTTGGAAAATGACGAAAATGTGAATTTTTATATAAAAAAGGAGAGGTTTTTTTCTATTTGTGAATAGTAATATTCTTGATTTGAATTTTGAAAATATATTTTTCTCTTGACAAAATATAAGAGGATTTCTAAATGAGATTCGCGGACATTTTTTGGAGGGAAAGTCAAGTGTATGAAGAAAAAAATGACTTTTTTATTGCTGTAAAAGTAAGCGCTATGTTTAAAAATACATTTTTGTAATGTAAAAAAACCATTTCAAAAAAATTACAAATGACATATTTCAGACAAAATCCTGTCAAGAATACGTCAAAAATCATCCGAATTTATTATGTAAGTATATTATACAATTCGATTAACGAACAAAACATTGTGGAAATAGTGAAAAAGGTAAATCAAAATGAAAAAAGCTTTTCCTTGTAATGGATAAAAAGACTGAAAATTAATGTTTTCGAACAATACATAAACAGAATTATCTTTTCGTATTTCCAAATGATTGAGTTGTAGTGGTAGAAATCAATCATTATAAGTCAATCTATTTTTATTAAATAAAAACTATGAAGGAAGTGACTGTAGCATGGAAACGCTCGAATTGGCACGAATACAATTTGCATCAACAACGATTTTTCATTACTTTTTCGTTCCGCTGTCTATCGGGTTAGCTTTTATCATTGCGTTAATGCAAACGTTGTATGTGGTAAAGGGACAAGACGTTTATAAGAAGATGACAAAGTTTTGGACACAAATATTTCTTGTTAACTTCGCAGTAGGTGTTGTAACAGGTATTTTACAAGAATTTCAGTTTGGTATGAACTGGTCAACGTATTCACGTTTTGTTGGTGATGTTTTCGGACCATCACTTGCAATTGAAGGGCTATTAGCCTTCTTTATAGAATCAACATTTCTTGGGTTATGGGTATTTGGTGAGGATAAACTTCCGAAGCGAATTCATCTTTTATGTATTTGGCTCCTTTCAATAGGAACAATGTTATCAGCATTTTGGATTTTAACTGCAAGTGCATTTATGCAATCGCCAGTAGGATATGAAATGGCAGCAGATGGACGTGCACAAATGAATGATTTCTTAGCGATTATTCAAAACCCACAATTATGGGTGCAGTTCCCGCATACCATTACAGCAGCAATTGCAACTGGTGCATTCTTTATCGCAGGTGTGAGTGCATGGAAAATAACTAAAGCTCAAGAAACTGAAGTGTTTAAAAAATCGTTCCGTATTTCTATCATTGTTGGAACACTTACAACTGCGCTAGTATTATTCTTCGGTCATGCGCAAGCACAACAATTAATTAAGACACATCCGATGAAAATGGCAGCAGCTGAAGCGTTATGGAATACGAGTGAGGATCCAGCGCCATTTACAGTATTTGCGAAAATTGATGCAGAGAAGAAAGAAAATTCGTTTGAAATTCAAATCCCTTATATGCTAAGTCTATTATCATATGATAAATTTAGCGGTCAAGTAGAAGGGATGAATCAAATTCAAAAGCAATATGAAGAAAAATATGGGCCTGGAGATTATATTCCACCAGTACACACTATGTTCTGGAGTTTTCGAGCGATGGTAATGAGTGGAACATTTATGCTGCTTCTTGGAGCATACGGATGGTTCTTATCAAGAAAAGATCGCTTAACTGAAAAACCTTTGTATTTAAAATTAATGGTGTATGCAATTTCACTACCGTTTATCGGTAATACAGTAGGATGGATTATGACTGAAATGGGACGTCAGCCTTGGGTAGTTTTCGGTGTTATGAAAACGGAAGATGCTGTATCTCCAAATGTTACGTTCGGAGAAGTATTATTCTCTTTAGTTTCGTTTACATCACTATATTTAATTATAGGAGGAATTACTGTTTACTTATTCGTTCGTATTATTAAAGGACATGAGAATAAGAAAGCGAAACAGGATTCTCAAAGCCATGATCCATTTGATAAGGAGGAAGAGTATGTTATCTCTTAATGAGTTATGGTTTCTAATTATTTCAACCTTATTCATTGGCTTCTTTGTACTTGAAGGTTTCGATTTTGGTGTAGGAATGGTTTCAAGGTTTTTAGGAAAGAACGATTTGGAAAAACGTATATATTTAAATACAATTGGACCGTTCTGGCACGCAAATGAAGTTTGGCTTGTTTGTGCTGGTGGTGCTATGTTTGCAGCATTCCCGCACTGGTATGCAACTTTATTTAGCGGGTTTTATATTCCTTTTGTGTTTATGCTTCTGGCATTAATTATAAGAGGTGTTTCCTTTAAATTCCGTGCGAAAATAGATAATCATAAATGGAAAGGTTTTTGGGATTGGGGCATGTTTTTGGGAAGTCTGCTACCACCTATTCTTTGGGGAGTTGCAATTGCAAACTTTATGGTAGGTATTCCAATTGATGAAAGTAAAAATGTAGTAGGTGGATTCTTGCAATTACTTCATCCATTTGCATTACTTGGAGGAGTAATGTTCCTTCTGTTATGTATTGTTCACGGATTGCAATTCCTTACTATACGTACAACAGGTAAGTTAAGAGAACGTGCACGTATTGCTGCGTTGAAAATTGCACCATTCGCAATTATAGCACTTCTTATTTTTGCCGGTGTAGGGTTATGGAAAACAGATATTTTCACTGCTCATGGAACAGAGTGGATTATGGTTCCAATTGGAGCTTTTGTAGCGTTATGTGCGTCAACATTATTAAATAAAAGAAGAAGAGATGGTTGGGCGTTCTTTATGACGAGTTTAACAATCATTTTACTAAGTGCGAGTGTGTTTATCGGTATGTTCCCACGCGTTTTAATTAGCTCGCTAGGGGCAATAAACGATTTGACAATTTATAATGCAGCGTCAGGAGATTATGCATTAAAGCTTATGACTTATTTTTCAATTGCTATATTACCGTTTGTTATGGGAAGCCAAATATGGAGTTTCTATGTGTTTAGACAACCTGTTAAGTCAGACAAAGATTTGGAGTACTAATGAAAAGAAAAAGAGGACTTCCGTCGTATCCTGGTAGCCAGTTTTTATATGTAGTATTAGGTTTTATAAGTATTTTAGAAGCTTGTAGTATTATTGTACAGACAGTATTTTTAGCACGTGCGATTACGTTTTTATTTCAAGGCGAAGCAGTACAAGTTGTGCTGAATGATATTTTATATTTTGGAATTTCATTTGCTGCACGTCAAATATTGGTTCGTACTTCACAGATCTTGGTCGAACGTTTTGCTGAAAAAACAGGATTGTTGCTACGAAAGCAATTAATAGAGGCGTATTTTACATTAGGCCCACGATATGTTCAAACAGTTGGAACTGGTCATCTGGTTACCTTATCAATTGAAGGTATTGAGAAATTTAAAACATATATTGAATTAACAATTCCTAAAATGATTCGGAGTAGTATCGTTCCGGCGCTAATTGTTATATATGTTTTTACATTAGATATAGAGTCTGCGGTAATTTTAGTTGTAACGATCCCAATTGTCATTGTTTTTATGATTCTATTAGGGTTAGCAGCACAGAAAATGGCTGATAATCAATATGATACGTATCGTGTATTATCAAATCACTTTGTAGATACGTTAAAAGGATTAGAAACATTAAAGTATTTAGGGAAAAGTAAACAGCATGAAGGGAAAATCGAAAAAGTAAGTAAAAGATATAGAAAAGCAACGCTTCGCACTTTGCGAGTTGCTTTTCTTTCTTCTTTCGCACTAGATTTCTTTACGAGCTTATCGATTGCTTTTGTTGCAGTAGGTTTAGGTATTCGTTTAATAGATGGAACGATTATTCTATTACCAGCTCTTACAATTTTAATTTTAGCTCCAGAATATTTTTTACCGATTCGACAAGTTGGAGCGAATTACCATGCAACATTAGATGGACAAATTGCAATGGAGCAAATTGAAGGGATTTTACAAAAGCAAAAAGATATGTCAACTCATGTATCTAGTGAAAAGGTGGTATGGGATTCCTTTAGTAGTGTGGCATTAAAGGGCATAAAGGTTTGTAATGATGAATCGGAAAAAGCGATGTTAGAAGATATTCACTTCTCATGGAAAGGTAATGGAGCTATCGGTATCATTGGTGAAAGCGGGGCAGGTAAGTCAACACTTATTGATATATTAGCAGGATTCTTACAACCGTCACACGGAAACATGACAGTAAATGGCGTGCAAATCGATGCGTATACTCGTGAAGATTGGCTAAAAAATATTGCATATATTCCGCAACAACCCTATATTTTTCCAATTTCGTTAAGAGATAATTTATGTTTTTATGAGACAAATATAATGGATGAAGAAATAGAAAGAATAATAGATGAAGTAGGTCTTCGTTCACTTATTGAATTGCTTCCAAATGGAATGTACGAAAGAATTGGAGAAGGTGGACGCATGTTAAGTGGCGGACAGGAACAACGTGTTGCGATGGCGCGTGCGCTTTTAAGTAAAAAACCTATCATTTTATTAGATGAACCGACAGCGCATCTTGATATTGAAACTGAATTTGAAATAAAGCAATCCATGTTACGTATGTTTAAAGGTAAACTAGTCTTTCTCGCAACACATCGTCTACATTGGATGAAACAGATGGATCATATTGTTATTTTAAATAAAGGGAAAATTATAGAAAGTGGAACATATGAAGAGCTTTTAGATAGAGAGTCATTACATTTCCATGCGAAAGGGAGGGGAGAGAGATGAGTAATTGGATCAGACCTTATATAAAGCAAAATAAAGGTAGAATGACTTTGACTATTCTACTTGGACTTCTTGGAGTAAGTTCAGGGGCAATGCTACTTTTTATTTCAGGTTATTTAATTTCTAAATCTTCTCTTCGTCCGGAAAATGTGATGGCTGTATATGTCCCGATTGTTGCAACACGTGCTTTTAGTATAGGACAAGCTGTTTTTCATTATATAGAGCGTTTAGTTGGGCATGATGTCGTTCTACGTATATTAGAAAAAATGAGGACAAAATTATATAGAATTGTAGAACCGCAAGCGTTATTTTTCCGATCTCGGTTTCAAACTGGCGACGTACTCGGTATATTATCTGAGGATATAGAGCATTTGCAAAATCTATATTTGCGTACCATATTCCCTAGTATATTAGCATTAGTTGTATATAGCATTTTTGTCCTTGTTCTTGGTGCGTTTGACTGGATGTTTGCACTTATTGCAGGGTGTATGTTAGCGGTAATTGTTTTTCTTCTCCCATTCATATCACTATTTATGATGAAACAACATCATGTTACTTTGAAAAGAGGTAGAAATCGCTTATATCAAAAGTTGACGGATGCGGTTTTTGGCCTATCTGATTGGCAGGCGAGTGGTAGAAAGTCAGAATATATTAAGGAATATACAGCGCAAAATGTGGAGTTATTAAAGACTGAGAAGAAAGTGAAACGTTGGCACCATATTCGAGAGGGGATGATTCATTTCATAGTCGGAATTGTAGTGATTTCTATGATTATGTGGACTGGAAATGAAGCAGCAAGTGAACAGATTGCACCTACAGTTATTGCAGCGTTCATATTAATGACACTATCCGTAACAAACGTACTTATTCCTGTTGCCGATGCGGTTGATCGAATCCCATCTTATGTAGAATCTGCTCATCGGCTTAATAGCGTAGAAAGTGAAATGGTTTCGAAAGATCAAGAACGAATCTCAGATAGAAACTATGTTGTGCCAAAGCATGTGGATGTTGAACTGAAAACTGTTTCATATAGTTATCCAAATAGTACGGAATTTGTGTTGAAAGGTGTTTCGCTTCAAGTTAAAGCAGGAAAGAAGATTGCTATTTTAGGAAGAAGTGGGACGGGGAAGTCTACTTTATTAAAGTTATTAACTGGTGCTCTAAGTCCGGTAAATGGTCAAGTTTTATTAAATGGTGAACAAGCAAATACAAATCTTTTATCGAAATATATTTCTGTGTTAAATCAAAAGCCGCATTTATTTGATACGACAATCGGAAATAATGTTCGTATTGGCAAACCTGATGCTACGGATGAGGAGATTTGGAATGCTTTAGAACAAGCGCAATTTGCTTCGCATATAAGATCTCTTCCAGCTGGATTACAGACGAAAATGCATGAGATGGGAAAGCGATTTTCTGGTGGTGAAAGACAAAGGGTAGCTTTTGCAAGAACTCTTATGCAAAAGGCTCCGGTTATTGTACTTGATGAGCCGACTATCGGTTTGGATCCTAAAACGGAATTAGCATTATTAGAAACGATGTTTTCCGCGACGAAAGAGAAAACGGTCATTTGGATAACGCATCATCTTGTAGGAATTGAGCATGTAGATGAAATCATTTTCCTTGATGGCGGTCAAATTACAATGCATGGTAGTCATGAGCAGTTACTTAAAGAAAATGAGAAATATCGTAGGCTGTATGAGCTGGATAAAGGGATATAGAATAAAAGACTATTTCATATAAATGAGCTTAGTTATCATGTGAAAATCACATAGTATGTTTTTCTTTATATAATTAGCTGCACCATAATGGTGCAGCTTTTTTGTTACAAATTGTTAAGAAGCTTCATAGTATATTTTATAATGAAGGAGGTATATAGGATGCAAGAAGGATACGATATTATTATTATGAGTGATGAATTTTCAGGAAATGTTATTCGAAATTTAATAGATAGAAAAAAATGCAAAACCATATTAAATGTTGAATCTCTTTCAGATTCTGTTTTTTTAAATACTACTTTTCATTATGTAGTTATTTGGGGAAGAGATGCTGAGTTGTTATCAAATAAACTTATACAATTTGGAGTCGAGAGTAAGAAAATTATTAATTTAACAAATTATATGTATGAATGGAAAAATCGCCTAATTGCGATGTATCAAATAAATCCAGATTTCATGCATCTATACATTGTTATGAAAAAGATAAAGAGTAATCCTATCTATGAATTATTAATTACTGGACTGTCCTATCCGCATTGCGGTATAAACTCTAAACTTCTCAAAAAACAATCAGTTAAATTAACGCTTCCATCACAAGATTTATACTATGACTACTTAATAGCAAAACAACTCCTTTCAAACTCGCATGTATTTCAATATTGCATAATGGGGATTGGCTATTTTTCTTTTCATTTTGACTTATCCTTATCGTCTGAGGCATTTCGCATTCACAATGTGTATCATCCTTTGTTTCAAGATGGGCATCATACGTTAGTTTCCGCTCCTTTATCTACTCATGGTTTAGTACAATTGGATACTCCAGAATCCCTCACCTCTATTTTTAATGAAAATTTCGAATACGCTTGTTTAGAACAGTTAGGAGATAAATTACAGGCATTACCATGGTTACATGCTGAATGGAATGCACCACCTCTTCATATGACATTTGAAGAACACGGTAAAATAAGAGCGCAGTCGCATTCGAAACTGTGTTATCCGAATACTTTGGTTGAGAATAAAATGATTTTCAAGAAGTACCTTGAATTGATGATGCAAAATAATATAAAACCAATTGTCGTTGTATTTCCTGTGACATCGCATTATTCTCGATTTGTTAGTCCAAAATTAAAAGAAGGGTTTTATCATGTTATACATGAATTTCAAAATCTGTATTCTTTTCAAGTAATAGATTTATTTGACTCTCCATTATTTCATGACGATGATTTTTACGATAGTGATCATATGAATAAAAAAGGGGCAGATAAAATGTCTGTATTATTGAATGGGCTTATTAATTGGTAAAAGATATTGTATTTTTTAGGATTAGCATAAAAGCATAAATATCCCATACAGATGTATTAATGTGTTTTTTTATATTGTATATATCCGAGTTTATTTAAATGAGAAATAAATAAATGGAACGAGGAGAAATGGGGGAATAAAATGAGAGATCGTATTGAGAAAGATGAAGAGAATACAAATCTTCTTCCATTGGTAAGTGTATTAATCCCTACTTATAATCGTCCGCTATATTTTGAACAATCATTATGTAGTGTGTTAGAGCAAACATATCCTAATATAGAAGTTATTATTGGGGATGATAGTACAAATAATGAAACGGAGAAAATATTACAAAAATACTTGTCTAACTATCCAAATATCACTTATATAAAAAACAATTCGACTCTTGGACAATTTGAAAATGCAATAATGCTATTCAATAAAGCAAGCGGTGAGTATGTAAATTATTTAATGGATGATGATCTATTTCATATAAATAAAATTGAAAAAATGATGCAATATTATATAAATGATACAACGAATGATATTAAGCTTATTACATCACATCGACAAGTAATTGATACAGATGGTAATCTATTGCCAGATGTTTATTCGACTATGCGTTTATTTGAACAAGATACTATTATGGATGGTGTGCATCTGGGAAATATAGTAATTATGAATCAACGTAATTATATAGGAGAGCCTACAACTGTATTATTTCGTAAAAAAGATTTAGACGACTCTTTTGGTATATTTGATAATCGGAAATATTTATGTAATGTAGATGTTGCTTCGTGGTTATCTTTACTAGCTAAAGGGAAAGCGGTATATATCGCAGAGACACTTAGTTATTTTCGATTACATCCTAATCAACAGTTAAACGAATCTAATAAATTAATAGACGGATTGGAAGATTTTTCACATGGGATTATAGAAGGAGAAAAATATGGATTTTTATCTTTAGAAGAAGAACTAGATACAGCGATTATAAATTTTCTTGCATATGCTAAAAGAATTGTACCGTCACCTGCGGTATATTCATTAGAATATTATCAAAAGATTATGATTAAGAAGTTATACATGGAGAAGAAAAAACAGTTTATTAATATACATTCAAACTTACCAAAGGTTAGTATACTTATTCCTGCCTATAATAGACCCCATTATTTAGAAATAGCTCTCAGAAGCGCCCTCAATCAAACATATGAAAATATTGAGATCATTATTTGTGATGATAGTACAAATAATGAGGTTAAATCTATGCTTCAGCCATATTTAGAAGTATATGAATGTATTACATATGTTAAAAATGATGTTCCGCTAGTCGCTGAAAATTTTAATAAATGTATAGAACTTTCTAAAGGAGACTATTTAAATTTCTTACTAGATGATGATGTATTTCATCATGAAAAGATTGAGAGAATGATGCCATATTTTTTTGGAATAAATGATCTAGCTTTCGTAACTTCATATCGAGAGCTTATAGATGAAAATGGAGAATTGTTGCCACCATCTACATTGAATTTGAAAATTGCTACAGAAACGACAGTCTTTGAAGGAAAAAACTTAGGAAATTATATGTTGAAGAACTTGAAAAATGTAGTTGGAGAACCTACAACAGTTCTATATAGTCGTAAGTTCTTTTATGGGGAATTTGGATGTTTTAAAGGGAAAGCATATTCCGCTATTAATGATATTGCAACATGGCTAGACATGCTGAAAAAAGGAAAAGCGGTTTATATAGAAGAACCTCTCAGTTATTTTAGACAACACAGTGGGCAAAATCAAAAACAAATGAACTTTATCTTAATGACAATTGAGGAATGGATTGAATTAATTGTTGATGCTCGTGAAAGTGGATTTTTAAATTCAGAGCAAGAGTATAAAGAAAGTCTGTCATATTGTTTAGAGAATGCTGGATATATACTAAAGGATGCTGTGAGGAGGGGAGAGCTCAGCCTGATAAAAAATGAGAATATAAAAAAGAAGCTAAATAAGCTAGTTACGCATATATTTAGTGATTATTTCTGCTCCTGTCCATATTGTAATCGAACATTTGATAATTTTTCTCCTTGGCCAGCGCATTACGATTTTCCGAAATATAAATTTGAGATGTGGAATAAAGATACTGGTATTTGTCCGATTTGTAATTCTATGGATCGAGAAAGATTATATCGTACTTACATTGAAACGGAAACAAATTTATTAAGTGAAAATCATAAAATCCTTCATATTGCACCGGAAGCGAGGTTAAGAGAGTGGTTGAACCAGTTTACAAACCTTAGTTATGTATGTGGTGATTTAATACCAAAGGATCAACTGATGGAAGAAGTTGATGTTACAAATATAGTATATGAAAATGAAGCTTTTGATGTTATTATTTGTAGTCATGTTTTGGAACATGTTCCTGAGGATGAAAAAGCAATGAAAGAATTGTATAGAGTATTAAAGCCAGGTGGATGGGGGATTATTCAAGTTCCAATAGTAATGCATATAAATTCGATTATAGAGGGTCCATCTATTGTAACACCACAAATGAGAAAACTAGTTTTTGGTCAAGAAGACCATGTGAGAATATATAATCAAGCTGGATTTATTCAACGCTTAAAGAATGCAGGCTTTTACGTTGAGCTATATAACATAGCTGAAAAATATGGAATAGAGCAAGCTCGGAAATTAGGGTTATCCGAAACTGATATGCTCTATATTGTTAGAAAATGATAGGGAAGGAACAGATAAATATGGGGAATATTCCTTTTTTACGTGCTTCAGTCGTCAACGTTAAAGAATATATGGATGATCTAGAAAAAATTGATATGTCTCGTATATATAGTAATTATGGACCCCTAAATCAGTATTTTGAAGAATCTATTATGTCAAAGTTCTTTCAAGGGAAAGGAGCAGTGACAACAGTAGCAAATGCAACTTTAGGTTTAATGGCTGCTATTCAATTGAAGAAAAAAAAGCGAGGGAAATACGCGCTTATGCCTAGTTTCACGTTCCCTGCAACACCGTTAGCTGCTATTTGGTGCGGTTTGGAACCATATTTTATTGATATATCATTCGAAGATTGGTGTATGGATAAAAGTGTACTCTTTGATACGATTAATGAATTGAAAGAGGAAGTTGCGGTTGTCATTCCATATGCAACGTTTGGCTCTTGGATGGATTTAAATGATTATGAGGAATTAGAGAAAAAAGGAGTTCCGGTTGTAGTAGACGCAGCACCTGGATTTGGATTGATGAAAGAAGGCCGCCATTACGGTCAGGATTTTAGTGGGATGGTAGTCTATAGCTTTCATGCAACGAAACCGTTTGGTATTGGAGAAGGTGGAATGATATATAGCTGCAATGAAGAAGATATAAAACGAATGAAAAGGATGGGGAACTTTGGATTTGATGAGAAACGCGAATGTAATATGATAGGATTCAATTGTAAAATGTCTGAATATGCGGCGGCGATTGGGCTTGCTACTTTAACAAAATGGGATAATAAAGTAAAAGAACGTAATCAGATTGCAAGATGGTATGAACAGCTTTTACAAAAAAAAGGATTGATTAAAAAAGGATGGAAACTTCAGAAGACAGATGCAGTCATTCATCAGTTTATGCCCATCTTATGTCCAGAAGAAATTCATAATACGTATGTATTAGAAATATTGAAAAGACAACAAATTGAAGCAAGATTATATTTCTCGCCATCTTGTCACGAACAAGAGTTTTTTAAAAAATATAAGTCTACAAATTTAATGAAAACAAACACGATAGCAAAACGAATAATGAGTTTGCCTTTATGGGAAGGGATGACAAAAGAATTAGTAGAAGAAATTGTAATGTGCCTAGAGCAGAAGGTGGTGTCTAGAGGTGAATAGTTTTTATAGTCGAATCGAATTAGACCAAATTGGATTTCGGACTGTTGGAAAAGATGTACTTATTAGCAGGAAAGTAAGTATATATAATCCGAGTGCTATGTCAGTTGGCGATCATGTAAGAATTGATGACTTTTGCATTTTAAGTGGCAAAATTCAAATAGGGAATTACGTACATATAGCTGCTTATACAGCGTTATATGGGGGGGAGATTGGGATTGAACTACATGACTTTGCTAACATTTCAGCGAGAACAAATGTATATGCAGCACTTGATGATTTTAGTGGCAATGCGCTGATGGGGCCGACTGTTCCAATCCAATATAGAAATGTGACAGCTGCAAAAGTCATTTTAAAGAAACATGCGATTGTTGGAGCACATTCGATTATTTTCCCAAATGTGATTATAGGCGAAGGAACTGCAGTCGGTGCGATGAGTATGGTAAAAGATAATCTAGAAGATTGGTTTATTTACGTAGGAGTGCCTGTAAGAAAAATCAAACCTCGTGAGAGAAAATTACTAGAGCTGGAAATAGAGTTTTTGAGAAATAATAAAATGTAGCTGGAGCAATAGAATTGCACTTAAAAAGTACAAATCCTTGATATGACAAGATTTGTGCTTTTTATTTTGCGGATGCCTTGCTGTTTTTTTTTATGGGTTTAAAATCTATTCAATAAAGGCAATACTGATCCATAGTAAAGGTATATTTGGAAGGCTGTGATTATATGTTTGAAGAGGATGGTATTGTTTTAATTATGGAACCTGCTGATGAAAGGAACCTCAGGAAATTTATTTTGACGGTACCAAAGTCAGTTTATGAAACAACAGGGATTTCATTAAATTATGGGATGCCTATAGGTGAAGGATACACAGATATTATCGATGACATCATTGGTGTACATATAGAAATAGAGGCTGTAACCGTTATAGGTTACGTAAAAGTCTAGCGGATTTGAGCCAGTATAAAAAGGTAATACAAAGATTGACTAGAATACATAAGGTGAACAAAGAAGTGCTCTTAGAAGGAAATATACCTATTAATGTAAGGAGAATGATTAATTATGGGAGGAGTAGAAAATGAAAATAAACAAATTTTTATTGTTATTTGTAATGGTAATAGGGTTAATGGGGTGTTCAGTCATTGAAGAGGGGAAAAATTCTGTTGATTACGCTCAGAAGGCTACAGATTATGTTAATAAAATAAGTGCGTTTGCGAATGAAGCGCCAGGATTAGCAGAAAAGGCTATTAACGATAGTGCAGCTCGAAAAGAATTAGAGACGAAGCTGGGTGAGATTCAAAAAGATATTCCAGTATTCAATGAATTAACACCACCAGATGTAGCAAAGGATATTCATCAACAAATTGTCGGATACAATGAGAAGTTAAACACATTAATTGATACATCTATGAAAAAGATAGAGGAAGGAAAAATAGATGTAGAACAGTTTAAAAACTCTGAACTTATGCAGACGGTAGAACAAGTTCGTGATTTGAAAGATAAGATTCAAAATTTAGGACAGTAATGAGTATATAAAAAGATCCGTTATTTATAACGGATCTTTTTATACAAACGGTTATTTTATAAAATATACAACAACGCCGATTAAGATAATAATGTTTCCAATGACTTTTCTTTTTGTTATTCTTTCTCCTAAGAAATACCAACCGAAAATTAATATGATGATATAACTTAATGACTCTAATGCAGAGACTTGATTTATTGATAGACCTTTTAAGGCAATAATATTGAGCCCTGCGTTAAGTACGAATAAAGAGTAACCGATAATAACATAAGGATTTACATATTCTTTTAACCTAGAATCATATTGTTGTAAAGTAGCTTTTTTTAATAAAATTTGTGAGTAATTGGCTAAAACGATTCCGAAAATTAACAATAACACATAACTATTCATCTTTTGTCACCACCACAATCCCAACGATAATAATAGCTGCGCCGAGTAAGTTGTTCCACTTTATCGTATCGCCAAACAATAGGACGGACCATAGCATAGACCATAATATGATAATACCCCGGTGCGAATATGCTTTTGATATTTCGAAATGTTTAATGACTTGTTGCCAAAGAATTGCGTATCCAAATAAAAGCACTACAAGTCCAAAATAAGCAACAAAAAATGAGATTGATGCAATGGGAAATTTAGCTGCCCATTTCATGTAAACCATAATGATAGAATATATCAAGAAAGCTACATGTAAAAATGCATAATTTTTAAAATTTGGTTTCATATATTCACTCTCTTTTACATATAAATACATGCATTTGAAATGAATGTATTTAATCCATAGTTTCTTATTGCATAGAATGTACATTGAAAGTATTTTTTCGCTACATATCATGAATTTTTGTTTATTTCTTCACATTCCAAAATATATAGTATCATGTCTTCTATTGTAAAACAATAGAAGAGAATAGGCATCTTTTTTTATAAATGATACCTACTTTCTTCTATTAAAAATGTAATTCTCTTGAAAAGCTTCATAATCGATATAAGGTAATAATGAATTGGAATTCATTCCACCGATTGTTGACATAATACAAGAGATATGAGGATTTCTAATTAATTCATTTAATTCTTCAGCGCGTTATCGAATGTTTCCGGAACGGTAAAAGTCATGCTGGCTCGTTAGTTTTCCTTCTAATATATGAAACCCTTTATTTTGGAGATATTGCTTTGCTCGATTAAACCTTTTCGGAGAAGTGTGCGTGACTGGTGAAGAAGGGGAAGATATGCCGATTGTATCACCTTGTTTTAATGAATGTGGCAGTATCATTACATCAATCCTTTCTATTTATCCCGCTATTTGAGGGCAGTAAGACTCCCACCTCAGAATTCGGTGGAAGCAAAGAAGTAAGGTGGGAGTCGGGCTGCCCGTAAAAGCCCGATTGATGTGGGCTCATAATCAGTGGGGGATGGAAAAAACCACTGATTAAAGTTTCACTTTATATAGCATCTTGAAGGGGAAGCTTTAATCAGATATTTGAAAATTGATATTATGTAATTTTATTTGTAGTATAATATATGCTGAAATAATAGTTATATCAGATGAATATTTATGTTGTTTTACCTTGACGGTATAAAGTGATTGTTGTTATGGTTAAATGTGAATGTATAAAAGGCTTGTTAAAGGAGTTTTAATGATGAAAAGGTTAAGGTGGGCAAGGGTAGCCATACTACTTGTGATTATTTTTGGTATATGTTGGTTCTTTTTCCAAGGAGCTCAAAAGAGTGACACGAATGTTGCAAAAGAGGCGATAGAGGGTCAAATTTTACAAGTGGCAGAGCTACCGAAGACAGGGCTCGCTGAAAAGGTAGTACCACAAAAGTATATACCACCAGAAATTGACGCAAAAGCTGCGATCATTATTGATGCGAGTAATGGAGAATTTATTTATCAACATAATGAGAATGAAACCTTTGCGCCAGCAAGTATGTCAAAAATGATGACGGCATATCTTCTTTTAGAAAGTATACATAATGGAAAAATCCGCTGGGAAGACCCAGTGAAAATAAGTGTAAAATCAGCTCAAACTGAAGGTGCGAGAATTCCAGTGCAAGCGAATGATACATTAACAGTGAAAGATTTATTCCACGCTTTAATGATTCAATCCGCTAATAATTCGGCAGTTGCTTTAGCAGAACATTTAGCAAAAACAGAGGAAAACTTTGTTCAACTGATGAACCAAAAGGCGAAGCAAATAGAACTTTCAAATGAGACGAAATTTGCAAATGCATCTGGTCTACAACAACCAGACGGAAGTGAAACAAAGATGCCTGCGGCTGATGTAGCGAAATTAGCATATCATCTTATTCAAGATTATCCAGAAATATTAGAAGTGACACATTTACGTCAAAGTCAGCTAGCATTTAATAATATAAGTGTTACAAGTACAAATGAGATGTTAAATGCAGCAAATAAGGGACTTTATATAGAAGGTATGGACGGACTGAAAACAGGATTTACAGATAGCGCAGGGTATTGTTTTACAGGAACCGCCAAACAAGGGGATAAGCGAATTATCACAGTTGTTATGGGAACGAAAAGTAAAACGAAACGCTTTACAGAAACACATAAGCTAATGTCTTATGGATTCCAAATGGTTAGTTAAGTAAGTGTAGTGAAGTAATAATGTAAGACGTTATATAAAAAGAACAGCTTATTTGAAACTCAATTTGAGTGGAGATAAGCTGTTTTTTATTTTAAAGGTATATAAAAGTACGAAAAGTGAAAAATGAAACAGTGGGAGTGTTATCATTTGAAATTGTATTTGTTTGTAGATACAATAAAGTTATAAACTTATTATAAATAAGTTGAGGGGCAGAATATACCATATATACATATTACAAAGCCTCAAATAAAAATTGGAGGGAATTATTATGGCAAAAGATTTTTACTCAGCAATTGAAGACAGAAGATCAATTTATGCAATTAGTAAAGAGCAAGTGGTTTCTGATGAGAAAATTCAAGAAGTGATTTATCATGCTGTAAAATATACACCTTCATCTTTTAATTCTCAAAGTGCACGAGTTGTTGTTTTATTAGGTGAACAACACGATAAACTATGGGATATTACGAAAGAAACATTGCGAAAAATTGTACCAGAAAATAATTTTGGACCAACTGAAGAGAAAATGAATGCATTTAAAAGTGGATATGGAACAGTTTTGTATTTTGAAGATAGTAAAGTAGTAGAAGATCTTCAGGAAAAATTTGCACTATATAAAGAGAATTTCCCGACTTGGTCTCAGCAATCATCAGGAATGTTACAGTTTGCGATTTGGACAGCGTTAGAAATTGAAGGGTTTGGAGCTACACTACAGCACTATAATCCGCTAATTGATGATGAAGTAAGAAAAGAATGGGACATTTCAGAAAGCTGGAAGTTGATTGCCCAAATGCCATTTGGTAAGCCAGTAGTACAAGCAGGAGAAAAAGAGTTCCAGCCATTAGAAACTCGCGTGAAAATATATAAATAATATAACAAAAAGGATTACTATAATTAGTAATCCTTTTTTTGTATTCACTTAGATATTCTTAATAGTTCTTCTAAGCAAATGTGCGTAATTGTGGGGCAAGGTTTCATTAGAGAATAGAACAGTGCGTGCAGTTTAAACTAATTCCTGTTTTTATACGCTATTATAATCGGTATGGATCTATTTGCTGAAGATTCTGTATCTGTTCTTTTAACTTAGTTTTTTTAGTTTCAAATATCGTCACTTTATTAAAGGTTATAAAGGATAGTAATTGAATGAATACAAGATATAACTCAATATTTTTATGTAAATGGTTGTCAATGATTTGCGCCATGAATGATAATCCTCCTAACATATAAGTCTGTGATAGATATTTTATCAATGTAATTCTAAAAATTCCAATGTTTTCATTTGAAAAATCTTTAAATAGTCGGCGATATTTTTTCCGATAAGGAAAAGCGTTACGATAATAAATAAAACTCGAACGTAAGAGACCCCTTTTTTATAGCAAACCTAGAGCCTACGAAAGCCCCAAGAATCATTGCGAATCTCATCGGAAAACAAGTTATGTTGATAATATTGGGAATCATAAATGGTTTATTTTATCAATCGATGGAAAAGAAATGGTATATGGTCATTCCGTAGAGCAAAAAGGAAATGCTTTCTATACAGATGATCCAGTCCATGTTTATTTACTAGAAAATTATATATGGCATGATATATTAGTAAATCGTTTAGTAAAGGATAATGAAGAAAATATAGATACTTGGATTGAGCTAGAACGAGACAAATTTTTTTCAATATGAAAGGATTTAATCAGTGGATAGGGGATTTTTGTTGATTAAATCCTTTATCAATTGAGATTATATAACTCGTCCGCCATCTACCTAAATATGAACGCTATGAAAAAATAGAATAAATATAATTTTTTAGAATACTATATAGTTGATAAATGTCTCGATTTTTGTAATGATAAGAGGGTGACTCATGAAAATGCTTTTTTATTTAAACCCATTTTGTTCTCGCTTAAGATGTGGAGAAGTTGAGATTTCGAATAGTATACCTATTTTGAAAAAATAATTTCTTTTGTGATACATAAGAAAAGTGAAAAAAATGTTGCGGAAACAATGTGTTTAATGATAAAGTTCACATGAAGTTCACACGAAATTCACTTCGTTCATTTAAAATAGACGACGTGTGAAAAATAAAACTCTTGTTAAAAAGTGGAACTTAATGAATATTTTACTTTAATAATATTGTAAAGTATTAAGTTTGTGTTTTTTTAAGAGGATAGTAGGGAAAGGAAGTAAAGACAACTTATGAAAAAAGTAATCGCAGGTTTAGCAGCAGCTTCTGTAGCTGGTGTAGCAGTTCCTGGAATGGATTCTGCTCATGCACAAGTGTCAAATGATGCGCTAAAAGAAATCAATGGACAAACTCAAACTCAAAATCAAACAACTGTAACTGAAACTGAAACGAAAGCAGTAGAAACAACTTCTGAACTAAAATACACGGTAACAGCTGATGTATTAAACGTTCGTTCAGGTGCTGGCACAGGACATAACGTTATTTCTAAAGTAAAAGAAGGTCAAGTGCTACAAGTAATCGGTCAAGAAAATGGCTGGTTCAAAGTGAGTGTAAATGGTCAAACAGGTTATGTAAGTGGTGACTTCGTAACAACTGGTGGCAAAAAGGACACTGCTGTTCAACAAGGAACAGGTACTTATACTGTAAACGTTTCTTCACTTAACGTACGTACAGGTCCTAGCGCGTCTCACACTATTTTAGGTTCTGTAAACAAAGGGAAAACTGTACAAGTTGTAGGTGAAGTACAAGATTGGTTTAAAATCAACTTCAATGGTGGAACTGGATACGTTAGCAAAGACTTCGTAACAAAAGGCGGTTCAGCTGTATCTAATGAAACACAACAACCTACTAATAACAACAACACTACAGTTCAAACTGGTGGATCATATGTTGTTAACACAGGTGCTTTAAAAGTACGTACAGGTCCAGCTACATACAACCCTGTAATTGGTGGGGTAACAAACGGTAAAGTATTAAACGTTATTGGCGCAGAAAATGGTTGGTACAAAATTAACCATAATGGTCGCACAGGTTATGTAAGCGCTGATTATGTTAAGTTTGTAAAAGGCGGAGTGAACAATGTAGTTACTGGTGGTAACGAAGGTACTAATAACGAAGGTACTAATAACCAAGGTACTAATAATCAAGTACAAAAACCAACAGCGCCAACAGGTGGAGATACATCTTCAATCGCTGGATTCGCTAGATCTTTAAATGGTTCAAAATATGTATTTGGTGGTCAAACTACTGCTGGTTTCGACTGCAGTGGATTCATTCACTACGTATTAAATCAAACTGGTCATTCAGGCGCTCGTCAAACAGTTGCTGGATACTGGAGCTCTAAAACAAAAACTAGCAATCCACAACCAGGTGATTTAGTATACTTCTCTAACACTTATAAATCAGGTCTTTCTCACATGGGTGTTTACTTAGGAAACGGTCAGTTCATTAGTGCAGAGAATGAAAGTGTTGGTGTAAGAATTAGTTCAATTAATAACTCTTACTGGGCTAAACACTTAACAGGTTACACAAAAGCATACTAAGAAAAAGTAGTTTATAAACTACTTTTCGTATAGAGAAAAGGCTTTCCAGGGAAACTTGGGAAGCCTTTTTCACAGTTGTACAAAAAAGTATTATTTCAATTTTCCATGCAAAAATTGTGCATACAAATCATGAAAATAATTAGGGCGAAATAGATTTGCTGCATGTCCAGCTAAAGGGATTTCTTTATATAAAACGTTAGGAAGAATAGATTTTAAATCAAATAGACAAGATTTATAGAGATGATCATGTTCCCCCATTACCCATAAAATAGGGTGTGAGAGTTCTTTTAATTTAGATTTCAAATCGAATTCTAGACGATGTTTGAGCGATTCTACAATAATAGATGAGTGTAATTGTAATCCGAAACGATAATAAATATTTTTTGAAATAACGGCAAACGGGTTAGCTTTTAGTATACCGCTTGGAAAAATAGTATTAGCATACTGAGAAAGCCAAGTCGAATATTCGTCTCCTCGCTTTTCCCAAAAATTTTGAAACACGCTGTATAATCGGGAAGGATTATTATAATGACCGCCAATATGGCAAATACTTAATACCTTTTCAGGATATGTATGTGCAAATATAGTGGCGATATAACACCCATAGCTTAGAGCGCAAATATGTGCTTCTTCGATTCCTTCTTTTTCGTATAGGTCCAATAATTGTTCTACAAGTCGATTTAAAGAAAAGTCAATTGCTTGTCCTTTATCCTCACCGTGACCTAGTAAATCATAAGTTATAATATTATACGAAGAGGAAAAGCGTTTGTATTCTTTTTTGAAGGCACGACGATTTCCAACTAATCCATGAATAAAAATAATGGTTTTCTTTTCTGTATGCTTGTTAGTTTGCAAAAAAGGATACCCCTTTCAATTAATGGGAATTTGTAAGCTGACTTATATATTTTCAATGTGTACACATTAATTTTCATAGGTTAATAAAAAATATTTAATAAGTACCAGGTAATAATATCAGATGTTTATATCTGTTGTAAAGATGAGCCTTTATGTATTTTTTTACAAAACGAAAATACGATATGAATGTTTACATTCAGTTTACATTCATATCGTATTCTAGTTTTAGAAATAGCCGTTTGATTTGAAGTAAGGAGATGAACAAAAATGGAAGTTAGAAATATAGAAAAGAAAAAGGGGAATTGGAGGCAATTTTTACGTCTTATTCAAGACACGAATCCTCCGAAAGGTATTCTTGTTTTTGCATTAATAATGAGTTTGTTTTCAACGGGAGCGAGTTTGTTTATTCCAATGTTAACAAAAGGGTTAGTGGATAATTTTTCACTGTCTTCAATAAGTACGGGGCAAATTGTTGGGTTAGTTGTATTCTTTGTTGTTCAAACAATTGCAGCAGGATTATCGATTTATTTACTCAATTACATTGGACAAAAAATTGTAGCGGGACTTAGGGAAAGATTATGGGGAAAGGTGCTTATTTTACCGGTTTCTTATTATGATCAAAATAGAACAGGCGATACAATTAGTCGTATGACAAATGATACAGGTGTTGTTAAAACTTTGATTTCAGAGCATTTGTCAAACTTGCTAACAGGTGGTATTTCTATTGTTGGATCGTTAATTGTATTATTTGTTTTAGATTGGAAAATGACAGTTCTATTGTTAACGGTTATTCCGTTATCTGTTTTGATTTTAGTTCCGCTCGGAAGGAAAATGTATAAAATTTCAAAAACACTTCAAGATGAAACAGCTTCCTTTACGAGTGTGTTAACGCAAGTGTTATCAGAAATCCGTTTAGTGAAATCTTCAAATACAGAAACGAGAGAATATGAAAATGGCAATAAAGGTATTCAAAAGTTACTACAGTTTGGTTTGAAAGAAGGAAAAGTGCAAGCATTAATTTCACCAGTTATGTCATTTGTTTTAATGGCGTTACTTGTTATTATCGTAGGATATGGTGGAATGCGTGTTTCTAGTGGAGCATTGACGACAGGAGAGCTTGTGGCGTTTATTTTATATTTAGTACAAATTATAATGCCGATGAGTCAGCTATCTATGTTCTTTACGCAGTTTCAGAAGGCAATTGGTGCAACGGAACGAATTAATACAATCTTGGAATATGAAGTAGAAGATCATGTGACAGGTGTGAAGGTAAAGAATGCGAAACAACCGATTGTAATTGAAAATGTAGATTTTGAATATAACGAGGAAGAAAAGATATTAAAGAATATTGACTTCACGATTGAGTCAGGAAAAGTGACGGCAATTGTAGGGCCGAGTGGTAGTGGTAAAACAACATTATTCTCATTATTAGAAAGGTTTTATGAACCAACTAGTGGTGTAATCAAGTTAGGGGAAGAACCGATTTCAACATATTCCTTACAGTCATGGCGACGTCAAATTGGATACGTTTCACAAGACAGTCCGTTAATTGATGGTACAATTCGAGATAATATTTGCTACGGTGTTGAAGGAGAAGTAATTGACGAAGAAATTGAAAGAGTAGCAGCAATGGCATATGTTGATGCGTTTATTCATGACTTACCAAGCGGATATGCAACGGAAGTTGGGGAGCGTGGTGTGAAGCTATCTGGAGGACAAAGACAGAGAATTGCAATTGCTCGTGCTTTACTTCGAAATCCGCAAATTCTTATGTTAGATGAAGCAACTTCAAGCCTTGATAGTAAATCGGAATCGGTGGTTCAAAAAGCATTAAATAATTTAATGAAAGGTAGAACGACTTTAGTTATCGCGCATAGACTTTCAACTGTTGTAGATGCAGACAAAATTATTTTTATTGAAAAAGGGAATCTTACAGGAAGTGGATCACACGATGAACTGTTACGCTCTCATGATATGTACCGAGAATTTGCGACACAGCAGTTGAAAATTAAAGAGGGCGCACTATAGAATGAAAATGATTAGTGGAGGGTGTAGTACTTCACTGATTGTTGATTTTAGAGAGTGATAAAAAGTATGTTAAGCAGAAAGGAGATGATTCCTTTGATACCTAAAATTTTAATTGTAGATGATGACCCGCATATTAGAGAACTTGTTTCTGTATTTTTAGAACGAGAAGGGTTTCAAACGTATGAGGCGGTTGATGGAGTTGATGCTCTTCGCAAAATAGAAGAAGTGAAAGTTGATATGGCAATCCTTGATATTATGATGCCGAATATGGATGGATTTGATTTATGTTATGAATTAAGAAAATACTATGATATCCCGATTCTTATGCTGACTGCTAAAGGGGAAACATCTCAAAAAGTAAAAGGTTTTCACCTCGGGACAGATGATTATCTTGTAAAACCTTTTGATCCTTTAGAATTAGTTGTGCGAGTTAAGGCATTATTGAAACGTTACCAAATTACAGTTTCGCAATCTATTCAAGTTGGAAACGTATTGTTAAATCGTAAAACGTTTGAAGTTACAGTTGGAGAACGAACGGTGCCGCTGCCGCTAAAAGAATTTGAATTACTCTTTACATTAGGATCTAAAGCTGGAAGAACTTGTTCAAGAGAGCAATTAATTGAAGATGTATGGGGATATGATTTTGAAGGAAATGAACGCACACTAGACGTTCATATTAATCGTTTGCGCGAAAAGTTTCAAGAAGAACGATCGAAGTTTAGTATTAAAACGATTAGAGGCTTAGGGTATCGCCTAGAGGTAAGTAAATGAGAAAAAGAGAACGAATGAGTAAGAGTAAGATTTTGAAAGTAATAGGAGCAATAATTGCTCTCTTTTCTTTTCTCACTATAATTTGGTCTATAGCATTTTTTGTAGCGTCTAGTGTAATAAAAGCTCTTGAAATAAAAGTATCGCCTTTTGTTACGTTTCTAATTAGTGATATGGTTGGTTTTTTATTTATTGTTCTTATTTGGATATTAATAGGAGTTTTAATGAGGCCAAGGCGAGAAGCAATGATTAGGACTATAATTGAACCGATACAAAAAATTGCAAAAGGCGATTTCTCCGTAAAAATAAGGAATGAGGAACAGTATGATGGAGAAATTGGTGTACTTGTAAAAAGTATTAATGATATGACAGATGAGCTTAATGCAATGGAGAGAATGAGGCAAGATTTTGTATCAAATGTTTCTCATGAAATACAGTCACCATTAACGTCTATAAAAGGGTTTGCTCGAGCGTTACAAGAAGATACGCTTTCAGATGAAAAAAGGAAGCACTATCTCACGATCATTGAAACCGAAACAACAAGATTATCGAAGCTAAGTCAAAATTTATTGAAGTTAACGCTTTTAGAGTCGGAAGAGTATTCACCGGTGAGGGAGACGTATAGGTTAGATCAACAATTGAAACGAATTGTATTAAATAGCGAGCCACTTTGGAGTGAAAAGGAACTTGAGTTAGAACTTGAGTTGGATAAGGTGTTTATTACCGCAGATCAAGAAAGTATGAACCAAGTGTGGATTAATTTAATTCATAATAGTATTAAATTCACTCCAAATGGTGGAGCAATTACAGTTATATTAAAGCAAAATGATGAGCGAGCAGAAGTGCGAATTTGTGATACTGGTATCGGTATTTCGCAAGAACAAAAACAGCATATATTCGAACGTTTTTACAAAGCTGATTCTTCGCGGAATCGTACCCATGGAGGGAGTGGCTTAGGGCTAGCCATTGTAAAAAAAGTAATTGATCTTCATAAAGGGGAAATAAAGGTAGAGAGTGCGGAAGGGAAGGGGGCAGCATTTATTGTGCGTATCCCGATTTAAGACGGCGGGAGATAGCAAATGGGGGACAAAATGTCTTCCCCTTTTAATTATTCTTTAAAAGTGCCTTTACCATTTTTGCAACTGTATTGATAAGCTTTTCCTTCATTATTCATACGGTATACGTAATGGGATTCTTTATCTTTCTCAAAATCTACGAAAGCTCCTGCACCATTTTTATCATCATCTACATCAATAAATTGAATGTATCGTATAGAATAATCTTTTTTCTCACTCAATCCTCTTTCTTTTAAGTTTTCATGAATGCCATCTACTAATTGGTCGAAAAGCGCCCAATTTAAATTAAGATTTTCAAATGATTCAGTGTGTTTCCCTAAAATACTAGTGTCTTGTATTATTATTTTATTTTCATCGTATTTATAAAAGTATGTAAAATATGGTTCATCTTTAAACACTACCTTTGTATAATAGCTGGTATTATAAAGCGGAGTATATTCTCCAGTTATACTTTGTATATCTTCTTGTTTATAATTTTTTGTGTTTTGGAGGTAATCGGCCGTGTCTTTTTCTATTGCCTTATAATTTAGAGGGTTACCATATGAAAGATATATCCCCAATAATATTATGCATAGTCCGATTACAATAAGTGATAAGAACCATTTTCTTTTTTTCATACTCATACACTCTCCTATGAAGAATCTCCCTTTATTTTACCGTAGTAATGATATATGCGGGAGTTTTTTATTGTGAATTTTCTATAGTTACTTATAAGTAACCTAGGCACATGAAAGTGCATCATTGCGTTTTTATATAAATATAGATACACTTTTCATATAAATGAACAACTGAGAAGAGTAAGGAGTGTTATACTTGGCAGAATTATTACAAGGAAAAAATGCTTTAATTACAGGAGCAGGTAGAGGGATTGGTCGCGCTGTAGCGATTGCATTGGCTAAAGAAGGCGTAAATGTTGGCCTTTTAGCACGTTCGGAAGAAAATTTAAAAGCAGTTGCGAAAGAAGTAGAAGCAGAAGGCGTAAAAGCTGTTATTGCAACTGCCGATGTATCTTCGTATGAAGAGGTTACTACTGCGATTGAAACGTTAAAAAATGGTCTAGGATCTATCGATATTTTAATTAATAACGCTGGTATTTCTAAGTTTGGTAAGTTTTTAGAATTAGACGTTGCTGATTGGGAAAAAATTATCCAAGTAAACTTAATGGGTGTATACTATGCAACTCGTGCAGCTTTACCAAGCATGATTGAACAACAATCTGGTGATATCATTAATATTTCATCTACAGCAGGACAAAAGGGTGCGCCTGTAACAAGTGCATATAGCGCTTCTAAATTTGGTGTTCTTGGCTTAACAGAATCGTTAGCGATGGAAGTTCGTAAACATAACATTCGTGTAACAGCTTTAACACCAAGTACGGTAGCAACAGATATGGCTGTAGATTTAGGGTTAACTGATGGTAATCCTGATAAAGTTATGCAAGCAGAAGATATTGCAGAATTTATCGTAGCGCAGCTGAAATTAAATAAACGTATATTTATTAAATCTGCTGGACTTTGGTCTACTAATCCGTAAGAACAGCAATCCATAAAATGAATGTGAAATAAAGATGGGATATCTATTCTATAATGGAGTGGATATCCTTTTTCTATTTTTAATAACCATAAGAATGGAATTGGACGAAAATTAAGCTTCTATTTTTCTTTAAAATAGGAAAATACTACGGTCAAACTTAATGTAGTTATTACTAAAATACTTAAAATCACGGTTATTAAAATAAATACGGGTTCATTCATATTGTATCTCTCTTTGTTCTTCTTAATCTGTAGGAACGAAATATATAGTGAATAGATTATATTTTATTAAGATTTGAATTTTTTGTATAATGAACAAGGGAGTTTTGAAGAATGAAAGATAAAGTCTGAAGGGAATGGTATTTGCATGAGTAGTATTGATAAATGGACAGCTGTTGATCAATATATGAGTGGTTTATTAATACCAAAAGATTCTACACTGGAAGAAGTCCTTCAAACAAATGCAGCAAGTAATTTACCAGCGCGTGATGTGTCGCCGACTCAAGGTAAGTTTTTGCAATTATTAGTGTAAATTCAAGGAGCTCGCAATATTTTAGAAATTGGTACTCTAGGTGGATATAGCACAATATGGCTTGCGAGAGTATTATCTGTAGGAGGCCGTGTTGTTATATTGGAAGCAAGTGAAAAACATGCTGAAATTGCCTGCAGTAATATTGAACGAGCTAATTTGAGTGATAGGATTGAAATACGAACCGGATTAGCATTAGCAGTAAATAGAAAATGAGAAGTATGAGCCATTTGATTTTATTTTCATAGATGCAGATAAACAAAATAACCCTACTTATTTTGAATGGGCACTGAAACTATCACGCCCTGGTACTGTTATTATTAGAGATAATGTAGTACGAGAAGGGGAAGTTATTGATGCTTCAAGTGATGATTCTCGTGTACATGGGATACGCCGATTCTACGAATTAATAGCAACTGAACCACGTGTCAGTGCAACAGCGCTTCAAACTGTAGGGAGTAAAGGGTACGATGGATTTGTAATAGCAGTTGTTAAAGAGTGATAAGGTTTGAAAGTCTATTATACATATAGTAGATTTTAAGGGAGTGAGCGGGAGATAATGAACGAAGCAGCACAACAATATTGGGAAGGGTATTGGAAAGGCGAAGAGGTGCCAAAGTCAGTGAGTACATGGAAATTTGGTGATACCCCTAATCGTTTAGCGCAGCAAGTAGTTGAAGGAACGAAAACAGCAACTTGTTCTGCATATCTTTTATATGAATTAGAGAATATACCGTTACCAACTACAGAGGACTATGGTGTTATTTTGGATCAAGATGATAATCCAGTAGCAATCGTTAAAACGACGGAAGTAACGATAGTACCTATGAATGAAATTACAGAAGAATTCGCGATTGCCGAAGGAGACGGAAGTTATAAAAATTGGAAAGAGATTCATGAAAAATATTTCAGAAGTAAATTGAATGAAATGGGCCATGAATTTTCCGAAGATATGTTACTTGTATGTGAACGTTTTAGACGAATAGATATGAAAAAATAGGAGGAGAGAAAATGAAAAAGATGTTTCAAAAATTATAACGTGTATGGTGTATAACATATTTAGAACGTGGACCTCCAAAATATATAAAAGTATATTTTGAAATTCAAATGTGGAGGTTGTAAAACAGATGAGAAGCGAAAAAGAAATGATGGATTTAATTATAGATACAGCAAAAGAAGATGAAAGAATTCGAGCTGTCATTATGAATGGATCACGTGTGAATCCGAATGTGAAAAAAGATTGTTTTCAAGACTATGATATTATTTATGTTGTAAAAGAAATACAGTCATTTACGTCTAATCATAATTGGATTAAAAGATTTGGAGAAATAATGATTGTGCAAATGCCGGAAGAAATGTCTTTAGTTCCAGCTGAAGAAGATGGAAAGTTTCCGTATTTAATGCAG
Organism: Bacillus clarus; assembly: GCF_000746925.1. GTDB lineage: Bacteria > Bacillota > Bacilli > Bacillales > Bacillaceae_G > Bacillus_A > Bacillus_A clarus. Next base: position 4,165,316 of record NZ_JMQC01000008.1, read on the forward strand.
TTTATGGATGGAAATCGGATTGATTTGACACTAGTTCCAATTGAATTAATAAATGACTTTATTGGAAAAGATAGTTTAAGTAAGCTTCTTCTTGATAAAGACAAATGTATTGGAGAGCTTCCACCAGTAAGTGATGCGGATTACCTTATAAAGAAGCCCACAGCGAAAGAGTTTTCGGATTGCTGCAATGAATTTTGGTGGTGCAGTACAAATGTAGCGAAAGGGTTATGGAGAGAAGAGCTTTCTTACGTAAAAGGAATGCTGGAAGGCCCTGTGCGAGATATGTTAATCGTAATGCTAGAATGGCATATTGGGATAAAAACGAATTATATAGTCAATGCTGGAAAGTTTGGGAAGCATTTCGAGCAATATCTTGAAAAAGATATATGGGAGCAATATAGAGAGACATTTTGCAATGCAGAATATGAAAACATTTGGGATTCATGTTTTGTAATGTGTAATTTGTTTAGGAAAATAGCGAATGAGATTGCTAACACTTATGAATATCAATACCCGCAAGGCGAAGATGACAGAGTGACGACTTATTTAAAACATGTGAAAGCTTTACCGAAAGATAGTACATCGATTTATTAATTGTATAAAGCAGTAAGACTGTCCTAATCACGGACAGTCTTATTTTTGTTCATGAATAAGAATTTCCCTAACAAAGTGTGGATAAATCACATATGAAATTTTAGGGAGGTTTTTAATCATGTATTATTTATATCCATTCGAAATGACGAGTCCTTTTCAATTGAATACTTCTTTGTATAGAGATGTTTACATGTCGTATGTAAATGTGCCATATTATGAGAGTTATTTTTATACAATACCTTATGCATTGCATGCCCCTATTAATAACCAAGTTCAAACTAAGGGAGAAGATAGAGGGTCTTGGACACCTTTTTCATGGGTTGAAAAGTATGCTTATGCATTCTCCGGTCCTTATAATAAAGCGGAAGTCGCGCTTACATTTGACGATGGGCCGGATCTCGTATTTACTCCACAAATATTAGATAAGTTAAAGAAGCACAATTTGAAAGCTACTTTTTTCCTTCTCGGTGAAAATGCAGAAAGATATCCTAACGTAGTAAAACGCATCGCAAATGAAGGGCACGTTATTGGAAATCATACGTATAATCATCCGAATTTAGCGAAAGTGAATGAGGATGAATACCGTAATCAAATCGCAAGAACGGAAGAAATTTTAAAACGATTGATCGGTTATGCGCCTAAATTTATACGACCACCCTATGGGGAAATACTTGAAAATCAATTGAAATGGGCAACAGAACAGGATTTTATGATCGTACAGTGGAGTGTTGATACTGTTGACTGGAAAGGAGTAAGTGCGGAGAAAATTACAAATCATGTGTTAGGAAATGCATTTCCAGGTAGTGTTATACTTCAACACTCTACTCCGGGTGGTCATTTGCAAGGATCTGTAGATGCGCTAGACCGAATTATTCCTGAATTAAAGATGAAAGGTGCCCGTTTTGTAACGCTTTCAAGTATGTTCGATACATCAAAAGAGAGAAAGTAAACGTATTAACGATTGGGAAATATAGGGGTGTATTATATAATGAAAGTGAATGTAAGGAGGGAATAGGATGATATATGCACTTGTGAATATAGGAATAAGTGTTTTAATTGGTATTATATTTATACTTTCTGCGCTTATACATCGAAAGAATCCACCTACAGATATAAATGCAGCATATGGTTACCGGATGAAACGATCTATGAAAAATAAAGAATTATGTGGTACTGGTAATCAATATAGCGCAGAAGTGATGAAACAAAATAGATTTTTCATGATAGTAATAGGAAGTGTTATTAGTATATTGTTTAGATGCCCTCATACGATCATAGCAATTATAAGTGTCATGTTATTATTATTTGTTCACTTATTTATCAAAGTAGAAAAGAGATTGAGAGCAATTGAAGAAGGATAAGTATATGTACAGATGAAATTGACTCCTGAGCAATACAAGCTAGGAGTCAATTTGCATTGATTAACTATTATTTTTTACTAAATCTTGTCCATTTTTTATAACAAATTCATAGTATTCAAGATCATATGGATAGATATCTTCAAATGTTATTGTTATCGGTGTACTGTTTAAAGTAGAAACAGCTGTTATAGATGGGATATCTCTTTTTAATAGTTGTAGAAAAGAAGTTGCATGTACTTTCATCACATCATCTACTTCTTCACCCGGTGCAAATGGAAGTGGTTTTATTACATTGTGAAAATACATATGACAAAACTCACGATCAATAAGGTGTGAAATTTCATAATCTATTTTAAAGATTCCTTTGTATGCTAAATCAGTAGTTTGAAAGGAAAGCCCCAGTTCTTCTTCAATTTCACGAAGGCCGCCAATTTGTACATTTTCATCATGCATAATGTGTCCGGCAGATGTAATATCCCATATACCCGGAGCCTCCTTTTTATTTTTAGAGCGTAATTGAAAATATAAAAACATATCTTCATCATCTTTTTCCACAAACCAGCAATGAAATGTTTCATGCCAATCGCCGTCGCGATGTACTCCATCACGCAGTTTCTTTCCGATTGTATTTCCGTCTATATCGAATATCGTTAACCATTCTGCCATTTTAATTCCCCTTTCTGCAAATTTTATTATACAATATTTGTATTGAATTTTGGAAAAATAAAGAAAAAGGGTGATGTATGTGGAGAGTAAAGAAAATAAAGAAGTAAAATCGTTTATTTCAACTGAGGAGGAATTACTTCAAATATTAGGGAAACCAAGTGAACGAGCTTTGAAAAAAGTTATTTCATCACTTGACCATCATTGCTTAGATTTTCTGTCTAAATCTCCTTTTCTAGTATTAGCTACTGCGAATAAATTTGGAGAGTGTGACGCTTCACCGAGAGGAGACGCACCTGGATTTGTATATGTTCTTAATAAGAATAAAATTATTATTCCAGAAAGGCCGGGCAATCGTCGTATAGACTCTATTTTAAATATTATTTCTAATCCACGAGTAGGGCTAATTTTCTTTATTCCAGGTCTTGGAGAGTCATTGCGAATAAATGGTCGAGCAAGTATTACAAAAGACGAGGGAATTTTAAAAGAAATGCAGGCGAATGGACGTACTCCTTTACTTGGAATTGTCGTTGAAGTAGAAGAATGTTACGTTCATTGTGCAAAAGCTTTTATACGTTCAAAAATGTGGGATTCTGAATCATGGTTAGATAAAAAAGAGCTACCTTCAGCAGCAAAAATGTTAATGGAGCATGCGAAAGTGAATGCTTCAGAAGAAGAAGTTGCACGTTCTTTAGAAGAAAGTTATACGAAAAGGCTGTATTAAAAAGTTGGTGTTACTATTTTATAAATATAGTTTTGGAAAACAGATAAAAGAAAATTCTCCTTATTGGAGAAACTGTATTTTAATATGTAAAATGCTAGTTTTGTAAATGGGTATGTGAACGAGAAGGGGAAAATTCTTTTTTAGTTAATTTGTTATTGTAAAATATGATAATAAATTAACTTTTCTATATTTTATAAAAATAGGCTTGCTTTTTAAAATTTTCATAACTATAATAAATTAACAAATAGACATGAACGAAAAAGTAACGATAAGGACATGAGATAATTTTTACGGTTTGCAGAGAGGGAAGCCAAAGGCTGTGAGCTTCCTAACACGAGAAATGATCTTACCACCTTTGAACTTCAATAGTGAACGAGTAATCTAGTAATTATTGACGGTATCAGCCGTTATCTGAACTTGAGCAATCTGGGAGAGAAAGTGAACAGATTGGAACAAGGGTGGAACCACGAAAACACATTCGTCCCTTTACTAGGGATGAGTGTGTTTTTTTATGGGATATTAGATTGAAAATTTAAAATAATCAAAAAATATATTGATTTTGTTTTTTATGCGAGTATAATGAATTAACAAATAAACATGAACGAAAAAGTAACGATAAGGACATGAGATAATTTTTACGGTTTGCAGAGAGGGAAGCCAAAGGCTGTGAGCTTCCTAACACGAGAAATGATCTTACCACCTTTGAACTTCAATAGTGAACGAGTAATCTAGTAATTATTGACGGTATCAGCCGTTATCTGAACTTGAGCAATCTGGGAGAGAAAGTGAACAGATTGGAACAAGGGTGGAACCACGAAAACACATTCGTCCCTTTACTAGGGATGAGTGTGTTTTTTTATTACTTTGAAGGGAGGTGCTGTAACATGAAACGATTAGTACGTATGGAAATAACCACCACTTGCATGAATAAATGGCAGAGCAAGGTGATTCACATAGAGAACAAGTAAATATTAGGAGGAGATTAAAAATGAATAAAATGATCTATGTCGGTGTATTAGGTTTAGGTACTGTTGGAAGTGGTGTCGTTCAAATTTTAAAGGATCATTATAAAAAAATAGCTCTTGATACAGGATGTGAAGTGAAAGTAAAGACAGTAGCTGTGCGTGATTTAGAGAAAGACCGAGATGTTTGTGTTGATGGAATTGTGATAACAAGTAGTGTAGAGGAAGTTCTAAATGATTCGGATATCGATATTGTAGTAGAGGTGATGGGTGGAATTGAAGAAACGAAGCAAAATATCATAAAGGCTTTGAAAAATAAGAAGCATGTCGTAACTGCAAATAAAGATTTAATGGCTGTATATGGATCTGAGCTTTTACAATTGGCAAATGAAAATAATTGTGATTTATTTTATGAAGCAAGTGTAGCGGGCGGGATTCCGGTATTAAGGGGATTAGCAGATGGTCTAGCTTCGGATCAAATTGAAAAAATAATGGGGATCGTAAATGGAACAACAAATTATATGTTAACAAAAATGAGTCAAAATGGTTGGTCATATGAAAAAGCATTACAAGAGGCACAACAGTTAGGTTTTGCAGAATCAGACCCAACAGCAGATGTAGATGGACTGGATGCTGCAAGAAAGGTAGCTATTCTTGCTAATCTAGGTTTTTCAATGAATGTTTCTTTAGAGGATGTTCAAGTTAGAGGTATTCGAAAGGTAGAAAAAGAAGATTTAGAAATGGCCGAAAAATTAGGGTTTACTATGAAACTGATTGGAAAGGCAGAGAAACAAGGGTCTGCAATTCATTTAAGTGTAGCACCAACTTTATTGCCGAGTCACCATCCTTTATCTAGTGTAAATAATGAATTTAATGCAGTTTATGTTCACGGTCAAGCGGTAGGAGAAGTAATGTTTTATGGACCGGGAGCTGGGAAGTTGCCTACTGGGTCTGCAGTAGTTAGTGATATTATTTCGGTTGTTAAAAATATGAATCAAGTGCCCAAACATAAAAGTGTATTAAAAGAGCCAGAGCCATATCAATTAAAAGAAGATGAGGAAGTAGTTTCTAAATACTTTTTACGTATTTCATTAAGTGATGAACCCGGAATGTTGCAAAAAATAACAGAATGTTTCGCTAATTGTTCTGTAAGTTTACAAGAGGTGATTCAATTACCGCTGAATAGAGAACTTGCAGAAGTCGTTATTGTGACACATCAAACTTCAAAATATCAATTTGAACAAGTATTAAGAGCGATAGACGATATCGCAAGTGAAATAAAAAGTTACTACAGTATTGAGGAGGAAAAACAATATGTATAAAGGACTATTAAAACAATATGCTTCTTATTTACCGATGAATGAAAACACACCAGATGTAAGTTTAATGGAAGGGAATACACCACTTATTCCACTTTTAAATATTTCTAAACAATTAGGGATTCATTTATATGGAAAGTATGAGGGGGCTAATCCAACAGGTTCATTTAAAGATCGAGGTATGGTAATGGCAGTTGCTAAGGCGAAAGAAGAAGGTTCTGAGGCAATTATTTGTGCTTCAACAGGTAATACATCGGCATCGGCAGCAGCATATGCGGCACGTCTCGGAATGAAATGTATTATTGTGATACCTGAAGGGAAAATTGCTCATGGAAAATTAGCGCAAGCAGTTGCGTATGGAGCAGAAATTATTTCAATTGAAGGGAACTTTGATGATGCGCTTCGAGCTGTAAGAAAGATTGCAGCGGAAGAACCGATTACATTAGTCAACTCAGTGAATCCGTATCGAATTGAAGGTCAAAAAACAGCGGCATTTGAAATTTGTGACCAATTGCAAGGCGCTCCGGATGTTCTTGCTATTCCTGTTGGGAATGCAGGGAATATTACAGCATATTGGAAAGGTTTCTGTGAATATGGGAAAGAAAAAGGCTATAAGAAGCCAAGAATTCACGGTTTTGAAGCGGAGGGAGCAGCTGCAATTGTAAAAGGGCATGTGATTGAGGCGCCGGAAACAATCGCAACGGCGATTCGTATCGGTAACCCAGCAAGCTGGTCTTATGCTGTAGAAGCTGCTGAGCAATCAAAAGGTGAAATTGATATGGTATCGGATGAAGAGATCTTAAATGCTTATCAACTATTAGCAAAAACAGAAGGGGTTTTCGCGGAACCTGGATCAAATGCTTCATTAGCAGGTGTAATCAAACATGTTCAATTAGGGAAAATCAAAAAAGGAGAAACAGTTGTTGCAGTATTAACAGGAAATGGTTTGAAAGACCCTGATATTGCAATTTCTTCTAATAAGCTAGAAATTGCAAGTGTCTCAAATGATATAGAAAAAATTAAGGAGCACATTAAAGGGGGGATTGTTTCGTGATTCCGTTCAAAATTCGTGTCCCAGCTAGTACGGCAAACGTTGGACCTGGTTTTGATTCGGTTGGTATAGCTTTGTCACTATATCTAGAGGTGATAGTTAAAGAGAAATCAGATAAGTGGCATGTTATACATTCGTTTGACGATTCAATTCCAAATGATGATAAAAATTTAATTGTTAGCACTGCACGTAAAGTATGCCCTTCTTTATCTCCCTATATAATAGAAGTTACTAGTAATATTCCACTTACAAGAGGATTAGGAAGTAGTGCATCAGCGATTGTAACTGGAATAGAGCTCGCGAATCAACTTGGGGACTTACATTTAACTACAGAGCAAAAAGTTCAAATTGCTACAAATTTTGAAGGACATCCAGATAATGTTGCTGCTTCTATTTTAGGTGGAACCGTAATAGGGGCAATGGATGGAAGACATGTTTCAGTTGTAAGGATTGAAAGTAAGGAACTAGGAGTGATCTCCCTTATTCCGAATGAAGAGCTAAATACGGATGAAAGTCGATCCGTATTACCAAAGACGTTTCCGTTTCATGAGGCTGTTAAGGCTAGTGCGATAAGTAACGTATTAGTAGCGGCATTATGCCAAAAGAAGTGGGAAGTTGTAGGAGAAATGATGGAAAGAGATCATTTTCATGAACCGTATCGTTTAGAACTTGTTCCTTTATTACCATCTATTCGTAAATGTGCGAAAGAATTCGGGGCTTATGGAACAGCGCTGAGTGGTGCGGGACCATCTATTTTTATTTTAACTCCGCATGAGGAGCGCCAAGAAATTGCTGAGCAATTAGCGAAAGTATTTCCAGCTATGAAGGTATGTGAACTTGAAATTGATCATGAAGGTATTGTTGTGAAAAAGGAAGAACATATTGAATTATAAATAGAGTTAGCACTAGGCTAGCTCTATTATTTTTTGCCACATTCCTGTAACAAAGCATCTGTATATTCATTGATGGAGGTGCAGAACATGAAAAGAATGATGGCGATATGTCTTCTTACAACAATGTCAATTACGGCTTTAGCCAGTTGTGATGTAAAAGGTAACAAGGTTTTACAAGAGTCTGAAATAAAGGAAGCGACGTATAAAGATTTTACGTATGATGTAAATCCGGAAACGTTTGCGTTAACGGTAGAACATGATGGTGTAAAAGAGGCAGCATCGAAGCCTTTGCCAAAAATGAAGGTGTCGAACTTAAAAAAAGATAAAGGTCGCACATCTTGGGAGTATCCTGATCAAAAGGTAAAAGTAAACTTAGAGAAGAAAAGAGATCACTTGAATATTGAAGTAGAATCAACGGGCGCAGAAAGCTTTACATGGCCAAAAGTACAAGCTGAGAATTATACACTTCCGTTATGGGAAGGTAAACAAATCCCAAGTAATGATGAAAATTGGAAGAGATTTTTGAAAGATGATTCATATACATTTGCTGAAACGTTCGCGATGAAGTTCTTTGCATTAAACGGTTCGAAATATTCCATTGTATATATTGCGAATAATATGTTTAATAATGAAGTGAAATTTCACTCGGACCCAAAAATAGGATTTGATTTTATACATGAATTCCCGAGTATTAATAAAAATAAAACATATGGATTTCAATTATATGTGACAAATAATGATGTAGTAAGTATTGCTAAGCTATACAAAAGCAACATTGTTGAAAAAGGTGAATTTAAAACATTGCAAGAAAAGGCAAAACAAAATAAAGAAATTGAAAAACTTTATGGGGCAGCACATTTTTATTTTTGGAATCAAAGTGCTTTATCTGATAGCAATGTGAATTGGCCGAAGTTAAGAGAGCACATGAATAGTCCCTTGTTTGGATGGATGAAAGAATTGATTCAGAAATACAGTAAAGAGCCTGGAGAGCTAAATGTATTTGATCAAGTAAATAAACAAGATTTTATCGATAAGTATCAAAAAAACGTTGTTTTACGTTATATAAACGAAGTGTTGTCTATGAAAGAATTTTATAAGGAAGATATTTTTTCAAATATTGATAAAGAAGCGAGTGCATTGTTAAAAAAAGGTATCGATCGTTTAACCACGGAAGAACTGTATAGCTTGAATAAGCATTTATTAAAGTCTGTACTAGGTGATGCAGTTGAGGATGTAAATAAATGGGGTAGCGTGGACGGAACGAATATTTTAAAAGAAATGAAAGAGGCTGGCATTGATCATGCATGGGTAGGACTTCCAAACTGGGAACAAGGGTTCATGCAACCTGAATTTGTAACGAAAGCTGAGAAAATGGGATATTTAGTTGGTCCATATGATTCATATCATTCTATACATGAAAAAGGCGATAAAAATTGGAATACAGCTTCTTTTAAAGATCCTTCATTATATGAAGAAGCAACTGTATCAAAGAAAAATGGTGAAAAAATTCAAGGGTTTTTAGGAAGAGGTCGTAAACTAAACCCGGTGCTAGCTATGCCGAGCGTAGAAGAACGTGTTAGCGATATATTACAAAATGGACCTAAATATAACTCATGGTTTATTGATTGTGATGCGACAGGAGAAATTTATGATGATTATTCATCTAAACATATAACAACACAAGAACAAGATTTAAAAGCACGCTTAAAACGAATGGATTATATCGCGAAAGAAAAAGGTATGGTAATTGGTTCTGAAGGCGGCAATGATTTTGCAAGTACAACAATTGCATTTGCGCATGGAATCGAAACTCCTGTTATTAAATGGGATGATGAAGATATGAGAAAAAATAAAACGAGTCCGTATTATGTCGGAGGGTATTGGTCACCGGATCAGAATGTCCCAGAAAAATATGCAAAGCAAGTACCGCTAAAAGAAGAATACAAACAGATTTATTTAAATCCAATGTATTCTGTGCCACTATACAAATTAGTATACAATGATTCGGTTATTACAACTCACCATTGGGAATGGGGAAGCTTAAAAGTGAAAAATGAGGTTGGAAGTCGTATGCTATATGAGCTATTGTATAATGTTCCTCCACTATACCATTTAGACGAGGTAGAATGGAATAAGCATAAAAAAGAAATAACGCAACATGTAAAAATTTGGAGTGCTGTTCATGAAAAAGCAGTAAAAGAAGAAATGACGGATTTCGCTTATTTATCAGAGGATAAACTTGTACAATCTGCTTCTTATGGAAAAAACGTGAAAATTATTGTGAATTTTTCTGATCATGATACAGAAATAGAAAAGACAAAAATAAAAGCAAAGTCAGCTTTAATTTATTACGATGGGAAGAAAAAAACCTATACACCAAATGAAAATAATTAATAAAATTATGTAATCGGTCACATATTTATATGTTAAATTTCGGAAATGATAGTTAGTGACTTGTCAAAAATAAGCACGGGAGTATAATGTGAAATGAAATACATATTGGGTTTGGAAAGTAACCTTACAAAAATGTAAGGTGATTGAAATGAAATTCAATATGAAGATTCATAGACATGCAGTATACTAGGAAAAGAGAAAGAGAGGAGAATGAACATGAGCTCTGAATTAGAACAAAATGCGAGAAGTAATAAGAAACGTTCTAAAAGAAAATCAATCAAATGGTTCATTTTGATTCCATTTTTCCTGCTTATTTTTGGAGGAGTGGGATATGGGTCATTTATATATAATAAAGCGAAAGCTGTTGTAAGTGATGCGTATGCAAAAATTGATAAGTCAGCAAAACGTGATAAAGAAGTTGAACCATTAAAGGATAATATTTCGATTTTAATCATGGGTGTAGACGGAAGTGAAATGAGAAAAAGTCAATATGGTGAAGCGGTTCGGACAGATGCGCTTTTATTAGCGACAATTAATAAAGATGATAAATCTGTTAAATTAGTAAGTATTCCGCGTGATTCTCGCGTATATATTCCAACTAGAAAGAAATTAGATAAGATTACACATGCACATGTATTCGGTGGTGTTGAAAGCACAAGAGATACAGTGGAAAGGTTTTTAAATGTACCAGTTGATTATTATGTTAAATTTAACTTCGAATCTTTTGTACAAATTGTAGATTCACTTGGTGGTATTGATATAGATGTACCGGTTACATTTACAGAACAAGATAGTAAAGATCAAGCAGGTATGGTTCATTTAGAAAAAGGTTATCAACATTTAAACGGAGAACAAGCACTTGCATTAGCAAGAACACGTAAAATTGATAGCGATGCGATGCGTGGTCAAAGACAGCAGCTTGTAATTGAAGCAATTGCGAAAAAGGCAATGTCTGTTCAATCTATTAGTAAAATGGGCTCATTACTTGACGCAGTTGATAAGAATATGAAAACAAACTTAACATTTGATGATATGCTTGCTATTACGAAAAATATGGCAGGGTCAGATTTACAAATGGAAAAAATGCAAATAGAAGGTACAGATAAGCGTATCGGTGGTATTTATTACTACATTCCAAATGAAAAAAATGTGAAAGATATTTCGAATAAGTTAAATGAGCATTTAGGTGTTACACCAAAGGCAGTTCGAAATGAATAGTATAAAAAAGATTGGCCTCCGCCAATCTTTTTTTATGGAAATGTATTTGTAACTTTTCTGTAACGATTTTTTATTTTAGAAAAATTATACTCATATGTATGAGAATATTGAAGAAGAAAAAAAGGGGAAATACTTAAAATTTGTGGTAAGGAAAGATATCATATGCGGAAATGGATAAGCATTATGGGAATCGTCTTTATATTGACTGGATGTAAAATGTCTGAAGCTCCGACAAATTTAATGGGGGCTCCTACAAATGAAAAGTGGATAAATGAATTAAAAGAGCAAATAGATAAAGATTTGCCTGTTAATTATCGGTTGCTTACTCCAATGTCTAATAAAGATAAACAGATGATCTGGTCAATGGATTTTAAACGAGATAATAAAAAAGAAGTGATAGTATTCTATAAATTACCGAATGAAGATCAAAGCATATATTTAGCTATATACGAGGAAACCGGAAATGGGTGGAAAATACAATCCACTCATACATTTGACGGAGAAGAAGTAGACATCGTTGAAGTGGGCGATTTTACAGGGAATGGGAAGAGGGAACTATTAATTGGAATCTCTGTAAGTCGTGAATCCTTAGAACATGTTATGTATGCTTTTTCGGAAGAAAATGATGATATGAGGGAGATTTATAGTCGGAAGTATACGAAGTTATTTATAGAAGATCTAAATAAAAATGGCCTTAATGATATAAGCGTTGTTACTTATGAAAAAGATGAACAATTGAAGGTTGAATTCATAGAAAAATTTAAGACTATGTCTGAAGTTTCATTTGATCCATTTATAAATAGTATTCAAAGAATACAGATTGGGCGTATTTCTAAGATGACAAAGGCAGTTGTAATTGATGCGGGAGTTGGGGCTCATTCGGGCATAACATATGTAGCAAAATTTGATGGGGATCATTATGAAGCGCTACCTATAGAAGGAGAAGATTCTCAATTAAATGATTTTGTTGTGGAGAGTAAAGATATAAATGAAGATGGCATTCTTGAGTTTGTTCGTACCGTACGTCCAAAAGGTTGGGAAGAGAAGTCACATGGAGAGAGTCCGCTCCTTGAACGATACGTACAGTGGAGTGAAGAGGGAATTAAGCCTATAGAAGAAAGATATGTCAATATAGAAAAAGGATATTTTGTCAAAATTCCTAAAGAGTTAATTGGAAAGATAACTATCCCGACTCAGCAAGAGGAATCCAACGTTCAGAAATTTTCAAATGCTAGTACAAATGAATTATGGCTTGAAGTCCATATTTTTAAGCGGAAAGGGTGGATGAAAATAAAAGGATATGAGGCAGCGGTTAAAACGAATTCTCATGTATATGCAGTACCGAAGCAATCAAATTTTGAAAAAGTGAAAGCCTATATAAAACCGTTAGCGGACTATCAGTAAGAGTAGGGAGGTGTGAATTATGCCAATAATTTTAGTATTAGAAGATGAAATCCCAATTCGTAGCTTTATTGTTTTAAATCTGAAACATGCTGGGTTTCATGTATTAGAAGCTACTACTGGAGAAGAAGCACTGGAGATTTTACGCGAACATACTGTTGATGTCGCGTTACTTGACGTAATGTTACCAGGGATTGATGGGTTTCAAGTATGTAAAACGATTCGGGAAGATAATAAAAAAATCGGTATTATTATGTTAACCGCACGTGTACAAGATGAGGATAAGGTGCAAGGACTTGGAATGGGAGCAGATGATTATATTGTGAAACCATTTAGTCCAGTAGAGTTAACTGCCCGTATACAATCTTTATTAAGAAGAATAGAAGTACATGAAGAAAAAACGAATATACTGACATCTGGGCCATTTTCATTAAATATCGCACAAGAAAGTTTATATAGAGAAGGACAACTAGTTGATTTAACCCCTACAGAGTATATGATATTACACTATTTAATGAATAATGCCTCGATACCCGTTTCACGTGATAAAATTTTAAATGAGATATGGGGAGTTAATTATGTAGGTGAAACGAAAGTAGTAGATGTAAATATGAGGCGCTTACGTCAAAAGGTAGAACAGAAGCCATCTGAACCTCAATTTATCTTAACAGTGTGGGGGAAAGGATATGTCTGGAAGGAAGCTGTAAGATGAGGCGGAAAGTGACTCTATACTTTATGACGGTCATTACACTTATGCTTGTATTATTTGAAGTAGTATTTTCGGTTTCAATTTATCGATATTATTACAATGGGATTGTGCAATATATAGAATCTCATGCGAAGACGAGTACACGTTTTTTTTCTGAGTACAATTCACTATATTTTATTCGTTTGAAAGAATATAGTGGTGACATAATTGGGAGTTTTCAATTGGAAGGAACAGAATTACAATTGATTGATCGACACGGAACGATTATACAGTCTTCAAGTGGGCAAAAGGTAGAAGGAAAGGTGAATATTCCATATTCCCTATTAGAAGGGGACATGCATCACAGAGTTATTATTACGAAAGACAAGCAAGAACAATTAGAAGTATTAAGTCCACTCATACATCAAGGGCAAACTATCGGTGTTTTAAAATATACGACTATTTTAACGCATGTAAATGCAAAAATTATTGAAATTATTATGTTTACTATTTCTGTTGGAATTGTCATTTCAGGCATCGTGTTTTTAATTAGTAGACGACTAGCAAATTCATTTGTAAAACCTATTGAATCTATTATCCATGCCTCTTCACAAATTGCAGAAGGGACATTACATTATAAAATTAAAGAAGACTATCCTGGAGAATTAGGAGAGTTAGCATATAGTTTAAACCATATGTCGCATAAAATAGAAACGGCTGAGCAATTGAAAAATGAATTTATTGCGTCTATTTCGCATGAAATACGCACGCCATTAACTGGAATTAAAGGCTGGAGTGAAACGCTAAAGACAGTAGAGCACTTAACAGAAGAAGAAGTTAAGCAAGGAATGGGGATTATTTCAAGTGAAACAGATCGATTAATTCATTTAGTAGAAGAATTGTTAGATTTTTCAAGAGTAGAGTCGAATCATTTTAATCTGTATAAGCAAAAGGTGCAACTATACGATATACTAAAGGAAACGATTTGGCAATTAACTCCAAAGGCTGAAAAAAAACAAATCAAACTTATTGCAAATATAGAACAAATTGAGTTAATTGGTGATCAAGATAGATTAAAACAAATTTTCTTAAACATTGTTGATAATGCAATTAAGTATTCGTATGCACAAAGTGAAGTGTATATTGATGTAACACAAGTAGAGGAACAAGCAATTATTAAAGTGACAGATCAAGGGATTGGAATTGCCAAAGAACATTTACCATTTGTAAATCAGTCCTTCTATCAAATTAATAATTATGCTGCTGGTGCAGGAATTGGCTTGGCGATCGTAAAAAAAATGGTGGAGCTGCATGGAGGCACACTGAGTATTATGAGTAAGAAAGGATTAGGCACAACAATTTTGATAAAACTCCCACTATAATTTATACAAAATTTGTTTTTGTAGTGTATTAAAATAAATAGATGTATAATTACATTGGGTGATTTATATATAAGATTTACAGGGAGAGGAATGCAATAGAATGGAAAATGTTTTTAAAGTTAAACGAATAGCAGTCGTTTTAATAGCGATTGCAGTAGTAGCTATTGGGTATTTTATGTTTCAATCTATTACTTCACCAGCTAAAGCTGTTGCTAAGCAAGAAAACACAGTACAGCTTGCAAGTGAACAACCAAAAATAGATATGAAAAAATCAGCTCCAAGTCGTTTTAATGGCAAGGAAAGAAAAGTTGCTTATCTTACTTTTGATGATGGACCAGGGAAATATACAGCTGAGCTATTAAATATGTTAAAGCAACATGATGCGAAGGCAACATTCTTTTTAATTGGAGCGAACGTAAAGGAATTTCCTGACCTTGTAAAGCGTGAAAACGCAGAAGGTCATTATGTTGGCATGCATAGTATGACACACAATTTTGCAAAGTTATATAAAAATGGTGAGTATGTTAACGAAATGAAAGAAGATCAAGGCTTAATCGCGAATATTATAGGGAAATCACCTAAATTAACGCGCCCGCCATATGGTTCGATGCCTGGCTTAAATGAAGCGCTTCGAAATAAAGTAGTAGAAGATGGATTTAAAGTTTGGGATTGGACCATTGACTCTTTAGACTGGAAATACAATAAGATGCCAGTGGATGCAGCTGCAGCACAAATTGTTCAAAATGTACTAGCAGGTGCAACGAAACCACAAGAAGTTATTTTAATGCACGATATTCACCCTCAATCTGTGGCTG
Source organism: Bacillus clarus (assembly GCF_000746925.1). Lineage (GTDB taxonomy): Bacteria > Bacillota > Bacilli > Bacillales > Bacillaceae_G > Bacillus_A > Bacillus_A clarus. The sequence goes on from NZ_JMQC01000008.1 coordinate 4,180,781, forward strand.
CTGTACCAGCGATTTTAAAAGGCTTAAAAGAAAAGGGTTATGAGTTTGAAGCATATCATGAAGAAAATCACTTCCCAGTGAACTTCTGGCATGATAACCGTATGTAATGGAGGAATGGAAGTTGAAGTATGGAAAAGTAGCAGTAGTTGGAGCATTATCAGTAGGATTATTATCAGGTTGTTTCGGTGAAAAGCCAGAAGAAAACTTATATACAGCTTTTGAAAGTGCAGCAACACAAGAAAAATCATTGGCTGATGACACGAAAAAATTAGAGAAGTTAGAAAAGCAAGGGCAGGAACTATACTCTCAAATTCTACAAGAAGGTAAAGAACAGAATGAGGCAGTAATGAAGAAAATAGATCAAGCTACTGCAATTGTAGATGAGCGTGAAAAAATATTAAAAAATGAAAAAGAGTTATTAGAAAAAGCTCAAAAAGAAACAAAGTCTGTTCAAAGTAACATTGATAAGATTGAAGATAAGAAATTACAAGGACAAGCAAAAAAAGTAGAAGAATCATATAAAAATCGTTATGAAGCATTTCAAAAGATGAATGAAAACTATACGAAAGCATTAGCAGCTGAAAAAGAACTGTATGCAAAGTTAAAAATAAAAGAAACGAAGCTAAAAGAAATTGGTGAAAATGTCAAAACTTTTAATACACAAAATGAAGAAGCGCAAAAGGCAAAAGAACAGTTTAACCAACATACAAAAGAGTATAATGAAGGTAAATTAGCATTTTATAAAGATGCAAAGATTAAGATTAAAGAGCAAAAATAAAGAGTTTTACAATTAAGATTGAAATGAATATAGAAAGCCGAAAAAACAATTGTATTTAAAATGTTTTTTCGGCTTTTTCCATTGGATGAATAGAAAAGACTGGAATTGATACGATAAAAGAGTTATAGTTTATTATTTAAGGGCAAATGAAGAAAATCGTATACGTAAGGAGAATGAAATATGTCATATGAATTTTTACTCAAATTAGGTTTAGCACTCTTTTTAGGTTTATTCATCGGGATTGATAGGCAGCTAAAGAACAAACCGCTTGGTGTGAAAACAAGTATGGTTATTTCTGTAGCGAGTTGTTTAATTACAATTGTTTCAATTGAATCGGTACATGTATATTCTGTTCCGGGTCATACGAATATGGACCCAATGCGATTAGCGGCCCAAATTGTAAGTGGTATCGGTTTTCTTGGGGCTGGTGTAATTTTACGAAGAAGTAATGATGTAATTTCTGGGTTAACGACAGCTTCAATGGTATGGGCTGCATCTGCTTTAGGAATTGCGATTGGAGCAGGCTTTTATATACAAGCAACAGTAGCGATGATTTTAATTATATTAGCAATCAATGTGCTTCCTCATCTTGTGAAAATTGCTGGACCATATTCATTAAGACAAAAGGACTTATCTATTAAAATTACCGTAAACAAACATCGAGAGTTAGATGGGATTTTTAAGCAAATTAAAAATTTAAATATGCAAGTGAAACGAGTGAAAATTAAAGATATTGATAACGGAGCATCTCAGCAATTAGAAATGGTTATTTTAGCTCCAGAAGATTTATATACAACTGAGCTATATAGTTCGTTAAAAGAGATTGATCATGTTGTTTCTGTTGAAGTTGAAAGTAGATAATGAAACGAGTGATGAAAATTCACTCTTTTTTATTTGGGTTTTTATAGTAATAAATTGATATAATGATGAATAAGTAGGGAGGAGAAAATGGTGGGAATAAATATTAGAAGAGCAATGAAAGAAGATATATTAGGTATAGCAAAAGTACACGCAGAAAGTTGGAAAACAACTTATAAGGGAATATTACCTAATGAAGTTTTAGATAACATAACGTATGAACAACGAGAAAAACAATGGGAGAATATCTTTCAGCAAGCAAAGAATCACCAATATAGATTTGTAGCAGAGACGTTAGATGGAAAGATTATTGGTTTTATTGATGGTGGAGTTGAAAGAACAGGTGCATATAGTTGCGATGGAGAGTTATATGCGATATATATTTTACAAGAATATCAAGGATTAAAAGTAGGACAAAGATTATTTTATAGTCTTTTATCTGAATTTATAAAAAATGATATCGATTCTGTGTTAGTATGGGTAATTTCAAATAATCCTTCCAAAAAATTTTATGAGAAATTTAGTCCTGAAAAAGTTGATACTAAATTTTTAGAAAGATTACATGTGGAAGAAACGGCGTATTGTTGGAGAGATATGGATCTTTTATATAGACGAGTAGGTAAATAAGTGTAAATAATTTTATTATGTAAACAAATGAAATGATTAGTTTTTAGACGGATATACCAATAACTTAATGGTATATCTTTTTTATGTAATAAAAACCAAAGATTACCATGTATTTAATTTCGGATTTGAAACAATTTAATATATATAAGGAGGTGATCGGTAATGGCTAGAAATCGTAATTCTAATCATTTAGCATCAAACGGAGCACAAGCGGCTCTAGATCAAATGAAATATGAGATTGCACAGGAATTTGGTGTACAACTTGGAGCTGATACTTCTTCACGTGCAAACGGTTCTGTAGGCGGTGAAATCACAAAACGCCTTGTAGCGATGGCAGAACAACAGCTTGGTGGCGGATATACTCGCTAAATGTAAAAGGTCATAGGAGAAAGGAAGGATTCTTCCTTTCTTTTTTATTTTCTCATTCTGTTTTATCTCTAATTTCCATTAAATAGTATGGATATACGGTCTTTTGGATTGAAAGAATAGAAGTAATGCTATGTTTTACTCCAATTTCTTTTGTTATATAAGTTAAAAGGCAGACAAGATGTGATAGCCCTGATGGAATATGAAATGGAGTTCCGTCAGGGCTACTATATGGGATGAAATAAATGACGAAAGGTTTCGAAATTAACATGTTAAAAAAAGAAAACTGTTGTTTAATTGCACTTGCATCTGTTCCACTTGTTATGACATTAGGAAATTCAATGCTTATTCCAATCCTACCAACAATTGAAAAAAAATTGCATATTTCCTCTTTTCAAGTATCCATGATTATTACAATCTATTCTGTCGTCGCAATTTTACTTATCCCGATTGCTGGCTATTTATCAGACAGGTGGGGACGTAAAATAGTAATGGTTCCAAGTTTGTTAATTGCAGCCATTGGAGGAGCAATAACAGGCTGGGTATCATGGAAAGTAGAGAACCCTTATGTGTGGATTCTTATAGGGAGAGCAATTCAAGGGATAGGCGCTGCCGGAGCTATGCCGGTTGTCATTCCATGTGTTGGTGATTTGTATAAAGATGAAAAACAGGTTAGTACAGGTTTAGGAATAATTGAAACATCAAATACATTTGGAAAAGTACTAAGTCCTATATTAGGATCTGCACTTGCTGCAGTTGTATGGTTTTTACCATTTTGGGCGATTCCGATTTTATGTGCTATTTCAATTATTTTATTATTAGTGTTAGTAAAAGCAAAAAAACAAGAAGAGCAAGTGCCACCGCTTAAAGAATTTATTCATTCCATCGTTTCTACATTTCGAGAAAAAGGAAGATGGTTAGTTGCAATTTTTATATTAGGTGCAATCATCATGCTTATTTTATTTGGAATTCTTTTTTATTTGTCGACTATATTGGAATCAAAGTACGACATTCATGGCGTTTGGAAAGGGTGTATACTTGCAATTCCGTTGCTTGTACTATCGCTCAGTTCATATATGGCGGGAAAGAAAATTGGGGATAAACAAGATGTTATGAAAAAGTGTATATATATCGGCTTTATATTAGCAGCGTTGTCGGTTATCATACCGTTGTTTTTAAAAGGGATTTATTTGTTACTTCTTTGCCTTGTTATTATGGGGATAGGTATTGGTATCGCCTTACCATGTTTAGATGCCCTTATTACACAAGGTATTGAAAAAGAGCAGAGGGGAACAGTTACGTCATTTTATAGTTCAATGCGCTTTATTGGTGTAGCTGCTGGACCACCTCTATATTCTTTTTTTATGAAGGGAGCAGATTATGAGGTATTCTATGTAACAAGTATTTTTGCTGTCATTGGGGCAATCGTAACAATTGTATGGATTAAACCCGCAAAAGATAAAGCGATGTTAAAACCACAACCTGAACCCACTTCTTAACTTTAAAAGCTTGTTTTGAAAGAGAATTGCATGGTACGTATCGCGAGCATACAATTCTCTTTCGTTTAGCTAGGAAAAGCGAACTGTTTTAACATATAAAGAGCACCCCCCCATATAATCACTCCCGAAACTTTATTTAATACTCCGATTGTTTTCCCTGTTGAATCGATCCCTTTTAACATTTTTCCGGCAAAAGCTAACCCGATAAACCAAATCCAAGAAACAGTAATCGTAGCAAAAGAGAATGCCCATTTCTCACTTCCTATGTATTGGATAGAGTTCGTTCCTATTACACCGATTGTGTCTAAAATTGCATGTGGATTTAATAATGACACAGAAGCAGCGAAGAAGATTTGATTTTTTAAAGACATTTGCTTCCCTTTATTTACTTCTTTTGAAGAATCACTTTTCCAAATAACCCATCCCATATACATAAGAAAGAAAAATCCAATTACATAAAGAGCTGTTGTTAGCCAAGAAAAAGTAAGGAGCACAAGAGATACACCTTGTACCGCAATTAAAATTAATACTGTATCGCATATAGATGCCGTCAGTATTACAGGAGCAGCATGCCAAATGCTTGGTTGACTAGCCCCTTGATTAAAGACGAAGACATTTTGAACACCTAACGGTAAAATAAGTCCGAACGCAAGGATGATTCCGTGAATAATCGCTTCAGTCATCTCGTTTCCTCCTATATATGTTAATCAAATATGATATTGTATATTGTATAGAAGAAAAGAAAATTTGTATCCATCCATATGGTTGGATAGTTCCCCAACCAAAAATATTGTGAGGTGATATGGTGGAACGTTTGAATTGGAAACCAAATATACATTCGCCAGTTCCTTTATATAAACAAATAGAGGTGTACATAAAAGAAAAAATTATAAATGGAGAATGGACAGTTGGAACGAAATTACCTTCACAACGTTCTCTGTCACATATGTTTGAAGTGAATCGAAGTACAATTGTGATGGCATTTGATGAATTAGCAGCAAAAGGATATATCGAGGGAAAGGGGAGGAAAGGGACAATCGTTCGGAATAATGATGAGAATACAGCTACGTATGCGCCGCCACCTAATTGGCAATCTTATGTAGAAACTGGTCTTCATTATCCCAATTTGCCTGCTATACAAGAAATCAATCAAGCTGAATTTTATCCAGATGTCATTCGATTAGGAACTGGTGAGCTTTCACCAGATCTTTTACCTAAGAAAAAAACGAAGCAAATTATAAGGGGAATTTCACAAGCTAATATTATGCTTGGTTATGAGGAGCCAAAAGGAAATCTTCACTTAAGAAAACAAATAGTTGAATACTTAGACGGACACGGTGTCTATGTATCTCCAGATTCTGTCCTAATTGTTTCAGGAGCAATTCAAGCACTACAGCTTATTTCAATGGGACTCCTTCATAAAGGGACGTCTATTTTACTAGAAAAGCCATCATACTTGTACTCTCTTAATATTTTTCAATCAGCGGGAATGCGTTTGATTGGTATACCGATGGATGAAAAGGGTCTTCATCCATCATATATTGCAAAATATAAGAAGCAATTTAATGCGTCTATTTTATATACAATTCCTTCTTTTCATAATCCAACAAACTTTACTATGGATGATGAGAGAAGGAAAGAAGTAATAAAAGTATGTAATGAAATCGGATTACCAATTATTGAGGATGCGGTGTATCAAGACTTATGGTTTGATTCACTAGTAACAAAACCGTTAAAGGCATACGATAAAAATGGTATTGTACTGCATATTGGAAGTATGTCTAAAGTAATAAGTCCTGGTTTAAGAATTGGTTGGATTGTTGGTTCAGAACCAGTTATTCAAAGATTGGCAGATATAAAAATGCAAACGGATTATGGTTCGAGTTCTATATCTCAACAAATTGCAGCAGAATGGTTTGAAAGCGGCTTATATTACAAACATTTACAATACATAAGAAGCGAATTGAAAAAACGGAGAGATTTAATGCTTCGTATGTTAGAGAAATATTGTAAAGGTATAGCAACTTGGCATGTGCCAACAGGGAGTTTTTATATTTGGCTACATATTCATTTAGAAATTTCGAATCGGAATTTATTTGAAAAAGCGTTACAAGAAAATATTTTATTAAATCCGGGTAATATGTATGATAGGAATGCAGGACAATTTTTACGTCTTTCTTATTCCTATGCAACTTTAGATGAAATTGAAATCGGAATAAAAAAGGTGGCACAGTTGATAAGGAATTTGACTGTATAGTAATTATTCTTTATGCAAGCTGCAAAAATAATATAAATATAAAAAGGTGAAAAGTATGAAGCAATATGTTATTTGTCAAATCATTGATGGAAGTAAATATTTAGCTGCTTATGCAGAGACAAAGCAAGAAGCAATTGAAAAAGCGGAATTATTAGGATTAAGAACGGGAGAGCATTATGTAGTGATTACAGCTGAAGAGGCAGAAGGACTAACTTATCCTTAAATGAAAGAACGCTTTTAAACAATATGTGAGAGTGGGAAGAAGACGAATAAGCCCAATAATACGATAGATTATTAGGCTTATTCATTTTTAAGGCATCATTTCCTCTTCATCCAAAATAATAGAATTATGAGTCGAGTTGGCGGAAATATCGATTTGTTTTTCGATCCTGTTTTCCGCTTCTATATTCATTGACATACTGTCTGAAGTTCCAAGATTGTAAAAATTCATTAGCGGCGTTATATCCGGAGTTATAAAGCCATTCTTTCTCTCCATTCGTTAATTGGAATTTAGTACTTGTAATTGTTCCAGTTGGAATTGTAATAGTTCTTGCCTTTGATTCTTTATCTAGATGGCGTAAATCGTGAGCTTGCATCATTGTTTTAAATAAACCTTTGAACAGGGAGATAGGTTCTTCATAATGAACTGGTTCCGCTTGAATCTCATCTTTTACAAAATGAAATCCAAAAGTAGGCCAGCGAGGGGATGTAGGTGAGTCGAAAATCCATATTGGATAGTTACTTAAAATACCACCATCAACCATATAGCAAGGCTGTTTCCATCTTGGAGTTCTCCACTTCAACGGTTCAAAGAAGAAAGGAATGGTTCCGCTCATTCTAACTGCCTTTGCAATAGAGAATCGGTAGTTTGAAAATCCGTAGTTTGGTAAATCATCAGGGAAGATAACCATTTTCCCGTTGCTTATATCGGAAGCAATGATCTTGAGTTTATTCAAATCAGGTAAGTCAGTGAAAAGATGAATCCCTTTTTTTCTAAGCAAATCCTCTAACCATTCTTCTAGAAATGCATTTGAATAAATACCGAGTGTGGACCAAGCGCTCAGCCCTTTACCGATGAAAGGGATTCTATCAAGGAAAGTTTTTTTTACAAATTGGTTGTAATCAATGCTATTTATAATCGTTTTTAATTCTGTACAAGAATATCCTGCTGCCACAAGCGCAGCGATAATAGCTCCAGCTGAAGTACCAGCTACACGCTCCCATTCGTAACCTTGCTCCGCTAAAGCACAAATCGCCCCGACATGTGCAATGCCGCGCACACCGCCACCTTCAAATACACCATCGATTTTCATAGGCGCTTTTCCTTTCAATTCATTATTGTTCTTTTGAATAGCAAAAAAGCACGTGATATACGTGCTTTCTTACAATAGTTTTTTAGATTACTTAGCAACCGATGAAGCCGCCCCAACAGCTAGCTCCAATGATGATTAGAAGGATAAATAAAACGATTAATAAAGCGAAACCTCCATAACCACAACCGCAACTGCCGCCGTAACCGCCGTAACCGTAGCCACCACAACTATATCCGTAACCCATGTAGAATGCCTCCTTATATTAAAAGTTAAAATGAATAATTAGAGAGTATACTGTAAGAAATTATGAGATATCATGTTTGTAGGAACATTGTATACTATGCTCTTTTAAACTCGTTCGCGTATGACGGATAAGCCCGTTTTTTGAGGGCTTGTTGATTTTCCGATGAAGAGGGTATGATTTTTGTGCTATGATACGAATGAATATATAAACGTAAGGAGAAATTATGAAACAGCAAATTGAATTTTTAATTGATAAATATGGACTGACGCATGTAAAACAGGAACTCATAAATACGATATTCCCTTGTATAAAAGTTGTTCCAAAACAACAGGAAAAAGTTACGATTGGGAGTTCTAAAATGGGGGGAGTCCCAGATGTACCTAATTCGTTTGAATATCCGATATATAAAGGGAAGCCATTGAACTTTATTGCGCAATTTAATTTAAGTGATGTACAAAATATCGATATGAATCACAATCTGCCTAAAACAGGGATGTTGTATTTCTTTTGTATTGAAAATTATTTTGAAGAAGATGTGAATCAAAACGATGCTGGATGTGTTCTTTACTATGATGTTTCCAAAGAAGAATTGCGAAGAGCGGATGAGATTCCAGAGAAATTTAATCAATGTGAAATTTCATTTGAACTAACATATAAGTTACCTGAGCTCTTTATTGATGATGAAGCGGATTCAGATCGGTTTTTACAATTACTTGAGGAGCTAATTCCAGATCACTATGATAACCATCAAATATTTGGAGAACCATTCTCAGTACAAGAAGAAGTGTTACAAGAAACTGGAGATTATATGGGGATAGATCCACGTAATATGACGCTTTTATTCCAAATTGATTCAGATTATAAAAATTGTAATATGATGTGGGGAGATTTGGGGATGTTATATTTCTGTATTGGAAACGAGGATTTGAAAAATCAACGTTTTGAAAATACATGTTGTATTTTACAAACTTGTTAAAGAGGAGGTTGTTCTTTTTCTGAAAGAACAACCTTTTTAAATATATTTTTTTATAATGTTAATTAATAAATATGCATAATCTCATATGCTCTTTTTAAAAAAGTATTGTATACTCTGAAAATATACGAGAGTTTTTCGTATATTTCTAGAATATGAGGAGTGACGAGATGAAAAAGGCAAATAAGTATGTGACAGCTGTCGCACTTTGTTCAACAATTGTAATAGGTGGATTACAAATACCTTCTGTATCGCACGCAGCTTCAACAACAAATGTAGCGGCTACGCAACTGGATGCTAAGTTGTTAGAGGATTTTCAAAAAGAATTAAAGAAACATATTGATAATCGTGAAGAGAATATTACAATCACATATAAAACGAATGATAAAAATGGTAGAGATGTGATGGACAAACTCTATCAAGAGTATAATAAAATTGTAGATGCGGATGAGTATGTGAAATATAATGTGGCAAGTACACGATACGCTATTAAAGGAATACCAGGAAACTATACGTTTACATTAAATATTACGTATCGTGAATCAAAAGAACAAACGCAATATGTAAAAACACAGGCGAAAGCAATTGTAAGTTCTATTGTAAAACCGGGTATGGACGAACATGAAAAAGTGAAGGTAATTCATGATTACGTTGTGAAACATGTATCCTATGATACTTCTTATCAAGCATATACAGCATATGAAGCGTTAGCTAATCGTTCTGCTGTTTGCCAAGGATATACATTATTAACATATCAATTATTCAAAGAAGCGGGCATCCAATCTCATATTGTCACTGGAAAAGGAAATGGGCAAGCGCATGCGTGGAACTTAGTGAAGATTGAAAATAAATGGTATCACCTTGATACTACATTTGACGATCCAGTTCCGGATAAAGCAGGGCGCGTGACATACTCTTATTTTAATATGTCTGATGAGCAATTAAGTAAAGACCATGAGTGGGATCGTAGTAAATACCCAGTAGCGTCTACGAATTACTATAATGAATTAACAAATAAAATAAAAGCAGGTAGTTCAAAAGCTGCTCTATATCAACAAATGTTAAAAGATACGAATTTAGTATATTTGTCTACACAATACGGGGCGGAAAATTATAACGAATTGAAGCAAAAATTACAGAAGCAATTTGCTTCAAAACCAGAAAAAGTAGAATTACGCTATAAGCAGTCTATGGACATGACAATGCAAGATATAAAAAAAGTATTGAATGAAATTACTTGGCCAAAAGGTGCGAAGCGAGTGTCTTATCAAGTTGCACCTTATAGTGCGATGGCAGGTTACTCATTAGCGACAATTACATTTACGTATTAATGAAAAAGAACATCTATAAAAGGTGCTCTTTTTGTATGTATTTAGTTTTTCACCCTTTATTCTGAATTGTATGATAAAAACATGAAAAATAGAGGGTGTGATATTGGAATGAGTTTGTTCGAAAATAACATATTTACATTGATTTATTTTTGTCTAGTAATCGGACTTATCGTTTTGTTTTTCGTATCATTTACTCTGTTCATTAGAAGGTTATTGCAAAATAACTTTGCAAAAAAACAACATGTTATCAATATGAATCAGAAGCTAGACCGGATTATTGAATTGCTTGAAAAAGATAAGAAATAATGATAGAAGATGTATGAAAAGGGGAAGAGGATGGCTAATTATATAAAGTTATTACGTGAAAAAGTAGGGCATGATTATGTCTTTTTAAATTTTGCTGGCGGCTGCATTTTTAACGAGTTAGGTGAGGTGCTTCTACAGAAAAGGGGAGACAGTGGTGCTTGGGGATTTCCAGGTGGGGCGATGGAATTAGGTGAATCTGCAGCAGAGACAGCAATTCGAGAAATAAAAGAAGAAACAGGATATGATGTAGAAATAAGTGAGCTTATCGGAGTATACACGAAATATTTTCAAACATATCCGAACGGAGATCAAGCTCAGACAATTGGGATTTTCTTTAAGTTTTCGATCGTTGGAGGGAGTAGAAAAGTAGACGGTGATGAAACGTTAGATTTGAAGTTTTTCTCGTTACATCAAATGCCTTCATTATTCAATGAGCAGCACCAAGATTGCTTGGAGGATCTTTTAGAGAAGAGAACAGCAGTATTTCGTTAAAAGAAAAAGAAGCTAAATAAAATTAGCTTCTTTTTCATATGTTTTTTACTTCCACCAATCATCAAATATCGATGCTGGTACTTGTCTTTTATGTTCACTCACTGTATAACGTTTTTCAATTTTTTCTGCAACGTCTACTGGAACTGTTTTTCCTTCTAAGTAATCATCTAATTGATCGTATGTAATGCCTAATTCTGTTTCGTCAGCTTGACCTGGCTTTTCATCTAATAAGTCAGCTGTTGGCATTTTTAAGTAAAGGCGTTCTTCAGCACCTAACTCTTGTAATAAAGCACGCCCTTGTCGCTTCGTTAATCCTGTTAATGGTAAAAGGTCTGCACCGCCATCGCCGAATTTTGTGAAGAAACCTGTTACAGCTTCAGCAGCGTGATCTGTTCCGATAACAAGTAAGCCTTTTTGTCCACCAATTGCATATTGTGTAACCATGCGAATACGTGCTTTTACATTGCCTTTATTGAAATCTGTTAGTGATTCTCCTAATAAATTTGCATATTGATCTGAAAAGGCATCAACAGTTGTTGCGATGTCAAAAGCAACTGATTGATCTGGTTGAATAAATTGTAATGCTAATTGCGCATCATCTTCATCTTTTTGTACTTTATATGGAAGACGTACAGCGATAAATGTTGCGTTTCCACCTTCATTACGAACCTCTTCGACCGCAAGTTGAACTAAACGACCTGCTAACGTAGAATCTTGCCCACCGCTAATTCCAAGTACAAATCCTTTTGCACCTGTTTTTCTTAAATAGTCTTTTAAGAAATCAATTCGCTTACGAATTTCAGCTTTTGGATCGATTACAGGTTGAACATGTAATGCCTTCATAATCTGTTCTTGTAATGTCATTCTGTTTTCCTCCTATTCATATGGAACGATAAATACATTTATATGTATATTGGCACATACTTCTATCCTTTATTATTTCGCAAAACTAACGAATATACAATAGGATGAGTGTATGAATGTGAATGTAGTCATTATAATGAAATGGCCTCGTTTAATCAATTCTTTTATAACCTTTCAAAAATGTAAGGTTTTTGTCATTTGAATCGATGGAAGATATTTCTTCTCCTTATTAATATAAAAGCATATTTAGTAGAAGGGCGGAGAAGTAAGATGAATATTAGAGAATTAGCGTTTCGGAATGTAACGAGAAATAGACGGACATACTCAGCTTACTTTTTGAGTAGTGCATTTGCAATTATGGCCTTTTTTGTTTATTCATTTTTTGCGTTCCATCCAGCATTAAGTGCAGGAGAATTAGGACGGTATGTATTCGTAAGTATGTCTTTTGCACAATCAATTATTTATTTGTTTACATTTTTCTTTATTTTATATTCAATGGGTATGTTTTTAAAAACGAGAAAGCGAGAATTAGGCATACTAATGATGCTTGGTATGACGAAATATCAACTAAAGCGTCTTATCTTTTTTGAAAATATCATGATTGGTATCGCTGCAATTATTATGGGGATTCTTTGTGGAATGTTGTTTTCAGGTATATTAATTTGGGTAGCCCCATTGTTATTAAAATTAGATATATCATTATCGTATTACTTACCAAAGGCAGCATTTGCTGTAACAAGTGTTATGTTTTTCGTATTGTTTATTATTATTTCATTCTTTAGTGCAGGAATGATTCGTAAAAATCAAATTATGAAATTGTTTCGAGGATCAGCACAAGCAAAGCCAGAACCGAAAGCATCGGTTATTTCATCAGTTTTAGCTGTACTATTGCTTAGTGCAGGATATGTAGGTGCTTTAATTTCGCATGGTGCTATGGTATTTATTATGATGATTCCTGTCACAACGGTAGTCACTATTGGTACATATTTATTGTATAAGCAGTTAAGTGTTTTTATCATTCGATTATGTAAAAAGAGTAAACGCTTCTATTGGACAAGAACGAATATTATTACTTTGTCAGATTTAGCATATCGCATGAGAGATAACGCACGAATGTTCTTTATTGTGACGATTATTTCAACTGTAGCATTTTCAGCAATTGGTACTTTAGTTGGTTTTGCTTCTATGACAAAAGGAATTATGGAGCAGCCAATTGGATTCCACTATCATTCTAAGCAAGGGAATGATAGTGAATCACAGCATGTGCAATTCATTGATCAAACATTAAAGAAATATAATATAGCAGCTTCGAAAATAGACATTACATCGAAACAGACTGGAGATCATTCATTACAAGGTGCGGTCTTTATAAAGGAATCTGATTATAAGAAATATGCAAAGTTAGCTGGGGAACCTGTTGCTTCATCGACTGAGAGTGAAGCGTTATTTCTATCAGTAGAAATACCAGGGCCACCGAGAAAAGAGAGAAAAACAATTGAATTACCGAATAGTAATAAGTCTCTGCAAGTGAAAAAAGTTAATACATCTTCATTAAGTAAAATGTTTAGAGGAAATGTTTATGTAATTACACAAGCACAATATGATTTATTACAAGTTGGATTTAAAGAAGAAAAAGATTACATGTATAAAACGACAGAAACGAAAGAGGAAATTGAGGTTGGAAAAGAACTTACGAATCAAATAAAAACGTATCAAGAACATTTGACATTTAGTGCGGCAGAGTATGATAAAAATCAAAGTTTACAAATTGCAGGGCCGATTTTATTCGTAGGATTTTTTATTGGTATTGTGTTCTTTGTTTGCGCAGGAAGTTTTTTATATTTCCGGTTATTCTCTGATTTAGAAGATGATTATCGTTTATTTGAATCCATTCGAAAAGTAGGGTTAACAAGTGGAGAACTATCTAAAGTAGTCACCATTCGTTTGGCACTATTATTCTTCGTTCCAATTGGTACCGCGACATTACATGGTGCAGTTGCATTAACAGCTTTAGGGCAAATGTTTGAGTATTCACTTCTCAAAGAAAATACGATTGTATTAAGCATCTTTGTAGGAATTCAAATCGTATATTTCATCATGATAAGAGCTCGTTATTTAAAACAATTGAAGGAAAGATTAGGGATGCGCTAAATCATTTTTAAAGCTTTTATACTACAATTTTTTAAAATAGAGGCAAGCTTTTCCAAATGTATAATGATAAAATAAAAGAAGCGAGGTGAAACCATTTATATTTCATAAGGAGGGCTTAAGCATGAAGGCAACAGGAATTATTCGAAAAGTTGACGAATTGGGACGGATTGTAATTCCTAAAGAATTAAGAGATATATTAGGAATACAAATAAAATCACCGCTTGAAATTTTTGTAGAGGAAGAGAAAATCATTTTACAAAAATATCAACCGTATAATACGTGTCAAATAACTGGTGAGATATCAGAGGGAAATATCACATTGGCAAGTGGGAATATTACTCTTAGCATAGAGGGTGCAAAATATTTAATAAAAGAAATAGAGAATTTTTTTGAAAAAGAGCGGAATTAAACATTGCCATCTTAAATATAGAAGGATATATGTAACGTTAGAAGAATAATAGTTTGTTTGAAGTAAAAGAGCTACTTAAGTGGCTCTTTTATTTTTAAATTAAATTTACTAAATGATGAAAGATTACCTGCTATTTATCGTATGTAGTCAAAAAGAAGGAAAATGAAATTAGGAAAACGAATGTTAATTCTAATGTAAGCGTATTCAATATGTGTTTAGAATGAAAAAATATATTTCCAGGAGGGATTCCAATGAGCAGTAGTACAGCAAATAAGCAAAAAGGTATTCAACTAATTCCGTTTACTGTAAATAAAGTGGTGGAGCAAGTAAACGAAATTCCACCAGGTGTACAACTGATTCATGCTCCAGAAGTATGGGAAAAGAGCGCAAAAGGAAAAGATATTGTCGTTGCCGTTTTAGATACAGGTTGCGATATCAATCACGTTGATTTAAAGGATCGAATTATTGGTGGGAGAAATTTCACTCAGGATTACGAAGGGGATCCAAACATTTATCTTGATAATAATGGCCATGGTACTCATGTTGCTGGCACGATTGCAGCGACCGAAAATGGAGTCGGCGTTTTAGGGGTAGCTCCCCTTGCTAAATTGTTAGTATTAAAGGTATTAGCCGGTGATGGATCTGGAAGCTACCAACAAATTATTGAGGCAATTGATTATGCAGTACGTTGGAGAGGGCCTAATCAAGAAAGGATTCGAATTATTTCTATGTCACTTGGTGGTCCTCAGGATGTACCAGAGTTACACGAAGTAATCCAACATGCAGTAAAGCAAGACGTACTTGTTGTATGTGCGGCAGGAAATAATGGGGATTGCAATGATGAAACAGAGGAATTAGATTTTCCCGGCGCTTATTCTGAAGTAATTGAAGTTGGTGCTGTAAATTTAGAGAGGAAAATTGCGTGCTTTAGTAATTCTAATCAAGAAATTGATTTAGTAGCACCAGGGGCTGAAGTACTGTCTACCTATCCAGAAGGGAAATATGCGGTATTAAGTGGTACTTCAATGGCGACACCGCATATTGCTGGAGTGTTGGCACTTCTCATTAAGCAGTGTGAAAGAGAGTATGGCAGAAAGTTGTCAGAACCGGAAATATATGCACAACTTATTAAAAGGACTGTACCTTTAGGATATGAGCGTACATCTGAAGGAAATGGATTAATAGATTTGTTAAAAGAATAGGAATTACTAAAAAACATCTCATATGGAATATGAGATGTTTTTTAGTATGGTTCTGTCGCTTTTAATACAACATCTAATAAACCAGGGAATCTAGTATTTAAGTCTTCTTCTCGAATTGAAATAAAACGCTGTGTGCCTTCAAGGCGTGTATACATAACACCTGATTCACGTAAAACTTTGAAATGGTGGGATAAGGTTGATTTTGCAATTGGAATGTTTAACGCACCACAAGATTGTTCATTTTTCTCTAGTAACATGTTTACAATTTGCAAGCGGATTTGATCGCTAAGTGCATATAAGACAGAAGAAAATTGAATTTCCTCTCGATTTGGATGATATAGTGTTCGCATCGTTTCACCTACTTGTATAAGTTCTTATAGTTGCACTATAGCATATAACGTGCTATATTTCTATTGTTCGAATATGTTCGAACAATAGAAATATAGGGGGAGAAGAAATGAAGTATACGAAACTACAAAAGGCTGGATTACAAATTTCTCAAATGGGTTTAGGAACAAATGCAGTAGGGGGGCATAATTTATATGCAAATGTGAATGAGCGAGAAGGAAAACAACTGATAGAAGAAGCCATTCAGCAAGGAATTACATTTTTAGATACAGCAGATGCATATGGGTTTGGTCGATCTGAGGAATTAATCGGAGAAGTTGTGAAAGGGAAGCGCCAAGATTTTGTACTTGCTACAAAAGGTGGGATACAGCACTTATTGAATGGCTCGACATGTATAAATAATGAACCAAATTATTTAAGAGATGCTTTGGAAAATAGTTTAAGAAGATTACAGACAGAGTATATTGATTTATATTATTTACATTTTACAAATCCTGAAATGAGTTACATAGATTCAATTGGGGAGCTTGTCCGCTTAAAAGAAGAGGGGAAAATTCGTTCAATTGGAATATCAAATGTGAATGTAGAGCAATTAAAAGAGGCGAATCAATATGGAGATATAGATGTTGTGCAGTCACCTTATAATATGTTAGATCGCAGGGCAGAGAAAGAATTGCTACCGTATTGCATAGAAACCGGAATTTCGTTTATTCCATATGGCCCTCTTGCTTTTGGAATATTAGGTGGTAAATATACAAAAGACTTTAAACTAAATGAAAAAGATTGGCGTCATGACGTAGAGCTATTTGAAGAACATACATATAAAGGTAATTTTTCAAAGATTGAAAACTTAAAAGTTTTAGCGAGAGAAAAAGATATAGAATTGCCTCATTTAGCATTAGCATGGCTATTAAATAAAAAAGGAATTGATGCAGTCATTCCTGGTGGAAAGCGTGCAGAACAAATAAGAGAAAGTGTAAAAGCGGTGGACGTGTCATTAAATAAGAATGATATGAAGTATATCGAATCTATACTAGAAGATTAATAGGAGGGGGATAGATCCCCTTTTCATATTTGAGGAGATGGTATAAATGAAAAGAGTACTAGGCGTATTCTTTATAATGATGTTTATGATTGGTACAGATACTTTCTTAATTTCACCACTTTTGCCGACATTACAAAATGTGTATCATGTTTCAACGGAAATTTCCGGATGGATGGTGAGCTCATATGCCTTAGGGTATGCAGTATTTGCACTTATTGCTGGCCCTATTTCAGATAGATTGAATAGGAAAAAGGT
This sequence comes from Bacillus clarus, assembly GCF_000746925.1. Taxonomy (GTDB): domain Bacteria; phylum Bacillota; class Bacilli; order Bacillales; family Bacillaceae_G; genus Bacillus_A; species Bacillus_A clarus. The sequence goes on from NZ_JMQC01000008.1 coordinate 4,198,099, forward strand.
AATGATAGTAGGGATGTTTTTTTTTGCAATGAGTACGTTTTTGTGCGGAATTGCACCAGGTTTTTGGTGGATGCTTACTTTTCGTTTTTTGGCAGGTGTAAGTGCAGCCTTTGTGTCCCCGCAAGTGTGGGCATCTATTCCGCTTCTTATGGAGAAGGATCAAATCGTAAAATCAATTGGGGTTGCAACAGCTGGATTATCATTAGCTCAAGTACTTGGACTACCGATTGGCGCATATTTAGCAACGATACACTACACAACACCATTCTATTTCATTGGCATAATTTCAGCATTACTTATTATTCTTATTTATGTTGTAATGCCAGAGATACGACCAGTTCACACTGGGGATAGTAAAGAACCAATCTTAGAACGCTATGAACAATTACTCAGAGATTCAAAGGTTTCGCTCTCATATTTTGCATATTTCGTTTTTCAGACGGGTAATTTTGCAGCATTTTCGTTTTTTGGAGTATGGCTTACAGCCCAATTTGGATTACAAGTGAATGAAGTAGGAACTGCAATGCTCATACTTGGTCTAGGAAATTTAACGGGTAATATATTAGGGCCTAAACTTGTAAAAAAAATAGGATATAATTTTGCTTTTTATGGTGGGATTTTGTTTGCAGCGGGTTTATATGTAATATTGCCACATTTACAAAACATGATATTTGTTGAGTTGTTCTTTTTTGTGTTATTTTTTATAACAGGAATTTTGTTTGTGTTAATGATGGGGTATTTACAAAACATGTCTAGTGTAGCGAGGGGAACAGGCGCTTCCCTTGCTAATGCTTCTATGTATATTGGACAAATGATTGGAGCGGCAGTAGCTGGAATACTATTTGCTACTTTTCATAGTTTTATATTAGTAGGGTGTTTTACAGCATCACTATATATAATTGCTCTATTTCTGTTTAGAAAAAGTGAAAAGCTTATAAAGGGAAAGGAAAAGGGGATCGCATCATAAAAGCTTTGCAAATAAAAAGCACTGTTTTAGCGATAAGACTAAAACAGTGCTTTTCGTTTAGATTGAACGGTTGCCGCGTTTTCATCGTGTATTCCTGCTTCTTCAATAATTCGTTTTTTTGCTTTATTTAATAGATGGTTTACTGCTTCGCCAAAATAGTTAGCTTCGCTTTTTGTGCGGGCTTCTCGTAAACATTTATAGTTTTCTAGCAGTTCCGCTTTTTCGGAGTTTGTTAAGAAATCTTCTATTTTCTTTTTTGTCATACGAAACACCCTTTCTTCTGACAAACGACGCAATAGAAAATATTTATTTCTCATTATAACAATAATTTTTGAAGAAAGTATAGATTAACGTCGCAATAATTTGTCAATTTCTTGAATTTTCTCATCAGCTTTCCCAATTTGCGTATTTTTAGCCTGCTCACCACCAAGTGCTTGATGAAGTAAAAACGTTTGGCCTGAAATAGCAGTTACAATAGCCACTTTTATAATTTCCTTTATTGTAGTGACATCAAATAAAACGAGTCCAAGAAGTGCTGCGAGACTGCCAGTAAATATATCAGTTAAAAATCCGAAGTGAAAAAAAGTTTTTAAACGGCGTGGAAGCAATAACTTGCCTTGGTTATTGATCAGATGGGAAACGAAACCAGTAACGCCACCAACAAGAACAGCAGTTAGCCATTGATACATCTCCATCAAATCCACTCCTTTTAGTGAATAAGATTCGCTTATTAACTATATATTCCTTTTTAAATTGTATATAAGCACATTGAGAAAATTTGTTCTGGCTATACGTCTGTTCAAATTCATTATAACAGAAAAGTCTGATAAAATTCAGTCTATTAATGGAAGGACGATTTCATTAATATAAATTGAGAAAGGGGTGCGTGAAATGGATATCGATTATCGAATAAGAAGTGTAGAGGGTTATACAAGGAGTATGGGAGAACTTTTGAGTATGCTGGAACATACGAGAGCGGTTACGTTACAGGAAATAAATGATTTAACATTGGAGCAACTAGATTTTATTATGCTAACTGGTGGGAATTCAATCGGTGCTTTACTAAAGCATATTGCGGCTATAGAAAAGGTTCATCAGCTTATTTCTTTTCAAAATCGTGATTTCACGAAAGAAGAATTAGAAGTATGGGAAGATGCACTGTATTTAGGTGAAGCGGGGAAAGGTATTCGTGGTTATAACATACAGTATTATGTACAACTTTTACATAAAGTTCGAGAAGAATCACTAAAGTACTTGAGAGAAAAAGATGATATATGGCTAATGTCAGAAAAAACATGGCCGAATGGTGTAGCGTATAATCAATATTACTTATGGTTCCATGTGTTAGAAGATGAAATGAGTCATCGAGGACAAATTAGAATGATAAAAAATAAAATATCTGAAAGTTGCGTTAAATAAGGTAGCTTTTTTGAAAGATATTCCATATAATGAGAGTAATTAAAATAAGGACGGGGTGATGTATTATGGCGAAAACGACTTATATGAACAATCAACCAAATACAAAGGTGGTTGGAAAGGGCGGGACTGTATAAGGGAACGCACAATCCTTCCGCTAAGTTCAAACTAGGGAGGATATAAATTTGAATCAAAATCTTTTAGAAACATTTGGCTGGGATGCTTTTTTTGAGGAACAAATACTAGAGAACTATGAAGTAGGACGGATTTTACTTGAGCATAAACATATTTATCGGATTATTTGTAATGACGGCGAATACTTAGCAGAGCTATCTGGAAAGTTTCGTCACGAAGCGTTAACGAAGAGTGACTATCCAACAGTTGGTGATTGGGTGTATATAAAGAAGCTAGAAGGAGAGAGAAAAGCAATTATTCATCGTGTTTTTCCAAGGAAAAGCTCTTTTTCTAGGCAAGAAGCTGGCAATCGAACTGTAGAGCAAATTATAGCGGCAAATGTGGATTATCTTTTTTTAGTAAATGCTCTTAATCATGATTTTAATGTGAGAAGAATTGAGCGTTATTTATTGTTAGCTTATGAAAGTGGAGCGATGCCGGTTGTTGTTTTAACAAAGAGTAATTTATGCGAAGAAGTGGAACAAAAAATAATAGAAACAGAAGCGGTAGCGATTGGTGTTCCTATCTTTGCAGTTGATAGTCTTGACTATTTGGGTATCGAATCATTGCAGCAGTTCGTAGCACAAGGAAAAACAATCGCTTTAGTCGGTTCTTCGGGGGCAGGTAAATCTACTTTGTTAAATGCATTAGTAGGAAATGAGGTTGCAAAAACCGGTGATATACGTGAGGAAGATAGTAAAGGAAGACATACAACTACTCATCGTGAGTTATTTCAATTGCCGAATGGTGGGTTAGTAATTGATACTCCCGGAATGAGAGAACTTCAGCTTTGGGAAGGGAATGATGCGATTCAGGCAACGTTTTCTGATATTGAAGAATTCGCTGAAGCGTGTCGCTTTCGGGATTGCAAGCATGAAGGTGAACCGGGCTGTGCTGTTCAAACAGCTATTGAGAACGGGATTTTAGCTGGCGATCGTTTGAGAAATTATAAGAAGTTGGAGAAAGAATTGGCATATGTCATGAGAAAGCAAAATCTTGCACTCGCACGAGCTGAGCGGGATAAGTGGAAAAAGATTGCAAAACAACATAAAAAGAATGGATAAACAACCAAAGAGAAACTCTCTTTGGTTGTTTTTATTTACAAATATTGAAATGTTATTATTGATATATATGGACAAATGGATGTTAATTATTTAAACTTTACAATGTATGAATCGAAAATTGCGTAAAGGTGGTTGTATGGTGAAAACGAATAATTAGTTGGGATGAAGATCGGCTTTTACTAATGAAAGGTAAAGTTTATCGCATTTTTATTATTTTTTAATTTGTATATCTAGTTTCAGTGTTGAAGGAGGAGTTTCGTGAGTAAAGTATTACATTTTATTCGGAATATGAAAGTTGTTCAGAAGTTATTAATTTCATTATTTATTATTTTAATTGCGGCTGTCTCTATTATTGGTGGTATGTCTTATCAAACGGCTAAAAAGAATGTTGAATCACAAATTATGAGTAGTGCTTATGATAACATTAAAATATTAGATCACTTAATCAACCAAATGATTGAGGCAAAATTTAATGATGTGAACAACTTTGCACGAGTGATTCATGGTGATATGTATCAAGGAGATAATCAAGATGAATTAAGGGAATTGTTATTTCGATATAGTAATTTGAATAAAAGTGTTGAACAAGTATATGTTGCAGGAAACGATAAGGAATTTGTGCAGGAACCAAATATACAAATGGCAGCTGATTATGATCCAACGACACGTCCTTGGTATAAAGATGCAGTGAGTAAGCAAGGTGGAATCATTGTAACAGAACCGTATATAGCAAAAGGAAATGGACATATTGTAGTAACGATTGCAAAGCAAACAGAAGATAAAAATGGTGTTGTAGGTTTAGATTTAAACTTGGACAATTTATTAAAAACAACAAAGTTAATCAATATTGGTAAAAAAGGATATGCTATCATTTTAGACGATAAGCAGAAAATAATTACTCATCCGCAAGAAAAATCAGGTGATAAAGCAGCTGATACTTGGGCGAAGAAAATGTACGAAGATAACCGTGGGACTTTTTCCTACTCTTATGACGGTAGCGAAAAGAAAATGGTATTTGCTACAAATTTAAAAACGGGTTGGAAAATTGTTGGGACGATGTACTCAAATGAGGTCGTTGAAGCCGCTCAGCCTATATTTTATAATATGTTAATTGTTATGTTTATTTCATTAGTTGTAGGAGGAGCGCTTATTTATTTTGTGACGCTGTCTATTACGAAGCCTTTAAAGAGGTTAGTTGTAACTTCTAAAGAAATAAGTGAAGGGGACTTAACGAAAACAATTGAAATCCATTCTAATGATGAAATTGGTCAGCTTGCTAAAAGGTTTAATGAAATGACGTATTCATTGCGTACATTAATTGGTAGAATTAACACTTCAGCAGGACACGTTGCAGCTGCATCTGAAGAGTTGACAGCAAGTGTGAGGCAAGCGAGTGAGGCAACAGAACAAATTACAATGGCGATGGATCAAGTGTCAAGCGGAGCAACTACACAAACTGCGAGCGTTGAAAATGGAGCGATGTTACTTCATGATGTGACAGAGGGAATTCAACATGTAGCAAATAGTTTTTCTTCCATTAGTAATGCTTCTGCATATACTCGCGAAAAAGCTGAGGATGGCGGAACACTTGTAGAAAAAACAGTGAATCAAATGCAGTCAATTGCAGAGTCTGTCTTGCAATCAGACACTGTTATTCAATTACTGAATGATAAATCGAAACAAATTGGTGATATTTTAGGGGTCATTCAAAATATTGCTGATCAGACAAATCTGCTTGCTTTAAATGCGGCAATTGAGGCAGCGCGGGCAGGTGAGCATGGTAGAGGATTTGCTATTGTAGCTGATGAAGTACGAAAATTAGCGGAACAATCTAGTGTATCATCAAGTGAGATAGGTAAATTAATAGATGAAATACAGGCCGATATGAATAAGACTGTGAAGTTCATGGGGAATGTGAATGAAGAAGTTCAATCAGGTATTATAATAGCGAATGATACGAAACAGAATTTTGCGGAAATATTGCACGCTACAAATGAAATAGCAGAACAAATTAAAATGATGGTACAAACTGCAAACGGAATGTCTAAAGGAGCAAATGATGTTTCTATATCAGTTAGTGAAATTGCAATAACAACGCAGAGTAATGCGGTGAGCACACAAAATGTTGCGGCATCAGCTGAAGAACAATTAGCTTCTATGGAAGAGATTAGTTCAGCTGCCAGTACATTATCACAAATGGCTGAAGAGCTACAAATGTTGATTGAAAGGTTTAAAATGTAAAAAAGAGGAGACTGTCTCAACGATAGCTTGATTGCTATAGAGACAGCTCCCTTTTTATTTGTCGAAAAATAAAGGAAATTGTTAAGAGTGTGTGTAATTATAATAGAGTAGACTATTTATAAAAGGAGATCATTATGAGAGTGTATTGGGGAACGAAAAGACATTCTTGGCTTAGTTATGTCTCGTTTTGGTTAAGTATTGCATTTTTTATTGTTTTTTTAGTTGAAGTGTTTGTATGTAAAACACTTTCAAATAGTTCAAGCAGTACCTTACAGATTGTTAAATATTTTTATTTTATATTTGTACCATTAAATATTATTCTTAGCTTAAGATTATTATTTAAGAAGAATGAAAAGAAAGTATTACCGATTTTTAGTTTTATTGTTTCATTATTATTCGCAAGCTTAATTGTTGTTTTAGCTTTAGCGGCGACAGGAAAAGTATTTTAGTGAAAAAAGGAATGAGACCACTCATTCCTTTTTCTTTTGTCTTTGGACGAGTAGTAAAGATTTAGTTTATATCATACTTTAAGTGAAAAGTTTGAAGGGCTGCAAGTGTATAATGTACATAAAGTCAGTTTAGTATATGGTATGAAGCAAATGAATGGGGTAAGATTCACGATATATGGTACAATAAATGTGATAGTGATAGTGATAGTGATAGAGATAAAGGGTATAGAAAATACTCATTGTTTTTTAGTAAGAGAGGGGTTATCTTATGCTATACGAGGATTTGATGACATTATTTCAAGTTGCTCCACTAGAAGCAGGAAGAGGCGGCTGGAAATATATAATCCAGGAACAAAATGATAAATATGAAATTGTTGATGAAATATTAAAAGAGAATATGAGTGTTGAAGTGTATTTTAATGAATATGACGAGGTGAAAATCACTTTATATAAAGATGGGAATCCCATTACTATTATGCAAAGAATTGTTATTTCAAAAGTGGAATTAGATGAAGAGGAAGATGGCATTCAATTTGTTTTAGAACGTATACCAAGCCGAATGATTCGCTTACAATTAAAACCATATCTTGCGATAGAAATGGGACCGTATTGGGAAATGTGTGAAGATTGTGAATGAAAAAGCATCCGCGAAAATGCGGGTGCTTTTTCATGTTTTTTGGAGTTGTTTACATGCAAGGATTGGAAGGAAAATGATACTCACCCAGCCAATGATAGGATATAAAATATGAAGAAGTTCACTATAGCCAATATAACTAAAGCAATAACTAATTAGTAAAATAAAGTAGATAATATGATTATTTTTCCAGCCGGTGATCGATTGCATTTGCTTTGTCATTCCAAACACATTGCCAACTAATGTTGTGAATACTTCACCAAAAATGATAAGGACAAAGAAAAAATGAAAAGTTGCATTGAACCTACGTACTACTTCAGCCATTGGAATATTGTATTGATAAAATTGTTCCACTGATAGAATCGCTAAATGACTACATAGTAAAATAAAACAAAGCCCTGCACCTCCTAAAATACCGCCCCATAAAATGGCTTTTCGATCTTTTACTTCACTTGCTAAGGGGACGAGAACACTTTGGGCAAGAGAGAGATTTAAGGCGACGTATGTAATCGGGCTAGTAATCCAGTTTAAATTCCAATTTTCTGTAGGGATCGTATTAATGACAGGCGGTGTACCATGAATAAAGGTTGTGATAGCAAGCCCAATAATGAAAATCATCATAATAGGAACTACAAGTGTATTTACCTCAAAAACTCCTTGTAATCCACGACTGCCAATAATGAGACAGGCGATGACTGTGATGAAAATACCGAGTTGTCTTGGAAGACGGAGTTGTTCTTCAAACACTGCCCCTGCACCTGACAACATAACGCTCGTTACACCAAATAATACGAGCAATAATAAAGTGTTCACAACATTTCCGAATACATCCCCAAACAAATACTTGTTGAATTCTTTGGATGAAAATGCACCGATTTGTGAAGAAAGTAACATCATTTTCGTACCTAGCCAAATAAAAAAAAATCCGCTTATACATATACCAATTGTCCCGTACAGTCCATTAACTGTAAAAAATTCAACAATTTCTCGCCCCGTAGCAAACCCAGCTCCAACGACAGTTCCAATATAAGTGGCAGCAACTTTTTTTGCTACTCGCCATTGTTGATTATCCATGTCATCCCTCTTTCTACTATGATGAGTTTGACTTACTACTATGCATATGTGTGAGCTTGGACAATTAGACATGTGAAGTGATTGAAAGGATACATGAATTTTACGATAATGGGGAAATATTAATGTTGTTAAAACTTTGTGACATATAAGCTAATGTTTTGGAAGAGCAGGAAATGTATGGTACAATAGAATGGTATTATTAAAAGAGAATAATTCTAAAATGATAAGAGGAGTGGATTGGGTGAGTACGAAAACAAATGTTGTTGAAGTATTAAACAAGCAGGTAGCAAACTGGAACGTGTTATATGTGAAACTTCATAATTATCACTGGTATGTGACAGGGCCTCACTTCTTTACATTACATGAAAAATTTGAAGAATTTTATAATGAAGCAGCAACATATATTGATGAATTAGCAGAACGTATTTTAGCGTTAGAAGGAAAACCATTAGCGACAATGAGTGAGTACTTAGAATCATCTACTGTGCGTGAAGGGACAAGTAAAGAATCAGCAGAAGAAATGGTACAAGCTTTAGTAAATGATTTTTCCGCACTTATTCAAGAATTAAAAGAAGGTATGGAAGTAGCGGAGGAAGCTGGAGATGAAACATCAGCTGATATGTTATTAGCAATTCATACGACATTAGAACAACATGTGTGGATGCTAAGTGCATTCTTAAAATAAAGACGAACGTCGAGTAGATTTTTTGATTCTACTTTGAAGTGAGTGAGTTTGTATAAATAAAAGGAATCCCCTATTGAAAAATTCTTTTAATAGGGGGTTTTTGTGATTTTTCAGTTTTCTTTTTATGATATAATATAGTAAAAGGAGGCGATACAATGTTTCGCTTTTTCAAAAGTGCAAAAGAGGAGAGGTGCATTACAAAAGATGAACTAGAGCAAGCGATGGCTAAGTTTCTAGAGACAAACGCAAATATTGTTTATACTGTATTAGTAAATGATGATTATACCGTGAATTATGATTTATTGAAGCCATATTTACCTGCATTTCCAACAAACCTATTTCTTATTACGAAGGAAACGCTAGAGGTATTTGAACATACAGAAGAAAATTTAGAATTGGTTAAAGAAATTGATTTCGTACAAAAGGCAGTAGATCAATATGTAACAGAAAAAGAAATGTTTCCAATTGTGGAAGATGACGAAGATCGCCTCATATGTGGAATAAAACTAGCACCGTATTTAGATCGAATATTAAAGAAAAATTTATATATTTCAGAAAAGCATTATTTAGTTTCGAGTAAACCAGATAAGAAAAAACAGAATGATGGATAGAATGAAAACAACAATACATATATTGTTGTCTTTTTTTGTTTAAAAGGAAATACGGGTTATATAGATTGATTTTTCAGTTTATTTAATTGTAACTAATAGACAGAGAGGAGTGATGTATGATGAGGAATTATAATTCAACCTTTAAATATCATTCTAAGAGTAGAGGGTATTATTGTTAATTCAGTAGCATACATACCGTGACCTTAGAATGGTTATGGATTATTAAAAAAATTCTTATTTCTTAAAAGGTTACGGGAGGAAAGTATTGATGAGTAATTTGACTTATATTAACTTGTTAAATGAAACTTTAGAGTGTTATTCGCAGAAAGATAGCTTGGAGGCTTACTATTATATAATGAGAAATGCTAGGGGGATAATAGGAAATCAAGCGCAAATATATAACTTTAAATACACATTAGCAAGCGCATCTGGTCTTGAAAAAGAAGCACTTCAAATCATGAAAGAAGCAATTATAGAAAATAAATTTTGGTATGGATATGAGTATTTAATTGCCGATGATGATTTAAAACCACTCCATAAATTTGAAGAGTTTCATCAAATGGTTCAGCTGTGTAGAGAAAGAGAAGAATTAGCAAAGAAATCGGAACAAGCTGATTTGAAATATATATATAATAAGGAAAATAAAAATTTACTAATCACAATGCATGGTGATCAAGAAAATATACAGATAGTAGAACCATATTGGGAATCCGTTTTACTGCAAGATTATGCGTTAGCTTTACCACAGTCTTCACAAATTCAATTTTCTGACGGATATGTTTGGGATGATATAGAAAAAGGTTCACGAGAAGTAAAGAAGCATTATGATAAAATTATTGCAAATAATAATAGTAATGCATTTGAAAATATAATTATTGGAGGATTTTCTGCTGGGGCAAGAGTTGCATTACATGCGATATTACATGGAGAAATAGAAGTGAACGGTTTTATTTTTGCAGCACCGTGGCTTCCGGAAATTGAAGAATGGTATGGATTGATAGATTTATTAAAGGATAAAGGGATAAAGGGATATATTATATGTGGTGATCAAGATGAAGATTGTTTTGCATGTACGCAGCAATTTATCCGATTATTAAGAGAGAAAAATGTAGAGCATATGTATAAAGTCATTCCTGGCTTACACCATGATTACCCTAAGGGTTTTGAAGAGTTATTAGAAGAAGCTGTGGAGTATATAAGCGGTAAAAATGGATAAGAAAATAGTGAAAGGGGAAGCGCATCCTATAGGGTGTGCTTCCTTTTTTATGTTATAAATTAAAGGCTTCTGCCAATAAGCGATAAGACTTTAATTTATCTTCAAATTGATGAGTAATCGTGACAATCATAAATTCTTCAGTAGTATATGCTTCGCTTAAGTTTAAGATTTTTTCTTTAACGGATGTTGGGTCACCGACGATCATTCTTTGACGATTTTCTTTTATACGGAATAGATCATAAGCGCTATATGCGTAATTTTGAGCAGTTTCGATGGAGGGAGTACCGGTTGTCCGTTTTCCTTGTTCTAGTAATAAGATTGATAAATCTAGACTAGATGCAATTCTTTCAGCTTCTTCATTCGTTTCTCCGCAAATTACAAAAATGGCAACGATTGATTTTGGTTTGTCGCCTAAAAAAGAAGGGTGGAATTGTTCTTGATAAGCTTTCATGACTTCAGGGCCACCATATCCGTTAATAAACTGTGCGAATGCAAAAGAAGCCCCATGTTTTGCTGCAATCATAGCGCTTTCTCCGCTAGAACCGAGCATCCACATTTCAGGGGCTGTAGGAACTATAGGAGTAGCTTTTAAATTCGCATATTGATGATTTTCAGGTACTTTATCATGTAAGTACATTGCTACATCTTGGATTTGCTCTGGATATTGATCGAGCGAGACCATTTTTCCTTCTTGAAGAGCGCGAGTAGCTATTGGCATGCCACCAGGCGCTCTACCAACTCCAAGGTCAATGCGATTTGGATAAAGTGCTTCTAAGACGCGGAAATTCTCCGCAACTTTATATGAACTATAGTGAGGAAGCATGACACCACCAGAACCGACTTTCATACGATTCGTTTTCGCTGCAATATGAGAAATAAGTACTTCAGGGCTTGAACCAGCTAAACTTACAGAATTATGATGTTCAGATACCCAAAAGCGTGTGAATCCTAGTTTTTCCACTTCTTGTGCAAGTGTTACTGTATGTGAAAAAGCTTCACCTGCTGTGCTACCATCAGAAATGGACGATTGATCTAAAACACTTAATTTTATCATAAAATATACCTCTCAATCTCAATGTACATTCTATTATATATTTACTTACGAAAAATGCGTAAGGATATGCTCAAATAAAAAAGCGGATGTTGTCATATCCGCTTTTAACGAGAAAACCCGCGTTCGTAATGATTCATCTCGACTAAATTTAAAATATATTCATAGTTATCAATTTCCATCTTTAGTTGATTACGTTCTTCTTCAGTTAGTTTAACGCTAGAGAGTTTTTTACATAATTGTTGCTTTTTTAATTCTAAATGTTTTTTCGTAGCGTGATAGTCGTAAGTACGTTTCATTTGTATCAATCCCTTCCTTACATTTACTATCCATATTTTTATTATATGAAGAAAGAAGAGGATTGAGAGCTGTGCCTTGTGTATTTTTAGTGAATATTCAAATTATTGATGTGTTATGTTTAACTATGCCTGTGAATAAAATGCACTAAACCACTAATTCGCATTTATGAAGTAAGGGGTGGGAGTGTGCAAAAGGATATGCAATTTGATACGAAGGCAGATGAAATGCTAACGATTATTGATAAGGGATTGCCAAAGACGACCCGTCCGAAACAAATTGTTGTAATTGGAGCTGGGATATCCGGATTAGTATCGGCATCTTTACTTAAAAATGCAGGGCATCAAGTGAAAATTTTTGAGGCAAATAATCGTGTAGGAGGCCGGATTGAGACGATAAGAATGGAGGATAGTGGATTATATTTAGATGTCGGAGCAATGCGTATTCCGTATTCGCATATATTAACGATGGCATATATAAGAAAATTTGGGCTAAAGGTGAGCCCTTTTATTAATCGAAATGAAACAGATATTATTTATGTCAATGGTCGGAAAACGACGTTACAACAATATGAAAAAAATCCGAGTATTTTAAGGTATCCTGTTGCAATGAATGAAGAAGGGAAAACATCGGAAGAGTTATTGCTGTTAGCAGTACAACCAATTATTAATTTTATTAAAAGAAACCCAAAGAAGAATTGGGGAGTCGTTGAAAAAGATTTTGGGAAGTATTCCACAGGACAGTTTTTAAAGTATCATCCTTATCAGTATAATACGTATTTTTCCTCTGTAACGATTGAGATGATAGGTGTACTTTTAGATTTAGAAGGTTTTTTAGAAAGGTCATTTGTGGAAACGTTACGCTTTATATATATAATGCAGGAAGAAAGCGGTTTTTGTGAAATTAATGGAGGGAATGATAAGTTACCAAAAGCTTTTTTACCTCAATTAGAAGGAGACATTTTCTATAATCAGAAATTAATGAAGCTTCATCAGCATGATAATGGTGTTACTGCTTATTATCGGAGTGAGGAGACTTTTGAATATACTAGTATAACAGGTGATATTGTTATTATTACAATTCCGTTTTCGACAATGAGATTTGTAGAAATTGATCCATTTGACTCTGTATCTCATGAAAAATGGAAAGCAATTCGTGAGCTACATTATATGCCCGCTACAAAAATAGGAATTCAATTTAAAAGTCGCTTTTGGGAAGAGCAAGGACAATTAGGAGGTAGAATTATAACGGATTTGCCTATTCGTTATGCCTATTATCCGAGTTATGGAATCGGCTCAAAAGGGCCAGCTATGATGCTTGGGAGTTATACGTGGTCTTATGATGCATTATTATGGGATGGATTATCAGAAGGAGACCGCATCTATTATACGTTACAAAACTTAGCAACAATATTAGGGGGGCAAGTATATGATGAGTTCATGTCCGGAATAGCAAAAAACTGGACATTGGATCCATATGCGTTAGGAGGGTTTGCACTCTTTCAAGCTGGTCAAGAATCTGAACTGCAGCCAGCTATTGTAAAACCTGAAGGGAAAATCTATTTTGCGGGAGATCATACGACGCTATATCACGGATGGATACAAGGGGCAATTGAATCAGGAATTCGTGTGGCAGTAGAAGTGAATGAGTTAGTCATATGAAAAACTGAGCTTGAAACCGAATATACTTAAAATTCGGAAATATGTTTACTATATAGTTTGAGATAGATATTATTATATACAAAAGAATAATAGGGAGTGTTTATATTGAATCCGTTATTACTTGATTTTCCTTCTGAATTTTACACAGATAGACTGTTTATTCGAATGCCCAAACCAGGGGATGGAAAAGTCGTATATGAAGCAATTATGGCATCCATGCAAGAGTTAAAACTTTGGATGGTTTTCGCACAAAAAGAGCAAACAGAGAAAGAAATAGAAGCGAGTATTAGAAGGTCACATATTCAATTTTTACAGCGAGAAGATTTAAGATTGCTAGTGTTTTCGAAAGAAACAGGTGAATTTATTGCTTCTGCGGGATTACATCGAATTAATTGGGAAATACCGCAGTTTGAAATTGGGTATTGGATTGATACACGATTTAGCGGGAAAGGCTACATGGTTGAAGCTGCAAAAGGAATTTTGGAGTATGCTTTTTCTGAGTTGAAAGCAAACCGGGTAGAAATTCGCTGTGATTCAAGAAATGTGAAAAGTAGAGCGATACCAGAGAAATTAGGATTTAAGTTAGAAGGTATTTTAGAAAGCAGTAGTGTGGCGGTAGATGGAAATGGCTTAAGAGATACATGTGTGTTCGCTATGACGAGAAATAGATATGAGAAAGAAGAGCTATAAAGTAGTAGCTCTTCTTTTTATTGTATATCACGGCACAGGATGCCCGTTAGAACTTTCAAAAATAGTAAACCATTGTTGGCGGTCTAAATTCAATTCTGTTGCCATAGCAGCGGTTTTTATTCGATCTAATTTACCAGAACCGACGATTGGCATCATCTTGACTGGATGGGCAAGGAGCCATGCATACATTACAGTATCAATGCTGTCAACGTTTAATTCTGAAGCCACCTTTTGTAACGTTTCACGTAAACGTACGGCGCGATCAGTTTGACTAGTGAAAATTTCTCCGCCAGCAAGAGGAGACCAAATCATCGGATTGATTCTTCTTTCTTGGCATAAATCAATTGTACCCTTTTCAAAATGTTCAAGATGCATTGCAGATACTTCAATTTGATTTGTAATGAGTGGGAAATCTAAATATGAACTTAACATATTAAATTGAGAAGGTAAAAAGTTAGATACACCAAAATGACGAACCTTTCCATCTTGTTTCAAGTGTGAAAAAGCTTCTGCTACTTCATTTGGATCCATAAATGGATCAGGACGATGAATGAGCAGCAAGTCAATATAATCTGTATGTAAGTTTTTAAGTGAATTCTCTGCACTTTTTACAATATGTTCGGCACTTGTATTATAGTGACCAACATATCGCTCTGGAAATTTTGGTGATGCGGGAGCGATTCCACATTTTGTAACAATTTGCATGTTTTCGCGTAACGAAGGTTTTAATTGTAATGCTTCCCCGAATAAGGATTCACACGTATATCCTCCATAAATATCAGCATGATCAAAAGTAGTGATCCCCATATCCATACAAGCTTCAATAAAAGAAAGTAATTCTTGTTTTGGCATATTCCATTCTGCTAAACGCCAAAATCCTTGAATGATACGAGAAAACTCAAGATTATTAGCCATTTGAACTCGTTCCATTGTAAGTAGACCCCCTTGATGAATGATATTATTTTTGAAAAGGCTTTCTTGCTAGATATTATTATATATTTATCGAGTTGCACATACAATAAATATGTTTTTGCTACAATAAATGATTTTTTCTGTATGATATAATGTAGAGATATATAGCTATAAGGAGATGTAAGAAATGATTCCAGTAACAATTTTAACTGGTTTTCTTGGTTCTGGGAAAACAACGCTATTAAATCGTATCTTATCTGAGGATCACGGTAAGAAATTAGCGGTTATTGTAAATGAAATAGGACAAATTGGTATTGATAATCAATTGATTATGAATGTTGAAGAAGAAATTATGGAGATGACGAACGGCTGTTTATGCTGTACAGTGCGTGAAGATTTGCTTGTTGCATTAAAACAATTACTGGATGTAAAAGCGGAAGGGAAAATGGATTTTGATGGTTTAGTAATCGAAACGACAGGTCTTGCAAATCCAGGTCCGATTATTCAAACGTTCTTTTTAGATCCAGTCATTCAATCTGCATACCAAATTAACGGTGTTGTAACGGTTGTAGATAGTTACCATATACATAAACATTTTGAAAAAGGGTTAGAAGCGAAAGAACAAATTGCTTTTGCTGATGTCGTTTTAGTAAATAAATTAGATTTAATTGAAGCAGAGGAAAAAGAGAAACTTCTTATTGAATTGCAGGGGATTAATCCAACTGCGAAACTAATTCCAACAACAAATTGTGAAGTGGATATTCCTTCTTTGTTGCAAATTCAAACATTTAAAACGAGAGATACGTTAGAGATTTATCCGCATAAAGAACATCATCATTTAGAAGGTGTAAAATCATTTGTATTACGTGAAGAGCGTCCGTTAGACTTACAAAAATTAAATGAATGGATGTCTGCTGTCGTTCAAGAATTAGGGGAGCATTTATATAGATATAAAGGCATTTTATCCATTGATGGAGTAGACCGACGTATCGTTTTCCAAGGTGTTCATACATTATTTGCTGCTTCGTACGATAGAGAGTGGCAAGAGGGAGAAACGAGAGTAAGTGAAGTAGTTTTCATCGGAAGAGATATTAATAAAGAATGGTTCCAAGAGCATTTTCAAGAATGCGTGAAATAAGTCTGCAATTTATGCAGGCTTATTTTTTATTAGTCTATCTCAGCTTCAACGAGTTCCCTTGCTACAATTGCAAGTTTCGTATGGAACATTGTCGTATGATCGTCTTGTTCCGCAACTTTAGAAATAACAGTCCCGCCAAAACTATGTCCAATAAAGACAAAATCTTTAATATTTCGTTCCATCACATAATTAACGACTACTTTTACATAATCAGAATGGTTTACAGCTTTATTCTTATTTTTTCCGTGTCCAGGTAAGTTAGGCGCATAAACTTTATGTCCTTATGGCTTTAATTCATCGGTCGTTTTGTCCCAGTAGCTTGCATAACCCCAGGCTCCGTGAATAAGAACAAATGTAATGGTTTTTTGGCGTACGACATCAATATCTGCCTAAACTTTTGCTGCTACTGGAGTAAAGAAAAGATAAGTATGATGAGAATAGCTGTAATACTGGTGAATAATGTTTTTAATATTTTCATTATGTAATCTTCACTTAAAAATCATGTTGAATCTTTATATATTTTGCCAAAGTTATGTCTTTATGCAATGAAACAACCATTTCGTTGAGATAATACTAGAATGTAAGAATGAAGAATATAAGGGGAAGAAGCTAGAAATAGAAAACGTAGTAGTAATCAACAAATGAGAGTATAATAAAAAGCCTGTTCTCACAGGCTAGCATTTTTATCTATAAGTAATTCCATTACAACACCTACAACTGGTCCATCATCATCAATATCACCTGTTAAGCGAAATCCAAATGATTCATAGAGCCCCATTGCTAATTTGTTGTCTGGATGAAGGCTTAAATAAATTCTTTTACATTGAAATTTTTGTTGTAAATATTGAATTAATAGACGTAGAAAATGTTTTGCATATCCATTTCCTTGAAAATGTTGGTCGATCATAAAACGATCTAACCATACGCTTTCATACTTCTTTGCATACCAACCATACATTGCATATCCTACAAGTGTTTCGCCATCATATAAGCCTACTGACGTTCCGTTTTCTTCATATAATGATTCTGCTAAAGAAAACGCATTGCTTTCAATAAAGTACTGCTGTTCCTTTGCTACGTCTAAAGCAGCGACTGAACGCCAATTATTTGCTGTTACTTCACAGATGTGAAGATTCATAGTTCCAACTCACCTTCTAAATTAGTATAGCTTTTAAGGCTAATATGGATAATTTTACTTGTTATTTCAATCAAGTCAAGCTGAAGAGTTATAAAAAGACAGCTGAACATATCATTCAGCTGTCTAGAAAATGTGGTTATTTAGTTTGTAGCTTCTTTTAAGGTGTTTACATTTTCCTCCATTAACGTAAAGTAATCTTTATTGTTCTTAGCGTCATCTTCGGAAATTGTAGCAAGATGACTTAAGCGTAAAATTTTCGTGCCTGTTTCTTTTTGGATAACTGATGCTACTTTTGGAGTAGAGAATGTTTCAAATAAGATATATTTTAGACCGTGCTCTTTTGCTATTTTTGTAATGTCAGCAAGCTCTTTTTGAGATGGCTCATCAGAAGCAGAGATTCCGGCGATAGGTATTTGTTTAAGACCGTATCGTTGTTCCCAGTAACCATATGCAGCGTGGGAAACTAATATTTCTTTTGTTTTCGCATTTGCAACAGCAGCTTTAAATTGATCGTCTAAATCAGTAAATTTTGTTTGTAGTGCTGCAAAGTTTTTTTCGAACTCTTTTTTATGCTCAGGTTGTAAATCTACAAGAGCATTTTTAATTTTTTCTGCTTGTTTCATCGCAAGTGTAGGATCTAGCCAAACATGTGGATCTTTATCATGATGATGTTCTTCCTCTTTATGACCGTCTCCGTGATCATGATGTTCTTCTTCGGATGAAGTACGAAGTTCAATTCCATTAGATGCATTTATGATTTTAACATTTTCTTTTTTTAATGTTTTTTCCATTTTTTCAGCAAATGGTTCTAATTCTGCGCCGTTATAAACAAATAAATCAGCTTTTGCAACTTGTACCGTTTGCTTCTGGCTCGGTTCAAATGTATGAGAATCTGCACCAGGTGGATAAATTGCTTCTACATTTACATAGTCACCGCCGATTTTTTTAGCGAAGTCAGCAAGTGGAAAAATAGTTGTGTAAACAGAAAGTTTTCCATCTTTTTTTGCAGAGCCTTCTTTTTTATTAGAACATCCAGCAAAAATGAGTGTGAAAATAAGTACGAATGAAAATAGTGCTAATCTTTTATGCATGTAATTCTCCTCTTTTCTTTTTTTATAAATCTATTTTCTCCAAATATAAGAAGAAAATATCGTTTTGATACAAAACGGAATAATTACGTTTTAGTTTGCGAACTTAGTATAATACATCTTTACGAAAGTTGCAATAAATAATAATCATTACGATTTGTTTTTGTTATAAAGTTGTCAAAAAGAAGGGTATTAATTTTTATTATTATTGCATATGTGACAATGCTACTTTCATATATTGAGGGGAGGAGAAAAAAGGGGATGAGCGCTTGGGTTACATCATGGAGGCAGTTTTATTGATACTTGCGGTAGTTTTGCCATTATCTTTTGTTTTAATTTTTTTAAAAAGATTAATAAGTAGTTTAGGGGATGCCACAACAATATCAGAATTGCCATCTGAAGAAAAAGAAAAGAAAAAAGGGTAAGTAAAGCACTATGCGTACGCATAGTGCTTTACTTATGGTAAAATAAGATAACGGAAACCTCTATAAGTGAGTATTCGCTTAAGGAGAGAAAAGTAAATAAAGAGGTATGCACATATATGAATGAACGAACAGCGTTAGTACTTGGTGCAAGTGGTTTAGTCGGACAAGAAATAACGCGTCTATTACTTGACTCAGATTACTACGATTCGGTTACTATTTTTGTAAGGGAACCGTTGCAATGGCAACATGAAAAATTACAGCAAAAACAGGTGGACTTTTCGGTATTAGAGGAATATAAAGAGTTTTTTGCTGTAGATGATGTTTTTAGTTGTTTAGGAACGACAATTAAGAAAGCAAAAACGAAGGCGAATTTTAAAAAAGTAGACTATGAATATACATTACGAGCAGCTTGTTTAGCTGAGAAACAAGGTGTACAAAACTTCCTCGTTATTTCATCTATGGGAGCAAATCCAAAGTCATTATTCTTTTACTCGCAAGTAAAGGGGCGGATGGAGGAAGAATTACAAAAGCTAGTTATTGGCGGAATTCATATTTTTAGACCGTCTTTATTAGTAGGAAATCGACAAGAATTTCGCTTCGGAGAGAGAATGGCTGAGAGAATATCTCGTATCGTCCCATTTATATTTAAAGGTGCTTTTAAAAAGTATAAGCCAATTTCAGCTGAAGAAGTTGCAAAAGGAATGTATATAACTGCGTTACGTGAAGAATCTGGAATTCATATTTATAATTCGAAAGAAATTACAACGATAGAATAAATAAAACCGAGAAGAACATCTTCTCGGTTTTATTTATTCACATTTATTTTACTAGGTGCTCGGCTGTATTGATGTGGTTCTTGTAATTCAAAACCAAGTTCATTAGCGGCTGTTCTTGGGAAGTATGGATTGCGAAGTAACTCGCGACCAATAAAGATTAAGTCGGCTTCATTATTTTTTAAAATTTGTTCAGATTGTGGTCCGGTTGTAATTAATCCTACTGCACCTGTCGCAATGTTAGTATGTTCTCTTATGTATTTGGCATATTCGACTTGATAGCCAGGGTAAACATCAATATGTGCTGGGACAATAGCACCAGAACTGCAATCAATAAGATCTACCCCTTGTTCTTTCACCCATTTTGTAAATGGAACGTAATTATGAACGGTTAAGCCTGCAGGATGATAGTCGTTGGCTGAAATGCGGACAAATAAAGTACCATCCCAAACTTCTTTTACAGCATCAATAATTTCTCGTAAGAAACGATAGTGATTTTCAGGAGTCCCACCATATTCATCAGTTCGTTTATTTGATAGTGGAGAGAAAAATTCATTAATGAGATAACCATGTGCGCCGTGGAGCTCAATGATGTCAAATCCAGCTTGTTTAGAGCGTAATGCGGCTTTTTGAAAAGCTAATACAGTTTCTTTAATTTGTTGCTTACTCATTTCTACTGGAATTTTCATTTTATCGTTAAATGGGATTGCTGAAGGAGCGAAAGCATTCGTTTCCAATTCAGCTTTTCGGCCCGCGTGAGCTAGCTGAATTGCCGCTTTTGCACCGCTTTCATGTATGAATGATACAGTTTTCTATAACCCTTCGATATGATCATCATGCCAAATACCTAAGTCTTTACTAGAAATACGTCCTTCAGGCACTACTGCTGTTGCTTCAATCATTACTAGCCCAACTTGGCCAGCTGCTCGAGTTCCGTAATGTATATGATGAAAATTCGTTACTTTTCCATCTCCATTTTCAGACGAATACATACACATCGGTGACATAACAATACGATTTTTTAGTGTAACGTTTTTTATGGTGTAAGGTGAAAAAAGTTGATAATCCATAGTGATTCCCCCTTATTTCAATTTCTTTTATTGTATCATTAGCATTTTTGTTTCCATAATAAAACGCTTATACGCAAAATTTTGTCTATTCGTGTTACAATGACAAATATGAAGAAAATTGGAGGATGTAATATGTATCGAGCTTATTATGAAAGCGAATTAGGCTTGCTTGAAATTACGGCGAATACGAAAGGGATTACGTCTGTCATATTTGTAGAGGAACGAAAAGAAGAAAATAAAAATGAAATAATAAAACAATGTATCAATGAGTTAGATAAATATTTTGCTGGGAAGAGAAAGGAGTTTACCGTTCCATTAGCAGCTGAGGGAACAACATTTCAAAAGAATGTTTGGGACGCTTTGTATACAATTCCTTACGGTGTGAGTGCTTCCTATTTAGATATTGCAGAGAAAGTTGGAAATACAAAAGCAGTACGAGCAATAGGTGGAGCAAATAGTCGAAATCCGATTTCAATTATTGTGCCATGCCATCGCGTGATTGGAAAAAGTGGTAAGCTTGTTGGGTATGCAGGTGGCTTATGGAGGAAAGAGTGGTTATTGAAACACGAAGGTATATTAAAATAAAGTATGAATAAGTAGTTCTTATTGTATGTATGAGATGAGGGATAGTCTTGAAATGTATAAATTGTGGGAGTCCTTGTGCTGAAGGTCACTTTAATTGTGAAAATTGTCAGCGAAGTGTACATAATGAAACGAACGAAGGAAGCTCACCGATAGAGAATGAAATGGAATTATATGTCGGAAGGCAATATCCATATTATAAAAGAAAATGGGAGAAAGAGAATAAACGAATCGCAAGATGGAGTTGGAACGGCTGGGCAGCTTTTTTGAATGTAGGGTGGCTTGGATATCGGAAGTATTATTTACCTGCCTTTCTATTTGTGATTTTATTAGTAGCGTGTGATGCGTTTTCTTATTATATGGGATTCAATGTAGCGCTCCCAATCATTAATATGGTCCCGCTTACATTTCTATTGCTTATTTTTATAGTATTAGGAATGGGGATTTTTGCAAATGGATTATATTATCGATTTGCTGAGCGGAGAATATATCGTATAAAAGCGCGTGGGATTGAAAACGAAGCAGTTGAAAACTATCTTATTCGTGATAGTGGTGGAACAAGTAAGATGGGAGCAACAATTGTTATCATTTTGACGGCGGCTAGTATATTTTCAAGTCACTTCTTCTTTCCGACAGATCGAGATATTATACAAAAAGTACGTACAAGCTCGCTTTATGAATATCCATTCTTTTCGATTGGTGAATCATTTGAAAGTTATTTCCAGCAACCAGGATGGGTATATTATCGTGGAACTGACGGTTTGGAATTAGTGGAATTTCAAGGATATAGCCAAGAGATGCCAAGAAAAAAAGTTGTTATTCAATTTGTTGTTGATTATCAAATGCGTGAAATAGAACCATATTCTCTTACAATTAATGGTGAGCCTCGAGGTGAAGAAGAATTTTTAAAGATGATGGAGGAAATATTTAAGATTCAAAATCCATTTGATTTAGATGAGGGATTACAAGTAAATAGGACAAAAAAAGAAACGAACGGAAAACAATTTCTGTTCGTTTCTTTTTGTAATATTAAAATAAATATTTAAAATAATCAGAATGTTTTGTATAATGGTATATATTATACAGGCTTTACTTCATACATACAGATTGGGGGAAGGAAGAATGAAGAAAAAGGTGACAACAATTGCTGCACTTGCGTTATCGACTAGTGTATTAGTTGCAGGTTGTGGGAATGGGGAAAAAGCATCGACAACGAAGAAAGAGACAGGTAAGGAGATGGCTGATAAGCAAGTGCTAAACTTACTAGAAACAGCAGAGATTCCTTCAATGGATACTTCCAAATCAACAGATTCTGTATCATTCCGTGTCTTTGTAAATGCAATGGAAGGTTTATATCGTTTAGATAAAAATAATAAACCAACGCCTGGTATGGCAAAAGGTGTGAAAATTAGTGAAGATAAAAAAACATATACATTTGAGCTACGCGATGCCAAATGGTCCAATGGTGAACCAGTACGTGCGCAAGATTTTGTATACGGTTGGCAACGTGCATTAGATAAAGCGACTGCGGCTGAGTATGCATTTATATTATTTGACGTGAAAAATGCACAGAAGGTTAATAAAGGAGAACTACCTTTAGATCAATTAGGTGTTAAAGCGAAAGATGACAAAACATTAGTAGTAGAATTGGAGCAACCAGCACCATATTTTCTTGAGCTTACGTCATTCCCAACATTTTTCCCTTTAAATGAAAAATTCGTAAAAGAACAAGGGGATAAGTACGCGTTAGAAGCGGATAAAATTTTATACAATGGACCATTTACATTAAAAGAGTGGAAACACGAACAAAGCTATCAATTGAAGAAAAACCCTAATTATTGGGATAAAGATACTGTAAAGTTAGAAGAAATTAATGTAAGTGTCGTGAAAGAGACGAGTACAGGAGTAAACTTATATGATAGTGATCAAGCTGACCGTGTTATTTTAAGTTCCGAATTTGTTGATAAGTATAAAAAGAATAAGCCAGATGAATTTAAAACGAAGTTAGACCCACGTATGTATTTCTTACGCTTTAACCAGCAAAATGCAACATTTAAAAATCAAAAAGTTCGTGAAGCGATTGACTTAGCGTACGATAAAAAAGGGATTGCAAATGTAATTTTAAATGATGGTTCATTACCAGCGTATTTCTTAGTACCTGAAAAGTTTACGACGGGACCAGATGGGAAAGACTTCCGTTCTGTAAATAAAAATTTCCGTGATAGTAAAGATAATGCGGCAAAAGCAAAAAAATTGTGGGAAGAAGCAAAGAAAGAACTGGGTCAAGATACGATTACAGTGGAGCTATTAAATGATGATAATGGCAGTCGTAAAAAAGTAGGAGACTTTATTAAAGAAGAGTTAGAGAAAAACTTACCAGGTATAAAAGTGAATTTGAAGCAACAACCATATAAGCAAAAACTAGATTTAGAGAAGAACTTGCAATATGAATTCTCATTATCTGCATGGAGCCCAGATTATCCAGATCCAATGACATACATTGATATGTTCATTACAGGAAGCACATTTAATGAAATGGCTTATTCTAATCCGAAATATGATGAATTAGTAGCTAAATCCAAAGGGGAACTATTAAAAGATGATGCGGCACGTTGGAAAGCACTTGCAGAAGCTGAAAAAATCTTGATTGGTCAAGATGCAGCGATTTCACCTGTATATCAGCAAAGTACAGCATACTTAGAGAAGCCATTTGTAAAAGGAATTGCTAACCATACGTTTGGTGGGGACTTTAGTTATAAATGGGCATATGTTACCAAAAAATAGTATAATAAAAGATGAGGGAATTTTCACTCATCTTTTTTCTTCGTGTAAGGAGGTTTTATTTTGATAAAGGGGATTAATCATCTTTGTTTTTCAGTTTCAAATTTAGAGAAATCTATTCAATTTTATGAAAAAGTATTAGAAGGGAAGTTGCTAGTTAAGGGAAGAAAAACAGCATATTTTCATATATGTGGAGTTTGGATAGCTCTTAACGAAGAAACTGATATTCCGCGAAATGAGATTCATCAGTCTTATACGCACCTTGCTTTTACTGTTGAAACAGAGGATTTTACGCACTTATTAACACGATTAGAAGAAAATAAAGTTCATCTGTTGCAAGGAAGGGAACGTGATATAAGAGATTGTCAGTCTATTTATTTTGCTGATCCAGATGGTCATAAGTTTGAATTCCATTCGGGTACATTACAAGCTCGTTTAAATTATTATAAGGAAGCAAAACCTCATATGACATTTTACTAAGAGGATGTGGAAGAATTGCATGCACTTGTTATCGGTGGTACTGGGATGCTAAAGGAAGTGTCTATTTGGCTTTGCAATCAAGGATTACATGTTTCTGATAACAAGAAATTAGAACATGTGAAACAAGCATGTAATGAACCATGGAAAACTACGGGTCTCTCTTTAGATTATCATAATGATAATGATTTAAAGGAAACTGTGAAAGATTCTATTGAACGAAATGGACCTATTACATTAGTAATAGCATGGATACATACGACAGCTAAACAGGCACTACAATTAATTTGTATGGAAATGGAACGTTCTGCTAAGGAGTATAGTGTTTTTCATATAGTAGGCAGTAACGCATCGCGTATGAAAGCATAAAGGATGGGTGGGGCATTATGTAGTTATCATCGAATTATATTAGGCTTTATTTTGGAAGATAAACATGCAAGGTGGCTTACTCATAAAGAAATAGTAGAAGGAGTTATAAAAGGAATTGAAAAGAAATGCAGTGAACAAATTGTAGGGGTATTGGAACCATGGGAATTACGTCCAGGTTGGTAAGGGGGAGAAGAAAATGAAAACGACGGTATATGTAACACGGCATGGAGAGACAGAATGGAATGTAGCTAGGCGTATGCAAGGAAGAAAAAATTCTGCTTTAACTGAAAAAGGGATTTCACAAGCAAAACAACTAGGTAATCATATGGAAAATGTACCACTTCATGCGATTTATAGTAGTCCGAGTGACAGGACACTTCATACTGCTGAGTTAATCAGGGGCGAGCGAGATATACCTATTATTGCAGATGAACATTTTTATGAAATAAATATGGGAGTATGGGAGGGGCAAACGAGTACTGAGTTAGAACGACAATATCCAGAAGAAGTAAAATTGTTTTGGAATGAGCCTCATAAATTCCAATCAACATCAGGGGAAAATTTTAGCGTTGTTCATAAAAGAGTGTTAGAAGGAATACAACTTCTTTTAGAAAAACATGAAGGAGAAAGTATTTTAATTGTATCTCATGCAGCAGCAGCTAAATTACTTGTGGGCCATTTTGCGGGGATTGGTATTGAGAATGTATGGGAAGATCCTTTTATGCATAGTGCAAGTTTGAGTAGGATTGAGTTTGAGGGGGAAAAAGGTGAAGTTCAACAATTTGCAGATATAAGTCATTTTCAGCAAACGTAAAAAAGACCGCTTATGTAGCGGCCTTTTTTATTTTCGCATAAAGAACTAGAAATTACGTTTTTTATACCAGAAGTGATCGAATTTTTTGTGTTTGCAAGAAGACCATTTATGTCCGCCACTATTGCAACTTGAACCATGATCCCATTTATGTCCGTCATCATGACAGTCCTTGCCATGATCCCATGAACTATCACAAGAACCATGATGGTGATGAGGGAAAAATACACATTTTTTACAGAAACATCTTTTTGTCCAGAAACATTTCTTTTCAAAGCGAACGCATTTTGTAACAAACGTACATTTTTTCACGCGAGTACGTTTTGTAACAAATGTACATTTTTTCACGCGAGTACGTTTTGTAACAAAAACGCATTCTTTTCTACGAGTAACTTTCGTAACGAATGTCCATTTTTGAACACGCACACGAGTACATTTTGTAACGAATGTCCATCTTTTTACACGAGTACATTTTGTAATGAAAGTACAATGTTTTCTACGAGTACATTTTGTAACGAAAGTACAATGTTTTACATGAGTACATCTTGTTCTTGGACATTTACGCCCTGTTGTACATTTACACCCTGTTGTACATTTATGATGAGAAAATTTATCATCATCGCACTCAAAAGAGCTAGGGTCCTGATGTAAAAAATCCTCCATCCCAGCACTTTTGATTTCCTCAACGGCTTTTCTAATATCACGCTTCATAGAAATCCTCCTTATCCTGTTTCAAAATGAAAAGGTATTCTTTTACATTAACTATGATATGAAGGTAGGTATCCCTCGACACGGGACAAGAGTGTAATTTTGTAGAAATGGATAGTAGCGGATGTATGGACAAGACAAGGCGCATACATTGAATGAAGAGAATATAGGAGGGATGAGAAACTATGCTGCCTTCGTATGATTTTTTTATTCATCCAATGTACTTAGTGGAGTTGAAGAAAGATATTTGGTCGGATAGTCCAGTGCCAGCAAAGTTAACATATGGGAAAAAGAAGTATGACATTGATATTGTTTATCGAGGAGCACATATTCGTGAATTTGAGAAGAAATCATATCATGTTATGTTTTACAAACCGAAACGATTTCAAGGGGCGAAAGAGTTTCATTTGAATTCTGAGTTTATGGACCCGTCGATTATTCGAAATAAATTATCTCTTGATTTTTTTCATGATATTGGGGTACTTTCACCAAAATCACAACACGTATGTATTAAAATTAACGGTCAAACCCAAGGCGTATATTTACAATTAGAATCTGTTGATGAAAACTTTTTGAGGAATAGAGGATTACCGAGTGGTTCCATTTATTATGCAATTGACGATGATGCGAATTTTTCTCTAATAAGTGAGAGGGATAAAGATGTTAAAACAGAGCTCTTTGCAGGATATGAATTTAAGTGTTCAAATGAAAATAGTGAAGAACAATTAAGTGAATTCGTCTTTCAAGCGAATACATTATCAAGAGAAAATTATGAAAAAGAAATTGGAAAGTATCTTCATGTGGAAAAATATTTCCGTTGGTTAGCTGGTGTAATTTTGACTCAAAACTTTGATGGCTTTGTTCATAACTATGCATTGTACCATAATGATGAGACAAATTTATTTGAAGTAATACCGTGGGATTATGATGCAACATGGGGACGGGATGTACAAGGAAGACCACTTAATCATGAATACATTCGTATTCAGGGATATAATACACTAAGTGCAAGATTGTTAGATATACCAGCATTCAGAAAACAATACCGTAATATTTTAGAAGAGATTTTAGAAGAGAAATTTACAGTGTCATTTATTAAACCGAAAGTAGAAGGAATGTGTGAAGTTATTCGACCTTACTTACTTCATGATCCATATATGAAAGAAAAAATTGAAGTTTTCGATCAAGAAGCTGAACTTATTTTTGAATATATAAATAAGAGACGACAATATATACAAGAGCACCTACATGAATTAGGATAATATCGAAAGAGATTGAATCATTGTCAATCTCTTTTTTTTATAATGAAGATGGAACATTAAGGAAAGTGATATAGTAATAAGAGAAATACAAAATCATAAAGTACAGGTTGGTGAGAATATGAAGATTAAATGGATTGATTGGGTAAAACAAATACAGTCTATAGCTCAAGCAGGTTTAACGTATTCAAAGGACGTGTATGATATCGAGCGTTTTCAACAATTGCGTGATATTTCAATTTCTATGATGTCTCACTACACAAAGACAGATTGGGAAGTAGTCGAGAAACTGTTTGCGAATGAGACAGGCTACCAAACACCTAAAGTAGACATTCGAGCAGTTGTGTTTCAAAATGATAAGTTGCTATTTGTGAAAGAAAAAATTGATGGGAAATGGGCATTGCCAGGTGGGTGGGCAGATATTGGTTATACACCAACAGAAGTCGCAGCAAAAGAAGTGTGGGAAGAAGCTGGTTATGAAGTAGACCATTTTCGATTACTAGCAATATTTGATAAAGAAAAACATCAACCATCACCATCCATAGCACATATATATAAAATCTTCATTGGTTGTGAAATCATTGGAGGAGAAAAGAAAACAAGCATTGAAACAGAAGAAGTAGATTTTTTTAGTGAAGAAGAAATACCAGAATTATCAGTTGCTAGAAATACAGAATGGCAAATTAAAGAAATGTTTGCTTATATGAAGGATAAAAATAAAGAGATATTGATTGATTAGTGAAAAAGAAAGTTTTGTATAAGTGGTATAATAGTGAAAGTTTGTACATACTTTTCAAAAGAAAATAATGAATATATTGGCAGATAACAATCTTTATGTAATAATAGGAAAGTATGTGAAGGAAAAAGGAGTTAGAAACGAAAATGTTAGCAAATATAATAGATCAATTATTGCAATTCTTTTCAAGTCTAGGGTATTTTGGGGTCGCTCTAGCTTTAATGATTGAAATTATCCCAAGTGAGATTGTACTTTCATATGCCGGTTTTTTAGTTGCAGATGATAAAATTAGTTTTGTGGGTGCAGTTATTGCAGGTACAATTGGTGGTACTTTGGCACAAATCTTTTTATACTGGTTAGGATATTATGGTGGGCGTCCAGTAGTTGAAAAGTATGGGAAATACTTGCTTATTAATAAGCATCATTTAGATGTGGCTGAAAGCTGGTTTAAGCGTTACGGTGCAGGCGTAATTTTTTCTGCGAGATTTATTCCAATTGTACGCCATGCCATTTCAATTCCAGCAGGATTAGCAAAAATGCCATTAAAGCTCTTTACATTGTATACTGTAGTAGCGATTATACCATGGTCAATTCTCTTTATATATTTAGGAGAAAAGCTTGGTGGAAATTGGCGACATATTAAAGAATATGCAGCTGATTATACGCATTACATAATTATAGGAGCAGTTCTCTTTATCGCTCTGTATTTCGGTTCAAAGATTTTGAAAAAGAGAAAAACAACTCGTTAAAGCCAATGACTTCATTGGCTTTTTTGTTTTAGTTCTAAAAAACAGAAGTTGTCCATAACCTGTAATAATAAAGCGTAGCGGGGGAATGGGATGAAAGGATCACCGTTTTTACGTGGAACATTATTTTTAACGATGGCGACGATGATATCTAAAATGTTAGGGTTCATATACGTTATTCCATTTACGGCGATGGTAGGAACGAGTGGATATGTATTATATACGTATGCATACCGTCCTTATACAATTATGTTAAGCATTGCGACAATGGGGTTGCCACTTGCTGTTTCGAAAATGGTTTCGAAGTATGATCAGCTTAATGACTATCATACTGTTAAGAGGGTGCTAAAGAGTGGTATCGTTTTTATGGTCATTATGGGCGCTATTTCGTGTTTAGCATTATATATGTTAGCACCACATTTAGCTAAACTTGTGATTGATGGAAATGATCAATCTGGGAATAGTGTGACAGCTGTCACGTATAATATTCAAATTGTAAGTTTTGCGTTAATACTTGTGCCAGTAATGAGTTTATTGAGGGGATTCTTTCAAGGATTCCAATCGATGGGACCTTCGGCATTGAGTGTTGTTGTCGAACAGTTTTTTCGCGTTTTAACGATTTTAATAGGAAGTTTTGTTGTTTTATATGTTTTGAAAGAGTCAGTTTCACTAGCGGTAGGTATTTCAACGTTTGGAGCATTTATGGGTGCTGTCGGTGGATTAATTATTTTGAGTGCCTATTATATGAGAAGGCGAAAATACTTGAAACAAAAGGAGATAGCAAGTATTCCACAGACAACGAAATCTTTTTTTTCGTTATATAAAGAGCTATTTACATACTCCATTCCATTTGTTGTAGTTGGTTTGGCAATTCCGTTGTATCAAACAATTGATACATTTACAATTAATAAACTATTAATACAAGTAGGGTATATGCAAGGTGAAGCAGAAAAGATTAATGCGATAATCGGCCTCGTACAGATGGTTGTACTTATCCCAGTTTCTGTGGCGACAGCTTTTAGTATATCTCTTGTTCCAGAGATGACGAAAGCATATACGGCAGGAAATGAGCAATTATTATATAAACATTTCACGAAAACGAATTTGTTAGTAGTGGGGATTACGATTCCAGCAGCAATCGGAATGATTGTATTAGCGAAACCAGTATATATGCTTTTATTTGGAGCTGGAAATGATCCAAGTATGGGAAGTGTTATTTTGCAGTACTATGCACCAGCATGTATATTATTTTCACTATTTACAGTAACAGCTGCGATGCTACAAGGAATTAATCAACAACAAAAAACAGTACTCGGTTTAATAATAGGTATAATTGTAAAAGTAGTATTAAATATTACGTTGTTACCGTACTTTGATTATGCGAGTTTCATTATTGCAACATATGCTGGTTATACTATTTCAGTTGGGTTTAACTTGTGGATGCTTTCTAAATATGTTATAAAGGCAACATAAGCTTTTCAAAAAGGCAGAGCGGACTCTGTCTTTTTCTATTTTGAAAGATTTTAAGAAAAAAACGTTTTCAAAATAATTTTCCTATTGAAATTTGAACGTTTGTTTCATATGCTGAAAATAGCGGTTCAAAAACTGTTGTCTAAGTGAGGTAGATTCCCACATGTAAAAAGAATCGGGGTGATAGTATGTTAAATATTTATTTAACAGACCGAAACGGAAAACTACAAGAGATTGAGGAAATTCAAAAGGGTTGCTGGATTAATGTACTTCATCCAACAGAAGAAGAAATTCAATTTTTAGTTCAAACTTTAAATGTTGAACTAGATTTCATTAAAGACCCCTTGGATGATGAAGAACGTTCTCGTATCGAGAAAGAAGATGATAATGCTTTAATTATCGTGGATATTCCGACAGTAAGGCATGATGAAGAAGGAAATTCCATATATGATACGATTCCAATTGGTATGATTGTTATGCCAGAATGCTTTGTTACCATTTGTTTAGAAGAAAATCCAATTTTTGAGCGCTTTATCAATCAGCGTATTAAAGAGTTTTATACATTTAAAAAGACGCGCTTTGCTCTTCAGCTCTTATATACAATTTCTACTTATTATTTAAGATATTTAAAACAAATCAATCGAAAAACAATCGACTTAGAGCATCAATTAAATAAGTCGATGAAAAATAAAGAGATTTTTACGTTACTAGGACTTGAAAAAAGTTTAGTCTACTTTACAACATCTTTAAAAGCAAACAAAATTGTAATTCAAAAGCTAATGCGTAATAGTACATTCTTAAAAATGTATGAAGATGATCAAGATTTGTTAGAGGATGTATTAATTGAGAATAAACAGGCAATTGAGATGGCTGAAATATATAGTCATATTTTAAGCGGAATGATGAACACATTTAGTTCGGTTATTTCTAATAATTTAAATAGTGTTATGAAACTGCTGACTTCTATTACAATTATTTTATCATTACCAACGATGGTTTCGAGTTTCTTTGGAATGAACGTAGCTATTCCACTTGAAGGTAACCCGCATGGTTTTGTAATTGTAATGATTATATGTGCAACATTATCTTGCACTTTGGCGTTTATTTTTTGGAAGAAACGTTACTTTTAAAAATAAGAAGGCTGCTCTAGCATAGTTATAAAACTGCGCTAGAGCAGCTTTTTTGTTAGGAAAAGACTTGTTCATAATAATAATATATATTGTAATCACATCTTGTATTTTTATTATGGAGTATGTATAAGACTTGTTCAATTCATAAAAGAAGGTTAAAATTACATATTGTTAATGAAAAGATGGAGGAAATACATCATGGAATTGTTTCAGTTACCGAAAGCATTCCTGCAAATGAATACAATCTTTATCTCGATATTAATTGAGGCACTACCATTTGTGCTGATTGGTGTATTTATTTCAGGATTCATTCAAATGTTTGTGACAGAAGATATGGTGGCAAAGTGGATGCCGAAAAACCGATTTTTGTCCGTGTTATTAGCTACTTTTCTTGGTATGATGTTTCCAGGATGTGAGTGTGGTATCGTTCCGATTGTTAGACGTTTAATTGGAAAAGGTGTTCCACCGTATGCTGGAATTGCATTTATGTTAACCGGACCTATCATTAATCCGGTTGTATTATTTGCGACATATGTTGCCTTTGGAAGTAGTATGCATATGGTATGGTATCGTTCAATTGTAGCTATTGTTGTAGCGATTATCGTTGGAATTATATTATCATTTATGTTTAAAGAACATCAATTAAGAGATGATCGCTTCCCAGAAGTGAACCATAAGCGTCCGTTACGAAAAAAGATGTGGGATGTTTGTACACATGCGGTTGAAGAGTTCTTCTCAATGGGGAAATATTTAGTATTAGGAGCGTTAATTGCAGCAGCAGTTCAAACGTTTGTACAAACTTCAACATTACTTGCTATCGGACAAGGGCCGTTTTCTTCATCAGCTGTTATGATGGGTCTTGCCTATATTTTATCACTATGTTCAGAGGCGGATGCATTTATTGCATCTTCGTTCCAAAGTACATTTTCAACAGCGTCGCTTGTCGCGTTCCTCGTTTATGGACCGATGGTGGATATTAAAAATATGTTTATGATGCTTGCGACATTTAAAACGAAATTTGTAATTGTTGTGATAGCTACAGTTACACTTGTTGTTTATGCAAGCTCACTACTCATTTATGCGATGGGGTGGTAGGTTATGTTTCGAGCATATATATTATTAGGTTTTACAATTTTAATTGCGCAACTTCATATTTCAGGTAATATAACAAGGTATATTAATATGAAGTATGCATATTTATCAACAACAGCAGCAATTATTTTAGGTTTTTTAACGTTTGTACAAATTATTATTGTTTTTCAAAAAGAACATCAGAAGGAAAAAGAAAAAGAAAAAGAACAGCATAATTGCGGTTGTGATCATAGTCATTGTGGGCATGATCATTCAAAAGATGAAAATACATGGTGGAAAAGAGTGTTTTCGTATACACTGTTCTGTTTTCCGATTATCTCTGGATTATTTTTCCCGATTGCAACATTAGACTCAGATATTGTTAAAGCAAAAGGATTTCATTTCCCAGTTGCACAAGCAGAAAGTACAGATCCATTTATGACAAGGCAATTCTTAAGACCAGATACGAGTATTTATTACGGAAAAGAAGGATATCGTGGTGTAATGGAAAAAGGGAAGAAAGAATATGTTACGAAAGACAATATTGCTTTAAAAGATGAAGATTTCTTAAAAGGGATGGAAACAATTTATAATTATCCAGGTGAGTTCACTGGTAAAACTCTTTCCTTTAAAGGATTCGTTTTCCGAGACGATTCTTCACAGAAAGAACAATATTTCTTATTCCGCTTTGGGATTATTCATTGCGTAGCCGATTCAGGTGTGTATGGCATGTTAGTGAAAAAGCCAGAAGGAGTAGAATGGAAAAATGATGATTGGATTCAAGTAGAAGGACAAATTTCGACTGAATTTTATCAACCATTCCATGCTAATATTCCCGTTTTAGAAATAACGAAATGGAATAAAGTTGAACCACCGAAAGAACAATATGTATTTAGAGGAGCCGATTGATAACAATCGGTTCTTTTTTATAGACTAAAAGTTCTAAAAATTGTTAAAATATAACATGTAGTTCACTTGGTGTAGTATTTATTTCAATAGAGAGGATAAAATAATTAAAGGGGTGAGAGTGATGACAGAAATAAAGGGAAAAACGGTTAACGAATCGAGAGTGTTTACAACAAGTCGTGTATTTCCGACAGACTTAAATGATCATAACACATTGTTTGGAGGAAAAATACTAGCTGAAATGGATATGATTGCTTCTATTTCAGCAACAAGGCATTCGAGAATGGAATGTGTGACAGCATCGATGGATTGGGTAGATTTTTTACATCCGGTTCGTTCAACAGATTGTGTGAGTTATGAATCTTTCGTTATATGGACAGGAAGAACGTCAATGGAAGTGTTTGTGAAAGTAGTAGCGGAAGATTTGATTTCAGGTAACAAACGTATCGCGGCGACGTCGTTCGTTACTTTTGTTGCACTTAGTAAAGAAAATAACCCTGTCCCAGTACCGCGTGTTATTCCAGAAACAGAGGAAGAGAAACAATTACATGAAATCGCTGTTTTACGTGCAGAGCAACGCCATTTGCGTAAAGCAGAGAGTAAAAAAATAGCAACCTTATTAAATATATAAAAAGTAGAAATGAAAAGCGGACACCTAAAATAGGTGTCCGCTTTTATAGTTTTTTCATCTACATATCGTATTACAATAACTACTTAGCAATTAGCAAAAGCAAGCAGCACCGACGATAATTAAGAGGATAAATAATACGACTAGTAACGCAAATCCATTTCCGTGTGCAAAGCCCATTGATATTTCCTCCTTTTATTTTAAGATACAACATACAATATGCAAACGCGCATTTGTTTGACATGGACATATATCATGTAATCCTACATTTTTTTGTATGTTAACTAAAAAAAAAGGAAAGATATAGGAATGACAGTTCTTAAAGAAAGGAAATTATCCATGAAGCACTTTATCATTATAATGTTGTGTCTCATAGGTGTATTCATATGGATGAACATCGATGTAGAAATGGGGAAAAAAATGACTGGTGGATATGAAATAGGGGAAATCCGATATGGGAATTTTCAATTATATACAAATGGAGAAGATTTATACAAAAATTTATTTGATGATATAAATCGTTCAGAAAAATATGTATATATGCATTTTTATATTGTAGGTAAAGATGAAGTGAGTCGAGAGTTTTTGCAGTTATTGGAGAAAAAAGCATCACATGGTGTAGATGTGAAATTGTCAGTAGATCGGATAGGTGGATATAAAGTTAAGAAAAAAGTAATTCAGCACTTAAAAACAAAAGGTGTAAAGTTTACTTTCAGTAAAAAGCCTAAATTTAAAAATTTGTTTTATTCCTTACATCAACGCAATCATAGGCGTATGGCTATCATAGATGGGAAAGTATCATACATAGGTGGTTTTAATATTGGGAAGGAATATCTTGGTGAAGACCCTAAATTTGGTCCATGGCGTGATTATCATATGCGCATTGAGGGGGATGGTGCGAGTGATATGGAACAAAAATTTGCAGAAGATTGGCAGGAAGATACGGGGGAAAAGTTTCCTGTGCATCAAAATCCATTTACGGCAGGACATGCGAAATATCAATATGTATTTTCAAACGGAAAAGGCTTATGGAAAGAGTATGGGGCACTATTAAAGCAGGCTAAAAAATCTTTAATTATTGCCACGCCATATTTTGTGCCAAGTGAAGAAATGATGCAAGGTTTGAAAGACGCATTAGGGCGAGGGGTATGTGTGAAAATTCTCGTTCCTTTTAAGAGTGATGCCGTATTGTTAAAGCAGGTTGCTTATCCTTATTTAAAAAAGATGTTAGATGCTGGTGCGGAAATTTATCAATACCGAAATGGATTTTTTCATGGGAAAGTGACGATAATTGATGATGAAATCGTTGATGTTGGCACCGCCAATTTTGACAACAGGAGTTTTTATTTGAATACGGAATCGAACTGTTTTATATATGACAAAGCAGTGGTTGCAAATGTATGGAGTCGATTACAAGAAGATTTTCATAAATCGAAACGTTTTTCTAATAAAGATTTTGAGAAAATTAGTAGCTGGGATTGGTTTCTAGCAAGAATAGCAAATGTTCTAGCATCATATTTATAACATATAGTAAAAAAGAAGGGAGGTAGTCTTATGGATTGTATGAAAGAGTTAATGAGTTGTAGTTATATGCTTATATATAAAATCGGAGAATATATGAATGAAATACAGGATGAAGAGCTAAAGAATATATTGCAGCAACATTTACCGTATATGTTACAAGCATATAATGAGCAGGTGAATTTCCAAGAGGGGGAAAATATTCAGCATATGACTTGTACACAAATATGGCCTCCTTTTGCGGAAGTAGATGTAGAAATCGAAAGAGGGAATTTAGGTGATAGTGAAATTGCTATTTGTTATATTTCAAATTTAAAAAGATTAGCTTTGCATTTTGCTCAAGTTGCGGTAGATGTTGCGAATCCTGAATTCCGCTCTTTTTTAGAAAATTGTTTTGTAAAAATGAACCGTTATGCATATAGTGTTTGGCAATATGTTGTGAAGAAGGAATATAAGATTGAACATATATATGAAAATGAGAAGTTCGCGTAGAAAAAACAAGACGGAATAAGAACCGTTTTGTTTTTTCTACGTCTTTTATAAACTTTTAACCATCCCACCATCTACAAGGAATGATTGTCCAGTCATATACGTATTTGCATTAGAAACGAGGAATGTAGCAAATGTCGCGAATTCAGTAGGTTGTCCGTATCTGCCAAGAGGGATAATGGATTCATAATGTGTTTGGACATCTTTTGCTGAAATGCCGCGTATTTCAGCAGCTGCTTCATCTAAAGCAGCGACGCGATCTGTAGCAATGCGCCCAGGTGCGAGCGTATTGATTAAAATGTTATATGGAGCAAGCTCAGATGCTAAAGTTTTTGCCAATCCTGTAATTCCAGTACGAAATGTATTAGATAATAATAATCCAGGAATGGGTTCTTTAATAGATGATGAAGCTATATTTATAATTTTCCCACCCTTTTCTTTCATATATGGAAGTATTTCACGAATAATACGAACATAGCTTAACAAGTTAAGTTCAAATGAGTTATACCAGTCTGCATCTGTTAATTGTTCAAATGTGCCAGGCTTAGGGCCACCAGTATTATTAACTAAAATGTCAATGGTACCGTAAGTTTCTACGGTATATTGTATGGAGTGTTTAATATTTTCTTTGTTTGTCACATCGCAAACTGTATACATAACATTCCCTTTATGTAAAGTTTGTAATTCCTTTTGTAACGACGCTAATGTATCTTTATTGCGGCTGAGTAGCATAACATTTGTTCCTTCTTTTACAAGCTCTGTTGCAATCGCTCTTCCTAGCCCTTGACTTGAAGCGACGATAAGAGCTGTCTTTCCAAATAATCCAAGTTCCATATGTATCAACCTCTCTTTTTTAGTAACTCTATTATATGAAAAAAAAATATGGAATGAAAAAGATTTTATTTTGTTATCAGAAAATTTACAAAAATTCACTATATCTTTACCCTTTTCTAACATTGTCTTTAAAAATAGAGAGTAGTATGGGATTGTACATATTCTATCAAAGGGAGGAAAAGCAAATGAATAAATGGGTTAAATCATTAACTGCTATGGCACTTGCGAGCTCTTTATTAATGGTAGGTTGTAGTAAAGGTGAGGACAAACAGAAAGAAGATGGCACAACAACACAGCAAGATGAAAAGAAGGATACGGAAACAAGTGGAACTGATAAATCTTCTGATTCAAAATAGAAGAAATAAGATGATAATAGAGCTTCCTCATTTATATGAGGAAGCTTTTTTGTTGTGTATTTTGTTATTTTGCGAAAAAATAGAGAAAAAGAAGTGAAAAGGAGAAAATATATGAAAGTATGTATATTGGGAGCAACAGGTAGAGTAGGTTCACAAATCATGAAATTCGCATTGCAAGATGATTCATATGATGTAACAGTGTTAGCTCGTGACTCGAACAGGATCGAAATGGCGCATGAAAATTTACAAGTTATAGAGGGCAATGTATTGAATGAAAACGATTTGAAGAAAGTTTTGAAAGGAGTAAATATTGTTATAAGTGCTCTTGGGACTGATGGAAATGGGACATTAACAAAGAGTATGCCAAATATTATAAAGGGTATGGAAGAAGAGGGGATTCATAAAATACTTACCATTGGAACAGCAGGTATTTTACAGGCTCGAACGAATCCGAGTATATATCGCTTTCAATCTAAGGAGTCAAAAAGAAAAACGACAACAGCTGCGGAAGATCATTTAGGTGCCTATGAAGCATTGGAGAACAGTAAATTATGTTGGACGATTGTTTGTCCGACACATTTAATCGATGGTGATGTAACAGGAGTATATCGAATAGAGAGGGATATGTTACCAGAGGAAGGAGCAAAAATTACAGTTGGAGATACTGCTCATTTTACATGGGAGTTAAGAAATAAAAGTACATATGAAAACAGTAGAGTAGGAATTGCATATTAAAAACCATCCCCAAAAGGGATGGTTAGAAAATGATATAGCAAACAAAAATGATAATCATAATGAATTGTAGAATTGCTTTTGCTACTGTGCTACTTAAAAATCCAACAACAGTTGCAATTCCAACCATAAAGGCGTCTTTTGGCGTCTTTTTATGCATGAGTTCAGTCACAAAGACAGACAAGAACGGTATAATAATGAGGCCGAATGGTGGAAAGAAGAAAGACCCAACAATGATAGAAATCATACCGATACGTTCGCCCCATTTTGTACTTCCATACTTCTTTAAGAAATAGCCATTTGCAATAAAGTCAGCAACGAAAATAATAATCGTAAAGAGGACTTGTATGATCCAAAAAGCTGTTGTTAGTTCTCCGTCATTTATACCAAAATGATAAATGAAATATCCAGCCCATAAGGCAAGTATGCCAGGGATAATGGGATAGATAAATGCGAGAAATGAGATAATGAAACAAATAATTATACTAGTTGTTAATAAAACAGTCACCTTATAACTCCTTTATATGATCTAATTTATGAACAGCAACTTTTTTAATTTGATGACCGTCAAGCTCTAATGCTTTAAATTGAAAACCAGCATACTCAATGGAATATCCAGGTTCAATATTTAAATCAATTGCTTGAGAAAGAAGCCAGCCACCAATCGTATCTAAATCGCTATCATCAATATGTAAACCAAACATATCATTTACTTCAGAAATGAGCACTTTTCCATCTAGTACAGTAAGCTTCGGTGTACGTTTTTCAATCATTGGCGATTCATCTGCATCAAATTCGTCTTGAATTTCTCCGATGATTTCTTCAAGAATATCCTCCATTGTTAAAAGCCCAGCAGTTCCGCCATATTCGTCCATTACAATAGCCATTTGGACGCGGTTTTTTTGAAGGTGTATTAATGTTTTTCGAATTGGAACTGTTTCAAAGACAGTTAATACTGGATGTATGTAAGCTTCTAAAGGTTTGTGAATACCCTTCGTTTGATCATGAAAAACTTCTTTTGTATTTATCATCCCGATAATATCATCTTTATCTTTTTCGATAACTGGATAGCGAGTATATTTTTCAGCTGCCACAATGTTCATATTTTCTTCTAACGTATTTTCAGTAGATAAACAAACCATTTCTGTTCGAGGTACCATAATTTCTTTGGCAACACGATCATCAAATTCAAAAATATTATTTACATATTTATATTCGGTTTGATTAATTTCACCACTTTTAAAACTTTCCCCTAAAATAAGTCGTAATTCTTCTTCGGAATGAGCAAGTTCATTTTCTTTTGCAGGTTCTAAACCGAATAATTTTGTGAAAAATACGGCTGTACTATTCAATAACCAAATGAACGGATACATAATTTTATCAAACCAAATAAGTGGTTTAGCAAATTTTAATGTAATGGCTTCTGCTTTTTGAATAGCGAAAGACTTGGGAACAAGTTCCCCTAGTACAACATGGAAAAAAGTAATAACGCTAAAGGCGATAATAAAAGATAACGTATTAGCCATTGCGCCAGTAATATTGATTTTTTCAAATAACGGTCGCAGCAAATGTTCTACAGTCGGTTCACCAAGCCAACCAAGTCCTAAAGAAGTAATAGTAATACCGAGCTGACAAGCGGATAAATAAACGTCTAAGTTAGATACAACGCTTCTCGCAGCTAATGCTTGCTTATTACCTTCATTTGCAAGCTGGTCGATTCGACTTTTTCGCACCTTTACAACCGCAAATTCAGATGCAACGAAAAAGCCAGAAATGAGGATAAGTATAAAAATGAGAAAAATATTTAATATGTCCAAGTGTGTTCTCTACTCCGGAATCGGAATAAAGATGTCACCTCCTGCAATTATGTTATACTTTTATAATAAATCGAAATGAAAATAATAGTCAAAGAAAATGAGCAAATATTGGTATATTTTATTGAAATTTTGTTGTTTTGCAACTCCCCAAATGGTGAAGATTAATAATTAATGGGCATTAAGCATCATTGATAAAAGTTTTACTTTATTTTATCCCGATATATAAGGAATAACCCTCAGCTTTAAATTTTGAAGCAGAGGGTTAGCATTCATAGCTATTTTGGCATTGTTCTAGTAAAAGCATATGTTTGTTGCTGAGAGTAGTTTAAGAGTGCTTGGCATAAAGATAGAACACTGTATGGAATATAAAGAAGTAGTAGTCCCATTGTAACAACTATCGGTGAACTTCCACCAAATTGGACGATAAATTGCAGCAACCCATTCGTATGAAAAATACATTCCATAAAAAAGAACGAAAGGATAATGGAGCTTAATATAGATTTATGGTTCGAAGTGAGAGCTATAAAGAGTGTATCAGTGAGAAAAGCAGAGTTTTTTATTTCATATTCATCAGTCTTACTTAAAAATGGTAGCCATTTCTTTAATGCTTGCATAACGATAATCATGGAAGTACTACATATAATGATAAAGGAAGAAAGGAATGGAACTGTGATGTATTTTGCTACGTATAAGAAGAATAGTATAATTGAACATTGTAAAACGACTGCACTGAATGAGTATGGTATAAAGCGTAACAGAGAAGTGTATTTTCTTAAAGAATGCGGTGTTTTTAAAAATAGACGTCCGATTGCTAAACTAATGAAAAAACCGGTAGCAAGTGTAAATGTAAAACGGACAATTGATAAAAAATATACTTCCCATATGTAGGGGAATAAAGGTGTAGAATGTCCCGAAGTATGTAGCATGGTTGCAGTATTCATAATAGGTTGAGATGAAAACAAAATGGGTTCATACATCCAATCAATCGTTGGGATAGATATGAAAGGGAAATTTACTAAGTTATGAAAAATACTGATTAAACCATTTAAATAAGAAGAATTATGGGTTATGAAAAGAGAAGGAATAGGGCTTATAATAAAAATGACAAGAAATCCGACTAAAAATCTACATACATGTTTACGAAATAAAGACATCAAATCACCCGCTTTTAGAAAATTCAGAAAATTATTATTCTTATTGTAGCTTCTTTTTGAATAAGTTACAATATCTTTTTCTTTACATATTGGTATACGGGAGAAACTAATTAATAACAATTCCAATGTTAATGAAAAGTAAAACAACGATTCACAAAGGTCCATATGGTTACACAATTAAATAGAATAGGAAATTCATTATACAAGTGAATGATTCATGACTAAATGATGACAATAATATGAATAATTTTCAGAAAAATAAAATAAATCGTTTATTTTTTTCTGAAAATATAATATAGTTATGGCACAGAAAGTATTTTAACATAAGGAGGCTTTTTATGAGGATTAAAGGAAACTATGTGCCAAAAAGAGAGGTTTTATTTTGTTCCATATCAATTACGATAGGTGAGGCACTGGAACATTTAAATAAAACTGGTTATCGTTGTGTGCCAGTTTTAGATGAAAAGAAAGAGAAATTTTTAGGGAATGTATATAAAGTAGATATTTTAGAATATAAAGGATCACTAGATGATAATTTATTAAAATTATTAAATGATCAAGATGGTTACGTGAGAGAAGATTCTTCGTTCTTTAAAGTATTCTTTACTATCAAAAAATTACCGTATTTATCAGTAGTTGATGAAAAGGGAGTTTTCCTTGGGATTTTGACTCATAAAAAGGTGTTTGAGCTATTAGAGGATGCGTGGGGTGTTCACTCTAGTAAGTATTCGGTTATGATTGGAACACAAGATTATAATGGAGCTATTCAAAAACTATCTACCGTGTTGAAAAAATATACTGGTATTCAAAGTTTAATGACATTTGATAACGATGCCTTATTAGTGCGT
Organism: Bacillus clarus; assembly: GCF_000746925.1. Lineage (GTDB taxonomy): Bacteria > Bacillota > Bacilli > Bacillales > Bacillaceae_G > Bacillus_A > Bacillus_A clarus. The sequence goes on from NZ_JMQC01000008.1 coordinate 4,240,298, forward strand.
AGAATTATGTTTACATTAGGAGAAGAATTTAAAGCGGAAGAATTAGAAACGCTGCTAAAAGATTTAGAAGACCACGGTTTTCGGGTGGTTTATGTAGAAGAAATGAATAATCCGCGTGAAGTTGAGACGATAGAATAGTACGAGAGAGCCATCTTTTTGAGATGGCTTTTCGCTATGTTATATGGAAATATATTATGTAGAGATAATAAATTGAGTAGTAAGACATTTTGGTAAGAATATTTTCCTAGCAGAATAAAAAGAAGGGATAAATATATATAATTTCGTTTTTCGAAAAATTCCATATAAAAAATGTCTTTCTATTTTTCAGCTAAATATGTTACTATATGTGTGATAAAAGCAAAGAGGTCTGACGAATTAACTCCATGTAATACACTCTAATGATTTGAATATTCAAAAAAATCAAAATTCATCAATTGGAGTAATGAAAAGGGGAAATGGAGAAATTATGGAGAAAGACATTGCTTTTCAAGGGGTATATTTTATCATCATGAACAGAGAGGAGGATGCATAGCATATTATGAAAAAAGAGATAAACAATAAGAAGTGCTATGCAAAATAGAGAAATGAAGGGACGATTAAGGCCAGGTGATACGGTAGCGATTGGTTTAATGTTATTTGCGTTATTTTTAGGGGCAGGAAATTTAATCTTTCCGCCAGTGTTAGGTCAACAAGCAGGAGAAAATGTTTGGATTGCCACGATTGGATTCCTTGTAACAGGAGTCGGACTTCCTCTGTTAGCGGTCACAGCTGTCGCTTTTGTAGAGGGGGACTTGAAAGCGTTATCCTCTAGAGTACACCCTATATTTGCATTTATTTTCCCACTGATTAGTTATCTGGCAATTGGACCATTCTTTGCGATTCCGCGTACAGGAGCTGTTTCGTTTGAAATGGGGATGAAGCCGTTTTTATCGGAAGCAATGGTTTCAGAATGGTACATGCTGTTTATTTATACGGCAGTTTTCTTTGGAATAACTTGGTACTTATCATTAAACCCGTCGAAATTAGTTGATTGGTTTGGAAAGTTCCTTACTCCATTGTTAGTATTAATTGTTGCTGTTATTGTTGGAAAGGCAATTATTGATCCAATTGGGACACCTGCTGCACCATTAGATGCATATAAAGAAAATGCATTCTTCGGTGGATTTATTCAAGGATATTTAACGATGGACGCGATTAGTGCACTTGTATTTGGAATTGTTGTTGTACAAGTTATTCGCTCAAAAGGAATAAAAGAGAGCGCGCAAATCGCCAAAATAACAATTGTATCAGGAATTATTGCTGTATTAGGTTTAACGTTAATTTATTTATCACTTGCTTATCTCGGTTCAACAAGTACATCACTTGGTGTTTCGGAAAACGGTGGTCTTATATTAACAAATGTGGTGAATGAGTTATATGGAACGAGTGGTAAAATTTTATTAGGGCTTGTTATTACGCTTGCTTGTTTAACAACTTCGGTTGGATTAACATCTGCGTGCGCAGGGTTCTTTACAAACTTATTTCCAAAACTTTCACATAAAATGATTGTGACAATGGTATGTGTGTTTAGTTTATTTGTATCGAATTTAGGATTAACACAACTAATCACAGTAACTTTACCGGTGTTAATGATTATTTATCCAGTTGCAATTGTATTAATTGTACTGTCATACTTCCATAAATGGATCGGGAAGCGTAACACAATTTATATGGGGGCAATTTTAGGTGCTTTGTTAATTAGTGTATTTAATGGATTAGAAAGTGCGAATATAAAAATTGACGCAATCTCAAATGTACTACAAATGTTACCTTTATATAAAGAAGGAATAGGTTGGTTATTACCATCATGTATTGGCGGGGTTCTCGGCTTCTTCTTCTATAAATCCAATGAATCAGGTGAGTTGCAAAAGAAAGGTGCGTAAGCATCTTTTTTTTATTTAAAGGGAATTTCTCTATTTTGTCTAAATGATAGTTGGGAGGATTGCTAAAATGGCTAATTTTGAGGATTTTTTAAACTTAGATTTACGAATCGGAACGGTAAGGGAAGCAGAGGAATTTAAAGGAGCGCGTGTTCCTGCAATTAAGCTAGAAATTGATTTTGGAGAGTTAGGTATCAAACAATCCAGCGCTCAAATTACGAAGAGGTATAATCCAGAAGATTTAATTGGTCAACAAGTGGTCGCTGTTGTGAATTTTCCACCAAAGCGTGTTGCTGGTTTCAAATCGGAAGTGCTTGTATTAGGGGGAGTTCCAGAACAAGGAGATGTCGTTTTGCTTCAGCCTCATGTAGAAGTACCAAATGGAACTAAAATTAGTTAGTAGTTGGGAGGTTTCAGTATGGACATTGGGAAAGAATATTTAGAATGTGCAATTTCAAATTTCAAAGGAATGCAAAAACAAGGAGAAAGAACTCTCTCTCAATTATCTTACGAGCAAATAAGTTGGTCACCTCATGAAGAAGCGAATAGCATTGCGATTATTATGAAACACTTACATGGAAATATGCGTTCAAGATGGACTGATTTTTTAACGTCTGATGGGGAAAAAATAGATCGGAATCGAGATAGTGAGTTTGAGGAAGGGTATGCTTCAAAGGAAGAAGCGCTTATAGCATGGCAGGAAGGCTGGGAATATGTTTTTAACACATTGACAGGCCTAACCTCTGAACATATTTTGCAAAAAGTATATATTCGAGGAGAAGCACACACTGTCATGCAAGCGATTGAAAGACAAATCTCTCATTACTCTTTGCATATTGGACAAATCATTTACATTGGTAAAATGTTAAAAGAAAAGGAATGGGGCTGTTTAAGTATTCCGAAGGGACAGTCTAATCGTTATTTGCAAAAATGACGTTCAATATAATAGTAAGAAATAAGACGATATAGAATAGGAATTAAAAAAACAAGCCAAATAATTGATGGCTCGGTTACTACTAGAATGCTTCCTATTATAAAAGTATATAAGACTAAATATAATCCAAATAATGTGTTAACAGGCACGAAGCGGGAAACGAACAATTGTTGTTTAAAGCAATTTTGGTGAAATGAGTAAATACGTAAATATAGTGTAGCGGTAATAAGATCTTGCTTTCTTACAATTTTTTTCTGACATGTATGGCAGATGAAAGATGATTTCATTTCTCTACACCTCTTTTTTTATTTATGAATGTTTTCTTAATCCTGTTATGATTTGATATAGCAATCGAAATAAAGAGTACACGCCTACATAAGCGCCAGTGGCGAGAAATAACGGATTCAGTAAGATACCGTGAATGGTTGTCGTAAATACTAAGTCATGTGCTAAAACATCATATATGTTAATAGAAATGGTTGTACCGAGTGTATACAATGAAAGATATGCAATAAGGTCTAAGGCAACACGTATTTTAGGGTGTCCTGTAAATAACAGAAAAGTAAATGATAGAACAATTGGTAAAATACCGATTAGCAGCTTCAATTCATTTCACCTCATTAACAATATAGCCGAAATTTAGGCGGTCTATTCTCTAGAGCTTGTACATAACTTGAAATAGAGAGGGTGATAGTATGAATCGAGGCTTTTTCTACGTGAAATTAACAAGTGTGCGTAAGTTAATTTTATTCGTTATTATTACGATGTTAGCGACTTTTTTTCTTATTAGTATGATGGTAACCTCAATGAAAGAGACGAAGTCAGCATATTTATATAATTGGTTGAATGAGCTATCGATGAACGGATATATGTATGTGCTTGGAAAAGAGAATCATTATTTTACACAGGAGTATCGGAATTTGAATCAAAATTTTTCAATTTCTTCATTTCTATTTTCAATGGCAACGAATATTCGGTTTAATGATGTGCGTAGTTTTGTAGGGAAAGAACTTCCGGGATTCGGAAAATATGATACAGAAATTGTTATAGCTGGTGAGGGAACAAATTACTCCAACTTACCGATTGAATCGAGTGTTCCGCTTGAAGAAGTAGTAAAAGAACGGACTGGAGAAACTGGACAAGTCCCTAAAATAGATACAAATAAAGATAAGAAGCAACCAGCTCAAACGACAGGAAAAAGACAAGTTGCTTTCATTTATCATTCACATAGCTGGGAATCTTATTTACCTGTATTAAATTTAACGAATGATCCAGATCCAAATAAAGCGACGAGTTCGGTAACGAATATTTCCATACTTGGAGACCGCTTTCGTGAACAATTAGAAGGCGAAGGGATTGGTGCTGTGAATGATAAAACCGATGTTGGTAAAAAATTGATTAGCAAAGGATTGAATAGTAATAGTTCTTATAAGTTGTCTCGAGAAATTGTGCAGGAAGCTATGACAGGTAATAAAGAACTGCAATACTTCTTTGATTTGCACCGTGATAGTGCTCGTAAAAATGTCACAACGAAAGCAATTGGAGATAAATCGTATGCAAAGCTTGCTTTTGTAATTGGTAAAGGAAATAAAAATTACGAAAAAAACTTACAGTTAGCAACTGCTTTGCATGAAGCGATTAATAAAAAATATCCTGGAGTGAGCCGAGGGGTTATACAAAAAGGCTTTCAATCAGGGAATGGTGTTTACAATCAAGATTTATCAGGACAAGCGATTTTGATTGAAGTTGGGGGTGTAGATAATACAGAAGAGGAATTAAATCGATCAGTTGATGCTCTTGCTAAAGCATTTAGTGAATACTTTTGGCAAGCTGAGAAAGTGAATGGATAAACGTAAGCGAGAAGCTTACGTTTTTTTGTTTGGACAAGAGTAATGTATAGAATAACATGTCACATTATAGACACATTGTACTCTTTATTATAGTAATATCGAAATTTGTCTAATTATAGTAAGAATCATAGAAAGGAATTTTATGAAATAATAGAGAAAATCTTTTTATAAAGAGAATTTGTATATTATAAAATTGACAGGGTGATAGGGATGATTCGAGAAATTCGAGTAGAAGATGCAGCATTATTTTTGCAATTAAGCAAACAATTGGATGAAGAAACGAAATTTATGCTATATGAGCCAGGGGAACGTAAAACGACAGTAGAGCAACAGGAAAAGATGATAGAGCGCTTTATCGACAATGATCACTCTATAATATTTGTAGCGGTTGCAGATGATAGAGTAGTAGGGTTTATTTTAGCTAATGGAAATAGTCTACAAAGAAAGAAACATGTTGCAACAATTGTAATTGGTATTTTACAAGAATATGGCGGCAGAGGTATTGGAACAGCTTTGTTTAAAGAAGTAGAGAAATGGGCAAGATTACATGGTGTATGGCGTTTAGAATTAACGGTAATGGCCCATAATACAAGAGCTCAGGCACTATATAGCAAAGCTGGTTTCGAACAAGAAGGTGTCAAAAAAGCTTCTCTAATCATCGATGGAAAAGATATTGATGAGTATGAAATGGCCAAATTATTAAAATAAGAGGTCGTTGTATGAAAAAAAGATGGACACTACTTGGTATCGTAGTAGCTGCTTTGATTATTGGAGTAGCAGGAATGAATTATAAGTTGTATAAAGATAAGCAAGCGCAAGAGGTAAATACGGGTACTATATTTCCAAAAGCAAAAGAAACGGTTGCTTCTATGGAGGGGGACATCGCAGTTGTGAATAATCCTAATTCGACACTTGTACTTGTGAATAAAAGTAGGCGTTTGCCAGATGGGTATAAGCCGCAAGATTTAGTCATTCCGAAAGTACGCTACTCAAGCGAAGGAGATCAAGAGAAGAAAAAGATGAGGGAAGAGGCAGCGGTCGCACTCGAAGAAATGTTTCAACAAGGAGATCGAGAGCGGATTTTTCTTTTTGCAGTCTCTGGATTTCGGTCTTTTGATCGACAGAAAGCATTAAATACGATGTATAAAAAGCAAGATGGAGAAGCAAAAACAGCGATGTCTAGTGCAGTCCCAGGAACGAGTGAACATCAAACAGGACTTGCAATGGATATTACATCGCAATCTGCTAAATTTCAGTTAGAAACTGTTTTTGGTGATACGAAAGAAGGAAAATGGCTTTCTCAAAATGCACATAAGTTTGGTTTTGTTATTCGGTATACGAAAGAGAAAGAATCCGTTACCGGATATCGGTATGAACCGTGGCATGTACGATATGTGGGAAATCCGCAAGCTACATATTTATATGAAAATCAACTTACGCTTGAAGAAGTAGCACAGTAACGAATTGAGGGGAGAGGGCTAAGATGACGATGTTATATAAGAAAAAGGTATACGCATATATTACAAGAGAAAAAGAAGGGGTTATGCAATTACTCGTGTTTAAACATCGTGATATACAAGAGGCTGGGGTGCAAGTACCTGGTGGTACAGTTGATGAAGGGGAAACATTAGAAGCTGCGATTTTACGTGAAGTACAAGAAGAATCGGGTTTGCGTCATTTATGTATAGAGAGTTTCCTAGCGGATTATATCATACATGTGAAAGAAAAACAGGAATATCAAAAACGCCACTTTTTCCATGTATCTTTACTAACAGACGTAAAGGATACGTGGGAACATATAGTAAGTGCAGGAGAAGAAGATCAAGGTTTAACATTTTCTTATCAATGGATTGATATTGCAAAATGCCCTGAATTAGCAGGTAAACAGGGAGAGTTTTTACATTTGTTAGAAAAGATATATGTAAAATAATAAAAAGAGTCTGAGGCGGAAGTGTATTCGTTTCAGACTCTTTCTTTATTCCCCTGGAAATTAAAGGTTTTTGAGTGTGTGAGCTGAAATTCTTTAAAGGGATGCTAGTTATTGATGTGAGGAGCGGAGAAGCTGACTAAGTAAAAGGTATTTTTCATAAATAAAAAGGCTCATAAAGGGAGAATGTAAATGGAAATTCAGTTTAATGCATTATTACAAAAAGAGTTAACAATTCGTGATATACAAACGGCGATGGAAGAAGGAGTGCTAACTTCAAAAGAATTAGTCATGTATTATCTTCATAGAATCGCAAAGTATGACCAAGATGGTCCGAAAATTAATTCTATTTTAGAAATAAATCCAGACGCCATTTTTGGGGCAGAGGCGCTAGATCATGAAAGGAAAACAAAAGGTGTGAGAGGCCCTTTACATGGGATTCCTGTATTGCTAAAGGATAATATCGAAACGAATGATTCTATGCATACAAGTGCGGGAACAATTGCTCTTGAAGATTATTGTAGCAACGAGGATGCTTGTCTTGTTAAAAAACTTCGAGAAGCAGGTGCGATTATACTAGGGAAGACAAATATGACAGAACTAGCAAACGGAATGTCTTTTGAAATGTGGGCTGGATATAGTGCAAGGGGAGGACAAGTAGTAAACCCTTACGGTACAGGAAAGGACGATATGTTTGTTGGTGGGTCAAGTACAGGGTCTGCCGTAGCAGTTGCTGCTAACTTTACGGTAGTATCTGTTGGGACAGAAACAGATGCTTCTATATTAAGTCCAGCTATTCGAAGCTCTGTAGTAGGTATTAAACCGACAGTCGGTCTAATTAGTCGCCGAGGAATTATTCCTTTTACGTATTCTCAAGATACAGCGGGGCCATTTGCTAGAACTGTAACAGATGCCGCTATCTTATTAGGAAGCTTAACGGGAGTGGATCAGCTCGATCCAGCAACTTATAAAAGTGAAGGAATGGCGTACCAAGATTATTTAACTTATTTAGATGCTAATGGTTTAAATGGAGCGAAGATTGGAGTATTTAACAAAGCGCCAGAAGACTATTATGAATGTGGGGAGTATGATGAAGAATTATTTAAAGAAACGATACAAGTATTGCGAAATGAAGGAGCGACAGTAATAGAAGATATAGATATTCCATCCTTTCATAGAGAATGGAGCTGGGGAGTACCACTTTACGAACTCAAGCATAGCTTAGATAACTATCTTTCTAAGTTACCTCCTAATATTCCAGTGCATTCTATTTCAGAACTGATTGAGTTCAATAAAGGGATAGAAGAAAGAGCATTGAAATATGGTCAAAAAAAGTTGGAAATAAGAAAAGAGTTTCCTAATACGTTAAGAAATCCTGAGTATTTGAATGCAAGATTAGAAGATATATATTTTTCGCAAGAACAAGGACTTGATTTTGCTTTAAAAAAATATAATCTTGATGCGATACTATTTCCTTCGTATATAGGTTCTACAATATGTGCCAAAGCGGGTTACCCATCTATAGCAATACCAGCTGGATATATGAAGGAAGAGCGGAAGACCTTTTGGGATTACTCTTGCAAGTACCGCTTTTTGTGAAGGAACTTTAATTAAGTTTGCTTATGCATTTGAGCAAGCGACAAAACATAGAAAGATTCCAAACTTATCATGAATAGAGAATACAAAAAGACAGGAGAACCCTGTCCTTTTTGCTTTATAGATTAAAATGAAATATCTTTCTTCTCTGCCTTCTGATATTTTAATAAACGAAAAGATAAACAAGCAGAAAATAAAATAAGAAAAGAAGCGATGATATAAATAGTACGAACACCGAACATGTCGGTAATAATTCCGACGCTAAGCATAGAAAGACCAGAAGCTGTCGAGAGAAGTGTGCTGTGAGCTGTATACATCTTCGATAATAAAGAAGGAGTGACGTTTGATTGTAAAACCGTCGTTTGAGAAATATCTCTAATTTGATAACATGGCCCCATTAGAACACATAGGAATAGCCCAATAAATCCGCTGCTTGTCATACCATATAAAAATGTAAGAATGCTAAACATAAGAGAGCCTATCGCCATGGAGCGTATTAAATTATTTTGAATATATGAACTCATTTTCCACGCTAATAGACCACCAATTAATGTACCAACATAATAACTTGTATTAATGTATCCCCACCATTCTTCTCCTTTATGGAGAACAGTTGTAACATATGCCATCGTAATAGCACCGATCCATATCGTCCCTGCGAAAGTTTCAATTAAGTCCATAAATGTAACGGTACGGAGAGAAGGATTTTGAAATAAAAGTTTCCATCCTTCCAATAAAGCAGTACTTTTTGAAGAGGAAGGCTCTGTTACTCGTTCAGTATGCATGGATCGTAATGAAAAGTGTAATGTAACACAGCCAAAAATCATCAAAAGGTTATTAATCATGAGTGTAGAAGTAGCACCGATGAGAAGAACAATAATGCTTGTAAATGAATAAGCAGCGGCTTGTACAATTTGTGTTGAAAAAGAAAAGATACTATTTACTTTTACTAAGTTTTCTTTTGGTGTAAGGCGCGGAAGAATACCGTATAGTAATGGAGCACTCCACCCACTACATAATGAAATGAAAAAATGAAAGTTAAAAGAGCTAAAATGTTTGTGGAAAGCAACGGAAATAATAGCATTAGTAAAATAAATAGAGTGGTTTTTGTCCATTGTAGTGTAAAAAGTAATGAATAATTTGAAAAACGATTCATGATAAGTGGTGCAGATGTATTTGCTATAAGATTTGTAATGACTTGCAATAATGGAAAAAGAGCAGTTAATGTAGCTGATTTAGTTACGATATAGATATGAGTTGTAATAATCATTATGTATACGATATCAGCGAGAGTAATGCATATTTTTGATCCTAAATAGTAAGCTATTGAACGATTCCGCATTAAGAATATCACCTGCCAAAAAAATACAATTTTTTGAGTCGGAATTATTATAAACTGAAAAATTTGTTTTTGAAAGAATTTAATTTTTTGTCATATTTTGAAAGGGATTTTCATGTGTAATGAAGAATATATTGATATAGTATTTTATTAATGCTTATTGTAACAGTGAATATGTACAATAGCTTGTAACAAACGCCCAAGTATGAGAAAGGGCGGATAAACAATTCTTTTTTTCATATACATATAGAAAACGAAAAAGAAAGCGAGGGTTGCATATGGCTGGATGGGTAATTTGGTTTATTATTGCTGGTATTTTATTTATCGCGGAAATGTTATCTATTACGTTTTACATGCTTTGGCTTGGAATTGGAGCTGTTGTCGGAGGTCTTATCGCATTATTTGCTCCAGATGCATTGTTTTTACAAGTTGTTGTCGGTGCGACTGTGAGCTTAACGTTGACGTTCTTTACAAAAAGGATCTCTAAAAACTTTCGAGAAGCAAAAGGTTTTACTGATGCAGTAGATAAACTTGTCGGTAAAAAAGGAATTATTATGCAAGCGATTACAAGTGAAGTGAACGGTATTGTGAAAGTGGATGGAGATACTTGGACAGCTATTGCAGATGCTCCTATTGATGCTGGAGAAAAAATCGTTGTTATAAAGAGGCATAGTACTATATTACAAGTGAAAAAGGAGAGTGAATAAATATGGTAGCATTAACGTTAACGATTATTTTCGCACTAATTGTAGTTACATTTGTTGCATTAACAATTAAAATTATTCCTCAGCAAAAAGTTGGGGTCGTTGAACGATTTGGTAAATTTCAGCGTATTATGCAGCCAGGATTAAATTTATTAATACCGATTGTAGATCGAGTTCGCGTATATCATGACTTACGTATTCAACAAACGAATGTACCACCGCAAAAGGTAATTACCAAAGATAATGTACAAGTAGAAATAGACACTATTATTTTCTATCAAATTGTTGAACCAGAACTTGCGACATACGGTATTTCAAACTATGAATACGGTGTTCGTAACATTACTTCTGCAACGATGCGTCAAATTATTGGTAAAATGGAACTTGATGAAACTTTGTCAGGTCGTGAAAAAATTTCAACAGAAATTCGCTTAGCGCTTGATGAAGCAACAGAAAAATGGGGCGTTCGTATTGAACGTGTTGAAGTTGTCGATATTAACCCGCCAAAAGATGTGCAAGCATCAATGGAAAAACAAATGAAAGCAGAACGAAATAAACGTGCGATCATTTTAGAAGCTGAAGCAGCAAAACAAGATAAAGTACTTCGGGCTGAAGGGGAAAAACAAAGTAAAATTTTAATGGCTGAAGGGGATAAAGAAGCACGTATTCGAGAAGCTGAAGGTATAAAAGAAGCAAAAGAATTAGAAGCGCAAGGGGAAGCAAGAGCGATTGAGGAAATCGCAAAAGCAGAACAAAATCGAATTGAATTACTTCGTGCAGCAGATTTAGATGAGCGCGTACTTGCTTATAAATCATTTGAATCATTAGCAGAAGTTGCAAAAGGGCCAGCAAATAAAGTCTTCATTCCATCGAATGCGATTGAAACGCTTGGTACTCTCGGAGCGATTGGTGAAATCTTTAAAGAAAAACAAGCGAAAAAATTGCCTTCAACTGATACATCAAAAGAACAATAATAATGAAAAAGAGAGATGGAGTGCCATTTCTCTTTTTTGATTTGGTAATTTTTTTCGTTTTAAACAGGAACTCTAGTTATTTGTACAAGCCAGACTTAATCTCTTCGAATATTTTATAGTGTTCCATTAAAAGAAGATGAGAGAATGGCAGTCCCCTGTCTAGTGCTAGACTTGTATATTCCACTAGGATCAGACTTGACCAAAGATCTGTTTATCAACCAAATTGATTGGATTAATTATGTGTGGGGTATCATGGGAAAAAGCTTATAGACCGACATCTGAACAGTGTGAATAAGCAAGTGAAAGTCATTTTTTCGAAATTGCCCATAAAGATGCCATGAAAAGCATACAAAAACCAAAGTAAGAGGTGATAAAAATAAAAAAACATCATAAAAAGCCTCATAAGTACAGTGAGAAGAATATTATATCGTTACCATTTCTTGATAAGGATTGCGTTTGTATACCAATGAATGTCCCTACATCTTTCCGTAATGAAGCAACGAGTGTCCCTATACCTTCTCATAATGAAGCAACGAATGTTCCTACACCTTTCCGTAATGAAGCAACGAATATCTCTATGCCTTCTCATAAGGGTTGTAATTGTCTACCTCAAAATATTCTACAAGGTAATACGCAAGATATTTCAGTACAAGTTCCACCTCCTAGTCCGCCGACAAGTGGTTAACTGTCTCCATTCAAAATTTCTTATCCAATTATAAAAATCGGGACGTCCTAGCTGGCTACGTGCCAGCTAGGGGTAGTAGTAGCATAAAATCAATTCGTTATCTAAACTACATACTTTATAGCCCATTATTTGTGTAGGAAATTCATGTTCGTTGTGGTTTCTCTCCACAGCCTATTTTGTGGAAAGGCATATTACATAAGGCTTGTACATATCCATGTATAAAGAAGGTGATACATTGAAAAAGCATGCAACTCGTATACGTGGAAAGAATTTAATATTTTTACTTTTTTCATATGCATTTGTAGTGATAGTAATCGCATCCATTGTGACTACACTTTTACATACAATGAAATCTTATTACGCGAATCAATGGTCCGGAAAAGTATCGATGCAAGGATTTATTCAAATGTTAGAAAATGAAAATCGTTATTTCGGATTTGATTATTTCAAAATAAATAAGCGAGAATCAGTTGGAAGTTTACTATTTTCTATTGCGACGGATTTAAAAATAAGAGATTTAAGAACATTCGTCGGTAAAGAAGTACCAGGTATGTCAAAGTACTATTCTAATATTATCGTAGCTGGAGAAGGGACAGACTATACGAATATCCCAAATGAATCTAGTGTACCGATCGAAGAAATAACGAAAGAACGTGAAGTAGCCAAAGAGAAAGTTACAGAAGCAGAAAAGAAGAATCCTGTTCAGAAAAATAATGGAACAAAAAAGGGTGAAAGTGCAGTATATATTTATCATACACATAGTTGGGAGTCTTTTTATCCGTTACTACCAGGAACGGAAAATCCATCGAGTCCTGATGTGAACGTTTCACTTTTAGGAGAGCGTTTGAAAGAGCAATTAGAAGGACAAGGAATCCCGGTTTTACACGATAAAACGAATATGGGTGATTTGCTAGCGAACAAAAAATGGAAATGGTATCAAGCGTATAAAGCATCTCACGGATACGTAAAAGAAGCACTAGCACAAAACGATAAAATTATGTTTCCGATTGATATTCATCGTGATGATCAACGAAAGGCCGTGACGACAAAAGTAATTAACGGGAAATCTTATGCAAGATTATATTTTATAATTGGAATGGAAAACGAAGGGCGCGCTGCAAATGAAAAGATTGCAAGGGCGATCAATTCCTATTTAGATGACAACTATTACGGATTAAGTAGAGGGATTTTTCCGAAGTATAAAAAGGATGGAAATGGAGTTTATAATCAAGATTTATCTAAAAATGCAATGTTAATTGAAGTTGGTGGTGTTGATAATACGTTAGATGAATTATATAACACTATTGACGTATTAACTGAGGCGTTTAGCAAGTACTATTGGGATGCAGAGAAAGTGAATAGGTGATGTGCAAAGGAGCAGGGGGAACTGTTCCTTTTTTATGTTTCTTAAAAAATTATTAAGATTTCATAATGTGAAATAACAGCGAATTTATATGATTTTACAATTGTTATAATGATTGAAAATTCAGTCATCTGATGGAGTTTCCAGACTTTTTAGTATGGTAATATGGAAAAATGGAGGGGAAAGAATGGCAATTAGAACAGGGGAACAGTATATTGAAGGATTACGAGCAAAAAATCCTGAGATTTGGATTGGAGGAAGAAAAGTAACAGATGTGGTGAATGAAGAGGTTTTTAGGGAACCAATTTTACAAATTGCTAACTTATATGATATGCAGCATAATCCAGAATATCAAGATAAGATTACTCATATATGCGAAGAGACCGGAGAAAGGGTTTCGAATGCATTTTTAGTGCCGAAAAATTATGAGGACTTAAAAGCGCGTCGTGAATTATTTGAAGTGTGGGCAAAGGCTACCTTTGGTTTAATGGGGAGAACACCAGACTTTTTAAATGTCACAGTTACTTCAATGGCAAGTAATGCTTGGTTTTTTGAGAAATTCGATCCAGAATGGGGCGCGAATATAAAAAATTATTATAAGCATATAAGGGATAACGATTTATTTTTAACACATGCAATTATTAATCCACAAAACGATCGGAGTAAAGCTTCTCATCAACAAGAAGATGAAACAATGCATTTAGGTGTGGTAAGTGAAACGAAGGAAGGGATGTATGTTAGTGGTGCTAAAATGTTAGCGACACTTGCACCGATTACAGATGAGGTAATCATTTATTCCTACCCAAGTTTTAAACCAGGTGATGAGCGTCATGCAATTTCTTTTGCAGTTCCAATCGATGCACCGGGATTAAGGATTCTTTGTCGTGAGCCAATGCAAGATGGAAAACGTTCTTTATTTGATCATCCACTTGCATCAAGGTTTGAAGAAATGGATGCATTACTTGTATTTCACGATGTGTTTATCCCATGGGATAAAGTATTTATTTATCAAAGTGTAGAAGCTGGAAATCAATTGTATCCTAAAACTGGAATTGGTCATCAGCCAGCACATCAATCCGGAGTAAGAGGATTAGTTAAACTGTCTTTCGTAGCTGAAGTAGCTATAAAGCTAGCCGATTCAATAGGTGTGGATGGATTTTTAAATGTACAAAATCAGTTAGCAGAACTTATGCAGGATGTAGAAACAATTCGTGCTCTCTTGCAAGTAGCTGAATATGAATATGAAACGAATCCATATGGAGAGGCTATTCCTGCAAGGTTGCCACTTGATACAATACGTAGCTTATTACCTAGAATGTATCCGAGGGCTATCGAGATTATTCAAACCATTGGTGCGGGTGGGCTATTGATGTCACCAACAGGTGCTGATTTTATGAATCCAGAGATTCAAGATGACATGCATAAATATTATATTGGGCGTGAAGGAGTATCTTCTGAAGAGCGTGTTCGCTTATTTAAATTAGCTTGGGATTTATGCGGTGAAGCTTTTGGACAACGCTTATTACAATATGAGCGTTATTACTCGGGGGATCCGGTTCGTAAAATGGGCATGTTTTATAATGCGCATAAAAAACAGCACTCTCTGTCGCTTGTGAACAATGCTTTGCAATCGAGTTCATCTGAAACCGCATTAAGTTAAATGAAAATGTCTGCGCTTACATTTTATATTGAAAAGGAAGGAGCAGCAGATGATAACAAGAATTTTACTGTTAGGATGTAAATCTTCTTATATTTTTTAGCTATATATAAAACTGGAGATATATAACGAGAATAGGGGAGGTAAGTTATTTGATTGCTTCTAGCAGTAAGATTTGTAAAATTCTAAATTGTTTCACAAGTGAAGATCCGGTACTGGGGAATTCTGAAATTTCAGGTAAATTAAATATGAATCCAAGTACAGTTCATCATCTTGTTCGTACATTGTGTGAAGAAGGAATGCTCATTCAAGATGAGCAAAGGAAATATCGTCTAGGTTGGAAACTGCTAGAGTGGGGAAATCAAGTAATGTTTCAGCAAGAGATTTATAGTGGAGCAATTCCAATTGTAGAAGATCTGGTAAGGAATTTTAATGGAACTGTGCATATTGGTATGTTTGATCGTGGAGATGTTGTATTTATTTTGAAAGTTTCATCAAAGGATTCCGTTCAAATTTCAACTCATGTTGGATCAAGAGAGCCTGCGTATTGTACAAGTACAGGAAAAGTCCTTCTTTCGTTTAATCCTTCTCCTTTAGAATATACTTCAGAAAAGGGACTTTTGCCACGAGCACCAAATACAATTACTTGTATGAAGCGATTTCAGGCAGAATTACAAACGATCCGTAAGCAAGGTTATTCGACTAGTGATAATGAAAATGAACATGGGCTATATGGGATTGCGGCTCCTATTCGATCTTACACGGGGAGAACGATTGCGGCACTTAATATTGTGGGACCTATTTCGTATATGCAAGGAAGTAATCGTCAAGTCATGATTCAAAGTGTGATGAATACGGCAAATTTGATTTCAAAGGAATTTGGTTATTTGGAAATTTAACCTCAAACGAAAAAGAGAGGTGAGAATCATTTATATACATGAGCACTGTATACCTGAATTTACTAAATCGATTGTCTCGATTGGTGCTTTTGATGGCGTGCATAAAGGGCATCAGAGCGTGATTAGAAATGCGGTGGAGAAAGCAAAAGAATTAAAGATTACAAATGTCGTGTATACATTTGATCCGCCACCACGTTCTTATTTTCAGGGAGCTAAAGTATTAACACCGATCGATGAGAAATTAAAGCGATTTCAGAATCTAGGTGTTGAACATGTCATTGTAATCCGTTTTGATGAGATATATGTAACAAAAAGGGCGAGTCATTTTATTCAAGAGTTACAAAGTTTATGTCCTGTAGAAATTTGTGTCGGTCAAGATTTTAGATTTGGAAAAAATCGTGAAGGTGATATAGAGCTCCTAAGGAAATATTTTAATATTTCTATAGTTGAAGCGATTTGCTGTGAAGAAGGAGAGCGAATATCTTCAACGAGAATTAGGAAGCATGTATTTCAAGGAGAATTGCAGAAATCTGAATCTTTATTAGGATGGCCTATTAAAACGATATAAATAGAATGAAATATAAGGAGGAAACAAAAATGTCAAAAACATTACAATCTTTTAATTTATTGAAATGGATCGATGAAAATAAAGAATTGCTAAAGCCCCCGGTAAATAACAAGGTGATTTGGCAAGATTCAGAGTTTATTGCCATGATTTTAGGTGGTCCAAATAGAAGACGCGATTTCCATGTAGATCCTTCGGACGAGTTTTTCTACCAAATTAAAGGTGAATGTTATGTGGAATGTATTACGGAGGAAGGAAAGCGTGAAGTTGTTACAGTCAAAGAAGGCGATGTATTTATGCTACCGGCTATGGTACCTCATTCACCTCATCGTGTTGCAAACACATACGGACTAGTAATTGAAAGAAAACGTAACCAAGGAGAACTGGAGGACTTTGTTTGGTTCTGTGATGAGTGTAATCATGAAATGCATCGTGTACGTGTTCAATTAAATGATATAGAGAAACAAGTGAAAGAAGCAATTCATAGTTTTAATTCCAATAAGGAAATTCGTGCATGTAAAAATTGTGGTCATATTATGCCAGAAGAAGTGGAGGAATGGAAATGCGAGTAGATTTCCATACACATATTATTCCTGAAACATTTCCAGATTTTGAAGAAAAGTTTGGTGGTGGCCGGTGGCCGATATTAAATCGGACTTGTACATGTGGTGCAACTATTATGGTTGGAGGAAAGAATTTTCGTGATGTGACAGATCAAGTATGGTGTCCTGAGAAAAGAATTGAAGATATGAACCGTGAAGGTGTTGATATACAAGTTTTATCGCCAATTCCTGTTACATTTTCCTATTGGGCAAAACCAGAACAGGCTGAAAGTATGGCACGTATTCAAAATGATTTTATTGCAGAAACAGTTTTAGCATATCCAGGGCGTTTTGTTGGATTAGGAACGGTTCCGATGCAAGATGGAGAAACTGCGATTCGTGAGATGGAACGTTGCATAACGGAATTAAATTTACATGGTATTGAAATTGGTACAAATGTGAATGGGAAAAATTTAGATGATCCATCGTTCATTGAATTTTTCCGGATGGCTGAAAAGTGGCAAGTTCCAATTTTTATCCATCCGTGGGAAACGTTGGGGCGTGATAGAATGCCGCACCATAATTTTATGTATACAGTCGGTATGCCAAGTGAAACGGCGCTTGCAGCAGCTACGCTTATATGTAGTGGGATAATGGAGAAGTTTCCACGGTTAAAAATTTGTTTTGCTCATGGTGGTGGATCTTTTCCGTATATTTTGCCACGGCTAGATCAAGGGTGGAAAGTGTGGCCACATTTGCGGCTGACTACGCATCCGCCTAGTTATTACGCAAAGAAATTTTATTTTGATTCTTTAAACTACGATCCTCTTAACCTGAAGTATATGATTGAGAGGTTTGGACATGAAAAGATTTTTATGGGATCGGATTATCCCTTTTTACTACGAGAAGTTGATCCAGGTAAAGTAATTGATGAGACACTTGGTTTATCTGAGGAACAAAAGGAAGCGATGCTTGGTGGAAATGCCGCGGGCTTTTTAAATATTGAGATAAAAAAAAGAGGTGTAGCATATGCAGAAAGTACAAACACCCGAGAATAAATTGAATGAAATGGGACTCACGTTACCAGCTGTTCGTCCAGCAGTTGGAAACTATGTTAGTTGTGTGAAAGTAGGGAATTTATTGTTTACTGCCGGACAAGGTGTTGATGAGTACCATGGGAAATTAGGTAAGGATATATCAATTGATGATGGATATAGGGCAGCAAGACAATCAATGTTGAATTTATTGAGTGTCGTGAAAAATGAAATTGGTGATTTAAATAAAGTGAAACGAGTTGTGAAGTTACTTGGTTTTGTGAATAGTACGGATGATTTTATTGAACAGCCAAAAGTAATGAATGGAGCTTCTGATTTATTAGTAGCTGTTTTTGGAGCGAAGGGAAAGCATGCTCGTTCTGCCGTTGGTATGGCTCAATTACCTAACAATACAACAATTGAAATTGAAATGGTTTTAGAAATTGAGGAGTAGGAGGTAAGGAATGTGAATAGGGAACTATTAGCTGACAAAATGAAAGTTAAAGATGCGAAGTTGTTTATTAATGGTCAGTATGTTGATTCCATATCTGGTGAAACGT
This sequence comes from Bacillus clarus, assembly GCF_000746925.1. Taxonomy (GTDB): domain Bacteria; phylum Bacillota; class Bacilli; order Bacillales; family Bacillaceae_G; genus Bacillus_A; species Bacillus_A clarus. Next base: position 4,258,846 of record NZ_JMQC01000008.1, read on the forward strand.
TTGATACGTTCAATCCAGCGACGAATAAGAAACTTGCTTCTGTTGCAAAGGCGAATGAAGAGGATGCGAAAAGGGCGATCGATGTGGCAGAGCGTACATTTAAAAGTGGTATTTGGAGTAAAATGCCTGTAGAAGAGCGCTCAAATATTTTATGTAAAATGTCGGATTTAATTATGGAAAGAGTAGATGAATTAGCACATATAGAGACTCTCGATGTTGGAAAACCAATTAAAGAGAGCAAAGGGTTTGACATACCGCGTTCGGCACATAATTTTCGTTTCTTCGCTGAGATGTCAAAATATATGGTTCATGAGCATTATGACAAGCATAACTTTATGTCATATGCAAAATATGCTCCAGCAGGAGTAACAAGTTTAATCATTCCTTGGAATTTACCATTTATGCAAATGACATGGAAAGCGTCGGCGGCACTTGCTGCCGGTAATACGATTGTGGTGAAACCTGCTTCTTACACACCGTTAAGCGCAGTCATGCTTGGTGAAATCGCGAATGAAGCTGGATTACCTCCAGGTGTACTTAATATAATTACAGGTCCAGGAAATACTGTGGGGACGAAAATGACAACACATCCAGCTGTAAGGAGAATTTCGTTTGTCGGAGAAAGTAATACCGGAAAAACAATTATGCGGAGTGCGTCAGAAAATTTAATACCTGTTTCGTTGGAATTAGGCGGGAAATCAGCAAATATCGTATTTGAAGATGCAGATTTAGACGAAGCAGTACAAGGATCTATCGAAGCGATTTACCGGAATCAAGGGGAAATTTGTTTAGCTGGATCAAGACTACTCGTACAAGAAAGTATATATGGAAAGTTTTTAGAAAAATTTGTAGTAGCTGTGCAAAGAATAAAAGTCGGCGATCCTCTAGCTGAAGATACAGATATGGGTGCGCTTGTTTCGAAAGCTCATCTTGAAACCGTTGATCGTTACGTCGGAATTGGGATTTCAGAAGGTGCGAAATTAGCCTATGGGGGAAAAAGAATCGAGAGTCTAGCGCAAGGGAATTTTTATGAGCCGACTGTACTATATGATGTTGATAACTGTATGCGTGTAGCACAAGAAGAGATTTTTGGTCCAGTTTTAGTCGTTATTCCATTTAAAACAGAGGAGGATGCCATTCGTATTGCAAATGATT